>NZ_JAQMYP010000004.1 GCF_028369295.1 Streptomyces sp. HD
GGGGGGGTGGGGGGCGGGGGGGGCCGGGGGGGGGGCGCCCCCCCCCCCCCCCGGAACGGTCCCCGTCCCCCCCACCCCCCACCGGTCCCGCACGACCGCGCACCACCTCCCTGAACCCGCGTCAGAGCCGACGCGTTCAACCGACCGGAGGAGAGCCGCAGTGTCAGCCCACCCCGTAGACGAGAAACTCCCCGCCCTGAAAATGGCGACCACCGGCCTGCAGCACGTGGCCGCCATGTACGCGGGAGTCGTCGCCCCACCCCTGATAGTCGGGGCGGCCATCGGCCTCTCCGCCACCGACCTGACCTTCCTCACCGGCGCCTGCCTCTTCACCGCGGGCCTGGCCACCTTCCTCCAAACCCTCGGCATCTGGAAGATCGGCGCCCGCCTGCCGTTCGTCAACGGCGTCACCTTCGCCGGTGTCGCCCCCATGACCGCGGTCGTCGCGTCCACCGAGGACAAGTCCGACGCCCTGCCGATCATCTTCGGCGCGGTCATCGTCGCCGGCCTCCTGGGCTTTCTGGCCGCCCCGTTCTTCAGCAAGGCGGTCCGCTTCTTTCCACCGGTCGTGACCGGCACGGTCATCACCCTGATCGGCATCTCCCTGCTCCCCGTGGCCTTCGGCTGGGCCCAGGGCCCCAACCCCGCGGCGCACGACTACGGCTCGGCGACGAACCTGGGGCTGGCCGCCGGGACCCTGCTGATCGTGCTGCTCCTGCGCCGCTTCACCCGAGGCTTCGTGAAACAGATCGCGGTGCTGCTGGGCCTGGTGATCGGCACGCTCATCGCGATCCCGTTCGGCGTCACGGACTTCGGGCCGGTGGCGGACGCGGACGTCATCGGCTTCCCGACCCCGTTCCACTTCGGCGCCCCGCAGTTCCAGCTCGCCGCGATCGTCTCGCTGTGCGTGGTGATGGTGGTGTCGATGACCGAATCGACCGCCGACATGCTGGCGCTGGGTGAGATCGTCGAGCGCCCGGCCGACGAGAAGACCATCGCGGCGGGCCTGCGCGCCGACACCCTCGGCTCCGCGATCAGCCCCTTCTTCAACGGCTTCATGTGCAGCGCCTTCGCCCAGAACATCGGCCTCGTGGCAATGACGAAGATCCGCAGCCGGTACGTCGTCGCCGTGGGCGGTGGCTTCCTGGTGCTGATGGGCCTGTGCCCGATGGCGGCGTCGCTCATCGCGGTCGTACCCCGCCCGGTCCTGGGCGGCGCGGGCGTGGTCCTCTTCGGGTCGGTGGCCGCCAGCGGCATCCAGACCCTGGTCCGGGCCGGCCTGGACAAGGACAACAACGTCCTGATCGTCGCCGTCTCACTGGCCGTCGGCATCGTCCCCATCACGGCGCCGGAGTTCTACCACGCCTTCCCGGAGACGGTGCGGATCGTGCTCGACTCGGGCATCTCGACGGGGTGCGTGGCGGCGGTGGCGCTCAACCTGGTCTTCAACCACCTCGGCAAGGGAGGGGACGCGCACGACGTGACCCACCCCATGGAGGCGGGGGAGGAGATCACCGGGGCGACCCGGGCCCCGGCCACGCCATGAGGTTGGCGAACAGCTCGGCCTGCTCGACGGCGTCGTCCAGCGCATGGTGCGTGTGACGGCGCCTCGACAGCAGCTCGCGCGGCATCGTGCCCTTGGCCACCGCACGCAGGGGCAGGCCCGCCTTCGTGGCGTACAGGGTCTTCATGTCGAGGCAGCCCGAGTGGCCGAAGGGGCTCGCTCCGGTGAACCGGAGCAGGTACCAGTACAGGAACGTCCAGTCGTACGACGCGGGATAGCCGCACATCACCGGCTGGGAGCCCGCGCTCACCGCACGGACCCAGCCGGTGAACTCGGCGAGTGCGACGGCGGGTTCACGCCCCTCCCTCGCGAGGCGCTCCCGGTCCAGGCCGCTCACGGCCAGCGCCTCCGGCACGAACTCCTCGCTGATCGGGCGCAGTTCGCGATAGAAGGTGTGCTCCTCGGGGTCGACCGCCCTGAAACCGTCCCCGTCCTGCACTCCGGCGACCGCCGCGCCCAGGCTCAGCATGGAGTACGGGCCCGGGATCGGGCCGTCGGCCTCGATGTCGACGGAGATGTAGAGACTCGGTTTGATGCGTCGTGCGGCCATGAAGTCGGAGCTTCCCAGGTGACCGGGGCTTCCCGCATCCGAATTCCGCTTAGGCTTCTGCCTCGGTCAACTCAAGGTTGACCGGAGTTCCAGGGGACTCAGGGGACTGAGGGGATACAGGGGATGAGCGGGGGAAGCGGGCCGATGAGCAGCGCTACCGAGGTGTTCCAGCCACTCCAGGCGGACGATCCGCCCATGGTGGCCGGCTATCGCCTCGCCGCCCGGCTGGGCGCGGGTGGCATGGGCCGGGTCTATCTGTCGCACACGCAGGGCGGCCGACCGGTGGCGATCAAGGTCGTGCGGCCGGAGCTGGCCGACGACCCGGACTTCAGGCGGAGGTTCCGCCGGGAGGTGGAGGCGGCCCGGCGGGTCCGGGGCGCGTACACCGCGGAGCTGATCGACGCCGACGCGGACGGCGTACCGCCGTGGCTGGCCACGCTGTACGTGCCCGGGCCCTCCCTCGCGGACGCCGTGGGGAGGCGCGGACCGCTGCCCGTGCCCGCGGTGCTGTGGCTGATGGCCGGGGTGGCGGAGGCGCTGCAGGCCATCCACGGTGCGGGCATCGTGCACCGGGACCTGAAGCCGTCGAACGTGCTGCTGGCCGCCGACGGGCCGCGGGTGATCGACTTCGGGATCTCGCTGGCCGCGGACGCCACGTCGCACACGGCCACGGGCTTCGCCGTCGGCACGCCGCAGTTCATGGCCCCCGAGCAGGCGACCGCGGACGAGGTCACGCAGGCGACCGACGTGTTCGCGCTCGGCCAGACGGCGGCGTTCGCGGCACTGGGCCGACCGCTGTACGGGGACGGCCCCGCGGCCACCGTGCTCTACCGGATCGTGCACCAGCAACCCGATCTGTCCCCGCTGCCCGAGCGGCTCCGTCCGCTGATCGCCCGGTGCCTGGCCGCCGATCCGGGGGAGCGGGCCACCTTGGCGGAAGTCGTCGAGTGGTGCCGGGAGCAGCTGGGCGCGGACGCCGACGAGGGCGCGGGACCGACCGTGTGGCAGGAGGTCACGGGGCCGGAGGTGACGGTTCCGTCCCCCGTTCCGGCGCCGGTTCCCGACCCCACCCGGATGCTGCACCCGGGGCCGCTGGTCGTCACGGGACCGCAGCCGCAGTCGACGGTGCCGGACGCGCGCCGGACCCGAAGACGGCGTACCGCACTGATCACGGCCGCGGCCGTGACGGCGGGGGCGTTGGTGCTGACGGGCTTCGCATGGATGGTCGCGGACGCGGGGGAGAGGTTCCGCGACTGGGCCGCGGGCGCACCGTCGACGCCCGGTCCGCAGGAGTCCGAAGGGCCGTCGACGCCCGGGTCGTCAACGGCGTCGCCGTCGGCGTCCGGGCACGGATCGGAGGCGGGCGACGGCGCGCCGGATGCGGCACAGCCCTCCCCGACCGCGCCCCAGACGCCGACGGCCGTCCCCTACCCCCTCCAGCGGCTGGACGCGAAGAGCTCGCTGAGCTTCAAGGAGCCGGTCCAGCGCGAGGACCGCAAGGGGGACATCCGCTTCGACTGCAAGGACGCCGGCTGCGCGCTGGAGAGCGACACCAGCGTGTTCGTCCAGCTGTTCGGCGCGTCGGGGGCCTCCCTGGACGAGTGCCGTCTCCTGCTCGCCGGCGCCAAGAGCCGCCGCTGGCCCCTGGCCGCGGCGGCGAACGGCAGCCAGATCTGCGTCAGGCACTCCTCCGGCGACATCGGGCTGCTCGTGCTCCAGACGAAGTCCACCGCACTGCCGGAACTCGCCTTCCTGCAACTGGACATGACGATCTGGCGGAAGGCGGCCTAGACCCTGCCGCCCTACGTCAACGGCGGGCGGCGAGCCGGCACGGCTGGGCTTCGGGAAGGCGGCCGCTGAAGTACGAGCGGGGCGGCACGCCCATCAGGGTGCGGAAGTCGGACGTCATGTGCGCCTGGTCGTAGTAGCCGGAGGCGACGGCGAGCTGTGCCCAGGGCACGTCGTCGGCCCGGTCCAGCACCGAGTGCACCCGGTCGATACGGGCGTAGTGCTTGGGGGAGAGGCCGACCCCCTCGGCGAACAGATTGCGCAACTGCCGCTCGCTGACGGCGAGTTCGCGTGCCACGTCCCGCACCTGCCCGGGGGCGTGGCCGGTCCGCGGGGACAGCGCGTCGGCGCCGGCGCGCAGCAGGGCGGTGCGGGAACGGTCGGCGACGGCGGACAGCCGGTCCGGGAGCGTTTCCGTGAGATGCGGCACCACCTGCTCCGGCGCGATGTGCCGCAGTTCGCGGGCCAGTTGGCGTGCGACGGCGCCGGGCAGTTCGTCCAGGGGTACCGCGTGGCCCACGAGATCGACCGCCGGGACACCGAGCAGGGGGCGGGCGGTACCCGGTGCCAGCCGCATCTCAAGACAGGACGAGAACCGTTTGCCCCGGTGGTACGAGGCGCGGGTGCGCGGGCCGAGGACCAGAGTGCTGCCGCGGCCGTCCTCGTCGACCCGGAAGACCACCTTCGTGGCGGTGTCCGGGAGCTGGACGTACGGTTTCGCCGGGTCGCCGCCCGCCGACACGGACCCGATGCCCGCGACCCAGGGGCGCAGCGCCTCGGGCGTGGGCAGGACCTGCCGGGACATGGTGTTCGTCACCCCTCCACCGTATGCGCGGAACACGGCCGTCCGGGCCCGTGAACCGTGCCGGAATTTCCAAGAGTCCGGGGCCGCACGTCACCCACCGTGGTGGACATGATCCTCGTGACGGGTGCCACCGGCACCATCGGCAGTGAAGTGGTACGACAGCTCGCGGCGCGCGGCGAGAAGGTGCGGGCCCTGACCCGGGACCCGGCGGCGGCCCGGGTGCCTTCCGGTGTCGAGACCGCACCCGGGCATCACCGCGACCGCGCCTCGGTCGAGGCGGCGATGGCGGGCGCCGAAGCCGCCTTCCTGGTCGGCGTGTTCGGCCCGGACGACGCCGAGCACGACCGAGGTCTGGTCGAGGCGGCGCGGTCGGCGGGGGTACGGCGGATCGTGAAGCTCTCCTCGATCGGCACCGGTGACGCCCGGCTGCCCGGGTTCGGCACCTGGCACCTGCCCGGTGAGGAGGCGGCCAGGGCGAGCGGCCTGGAGTGGACCGTGCTGCGCCCCTCCTCCTTCGCCTCCAACACCCTCGCCTGGGCCGAGGCCGTCCGCGAGGGCACTCCGGCCGCCAATCCGATGAGCGACGGCAGGCAGGGCGTGGTCGACCCGCGGGACGTGTCCGAGGTCGCCGTGAACGCGCTGCTCGACCCACGCCACGCGGGGCACACCTACACCCTGACCGGCCCCGAGGCGATCAGCGCCGGCGACCAGGCCGTGGTCCTCGGTGAGATCCTCGGCCGCCCGGTGGAGCTCCTCCGACTGACCCCGGAGCAGCGCCGCGAACAACTCCTCGGCGCGGGCCTCGGCGCCGCCTACGCGGACAGCCTCATGGCGAGCGCCCGCTTCATCGAGGAGGGCGGCAACGCCGTGGTCACCGAGGACGTGCCCCAGGTACTGGGGCGCCCGGCGCGCAGCTACCGGCAGTGGGCGCTGGACCACGAGGCGGCGTTCACCGGGGAGTGACCGGTCCGGCGAGGCGACGGGCACGGGCACGTCAGCGGGCCGCGGCCCACCGCCCACCACCCGCCGCCTCGGCCGGAGCAGGTGTGGCTCAGAACCCGAACAGGCTCGGATCCGTGGCCAGTTCCTTGAAGTACTGGTCCGGATTGGCCACCATCCGGCGCTCCTTGAGGTCCAACAGGCCACCGACGGCGGTGAGCTCGGCCGCCACCGTGCCGTCCGCCTTGCGGATGAGCTGCTGGATACGGAAGGTCTTGCCGCCCGACCACTCGAAGGCGCACGTCACATCGATCTCGTCACCGGCGAGAAGCTCCCGCTTGTAGCGGACGGTCGTCTCCAGGGCGACCGGACCCACCCCCTTGCCCATGAGGCCGGCCTGCGTGATGCCCGCGGCCCGGAGCAGCGACCAGCGAGCGTGCTCCGCATAGTTGATGTACACGCTCTGATTGACGTGCCCCTGCACATCCGTCTCGTAGCCGCGGACGGTGACCCGGACGGAAAACGGCTCGCTCACTGCTTCCCCTTCTCACATTCGATGCCCAGCGCACCGATCTTGGCACGCTCATCATGCCCGTCACGCCCGGCGCGGGGATGCCAGCAGATAGCGCGCTCTCGTACGAGGCTCGGTGTGTTCGCCGACCTGCCAGCCCGCCTCCTCCAGTGTGGCCGCGCAGGCCCGCAGCCGCGCGCCGTCGGGATCGCGCACCGCGACCGCCTCCGGCTGTGCGGTCGCCCGCACCCGGTACCCCTCGCCGGAGTCCCGCTCGGCCGGCGGGTGCCCGGCGGCCTCCAGCGCGAGGGCGGCGGCCTGCACCAGATGCGTACGTTCCCATCCGCACGGCCGGTCCATCGCCCCGTCCGGATTAGTCATCCGGCGCAGCTCCAGCAGCCCCTGCCAGGCGCCGCGCACCTCGCGCAGCCGGGCCGGGCCCGTGCCCGGGGCGTCCTCCTCACCGCCGATCCGCGCGGCGAACACACCGCCGGCCGCGGGTGCCGGGGCTTCCGCAGGCGCGGTCGGCTCCGACTCCCGTATGCGATGACCGGCCGGCGTCAGAAAGTGATCATGCGGCGGTCGCGGGTGCCGGAAGGCCAGCCCTCGCTTCACCAGCGCCGCCAGCTGCGCCTCCGTACCCCTGAGCCGCCCGGTGACGGGATCGGCGGCGTCGATGACACGCCGCTGGGCCGCGGTCGGTGCTCTGGTCACGGCATGCTCCTCCCCGGGCTCGGGCACTGGCGCGCTCCCCGGCGCCCCCGCAAGCACCGGCCCCATCTCCTGGGAAGGCTACGACCCGGGTCTGACATTCCACCCGGCGATCACGGGCCGCCCATGCTCCGTGCCCAGTCGGCACACCGTCCCCGTCGCCAGCTGGAACAACGCCCCCTGCGAGGCCGGCAGTCCGAGCCGCCGGGCCGTGAGCACCCGCAGGAAGTGCCCGTGCGCCACTAGCACCACGGACTCCTCGCGGTCGGCGACCGCCGCGTCCACCTTGGCCAGCATCCGGTCGGCGCGCTCACCGACCTGCTCCGGAGTCTCCCCGGGATGGTCGGGCGGCCCTGGCGCGACCCCGTCGGTGAACAGGAACCACCCCGGCCGCCCGCGCTGGATGTCGACGGTCGTGATCCCCTCGTACCCGCCGTAGTCCCACTCCCGCAGATCCGCGTCGACCCGCGCGTCGTGCAGCCCGATCAGCTCGGCGGTCTCCCGAGCGCGCTGCGACGGGCTGACGAAGGCGGCTCCGATCCGTTGCGCGCGGATCAGCGGCAGCAGCCGCCGCGCCTCCGCCCGCCCGTGGTCGGTCAGCGGAACGTCCGTCCACCCGGTGTGCCGCCCGGACCGTGACCACTCGGTCTCACCGTGCCGGACGAGATAGAGATCAGCCATGTCTCATACGTTATGGGCCCAGCGCTCCAGCTCCGCGAAGTCACGCTCCCGCAGCCCCTTGCGCGCGTCGACCGGCAGCAGCAGCGCGGCCCCGTCGTGATGGGCCGTGACATGCCGTGCGTCGAGGTCGGTGATCATGTCGTCGACCCAGACGAACGGCCGCCCAGCCGCCCACGCCACCACATGCCGGGTCTTCCAGTACAGCCCCTCGGGATCCCGCCCGAACAGCTCGGGCCACTCGATGACCGGCAGATCACCCGGCAGCCCGATCACCGGCGCGATCATCTCGTTGGCCTGGTGCTGCCAGGTGGTGGCCCACGCCAGCTCGTACGGCAGGGACAGGAGCCTTTCCCCGTGCCCCGGATGCAGGCGCACCCGCAGTCCACGCCGCAGGCGGCGGGACCCCGGCGTCTGCCGCGCCGACCAGTTCGCCGGGTGCAGCCGGCGCGTGACATAGCCGCGGTGGCGGAGGAACGGGGCGCGGAAGGGGTTGAGGGGGCCGTCGACGTCGAGGAGGAGCAGAGGGCGAGTACTCATGGACGGGTCCTACCCGCTCCCGGGTACCCGCCCCCCGGTACCCGCTCCCGGGTCGTCAGCTCTGCCGATATCCGCTCAGGAACCGCCCGATCCGCCCGATGGCCGCCTCCAGGTCCTCCGCGTACGGCAGGGTCAGGATGCGGAAGTGATCGGTGGTCGGCCAGTTGAAGCCGGTGCCCTGGACCACCTGGATCTTCTCGCGCAGCAGCAGGTCCAGGACGAACTTCTCGTCGTCGTGGATCTTGTGCACCTTGGGGTCGAGGCGCGGGAAGGCGTACAGCGCGCCCTTCGGCTTCACGCACGAGACGCCGGGGATCTCGTTGAGCTTCTCCCAGGCCACGTCGCGCTGCTCCCGCAGCCTGCCGCCCGGGGTGGTCAGCTCGCGGATCGACTGGCGGCCGCCGAGCGCGGCCTGGATGGCGTACTGGGCGGGCGCGTTGGCGCACAGCCGCATGGAGGCCAGCATGGTCAGGCCCTCCAGGTAGTTCTTCGCGTGCTGCTTCGGGCCGGTGACCACCAGCCAGCCGGAGCGGAAGCCCGCCACCCGGTACGTCTTCGACAGGCCGCAGAAGGTGAGGATCACCAGATCGGGGGCGAGGGTGGCGACCGAGTGGTGCACGGCGTCGTCGTACAGGATCTGGTCGTAGATCTCGTCGGCGAAGACCATCAGGCCGTGCCGGCGGGCGAGGTCGAGGATGCCCTCAAGGATCTCCTTGGGGTAGACCGCGCCGGTGGGGTTGTTCGGGTTGATGATGACCACGGCCTTGGTGCGGTCCGTGATCTTCGACGCCATGTCGTCCAGGTCGGGGTACCAGTCGGACTGCTCGTCGCACAGGTAGTGGACCGCCTTGCCGCCGGCGAGGGTCGTCACGGCCGTCCACAGCGGGAAGTCCGGGGCGGGGATGAGGATCTCGTCGCCGTCCTCGACCAGGGCCTGTACGGCCATGGAGACCAGCTCGGACACGCCGTTGCCGAGGAAGACGTCGTCGACGCCGACCTCCAGGCCGAGCGTCTGGTAGCGCTGGGCCACGGCCCGGCGGGCGGAGAGGATGCCGCGCGAGTCGGTGTAGCCGTGCGCCTGGGGCAGCATCCGGATCATGTCCTGGAGGATCTCCTCCGGCGCCTCGAAGCCGAAGACCGCGGGGTTGCCGGTGTTCAGGCGCAGCACGCTGTGGCCCGCCTTCTCCAGTGCGTCGGCGTGCTCGATCACCGGGCCGCGGATCTCGTAGCAGACCTCGCTCAGCTTGTTCGACTGCCGGAATTCCATGCGCGCTCGCCCCTCCGGTTTCGTGTGTCACTTGGTTTTACCAAGTTCGAGCTTGGAAAGTCCAACAACGTGTCTAGACTGCGTCGCATGTCACCTCGCCGAAGCTACGACCAGTACTGTTCCGCCGCCCGGGCGCTCGACCTCGTCGGCGACCGCTGGACCCTGCTGATCGTCCGGGAGCTGCTCGCCGGTCCGCGGCGCTACACCGACCTGCACGCCGACCTGCCCGGCGTCAGCACGGACGTACTCGCGTCCCGGCTCAAGGACATGGAGCGGGACGGCATCGGCACACGCCGCAGGCTGCCGCCGCCCGGTGCGGCGTACGTCTACGAACTCACCTCGCGCGGACGGGAGTTGCTGCCCGTACTCCAGGCGCTGGGGAAGTGGGGGCAGGCCGAGCTCGGCGAGCGGCGGCCCACCGACGCGGTGCGCGCGCACTGGTTCGCGCTGCCGCTGCTGCGGGCGCTGGAGGGGCAGGGGCTGGTCGAAGTCCGGCTGGAGGAAGGGGACTTCCATCTGTACGTCGGCGCCGAGGACGGGCCGGTCTACGGCGACGGGCCCGCTCCCGGGGAGCCCGACGCGCGGCTGGTCCTGGACTCGGAGACGTGCGAGGCGGTCGCACGGGGGGAGTCGAGCGTGACCGACGCCGTACGGGACGGCCGTATCGAGGTCAGCGGGGACGGGGCCCTGGCCAAGGCTCTGCTCGACGTCTGAGGCTGCGCGAGGCCCGCCGTACGTCCTTGTACGGCGGGCCCCGGCTGCCTGCTCGACGAGTCGTCAGGCGCCCGGCGGCACCCGGGTCGGCCTACCCGCCCCGCGGGTCAGTGCGTAACCGCCGATGCCCGCGAGCGCGGCCAGCACGCCGCCGATCGCCGTCCACACCCAGCGGTCGGACCACCAGCCGGAGGCCCAGCCGTCGTCCGGCTCGATGCTGGACAGCACCGCCGACTCCGACGAACTCTCCTCGTCCTCCTGCGACTTCACGGCCACGCCGGGCACCAGGGGCTGCGCCAGTGAACCGTCCACCGCAGCCGAACCGCCGATGTCCTTCGAGTCGACCTGGACGGAGGTGCCCACCGGCAGACCGAGGTCGGTGGTGGGTACGTCCACGGCCGTCAGCCGGATGTAGTACGTGCCCGGCAGCGGGTCGTTCGCCCACTGCTCCGACCAGGCCCGGACGGTGCGCAGGACGCAGGTCAGCTCCGCGGTCGCGGCGCCCGCAGCCGCGGTGCGCGTCTGGGCGCCGGACTGGCAGGCCTGGCGGCGCCGCAGGCCGTCGTACACGTCGATCTGCCAGGTCTCGGCGGCATGCGTGTCGGGCAGCTTCACCGTCGCCTTCACGGTGGGGCGCTGTCCGGCGTCCGCCGGGAACGACCAGTACAGGTAGTCCCCCGTGGAGGCGCTCGCGGTGGCCGTCTGCCCCTGCTCGATCTCGGTCGCCGTACGGAAGGAGGTGCCCGCCCGGGTCGGCGCGCCTCCGTCCTCGGACGCGCTCGGGGACGGCGACGAGTCGGCCGCCGCGGGACCCGCGGCCAGCCCCAGCGCCAGCAGGGCGACGCTCAACACACTTGTGATCCGCATCAGTTGGTCCTCCAGACCGCGACCCGCCAGCGCGACAGCCAGCCCCAGACGACACCGGCGAGGAAGCCGACGAGGATCAGCGCGCCGAGCAGCCACCAGCCGCGCCCGAGCCCGAAGGAGGCCACGTCGCTCGACTGCGACGGCCCGTCCACGACGTCGACCGTCAGCTCCAGCGGCAGCCCGGGTGTGGTCTGCACACCGGAGCCCGCGGAGAAGGAGTGGGTGACCTGCAGGCACACGGTCTCGGCTGCCGAGGTGGTCGCGCTGTCGTCGTCCTCGTCGTCGAGCTCCGCCTTCGGATAGCGCAACCCGGTCGACATGACGTCCGTACGGCCGTTGCCCGCCGCCTCGCCGCGCACGATCTCCCGGCCGTGGACCGTCTCGGCCCGCAGCAGCACGCCGTACGACGGGTTCACCGCCCGGTCGGCCGCCACGCTGACCGACGCGCGCAGCTCCTGGCCGGGCTCGACGGCCACGCGGTACCAGCGCTGCTGACCGAACTCCGCGCGGTCGGTGTACAGGCCGGACTTCAGCGTCGGCGCCTTCGCGCACTGGTCCGCGCCCGTCGTCGCGACCGGCGTGACCACCGGATCGGCCGCCCGGTCCACCAACTGGTTGACCTTGTCGGCGAGTTCGTCGGTGTGCTCGACCGAGGTGAACGTGCCGCCGGTCGCCTCGGCGATACAGCTGAGCTGCTGGCGCAGCTTGGTGTTCGGGACCAGGCCGAGCGTGTCGATGGTCAGTCCGATGCCCTTGGCGGCGATCTCGCGGGCCACCTCGCACGGGTCGAGCGGTGCGCAGGTGTCCTCGCCGTCGCTGATCAGCACGATGCGCTTGGAGCCCTCGCCGCCGTCCAGGTCGTCGGCCGCCTTGAGCAGCGCGGGACCGATCGGCGTCCAGCCGGTGGGCGCCAGAGTCGCCACCGCCGCCTTCGCGTCGGTGCGGTCCAGCGGACCGACCGGGTAGAGCTGCGCGGTGTCCTTGCAGCCGGTCTTGCGGTCGTCACCCGGGTAGTTGGCGCCCAGCGTTCGGATGCCCAGCTGCACTTCCTCGGGCGTGGCGTCCAGCACCTCGTTGAACGCCTGCTTCGCCGCGGCCATCCGCGACTGGCCGTCGATGTCGCGGGCCCGCATCGAGCCGCTCACATCGAGGACGAGATCGACCTTCGGCGCGGTCGCACTGGTCTCGTCGGCAACCGCCCCGGCCGGGAACGCCATCCCGGCCGCGAGCGCGGCGAGCAGGGCACAGGCCCCGGTCGCCAGCCGTGTTCTTGTGATCATCGGCGGATCTTATTGATCCGAGGTGTCCCGCTCCAAAACGGGCTCAGAACACCTCGGTGACCAGCGGATTGGGCAGCTCGGCCCACTGGTCCCCGGGCGTCCCCGGCGACAGCCGCATCAGCGACAGCGCCTTCGTGGGCAGCGGCTCCCGGCACAGCGCGGCCGGATCCCCGGCCCCCGGCAGCTCCCGCACGGCCGCCTCCAGCGCCCCGCGCAACGCGGCACCCGAGCCCGCCGTACCCGCCAGCGCGCCGGCCACCAGCGAGCCGAACAGCTTGCGGCGCAGCGTCGGTACGTCGTCGGTGACGATCCGGCCGGTCAGCTCCGGCACCGGGATGCCGTGCCGGGTCAGCCGGGCCGGACTGACGCGGATGTCGGCGAGGTCGCGGTAGACCAGCCGTACCGGGGAGCCGTCGGCCGACAGCACCACGAGCAGGTTCTGCCCGTGCGCCTCCAGCGCGACCCCCAGCTCCAGCAGCCGGAGCCCCACGGTGAGGGCGAGACGCGTGAACTCGGCCAGCCACTCGGGGGATCGGGGCAGTTCGGTGGTGGCGAGCGCGGCCACCGGTACGACCCGCTCGCCGGGCCCCGCGTACTCCTGCGGCGACTCCCGCACCACCGCCGCCAGGTCCGGCGAGTCGGCGGTGGCGGCCCCCAGGGTGCGGGTCATGTGCAGCAGTCCGTCCGTCCGTGCCGCCAGTGTCTCCGCGAAGTCGGACAGGGTCGCCGACAGACCGATCGAGTACACCGAGATGTCCCGCACCGAGGACGTCAGCCGGGCGCTCAGCGCGGTCTTGACGTGCGGTCCTGCGGGGAGGGCGAGCGTGCGCAGCGACATCAGCGGATGCGCGGCCAGTCCTTCGCCGTGGGGGTCGTAGGGGCGCTTGAGCACATGCTCGGCCTGCCACGGGTGCACCGGGAGCAGCAGCCGCTCCCCGTCCCGCATGCTTTCCGGCCATTCACCCGTCACCAGGCACTCGTCCGCCCGCGTCGGCACCAGCCCCAGCGTCACCACCGGCCGGTGCTCGGGCCCGTACGCCAGCTGCTCGGCGACCGAGAAGCCGGGCCGGGAACGGCAGTTGGGATGGTACGGATGCCCGTCGACCACCCGCTGCTCCCACTCCCAGTCGTGCCCCGGCCACTCCTCGGAGCGCCCCTCCTGTCCGGCCCGGGACAGCGCCAACGACGCGACACTGTGGCCGAGTTCGACGGCGAAGGACGTGCCGTGCGGCACGGCGAGGCCGGTCAGCAGCCGGGCCGGGTCGTCGTACGACGTCCGGTCGAGGCGCACGGCGGTGACGTAGGCGGCGGTGGCGTACGGGTCGGCGTGCGGGCCGTGCAGCCGGCGCCCGTCGGCAAGGCGCAGGGTGAGGCCCTCCCGTCCCCGCTCACGCCCCTCGACCCAGGGCAGCGGCTCGTACGCGAGGGCCCGCCAGAGCCGGGTCAGCACGGCCGCCCGGGCCCCCGGGAGCTCGGCCCGGTACCGCGAGGCGAGTCCGGGGCGAACATCGGCCAGTTCGGCGGCGACCTCGGCCGCTGCGCTGGGGAGACGGTGCACGGGCGGGCTCCTCGGGTACGAGTAGGGCGTCGGGACAGGCGCCGACTACAGACCTGGCGACAGACATACTGATCGTCTTCCCGCCTGAACGGACCGTAGAGAACGAGTGGATCGCGTGCACCTCAACCCTCCACCCGCCGCCGACGTCGCGGAACGCGCCGACGCCCATGCGGTCGCACCCCTGCTGAACTGCCTGCTGCGCGAGGTGGCCGCACCCCAGGGGACGTCCGGTGACCGGCACGTGTACCGGCTGTCCGGCACGGGACGTCTGCTGCGGGTGCTCGGCTTGCGGCGGCCCACCGAGCCCGAGGTGCGGGTGGGCGGCGCCTGGGAGCGCGTCGGGCACACCGAGCTCGTCAAACTCGTCGCCGACGAACTGCGCCGCCACACCGGGCTGTCCAACCACGAACTGCCCACCGAGATGATCGACAGCCGGGAGGCGGTGGCCGCGTTGCTCACGGCACGCGCGTGTGCGACGCCGCCCGACGACCCGTACCTGCGCTCCGAGCAGTCCCTCCTCACCGGCCATCCCTACCACCCGGCCCCCAAGGCGCGCGGCGGCGGCCCGGTCGCGGCCTGGCTGCCGTACGCCCCCGAGGCACACGCCCGCTTCCCGCTGACGCTGCTCGGCGTGCGCGAGGACGCGGTCGTGGAGGAGGGTGACACCTCCGCCCTGGACGCCCTCGGCGAGGCCCCGCCCGGCTACCGGCTGCTGCCCGCACACCCCTGGCAGCTCGACCTGGTCGGCCGGGAGCTCACGGAGGCGTTCACGGACGGCCGGCTGCTGCGGCTGGGCACGACCGGCTTCGACACCTGGCCGACGGCCGCGATCCGCACGCTGTACGCGCCCGAGCACGACCTGTTCCTCAAGTTCAGCCTGGACGTCCGCATCACCAACGACATCCGTCGGCTCTGGCGCCACGACCTGCTGAAACTCCGCCGCACCGACACCGCCGCGGCCACCGCCTTCGCCACGCTCGACGACCCCGCCGCCTGGCTCGGCGACCGCGGCTACCGCACCGCCGACTTCGCCTTCGAGGAACTCGCGGTCCTGGTCCGCGACGGCTTCCACGGCCGTCTGCGGCCCGGAGCGACCCCGCTGCTCGCCGCCGCACTCGTGGAGGGCTTCGAGGGCAGCCCCCTCGACCCGGCACCGGATCCGGCGGCCTGGTGGGAGGCCTACCTGCGCGCCGTCGTCCCGCCCGCCCTCGCGGCCTTCGCCGACCACGGCGTCGTACTCGAAGCACACCTCCAGAACACGCTGATCGCCGTCGACACCGACGGCATGCCCGTGCAGGCCCTGTTCCGGGACGCCGAGGGCGTGAAGCTGCTGTCGGAGGTGTCCCGGGCGGAGGGCTGGGAGCGGCTGGTGTACTGCCTGGTCGTCAACCACCTCGTGGAGCTGGCGGGCGCGCTGGCCGAACGCCGCCCGGCGCTGGACCCCTGGCCCGCAGTACGCCGGGAACTCGCCCGGCACGACCTGCCCGAGATCGCCGGGCTGCTCACCGCGCCCACTCTGCCCGGCAAGACGAACCTGCTGCTGCGCTGGACCAACGCCGACGGCGCCGACGCCCGCTACCGGCCGCTGCCGAACCCGCTGGCCCGTCCATGATCTGAATTACCCTGGCCGGTGTGCTGCGCGATGTGACTGCTGTTCGATACGTGACCCCGTTGCGGTCCGGCGGCTCCGTGCCCGCGGTCGTCGAGGCCGACGACCTGGGCACGTACGTCGTCAAGTTCACCGGATCCGCGCAGGGCCGCAAGGCGCTGGTCGCCGAGGTGATCGTCGGTGAGCTGGCGCGTGCGCTGGGGCTGCGCTTTCCCGAGCTGGTCCTGGTCCACTTCGATCCGGCCGTCGCGGACAGCGAGCCGCACCAGGAGGTGCGCGAGCTGCATGCCGCCAGTGCGGGGGTCAACCTCGGCATGGACTTCCTGCCGGGCGCGCGGGACTTCACCCCGGAGGTCGCCAGGACCTTCCGCGTGGACCCGCTGGAGGCTGGGCGGATCGTCTGGCTGGACGCCCTGACCGCGAACGTCGACCGTACGGTGCACAGCTCGAACCTGATGGTCTGGCCGACGCTCGGCACGGTGCCGCCGCGTCTGTGGCTGATCGACCACGGGGCCGCCCTGGTCTTCCACCACCGCTGGGACGGCTCGGACCCAGGGAAGGCGTACGACTTCCGCCATCACGCCCTCGGCCACTACGCCCCCGACGTGCGCGCCGCGGACGCGGAGCTGGCGCCCAGGGTGACCGAGGAACTGCTGCGCGGGATCGTGGCCGAGGTGCCGGAGGCCTGGCTGGCCGACGAGCCCGGCTTCGCCACGCCGGACGAGGCCCGCGCGGCCTACGTCGCCCACCTCCACGCGCGCGTGCGGGCGTCCGCCGCCTGGCTCCCCACCGACTTCCCCACCCGGGAGGAACTCGCCGCCGAGGAGGCCCTCCGGGCGGCGAAGACACAGCAGGGCCGGCCGAAGTGGCTGAAGCAGGTACCCGACCTGCACGGCAAACCGGCCGCCGAACAGGATTGGTCGGTGCACCTCGGATGAGTGGCCGTGTCGAGATCGAGTACTGCACCCAGTGCAGGTGGCTGCCCCGCGCGGCCTGGCTGGCGCAGGAACTGCTCACCACCTTCGAGGCGGAGCTGTCCGAGCTGGCGCTGAAGCCGGGCAAGGGCGGGGTGTTCGTCGTGCGCGTGGACGACGAGGTGGTCTGGGACCGCAGGGAACAGGGCTTCCCCGAGCCGACGGCCGTGAAGCAGGCCGTACGCGACCGAGTGGCCCCGGGAAGGTCCCTGGGCCACTCGGACAAGGCGTCGCAGGAGTAGGTCAGCCCTTGAGCTGCTCGTACGCGGGCAGCGTCAGGAAGTCCGCGTAGTTCTCGTCGAGGGAGACCTCCAGGAGCAGGTCGTGGGCCTGCTGCCAGTGGCCGGCCGCGAAGGCCTCCTCGCCGATCTCGGCGCGGATGTTCGCCAGTTCCTCGGCGGCGACCTTGCGGGCCAGCTCCGGGGTGGCCTTCTCGCCGTTCTCGAACTCGACGCCCGCGTTGATCCACTGCCAGATCTGCGAGCGGGAGATCTCGGCGGTGGCCGCGTCCTCCATGAGGTTGAAGATGGCCACCGCGCCGAGGCCGCGCAGCCAGGCCTCGATGTAGCGGATGCCGACCTGGACGGCGTTGACCAGGCCCGGGTAGGTGGGCTTGGCGTCGAGCGAGTCGACGGCGATCAGGTCGGCCGCCTCGACGTGGACGTCCTCGCGCAGCCGGTCCTTCTGATTGGGCTTGTCGCCGAGCACCTTGTCGAAGGACTCCATGGCGATCGGGACCAGGTCGGGGTGGGCGACCCAGGAGCCGTCGAAGCCGTCGCCGGCCTCGCGGTCCTTGTCGGCGCGGACCTTCTCGAAGGCCACCTTGTTGACCTCGGCGTCCCGGCGGGACGGGATGAACGCCGCCATGCCGCCGATCGCGTGCGCGCCGCGCTTGTGGCAGGTGCGGACGAGGAGCTCGGTGTACGCCCGCATGAACGGGGCCGTCATCGTCACCGCGTTGCGGTCCGGCAGGACGAACTTGGCGCCGCCGTCACGGAAGTTCTTGACGATGGAGAACAGGTAGTCCCAGCGGCCGGCGTTCAACCCGGAGGCGTGGTCGCGCAGTTCGTAGAGGATCTCCTCCATCTCGTACGCCGCCGTGATCGTCTCGATCAGGACGGTCGCGCGGACGGTGCCCTGCGGGATGCCGACGTAGTCCTGCGCGAAGACGAACACGTCGTTCCAGAGGCGGGCCTCCAGGTGCGACTCCGTCTTCGGGAGGTAGAAGTACGGGCCCTTGCCGAGGTCGAGCAGGCGCTGGGCGTTGTGGAAGAAGTACAGGCCGAAGTCGACGAAGGCGCCGGGCACCGGCTGTCCGTCGACCTGGAGGTGACGCTCGTCGAGGTGCCAGCCGCGCGGGCGCATGACGACCGTCGCGAGCTCGTCGTTCGGGCGCAGGGCGTACGACTTGCCGGACTTCGGGTCCGTGAAGTCGATGTTCCGGGTGTACGCGTCGCTCAGGTTGACCTGGCCGAGGACGACGTTCTCCCAGGTCGGCGCGGAGGCGTCCTCGAAGTCCGCGAGCCAGATCCGCGCGCCCGAGTTGAGGGCGTTGATGGTCATCTTGCGGTCGGTGGGGCCGGTGATCTCGACGCGGCGGTCCTGCAGCGCGGGCGGGCAGGGGCCCACCTTCCAGGAGTCGTCCGCGCGGATCGCGGCGGTCTCCGGGAGGAAGTCGAGCGTGGAGGTGCGGGCGATCTCGGCGCGGCGCTCGGCGCGGCGGGCGAGCAGTTCGTCACGCCGGGGCGTGAACCGGCGGTGCAGCTCGGCCACGAAGGCGAGGGCCGCCTCCGTGAGGACCTCCTCCTGCCGCGGCAGGGGCTCGGCGTCGACGATGGCCAGCGGGGACGGCGCTGGTGCGGACATGAGCTGTCACTTCCTTCAGCGAGCTACGTGGACGAGCTGTCGAGCTTCTGGCACTCGGTGCCAGTCTTCCCGGATAGGGCGGACAACGCCCGCGGAGCGGTCGGGCGCTTCTGAACAGTGGATACTAGTTTCCTCATGGTGGAAGTTCAATCGTTTGTTGATATCGAGATTCTCTGAGTCGAGGAAAGGTGGCGCTCAGTGCCACCTCGCTCACTCAAGGTGGCCCAGATCGGCCTCCGTGTCGATGTCGTACGGCTCGGCCACGTCCCCGCACTCGACGAGCCGGATCGCCCCCTCGTGCTCCTTCAGATAGGCGCGTGCCCCGCGGTCGCCGGTCGCGGTCGCCGCGATGCCGGCCCAGTGGGCGGCGCCGAAGAGCACGGGATGCCCGCGTACCCCGTCGTAGGCCGCCGATACGAGTGACTGCTCGCCCTCGTACGCGGCCAGCACCCGGGCCAACGCTTCCGGCCCGATGCCGGGCTGGTCGACCAGCGAGACGAGCGCCGCCCGCGCCCCCGTCCCCGCGAGCGAACCGAGCCCGGCGCGCAGGGAGGAGCCCATTCCGTCGGTCCAGTCCGGGTTCTCCACCAGTACGCAGTCCACGAGTTCGGCCTGTTCCCGTACGGCGGCTGCACGCGCCCCCAGTACCACGTGCACGCGCGTGCAGCCCGCCTCGCGCAGTACTCCGACGGCATGCTCGACGAGGGGGCGGCCGCGGTGCCGGAGCAGCGCCTTGGGGCGTCCACCGAGCCGTCGTCCACCGCCGGCGGCGAGGAGCAGACCGACGACCGGGGACGCTTCCCGCTCAGTCATGAGCCGTGTCTTTCCGAGTCATGCGTCCTGCATACCTGACACCTGAGCGAGCGCCCGACTTCCAACGACTGAATTTCCGTCCGCGTGGTGGCGGATCGGCATCGGGTGGCGTTTACTGACCCGCGTCCCCGGCGCCCGACTGACGACAGGGGTGCTCGGAGGGGGAGCGGGACTACTGGCGCACAACGGCGTGCGAGGGGGGATTGCTGTGTTGCGGAGCTTGGGACAGAGGCCGGTGACGGGCAGCGACGAGGACCCGAGGGTGGCGGAACTGCGGACGGCTGTGTCCCGTCTGCGCCGGGAACTCGCCGCGCACCCCGCCGAGTTCCCGGACCGCGGCATCGCCGAGGACGAACTCGCCGCACTGGCCGCGATGACGATCGACGGGGTGCCGGAGACGCCCCGGCTGCGCAGGTCGCTCCTGTTGATCGCAGGGGCGATCGGCTCTGTGAGTGCCCTGTCCCGAGGTCTGTCGGCCGTCCGCAGCGCCGTGGATCTGTTCGGGGAGTCCCCGCGGGGGCGGGGCTAGGGCGTGCCAGACCCCCGTGACGCCGGCATGATCCAAACGACAGGTCCTAGGACCTGATTCGCCGGACCGGCGTCACGACGCGTGGTTCTGGCTGGCCAAAGCCTCCGACAGTTCCCCGGCCACCTGCTGCAGCACCGGCACGATCTTGTCCGTCGCCGCCTCGGTGACCCGCCCGGCCGGGCCGGAGATGGAGATCGCCGCCGCGGTGGGGGAGTCGGGGACGGAGACGGCCAGGCAGCGCACGCCGATCTCCTGCTCGTTGTCGTCGACCGCGTAGCCGTTGCGCCGTACGTCCTCCAGTGCCGCGAGGAAGCCGTCCGGTGTGGTGATCGTCTTCTCCGTGGCGGCCGGCATGCCCGTGCGGGACAGCAGGGACCGCACCTCCTCCGGCGGGAACGAGGCGAGCAGCGCCTTGCCGACGCCGGTGGAGTGCGGCAGTACGCGCCGGCCGACCTCGGTGAACATGCGCATCGAGTGCTTGGACGGCACCTGGGCGACGTAGACGATCTCGTCGCCGTCGAGCAGCGCCATGTTCGCCGTCTCGCCGGTCTCCTCGACCAGCCGGGCGAGGTAGGGGCGGGCCCAGGTGCCGAGCAGTCGGGAGGCGGACTCGCCGAGGCGGATCAGGCGGGGGCCCAGGGCGTAGCGGCGGTTGGGCTGCTGGCGTACGTATCCGCACGCGACGAGCGTCCGCATGAGGCGGTGGATGGTGGGCAGCGGCAGCCCGCTGCTCGCGGACAGCTCGCTCAGGCCGACCTCGCCGCCCGCGTCGGCCATCCGCTCCAACAGATCGAAGGCGCGCTCAAGGGACTGGACACCGCCACTGGCGTTGGATTTGGCGGAGTCGGTGGTGCTGGCGCTGGACGTCGGCACGGCGCGTTCCTTTCGGGACCGGCTGGGAGTGAAGAAGCCTACCCGTCGGTCGGTTGACTCCCCGCTTGTAGGTAGCTACGTTCTGCTTGCTGGAATTCTAATTCCGCTTTGTGGAAACGTCCAGAGTGCGCACAGCGGGTGCACTGTGGAGAAGTGTGCCCTTGACGGCGCGGGAGCGGGAGTGAAGACTCCTTCAACAGAACGTTGAATTCCGTTACGCGGAAGTAAAGGCGGCGCGGAAGTCACAGGTGGCAGAGAGGGGTCCGGGTGTCCGACGCTGAACTGGTGCTGCGCTCGACGCGCGTCATCACGCCCGAGGGGACACGCGCCGCCTCGGTCGCGGTCGCCGACGGAAAGATCACGGCCGTACTCGCCCATGACGCCGAAGTCCCGTCCGGCGCCCGGCTGCAGGACCTCGGCGACGACGTCCTGCTGCCCGGCCTGGTCGACACGCACGTGCATGTCAACGACCCCGGACGCACCGAGTGGGAGGGCTTCTGGACCGCCACCCGCGCGGCGGCGGCCGGCGGCATCACCACCCTCGTCGACATGCCGCTCAACTCCCTCCCGCCGACCACCACGGTCGACAACCTCCGTACCAAGAAGGACGTCGCCGCCGACAAGGCGCACATCGACGTCGGCTTCTGGGGCGGCGCCCTGCCGGACAACGTCAAGGACCTGCGCCCGCTGCACGAGTCCGGCGTCTTCGGCTTCAAGGCCTTCCTGTCGCCGTCCGGCGTGGACGAGTTCCCGCACCTCGACCAGGACCGGCTCGCCCAGTCCCTGGCGGAGATCACCTCCTTCGGCGGTCTGCTGATCGTCCACGCCGAGGATCCGCATCATCTGGAGGCCGCCCCGCAGCAGGCCGGCCCGAAGTACGCCGACTTCCTCGCCTCCCGCCCGCGCGACGCGGAGGACACGGCGATCGCTCAGCTCATCGCCCAGGCGAAGCGCCTCCACGCGCGCGTGCACGTGCTTCACCTGTCGTCGTCCGACGCGCTGCCGCTGATCGCCGAGGCCAAGCGGGACGGCGTACGGATCACCGTCGAGACGTGCCCGCACTACCTCACCCTGACCGCCGAGGAAGTCCCGGACGGCGCCAGCGAGTTCAAGTGCTGCCCGCCGATCCGTGAGTCCGCCAACCAGGACCTGCTGTGGCAGGCGCTGGCCGACGGCACCATCGACTGCGTCGTCACCGACCACTCGCCCTCCACGGCCGACCTGAAGACCGACGACTTCGCCACCGCGTGGGGCGGCATCTCCGGCCTCCAGCTGAGCCTGGCGGCCGTGTGGACCGAGGCCCGCAAGCGCGGACACGGCCTGGAGGACGTCGTCCGCTGGATGTCCGCGCGGACCGCGCAGCTCGTCGGACTGGACCAGAAGGGCGCCATCGAGGCCGGGCGCGACGCCGACTTCGCCGTCCTCGCGCCCGACGAGACCTTCACCGTGGACCCGGCCGCCCTCCAGCACCGCAACCGTGTGACGGCGTACGCGGGCAAGACCCTGTACGGCGTCGTGAAGTCCACCTGGCTGCGCGGCGAACGCATCGTCGCGGACGGCGAGTTCACCGACCCGAAGGGGCGACTCCTCACCCGGACCAGCTGAATCCCACCCACCGACCTCGAAAGGCAGACCTGATCACCGTGACGGCGATACCTGGCTTCACCGGCGACGCGAACCCCTACGGCGGCGGCGACCCCTACGCGGACTACCGCACCGCCGACTTCCCCTTCACCCAGTACGCCAACCTCGCCGACCGCAGGCTGGGCGCCGGAGTCATCGCCGCCAACGACGAGTTCTTCGCCCAGCGCGAGAACCTGCTGGTGCCCGAGCGGGCCGAGTTCGACCCCGAGCACTTCGGCCACAAGGGCAAGATCATGGACGGCTGGGAGACCCGGCGTCGCCGCGGTGCCTCCGCCGAGCACCCGTGGCCGACCGCCGAGGACCACGACTGGGCCCTGGTGCGGCTGGGCGCGCCCGGCGTGATCCGCGGCATCGTCGTCGACACGGCCCACTTCCGCGGCAACTACCCGCAGGCGGTGTCCGTCGAGGGCGCGTCGGTGCCGGGTTCGCCGTCCCCCGAGGAACTGCTCGGCGACGACGTGAAGTGGACGACGCTGGTCCCGCGCACGCCGGTCGGCGGTCACGCGGCCAATGGCTTCGCCGTCTCCGCCGAGCAGCGCTTCACCCACCTGCGCGTCAACCAGCACCCCGACGGCGGCATCGCCCGCCTGCGCGTGTACGGCGAGGTCGTACCCGACCCCGAGTGGCTGTCGGTGCTGGGCACCTTCGACGTGGTCGCCCTGGAGAACGGCGGCCAGGTCGAGGACGCCTCCAACCTCTTCTACTCGCCCGCCACCAACACCATCCAGCCGGGCCGCTCCCGCAAGATGGACGACGGCTGGGAGACCCGCCGGCGCCGCGACCAGGGCAACGACTGGATCAGCTACCGGCTGGTGGCCCAGTCCCAGATCCGCGCGGTCGAGATCGACACGGCGTATCTGAAGGGCAACAGCGCGGGCTGGGCGTCGGTGTCGGTGAAGGACGGCGAGAGCGGGGAGTGGACGGAGATCCTCCCGCGCACCCGCCTCCAGCCCGACACCAACCACCGCTTCGTCCTGCCGACCCCCGCGGTGGGCACGCACGCGCGCGTGGACATCTTCCCGGACGGCGGCATCTCCCGTCTGCGCCTGCACGGCTCACTGACCGAGCAGGGCACGGCCGGGCTGGCGGCGCGACACCAGGAGCTGGGCGGCTGAACCCGTGGGGCGCACCGGCCCGGACAGCACCGGTGCGCCCCACGTCATCCGGCAGGGCGCTTCATCCGACACGGCGCCCCGTCCCGACACGGCGCGTCATCTCACACCCCGCGTCACCTCACGCCGCGTGGCCGCCGTCCACCGCGAACTCGGTCCCCGTGACGTACTCGGCACCCGCCAGATACGCCACCATTCCGGCCACCTCCTCGGCCGTCCCGAACCGCCCCAGCGCGGTCATCTCCGCCTGGCCCGGCGCATACGGGCCGTCCGCCGGATTCATGTCCGTGTCGATGGGCCCGGGGTGCACGATGTTCGCCGTGATCCCGCGCGGGCCGAGCTCACGGGCCAGCGCCTTCGTCAGCCCGATGAGCGCCGACTTGCTGGTCGCGTAGAGCGTCCCGCCGGGCCCCGGCACATGCTGCGCCATACAACTGCCGATCGTGATGATCCGGCCCCCGGCACCCATGCGAAGGGCCGCCGCCCGTGAGGTGAGGAAGACGCCCCGGACGTTCACGCCGAGGACCCGGTCCACATCGGCGAGCGACAGGCCCTCCAGCGGCCCCAGGACACCGACGCCGGCGTTGTTCACCAGCACGTCCAGGCCCCCGAGCGCCTCAGCCGTACGCCCCACCGCGCCTTCCGCCTCGTCCGCGTCCCCGGCGTCCGCCCGCAGGGCCACGGCCCGCCGTCCCAGCGCCTGCACGGCCCCCACGACCTCCTCGGCCGCCTCCTTGCCGTTCACATAGGTCACCGCGACGTCTGCGCCCTCCCGCGCGAGCCGCAGCGCCGTGGCCGCCCCGATACCGCGACTGCCGCCGGTGACGAGGGCGACCCTGCCGAGCAGGGTTCCGTAAGTGCCGGTCATGGATCCGTGAGTGGTTGTCATGCGTCCATCCCAGCGCCGCACGGTGCGAAGTGCTGGCGGCGAACGGACACCGAGGTGCGGCCCGTTCCCGACCGGCGCCCGGTGACGCGGCACCCGGCCCACCGATGAGTTGCGGGCGCCCGTGCGGTCTGAGCTGATGACAACAGACCGCACCCGGAAAAGAGGCACCTCTCATGGGCAAGCTCGTCTCCACCATCTTCGTCACCCTCGACGGCGTCTACCAGGCGCCCGGCGGCCCGGAGGAGGACAGTCGCGGCGGCTTCGAGCACGGCGGCTGGAGCTTCCCCTACGCCGACGACGACTTCGGCCAGTTCATCAACGAGGTCTTCACGCGCCCGGGCGCCTTCCTCCTCGGGCGCCGCACGTACGACATCTTCGCGGCCTTCTGGCCGAAGGTGACCGACCCCGCCGACCCGGTGGCGTCCAAGCTCAACGGACTGCCGAAGTACGTCGCCTCCTCCACGCTGACGGACCCCGAGTGGGCCAATACCACCGTGATCAGCGGCGACCTCGCCAAGGAGGTCACCGCCCTCAAGGAGCGCACCGACGGCGAACTCCAGGTCCACGGCAGCGGAGCCCTGGTCAGGTCACTGCTGGCGCACGACCTGGTCGACACCTTCCATGTGCTGACCTTCCCGGTCGTGCTCGGCTCCGGCCACCGTCTGTTCACGGAGGGCTCCGCGCCCACCGCCTTCCGGCACACCGGCGCCCGCACCACGAGCAAGGGCGTCGCCATCCACTCGTACGACCGGGTCGGCCGTCCCGAATACGGCTCGTTCGGGGACGAGTACGAGCTCTCCGAGGACGTGTGACCATCCGTCGACGGCGTTCTCGCCCTACGTCGTGGAGATCGGGTGAGGGCGCCGAGGCGCACGTTAACTTCCCGAAAACTCATCGGACTTGCCGGGAAAATCTCCAGCGTTGACATTGACATGCCACTGTCTACGCGCGTCATCATGAAGCCATGAGATTCCCCCCACGAATCACCCGCATCGGCGCAGCAGCCGCCGTCCTGTCCGCCCTCCTCGTCGGCGGCACCGTCACTGCCACCCCGGCGGCCGCCGCGGTCGGCAGCATCTGCTACAGCGCCCTGCCGTCTCAGGCGCACGACACGCTCGACCTCATCGAGAAGGGCGGCCCCTTCCCCTACGACCAGGACGGCACCGTCTTCTCGAACCGGGAAGGCATCCTGCCGAGCCAGTCGTCCGGGTACTACCACGAGTACACGGTGATCACGCCGGGTTCCCCCACACGCGGTGCGCGCCGCATCGTGACCGGTGAGAAGAGCCAGGAGGACTACTACACGGCCGACCACTACGAGTCGTTCGACCTGGTCAACTACGGCTGCTGAGCCCGCGACCAGCCAGAAGCCCGGCCGAGCGCCCGAGCTCAGCCGGGCTTCTGGCTCCTGGCGACGGCGAACAGCGCGAAGGCCAGCACGAGCAGTGTGACGCTCACGTAGATCTCGAAGCCGTCGAGGAAGCCGATCCGCTGGACGAGACCCCAGTGCCAGTCGGTGAACTCGTTCAGCAGGCCCGCGACGCCCTGGATCAGGGCGAGGACACCGAGAAACTCAAGCAACTGCTTCATGCCATGACTCTCGCCCCGCGAACCCCCCACGCCAATCGGCCGCGGGGCGAGCCATGTCCGTCGGAAGTCCACATTCCGGATGGCCTGCGGCGACCAAGGTCTCGGATGCCGCGACTTTGGTCGTCGATCTCGCCCGTGAAGGCGCGCCGGAGGCCGGCACTGCGTAGATTTGTCGACCGTGAGTCATGACGAGCCGGAGCCCGTACCGCAGGCGTTCGCGGGGCGGCGCTGGCTGCTGCCCTCGGCCCTGGTCAAGGAGTTGGAAGTCGACCCCGGGCGTTCCGGGCGACGACCCCGGCGCACCGCGCGCGACTGGGTCGTCGACTTCTGCTGCTTCCTGCTGGCCGTGTTCATCGGGCTGACGGCCGCGGACGCGCTCAGGAGCGAGGACCTTGCGCCGGGCTACGCAGCCTTCGACCAGTTGCTGGGCGCGCTCTCCTGCGCCGCGGTCTGGCTGCGGCGCCGCTGGCCGGTCGGGTTGGCCGTCGCGATGGTCCCGGTCAGTGCCGTGTCGAGCACTTCGGGCGGCGCGTTCCTCGTCGCCATGTTCACTCTCGCCGTGCACCGGCCCTTCCGGTACGTGGCCTGGATGGCCGGGGCGTCCTTGGCCCTGAACCCGCTCTACTTCTGGTTCCGTCCCGACCCCGATGTGCCATACGGCTGGGCGCTCGTCCTGGCCGCCGTGCTGACCGTCGCCGTGGTCGGCTGGGGCATGTTCGTCCGGTCCAAACGGCAGCTCTTGCTGAGCCTGCGCGACCGGGCCCGGCGCGCCGAGACGGAGGCGCGTCTGCGGGCCGAGCAGGCACAGCGGCTCGCCCGCGAGGCCATCGCCCGGGAGATGCACGACGTCCTCGCCCACCGGCTGACGCTGCTCAGCGTGCACGCGGGCGCACTGGAGTTCCGGCCCGACGCGCCCCGCGAGGAGATCGCGCGGGCGGCGGGCGTCATCCGGGAGAGCGCCCACGAGGCCCTCCAGGACCTGCGGGAGATCATCGGCGTCCTGCGGGCCGGCGAACCCGACGACTCCGGCCGTCCGCAGCCGACCCTCGCCGCGCTGGAGGCGCTGGTCACCGAGTCCCGCGAGGCCGGCATGAAGGTCACTCTCGACCAGCGCGTCACCGACCCCGCCGCCGTGCCCGCCTCGGTCGGCCGCACCGCCTACCGCATCGCCCAGGAGGGCCTGACCAACGCCCGCAAGCACGCCCCCGGCACGGAGGTCACGGTCACGGTGACCGGCGGGCCGGGCGAGGGCCTGTCCGTGGGGGTGCGCAATCCCGCACCCGACGGCGAGGTTCCCCATGTCCCCGGCTCCGGACAGGGCCTGATCGGCCTGACCGAACGGGCCACGCTGACCGGCGGCCGGCTGGAGCACGGCCCGGCCGCTGACGGGGGATTCGAGGTGCGGGCCTGGCTGCCGTGGGGGTGACACCCGAAGAGCCGACCGTGCGAGGCCAACGGGCGCCTTGGGGCGGGCCGTTGCGGAACCCACCGTTCCGGGCGCCGCGCGCGCGTGCGGCGCCATGATGCGCGTCACGCAGTGAACCGGCCGCCCGAGGGCCACTCCTCGCCGACCGGCACCTCCCCGCCGTACAACCGTGATTACGTGAGGGACATGACTGCGATCAGACTCCTCCTCGTCGACGACGACCCGCTGGTCAGGGCCGGCCTGTCCTTCATGCTGGGCGGCGCCGACGACATCGAGATCGTCGGTGAGGCGGCCGACGGCGCCGAGGTCGAGACACTGGTCGACCGCGCCCGCCCGGACGTGGTCCTGATGGACATCAGGATGCCGTCGGTCGACGGCCTCACGGCAACCGAACGGCTGCGCGGCCGCAAGGACGCCCCGCAGGTCGTGCTGCTGACCACCTTCCACGCCGACGAGCAGGTACTGCGCGCCCTGCGCGCGGGCGCCGCCGGTTTCGTCCTCAAGGACACCCCGCCCGCCGAGATCGTCGACGCCGTGCGCCGCGTCGCGGCCGGCGACCCGGTCCTGTCGCCCACCGTGACACGCCAGTTGATGAACCACGCGGCGGGCGCCGCCGCCGACACCCGTCGCGCACGCGCGCGTGAGCGGCTCACCGCCCTCAACGACCGTGAGCGCGAGGTCGCCGTCGCGGTGGGGCGGGGTCTGTCCAACGCCGACATCGCCGCCGAGCTGTTCATGAGCGTCGCCACCGTCAAGACCCATGTCTCCCGCGTCCTGGCCAAGCTCGACCTCAACAACCGTGTGCAGATCGCCCTGTTGGCGTACGACGCGGGACTGCTGGAGGAACCGGACGGCGACGGGCACTAGTCGGGACTCCCGTGCGTTCTCGGTGTGACGGGAGTGGGAGGGGCCGGGGGAGGGGGAGCGTCATGGCGGAAGTGATCGACCTGGGCGAGTTCGGGGACGGGTTCCGGGTGAATCCGCATCCTGTGTACGCGCGCCTGCGCGAGCAGGGTCCGGTCCACCGGGTTCTGCTGCCCGACTGGCAGTCCGAGGTCTGGCTCGTCGTCGGGCACGAGGAGGCACGCGCGGCGCTCGCCGATCAGCGGCTGTCCAAGGACGGCACCAAGATCGGCCTGAAGTCGCTCGAAGAGGAGATGATCGGGAAGAACCTGCTGGCCACCGATCCGCCCCAGCACACCCGACTGCGTGGACTCATCGCGCGCGCCTTCACCATGCGCCGCGTGGAAGCGCTGCGGCCGAGGATCCAGCAGATCACCGACGAACTGCTCGACGCCGTGCTGCCCCGGGGCCACGCCGACCTGGTGGAGTCACTCGCCTACCCACTGCCGCTCACCGTCATCTGCGAGCTGCTGGGCGTGCCCGAGATGGACCGCGTGGAGTTCCGCAGGATGTCGACGGAGGCGATCGCGCCGACCGGTCCGGGCAGTGAGGTCGCCGCCTTCACCGGCCTCGGTGCGTACTTCACCGACCTGATCGAGGACAAGAGGTGCGCCGGGCCCACCGGTGACCTGCTGAGCGACCTGATCCGCACCACGGCCGAGGACGGCGACCGGCTCTCCCCGGACGAACTGCGGGGCATGGCCTTCATCCTGCTGATCGCCGGCCACGAGACCACGGTCAACCTCATCACCAGCGGCGTCCACGCCCTGCTCACCCACCCGGATCAACTCGCCTCCCTGCGCGCCGACCTGACCCTCCTGGACGGCGCGGTCGAGGAGATGCTGCGCCACGAGGGGCCGGTGGAGACGGCGACGTTCCGCTATGCCGCCGAGCCCCTGGAGATCGCCGGCAGCCACATCGAGAAGGGCGAGGCGGTGATGGTGGGTCTCACGGCGGCGAACCGGGACGCCGCCCGCTATGCCGCCCCCGACACCTTCGACATCCACCGGGACACCCGGGGCCACCTGGCCTTCGGTCACGGCCTCCACTACTGCCTGGGCGCTCCGCTGGCCCGCCTGGAGGCCCGCACGGCCCTGCGCTCCCTCCTGGAGCGCGCGCCCGGCCTGGCGCTGGACGGCCCACCGGGGGAGTGGATGCCGGGGGTGCTGATACGGGGGATGCGGAGCCTGCCGGTGCGCTGGTAGCCGCGCCGGCGCCTTCACAGTGCGGTGGTCTGGGCCCCGCCCGGAAGCTCGCCGAGCACGACCGGTCTTCGCTCGCGTCTCGACAGCTCGCACGCCTCCGAGATCCGCAGCGCCTGCAGGGCCTCCCGCCCGTCGCAGGGGTTGGCCCGCTCCCCGCGCACGACCTCCACGAACGCGTTCAGCTCCGCCTCGTAGGCCGGCCCGAACCGCTCCAGGTACCCCGACCACGGCTTGTCCGCCGCCGGCGGCCCGGTCGGCTCGGTGGAGGCGATCGGCGTACGGTCGTCCAGCCCGACCACGATCTGGTCCAACTCCCCGGCCAGCTCCATGCGTACGTCGTACCCGGCGCCGTTCAGCCGCGTCGCCGTGGCCGTGGCGAGCGTGCCGTCGTCCAGGCTGAGCACCGCCGCCGCCGTGTCCACGTCGCCCGCCTCACGGAACATCACCGGCCCGGCGTCCGACCCGGCCGCGTACACGTCGGCGACCTCGCGCCCGGTCACCCAGCGCAGCATGTCGAAGTCGTGGATCAGGGTGTCCCGGTACAGCCCGCCGGACAGCGGCAGCCACGCGACCGGCGGCGGCGCCTGGTCGCTGGTCAGCGCCCGCACGGTGTGCAAACGCCCGAGCCGCCCGGACCGCACCGCCTCCCGCGCGCCCACGTACCCCGCGTCGAAGCGGCGCTGGAAGCCCATCTGCAGAATCGTCCCGGCCGTCTCCACCTCGCCGATCGCCTGCAAGGTGCCCGGCAGATCGAGCGCTATGGGCTTCTCGCAGAACACCGGGAGCCCGGACCGTGCTGCCCGACCGATCAGTTCGGCGTGTGCCGACGTCGCTGTGGTGATCACCACGGCGTCCACGCCCCACTTGAAGATCTCGTCCACTCCGGGCGCCGCCGTCTCGCCCAGCCGGTGCGCCAGTCCCTGGGCCCGCGACGCGTCCGCGTCCGTGAGGATCAGGGAGCCGACGTCGCGGTGGCGGCTGAGCGTGTTGGCGTGAATCGTGCCGATGCGGCCCGTACCGATGACCCCGATGCGCATGGAAACAAAGTGCGGGTTCAGTGCACGCCCTGTCAATGCAAATGTCCGGACAATCAAACTACACGACTTCCCGTCAACAACGCGTAGAGCTACAGTCAGGCCGTGCCGAAACCAGAAGTGGACCCGACCGTGGAACTAGAGCTCAGCGTGGACCGGAGCAGTCCGGTGCCCTTGTACTTCCAGCTGTCCCAGCAGCTCGAAGCCGCGATCGAGCACGGAGCGCTCACGCCCGGCAGCCTGCTGGGCAACGAGATCGAACTCGCCGCACGCCTCGGCCTGTCCCGGCCGACCGTCCGCCAGGCCATCCAGTCACTGGTCGACAAGGGCCTGCTGGTGCGCCGCCGGGGCGTCGGGACGCAGGTCGTGCACAGCCAGGTCAAGCGGCCGCTGGAGCTCAGCAGCCTCTACGACGACCTGGAGTCGGCCGGCCAGCGCCCGGCGACCAGGGTGATCGTCAACACCGTCGTCCCGGCGTCGGCCGAGGTCGCGGCCGCGCTCGGGGTCGCCGAGGACAGCGACGTACACCGCATCGAGCGGCTGCGCCTCGCGCACGGTGAGCCGATGGCTTACCTGTGCAACTTCCTGCCGCCCGCCCTGATCGACCTGGACACCGCCCAGCTGGAGGCCACCGGCCTCTACCGCCTGATGCGGGCCGCCGGAATCACCCTGCACAGCGCCCGCCAGACCATTGGCGCCCGTGCGGCCACCGCCACCGAGGCCGAACGCCTCGCCGAGGAGGAGGGCGCCCCGCTGCTCACTATGCAGCGCGTGACGTTCGACGACACGGGCCGGGCGGTGGAGTACGGCACACACACGTACCGCCCGACGCGCTACTCGTTCGAGTTCCAGCTCCTCGTGCGGCCATGAGTGCCGAGCCCGCAAGGGGCCTGTCCCGGGCCGACGGACCGTCCGGTACGTAGCAATGTCAGGACAATGAAACGCCCTGTACTGCAACGCCCCCAGGGGCGCGGGGAACTGCGCGATCTGCCACATACGACCTGTAGGCGGCGTACCTCACCAACCACCTCATAGCTCCCCGATCAACCGCCCCATGGCTTCCCAGCTCGGCACACAGCGTGAGCGTGCGGCACAATCGGCCCTGATGAGCAACTACCGCGACCTCGCTTTCCCCGTCCGGACGGGCAGCGCCCCCATCGGCTCCCGCCGCGCGCCGGCCCTCCGCACGGTCGGCCCCCGGGAACGCCGCTCACACCTGTCGGCGCCCAGAGTCCCCACCGTGGGTATCGACATCGGCGGCACCAAGGTGATGGCGGGCGTCGTAGACGCCGACGGCAACATCCTGGAGAAGCTCCGCACGGAGACCCCGGACAAGTCCAAGAGCCCGAAGGTCGTCGAGGACACGATCGTCGAGCTCGTACTGGACCTGTCCGACCGGCACGACGTGCACGCCGTCGGCATCGGCGCGGCCGGCTGGGTCGACGCCGAACGCAACCGCGTGCTGTTCGCCCCGCACCTGTCCTGGCGCAACGAGCCCCTGCGCGACCGCCTGGCCGGCCGGCTCGCCGTGCCCGTCCTGGTCGACAACGACGCCAACGCAGCCGCCTGGGCCGAGTGGCGCTTCGGCGCCGGCCGCGGCGAGGACCACCTCGTCATGATCACGCTGGGCACCGGCATCGGCGGCGCGATCCTGGAGGACGGCCAGGTCAAGCGCGGCAAGTACGGCGTCGCCGGTGAGTTCGGCCATATGCAGGTCGTCCCCGGCGGTCACCGCTGCCCGTGCGGCAACCGCGGCTGCTGGGAGCAGTACAGCTCCGGCAACGCCCTGGTGCGCGAGGCGAAGGAGCTGGCCGCCGCCGACTCCCCGGTGGCGTACGGGATCATCGAGCACGTCAAGGGCCAGATCGGCGACATCACCGGCCCGATGATCACCGAGCTGGCCCGCGACGGCGATGCGATGTGCATCGAACTGCTCCAGGACATCGGGCAGTGGCTCGGCGTCGGCATCGCCAACCTGGCGGCCGCCCTGGACCCGTCCTGCTTCGTCATCGGCGGCGGTGTGTCGGCCGCCGACGAACTGCTGATCGGCCCCGCGCGGGACGCCTTCAAGCGTCAGCTCACCGGCCGCGGCTACCGCCCCGAGGCCCGCATCACCCGGGCCCAGCTCGGCCCCGAGGCCGGCATGGTCGGCGCCGCGGACCTGGCCCGCCTGGTCGCCCGCCGCTTCCGCCGCGCCAACCGGCGCCGGGTCGAGCGCTACGAGCGCTACGCGCGGTTCGCCGAGGCCCGCCGATCGCAGGGGTCGGCGTGACCGTGACCGTACCCCGCCAGGCAGATTCCCCGGACGAGCCGCAGCAGCCGACCGAGGACCGGCGCCACATGATCCGCCGCAGGGCGCTCACTCTGCTCATCATCGTGCTGCTCATCGGCGTACCCGCCGGATATCTGGTGATCTCCGCCAACCAGAGCCGCGAGAGCGGCAAGGACAAGGAGGAGAAGTACTCCGCGACCGGTCTCAGCCCGCACTGGCCGTCCAGGGTGCAGCGCCGCGTCTACCAGGTGACGATCCCTGTCCCGTCGTACAACGTCGGGTACTACGAGACCAACAACTGGCGGACCAGCCGGCTCTACGTCCAGTTCCAGACCACCGACGAGAACCTGGATGCCTACCTGGAGACCATGGGTCTCGACCGGGACGACCTGAAGGCGGGCGAGATCGCCATCGGCGCCCGGGACCAGAAGATCACCGGCTGGGACTTCAAGAAGGGCACCGGCGGCCCCTGGTACGGCATCATCCACGAGCAGAGGAACCCGGCTCCCACGCACGACGTCGTCGTGAGCATGGCCGACCCGGAGAATCCGTTCGTGTACGTCGTCTCGCGCACGGTCCCCTGACGACCGGCTGAGGCTGCCGGCCGCGTGATGACCGCCCGAGATCCCGGCCCGCGCCGGTCGCCGGGGCCGATTGTCAGACCCCGCCCGTAGAGTCGAAGACGGTTGATCCGACTCATGGGCGGGAGGTGACAGGACGTATGAACGACAGGGCCGTGCCCGGCGGAGGCACCGCGGTGGCCGAGCGAGCGGGGGAGACCGTCCCCGTCCGGCTCGCGGCCGTCTTCCTGCCCGCGCCCCTCCCGCGCGAGGGACGCGTCGCCTTCTGGGATCCGCAGGACGGCCCGCTGCCCGAAGGGGCCACGGACCTCACTGTCGTACGACGGCATGGCGCCGGCGTCCGCCGCAGGACCACCCCCGCGCTGTCGTTGCCGCTCGGCGAGGCACTGCCGCTGCTCGTGCGCGCCCGGCGCGACCCGGCCGCACACCCCGCCACGGCCTGCTGGGGCGCCGCCGCGCTGCACGCGCTGCGGCTCACCGCGCGCGGCCGGCTGCTGCCCGGCCTGACCCCCACCGGCCACGACGCCTGGCGGGCCGGCCCGCTCGACCCGGACGACATCGCGCACCTGCGAGCGATCGCCGCGGCCCTGCCGTACGAAGGCCATGCAGTGCCACTGACCGGCCCGGGACCGCTGCGGCTGCCCGAGCCGGAGGCGCTGATGCGCTCCTTCCTGGACGCGGTCGCCGACACCCTGCCCCGCACCCCCGCCGCACCCCACGCCTCGGGCAGGCCCTTCGCCGCGCGCGAGCCCCAGCGTCTGCCCGACGCCCACGACTGGGCGGCCGAGGTCGCCGCCGGCATGGACGCGGGCGTGCGGATCTCGCTGCGCCTGGACCTGTCGGCCCACGCCCTCTTCGACGACCGCGACGACGGCGTACGCAGCGCCGGCGCGGCCATCGTCCAGGTGCACAGCCTCGCCGACCCCACCCTGGTGGCCGACGTGGCGGCCCTGTGGTCCGGGGAGGCGGACGCGGCGTTCGGGCCACGCGCGCGGGTGGACGCGGCGCTGGCGGTACGGCGCGCGGCGCGGGTGTGGGCGCCGCTGGACCGGCTGTCCGAGCAGGACGTGCCCGACGTGCTGGCCCTGTCAGACGAGGAGTTGGGCGACCTGCTGGGCGTGGCGGCGACCCGGCTCGCGGCGGCCGGGGTGGCGGTGCACTGGCCCCGGGACCTGGCGCAGGACCTCAGCGCGGCCGCGATCGTACGGCCCGCGCCGGGCTCGGCGACCGATGGCACCGGGTTCTTCGAGGGCGAGGAACTGCTCCAGTTCCGCTGGCAGTTGGCGATCGGCGGCGACCCGCTCACCGAGGGCGAGATGGACGCGCTCGCCGAGGCCCACCGCCCGGTCGTGAGGCTCCGGGACCGCTGGGTGCTGGTCGACCCGGCGCTCGTCCGCAAGGCCCGCAAACGCGAACTGGGCCTGCTCGACCCGGTCGACGCGCTCTCCGTCGCCCTCACCGGCAGCGCGGAGGTCGACGGCGAGACGGTCGAGGCGGTGCCGGTCGGCGCACTGGCGGCGCTGCGGGACCGTCTGACGGCGGGGGTACGGCCGGCCGAGCCGCCACCGGGCCTGCGGGCCACCCTGCGCGACTACCAACTGCGGGGCCTGGCCTGGCTGGACCTCATGACGTCCCTGGGCCTCGGCGGCTGCCTCGCCGACGACATGGGACTCGGCAAGACGATCACGGTCATCGCTCTCCACCTGAAGCGCGCCCGGCCGGCCCCGACCCTGGTGGTCTGCCCGGCGTCCCTGCTGGGCAACTGGCAGCGGGAGATCACCCGTTTCGCGCCTGGCGTCCCCGTCCGCCGCTTCCACGGCCCGGACCGCACCCTGGAGGACGCGGACGGCGGCTTCGTCCTCACGACGTACGGCACGATGCGGTCGGCGGCACCGGCACTGGCCCAGCACACCTGGGGCATGGTCGTCGCCGACGAGGCCCAGCACGTCAAGAACCCGTACTCGGCGACCGCGAAGGCGCTGCGTACGATCCCGACGCCCGCACGCGTGGCGCTGACCGGGACCCCGGTCGAGAACAACCTCTCCGAGCTCTGGGCCCTCCTCGACTGGACGACACCGGGCCTGCTCGGCCCCCTGAAGTCCTTCCGCGCCCGGCACGCGCGCGCGGTGGAGAACGGCGAGGACGAGGAGGCGGTGAGCCGGCTGGCACGCCTGGTCCGGCCGTTCCTCCTGCGCCGCAAGAAGTCCGACCCGGGGATCGTCCCGGAGCTGCCGCCCAAGACGGAGACGGACCACCCGGTGCCGCTCACCCGCGAACAGGCGGCGCTCTACGAGGCGGTGGTGCGGGAGTCGCTGTACGCCATCGAGACGGCGGAGGGCATGGCACGCAGGGGGCTGGTCCTGAAGCTCCTCACCTCCCTGAAGCAGATCTGCGACCACCCGGCGCTGTACCTGAAGGAGGAGACGGCGGCGACCGAGCGACTGGCCGTCCGCTCGGGCAAGTTGACGCTGCTGGACGAACTGCTGGACACGCTGCTGGCCGAGGACGGCTCGGCGCTGGTCTTCACGCAGTATGTGGGGATGGCCCGCCTGATCGCCTCCCATCTCGCGGCCCGGGCGGTCCCGGTGGAGCTGCTCCATGGCGGCACACCGGTCCCCGACCGCGAACGCATGGTGGACCGCTTCCAGAGCGGTACGACGCCGGTCCTGGTCCTGTCCCTGAAGGCGGCGGGCACCGGCCTGAACCTGACCCGCGCCGGCCATGTCGTCCACTTCGACCGCTGGTGGAACCCGGCCGTGGAGGAACAGGCCACGGACCGCGCCTACCGCATCGGCCAGACCCAGCCCGTCCAGGTCCACCGCCTCATCACCGAGGGCACGGTCGAGGACCGCATCGCGGAGATGCTGGAGTCCAAGCGGGCCCTGGCCGACGCGATCCTCGGCTCCGGCGAATCGGCCCTCACCGAACTGACGGGCCGTGAGCTGTCCGACCTGGTGTCGTTGCGGAGGGAGCCATGACGGGGCCGGGGCCTGGGCCGGAGGAGCGGCGGACTGCGGCGGGTGAGGAGACGGACGTGACCGCGGACGAGCACCACACGGACCTCACGCCGACCGTGGACACCCCGGGCCGACAGGAGGAGCCCGAGCCCCGACCGGCAGACGCGGCACGCCGGGCACTGCGGGCTGCTCGGGAACGGCGGGAGGGGCAGGAAGGGCTGGGGAGGAACGCCGGGGGCAGTTCCAGGGCGCGGAGGGCGGCTGAGCGTGGGGCGGGGTCTTCTCGGGCGGCCGTGCGTGGAGTGGGGTCTTCTGGGGCGGCCGTGCGTGGGGTGGGGGCTTCGGGGGAGGCAGAGCGTGGGGCGGTGTCTCCGGGAGCGGTGCAGCAGGGGGCGGCGGGGGCGGTGTCCGGCGGGCGGGATTCGGCGGTGGCGGTGCCTGGCGGGCGGGAGTCGGCGTCGGCGGTAACGGAGGGGCTGAGTTCGGCGTCGACGGCGTCTGAAGAGCTGAGTTCAGCGCCATCAGGGGCGGAGGGGCCGGATCCGGCGGCGGCCGCCTCGGAGGGGCGGGACTCGAAGGGGCGGAACTCGGAAGGGCGGGACTCGAAGGGGCGGGATTCGGAGGGGCGGGATTCGAAGGGGCGGGATTCGGAGGGGCGGAACTCGGAGGGGCGGGACTCGAAGGGGCGGGACTCGAAGGGGCGGGACTCGGAAGGGCGGGATTCGGAACAGGGAGCTTCTGCGGGCAAGGAGTTGGCAAGGGGTGGGCACAATCGCCCCGGTGCCCGTCCTGGTGATGCTGCCCGCGCGGCGCTGCGGCGTGCGACGTCCCTTGCCGCAGACGCAGACGCAGACGCGGACGCGGACGCGGATCGGCCCGGTGCAGAGGCGGGATCCGTCCCCGAGGCGCCCGAACCCGAGCCCGCCCGCCGAGAGTCACGCCCCGCCGACGCTGCCCGTGAAGCACTGCGCGCAGCCCTGGGGGAGCGGCGGCGGGCCCAGGAGGAGGAAGCCGGCCGGGCGTCCGAGAGCACCAGACGGTCACGCCGACGCGCACCGACCGAGTCCGGGAGCCGACGCGCACCGACCGAGTCCGGGACCCGGCTCACTCCGGCCGATTCCCTGAGCCGACGCGGTCTGGCCGAGCGTGCCGACAGCCTGCGGGTCCGTGACGTACGGGGGTTGCTCGCCGGTGCCTTCCGGATGCCCTCGGACTCGCCTCACGAGGGTGAGCCGGAAGTGTCCTCCCCGGAGATGCCTGTCCCGGAGACGGAGACGGAGACCACGGCGTCTCCGCCGACCACCGACCCCGGTTCCCCCAAGGGAGAACCACCCACAGCGCCGCCCTCGGCACGACCCGGCAGCGATCGCTCACCCACCTCCGCCACCTCCGCCATCCCCGCCACCCCCCAGGTCCCGCACTCCATGGCGTCCCCCGGCCGGGACGGTGAACTCCGTCGTACCTTCCCCGCCTTCGCCCCCCGCCCCTCCGGCGGCGACGCCCGGTTCGCCGAAACATGGTGGGGCAACGCCTGGGTGACCGCCCTGGAAGAGGGTGCCCTCGACCCCAAGCGGCTGGCGCGTGGGCGGGGTTACGCGCAGGAGGGGCATGTCGACGCCATCACCGTGACGCCGGGGCTCGTGCTGGCGTATGTGCGGGGCAGCCGGCCGCGGCCGTACCGCGTACAGGTACGGCTGCGGACGCTCGGCGACGACGACTGGGCCCGGTTCCTGGACGCCGCGGCCGACCGGCCGGGACACATCGCCGCGTTGCTCGACAAGGAGCTGCCCCAGTCCCTCGCCGACTGCGGCGTCCCCCTGTTGCCCGGCCCCGGCGATCTCGACCCGCAGTGCAGCTGCCCCGACCGCGGCCACCCCTGCAAGCACGCCGCCGCGCTCTGCTACCAGACCGCACGCCTGCTGGACGCCGACCCGTTCGTCCTGCTCCTGCTGCGCGGCCGAGGCGAACGCGGGCTGCTGGACGCCCTCTCCCGCCGTAACGCCGCCCGCGCCGCCCGTGCCGCGCAGGCGCAGGGAGCGGCGCCCCTCCCGGGCGTACGGGCCACCGACGCCCTCGCGCCGCAGCGCGGACTCCCGCCCCTCCCGGCGCCGTTGCCCGTGCCCGCCCACCCCGAGCAGCCCCCGGTCTACCCGGCGGCCCCGGGCGGCCCCGACCCCTTCGCGCTGGACCAGTTGGCGACCGATGCAGCCGCCCGCGCCCACGCCCTGCTCGGCACCGGCAGGGACCCGGTCGCCGAACTGACCCTGTGGCAGGACGCGGTACGACTCGCCGCCGCCCGCCCCGGTTCCGGCCTCACCGCATCCACCCGCGCCCTGTACTCCTCCCTCGCCTCCGCCGCCGACCGCACCACGGCTGAGCTGGCCCGTGCCGTCGCCGCCTGGCGTCAGGGTGGCCCGGAGGGTCTGGCCGTCCTCGAAGAACCGTGGGACCCACCGGCCGGCCGCTTCGACCGGGCCCGCCCCCTTCTCCTCGCCGCCGACCTCCCCGCCTTCCGCCCCTGGCGCAACCACCTCACCCACCCCCGCGGTCATGTCCAGCTCCGCCTCGGCCGCGACGGCCTCTGGTACCCGTACGAATCGGAGCCCGGCCACGACGACTGGTGGCCCCGAGGCACCCCCGACCTCGACCCGGTCGGCGCCCTGACCGGCATAGGCACCTCGACGGAAGGCTGACCCGCCCCAAGTGCCGTGGCCGGTAACCGCGGTTGGGCCACTGATGTGGAAGCCGACACTCAACCGTCCCACGAGCGATTGCACTGCCGCGACGTCGCCGGGTGACACAGCAACTGGCCGAAAACGAACAGGGAAAGCGTGGCAACGGGGGGATGGGGTGCGGGACAGCCCGGCGGCGACGGACCGGGTGGACTGGACCGGGGCTGGGGCGCCCCGTACGGGCCGAGCGCCAACGGCCCCCAGGGGCCCGCCACCGGCGGCCCCTACGGCCCACCCGCACCCAATCCGAACCCGGGCCCGTACCCCGACCAGGGCCCGTACCCGAACCCTCATCCGTACCCCTACGGCCCTCAGCCCGGCGCGCCCGTTCCCGTCGCGCGCCGCCGCGGTTGCCTCTGGTACGTCTCACCCGCCTTCCTCGCCGTCGCCGTCATCCGCTCCGCGCACCGCGTCGCCACGAGGCTCTTCGTGCAGGAGGGCCACGGCCGGATCGAGGACCGCACCGTGGACCGCGTCCAACTCGCCCGCACGGTGCTCGGCATCGTCGCGACCCTCGCACTGGTCCTCATGTACGGCGTCGACGCGGACCGCTGGGAGGACGCGGGGACGGGCAGCGTCGCCAATCTGATCATCACCCCGGTCCTGCTGATCCTCACCGGCCCGCTGGTCATCCTTGGGTTCATCCTCTACGCGCCTGCGCACGCACGACCGCAGCTGCGCTCCCGGCTCCACGCCCCGCTCAAGGCGGTCGGCTGGTACGTGCTGACGGTGGTGGTCATCGCAGGGGTCCTCTATGCGGCGGCCCAGAGCGCACTCGACAACCGCAGGGGACTGGCTCGGCTATGCGATCGCCCTCGCGTCCCTGGTCGTGATCGTGTGGGGGTTCCCCTTCTTCTTCATGGCGTCGCTGTACTCGGCCCGCAGCGCCTTCAACACCGCCCACGTCCACCCGATGCTGCCGCCCGTGATCACCGGGGTGCTGGTCTGGGTGCTCGCGGTCTTCAACCTGATCGACAGCGGCATGCCGAAGGACCCGCCGGTCTTCCAGTTCTGCTCCCTGCTGGGCGGACCGCTCTCGGTGACCGTCGTCTCGCTGTGGGAGCTGCATCGGATGCGCACCCGCTTCGGGGTCGTCCTCCGGGGCTGACCGCGCCCGCGACCCGTGAAGGCGGTGTGAGAGTTCCCCGCTGATCTGCGGGAGCCAGGTGTGGGGACGTGGGGTCCCCGGGGCCGGTGTTCGGATCCGGACGTTAGCGTGGAGCGGTGAGTGAGACGAAGACCCCTGCCCTCCAGTACCGCTTCGACGGCCCGGAAGACGCCCCGGTGCTCATCCTCGGCCCCTCGCTCGGGACGACGTGGCACATGTGGGACCGGCAGGTCCCCGAGCTGGCCCAGCAGTGGCGGGTCTTCCGGTTCGACCTGCCTGGGCACGGCGGCGCGCCCGCGTACCCGGCGGGCTCGGTCGGCGAACTCGCCGAGCGGCTGCTGGCCACCCTCGACGGCCTCGGCGTCCAGCGCTTCGGCTACGCGGGCTGCGCGCTCGGCGGCGCCCTCGGCATCGAGCTCGCCCTGCGCCACCCCGAGCGCGTCGCCTCGCTCGCCCTGATCGCCGCCTCGCCCCGTTTCGGCACGGCCGACGAGTTCCGCCAGCGGGGGGTGATCGTGCGCACCAACGGCCTCGACCCCATCGCCCGTACCTCGCCGGACCGCTGGTTCACCTCCGGCTTCGCCGCCGCCCAGCCCGCCATCACCGAGTGGGCCGTGCAGATGGTGCGCACCACCGACCCCGGCTGCTACATCGCCGCCTGCGAGGCACTCGCCTCCTTCGACGTACGGCCCCAGCTGGGCGGCGTCACCGTGCCCACCCTCGTCCTCGTCGGCTCCGACGACCAGGTCACCGGCCCCGCCGAGGCCCGCACCCTGGTCGCCGGGATACCGGACGCCCGCCTCGCCGTCGTGCCCGGCGCCTCCCACCTCGTCCCGGTCGAACAGCCCGCCGCCGTCACCGACCTGCTGGTTCGGCACTTCTCCACCGCCTGGCAGCCCGCCTACGACACCAACACCGGCCAGATGGCCATCGTCGCCGCCCCGCCCAAGCCGGTCCTGGCCGCCGCGCCCCCGCAGCCCGCACCCGTCGCCGAGATAGCCCCGGCCGCCATACCGGTACAGGCGACGACGGGCCGGCCGGACCCGTACGAGGCCGGCCTCAAGGTCCGCCGCGAGGTGCTCGGCGACGCACACGTCGACCGGGCGCTGGCGCAGGCGGACGAGTTCTCGGGGGACTTCCAGGAGTTCATCACCCGGTACGCCTGGGGCGAGATCTGGGACAGACCGGGCCTCGACCGGCGCTCCCGCAGCTGTGTCACCCTCACCGCCCTGGTCGCGGGCGGCCACATGGACGAGCTCGCCTTCCACACCCGTGCCGCCCTGCGCAACGGCCTCACCCCGGGCGAGATCAGGGAAGTACTGCTCCAGGCCGCCGTCTACTGCGGCGTACCGGCGGCGAACAGCGCGTTCAAGGTCGCCCAGCAGGTCATCCGGGAGGAGACGACTCCCACGGAGTGACCGCCTGCCACGTGTCGACCGGAGTGATCGTCAGCCAGGTGCCGACGGCACCACGCTGAGCCGCCCCTCCACCCGTCGGCGGAGGCAGGATGGTGCCATGAAGCTCACGAAGAAGTCGCACGCCTGCATCCGGCTGGAGAAGGACGGGCAGACGCTCGTCCTCGACCCCGGGGGGTTCAGCGAGGACGACGCCGCCCTCGGCGCGGATGCGATCCTCGTCACTCACGAGCATCCCGACCACTTCGACGAGTCGCGGCTGAGGGCCGCCATGGAGGCCAACCCGGCCGCGCGGATCTGGACCCTCGCCTCCGTCGCGGAGCAGATCTCGGCGGCCTTCCCGGGCCGGGTGCACACCGTCGGCCACGGCGACACCTTCACCGCCGCCGGCTTCGACGTCCAGGTCCACGGCGAACTGCACGCCGTCATCCACCCGGACATCCCGCGCATCACCAACGTCGGCTATCTCGTCGACGGCGGCAGGGTGTTCCACCCCGGCGACGCCCTCACCGTGCCCGACCACCCGGTGGAGACGCTGATGCTGCCGGTCATGGCCCCCTGGAACAAGATCTCGGAGGTCATCGACTACGTACGCGAGGTCAAGCCGCAGCGCGCCTACGACATCCACGACGCCCTGCTCACCGACCTGGCCCGGCCGATCTACGACCGCCAGATCGGTGGCCTGGGCGGCTCGGAGCACCTGCGTCTGACGCCGGGGGACTCGGCGGAGGTGTGAGCGGCCCCACCCCGGGCGGGACCGGACTGTCGTACCCGCCCGGTAGGTTGTGAGGCATGCGCATCGCGACCTGGAACGTGAACTCGATCACCGCACGCCTGCCGAGGCTCCTGGCCTGGCTGGAGAGCAGCGGCACCGACGTGCTGTGCCTCCAGGAGGCCAAGGTCGCCGAGGACCAGTTCCCGATCGACCCGCTGCGCGACCTCGGCTACGAGGCGGCGGTCAACGCCACCGGGCGGTGGAACGGCGTGGCGGTGCTCTCCCGCGTGGGCCTCAAGGACGTCGTCAAGGGCCTGCCCGGCGACCCCGGCTACGACGGCGTCGAGGAGCCCCGCGCCATCTCCGCGACCTGCGGCCCGATCCGCGTCTGGTCGGTGTACGTACCGAACGGCCGTGAGGTGGACCACCCCCACTACGCCTACAAGCTCCAGTGGTTCGAGGCTCTCAAGGCGGCCGTCGCGGGCGACGCGGGCGGCAGCCGCCCGTTCGCGGTGCTGGGCGACTACAACGTGGCGCCGACCGACGACGACGTCTACGACCTGGCCGCCTTCGAGGGCCTCACCCATGTCACCCCCGCCGAGCGCGCCGCCCTGGCCGCCCTGCGCGAGTCCGGCCTGTCCGACGTGGTCCCGCGCCCCCTCAAGTACGACCACCCGTACACCTACTGGGACTACCGCCAGCTCTGCTTCCCCAAGAACCGCGGCATGCGCATCGACCTGGTCTACGGCAACGAGCCGTTCGCCAAGGCCGTCACCGACTCCTACGTGGACCGCGAGGAGCGCAAGGGCAAGGGCGCGTCGGACCACGCACCGGTGGTCGTGGACCTGGACGTCTAGCCGGCAGGGCTCAGGGCGTCACCGGACCAACTTCCGCAGATCCACCGAATCGGCCAGCGCGGCGAGCCCCGTGTCGCCCGGATGCAGATGGTCCCCGCTGTCGAACGCGGGGAGCATCCGGGACGGGCGTGCCGGGTCCCGGATCACGGCGTCGAAGTCGAGCACGCCGTCGAACACCCCCGCCGTACGGATCCAGGTGTTGATCTCGACCCGCTCGGCATCGACGGCCGGTGTGCACCGCGCCTCCCCCTCGCAGGGCAGGATCGTCGCCGCCAGCATCCGCAGCCCGCGGGCGTGTCCCCGGCCGGCGATCTCACGCAGCCCCGCGACGACCTGCTCGGCCGTGGTCTGCCACCGCACATCGTTGATGCCCTCGAACACGACGGCCGTACGCACCGATGTCTGAGCCAGGACGTCCCGGTCGAACCGGTGCAGGGCACTCACCCCGGCCGTGTCCGTCGACACCCCGTCCCCGGGATAGCGGTCGAGGACCACACGGTTGCCCGAGATCCCCTGGTTGAGCACTCCGTAGTGCGGGACCGCACTCTGGTCCAGCAGCCGTGTGGCCAGCACATTGGGCCACCGCCGGTTGGCGTCCGTCGTGGACTTGTCGCCGTCGGTGATCGAGTCCCCGAGCAGCACCACGGACCCCGGCCCGCCGCCCACGTCGACACCCGTCAGCAGCGGCCAGCTGGTCAGGAGAGTGCCGTACGGCGCCGCGGAGCCGTCCGCCGTGTGGTCGCCCGGTCCGCTCACATACGACCGCTGCTGCGCCAGCCGGTGCACGGGTGCCGCCGGTACGGTCCGCGGCAGATGGAAGCTGACCAGCAGATTGGTGTCGGCGGGCACCACGAAGTCGAGCGGATCGCTGTACGCCTGCGCGCCGGCCGGGATATCGACGCCCGCGGCACCCCGGAAGGCCACCGCGACCGGTGTGCCGCGTGCCGCCGCGCCCGCCTCCTGCACCGCCACCGTGGCGCTCCCGATCCGCACCGGCCCCGCCGCGAAGGTGTTGTCGAACCGCAGCCGCACCCGCGGCCCGCCCGCCGAGGTGTGCACCACCAGCCGCAGCGTCCGGTCGGTCCACGGCCCCACGGTCGGATGGCCGCCGGTCGCGGTGGCCCAACTTCCGGTCCAGCCGCGGGCCGCGGCCCGCACCGCCGCCGCGAACACATGCAGCCCGGGTGCGCGCGGCAGCCGTACCGAGGCGACTTCGCGCCCCGCGACCAGCGGCACGGTCATGACGTACAGCCGTGCCCGCTCGGCGAGTTGGCCGCCCGGGGTGTTGATGTGCGGCAGGGCCACCGCCTTGGTGGCGAGCGGGCCGGTGCGCCAGTCGGGTGCGGTGAGGACGTACGTGGAGCGGGTGCCGTTGCGGTACACGACCGTTCCCCGTCCGCCGGCCTGTCTGCCGCCCGTGCCCGCCACCAGGAAGGCGAGCGCGTCGCCGTGCCCGCGCAGGCGCACGGACTGGCCGTCGGCCAGGACGTTGTCCGGCTCGCCCGGCCGCCGCTTCGGCCAGGTCAGCCGGGCGCCCTGCAGGGTGAGCGTGCGGCCGGGGGTCCAGCCCGCGGCCGTGAGGTCCTGCGCGGAGAGGGAACCGCCCGAACCGTCGAAGTCGGCACCGCCCGGCCGGGCATCGTGGCTCACCGCGGTGTTGTCGAAGAGCCGCTCCAGCGGGAGCGGCTCGGCTCTCGCTCCGGGGGCGGCGTGTGCCGAGCCGGTCGGCACCAGGGTGGCGAACAGGGCGAGGACAACGGTGGAACCCCACACACATCGGCGCACGGCCGACTCCTCTCGTTCACGCAGCGCACGACCGTTCACGACGAGACGAAAGACGCATCGCGAAGGTAGAGAGGCACGTGGGGCGCGTCAACGAGACATGCCCGAAGTCGGCGGGAACTCGACCCGAATCGTCCGTCCGCGCGCCTGTGGTGCGTACGCCGGTACGAATGACACGCTTGGCGTATGAAGATCCCTTTTCTGGGCCACCGGCCCGAGAAGCGCGGGGCCCCCGACGCCGAGGGCATCGCCGAACTGCTCTCCGAGTGCGAACTCCTGCGTTCCCACGCGTCCCGGGCGGGGATCCGACTCGACGACTCCGCGGCCTCGTTGGAGGCGCTCGACCAGCTGCTGCCGCGCTGGCGGGACGACGAGGAGGTCCTGCCCTGGCTGGGCACGGACGCCGGTCTGTATCTCGGCACCGTCATCGTGCGGACCGTGCCCGGGGCGGCCTGGAGGCTCTGGCCGGACGGCCGGCCGGTGGTGCGGCTCGCCTCCGGGCGGGAGTTCGACGTCGTGACCTCGGGGCGGGAGTGGGCCTCGAACGGGGTGCCCGAGCTGTCGCAGCTGTACGCGGAAGTCGCGGAGGCGTGACGTCATGGATTTTATTTGACATAAAAACGGCGTAAATACGGCTTATGTCCGAAAAGTGCGTGTCGTGCGTTAAGTAAACTCCTGCCCGGATAGGTTGCGGCAACCGCTACACAGCTGAATGCGACTGGGGCTGGGCATGGCTGGCGAACCACTGATCGAGCTGCGTGACGTCAACAAGTACTTCGGTGACCTGCACGTTCTGCAGGAGATCAACCTCACCGTCGGCAAGGGGGAGGTGGTCGTCGTCATCGGCCCCTCGGGGTCCGGGAAGTCGACGCTGTGCCGGGCCATCAACCGGCTGGAGACCATCCAGTCCGGCACGATCCTGCTCGACGGACAGCCGCTGCCCGAGGAGGGCAAGGCGCTGGCCCGGCTGCGTGCCGAAGTCGGCATGGTCTTCCAGGCGTTCAACCTCTTCGCCCACAAGACGGTCCTGCAGAACGTCTCGCTGGGGCAGGTCAAGGTCCGCGGCCGCAAGAAGGAGGACGCCGACAAACGCTCCCACGAGCTCCTCCAGCGCGTCGGCGTGGCCGACCAGGCGGACAAGTACCCGGCGCAGCTCTCCGGCGGCCAGCAGCAGCGTGTGGCGATCGCCCGGGCTCTCGCCATGGGCCCCAAGGCGATGCTGTTCGACGAGCCCACCTCCGCGCTCGACCCCGAGATGATCAACGAGGTTCTGGAGGTGATGCGTCAGCTTGCCGAGGACGGCATGACGATGATCGTCGTCACCCATGAGATGGGCTTCGCCCGCTCGGCCGCCAACCGCGTCGTGTTCATGGCCGACGGCCGCATCGTCGAGGACCGCAGCCCCGAAGAGTTCTTCACCAACCCCAGCAGCGAGCGTGCCAGGGACTTCCTGTCGAAGATCCTCCATCACTGAGCGGAGAGCACGACCATGCCGAGACCGACGGCGTTTTCCACGCCCGAATCCTCGCCGTGTCCGACCTCGACTACGATGGTCCGTCCGTCCCCAAGGCCGTGGCGGTGGCCCCGGCCACGACCAGGGACGCTGCTGCCGGGTGGGGATCCCCCCACCGCCCCTGGGACCAGGGGCAGCTGGGGGCAGCAGTCATAGAGCCATACCCGCCCGGCGCCGGCCGGAGATCACTGCTCGCGCAGTGGGATCGACACGTACGACGGGTCGTTCGCCGGTGAGGAGAAGGTCAGCCGTGCGCCGGACGGGTTGTGCTCGATGTAGAGCGGGTCGACCGTGTCGACGACCAGGGCGAGTCGGTGCCCTGCCGGGACGTCGTAGGCCGTGGAGTACAGCTCCAGGTCTACGGTGAACGGCTTTCCGGGTGTACGTCCGTGGAAGGTGTACGGCGCGTTGCTGACCAGCTTGCCGAGGCCGAGCGGGCCCACGTCGTAGAGGTAGGCGACGAGGGTGCCGCTCTCCTTGGTCGGGGTCAGCGTGGTGTGCAACTTGGCCGTGCCGCGCACGCGTTGGGCGGTGGCGTACTTCTCCGACTTCCATACGCCGGCCCAGTACCGGGGGATCAGCGGGATCGAGGCCACCGGCGGCAGCTGGGCCACCTGGTCGAGGATGCTGGACAGGAGGACGACCCCGCCGTCCGCCCCCGAGTTGACGTTGGTGTGGATGGTGGTCGAGCCCGCGAGGGCGATCTTCCGGTTCGTCGCGCCGACCGACTTCCAGTCCGGGTAGCCCTCGTAGCCGCCCGTGGAGCGGGACTTGAGCTGGACGGGCAGCTGGCTGTCGATGCCGTTGCTCTCGCCCTTGAGGTAGTGGTCGAACCAGCGCTCGGTGTCCGTCCAGACGTCGTTGGGCAGGCCGAACAGCCCGGTCAGTTCGGCGGTGGCGTGGTCGCCGGGCCGGAACTCCAGCCGCTTGGGGACGGTCAGCTTCTCGTAGAAGTCCGCGTACTGGTTGGGCGGGAAGACCGTGTCGCCCCAGGCGTTGGCCATCATGACCGCGGCGCCGCTCTTGTTGAGTTGGTCCACGTAAGTTGCGGCCGAACGTTTCTTCCCCCAGTTGATCATGTCCTGTTCCTTGGACAGGTTGGAGGCGTAGAGGTCGTCGAAGATCTGCCGGAGTTCGGCGCTCTGCCGGCCGGTGACGAGGCCCGCGCCGTCGAGCAGGGCGGCCGCCTGGACGTGCTGGGTGCGGCCGGAGTAGATCGAGTCGATCAGGTCGGCCCAGCCGCTGAGGGAGGCGACCGCCCTGACGCGTTTGTCGTGCGCGGCGGTCAGCAGGCTGATGCCGGCGCCGTACGAGACGCCCGCCATGCCCACGTGCTGTGCGTCGGCGGGGGTGTTGGCGAGCGCCCAGTCGATGACCTTGGACGCGTCGGCTGTGTCGGGCGGGCCGGCCACTTCTATCTCGCCGCCCGACTGCCAGAAGCCGCGCACGTTGTAACTGACCACGACATAGCCCGAGTCCGCGAGCTTCTGGGCCTGCGCGAAGTACTCGACCTGGGGCAGGCCCCAGCTCGTGGGCAGCACCAGGAGCGGGTAGCGGCGGGTGCCGTCGGCGTCGGCCGGAGTGATGACGTTGGCCTTGAGGGTGGTGCCGCCGTCGCCGGTGATGTCCACGAAACGGACGTCGTTCGAGGCCGCTTGGGCGACGGGGGCGGCCCCGAGGGCGCTACCGGCGATCAGGGTCGCGGAGACGGCGCCCACGGCGGTCGTACGCAGGGCCTTGCGAGGGTGTCCCACGGGTCACTCCCTACTCGTGTCAGTGCAAAGTGACCCGACGGTAACCGTGGCCCCTTACCGCAAGTAACCCGTCGGTAAGTTACGTGCCAGTAACGATTACCGGAATGTGATGTACCTCAGGAGGCTCGATGGCTGTTGCGGGGAGCCGCGGGTGTCGGCGCCGGTGTCTGCGCCGCCCGGGTGACATCCGCGACCAGCTCCACCACATCCGGCCCGTAGGCCTGCGAGTTGACCACCTTCAGCAGCAGCGCGAAGGTGTTGTTGCCGTGCTTGCGGGCCAGTCGCTCATGGTTGCGGGCGAGGTAGCGGGTGACGGCCTGGTTGGTGATGGCGGTCTGCCCGCAGAACAGGAAGACCGGCCGGGTGCTCCGGCTGTCGCCGACGGTGAGCCGGGCGAGCAGCGCGTACTCCTCCTTGCCGACCTCCACCCGGTAGCGCTCGGAGCCGATCTGGAAGGCGCCCCGGTCCGGGCCGGGTTCGGCGTCGACGTTCACCCGCACACCGGGCAGCAGGGAGGCGAGGTGGGCCGTCATACGGCGGTTCGACGCCGGGCCGCCGACACAGAACTCGGTGCGCTCACCGAAGCCCTGGCGGGCCGCGTCGTGCGGAATGATCTGGGCGTGGGCGTTGCAGTCCTTGATCAGGGCGGCCAGTTCGAGCAGCGCGAACACGTCGTAACGCATCACCGTCAGCTCGGGTCCGCCGGCCCCGCGGTTCACCACCAGCAGGGACTCGGCGTTGTCGGGCAGTCCGAAGAACGCCTGCTTGCGGCGCAGCCGGCGCTTCCACAGGTAGGTGCGGGCCAGCCAGCCGAGCGTGGCACTGATGCCGGCCGCGACCACGCCCAGGACGATGTTGCGTACGTCGTCATTCATGGGCGCGCATGCTAGCGGGCGAACGCAAACCGTTGTTCGAGACAGGTGTCCGTGCCCACCTGACGAGGGCATGCCGATCGAATAGGCTGCGCGAACGGTCCCTGACTGGAGGTGCGGATGCGTCGCCCTGTCGCGCGGAAACTGTCGGTCCTGGCGGTAACGGCCGCCATGGTGTCGGTGGGAGCGGCGGCGCCGCCCGCCGCACAGAGCAGCCCCGCCGAGAAGGTCCCCGTGGCCGTCGGCTACGGCGGAGCCGTCGCCAGCGTCGACCCCGACGCCACGGCCGCGGGCATCGAGGTACTGCGCAAGGGCGGCAACGCCGTCGACGCCGCCGTGGCCACGGCCGCCGCGCTCGGCGTCACCGAGCCCTACTCGGCCGGCATCGGCGGAGGCGGCTACTTCGTCTACTACGACGCCAAGTCCCGTACGGTGCGCACCATCGACGGACGTGAGACCGCGCCGCTGACCGCCGACTCCGACCTGTTCGTGGAGAACGGCACGGCGATCCCGTTCGCCGATGCCGTCAGCAGCGGTCTGAGCGTCGGAACCCCGGGCACCCCCGCCACCTGGCAGAAGGCGCTGGACAAGTGGGGGAGCAAGCGGCTCGGCACCCTGCTGCAGCCCGCCGAGCGGCTCGCCCGGGACGGCTTCACCGTGGACGACACCTTCCGCTCGCAGACCGCCGCCAACGAGACCCGGTTCCGCTACTTCCCGGACACCGCGAAGCTGTTCCTCCCGGGCGGTGCCCTCCCCGTCGTCGGCTCCACTTTCAAGAACCCCGACCTCGCCCGCACCTACGCGGAGCTGGCGGAGAAGGGGGTGGGCGCGCTGTACCGGGGCGACCTCGCCGAGGACATCGTCGACACGGTCAACCACCCGCCCGTGGACCCCGGTTCCGGCTGGAAGGCCCGCCCCGGCGACCTGTCCGCCAAGGACCTGGCGACCTACCGCACCAAGTCGCAGGCGCCCACGAGGACGTCGTACCGCGGACTCGACGTCTATGCCATGGCGCCCTCCTCCTCCGGCGGCACCACCGTCGGCGAGGCCCTCAACATCCTGGAGCACACGGACCTGTCGAAGGCGAGCGACGTCCAGTACCTGCACCGCTACATCGAGGCCAGCCGGATCGCGTTCGCCGATCGCGGGCGCTGGGTCGGCGACCCCGCCTTCGAGGACGTACCGACGAAGGAGCTGCTCTCGCAGCGGTACGCCGACTCGCGGGAGTGCCTGATCAAGGACGACGCGGTGCTGACCAGCCCGGTCGCGCCGGGCGACCCGCGCAACCCGGCGGCCTGCGACGCCAGTGGCACGGCGGCCCCGACGACGTACGAGGGCGACAGCACCACCCATCTCACGGTGGCCGACAAGTGGGGCAACGTCGTCTCGTACACCCTCACCATCGAGCAGACCGGCGGCAGCGGGATCACCGTCCCGGGCCGTGGCTTCATCCTCAACAACGAGCTGACGGACTTCTCCTTCACCCCGGCCAGCCCGTCCGTCCATGACCCGAACCTGCCCGGCCCGGGCAAGCGGCCGCGGTCGTCGATGTCGCCGACGATCGTGCTCGACCGGCACGGCAAGCCCGTCGTGGCGCTCGGTTCGCCGGGCGGCGCCACCATCATCACGACCGTGCTGCAGACGCTGACCGGGTTCCTCGACCGAGGCCTGCCGCTGGTCGACGCGATCGCCGCGCCACGCGCCAGCCAGCGCAACCAGACCACCACCGAGCTCGAACCGGGCCTGTGGAACAGTCCGTTGAAGGCACAGCTGGAAGCGATCGGGCACGGCTTCCGGCAGAACCCCGAGATCGGCGCGGCCACCGGCGTACAGCGGCTGCCGAACGGCAAGTGGCTGGCCGCCGCCGAGAAGGTACGGCGGGGCGGCGGCTCGGCGATGGTGGTGCGGCCGGCGTCGTAGCGTCCCACCACCCGGGGCTCAGAGCTCAGGGGCGGGCGGCAGGTCCTCCGTACGGAAGGCGAGCCGCCCGCTCTCCACGTCCACCGTCACCCGGCCGCCCGCGCCGATCCGGCCGTCCAGGAGGAGCCGGGAGAGCTGGTTGTCGACCTCCCTCTGGATCGTGCGGCGCAGCGGGCGGGCGCCGTACTCGGGCTGGTAGCCGCGCTCGGAGAGCCAGTCGACGGCCGTGGCGGTGAAGTCGACCTCGACGCCCTGCGCGTGCAGCAGCCGGCGGGTCTTGTCCAGCAGCAGATTGGTGATCCGCTCCAACTGGTCGTGGGTCAGCTGGCGGAAGACCACGATCTCGTCGATGCGGTTGAGGAACTCGGGCCGGAAGTGGTCGCGCAACGGCCGCAGGACCCGCTCGCGCCACGCCTCCTCGTCGGCCTCCCCGGCTCCCGCGCCGAACCCGATCCCGGCGCCGCCCCGGCTGATCGCGTCGGAGCCCAGGTTGCTGGTCATCACGATGACCGTGTTGGTGAAGTCGACGGTCCGGCCCTGGGAGTCGGTCAGCCGGCCGTCGTCCAGGACCTGGAGCAGGATGTTGAAGACGTCGGGGTGGGCCTTCTCCACCTCGTCGAGCAGCAGCAGCGAGTACGGGTGCCGGCGTACGACCTCGGTGAGCTGGCCGGCCTGCTCGTGCCCGACATAGCCGGGAGGGGCGCCGACCAGGCGGCTGACGGTGTGCCGCTCCTGGTACTCGCTCATGTCCAGCCGGACCATCCGCTCCTCGCTGCCGAACAGCACCTCGGCGAGCGCCCGGGCCAGCTCTGTCTTCCCGACGCCGGTCGGGCCGAGGAAGAGGAAGCTGCCGATCGGCCGGTCGGGGCTGGCGAGTCCGGCCCGGGAGCGCAGCACCGCGTCGGATACCACGCGCACCGCCTCGTCCTGCCCGACGACCCGCTCGTGCAGATGCTCCTCCAGTCCGAGCAGCCGGTCCTTCTCCTCCTCGGTGAGGCTGCTCACCGGGATGCCGGTCTGCCGGGACACGACCTCCGCGATGGCCTCGGCGGTGACCTCCAGGTTCAGGCCCTCGTCGCCCTCCTCGTCACCGGACGCGTCGGCGATGCGCTGTTTCAACTCGACGATACGGTCCCGTAGCTGGGTCGCCTGCTCGTACTGCTCGTCGGCGACCGCCTGGTCCTTGTCCCGGGTCAGCTGCTCGACGTCGCGCTCCATGGCCCGTACGTCCGTGCCCTTGGTCCGTGTACGCAGCCGTACCCGGGCGCCCGCCTGGTCGATGAGATCGATGGCCTTGTCCGGGAGGCGGCGGTCGGTGAGATAGCGGTCGGACAGCTCGACTGCGGCGACGAGCGCCGCGTCGGTGTAGCGGACCTGGTGGTGGGCCTCGTAGCGGTCGCGCAGGCCGCGCAGGATCTCGATCGCGTCGGCGGTGGTCGGCTCGGGGACGAGGATCGGCTGGAAGCGGCGGGAGAGCGCCGCGTCCTTCTCGATCCTGCGGTACTCCTCCAGGGTGGTCGCGCCGACGATGTGCAGTTCGCCGCGCGCGAGGGCCGGTTTGAGGATGTTCCCGGCGTCCATGGACCCGCCCTCGCCGCCGCCCCCGGCGCCCACGACGGTGTGCAACTCGTCGATGAAGACGATCAGTTGGTCGGAGTGCGAGCGGATCTCGCCCACGATGTTGGTGAGCCGCTCCTCGAAGTCGCCCCGGTAGCGGGTGCCCGCGACCACGGCCGTCAGATCGAGGGCGACCACGCGGCGTCCGCTGAGCACGTCGGGCACGTCACCGTCGGCGATCCGCTGGGCGAGGCCCTCCACGATCGCCGTCTTGCCGACGCCCGCGTCGCCGATCAGCACCGGGTTGTTCTTGCCGCGCCGGGAGAGCACCTCGATGGTCTGCTCGATCTCCTCGTCCCGGCCGATCACCGGGTCGATGCGGCCCTGGCGGGCGAGGTCGGTGAGGTCGCGGCCGTACTTGTCGAGGGTGGGCGTACCGGTGTCGACGCGCGGGCGCTGGTCGGCGCGGGGCCGGGGCCGCTCGGTTTCCGGGGCCTCGGGCGGCATGCCCGAGGGGGCGAAGCGCGCCGCGTTCAGGATGTGCCCGGCGGCCGAGTCGGGGTTCGCGGCGAGGGCGCTGAGCACATGCTCCGGGCCGATGTAACCGGCGCCCCGCGCGCGGGCCAGGTCGTGCGCGTCGAGCAGGGCACGCTTGGCGGCGGGCGTGAGGGAGAGCGAGGTCGGCGGCGGGGCCTCGCCCGGCGGGTGCTGGACCGGGCCCGTGCGCTCGTCGATCTCCGTCGCCAGCGAGTCCGGGTCCGCGCCCGCCCGGGTGAGCAGGGTCCGGGTCGGTTCCGCGGACAGCGCGGCGCGCAGCAGATGCTGGGTGTCCAGATCGCGGCTGCCGTGCTCGGCGGCGTACTGGGCGGCGCCGCGCACCAGTTCCCGGGCCGGCTGGCTGAGCAGACGGCCTATGTCGATCTGGCGGGGGCCGGGGCGTGGTCCGCTGAAGAACCGGGCAAGGAACTCCCCGAAGGGGTCGTAGTCTTCCGGACCACCATTGAAACCGCTGGTCATGGCGTTCCCATCCGGCGTCCCTGCGCGGGCAGGGTCGCCCTCGCTGATCGACGTGCCGGAGTCGGGTAACCCGGCCGGACGCCGGTTACACCTGGCCGCGCGTTCGTAGAACACCTTCGCACGAACGGTGGCCGGGGGCACCTCCAGGGAACGCGGGGGCTTCTGGGCTGTGGGAGCGGCTCAGCGCGCCGTGAGGATCCGCGGCCCCGCCTCCGTGATCGCCACCGTGTGCTCCGCGTGGGCCGCGCGGGAGCCGTCGTTGGTGCACAGGGTCCAGCCGTCCGGCGCCGCGTGGTAGCCGTCCCTGCCGCTCGCGATGACCATCGGCTCGATGGCGAGGACCATGCCGTGCCGCAGTCGCATGCCCCGGCCCGGACGTCCCTCGTTCGGCACCCCGGGGTCCTCGTGCATCTTGCGGCCGATGCCGTGCCCGCCGAAGCCGTCCGGGATGCCGTACCCGGCCGTCCGGCACACCGAGCCGATCGCGTGCGCGATGTCGCCGATACGGTTGCCGACCATGGCCGCCTCGATGCCCGCCGCCAGCGCCCGCTCGGCCGTCTCGATCAGCCGTACGTCCGCCGGGCGCGCCGTGCCGACGGTGAAGCTGATCGCCGAGTCACCCGCCCAGCCGCCCAGTTCGGCGCCGCAGTCGATGGAGACCAGGTCGCCGTCGCGCAGGCGGTAGCCGGTCGGGATGCCGTGCACGATCGCGTCGTTCACGGAGGCGCAGATGACGGCGGGGAACGGGGTGGGGGCGAAGGAGGGGCGGTAGCCGAGGAAGGGCGAGGCCGCCCCCGCGCCGCGCAGCACCTCGCGCGCGACCTCGTCCAGTTCCAGCAGGGAAACCCCCACGTCGGCGGCCTTGTGTACGGCCGTGAGGGCCTGGCCGACGACCTGTCCGGTCGTGTACATCGCATCGATCGACGTGTCCGTCTTCAGTTCCACCATGCCAATTACTATACCGGTATTTGAATGGGGAGCGTTCCGTGGGGGATGTTCGGGAGCGGTATTAGAATGGGCGCCATGGTGCGTACCCCTCTCACTCCCGAAGAGCGCGAACGCGGCGAACGGCTCGGCCGGTTGCTCCGCGAGGCCCGCGCGGGCCGCAGCATGGCGGAGGTCGCGGCGAGCGCCGGCATCTCCGCCGAGACGCTGCGCAAGATCGAGACGGGGCGTGCTCCGACCCCGGCCTTCTTCACGGTCGCCGCGCTCGCGCAGGCCCTCGGACTGTCCATGGATGAGATCGCCGGACGCTGCACACCGGCCGTCGAGGCCGCCGCCTGACGGCTCCGCACGTCACGTTCCGGCAGCTCCGGCGTACTCTGCGTTCAGTCCGAAAACTTCCCGTAGCGCATTCGTAACATGGCTGGTGTTGCCTAGCGGACCGGAGTGCTCCGGTCTGGCGGGAGTCGAGATGTCAGTGGATCAACTCCCGGCTCGGGTGCGGGAGTTCGTGGACTACCTGGACGGCCTGCTGGCGCGCCTGGATCAGGGCGCCGGCTGGTGCGGGGTGTTCTGGCAGCGCGACCCCGAGGGCATGCAGGCCTGCCTCGACGGACGTGAGGTGCCGCCCCGGGACGTGCTGGAGTCCCTCCTGCACGACCTCGCCGCCCAGTACGGCCCCGGCGGCGCCGGCCCCGAGACGGAGCGCGCCCGCGCCCTGCACATCGCCGCCCTCGCCGCGTACGACGCCCGTCCCGGCGGCCGCGACGCCCTCGGGGACCGGCTCGACGTCATGCTCCGCGAACAGCGGTACGCCGCCGAACGGCAGGCGGAACTGGGCCGTTCGCTCGCCGCCGCCACCAGCAGGGAGGAGGCCGACGCCGTCCGCCTCGACCTCGCCTGGGCCCGCGACGACCACGAACGCGCGACCGCCCGGTGCGCCGAACTCCGGGCCCGGATGGCCGACCTGGACCGACGGGCGGCCGGCGGCCGTGCCGAGGCGATACGCCGGGACCGGGAGGGGGAGGGGGACCTGTTCCGCGTCGATGACCGGTTCGGCGGTGAAGGGGGCAGGGACCACCTGGCCGGGGGCGTCGAGGGCGGGGACGGTCGGCATCCCGGGGAAGGGGCGTTCAGCACTTCGGTCTCAGGGCATCTCGGACCCCGCGGTGAGTCGCCTCGGCGCGACGCCCAATCGCCGGCCGATGCGGGGGACTGGTTCGAGGAGCGCGGGACGGCTGCTCGGCAGCATCCGCAGGGTTCGGACCGCCTCGCCGGGCATCCCCTGGACCCCACGGCTCGCACCGCCTCGGCCGCGGCGCCGACACCGTCCGAGCGGCCGGAAGCCCCGCACACCCCTGCCCGCACCGCACCCGGCGACCACCCCCGGGCCCCGTCGCCCGCCCCCGACCTTGAGCCCGCCCCCACCCCCAAGCAGCGCAAACGCCGCCGAGGCAGCGCCCGCTTCGCCGGGATGGTCGAGGAGGAGGCCGCCCCCGTCGTCGTACCGCCGACCGCCGAACCCGTCCTCCCCACCCTCCCCGCTCAGCCCGGCACCACGCGCCGCACTCCACGCGGGGCCAGATTCGCCGGGGCCGCCGACGAAGCGCCCGCGAGTCCGCGGCAGCCGCAGGTCGAGCCGATGGGGGCGGAGGACCGGCGGGAGGTGGCCCGGACCGTGCAGACGATCGTGCGGCTGCGGGCCGAGGGACGCGGCGGTGAGGCACATGTGCTGCTGGTGGAGGCCGCGTACTGGCCCGCCGTCCGCTTTCCGGCGCTCGCGGCCGACATGGAGCGCGCCGGACTCGGCGCCGACTGGGCCACCCTGCTGTGGGAGGCCGCCTCGCTGCCGGCCGAGCGGCTCGTCGCCGCCGCCGACGCGCTGACCGCGGCCGGGCGGGCCGGCGACGGGGAGCAGATCCTGCGGCAGGGCGTGGCGCGGCCCGCGGGCGAGATCGGACAGGCCGTGCTCGGGCTGCTCGGCGAGGGGCGGCACCGCGAGGTCCGTGCGCTGCTCGACGCGTACGTCCGGGTCCGCACCCCGGAGGAGGCCGCCCGCAGCGTCGCGCCGGAGCCGCGCACCCTCGTACCGCTTGTGCTGGCCGCCGCTCAGGGTGTCTCGGACGAGCGCCACTGGGATCTCGTCCATGCACTGCGGGTGGCGGGCTTCACGGCCTGAGCGGCCGGGTGCCCGGGTGCACCGCACCACGGCTGGACACCCGTCCCACCGGCCCCATCCCTCACCCACTGGAGGGTGAAACGTGATCGACTCAGCGGGTTAACGACGATGGTCTTGGCAAGGCTGTTCCGGGGGCTTACTTTCAAGCCTCTACGGCCCCCTCTACGGGCGTAGAGGCTCTGACGTCCCGTCGAAGGAGCAGCTCATGGCCAACGTCGTACGCGCCGCACTGGTCCAGGCCACCTGGACCGGCGACACCGAGTCCATGGTGGCGAAACACGAGGAGCACGCCCGGGAGGCGGCCCGGCAGGGCGCGAAGATCATCGGCTTCCAGGAGGTCTTCAACGCTCCCTACTTCTGTCAGGTCCAGGAGCCGGAGCACTACAGCTGGGCTGAGCCGGTCCCCGACGGGCCCACCGTGCGCCGTATGCAGGAGCTGGCCCGCGAGACCGGCATGGTGGTCGTGGTGCCGGTGTTCGAGGTCGAGCAGTCGGGCTTCTACTACAACACCGCCGCAGTGATCGACGCCGACGGCACCTACCTCGGCAAGTACCGCAAGCACCACATCCCGCAGGTCAAGGGCTTCTGGGAGAAGTACTACTTCAAGCCGGGCAACGTCGGCTGGCCCGTCTTCGACACCGCCGTGGGCAAGGTCGGTGTCTACATCTGCTACGACCGCCACTTCCCGGAGGGCTGGCGGCAACTCGGTCTCAACGGCGCCCAGTTGGTGTACAACCCGTCGGCCACCTCGCGCGGTCTGTCGTCCTACCTGTGGCAGCTGGAGCAGCCTGCCGCGGCCGTCGCCAACGAGTACTTCGTCGCCGCGATCAACCGCGTCGGACAGGAGCCGTACGGCGACAACGACTTCTACGGGACGAGCTATTTCGTCGACCCGCGTGGGCAGGTTGTCGGCGAGGCCGCCAGCGACAAGAGCGAGGAACTCGTCGTACGTGACCTCGACTTCGACCTGATCGAGCAAGTGCGGCAGCAGTGGGCCTTCTACCGCGACCGCCGCCCCGACGCCTACGAAGGACTGGTGCAGCCGTGACCAAGGACCTGCTGGGACGCCACCGCGCCGTCATGCCGGACTGGCTCGCCCTCTACTACGAGGAGCCCCTGGAGATCACCCACGGCGAGGGCCGCCACGTGTGGGACGCCGAGGGCAACCGGTACCTCGACTTCTTCGGCGGCATCCTCACCACCATGACCGCGCACGCGCTGCCCGAGGTGACGAAGGCGGTGAGCGAGCAGGCCGGGCGGATCATCCACTCCTCCACCCTGTACCTCAACCGGCCGATGGTCGAACTCGCCGAGCGCATCGCCCAGTTGAGCGGCATCCCGGACGCCCGCGTCTTCTTCACCACCTCCGGCACCGAGGCCAACGACACCGCCCTGCTGCTCGCGACGGCCTACCGGCAGAGCAACACGATCCTCGCTATGCGCAACAGCTACCACGGCCGCTCCTTCAGCGCCGTCGGCATCACCGGCAACCGCGGCTGGTCGCCGACCTCGCTGTCACCGCTGCAGACGCTGTACGTCCACGGCGGTGTACGCACCCGTGGTCCGTACGCGCACCTGAGCGACGAGGACTTCATCGCCGCCTGCGTCGAGGACCTGAACGACCTCCTCGGCCACACCCGCCCGCCCGCCGCCCTCATCGCCGAACCCATCCAGGGCGTCGGCGGCTTCACCTCGGGTCCGGACGGGCTGTACGCCGCCTTCCGTGACGTACTCGCCGAGCGCGGCATCCTGTGGATCGCCGACGAGGTGCAGACCGGCTGGGGCCGAACCGGCGACCACTTCTGGGGCTGGCAGGCGCACGGACAGTCCGGCCCGCCGGACATGCTGACCTTCGCCAAGGGCATCGGCAACGGCATGTCGATCGGCGGTGTCGTCGCCCGCGCCGAGATCATGAACTGTCTGGACTCCAACAGCATCTCCACCTTCGGCGGCACCCAGATCACCATGGCGGCCGGCCTCGCCAACCTCTCCTACCTGCTGGAACACGATCTCCAGGGCAACGCACGGCGGGTGGGCGGGCTGCTCGTGGAGCGGCTGCGGGCCGTCGCGGCGCAGGTGCCGCACGTACGGGAGGTGCGCGGCCGGGGACTGATGCTGGGCGTCGAGATCACCAGGCCCGGCACCGACGACGCCGACCCCGCCGCCGCGTCGGCCGTGCTGGAAGCGGCCCGCGAGGGCGGCCTCCTCATCGGCAAGGGCGGCGGCCACAACACCAGCTCCCTGCGGATCGCCCCGCCCCTGTCCCTCACCGTCGCGGAGGCCGAGGAGGGCGCCGCGATCCTGGAGAACGCTCTGAGGAGCATCTAGCAGCATTCGGCCGAGCACGGCCTGAACAAGGCCCGAGCAAGGGAAACACCGCCATGACCACCACCTCGGAGCCCGCGCAAACCCTGGAGCCCGCCCTGTCGGTCCGCCAGGTCCTCACCCTGGAGCGGGTGCTCGCCGGGGAGCCCGAGGTGGTGGCCGGCGCCGGTCAGCTCGACCGGCCGGTGCGCTGGGTGCATGTCGCCGAGGCACCGGACGTCGGGGTGATGCTCACCGGCGGCGAAATGGTGCTCACCACCGGCGTGCTGCTCGCCGGGGACGAGGACAAACAGGCCGAGTACATCCGCTCCCTGCACCGGGCCGAGGCCGCGGCCGTCGTGCTGGGGCTCGGCCGGGCCTTCCCCGCCCCGCCGGACGTGATGCGCCGGGCGGCGGAACGGTGCGGGCTGCCCATGGTCGTCCTGCACCGCCCCTTCCCCTTCGCCGAGCTGACCGAGGAGGTGCAGTCCCGGCTCGTGCGGCGGAAGTTCGCCGCCGTCAGCTTCTCGGAGTCCGTACGGACCGCGCTCACCGGACTCATCACCGCGGGCGCCCCGCTGCAACGGCTGCTCGACGAGGTCGCCTCGCACAGCGCCTGCCCCGTGGTCGTCACCAACCTCGCCCACCGCGTCCTCGCCACGGCGGGGGAGCGGCCGGCCGTGGACGACGTGCTGCGCGACTGGGAGCGCATCGCCCGCCAGGCCGGCGGCAGCGAGGGCGACGGCTGGATCCGCGCCGAGCTGGGCGGGCGCGGGGAGCGGTGGGGCCGGATCGTGCTGTGCGGATACCGGGGCGACACCGCCACCGGACGGCTGCTCGCCGACCGCGCCGCCGAAGCCCTCGTCCTGCACCGCATGCTCGGCGGGAACGCCGCGCACACCTGGGAGGAGCAGTCCGCGCAGAGCCTGCTGACCGACCTCGTCAGCGGGGTCGTACCGGCACGGCAGCTGCTGCCACGCGCGCGTGCGGCCGGACTGCCGGTCAACCGGCGCGCCTTCGTGCCGCTGGTCGTGCGGGACGTCGATCCCGGCCAACTGGAGCGCGTGCTGCGGATGCTGGGGCTGCCCGGGATCGTCGCCGAGCTCACCGAGGGGGCCACCGCGGTCCTGCTGAGCCTCGCCCGGGACCAGGACGCCGCCGTGCTCACGGAGAACTTCGCGGCCCGGGTGCGCTCGGAGTCGGGCGCCGTCCTGACCGTCGTGGCCGCCGCCGACGCGCGTACCGCCTGGGACGACGTACCCGCCGGAGTGCGCGAGGCCCAGCATGTCGCCGACGCCGTCGCCGACTCCTCGGCCGCCCTCGACCTCCCGGCCGTCGTACGCCTCAGGGACGTCCATCTGCGCGGCCTGGTCCGGCTGTTGCGGGACGACCCGCAGGTCCAGTCGTTCGCGGAGCGGGAGCTGGACGGGCTGCTGTGCGGCCCGGACGACGAGGCCGGCGCCCTGCTCGCCGTGCTGCGGACGTACCTCGCCACCGGGCGCAACAAGTCCCGCACCGCGCAGCTCCACCATGTCTCGCGGCCCGCGCTCTACCGCCGACTGGAGGCGATACAGGCGCGCCTCGGCGTCGACCTCGATGACTTCGAGCAGGCTGCCTCCGTACACATCGCGCTCCTCGCGCATGACGCGCAACAGGGGTGAAACATGCGGCGACCTGGGAAAACGGCGGTGAAACATGGGTCCACGACAGGGTGACACCGTGGCACGCCGCGCGCCCGCAGACGTGACACCGTGCAACTCAAACCGGCCTCCCGGACTTCCTACGCTCGCTGCACACCGAGTGACCGGAGGTCCCGATGAGCAGAGTGATCCGTGCCGCGATCTTCCAGACCGCCTGGACCGGCGACAAGGAGTCGATGATCCAGGTGCACGAGCAGGCGGCGCGCGACGCGGCCGCACAGGGTGCGCAGGTGATGTGCTTCCAGGAGCTGTTCTACGGGCCGTACTTCTGCCAGGTGCAGGACAAGGCGTTCTACGAGTACGCCGAGCAGATCCCCGAGGGCCCGATCGTCCGGCGCTTCCAGGCGCTGGCCAAGGAACTGGGCCTGGTCCTGGTCCTGCCGATGTACGAGGAGGAGCAGCCCGGCGTCCTCTACAACACGGCCGCGGTGATCGACGCCGACGGCTCGTACCTGGGCAAGTACCGCAAGCACCACATCCCTCAAGTGCCCGGATTCTGGGAGAAGTTCTACTTCCGCCCGGGCAACGCCGGCTGGCCCGTCTTCGACACCGCCGTCGGCCGGATCGGCGTCTACATCTGCTACGACCGCCACTTCCCGGAGGGCTGGCGGGCGCTGGGCCTCGCGGGCGCCGAGATCGTGTTCAACCCGTCGGCCACCTCGCGCGGACTGTCCTCCTACCTGTGGCAGCTGGAGCAGCCGGCCTCCGCCGTCGCCAACGAGTACTTCGTCGGCGCGATCAACCGGGTCGGGGTCGAGGAGCTGGGCGACAACGACTTCTACGGCACCTCGTACTTCGTGGACCCGGAGGCCCAGTTCGTGGGCGAGGTGGCGAGCGACAAGGAGACCGAACTGGTCGTCCGCGACCTGGACATGGCCAAGCTGCGCGAGATCCGCGACCGCTGGCAGTTCTACCGCGACCGCCGTCCCGACGCGTACGGCCCGCTGACCGCACCCTGACCGAACCGTTCACTCTGGCAGGAGAGGGACCATGAGCAGCCGTACCGTCATCCGCGGTGGTCTCGTCATCACCGCGTCCGACGAGATCCATGCCGACGTGCTGATCGAGGACGGCCGCATCGCCGCCCTCGCCGCCTCCGGCACGCCCGCCGCCGAGGCTTTCAGTGCCGAACGGACCATTGACGCCACCGGGAAGTACGTCATCCCGGGCGGCGTCGACGCCCACACCCATATGGAGCTGCCGTTCGGCGGCACCTTCGCCTCCGACACCTTCGAGACCGGCACCCGGGCCGCCGCCTGGGGCGGAACGACCACGATCGTCGACTTCGCCGTGCAGAGCGTGGGCCACTCGTTGCGCGAGGGGCTCGACGCCTGGCACGCCAAGGCCGAGGGCAACTGCGCGATCGACTACGGCTTCCACATGATCGTCTCCGATGTGAACCAGGAGACGCTCAAGGAGATGGACCTGCTGGTGGAGGAGGGCGTGACCTCCTTCAAGCAGTTCATGGCCTATCCGGGGGTCTTCTACTCCGACGACGGCCAGATCCTGCGCGCCATGCAGCGCTCCGCCGAGAACGGCGGCCTGATCATGATGCACGCCGAGAACGGCATCGCGATCGACGTGCTGGTGGAGCAGGCGCTGGCGCGCGGGGAGACCGACCCCCGGTATCACGGGGAAGTACGCAAGGCGCTGTTGGAGGCCGAGGCCACCCACCGCGCCATCAGGCTCGCGCAGGTCGCGGGCGCGCCCTTGTACGTCGTGCACGTCTCGGCGATGGAGGCGGTCGCCGAGCTGGCACGCGCGCGTGACGAAGGGCTGAACGTCTTCGGCGAGACCTGCCCGCAGTATCTGTTCCTGTCCACCGACAACCTCGCCGAGCCCGACTTCGAGGGCGCGAAGTACGTGTGCAGCACGCCCCTGAGGCCGCGTGAGCACCAGGCCCACCTGTGGAAGGGGCTGCGGACCAACGACCTCCAGGTCGTCTCCACCGACCACTGCCCGTTCTGCTTCGTGGGCCAGAAGGAGCTCGGCCGCGGCGACTTCTCCAAGATCCCCAACGGTCTGCCGGGCGTCGAGAACCGGATGGACCTGCTCCACCAGGCCGTCGTCGACGGCCACATCTCACGCCGCCGCTGGATCGAGATCGCCTGCGCGACACCGGCCCGGATGTTCGGCATGTACCCGAAGAAGGGCACGATCGCGCCGGGTGCCGACGCCGACGTCGTGATCTACGACCCGGGGGCGGAGCAGGTCATCTCCGCCGAGACGCACCACATGAACGTCGACTACTCGGCGTACGAGGGCAAGCGGACGACCGGCCGGGTCGAGACGGTCCTCTCGCGCGGCGAACTCGTCATCACCGAGCGGGAGTACACCGGCCACGCCGGGCACGGCGTCTACACGCCCCGCTCCACCTGTCAGTACCTCAACTAGGAGCGGAGCACATGGACTTCGGACTCGTCCTGCAGACCGACCCGCCGGCCTCGCGGGTCGTGAGCCTCATGAAGCGTGCCGAGCGCAGCGGCTTCACGTACGGCTGGACCTTCGACTCCGCCGTGCTGTGGCAGGAGCCGTTCGTCATCTACAGCCAGATCCTGGCCAACACGCAGAAGCTGAAGGTCGGCACGATGGTGACCAACCCGGGCACCCGCACCTGGGAGGTCACCGCCTCCACCTTCGCCACCCTCAACGACATGTTCGGCAACCGCACGGTGTGCGGCATCGGACGCGGCGACTCGGCCATGCGCGTCGCCGGCCGCAAGCCCAACACGCTGGCCCGGATCAGCGAGGCCATGAAGGTCATCCGGGCGCTCGGCAGCGGCCGCGAGGCCGACCTCGGCGGTGGCACGGTCGTCAGCTTTCCGTGGATCAAGGAGGGCGCCGAACTCCCCGTGTGGATGGCGGCGTACGGCCCGAAGGCCCTGAAGATGACCGGCGAGGAGGCCGACGGGTTCATCCTGCAGCTCGCCGACCTGTATCTGACCGAGTACATGGTGAAGGCCGTGAAGGACGCCGCTGTCGCCGCCGGCCGTGACCCGTCCGAGGTGAAGATCTGCGTCGCCGCCCCCGCGTACGTCACCGAGGACGACTCGCCCGAGAAGCTCGCCCACGCGCGCGAGCAGTGCCGCTGGTTCGGCGGAATGGTCGGCAACCATGTCGCCGACCTGGTGTCCAAGTACGGCGAGCACTCCGCCGCCGTACCCGACGAACTGACCGACTACATCAAGGCCCGAGAGGGGTACGACTACTCCCACCACGGACGCGCCGACAACCCCGACACCGCGTTCGTGCCCGACGAGATCGTCGACCGGTTCTGCCTCATCGGCCCGGTCGAGAGGCACATCGAGAAGCTGCAGGCGCTGCGTGAGCTGGGCGTCGACCAGTTCGCCGTCTACGACATGCACGACGCGCAGGAGAGCGTCATCGACGCCTACGGCACGACGGTCATCCCCGCGCTCAACTCCTGATCCCCGCCCCCCGAGTTCACCGCCCACGCTTCCACCCGACCCCACCCCCCACCTTGTCTCCCTCCCCGTGATCCCGGCCTCCCCGCCGTCCCGTCCCGGAGAGGGGTGGCGGGGCCGGGACGCGGCCTGCCCGCCCCATCCCGGCCCCGCCCAAGGCCCCCGCACGGCCTTTCCCGTCCAGTCCCTGATCGATTGGCCTGCTCATGACCGAAACCGTCCCCACGGGGTCGCCGATATCGCAGTACGCCGGTGCCGACGGCCGGATCGAACTCGCCCCCGAGGCATTCCCCGCCCACAGCCCCTTCGCCAACGAGGACCTGCGTCCCGTCCCGGTCGCCGAGCGCAAGTGGACGACGTACAACTTCGCGGCCCTGTGGATCTCCATGGCCCACTGCATCCCCAGCTGGACCCTGGCCTCCGGTCTGGTCGCGCTAGGCATGGACTGGAAGCAGGCCGTCTTCACCATCGCGCTGGCCAACGTCATCGTGCTGCTGCCGATGCTGGCCACCGGGCACGCCGGACCCAAGTACGGCATACCCTTCCCGGTGCTGGCGCGGGCCTCCTTCGGGCTGCGCGGCGCCAACATCCCGGCGATGATCCGTGCGGCCGTGGCCTGCGGCTGGTTCGGCATCCAGACCTGGATCGGCGGCAGCGGCATCTTCGCCCTCGGGTCAAAGCTCACCGGCGGCCACTGGGAGAACGCGAGCAAGATCGCGGGCAACCCCTGGCCCCTGTGGCTCTGTTTCGTCCTCTTCTGGGCGCTGCAGATCGCCATCATCTACCGCGGCATGGACTTCCTGCGGCACTTCGAGAACTGGGCCGCGCCCTTCGTGATCGTCGGTGCGCTCGTCCTGCTGATCTGGATCGCCGTCAAGGCGGACGGGTTCGGCGCGCTGCTCGACCAGCCGTCGAAGCTGGGCTGGGGCGCGGACTTCTGGCCGGTCTTCTTCCCGTCCCTGATGGGAATGATTGGGTTCTGGGCCACTTTGTCCCTCAATATCCCCGACTTCACGCGCTTCGGCGCCAGCCAGAAGGCCCAGACCTGGGGGCAGTCCCTGGGGCTGCCCACCACGATGACCCTCTTCGCGGTCCTCGCCGTGCTGGTCACCTCCGGCTCCGAGGCCGTCTACGGGCAGGCGATCTGGGACCCGGTCGAGCTGGCCGCCAAGACGGACAACGCCTTCGGCCTGCTCTTCGCGCTCGTCATCGTGCTCGTCGCCACGGTCTCCGTGAACATCGCGGCGAACGTCGTCTCCCCGGCGTACGACCTGGCGAACCTGGCCCCGAAGCTCATCAACTTCCGTACGGGCGCACTGATCACCGGTGTCGTCGGCGTCCTGATCTTCCCGTGGAAGCTGATCTCCACACCCGAGTTCTACATCTTCACCTGGCTCGGCGTCGTCGGCGGCCTGCTCGGCACGGTCGCGGGCATCCTGATCGCCGACTACTGGATCGTGCGGCGCACGGTCCTGCACCTCGCGGACCTGTACACGCCCGGCGGCCGCTACTGGTACTCGTCCGGCTGGAACTGGCGCGCGATCGTCGCCTTCGTCGTCGGTGGCGTCCTGGCGGTCGGCGGCTCGTACTCGGGTGTCGGCGCCGACGGCACCAAGACCGGGCCCTTCCCGGCCGACGGACTGATCCCGTTCCTCAAGCCGCTCGCCGACTACGGCTGGGCCGTGGGCGTGGGCACGTCGCTGCTGCTGTACGTGGTGCTGATGTCCGGACACCGGGAACGTGCCGCGGCCTGAACCGGCTCGGTGTGAGGACGGTCAGGGGGCGGTCAGCCCTTCTGGCCGTCCTCCAGGGCGGCGACCGCCTCCTTGGCCGCCTTGATCGCGCCCTTGTTGATGTCGTCCGAGGCGGGCGCCTTCTTCGACTCGAAGTCGCTTCCGCTGTACGTGATGGAGATCAGCGCGTTGGACGAGCGGACCAGCACCACGCCCTCACGCGTCTGCTGCTTGTCCTCGGTGGAGAGGTTCACGACGGAGTAGCCCGCGTCGCCGATGCCGGGGACGTCACCGCCGCCGCTCTTGTCGGCGACGCGCTCCTTGAAGGACTCCTTCGCCGCGTCGTCCGACTGCGTGATCTCGAAGGAGACGTCCAGCCACCGGTACTCGTATCCCTTGAGCGCGTTCCACGAGCAGGTGCGACGCAGCTTCGAGTCCGTCGAGGGGATCTCCTTGCCGGCCGTCTTGGCGCCCGGAACCAGCGACTTTATGGACTTCGAGCCCAGGCTGTCGCAGGGTGCGGGAGCGGCGGAGTACGTCTTCGACACGGCCTCCGTCGCGGGCGCCGAGGGCTCCTCGCCGTCGGTCTTCTGTGTCGCCGCCCGGTCCTCGGCAGCCGGCGTCGCGGCCAGCGGTCCGGACGACAGCGCCCATCCCGCCGCGGCGAGCACGACGACGGGCGACAGACGCGCGGTGAGGGCGAGCGGCAAAGGAAGAGAACGCACGGCGCACTTTTCGTGGAGGACGGTGCGGAGGGAGTCCGCACTGCGGACGGGACGCCAGTGTCACATGACTCCCTGTGAGGCGGAAGTGCCAACTCGCTCCGTACTGACGCCGTTACGGGACGGCCGTAATTACGTGGTGGCCTGGGCGAGTTACGGGGCCTCCTGGATGATTTGGGAGGAGATAGCGCTTTCGATTCGGTCCACGGCGAGAAACGCGCCGTACGCGACCAGGCGCACCAGGCAGCGGTCGGTGTGCCCCGGCCGCCGCCAGGCCGCCACGTCCTCCGGCGTGATCCGGTACGGCGCCAGGGCGGCCAGCAGCGCGAGTCTCGCACCGGGACGCTCCCGCCGGTCCGGAAAGCCGGGCAGGGAGAGCGGCGGATGCGCACCGTCCCAGTCGTGGATGACCTCCTCGACGAGGTCCTGGTCGTCGGTGTCGAGCAGGTCGGCGCCCGCCAGGGCCGCCCTGAGCAGCGCCGCGTACGCGAGACCGACGGCCGTGCCGTCCGCCCAGGCGGGGGCCTCACCGGGGTCGGCGTGGTCGAGCAGCGCGAGGGCGGCACCCGGGCGGGCGGGGCGGCGTACGGTCCGGGCGAGCGAACGGCCCGTGAGGCTGCGCACCGCCCGGAACCGTTGGGCGCCGGCCGGCAGCAGGTTCTCGGTCAGCAGGGCCGACGCGGTCCGGTTGATGAAGTGGAAGGTGAGCGCGGTGCCGAGGTAGGCCGGGGCGTGCGCCTGCGGGAAGGGGTACGGCGCCAGGGCGGCGCCGGGCACACGCGTGTGCTTCCCCCAGGCCAGCACGCGTGCGTGCGCCTCGTCGCGCGGGGCCTCTCCCCGTGCCAGCCGCTCCGCCAGCGCGTGGTCGCCGGTGGCGTGCAGCAGCACGGTGTGCGCGTCCACGCAGAACGGGCACTTGTTGGCCAGCGACACCCCGAGCGCCACCAGCTCCTTGCCGGTGCGGCTGCCAGTGCCCGCGATGAGCGACTCGCGCATCAACGCCCAGGTGGGAGCGAGGAGTTCGGGGGCGGCGGACAGGACCACGAAGGTGGAGGGTGCGGCGATGCCGAAGTCGAGGGCGATCTGCGCGTACACCTCGGCGACGGTGCCTGCGGCCGACCTGGGCGGGAGGGGTTCGGTGTAACGGAAGGGTGTGGACATGGCAGCAGCGTGCGCCCGCCGGGCGGCCCGGGTCGTCGTACCGGCGAAGGGAGTCGGCGCTGCGACGGCCGGGCGGGGCGGCGGTGGTCACTACTACACAGGGAGTAGTCCGGGAGCCGTCCACAGGGCTGACGTCGCTGTCGGTGCCGCGGTCTAGTGTGCGTGCATGGGCGGGCTTCGAATCACACGCGAGCGGTTCGCCGACGCGGCCGTCGCGGTCGTGGTCGGCGCCATCACCCTGTTCGCCGCCGTGGCGGACGACCGTGCCGGACTCCTCGACCTGGCGCTGATCGCGGTCGGTTCACTGGCCCTCGCCGCACACCGCAGCGCCCCGCGCGTGGTGCTCGCGACCACCACCGGCTGCCTGCTCGCCGAGGTCGTCCACGCGGGACCCGCGGCCATCATGGCCCTGCCCGTCGCGGGCGCGGTGCACACGGCGGGACGGACCGGGTACCGGGGCACGGCCGCCGCTGCCGCCGCCGTCTTCCTCGGCGGATACGTGGCGGCCGGCTCGGCGAGCGCGGAGGTGGCACGCGAGGCACTGCTCCTCGCCGGCTGGTTCCTGTGCGCCGTGGTGACAGGGCTGGCCGACAGCAACTGGCAGGCGTATCTGCGCCAGACCGAACAGCGGGCGCTGGAGGCCGAACGCACCCGGGAGGAGGCGGCGTTGCGCAGAGCGGGCGAGGAACGCCTGCGCATAGCCCGTGAGTTGCACGACTCGCTCACCCACAGCATCTCGATCGTCAAGCTCCAGGCGGGCGTCGCCGTGCACCTGGCCCGCAAACGGGGCGAGGAGATACCGCCCGCGCTGCTCGCCATCCAGGAGGCGAGCGGCGAGGCGATGCGCGAGCTGCGCGCCACGCTGGAGGTGCTGCGCACGGACGAGCCGACCGGCACCCCCGCCCTGCTCGTGGAGCGGGCGCGGGCTGCCGGGCTCGCGGTCGAGCTGACGGTGACGGGGGAGGAGCGGCCGCTCGCGGCGACGGTCGACCGGGCGATGTACCGCATCGTCCAGGAGGCCCTGACGAACGCGGCACGGCACGCGGGACCGGCGAAGGTGGGTGTTCAACTCGCCTATGGTGAGGGTGACTTGATGATCCATATCGAGGACGACGGCGCCGCCGACCCGTCCAGCCCGCCCGCCCCCGGCATCGGTCTGACCGGCATGCGCGAACGCGTCACGGCCCTCGGCGGCACCCTGGACGCCGCCCCGCGCGCGGAGGGTGGCTTCGCGGTGCGGGCGCGGCTGCCGCTGGGGGAGACGGGATGACGGACGACGTGATAAGGGTGGCCCTCGTCGACGACCAGGCGCTGATGCGGGCGGGTTTCCGGGCCCTGCTGGACGCCGAGGACGGCATCGAGGTGGTCGGCGAGGCGGCGGACGGTGAGCGGGGCCTGGAGCTGATCTGCGCCCAGGTCCCCGACATCGCGCTGGTCGACGTACAGATGCCGGTGATGACGGGCATCGAGGCGACGCGCAGAATCGCCGCGGACCCGGCGCTGGCGGCGGTCCGTGTGGTGATCCTGACGAACTACGGCCACGACGAGTACGTCTTCGAGGCACTGCGCGCCGGAGCGAGCGGGTTCCTTCTCAAGGACACCGAACCGGCCGACCTGCTCCAGGCGATCGAGGTGGTGGCACGCGGGGAGGCGCTGCTGTCCCCGTCGGTGACCCGCACCCTGATCGGCGAGTTCGTGTCCAGGCCGCCGGACCGGGCCACCGCACCCGGCCTGGAGTGCCTGACCCGCCGTGAACGCGAGGTGACGGCGCTGGCGGCGCGGGGGCTGACGAACGAGGAGATCGCCGAGCACATGGTGATCAGTCCCTTCACGGCGAAGACGCACATCAGCAGGGCGATGACGAAGCTGGGGGCGCGGGACCGGGCCCAACTCGTCGTGTTCGCCTATGAGTCGGGTCTGGTGGCTCCGCGCAGCCCGGACGTGTCGGCACCCTGAAGGCCTTCGCCGACCGCATGGCGGTGCTCAACGGCGGCAGGCTCGTTGCCCAGGGGCAGGCTGAAACCGAGTTGAGGCCGTTCTGAACCGCCGCGGCCGCAAGCTCTCCGGCATGACGACGAACCACGAACTTGCGATCGCAGCCACCGGGCTGCGCAAGTCCTACGGGGACAAGACCGTCCTCGACGGCATCGACATCCGCGTGCCCGCCGGCACGATCTTCTCCCTGCTCGGGCCGAACGGCGCCGGCAAGACCACGGCGGTCAACATCCTGTCCACCCTGATCTCCGCGGACGGCGGACAGGCCCGGATCGCCGGGCACGACCTCGGCGCCGAGGCCCACGCGGTACGGGCCGCCATCGGTGTCACGGGTCAGTTCTCCGCCGTCGACGGCCTGATCACCGGTGAGGAGAACATGTGGCTGATGGCGGACCTGCACCATCTCTCCAAGCGGGAGGGACGGCAGGTCACCGCCGAGCTGCTGGAGCGCTTCGACCTGGTGGAGGCCGCGAAGAAGCCCGCCTCCACCTACTCCGGCGGCATGAAGCGCCGCCTGGACATCGCCATGACGCTGGTCGGCAGCCCGCGCATCATCTTCCTCGATGAGCCGACCACGGGCCTGGACCCGCGCTCCCGGCACAACATGTGGCAGATCATCCGCGAGCTGGTCACGGGCGGCGTCACCGTCTTCCTCACCACCCAGTACCTGGAGGAGGCCGACGAACTCGCCGACCGCATCGCGGTGCTCAACGACGGCAAGCTCGTTGCCGAGGGCAGTGCCGAGGAGCTCAAGCGGCTCGTTCCCGGCGGCCATGTGCGACTGCGTTTCTCCGACCCGGCGGTGTACGAACAGGCGGCGACCGCACTGCGCGAGACGACGAGGGACGACGAGTCGCTGTCCCTGCAGATCCCGAGCGGCGGCAGCCAGCGCGAGCTGCGCGCCATCCTCGACTGGCTCGACGCCGCGGGCATCGAGGCCGACGAGCTGTCCGTGCACACCCCCGACCTGGACGACGTGTTCTTCGCCCTGACCGGCAACCCCGTACCCGCCCCGTCCCCGCAGACCACCCCCAAGGAGACCGTCCGATGAGCGCGACGATCAGCAGGACTTCGAGCCCGGCGCCCGCATCCCGGCGGACCCACCCCTTCCGCGACAACCTCACCATGCTGCGGCGCAACCTCCTGCACGCCCGCCGCTACCCCTCCCTCACCCTCAACCTGCTCCTCACCCCGGTGATCCTGCTGCTGCTCTTCGTGTACGTCTTCGGCGACGTGATGAGCGCCGGCATGAACGGCGGCACCGCGGACCGCGCCGACTACATCGCCTACGTGGTCCCCGGCATCCTCTTCATGACCATCGGCGGGATCGCGATCGGCACAGCGGTGTCCGTGGCCATGGACATGACCGAAGGCATCATGGCCCGGTTCCGCACCATGGCGATCTCCCGCACCTCCGTGCTGATCGGCCATGTGGCCGGCAGCGTGATCCAGTCGCTGATGGCGCTGGCCGTGGTGCTGGGCGTCGGCCTGGCCATCGGCTTCCGGCCCGACGCCTCGCCGCTGGAGTGGCTCGCGGCGGTGGGCCTGCTGGCGCTGTTCAGCACGGCGCTGATCTGGCTCGCGGTCGGCATGGGCCTGGCGTCCCCCAACGCCGAGGGGGCCAGCAACGCCGCCCAGCCCCTGATGATCCTTCCGCTCCTGGGCAGCGCGTTCGTGCCGGTGGACGCCATGCCGGGCTGGTTCCGCTGGTTCGCCGAGTACCAGCCCTTCTCGCCCGCCATCGAGACCCTGCGGGGGCTGTTGATGGGCAGCGAGATCGGCACCAAGAACGCCGTCCTCACCGTCGCCTGGTGCCTGGGACTGACCCTGCTGGGCTACTGGTGGTCCAAGGTCCAGTTCAACCGCGAGTCCCGTCGGTGAGCTCCCGCAGGGCCGCTGCCCGCAGCTCCTCCCGCCCCAGGGCGGCGTACCTCGTCCCCGCGTCGGCGTACGCCGCCCTGTCGGCCTTCTCGGCCGCCTGCCGGGACCGGGCCGACGAGAAGGTGGGGAACTCCCGCACCACCGGCATCCGTTCCGCCAGCGCCATCAGCCGGACGGCCGACGTATCGCCCCGGGCGAGCCCGGCGAATCCGAGGGCGAGCAGGACCGTTCCGTACACCGGCAGTTCCACCGGAGCCCCGTCACCGGAGGAGCCCGAGGAACCGGAGGAGCCGGACGACAGCATCTCCAGCAGCCGTTCCCGCAGCCGCTCGGCCAGCTCGGCCACCGGCTCCAGCCGACCGTGCTGGGCGTGCGCGGCGACCGCGGCCGACTCCATCCGGAGCAGCCACGTATCCACGAACGGATCACCGGCATGGCGGAGACTGCCCTCCCGCATCCGCTCCACAGCCTGGCGCCACAGCCCGAGTCCGACCTCCGTCAGCCCCCGGGCCAGCGCGATCTCCGCCCGGGCCGGCAGATCGGAGTTGAAGGTCTGGGTGTCCTCGGGCTGCGGGTCCGACGCGGCGAGCCCCAGCCAGTACTCCGCTTCCTCGATCTCCCCGCGCTGCAGGCAGGCAAGGAGCAGTCCCCAGCGGACGCCGCCCGAGTCCAGCCAGCCGGCGAACCCGCCGAGGTCGTCCAGCGCGGCCCGCAGGTGGTGGTAAGCCTCCGCGCCCCGCTCGGACTGCAGGCACAACTCGCTGATCCGTCCGTGCGCGAGCAGTTGCATGGCCGGATTGGCGAGCGGCGTCAGCGAGTCGAGCATCTGCCGGGCGCACTCCAGCGCGCGCTCCGTCTGGTGCTCGGATTCCCATACGTAGCTGGCGACCCCGGCCGCCATGCCCGCCAGCATGGGCTCGTCGGCGTCGCAGAGTTCCTGCAGCCGCGCGTACTGCGGCGGCCGGATGTCCGGGACGGCACACAGCACGACGGCCATCGCCCGCATCAGGGTGTCCGGCGGGGCGGGCGGCAGCCGGCGCAGCGTGACCAGCTGGCGTACGGCGTGCGGGCCGAGGCCCATGAAGAGGCTTGCGGCGCACACGGTCGCCGCACTGCGGGCCGGCTCCACGTCCTCGGGGTTCTCGGGGCCGGGAAGGAAATGGGACAGCGGCCCGCCGGTCTCGGTGGCGAGGGCGGAGAGGCGGGCGTAGTCGCTGCCGGTGGCCCACAACGACGACAGCACGGCGGTGACGGCGGCGGTGGTGGGGCCCTCGGCACGGGCCAGCGCGTGGCGCAGTGCCAGGACGAGGTTGTCCTGCTCGGCCCGGATGCGGTTCCAGGAGGGCGTCGCGTCGCCGCCGAACAGCACATCGTGGTGGGCTCGGCCGAAATCCCGGGCCCAGGACAGGAACCGGTCGGTGACCACCTCCTCCTCGCCCGCCTCCGCCCGCCGGCCGGCGCTGAACTCCCGCAGCGTCTCCAGCATGCGGAAGCGCACCCCGGAAGGGCTGTCGTCCACCTTGATCAGGGACTGGTCTGCCAACTGCTCCAGCAGGCCCAGCGCGTCCCCTGCCTCGCCGAGTACGTACTGCGCCGCGTCCTCGGTGAAGCCGCCGGGGAACACCGACAGGGCCCGCATCGCCGTCCTGCCGTCGGGCTCCAGCAGATTCCAGCTCCACTCGACCACGGCCCGCAGGGTGCGATGCCGCTCGGGAGTATCGCGGGCACCGCCGCGCAGCAGGGTGAAGCGGTTCTGGAGCCGGCGGGAGATGTCGGCCACGGACAGCACCCGCACCCGGGCCGCGGCGAGTTCGACGGCCAGCGGCAGCCCGTCCAGGTGGCGACAGATCTCGGCCACCTGGTCGGCGGGCAGTTCCACGCCGGGCCGGGCAGCCCGTGCGCGCTGCACGAAGAGTTCGGCCGAGGTCGCCAGGGACAGCTCCGGCAGCGCGTACACGGACTCCGAGCTCAGTCCCAGCGGAGCCCGGCTGGTGGCCAGGACCCGCAGCCCCTTCGACCGCGACACCAGCGCCTGTACGAGATCGGCGGCGCCGCGGATCACGTGCTCGCAGTTGTCCAGCACCAGCAGTACGGGCCCCGGACCCAGCGCGGTGACGACGCGGGACACCGCGTCCGCGGCGCCGGCGAACTGCCGCCCTTCCCCGGCGCCGACGGCCGAGGCCACCTCGTCGGCCACGTCGTCGTCGGCGAGGACGCCGGCCAGGGTGACGAAGTGGACCACCGGCTGCTCGGCCGCGCGGCTCACCGCATGGGCGAGGCGGGTCTTGCCCAGCCCGCCAGGACCGATGACGCCGACCACCCGGACCTTGCGCAGCAGCTCCGCCACGGCAGCGATGTCGGCGTCCCGGCCCAGCAGCTGGTTCGGCTCGTGGGGCACGCCGTGACGGACCGGCGCGGCATCCGCGTGCAGCAACTCCTGGTACACGGACCGGAGTTCGGAGCCCGGATCGGTACCCAGCTCATCGCGCAGCCGACGACGATAGGCGTCGTACCGGGTCAGCGCGGCAGCCCGGCCCGCGGCCGCGGCCTCGCAGCGCAGCAGCTGCGCCAGCACTTCCTCGTCGTGCGGCAGTTCGCGGGCCAGCTCGGCCAGCGGCGCCACGGCCTCCTCGCGCCGCCCCAGCCGGGCGAGCGCGAGCGCCCGCGACCGGACCAGCGAACGGAACGCCCGGACACGGTCGACGCGCAGCGCGATCACCGGATCATGCAGGTCCTCTCCCGTGCCGGCACCCGCGCTTCCGTCCCACAGGGCCAGGCCCGCCTCGGCCTGCGTCAAGGCGCCCTCGTGATCCCCCGCCCTCGCGCGTTCGGCGCTCGCCGTCTCGTGCAGCAGCAGCGCGGAGCTGTCGACCTGGGCCTCGTCGAGCGCGATGCGGTAGCCCGTCGGCGTGCTCACGATCAGATCGGCACCCAGTTGTGTCCTGAGCCGCGACACCAGGATCTGCACCGCCTTGGCCGGCCGCTCCGGCAACTCCTCCCGCCACAGGCCCTCCACCAGCCGAGCAGTGCTGCAGCCGGTGCGCAGTTCCTCGGCGAGCAACGCCAACAACCCGCGCAGCCGCGGCGCGGTGATCTCCCGCCCACGACAGGCGACTCGGGACAGCAAGGTCAACTCGGTGGTCACACCCGAAGACTAGCCAGCAGGGTGCCGACCACGGTTACCGTGCTGCCCACCGCGATGCCGCGCACGTTCGCGGTTGCCGCCGACCGCTCCACCCGGGCGATGCCCCGAGTGTCTTGCTTCGTACGGCATCGGATCCTCGGCGAGGCGGCCGCCGGGTACAGCCACTGACCTGGTTCGTCCCACCGGATTCGAGGGCGTGACCCGGGTGAACTCGTCACCACGCCCACTTCGTGCCTGAGGTGGGGAAGACCTGAGGCGGAGAGGAAGGGACGCAGGGCGATCGATAGCCTGCCGGGGGAGTGGACGGAGGAGAGCTCCGGCCGCAACTCCACAGACAGCGAGGTGAGAGTCCCCATGTTCACCACCCGCCCCACCCTCCAGGGCACCTTCGGAATGGTGTCCTCCACCCACTGGCTGGCCTCGCAGTCGGCGATGGCCGTGCTGGAGGGCGGCGGCAACGCCTACGACGCCGCCGTGGCGGGTGCCTTCGTGCTGCATGTCGTCGAGCCGCACCTCAACGGGCCCGCCGGGGAGGTGCCGATCCTGCTCGCGCCCGCCGGCGGTGAGGTGCGGGTGCTGTGCGGGCAGGGCGTCGCGCCGGCCGGGGCGACGGTCGCGCACTACCGGGCACTCGGCCTGGACCTCGTCCCCGGCACCGGCCCGCTCGCCGCCGCCGTGCCCGGCGCCTTCGACGCCTGGATGCTGCTGCTGCGGGACCACGGCACTCGTACGCCCGCCGAGGTGTTGCGGTACGCCATCGAGTACGCCGAACACGGGCACGCGCCCGTGGAGCGCGTCGGCGAGACCGTGGAGACCGTGCGGAAGCTGTTCGAGACGGAGTGGCCCTCGTCGGCGGAGGTGTATCTGCCGGGCGGCAGGGCACCCCGGCCCGGCGAGCTGCTGCGCAATCCCGCCCTCGCCGCCACCTGGAAGCGACTGCTCGACGAGGTGGCCGGGGCCGGGGACCGGGTCGCGCAGATCGAGGCGGCACGGGAGGTGTGGCGTACGGGATTCATCGCCGAGGCACTCGTACGGCAGGCCCGGCGCCCCACCATGGACACCAGCGGCGAGCGGCACTCCGGCACGCTCACGGCCGCCGACCTCGCCGGCTGGTCCGCGACCTACGAGGAGCCGGCGACGTACGACTGGAACGGCTGGACCCTGTGCAAGGCCGGCCCCTGGAGCCAGGGCCCCGTCCTGCTCCAGCAGCTGGCGCTGCTCCCGCCCGAACTGCCCCGGTACGGGTCCGCCGAGTACGTCCATCTGCTGATCGAGGGCTGCAAGCTGGCCATGGCCGACCGGGAGGCCTGGTACGGCGACGCGGCCGAGGTGCCGCTGGCCGACCTGCTCTCGGACGAGTACAACGCGGCTCGGCGGGAGCTGATCGGCGCGAAGGCCTCCCACGAACTGCGGCCCGGCAGCCCGGGCGGCCGTGCCCCACGCATGTGCGCGCACGCGCGCGTGACGGCCGTCGGTGAGCCCGGCCACGACGTGCTGGGCGCCGGGGAACCGACGGTCGCCAAGCGCCCGGCATCGCCGGTGCCGGGCGAGCCGGACGTCTGCGCCGACGGCACCACCCGCGGCGACACCTGCCATCTCGACGTCGTCGACCGCTGGGGCAACATGGTCGCGGCCACGCCCAGCGGCGGCTGGCTCCAGTCCAACCCGGTCGTTCCGGAGCTGGGCTTCCCGCTCGGCACCCGGCTGCAGATGACCTGGCTGGAGGAGGGCCTGCCGAACTCCCTGACGCCCGGCCGCCGCCCCCGCACCACCCTCACGCCCTCCATCGCCCTGCGTGGCGGCGTGCCCGTGATGGCCTTCGGCACGCCCGGCGGGGACCAGCAGGACCAGTGGCAGCTGCACTTCTTCCTGGCCGTGGCGCTGCGCGACCGGGTCCGCGGCGGCCTCGACCTCCAGGGCGCGATCGACGCCCCGAACTGGCACAACGACAGCTTCCCGGGCTCCTTCTACCCGCGCGGGATGCGGCCGGGGAGCGTGACCGTCGAGTCCCGGACGGATGCGGAGGTGGTGGAGGAGCTGCGGCGGCGTGGTCATGACGTGACCGTCGGTGACGACTGGTCGGAGGGGCGCCTGTGCGCGGTCGCTCGGGACCCGGAGACCGGGGTCCTGTCGGCGGCGGCGAACCCGCGGGGGATGCAGGGGTACGCGGTCGGGCGCTGAGGCAGAAGGCCGAGGACCGCGGGCGGATGCCGACGGCAAGGCCCTGACCTGCTGGTTCGCGCCCCTCATGTTCACGCTGACGCCATCCGGCGGCCACTCGGCGGGCAGGGATTGTCAGTGGGGCGTGTTCTCATTGACACGTGATCGGATACAACGAAACCAACGACGAGTTTCTCGCACTGCACTCGTTTCTCGCACAGCACTCGGCCGACGTGGAGGAAGCCGTCCGCAAGGCGGCCGCGGCCGAGATCATGCCGCGCTTCCGGCAGCTCGGCCTGCACGAGGTCGACCAGAAGAGCGGACCGCACGACCTGGTGACCGACGCCGACCGGCTCGCCGAGCAGCACCTCACCGAGGCGCTCGGCGCCCTCCTGCCCGGCTCGGTCGTGGTCGGCGAGGAAGCGGTCCACGCCAACCCGGCGACCTATGACGCGATACGGGGCGACGCCCCGGTCTGGATCGTCGACCCCGTCGACGGCACCCGCCAGTTCGTGCACGGCGACGACGGCTTCTGCACCCTGGTCGCCCTCGCACAGCACGGCGTACTGCTCGCCTCCTGGACCTACGCCGCCGCCCGCGACCAACTGGCCACGGCGGTCCGGGGCCAGGGCGCCTTCCTCGACGGCGAACGCCTGCTCTCGGGTGCGCCGGAACCCGGCCGGGACCTCGAAGTCGCCACGTCCCACCCGGACTACACGACCGACGACGAGAAGCGCGCGCTGCGCCCACTGTGGACCGACGGCGTCGCACCGCGCGCGTGCGGCTCGGCGGGCCTGGAGTATCTGGCCGTCGCCCGGGGCGAGTTGGATGCGACGGCGTTCTCCTGGGAGGCCGCGTGGGATCACGCGGCGGGCATCCTCCTGGTCGAGGAGGCCGGCGGCGCGCACCTGACCCACACGGGGGAGCCGTTCCGTATCACCGGGCGCAACGCACTGCCGTTCACGGCGGCGCGGGACGCGGCCACGGCTCGCCGGGTGGCGGGACTGCTGCGGCAGTAGGCGACGCAGGCCGCACCGCTCCTCTGTCAGTGCCCGGGCATATCCTGATCCTTCAAGGCCATCGGCTGACGAAGGAGTCCGAAGGTGCCGTCGATGCTCGATGCGGTCGTGGTGGGTGCGGGGCCGAACGGACTGACCGCTGCCGTGGAGCTGGCCCGCCGCGGCTTCTCCGTGGCCGTGTTCGAGGCGCGTGACACCGTCGGCGGCGGAGCCCGCACCGAGGAGCTCACCCTCCCCGGCTTCCGGCACGACCCGTGCTCCGCCGCGCACCCCCTCGGCATCAACTCGCCCGCGTTCCGCGCCATGCCACTCGACCGCTACGGCCTGGAGTGGCTGCACGCCGAGCTGCCCATGGCACACCCCTTCACCGACGGCAGCGCCGCCGTACTGTCCCGGTCCGTCGCCGAGACCGCCGCCTCCTTCGGCCCGCGCGACGCCGGGACGTACCGCAGGCTGGTCGAGCCGTTCCTGCCGAAGTGGGACACGCTGGCCCGTGACTTCATGTCGCTGCCCCTGACCGCGCTCCCGCGCGACCCGGTCACCCTCGCCCGCTTCGGCCTCGCCGGGCTGCCCCCGTCGACCTGGCTGACGCGCCGCTTCCACGACGAGCCTGCCAAGACCCTGTTCTCCGGGCTCGTCGCCCACGTCATGGCCCCGCTCGGCGGCTTCGCCACCGGCGCCATCGGCCTGGTCTTCGCCCTCGCCGCCCACGCCCGCGGCTGGCCCCTGGCCCGCGGCGGCTCCCAGTCCATCTCCGACGCCCTCACCGCGTATCTGAAGGACCTCGGCGGCGCCGTCCACACCGACTACGAGGTCAAGCGGCTCGACGACCTGCCGCCCGCGCGCGCGTACATCTTCGACACCTCACCCACCGCCCTGGCCCGCATCGCCGGGTTCGGCCGGTACTACGAGGGCTATCGCTACGGCGCCGCCGCGTTCAAGATCGACTATGCGCTGGACGGCCCGGTGCCGTGGACCGCTGCGGAGGCCCGGCGGGCCGGCACCGTGCAGATCGGCGGGAACAGCGCGGAGATCGGCGCCGCGCTGCGTGCCGCGTCACGGGAGGGCCGTGCGCCCGACAAGCCGTTCATGATCACTGTGCAGCCCAGTGTCGTCGACCCGGGCCGGGCGCCCGAGGGCAAGCACGTCTTCTGGGCCTACGGCCATGTGCCCAACGGCTGGACCGGCGACCTCACGGACGTCCTCGAACGCCAACTGGAGCGCTTCGCCCCCGGGTTCCGCGACCGCGTCCTCGCCCGCGCCACGGCCGGACCGGCCGAACTCGCCGCCCGCAACGCCAACTACGTCGGCGGCGACATCGCCTCCGGCGCGGCCTCCGGGCTCCAACTCCTGCTGCGCCCCAAGCTGTCGCTCTTCCCGTACTCCACCCCGCACCCGGCGGTCTTCATCTGCTCGTCGGCGACCCCGCCCGGACCGGGCGTGCACGGCATGTCGGGGCACAACGCGGCCAAGGCGGTGTGGCGGCGGCTGCGGCAGCAGCGGTGAGGCCGCTCAGGTGGGACTGGTCATGCGTGGCCGGTCATGTGCGGCTGCTCAAACGACCCACGTTTACCGTCAGTTCGGGCCTCACGGTAAGAAGAGGACCGTGTCTACTTTGTCACTTGTCCTATCGGGGGTAGGTACCTGAATGCTCAACTGCCGCGAAGTATGGTGCGGGCATGAAAGATCGGAAAGCGGTTGCTCGCCTCGGATCCCGGTCTGCCGTGCGCCTCACCGACCTCGCCCAGCTCGTCAGGGCGCCGGCCGCGCTGAGTGTCCCCGGTGACGTGATCGCGGGAGCGGCCGCCGCCGGGCGCCCGCTGGGCGCCCGTACCCTCGGAGTGATCGGTTCCTCCGTCTGCCTCTACTGGGCCGGCATGGCCCTCAACGACTACGCCGACGCGGCGGTCGACGCCGTCGAGCGGCCCGAACGGCCGGTTCCCTCGGGGCGCGTTCCGCGCCGCACCGCGCTTGCCGTGGCCGGGGGGCTGACCGCTGCGGGGCTCGGCCTCGCCGCGGTGGCGGGTGGGCGCCGTAGTGTGTCCGTCGCGCTGCCGTTGGCCGGGCTGGTCTGGGCGTACGACCTGAAGCTCAAGTCCACGCCGGCCGGGGCTGCCGCGATGGCGGGGGCGCGGGTTCTGGATGTCGTGGCCGGAGCGGTTGTGGCTGCGCCCGGTGCGGGGTCGGTTGGTGGCGCACTTCGTCGGGTTACTGTGCCTGCCGCGTTGGTGGGGGCGCATACCGGGACGTTGATGGCGCTCAGTCGGCATGAGATCTCCGGTGCGGCGGTGCGGGTTCCCGTTGCGACGCTTGCTGTGTCGGCGGCGACGGCGGCTGCCACGGCTGTTCCGGTTGCGCGGGGCGACGTAGGAAGTGCCGCGAAAGATCGTTTGTCGTCTGCTGCGCCGTCGTGGCTTGTCGCGCCCCGCGGCGGAGCCGCAGATGAACACAGCCCCGCGCCCCTCAAGGGGGTTGCCGGCGCCGTCTCTGCCAAGAAGCTCGGGGCTGTCGTCGGTGCCCTTGCCTACCTCGGTACCTACGGCACAGCCCAGGTCCGCGCCGTTCAGGAGCCCTCGGGGGAGAACCTGCGGCGGGCCGTCGGGGCCGGGATCCTTGGGCTGATGCCCCTTCAGGCGGCGCTGACCGCGCGGGGCGGGGCGCCTGGCGTCGCCGCGGCGCTCGGTGTCGTCCACCCCCTCGCGCGACGGCTGGCCCGGCGCATATCGCCCACCTGAGACCTACCCACCTCCGTGTGAGGAACCGGCACCATGAGACCTCCCCCCACCCCCCTCAAGTTCGGCTACGGCACCAACGGTTTCACCCACCATCGGCTGTCCGACGTCCTGACCGTCCTCGCCGACCTCGGCTACGACGGCGTCGCGCTCACCCTCGACCACAATCACCTCGACCCGTACGCCGACGACCTGCCCCGGCGCGTCAGCGCCCTCACCCGGCAGCTCGGGCGGCACGGTCTGGACGTCACGGTGGAGACCGGCGCGCCCTACTTCCTCGACCCCTGGGGCAAGCACCTGCCGACGCTGATGTCGGACGGCTCCGAGCTCAGGATCGACCTGCTGCGCCGCGCCCTGCGTATCGCCGCCGACCTCGGCTCGCCCACCGTCCATCTGTGCAGTGGTCCGGCGCCGGGCGAACTGCCGGAGGCGGAGGCCTGGAAGCGGCTCGCGGCCGGTGTCGGGACCGTGCTGGAGGCTGCCGAGAAGTACGGGGTGGCGCTCGCCTTCGAGCCGGAGCCGTACATGTTCGTCGACACCGTCGAGCGCTGTCTGGAGCTGGCTCGACTGGTCGGCGGGCATGAGCTGTTCGGGATCACCCTGGACATCGGTCACGCGCACTGCGTGGAGGAGCGTCCCGTACTCGACTGCGTGCGTCTTGCGGCGCCGATCCTGCGCAACGTGCAGATCGAGGACATGCGGCGCGGCGTCCACCAGCATCTCGAATTCGGCGCCGGTGAGATCGACTTCCCGCCCGTGCTGGCCGCCCTGCGCGAGCTGGGGCACCGCGGCCTGGTCTCCGTCGAGATCCAGGGCGGCTCACTCGACGCGCCCGACGTCGCCCGCCGCTCGATCGAGTTCCTGCGGGCGGCGGCCGTGCAGACCGCTACTGCCGCAGAGACTCCCGAGGCCGCAGGGACGTCCAAGGCCGCAGAGAACCAGAGCCCCGCGGCCGCCGTATAAAACCCTCCGCAGCCCTTCACCTACGCACGGCTGTCTTTGCACCGCCCCACCCTCCCCCTCCTCCCCCCTCCTCCCCCCTCCTCCTTCTCGCCCAACCCCTCCCACCTCCCCGGAAGTTGCTCCCCCATGGCTGTGATGACCGCGTCTCAACCGGCTCCGGCAGACCCCCGCCCCGCCCTGGCCGCCGTACTGGACACAACGGCCCGCACCTGGCTGGACGAGAGTGCCGCCGAGATCGCCGCCGAACCCGCTGCCGTACGACGTCTCTTCCCCGCCGCCCGGAGGCGCTGCGGACACGGCCCTCTCACCGAGTACTGGACGGTGGACGAGGCCGCCCGCGCCGTCCTGCTCACCGCACTGCCCCTCAGCGGTGAGGCCCTCGCCGCCGAGGTCGGCCGTCTGCACCGGCACGGCGACCCGGCCGAACAGCGTGCGGTCCTGCGCACCCTGCCGCTGCTCGACCTGGGCGACCTCGCCCTGCCGCTCGTCAGGGAGACCCTGCGCGGCAACGACACCACCCTGATCGAGGCGGCCCTCGGCACGTACGCCGCCACTCACCTCCCGGACGCCGAGTACCGCCAGGCCGTACTGAAGTGCGTCTTCTGCGAGATCCCGCTCGACCGCGTCGCCGGCCTCGACATCCGGGCCGACCGCGAACTGGCCCGTATGCTCGCCGACTTCGCCCATGAGCGGATCGTCGCGGGACGGGCCGTACCCCAGGACATCCGGCCCGTCGTCCGTGCCTTCCCGGACGTCGTCGGTGCCGAACTCAAGCCCGCACTCATGGACGTAGTCGCGGACGTACTCAAGGAAGAGGACTGACCGTGCGCATCTTCGACCCCCACATCCACATGACCTCCCGAACGACCGACGACTACGAGGCGATGTACGCGGCCGGGGTGCGTGCCGTCGTCGAGCCCGCCTTCTGGCTGGGGCAGCCCCGGACCTCGCCCGAGAGCTTCTACGACTACTTCGACGGGCTGCTGGGCTGGGAGCCGCACCGGGCCGCCCAGTTCGGCATCCAGCACTTCTGCACGATCGCGCTCAACCCGAAGGAGGCGAACGACCCGCGCTGCCTCCCGGTCCTCGACGAACTGGACCGCTATCTCGCCAAGGACCGCGTCGTCGCCGTCGGGGAGATCGGCTACGACTCGATGACCCCGGAGGAGGACGAGGCGCTCGCCCGTCAGCTCCAGCTCGCGATCGAGCACGAGCTGCCCGCCCTGGTGCACACCCCGCACCGCGACAAGGCGACCGGCACCCGGCGCACCCTCGATGTCGTACGGGAGTCGGGCATCGCGCCCGAACTCGTCGTCCTCGACCACCTGAACGAGCTCACCGTCGGCATGGTCCTCGACAGCGGCTGCTGGGCCGGGTTCTCGATCTACCCCAAGACCAAGATGAGCGAGGACCGGATGGTCGAGATCCTCCGCGAGCACGGGACCGAGCGGGTACTGGTCAACTCCGCAGCCGACTGGGGGCGTTCCGATCCGCTGAAGACACGGAAGACCGCCGACGCCATGCTCGCCGCCGGGTTCGACGACGACGACGTCGACCGCGTGCTGTGGCGCAATCCCGTCGCCTTCTACGGGCAGAGCGGACGCCTTGAGCTGGAGGAGCCCAAGCCCGACGAGGCGGCCACCTTCCAGGGGAACTCCATACGTCGCGGGGGAGCGTGAGCATGCCATGCGGTTTCAGCACCCCGACGGCACCACCGTCCACCTCGGCTACTGCAGCAACGTCCATCAGGCGGAGGACCTCCAGGGCGTGATCGCCCAGCTCGCCGACTACGCCGAGCCCGTGCGTGCGCGCCTCGGCGTCGACCGGCTCGGCATCGGGCTGTGGCTGGCGCGCCCCGTGGTCAGCGAACTCGCCGACGACGAGGCCGCGTTGGAGCGCCTCAGGGCCGAGCTGCGGGCGCGCGGCCTGGAGACCGTCACCCTCAACGCCTTTCCGTACGCCGGATTTCACCGCGAGGTCGTCAAGAAGGACGTGTACCTGCCCGACTGGGCCGACGAGGCACGGCTGAAGTACACCCTGGACTGTGCCCGGGTCCTCGCCGCCCTCCTCCCGGACGACGTCGGCCACGGCAGCGTCTCCACCCTGCCGCTCGCCTGGCGTACCCCGTGGCAGCGTTCCTGCGCCGAGGAGGCCCGACGTGCCCTGGACCGGCTGACCGCGGGGCTCGCCGCCCTCGAAGCGTGGACGGGCCGCCGTATCCGGGTCGGCTTCGAGCCGGAACCCGGGTGCGTCGTGGAGACCACCACCCAGGCGGTACGTGAACTGGGCGGACTGGATCCCGACCGGCTCGGGATCTGCCTCGACGCCTGCCATCTCGCCGTGCAGTTCGAGGAACCGGCCGAGGCACTGCGGCGGCTCGCGGAGGCCGGGTTGCCCGTGGTCAAGCTCCAGGCGTCCTGTGCCGTGGAGGCCGCCGACCCGGCCGACCCCGCCGCCCGGGCGGCTCTGCACCGGCTCGCCGAACCCCGGTTCCTGCACCAGACCCGAACGGTGACCGACGGCGGTGTCCTGGGGGCCGACGACCTCCCGGACGCACTCGACGGCGAGCTTCCCGCCGACGGCGGCCCCTGGCGCGTCCACTTCCACGCCCCGCTGCACACACAGCCCGAGCCCCCGTTGCGCACCACCGCCGGACAACTGGACCAGGTCCTCACCGGGCTGCTCGGCGGGGCCTCGGCCGACTGCGCACACATCGAGGTCGAGACCTACACCTGGTCCGTCCTCCCCGAACCGCCCGCCGACCTGCCCGGCGGCATCGCCGCCGAACTCGCCTGGGCCCGTGACCGGTTGACCGGCCTCGGCCTCAAGGAGGACCCCTCATGAACCGCGTGGTCGTACTCGACATCGTCGGCCTGACCCCGAATCTCCTCAAGCACATGCCCGCCGTGGCCGCCCTCGGCGAGCGCGGCTTCCAGGCCCGGCTCGACACCGTGCTCCCCGCCGTCACCTGCACCGTCCAGTCCACCCTCCTCACCGGTGAGCCGCCGTCCACGCACGGCGCCGTCGCCAACGGCTGGTACTTCCGCGACCTCGGTGAAGTCATGCTGTGGCGCCAGCACAACGCGCTCGTCGGCGGCGAGAAGATCTGGGAGACGGCCCGGAAGACCGACCCCGACTACAAGGTCGCCAACGTCTGCTGGTGGTACGCGATGGGCGCCGACGTCGACTGGACGGTCACGCCGCGCCCCGTCTACTACTCCGACGGCCGCAAGGAACCCGACTGCTACACCTGGCCGCCCGCCCTGCACGACGAACTCGTCGACCGGCTCGGCCCGTTCCCCCTCTTCACCTACTGGGGCCCCAACGCGGGCATGCCCTCCACCCAGTGGATCCTGGCCGCCGCCCGCCAGATCTTCGACGAGAAGCGCCCCGACCTCACCCTCGTCTACATCCCGCAGATGGACTACGAGCCCCAGCGCTCCGGCCCGGACTCGGAAGAAACCATCCGGGCGGCCCGCCAACTGGACGAAGCACTGCGCCCGTTGCTCGACCACTTCCAGCGCGAGGGCGCGACCGTCGTGGCGCTCAGCGAGTACGGCATCGCTCCGGTCTCCCGCCCCGTCGACATCAACCGCCCCCTGCGCCGGGCCGGGCTGCTGGAGGTGTACACGCAGGACGGCATGGAGTACCTCGACCCGTGGACGTCGCGCGCCTTCGCGGTCGCCGACCACCAGGTCGCCCACGTGTACGTCCGAGACCCGGCCGACACCGAGGCCGTCGCGAAGCTCCTCGGTGAACTCGACGGCGTGGAACGGGTGTTGGACGCGGAGGGCAAGGCGGCGCACGGCCTGGACCACGAACGCTCCGGCGAACTCGTCGCACTCGCCGACCCGGACGCCTGGTTCACGTACTACTACTGGCTGGACGACGACCGCGCCCCCGACTTCGCCCGCCAGGTGGAGATCCACCGCAAGCCCGGCTACGACCCCGCCGAGCTGCTCTACGACGAGACGGTCCCGGCGGTGAAGCTGCGCGCCGTCGGCCAGGTCGCCCGCAAGAAGCTCGGCTTCCGCTACCGCCTCAAGACGGTCCCGCTGAACCCGTCCGGTGTCCGCGGCAGCCACGGCCGCCTGCCCGCCGACCCCGACCACGGCCCCGTACTGCTGTGCTCGGAGCCGGACCGGGCGAGGGACGCGTACGCCGCCACCGAGGTCAAGTCGCTGCTGCTGGACCTCGCGGGCCTGCACACCGAAGCACCGGAAGGCACGGAGAAATGACGACCCACCCGCCCCTCCCCACCATCCGCCCCCTGCTCGACCCGGCACCCGAGTACGCCAAGTGGCAGGCCGAGGAGCCGATCCGCCGGGTGACGATCTGGGGCGACAACAGCCCCTGGCTGGTCACCGGCCACGAGGACGCCCGCACGGTCCTCGCGGACCCCCGCTTCAGCGCGGACGCCAACCACCCGAACTTCCCGCACACCCGCCCCGGCGCGCCCCCGCAGGCGCCCGGCCTCTTCCACCAGATGGACCCGCCGGACCACACCCGGCTGCGCCGCATGCTGATCCCCGACTTCACCTTCCGGCGCATCGAGCAGATGGAGGGCGCCGTCCAGCGGATCTGCGACGACCTGCTGGACGCGATGACGGACGGCGGCGCGACGGAGGCGGACCTCGTCGCGGCGTACGCGCTGCCGCTGCCCACCCTGGCCATCTGCGAGTTGCTCGGCGTCCCCTACGAGGACCACGGCTTCTTCCGGGAGAAGTCCAACGCCCTCACCAGCGTCGCCGGCGACCCGGCGGAGGCCATGTCCGCCCGCATGGCGCTCTACGGCTATCTGCGCGCCCTCATCGAGCGGCGCGCACAGGAACCCGCCGACGACCTGATCTCCCGGCTGGCCACGGAACGCGTGGCGACCGGCGAGGCCACCCTCGACGAGGCTACGGGCATGGTCTCGCTGCTTCTGCTGGCGGGCCACGAGACGACGGCGAACATGTTCCCGCTCGCCGTGATCGCCCTGCTGCACAACCCGGACCAACTCGACGCACTGCGCGCCGACGACTCCCTGTGGCCCGCGGCGGTGGAGGAACTCCTGCGCCATCTGACCGTCGTCCACTCCGGGATACGGCGGGTCGCCACGGAGGACGTCGAGCTGTCGGGGGTGCGTATCCGGGCCGGGGAGGGCGTGGTGGTGGCGTTGCAGTCCGCCAACCGTGACCCGTCCGCGTATGCCGACCCGGACGCCCTCGACGTACGCCGCGACGCGGCCGGTCACCTCGCCTTCGGCCACGGCCTGCACCAGTGTCTGGGCCAGTCGCTGGCCCGTACCGAGTTCCGCCTGGGCCTGTCCGCCCTGTTCCGCAGGCTCCCGACGCTGCGGATGACGGCCCCGCCGGAGTCGCTGGCCCTGTCCACGAGCACGGTGCACGGGGTGCGCTCACTGCCCGTGGCCTGGTGATGAACCTTCCGTGATCCGCGGTGGCCCGCCCCCTGGGCCGAACTGAAATTCCCGGCAGGAGAGGGATAATTGGCCCAGGGGGCGTGCGAAGGGTGGAGCGACATTGATCCGCGTCCTTCTCGTCGAGAAAGCCCGCCTCGTGCGGGGAGCGTTCGTCGCTCTGCTGTCTCGCGAAGAGGACATCGAAGTCGTCGCCGAGGCCGAGGGCAATGGTGAGGTGCTCGCGAGGGCACAGTCGTGCCGCCCCGACGTGGTCGTCATCGACGTCGACTCCAAGGAGGGGGAGGAGTTCGCCGCGCAGGGCGAGCTGGGGGCGCGGCTGCCGGACTGCCGGATGCTGCTGCTGATGGCGTCGACGACACCCGACCGGCTGCGTCGCATCCTCGACCTGCACGCGCCCGGTGTCATCAGCACGAACGCCCCGGCGGACCGCTTGGTCCACGGTGTCCGCAAGCTGGTCAGGGGGCAGCGGTTCATCGACCCCGAGTTCGCACTGGTCGCGCTGGACGCGGGGGAGAACCCGCTGACTCCGCGGGACGTGGAGATCCTGCGGCTGACCGCCGACGGTACGCCCACCCGCGAGATCGCCGAGCGGTTGTCCCTGTCCGTGGCCACGGTCCGCAACCACCTGTCGGCGATCACCAGGAAGACCGGCGGACGCAATCGGATCGACGCCATCCGGATCGCCCGGGAGTCGGGCTGGGTGTGACCGTGTGGAGGTGAACGGCGAGCCGCAGGAGGACGCGGACCGCCTCCCGTACCCGCCTCGTACGGCTCCTCGGCCCGACGGGTGCCAAGGGCGGGTCCGGCGCGCCCCAGTGGCCGACCAGGTCGCGGTAGAGCGCACAGCCGGCGATCAGCTCCTCGTGGGTGCCGAGGACGATCCGCGTGCCGTCCATGACCAGGATCCGGTCGGCCCGCAGCGCCGAACTGATGCGATGGGCCACCACGATCAGGGTGCCCGGGCGACGGGCGAAGGCCCGCTCGGCGACCGCCTCGGCGACCGGGTCGAGATGGCAGGTGGCCTCGTCCAGCAGGGTAAGTCGCGGTGCCGGGAGCAGGGCGCGGGCCAGGGCCACGAGCTGGCGCTCCCCGGCCGAGAGGTCCCCCGGGTCCAGCGGTGCGTCGTAGCCGCCCAGCCGCTGCACCAGCTCGGCCGCGCCCACGGCGCGGACCGTGGCCTCCACGTCCGCCCTGGCGGCGCCGGGCACCAGGTAGGTGAGGTTCTCCTCCAGCGTCCCGGAGAACACGTACGCCTCCTGCGGGATGAGCACCCGGTGCCGGGCCAGGTCGTCGCCGGCCAGTTCGAGGACCGGCACCCCGTCGAGGCGCACCCGCCCCGCCCGCGGTTCCAGCACTCCCGCGATCAGCGCGGCGAGCGTGGACTTCCCGGCACCGCTCGGCCCCACCACAGCGAGGTGCTCGCCGGGCCTCACGACGAGGTCCAGGCCCTGGACCACCGGCTCCGCGGACTCGGCGTAACCGAAGGTGAGACCACGCACCTCTACACGCCCGCCACCGGGCGGCACAGGAGCGTGCGTCGGCACGGCACCGCTCCCGGCCTTGGCGGCACCGGCTTCAGTGGCACGGGCCTTGGCGGCACCGGCTTCAGTGGCACGGGCTTCAGTGGCACCGGCTTCAGTGGCACGGGCCTTGGCGGCACAGGCCTCAGTGGAACCGGCCTCAGTGGCACGGGCCTTAGTGGCACGGGCCTCAGTGGCACGGGCCTCAGTGGCACGGGCCTTGGCGGCACCGGCTTCAGTGGCACGGGCCTCAGTGGAACCGGCCTCAGTGGCACGGGCCTCAGTGGCACGGGCCTCAGTGGCACGGGCCTTGGCGGCACCAGCTTCAGCGGCTCTGGGTTCGGCGATTCCGGTCTGTGCGGCTCTGGGGTCGGTGGCTCCGGCCGTCGCGGCCCCGGCCCCCGCCGCCCCGGCCTCAGGGCCGGCGGCTCGCGGTTCGGTGGCTCCGGTTTCGGTGGGCTCGGGGCGGGGCGGCTCCGCTGCGATCTCGGCCATCCGGCCCACGGTGACCAGCAGCCACAGGCCGCTGCTGCCGAGCCCCTGGACGAACCCCTGGAGGGCCGGTTGCAGCGCCTGTGACACGTAGGTGACCGCACCGAGGATCGCGCCCGCCGTCGCACCGTTGCGTACCAGCCAGGGTGCGCCCAGCAGGATGAGCAGCAGAGGTACCCAGCCGCTGATGCCCAGGGCGGCGGTCCGTACGGCGGTGAGCCGGGCCAGCGACACGGCGGCCCGCGCCGCGGCGTCCACCCGGGCACCGGTCTGTGCCCGTACGCGTTCCTCGGCGCCGCACGCGACCACGTCCCGCAGTCCGCCCGTGAGGGCGCCGGCCGCCTCGGCGATGCGCTCGTCCGCCAGGATGACCTCCCGCTGTCGTGCGGCCATCGCCCGCAGCGCCGCGGCGAACAGGGCGAGGCCGATCAGCAGCGGGGGCAGCACGAGCACGAGCAGCACGGGATCGAGGCCGGCCAGACCCACGCACACACCCACCGTGGTGACCAGGAATCCCTGCACGAACAGCACGATCGCGCCGTAGGCGTCCCGGGCCCGTTCGACATGCTCGGTGAGCCGGGCCACCCCTGCGGTGTCGGCGGGCTCGCCCAGCCGGGCGGACCGGCGCAGGGTGCCCGTGGTCACGAGGGTGACCAGCTCGTCCCGGAAGGGTTCGATGAGCGCGGCGAGCCCCAGGGTGGCATGCCGGGTGGCCCAGGCTCCGACGAGACAGGCGAGCGCCAGGACGCCCAGCCAGAGGAAGCCGGTGGCGGGCCGGCCGGTGAGGAAACCGTCGTCCACGGCGCGGGCCACGATCCACCCGGACAGAAACGCCGGTACGGCCTGGACGAGCGACCAGGCCACGAGTCGCCCGTACTCCCGGCGTCGACTGCTCAGCGAGGAGCGAAGGATCCGGACCGACCGCCGTCGCACCGCACACCCCCTCCATCCGCCTGGAACGCGGCCCGGTACGCGGGATCGGCCCACAGCGCGCGATGCGTGCCCCGCCCGCGCACCGAGCCGTCGGCGAGCCAGACCACGAGGTCCGCCCGGGCCGCCGTGGAGGCCCGGTGCGTCACGACGATCCGCGTACGGTCGGCGAGCGCGCCGGTGAGCACCTGGCTGATGTGGTGCTCGGTCACCGTGTCCAGGCTGGCGGCGACGTCGTCGAGGATCAGCACCCGGCCGGCCTGGACGAAGGCACGGGCCAGCCCGACCCGCTGGGCCTCCCCGCCGGAGATCGGCGTGTCGGCGACACGGCTGCCGTAGCCGGCCGGCATGTGCCGGATGAACGCGTCGGCCCGGGCAGCCCTGGCCCCGGCCGTCAGCTCCTGGGCGGATGCGGTCCGGGGGCCGAACCCGATCGCGTCGGCGAAGGTCTCCCCGAGCAGCACCGGGCGTTCGAAGCCGTACCCGACGGCCCGCCTGAGCTCCTCCCGGCGCAGGCGGCGCAGCGGCACACCGTCCAGCCGTACCTCGCCCTCGTCCGGGTCGACCAGCCGCCCGGCGAGGGCCGCCAACAGCGACTTGCCGGAGCCCGACCTGCCCACCACGGCGACCAGGGCGCCTCCCGGGACGACCAGATCGAGACCCGAGAGCACGGCGCCGCCCGTACCGCCCGCACCGCCTTTGCCGCCCGCACTGCCCGTGGTGCCTTTGCCGCCCGCGTTGCCCGTGCCGCCTTGGTCGCCCGCACTGCCCGTGCCGCCTGTACTGCCCGTGTCGCCAGTGCCGCCCGCGCCGCGCATCGTCACGTGCCGGAACTCCAGTCGGCCGGATCCTTCGGGGAGGTGGTCGTTGCCGTACGACACCGGCGGTTCGGCGACCACCTCGGCGATCCGGGCGGCCGTCGCGCGGGCCTGGGCGAGCTGGTTCAGCGACGACATCACGTCGCCTATGCCGGCCGCCATGACGACGTACTCGCTCGCCGCGAGCACGTCTCCCGCCGTGATGCGCCCCTGCGAGAGCGCCAGACCGGCCACGGCCAGCACGGCGACCTCCAGCAGGGGGACGACGAGGGCTCCGCTCGCCGAGACCCGGGCGACCGTGTTCCACATGCTCAGCCCGTGCCGCCGCAGTTCGGGCAGCGGTGCCAGGACACGGCGCGCCTCGCGGTCGACGGTGCCGGCCGCGGTGATCGTCCGGATTCCGCCCAGGGCGTCGGTGAGCCGTGCGGCGATCCTTCCCTGCACGCGGAAGTAGCCCTCGTTGGCGTCGGAGATGTCACGGAGGAAGGCCCGCACCAGGAGCACCACGAGCGGCATCCCCGCGAGAAAGGTCAGGCACAGCCAGTAGTCGATGAGCGCCAGCGCGACGATCGCGCCGAGCGGCGGGACGAGGCCCATGACGACCCACACCAGACCCGAGGCGACGTTCCCGGTCCGGGCCGCGTTGCCGACGAGGCGACTGACCAGGTCACCCGGCGTGAACCTGCGGGTGGCCCGGGTGCCCAGCCCCAGTACGTGCCCGAGCAGCGTGTGCCGCAGCCAGGCGGTCGACCGGGCCTCGGCCACCTGCCCCACCAGGTCGTCCACGGCTTCGCAGGTCACCAGGACGAAGATCAGCAGGCCGCTCAGGGACAGCCAGCGCGTGATGTCACCGTCGCTCAGGACGGCGTCCACGGTGCGGCCCATGACGGCCGGCAGCGCCAGGGAGGCACCGGTGAGCAGCAATGCCATGAGCATCGTGACGCCCACCCAGACACCACCGTGCCGGGCCGTCGACAGCAGGAGGCGATCCGGTGCGCGCAGGCCCATGGCTCCTCCCGGGCGGCCCCGGTCGTGCGCGAGGGGGGATCGGGCGCGACCGGGGCAGGGTGGCGGGGGCGCGGGAAGCGCCCCCGCATCGGACGGCTACTTGCTGCTGCAGAGCAGCAGGCTGATGTTGCTGGCCTTGCCCGCGCAGAGCGTGACACTGAGGTTGCTGTGCTTCTTGCCGCCTCCGCCTCCGCCGCCGGTGGCGACGGTGGGGTCCAGGGTCTGCAGCTCAAGAACGATCATCAGGGCTCACCTCCTTCCTGGCCTCGCGGGAACGAGGATCTGCGGTCGTGCGCTGCGGTCCGGCGGTCACGAGGAGCGAGGAACGGCAGCCGCACGGGGCGGTCGTGCAGGGCCGAGCCGACGGCGAGCAGGACGCCCGCGCTGCCGGTGGCCAGGTCCGTGGACAGGCGCAGTAGTTGATCGCCCGGGAAGGCCAGCTGCCCCTGGTGGTCGAGTGCGTGCCGGGACAGCCGGCGCACCTGCTCGGCCACCACCGGATCCCGTACGCAGGCCGTGCCGGGCGGATGCGGCCTGCTGAGGGCGAGGATCATCCCGGCCATGCCCGAGAAGAGCCCGGACTGGATGAAGAAGCGTTCCCTGGCGGCGGTGCGGATCGCTGCGGACGCCGCACGGAACCCGTCGTTCGCACGGTGGGTGAGGTAGTCGTCGAGCACGAGGCCGATCCCCGCGCTGCCGCCGCCCAGATACGGCAGGGTCCGCCAGCCCTCGTCGACCTCCATCGCCCCGCTGTCCCGGACGACGCAGCGGCGCAGGTCCCGCTGCAGCGCGGTGCCGGCCAGCTCCAGGAACTCCGGGTCGCCGGTGGACTCGTGCAGCCGCAGGAACATCAGGGCGGGCCCCGTCCAGCCGCGCAGCAGCCCCGCGGCCATGCTCGCGTCGTTGTCGTTGTCGTCGTCGCCGTCGGCCGACGCCAGCCGGTCGGCGACGAGGCCCGCCACCGTCAGGGCCGTGTCACGCAGCGTGGGGTCACCGGTGGCGGCGGCGAAGTGCTGGAGGTTCAGGCCGATGCCGGCCAGCCCGCCGTGCAGTCCGGGCCCCAGCCGCTGCCACCGCTCGCCCAGGCACAGGTCGAGGATCTTCATCGCGACGTCGTGGTGCCCGAGGCGGTCGAGTGTGTACGCGACGCCGTGCAGGCCGTCGTAGAAGCCGAGGTGGGTTCCGGGCTCCGGGTGCAGGGCGTGCCGTACGAGCCAGTCCTCGTGGTCCGGGTGGCGGCCGGCGCCCACCTCGTCGAGCGCGTACAGCACCCCCGCCGCACCGTGCGCGAGCCCCAGCCCGCCGCCCGGCGCGGTGAACTGCTCGACGTCGCCCGGGAACAGCCGGTCCTCCCGCTCGGGTGTGGCGGACGCCAGGATGCCGGCGGCCAGGGACGCGCGGGCGCGCACCCAGCCCGGCCGGTCCGGCTCCAGCCGCCGCGGCGCTCCGGAGCCGACCGTCGTACGGCAGTCCTCTCCGGTGATCACTCGTACGGCCTGGTCGAAGAACCCGGCGGGCAGGGGGAACTCCCGGGCGGCCTCTTCGGCGAGTTGCGCCGCCTTTGCCGGCTCCAGCTCCAGCAGACCGGTGAGCGGCATGAACAGGGAGAGCCGCAGACAGGCCAGTGCGTAGTGGTCGATGTCGGTCCCGGTACGGTCGGCCGGGGCCGCGAACCCCGGCGCGGCGAGACGCTGCCGTCCCCGCTCGGCCGAGTCGGCGGCGCCCTCGAAGTCGATCAGCACCACATGGCCGTCGGGGCGGACCAGCATGTTGTCGGAGTGGAGGTCGCCGATGATCACGCCTCGGCCGTGCACCGCGGCGACGGCCTGCTCGATCTCGTCGAGCATGTCGAGGGCCCAGGAGGTGTAGCCGCCGGTGTGGGTGACGTCGGCCTGCGGCAGCACCAGCGGGTACTGGTCCACGAAGAGGCTGTTGAGCGTCTGTCCCTCGATGAACTCCTCGACCAGGAAGTGGTGTTCGCCCAGCACGAAGTGGTCGAGCAGCTCCGGCACACAGTCGAGCCCGCGCAGCCGTTCGAGGGCCTCCGCCTCGCGCCGTTGCCTGGTGACCGCGTCGGCGCCGTCCAGGGTGAGCCCCGCGTGCGGCCGGGCCTCCTTGAGGACGACCCGCCGGCAGGTCCGCAGGTCGTGGCCGGTGTACAGGCCGCCGCCGTTGGAGAAGTGCACGGCGCCCTCGATGCGGTACGGCAGCCCGGCGACGGTCGTGCTGTCGCGCGCCGCCACATGGGGTTCGAGGAACCCGGGCAGCGTCACCCACTCCGGCACCCGGAACGCCGGTCCGCGCACATCGGGCACCAGCCGCCCCGACCCGTCCTCGATCGCCGGGACCGTCTCCCCGTCCGGCGCCACGCAGGTCCGGGAACTGAATCCGCCGTACCTGACGTACAGCGGGCCGTCTCCCCAGCGCAGGTCACTGAGGATGTACGGGCCGGACCGGCCCCGCAGGACCGCGCCCAGCTCGGTGAGGACCGTCTCCAGCAGGTCCTCGTCGGCCGGGTAGACGGTGACGAACTTGCCGCTCGATCCGCGGTGGGCGTACTTGGCGTTGGCCAGCAGCAGGTTGTCCGCGCCGCGCAGGAACTTGAAGGCGATACGGCGGGGAACGCAGTAGTCCCACACCGCGGTGAGCACGTCCTGGGCGTTGTCGAGAGTGGCCGATACATGGATCTTCCAGCCCTGTGGGGGCAGTTCGACACCCTCGGGACCGAGCACCACCCAGTCGTCCAGTCCGGAGCGCTGCCACGCGTCCGGGACCGGGCACCGGGCCTGGTGGAAGTCGTTTTCCTGCTCCTGGACACGGGTGGGCGTGTCATAGAAGCAGGGGTCCATGAGGCAATAGGCCTCGTATCGCATGTCCACGGGTGTCTCCGCAGTTCCGCTCATCGGCGTCTGTGGACTTCTTGGGGGAACGTTCACCCGGGATCAGTAATGAGCATCCCAGAGTCGCCCGCCGCGGAACACCACCGTTCCTCACGGATACGGCGTGAAACCGTCCTCTCGCGGCCGGGAGCAATGACGGTCACTCCCGGCCCGTTCGTACGGGGGGCTGCTATAGAGGCAGGCATGACCACCATCAGGCTCGTCCAGGGCGACATCACACGAGAGAGCGTCGACGCGATCGTCAACGCCGCGAACTCCTCCCTCCTGGGAGGAGGCGGAGTCGACGGCGCGATCCACCGCCGCGGCGGCCCCGCGATCCTCGACGACTGCCGCAAGCTGCGCGCCTCCCGGTACGGCAAGGGCCTGCCCACGGGGCAGGCGGTCGCCACCACCGCCGGGGAGCTGGACGCCCGGTGGGTGATCCACACGGTGGGGCCCCGGTACTCCCACGAGGAGGACCGGTCGGAGCTGCTGGCCTCCTGCTACCGGGAGTCGCTACGGGTGGCGGACGAACTCGGCGCCCGTACCGTCGCCTTTCCGGCCGTGTCGGCGGGCATCTACGGATGGCCGATGGACGACGCCGCCCGGATCGCGGTGGAGACGGTACGGGCGACCCGGACGTCGGTCGAGGAGGTCAGGTTCGTCCTCTTCGACGAGGACGCGCACAACGCGTTCGCACGGCAGGTCCGATGACCCCGAGCGACGCCCTCGGCACCCTGCGTGACCTCTCCCATGATTTCTCCCGTAATCGTCTGCCATCGCGGCCCTGTCACATTTGACGTATACGGGCGTCTAGTACAACCTCCCTCCTCTATCGCCCGGCGAGCCGGGAGCGATTCCCGGCGAGCCGCACGGCGCGGGACGGTGGCCGACCTGGCTGAGCGGGCGATGGCCGAAAGCCGGTCACTGCACTTCTCGCAGTTCGAGGCACAGTGCATGCTGCGACTCGGCCTCGTCCTGCGGGACATGGGCCGCGGCGAACGCGTCCTCGCCTGTCTGCACCGGGCGGCGCGGCTCTACGACAAACTCGGCATGTGGGACTGCGAACTGGACGCGCTGGTCGTCGATTCGGAGCGGTGACCGCCAGGTTGGTACACACCCGACTTCACGGATTCGTGTACTCCGCATCCCGCGCAGGTCGACAGGCCGTCGTCATCCTGTCCCGAGATTCGGGGCCCAATTCGCACGGGGTTGGAAAAATGCTGAGTGAAGAACTGATTCGGCCTGTATCCAGGCTGCTTGAAACACATGCCGAGCGCACGCCGGACCGCCTGGCGTTCTCCGACTCCACGCGCGGCGTCTCCTACGTCGAACTGGAGCTGCGCACCGCCAGACTCGCGGCACATCTCGCCCGGGTGGGCGTCGGCCGCGGTGACCGGGTCGCGTTCTGCCTCGGGACGTCCGTGGAGACGGCGGAGAGCTGTCTGGCCGTTCTCCGGACGAGCGCCGTCGGAGTTCCCCTGAACCCGCGCACCTCCGACGCGGAACTCGCCCAACTGCTCGCCGACAGCGGGGCGTCGGTCGTCATCGTCGACCCCGCACGCCTGGCCCGCGTGAAGCGGCTGCCGCCCCGGTGCCGGCCCTCCCACGTGCTGCTGACCGGCGCCGACCCGGTCCCCGCGGACGCGCCCGCCTCGACCGTGCTGTTCAGCGACGTCGCCGGCACGGACACCGCCGACCGGCCACGGGACGATCTCGGGCTCGACGAGACGGCGTGGCTGCTCTACACCTCCGGCACCACGGGCCGGCCGAAGGGCGTGATGTCCACACAGCGCGGCGCGCTGTGGTCGGTCGCCGCGTGCTACGCCCCGCTCCTCGGCCTCTGCGCCGACGACCGGCTGCTGTGGCCCCTCCCGTTGTTCCACAGCTTCGGGCACTCGCTCGCGATCCTGGGAACCGTCACGGTCGGTGCGAGCACACACCTCACCGGCGACCTGCTCGCGCCCGGCGACCTCCTCCACCAGGTGCGCGCCTCGGTCGGCCACCCCGACGGCCCGTTCACCATGCTGGCGGGAGTACCTACGACGTACCGCCAACTGACGCTCGCCACCGCCGACTTCGGGGACACCGGGCCGAAGCGCACGGGCCTGCGGGTGGCCGTCGTGGCCGGCGCACCGAGCTCCGTACGACTGCGGCAGTCCGTCGAGAGCCTGCTGGGAGCACCCCTCCTCGACTTCTACGGCAGCACCGAGACCTGCGGCGCGATAGCCATCTCCCGGCCGAACGAGCCGAGTGCCGAAGGCTCCTGCGGGCAGCCGGTGCCGGGAGTCCAGGTGCGGCTGGTCGACCCGCGGTCCGGCGAGCCCGTCGCGGCGGACGGGGAGGGGGAGGTGTGGGTGCGGAGCCCGGGGATCATGACGGGCTACCGCGACCAGCCCGAGGCGACGGCGGCGGCCCTGGTCGACGGCTGGTACCGCACCGGCGACATGGGTCGCTGGGCGGAACACGGAAGCCTCACGCTCACCGGCCGGGTCACCGAGATGATCATCCGGGGCGGCGAGAACATCCACCCGGCCGAGATCGAGGACGTGCTGCTGAGCTGTCCCGGCGTGGCCGACGCCGTCGTGATCGGTGCTCCGCACCCGGTCCTGGGCGAGGTGCCCGTCGCGGGTGTGGTGCCGGGTGCCGAGAGCCTCGACCTGACTCAAGTGCAGGCCCGTTGCCGGGCGTTGCTCGCCGAGCACAAGGTCCCGGTGACGATCCGGCGGATCGAGTCCGTTCCCCGTACGGCATCCGGCAAGATCACGCGTACGGCCGTCGTACTGGACCTGCCCCGACCGGACGCGCCGTCCGGCGCGGACCCCGACGACCCGAGCCCGGCCGAGCCGCCCGCCTCCCCGGACGCCCTCCTTGCGACGGTCCTGGACGAGACGGCCGCACTGTGCGGGGCGGAGCCCGGCCAACGGCCCGCCGCCGACCGCGCGTTCACCGACCTCGGACTCACCTCCGTGGGTGCCGTCACGCTGGTCGAGCGGCTGGGCGCACTGACCGGCCTGCGCCTGCCGGACACGCTGGTCTTCGACCGGCCCACGCCCGCCGAGGTCGCCCGGCACATATGGGCCGAACTCACGACCACGCAGAACCCTGGTGCCGGTACGGCCGTCCGGCGTGCCGTGCGGGACCCGGCCGACGATCCGGTGGTGATCGTCGCCATGAGCTGCCGATTCCCCGGCGACGTCGGCTCGCCCGAGGACCTCTGGCATCTGGTGTCCGAGGAGGGCGACGCGATCTCCGGCTTCCCGGCCGACCGGGGCTGGGACCTGGAAGCCCTCTACGACCCCGACCCGGACGGGTTGGGCACGTCCTACACCCGGCACGGCGGCTTCCTGCACCGCGCCGCGGATTTCGACACGGGCCTGTTCGGGATCTCGCCGCGCGAGGCCCTGGCCACCGACCCCCAGCACCGGCTGCTGCTGGAGACCTCCTGGGAGGTACTGGAACGCGCCGGAATCGACCCGCTGTCGCTGCGCGGAAGCGACACGGGCGTGTTCGTCGGGTTGATGTTCGACGACTACGCCACCCGGTTCGACGGCCCCCACGAACTGGAAGCCCATCTGGGCATCGGCTCGGCCGGCAGCGTGGCCTCGGGCCGCATCTCCTACACGTTCGGCTTCCACGGGCCCGCCGTCACGGTCGACACCGCGTGCTCGTCCTCGCTCGTCTCGATGCACTCTGCGGTGGAGGCACTGCGTTCGGGCAGGTGCTCGCTGGCCCTGGCCGGGGGCGTCACCGTCATGGCGACGCCCAAGTCGTTCGTCATGTTCAGCCGACAGCGCGGCCTCGCCCCCGACGGCCGGTGCAAGTCGTTCTCCTCGTCGGCGGACGGCACCGGTTGGAGCGAGGGAGCCGGCATGGTGCTCCTGGAGCGGCTGTCCGACGCCCGCCGCAACGGCCACCCGGTCCTGGCCGTGCTGCGCGGCTGCGCCGTCAACTCCGACGGCGCCTCCAACGGCCTCACCGCGCCCAGCGGACAGGCCCAGCAGCGGCTGATCGAGCAGGCGCTGGACAGCGGGGGGCTGCGACCCGGCGACGTGGACGCGGTGGAGGCGCACGGCACCGGCACCACCCTCGGCGACCCGATCGAGGCGCACGCGCTGCTGGCCACCTACGGTCAGGGACGTACTCCTGAGCAACCGCCGTTGTGGCTGGGCTCGGTCAAGTCCAACCTCGGGCACACCCAGGCGGCCGCGGGCGTCGCCGGGGTCATCAAGATGGTGATGGCGATGCGCCATGGCGTGCTGCCGCGCACCCTGCACGTCGATACGCCGTCGCCCCATGTGGACTGGACCTCGGGCCGAGTGGAGCTGCTGACCTCCTCCCGCCCGTGGCCGACCACCGGCCGCCCACGCCGAGCCGGTGTCTCGGCGTTCGGGATCGGAGGCACCAACGCCCACGTCATCCTCGAACATGTCCCGGAGCCCGCGGAGCCCGCGGAGCCCGCGGAGCCCGCGGAGCCCGCGGAGCCCGCGGAGCCCGCGGAGGCCGCGGAGGCCGCGGAGCACGCGGAGGCCGTCGAGCACGCGGAGCACGCGGAGGCAGCCGAGCCCGCGGAGCCCGCCGAGCACGCGGCGTCCCACGCCGGGCCGACTCCCGGGGCCGTGGCGTCCGACGCCGGGTCTGCCCCCGTCCCCCCGGTGCCCTGGCTGATCTCCGCGGCCGACGAGACCGCACTGCGCGCCCAGGCACGGCGGCTGGCGGCCTGGGTGGCGGCCCGCCCCGACGTGCCGATGACCGACACCGGCTTCTCCCTCGCCATGTCGAGGTCCGCGCTGCCCCACCGGGCGGCGGTGTCGGCCGGTGACGCGGACGGCATGGTGGACGCCCTGCGCATCCTCGCCCGCGGCGAGCGCGGCGGCACGACCTTCCAGGGCGTAGCGGACGACACCGGCCCTCGTACGGCGTTCCTCTTCACCGGGCAGGGCGCTCAACGGGTGGGCATGGGAAGGGAGTTGAGCGAGGCGTTCCCGGTCTTCGCCGCCGCGCTCGACGAGGTGTGCCGTGAGCTGGACCGCCATCTGGAGCACCCGCTGCGCACGGTGATGTTCGCCGACCCCGCAGCAGTCGAGGCCGCGCTGCTCGACCGTACGGACTTCACCCAGACCTCGCTGTTCGCCTTCGAGGTGGCGCTGTTCCGCCTTCTGGAGTCCTGGGGCGTCCGTCCGGACTTCCTCGCGGGACACTCGGTCGGCGAGCTGGCTGCGGCACATGTCGCCGGTGTGCTGGACCTCGCCGACGCCGCGGAACTCGTCGCCGCCCGAGGCCGTCTGATGCAGGCGCTCCCGGCGGGCGGATGGATGGTGGCACTGCACGCGGCGGAGGACGAGGTGGCCGCGCTCCTCGCGCAGTCCGGGCTCGCGGGACGGGTCGCGATCGCCGCGGTGAACGGGCCCCGCTCCGTCGTCGTCTCCGGTCCTGGCGAGGACGTGGGCTCCTTCGCCGACCGGTTCGCCGCACAGGGACGACGAGTCGTACGACTGCGGGTGAGCCACGCCTTCCACTCCCCGCTCGTGGAGCCGATGCTCGACGAGTTCCGCCGTGTCGCCGAACGGCTGACGTTCCGGCCGCCGCGGATCCCGGTCGTCAGTGCCGTGTCGGCGGGCCTGGGGGAGGACCTGTGCTCCGCGGAGTACTGGGTGCGGCATGCGCGTCTGCCGGTCCGGTTCGCGGACGCGGTGCGGTGGCTGCACGACGCGGGTGTCGCGGCGTACCTGGAACTCGGGCCGCGCCCCGTGCTGACGGCGGCCGCCGAGGACTGCGTCGCGGCGGCCGCGGGGGGCCGGGAGCCGGAGCCGGTGCTCGCCGCGAGTGTCCGGCCGGGCCAGCCGGAGTCGTTGCTGGCCGCGACCGTCCGGCCGGGCGAGCCGGAGCCGGAGACCCTGCTGTCCGCCCTGGCCCAGCTCCATGTACGCGGAGCGGGCGTCGACTGGCCCGCCGTGTTCGCCGGCAGCGGGGCGCGCCGCGTGGACCTGCCGACGTACGCCTTCCAGCGCCGCAGGTACTGGCTGGACCCCCCGAGCACGACGGACGGCGCCGCCACGGTGACCCGCGCCCAGGGCCATCCGCTGCTGGGCCCGGCCTTCACACTGCCGGACACGGGCGGCGCGGTGCTGTCCGGGCTGCTCTCCGCCGAGACCCAGCCATGGCTGGACGACCATGTCGTCGCCGGTGTGCGTCTGGTGCCCGCGACGGCCTTCGTGGAGATGGCTGTCCGCGCCGGGGACCAGCTGGGGTGCGGGGGAGTGGAGGACCTGGTCGTCCTGGCACCGCTCACGCTGCCCACCGGTGCCGCGGTGTGCGTCCAGGTCGTGGTCGGCCCCGCCGACGCCGAGGGCCGGCGCTCGGTCGACATCCATGCCCGCCCCGGGAATCCGGAATCCGCCGCGGACGACTCCGACGTGCCGTGGACTCGGCACGTCACAGGAGTACTGGCGAGCGTGCCGAAGACAGCTGAACGCGACTTCCCCGAGGGCGACTTCACGGTGTGGCCGCCCCAGGACGCCGCCGAGCTGGATCTCACGGACGCCTACGACACGGTGGCGGACGACGGCATCGTCTACGGGCCCGCCTTCCAGGGCGTCCAGGCGATCTGGCGGCGGGGCGGGGAACTGTTCGCCGAGGTACGGCTGCCCGAGCGGGGGGCCGATCAGGCGGCCCGGTTCGCGATGCATCCGGCGCTGTTCGACGCCGCCCTGCACGTCGTCCTGCTGGCCGCGTCCGGTCCCGGCTCGGAGCCGGCGCCGGTCCGGGTGCCGTTCGGCTGGAGCGGGGTGCGTCTGTACGCCGGCGGAGCCACGGAACTGCGGGTGCGGCTGACCGAACAGGGCGCGGACTCCGTCTCGGTGACCATGGCCGACCCGACGGGCAGGCCGGTCGCCACCGTCGGCTCCCTGACCACCCGGGAACTCCCCGACCTGCGGCGGGATTCCGTCGAGGACCTGGTCCGGCGCGCACTGCTGAGCCCCGACTGGGTGCCCGTCGAGACACCCGACAGCGCGCAGGGCGGCCTCTGGACCACCGTCGGCCCCGACGACCTGGGCCTCGCCGCGCTGCTCCCCGGCCTCACCCACCCGGCGGATGCCGTCGGAACCAGGCCCGACCTGGTGGTGGCCACGGCAGTGGGTCTCGTGGACGACCCCGATCCGGTGTCCGGGACACACGACCTCACCGCCAGGATGCTCAGGACGTTGCAGAACTGGCAGGACGACCCCGCCTCGGCGGGGGCCCGGCTGCTGGTCCTGACGCGCAACGCCACCGCCGCCGTACCCGATCTGGCCGGGGCCGCCGTCTGGGGGCTGGTGCGCACGGCGCAGTCGGAGATGCCCGGACAGGTCGTGCTGGTCGACGTGGACGGGCACCCGGAGTCCCTACGACGACTCCCTGCGGCCGTGGCCACGGGCGAGCCCCAGATGTCCATCCGGGTCGGCCGGACGACGGTGCCCAGGCTGGCGAGGACCAACCCCGGCACCGGCCCCGGCACCACCCTCGGCACCACCCTCGGCACCGGCCTCGGCCCCGGTACCGGCACCACCCTCGGCACCACCCTCGGCACCGGCCTCGGCCCCGGTACCGGCCCCGGCTTCGGCACTACCCCCGGCTCCGGTGCCGGCTTCGGTACCACCCCCGGCTCCGGTGCCGGCTTCGGCACTACCCCCGGCTCCGGTGCCGGCTTCGGCACTACCCCCGGCTCCGGTGCCGGCACCACCGGATTCGGTGAGCAGGGCACGGTCCTGATCACCGGCGGCACCGGCGCCCTCGGCCTGGAACTGGCCCGGCACCTGGTCACCGCCCATGGCGTACGGCATCTGCTGCTCACCGGACGTCGCGGTCCGGCGGCGCCCGGGGCGGCCGAACTGCGCTCCGCCCTGGAGGACTTGGGCGCCCGGGTCCGCATCGTCGCCTGCGACGCGGCCGACCGTGCCGCGCTCGCGGACGTGATCGGCGCGAGCGAGCCGCCCCTGTCCGCCGTGGTCCACGCGGCCGGAGTGCTCGACGACGGCGTCCTGGCGAGACTGACCCCCGAACGCCTGGCCACCGTGCTGCGGCCGAAGGCCGACGCTGCCTGGAACCTGCACGAACTGACCCGGGAACTCGACCTCTCGGCATTCGTGATCTTCTCCTCGGCCTCGGGCCTGCTGGGCCGTCCCGGGCAGGGAAACTACGCGGCCGCGAACTCCTTCCTGGACGCCCTGGCCCGCCACCGCACCGCCCATGGGCTGCCCGCGCAGTCACTGGCCTGGGGGCTGTGGGAGCACTCCGGCGGCATGGCCGCCCAACTCCGGCAGGGCGTACGGCCCCAGGCCGCCGACGACGGCTTCCCCGCACTGTCCCCCGAAGCGGGCCTGGCCCTCTTCGACGCGGCCCTGCGACAGGGGGAACCCGTGCTGGCGCCCTTCCTCCTGGACCGGGCCGCACTGCGGTCCGCCGGCACGCCCGTGCCGCCTCCGCTGCGCGAGCTGATCCCCTCCGGCCGGCCCGGCATCGCGTCCGGACCACACGCCCGGGTCGGAGAGCGAGCCGCGGAGCAACCCGGCTCGTGGCGCAGCCGGTTGGCCGACCTGCCCGCCGGGGAACGCGAGGGAACCCTCTCCGCGCTGGTCCGCCAGGCCGTGGCCGAAGTCCTCGGCTACCCCGACGCCGACGCGCTGCCATCCGGAAAGGCCCTCACCGACCTCGGGTTCGACTCCCTGATGGCGGTCCAGGTCCGCGACCGGCTGAGCCACGCCTGCCAGATCCGGCTTCCCGCCGCCGTCGTCTTCGAGCACCCCACGACCCAGGCGCTGACCCGGCACATCCTGGACCTGCTCGGCGAACTGCCGGAAACGGAAGGGGAATCGGAGGAAGCGGCGGCAGCCCCGGGCGACCGGCCCACGTACAGCCTTGCCGCCATCTACCAGGCGCTCTGCGCGGCCGGCCGATTCGTCCCGGCGATGCACCTGCTGCTCAGCGCCTCCTGGGCCCTGCCCACCTTCGACGCCTCCGAGAGCGGGGAGCGAGCCCTGCCGCCCCTGCGCCGGACCAGCGGCGGCGGGGGACCGGTGCTGGTCTTCTTCCCGGGACTCCAGCCCCGGCTCGACTTCCCCGGCGGGGAGTACGCGCAGTTCCAGCGCTGCTTCGACGGCGAGTCGGAGATCATCGAGTTCCGGCATCCGGGACTGGACGAAGGCGACGCCGTACCCGCCGACCTGGAGGCGCTGGCCCGCACCCAGGCCGAGGCCGTACTGCGGCACGTGGGGGACCGGCCCTTCGTCGTCATCGGCGTGTCCAGCGGCGGCGCCGTCGCCCATGCCGTGACCCGCCGCCTCGAAGCACACGGCGCGCCGCCGCTCGCCCAGGTCCTTCTCGACACCTACCTCGTCAACGACCGGAACCACGGCAAGGACTGGCTCCTGGCGCTGCCGGCCACCATCGCGCCGCTGCTCGGTACGAGCCGGTACTCGGCGGACGAGAACACCGGGCTGGCCGCGATGGGCGCGTACACACGGCTGTTCCTCGACTGGGCGCCGGAACCGGTGGCCACCAGGACACTGCTGGTCCGCGCCACCGAACCGACACCGCAGATGGCGGCCGGGCCCGACGCCAACCACTGGCAGACCTCCTGGCCCCTGCCGCACGACTGCGTGGACGTCGCCGGGGACCACTTCGGCTTCCTCCAGGAGCACGCCCGGACCACGTCCGAGGCCGTACGCGCCTGGATCGGCTCCCTCGGCTCCCTCGGCCCCGTCGGAGGCGGTGCGGTCCGGGCGCACACCCTCGGCGAAAAGGGGGCGGACCAGTGATACCCCTGCTGAGACCACTTGCCGCTCATGAGTCACCCCCGGTGAATCCGGAGGAATTCCCGGCACTCGGCGTGATCAACTACACCACTCGACATCTCGGCCCCGTGATCCGCGACGGAATTCCGCAGCTGGACATTCACATGTCCCATACGACCCGTGACGGCTTCACGGAGGTGTGGCCGGCCCAAGGCACCGTGCTGTCCGGTGAGGACCGGGGAATCGTCCATGCCCGCGACGGCGTCCACATGTTCTGCGCCGGCCGGATGGCCCCCGCTCCCGCCTACGTCAAAACCGCCCGTGACGCGTATATGACCGCCTTGGACCTCCTCGCCTCGGCCGGCTACACCGACGTATTCCGGGTCTGGAACGTCATCGGACGCATCAACGACGACAACGCCGAAGGGCTGGAGATCTACCGGGACTTCTGCCGGGGGCGCGCCGAGGCATTCGAGGCGTGCGCTCCGGAAACCTCGCAGATACCGGCGGCCAGCGGAGTGGGCGCACTGGGCGAGGGCATCTCCTTCTACCTCCTGGCCGCACGTCCCGGACGTACGACCAGTATCGAGAACCCTCTCCAAGTCCCCGCGTACCGCTATCCCGTACGGTACGGGCCGAAATCGCCCACCTTCGCCCGGGCCACCCATCTGCGGCCCAGGCCGGCCGAGGCGAACGGCGCCGACCGGATCTATGTCTCCGGTACGGCGGCCATCCGCGGACACGAAAGCCTGCACATCGGCGATGTCGAGGCCCAGTGCCGGATGTCGCTGGCGAACATCGCCCGCCTGCTCGCCCCGGGGAACATCACCCGGCACGGCCTGAGCGGCCCCGCCGGACTGACGTCGATGCGCCAGGCCCGGGTCTATGTCAGGGAACAGGCCGACATTCCGCTGGTGCGACGCCTTTGCCACGAGGCGTTCCCCGCCGCGACCGACATCTCATTCCTCAACGTCGACCTGTGCCGCCGGGAACTCCTGGTGGAGATCGAGGGGATCGCGCATGACCAGTAACGTCAAGGACGTCGACGTCGTAGTGATCGGCGGCGGCCCCGGCGGTTCCGTCGCCGCCGCCACGCTCGCCAAGGCCGGACGCAGCGTGCTCCTGGTCGAACAGCGGCGATTCCCCCGCTTTCACATCGGAGAGTCGATGCTGCCGTACAGCATGGGACTCTTCGAGCGCATGGGCATAGCCGACCATGTCGCGTCCCAGGGATATGTGATCAAACCGGGAGCGGAATTCATCGTGCGGGACGCGGTTTTCCGTATTCCCTTCGCCGACCAGGGGCCGGACCGGCATCCGGTGACCTATCAGGTGGAACGCTCCCGGTTCGACGCCATGCTGCTCCAGAACGCCCGCGATCAGGGGGCGATGGTGCTGGAGAACGCATCGGTCACCGAAGTCCTCTTCGACGACGCCGAACGCGCCGAGGGAGTGCGTTTCCAGGTCGGCGGGCTGACGCGCACGGTGACCGCACGCCATGTGATCGACGCCGGTGGACGGTCCAGCCGGATCGCCAAACAGTTGGGTCTGCGGCGCATCAACACCAAGCTCCGCAATGTGGCGGTGTTCCGGCACTACAGGGAATTCGACGACGGCAACACGCCCGGCCATCGCGGAGACATCCAGATCGGTGCGCACCAGGACGGCTGGGTGTGGGCCATTCCCATCGCGGAGGACCGGATCAGCATCGGCGCGGTCACCGCCCGCTCCACGGTTCGCGAGTCGAGCCCCGAGGCCGTTTTCGACGAGCATCTCTCCCGTGTGGCACGTATCGGTCAACGGCTTGCCGGGGTCGTCCCGGATTCCGGCATCAAGGTCGAGACCGACTACACCTACTACGCGGACGACGTCTGCGGGCCGGGCTGGTCCCTGGTCGGCGACGCGGGCTGCTTCGTCGACCCCATGTTCTCCGGCGGGGTGTTCCTCGCGATGGCGACGGGCATGCGGGCCGCCGAGACGGCCGCGGTCATTCTCAAGGACCCGGACTCGGCGGAGATCTGGCAGGCCGGATACGCCAACTTCTTCAAGACCGGCTACGACACCTACATGCGGCTCGTCTACATGTACTACGAGTCCCATTTCAATATGCCGAGCGTCCTCACGCCGGCCGGACTCGGCATTCTGGGCGACCCCTGGTTCGCCCGGCTCGTCAGCGGTGACTTCTGGAGCAAGGAGAACCCGATCGCCGAATTCCTCCGCGCCCAGCCCCGGTGGAACACCTTCTCCCCTTTCTCGGTGGCCTACGGCTGCCCGGTCTACCCCACCGACACCGAGCCGATGTGACGAGAACGGCGCGGACGCCCTGCGGGAACCGCCCCTCTGGACCCACCACGTCCTGACCAGCCCGGAGGCGGGCCGCACCGGCCCGGCCTCATGGCACCGTGACTTCCTCGGCCCGGTCACGGACGGTCTGCGAGATCCCGCGGGCCCCGCCCGGAGTGAACGGCGCCTCCACTTGATCCGTACCACTCGTCGTACGGCTCGCGGACTCGCGGATCACGGAGAGGCATGTGCCACAGCAGTCACACCGAGGAAGCACCGGGCGCCCCGCGCCTGCCGTCCGTCCGGTACGAGGCGCCGCGACGGCCGGCGGCCTGGTCCTGCTTCTCCTGGCCACCGCGTGCGGCGGAGGCGGCGGCGGGGACCAGGAGAAGACCGCCGCGAAGAGCAGCCCCACGCAGGTATCCGCCTCGGCGGCAGGCGTCGTCGCTCCGGCGAAGGTCGAGGTCATCGCCGACCTGACCGGCTGCAAGGTCAAGATCCGGACCGACGCCGAGGAACTGCGCGAGGGCGTCTGTCACACGGAGAAGGGCGACTACCTCATCACGACGTTCCCCGCGGAGAAGTACAAGCTGACCTGGCTGGACTCGGCCTCCATATACGGCGGCAAGTACCTCGTCGGCACCCGCTGGGTGGTCAGCGGGACCCCCAAGCTGCTGGAACAGCTCCGCCCCCAGCTGGGCGGCACCATCCAGAACCTGCGCGGCACGTCCTGACGGCGTCGGAGATCACCGGCGTCGGTGGTCACCGGCGTCGGCGACCACTGCCGTAGGCGGTCACTCCGCCGCGTCGCTGAGCCCCAGCCGCAGATGCTCGACGTGGTACACGGCCTGGTCGAGCAGCTGGGCGACATGGTGGTCGTGCAGCGCGTACACGACCGACCGGCCCCGCCGCTCGCCCACCACCAGGCCGAGATTGCGCAGCAGCCGCAGCTGGTGCGAACAGGCGGACTGCTCCATGCCCACCTCCGCCGCCAACTCCGTGGCCGGCAGCGGACCTTCGCGCAGGCGCGCCAGGATCAGCAGGCGGGACGGGGTGGAGAGAGCCTGGAGGGTGGTGGCCACCTTGGCGACATTGGCCGCGTCCAGGCGTACGCGCTCGGTGGACTCCTGCGCGGTGGTGACAGCTCCATGACCCATGAGCGGTATCTTACTCGTCGCACCCGGATATATGAATGATCCTTCATGTATATGTGGCTGCGGCGATCCGCCGGACCCCAGGACAGCCGAGGTTGATGTCGGATTCTCGCCAGCCCGCTCTGTTCCGGTGGCCGATGCTGGACGTATGCAGAAGGGGATGCACACCGACACGGAGCGCTGCGTGCGCGCCGTACAGTCCAAGGACGCCCGCTTCGACGGCTGGTTCTTCACGGCGGTCGTGACGACCGGGATCTACTGCCGGCCGAGCTGCCCGGTGGTCCCGCCCAAACCGAAGAACATGCGGTTCTTCCCGAGCGCGGCCGCCTGCCAGCAGGCCGGGTTCCGGGCCTGCAAGCGCTGCCGCCCGGACACGAGCCCCGGCTCCCCGGAGTGGAACCAGCGCGCCGACCTCGTGGCCCGCGCGATGCGGCTGGTCGCCGACGGCGTCGTCGACCGCGAGGGCGTGCCCGGCCTGGCCGCCCGGCTCGGCTACAGCACCCGGCAGATCGAACGCCAACTCCTCGCCGAACTCGGCGCGGGCCCGCTCGCCCTGGCCCGCGCCCAACGCGCCCAGGCGGCCCGCCTCCTCATCGAGACGACGCCCCTGCCCATGGCGGACATCGCCTTCGCGGCCGGTTTCGCCTCCATCCGCACCTTCAACGACACCGTCCGCGAGGTCTTCGCCCTCTCGCCGACGGACCTGCGCACCCGCGCGCCTCGCCGGGCACCGGGGGGCACCCCGGGTGGCGCCACCGGCGCCCTGACCCTGCGTCTGCCGTTCCGCGCCCCCCTCAACCCCGACAACCTCTTCGGCCACCTCGCGGCGACCGCCGTACCCGGCGTCGAGGAGTGGCGGGACGGCGCCTACCGGCGCACGCTCAGGCTGCCGTACGGCCACGGCATCGTGTCCCTGACGCCCCAGCCCGACCACATCGCCTGCCGCCTCACCCTCGGTGACCTGCGCGACCTGACCGTGGCGATCAGCCGTTGCCGCCGAATGCTCGACCTGGACGCCGACCCGGTCGCGATCGACGACCAGTTGCGCACGGACCCCATGCTGGCGCCCCTGGTCGACAAGGCGCCCGGCCGCCGGGTGCCGCGCACGGTCGACGAGGCCGAGTTCGCCGTACGGGCCGTGCTGGGCCAGCAGGTCTCCACGGCGGCGGCCCGCACCCACGCGGCCCGCCTGGTCACCGCGCACGGCGAGCGGGTCGACGACCCCGAGGGCGGCCTCACCCACCTCTTCCCGGCGCCCGCGGCACTGGCCTCGGTGGACCCGGAGTCACTGGCGATGCCCCGCACCCGCCGCACGACGTTCACCACGCTGGTCCGTCAACTCGCAGGCGACGAGGTGCGTTTGGGCCCCGACAGTCACTGGCCCGAGACCCGGGCCCGCCTCCTGTCCCTCCCCGGCTTCGGCCCCTGGACGGTCGACGTCATCGCCATGCGCGCCCTCGGCGACCCCGACGCCTTCCTCCCCACCGACCTCGGAATCCGCCGCGCCGCCCAGGAACTGGGCCTCCCGTCGACACCGGCGGCCCTCACGGCACGCGCGGCGGCCTGGCGCCCCTGGCGGGCGTACGCCGTCCAGTACCTGTGGGCGACGGACAGTCACCCGATCAACTTCCTCCCGGTGTAAGCACGTTGAGCACGTCAAGCCAGTAAGGAACCGCAGATGAAGCAGCACACCGTCATCGACAGCCCGTACGGCCCGCTCACCCTCGTCGCCGAGGACGGCGTCCTGTGCGGCCTCTACATGACCGGCCAGCGCCACCGACCACCCGAGGAGACCTTCGGAGAGCGCGACGAGACGCCCTTCGGGCCGGTGATCGACCAGCTGACGGACTACTTCACGGGCGAGTTGAAGGAGTTCACCCTCGAACTGAGCCTGAACGGCACCGAGTTCCAACGCCGCGTCTGGGACCAGCTGCGCCGCATCCCCTACGGCGAGACCCGCTCGTACGGCCAACTCGCCGACGCGCTCGGCAACTCCGGAGCCTCCCGCGCGGTCGGCCTCGCCAACGGCAAGAACCCGATCGGCATCATCGTCCCCTGCCACCGCGTCGTCGGCGCGAACGGCGGCCTCACCGGATACGGCGGCGGCCTGGACCGCAAGCAGCGTCTGCTGGACTTCGAGAACGGAATGGCGCTGTTCTAGCCGGCCCGCGTCAGCCGGCCAGCTCCGCCGCACTGCGCTCCACGCAGAACTCGTTGCCCTCCGGATCGGCGAGTACCGCCCAGCCCTTCCCGTCCGGCTTGCGACGGTCGTCGACCAGGGTGGCGCCGATGGCGAGGAGCCGCTCGACCTCCTCGTCCCGGGTGCGATCCTGCGGCTGAAGATCCAGATGCACCCGGTTCTTGACGGTCTTGGGCTCCGGGACCGTGACGAACAGCAGCCCCGCCCCCTCGATCAGTACGTCCTCGTCCCCGGGCCCTCGTCCTCGTGTATGGGCAGGCCCAGCACCTGGGACCAGAAGCCGGCGAGACGGTAGGCGTCGGCGGAGTCGATCGTCGTATGGCGGACGGCAGAAGTCATGGCCTGGATTCTGATCCACTCGCCGAGCGTGCGCAGCCGGATTTCCGGTCGCCGGGTCCCGGAGCGAGCCGGTGGCCGTGACCTGGATGGCGTATCGCGGGCTTCCTCCCGAGTGACCCCGGTGGCGCGCGGCCCGCGATCGCTGGTGGCTGTACGAAGGAGGAGCAGGCAGAAGGCGGGAGACCATGGAGCCGAAGCACGAGCGCCTCGCGACACCCCGGGCCGCCGGAGTGGCCGGGGTGGTGTTCGCGATCCTGATGGCCACGGCGATCGTCCTGGTACGCACCGCTCTGCCCGACGGCGGGGACGACGCGGCCGTCGGCGCCGGACAGCGCAGCGCCCTGCGGACGGCACTGGAGCTGCTTCCGCTCGCCGGGATCGCGTTCCTGTGGTTCATGGGCGCCCTGCGTGAACAGGCCGGCGAGGGCGAGGACCGGTTCGTCTCCACCGTTTTCCTCGGCAGCGGCCTGGTCTTCGTCGCCACCCTGTTCGGCACCGCCGCCGCGGCCGGCACCGCACTCGACGAGAGCCCGCAGAGCTCCGGCTTCGGCCGCGACTTCGCCTACGCCCTGCTGACCACGTACGCCATGCGGATGGCGGCGGTCTTCATCATCACGACCTCGACCATCGGCCGCCGGCTCGGCGTCTTCCCGCGCCCGCTCGTCGTCCTCGGCTATCTGGCGGGCCTGACACTGCTGGTGGTGGGGGCGGACGTGCCCTGGTCCGAACTGGTCTTCCCGGCCTGGGCGCTGATCCTCAGCCTGCACATCCTGCGGGGCCGCCGCCCCGCCGGGGCACGGCCCGCCGCCCCGACCTGATCGGGCCGCACTCCTCACCTCTCACCTCTCTCCCCTCACCCGAACGGCCTCCTCCTCGTCGTCGCAGCCCCGCCGGCCACCGAGAGTGGTCGCAGGAGGGTTGACCGGGCCCTTGGAGAGGACCGATCCCGTGGTCAGGATTGCCGTCGATCTGAACCGCTGTCAGGGGTATGCGCAGTGCGCGTTCCTCGCCCCGGAGGTCTTCGCCATGCACGGCGAGGAGGGGCTGCTGTACGACCCGGACGTCGACGAGGCACAGCGCGAGAAGCTGGCCCGGGCCGCCGCGGCCTGCCCCGTCCAGGCGATCCTCGTGGATGCCGTGGATGCCGTGGATGCCGTGGACGCCGTGGACGCCGTGGATACCGCGGACCTACCGGCCGAGGCGGTGTCCGGTGCCCGGTGACGGATCCCTGGAACGACTCAAACGCGAGGGCCGCATCGCGGTCGTCGGCGCCTCGCTGGCCGGTCTGCGGGCCGCGGAGGCGCTGCGGGAGAAGGGCTTCGCGGGGTCACTGACCATGATCGGCGACGAGCCTCACGAGCCGTACGACCGCCCCCCGCTGTCCAAGCAGGTGCTGCTGGGCAGGGCCAGAGCCGAGCGCACCGCGCTGCCCCGGCTCCGGGCCGTCGACGCGACCTGGCGGCTCGGCGTCGCCGCCACCGGCCTGGACATGGCCGACCGTCGGGTGCGGCTGGCCGACGGCGACGAGGTGCCCTACGACCGGCTGCTGATCGCCACCGGGGTGCGGGCCCGACCGTGGCCGCACGAGGCCGAGGCGGAGCTCGACGGCGTCTTCGTACTGCGGGGCCGCGACGACGGTGCCGCGCTCGCGCGCCGGCTCGACGCGCGCCCCGAGCGGGTCCTGGTCATCGGGGCCGGGTTCACCGGCTCGGAGATCGCCTCCGCCTGCCGTGAGCGCGGCCTCTCCGTCACCGTGGTGGAGCGCGGCGCGGCACCCCTGGTCGGCGCACTCGGCGGGGTGGTCGGCGCGGTCGCCGCCGAGATGCAGCGCGAGCACGGGGTGGACCTGCGGTGCGGGGGCATGGTGACCGCGCTGGAGGGCGACGCCGCGGGACGGGTGCGTGCCGCGCGGCTGTCCGACGGCTCCACCGTGGAGACCGACGTGGTGATCGTCTCGCTCGGCGCCACCCGCAACACCGAATGGCTCGCCGGGTCCGGACTCGGCGCCGGGCCCCGCGGCATCGCCTGCGACGCGGGCTGCCGTGCCTTCGACATCCGCGGCATCGTGACCGACGACATCTACGCGGCCGGCGATGTCGCCCGCTGCCCGCACCCCCTGTTCGGCTACCAGTTCCTGGCCCTGGAGCACTGGGGCAACGCCGTCACCCAGGCCGGGATCGCCGCGCACAACATGCTCAGCGAGAGCGCCGACCGCCTGCCTCACATGGAGGTGCCGGCGTTCTGGTCCACGCAGTTCGGAGTCAACATCAAGTCGGTCGGGGTGCCGTCGCTGGGCACGGAGATCCTCATCGCGCAGGGCTCGCTCAAGGAACACCGGTTCGTCGGCGTCTACGGCTACCAGGGGCGCGTCATCGGCGCCGTCGCCTTCGACCAGGCCCGGTGGCTGCCGTTCTACCAGGAGCTGATCGAGTCCACCGCGCCGTTCCCGCCGCCGTTCGCCACGGTCGACCGGCGTCCGGACGGACAGCGGCCGCTCGACGCGGACTTCCCCGACCCGTCGGTCCCCACCCACGGCCCCACCGTGACCGTCAGCGGATACTCACCGGCCGACCGCCGGATGACGTTCACCCCGGCGCACTGATCCGCACGGCTACGAGGACCTACGGCTACGAGGACCTACGGCTACGAGGACCTACGGCTACGAGGACCTACGGCTACGAGGACCTACGGCCACGAGGACTTGAGGACTCGCCATGACGCAATCCCTGGTGCACCAGATCCTGGACCACGCAAACCGCGCCGACCCCTACCCGCTCTACGAGGAGCTGCGGAAGACACCGGTCCACCACGAGGACGACGGGCCGTATCTCGTCAGCACCTACTACGAGATCCGCAGCCTCCTGCACGACCCCCGGATCAGCTCCGACGCCCGCAACCTCGCCTCGCACGCCGCCGACCCGCTGGCCGAGGCATCCCAGGAGGAGGGCGCCCTGCCGCCGGGCTTCCTGAAGCTCGACCCGCCGGAACACGACCGGATGCGTCGGATGACGAACCGCCACTTCGGCCCGCCGCACTCTCCCCACCGGATCGACGGGATGCGCCCGGAGCTCCATGACATCATCTCCGGCCTCATCGACGGCATCGGCGACCCGGGCCGCATCGACCTGGTGGAGCAGTTCTCGTATCCCTTCCCGGTGACGGTGATCTGCCGGCTGCTCGGCGTGCCCCGCGAGGACGAGGCACGCTTCCACACCTGGGCGGACACCCTCGCCGCGAGCCTGGACCCCGACCCGGACGCGGACCCCGCCGAGCGGGGCAAGGGCGCGCACGACGCCCGGATGCAACTGGGCATGTATCTGGCCGGCCTGATCGAGGAACGCCGCAAGAACCCCGGCGACGACATGCTCTCCCAGCTGGCGACGGCCAAGGACGGCGACGGCCCGATGAGCACGATGGAGCTGCTCAGCACCGCGGCGCTGCTGCTGATCGCCGGGCACGAGACCACGGTGAACCTCATCACCAACGGCATGCTGACCCTGCTGCGCCATCCCGACGTCCTGGAACGCCTGCGCCGCGACCCCCGGCTGGCCGTGCCCCTCGTCGAGGAGCTGCTGCGCTACGAGCCCCCGGTGCAACTGCTGCCCCAGCGCGCCACCCTCGCCGACATCGAGGTCCGCGGCGTCACCATCCCCAAGGGCGCCTCCCTCTGGCTGGTCCTGGCATCGGGAAACCGCGACCCCCGACGCTTCCCGGACCCGGACCGCTTCGACCCGGACCGTCCCGACATCCAGCACCTCGGCCTGGGCAGCGGCATCCACAGCTGCTTCGGCGCACCGCTCGCCCGGCTGGAAACCCAGCACGCCCTGTCCGAGCTGGCCCGCAGACTGGAAAACCCACGCCTGCTTCAGGACCCGCCCCCGTACCGCGAGAACGCCGTCCTGCGCGGCCCACGGCATCTGCACATCGCCTGCGACGGGATCCGTCCCTAGAGCCCTGTCCGGCCGATCAGCTAGGCACCGAGCCGGCGCAGCAGCAGCGGCAGCGCCGTGCCGATGGGCTCCCGCACCACCTCGTCGGCGCGTTCGTCGTACGGCGTCGGCTCGGCGTTGACGATGACCAGCCGCGCTCCGTGATCGGCGGCCACCCCGGCCGGCCCGGCGGCGGGCTGCACCTGCAGGCTGGTGCCGACCGCGATGAACACCTGGCAGGCCTTGGTGATCGCGACCGCCTCACCGAGGAAGGACCACCGGGTCGAGCCGCTCGCCGAATATCACCGTCGCCGATTTCAGGATCCCGCCGCACTCCAGGCACGGCGGATCCTCCTCACCGGCCTCCACCCGCGCTGGGGCGTCCTCCATCGGCCCGCGCGCGTGACACTTCGTGCAGATCACACTCCGCGCGCTTCCGTGCAGTTCGAGCACCTTGCGGGCGGGCATCCCGGCGAGCTGGTGCAGCCCGTCCACGTTCTGCGTGATCACCCGCACCGGCACCCCGCTCCGCTCCAGCTCGGCCACCGACCGGTGCGCCACGTTGGGCTCGGCCTTCAGCGTCCGTTCTTGCGCCGCATCCGCCACGAGCGCCGCCGGATCCCCGGATCGCCCATGTAGTACTCGTACGTCACCAGCTTCTCGGCCTCGGGATCCCGCCGCCACAGTCCGTTCGGCCAGGTAGTCGGGGATACCGGAGTCGCAAGGCATCGGTAGATGTAACACGGCAAGTTAGGAAGGGATCGATGGGGCCTGGTTGACCGTCCCTGGCCGGTTGCTCGTCGTCTGGTGACACTCTCGGGCAAGGGTCACCGACTGCATTTGGCGCCGGAAAAAAGGGATTGTGCTTCGCGACGGACCAGGATTCGGGCATTCTGGAGTACATGTCAAGGGATAGGCTGATACTGCGGCAACAATTGTTCACGAGCGTACTCTCGCAGGTGTTGGCTGAGCCGGAGTTCGCCACAATTTTGGACCAGGGCAGCACCCTTACAACAGAGGAGGCCCGGCGCGCGGCGGAAGTTGAGCGACCCGTGTTACTTGACGACACGCAGGAGGCTGAGGACGCCTACTGGAATGCGGTCCACCAGGAGTGCGCATTCGATCGCCTGGCATCAATAGGGTCCGTGGCCGGGTGTGGCCTCGTGGCACTGATCTTGGCCACAGGGGCAGCGTGGGGCTGGGATGAAGCTCTGAAGGACGCCCGGGCGCACGACCATGCTGTCTCGATACTTTCCGCTTTGGGTAATGGATTTCTCGGCGTTGCGGCTTTGTTCGTGGTGACGTGGCTAGTGACTGTCATCACAGGCTACGCGTTCAGCGGTCTCTTGCGTAGGTATCGGGATGTTGAAGAAATGTGGATGGGCTCACTGGCGCTCGCATATCTCTTTACAGCCGTCCTCTGCTCACTATTCATTGGTGACTACATTCCGGAGATCGTCTGGCAGTTGGTTCGCGGTGAACCATTGGGAAGTCATGGATACGATTGGGGAGTATGGGTAAAGTTTTGTTCATTGGGTTTGTTTGCCCTTCCAGTGTTGTTCTCGGTGAAGCTGGCTGCGCGAGCAACTGGCCACTCAGGTGTCATCAAGCGCTGGTCTCGTATGGGTAGCGTCTACGACAGCATTGACCCTGGTGAACGGTTTAATGAGTGGCGGGAAACCTTGCGGCAGGTGCTGTTGAGCTTCATGCGTGTTCAAATCAACGAGCGGTCCGAGCGTCTCTATTCCACGGTCCTTACTGTCAGCGATGCCCCCGGACTGAGGGGACTACGAGCGGTGCGTGATCATGTATCCACGGCGGCGGACGAGCAGTTGGCCGCGATAAGTGCGGGTATGGACAGCGGGAGTATCGCTCTGTCCGGTCCTCGTGGAGCGGGCAAGACGCAGCTTCTGCATATGTTCTGTGCAGGCGCTCAGGGTGGCCGATCACGGCGATTGAGTGTTGTGGAATCGGTACCCGTTCTATTTGATCGTCGAGAGTTCATGCTTCACCTCTTCTATAAATTGTGCGACCTCGCGATCGAGGAAGGTCTCGGCACGGCGCAGGAAGCTGAGCGGCATAAACGCTCCATCCGTTACCTTCAGACACTTTCTGATCAGGTGGCGCTCAGTGCCGGCTGGCGCAGCTGGAACCTCTCGGCAAACCGGGCAACGGCACTTGCCCAACAGCCCCAGACTTATCCCGAGATTGTCGATGACCTGAAGGGGTTTCTCACACGAACGGCCAGATCGCTGAGCGAGGAGGGTCGGCATTTAGTGATCGCTATCGACGAACTCGACCGGATCGAACCTGCCTCCACTGCGCGAACGTTCTTGAACGAGCTCAAAGCCGTATTCGATGTACCGAAGTGCCTCTATCTCCTGGCAGTATCCGACGAGGTGTTCCGGGATGCGGCATTGGCGCCAGTTGGGCATCGTGACGTTTTTGACAGTGCCATCGATGAGGTGGTTCGGGTGGAGCCCCTAGATCAGAAGTCAGCCGAACGCCTCCTGGGGCGTCGTGTGATCGGACTTCCAGTTCCCTTCACTGCGCTGTTCTATTGCTTGTCTGGTGGGCTGCCGCGAGATCTGTTACGCACTGCTCGTGCGGGCATCTCTTTTGTTTCATCACAACGTCCATGTCAGCTAGGTGAATTGGCCGGTAGGATGGTGGATCGCGAGCTGGTTCGGATCGCCAATGCTTCTGCTATGCCTGGCGATTCGGCCGAGCTGACCCATCTCTTCCGTGCCGATGTGATTGCCGAAAATGGCGGCTTAAGTGGACTGGGCCCAATGATTCAACAGCACGCCCGGACGACCGAAGAGAGCGTCCCATTCGCACGGACGTTAGCCAACCGTGCATTCCACTTGGACACAGTGCTGATGATCTTCTCGTCCGACCTCTCTCGCGAGAAGATCATCAACGCTTCTGATCCCAGATTCCCTGGATCCTTCGCTGCGTTGGCCAGGGTTCAGCGCGAGATTGGTACAGCCGATACCCTGGCTAGGGCCACGCTTGAACGCATCAGAGAAGCGTGGTCACTGCCACCTGTAAGGTGAGTACTCCAGTCAGGTTTACGCCACTGAGCGGCCAACCGCGCCGACAGCAGGTGCTGTCTGGCGGTAACCCGGGCTTGGCCATTACTCAAGTGTTGACGGAGCCCCACCCTCGCAAGGCATCGGCCACGGCCGGTGGCGGACCGACTGTGTCTGCAGGGCATCCTGTTCGTCCTGTACAACGACATTGCCTGGCAACTGCTGCCGCTGGAGTTGGGGTTCGGCTCCGGACAGACGTGCTGGCGTCGTCTGGAGCGGTGGCAGCAGGCAGGCGTCTTCGACCAGTTGCACCGCATTGCTTGCCGAACTGAACGCGGCCGGCCAGCTCGACTGGTCTACGGCCTGTGTGGGCGGCTCCCCCATCCGTGCGAAAAAGGGGTTACCGACACCGGTCCGTCGCCGGTCGACCGGCGCAAGACGGGCAGCAAACACCACCTGATCTGCGACGGACGCGGCACCCCGCTCAAGGCCGTCACTACTGCGGCCAACGTCAACGACGTCACCAAGACCCTCGCCCTGGTCGACGGCATCCCACCCGTCGCCGGCCGCCCCGGCCGTCCGCGCAAGCGTCCCGAAGCCTTGCTCGGCGACAAGGGCTACGACTCCCACCCCAACCGCGACGAACTCCGCAAGCGTCGGATCCTGCCTGTCATCTCCCGCAAGGGAGCCCCGAATATCCAGGGCATGGGCAAGCTCCGCTAAGTCCTAAGCCAGCTGGCCGAGCGCCACACAGGAGGGGCCGCCGGGTGGCTGATCGGTAAATGAGTAGCGTGTTGTCACGGGGGTCGGAACGCTGCCTCGGTGACCAATACTGCAGCGTCTCAACTGCTACGCCCTCGCGCCCTCGTGCCCGGGGATCTTGTCGTCGTCGCGGCGCTGTCCGGGCCGCTCCAAGCCCAATACGCACCCGATCTCGAACGGGCAGTGGCCGAGATCGAGCGGATGGGATTCCGGGTGCGCCTCGCGCCGCTCCTCCAAGCCGGACGGCACCGCTGGTGGAGCGCGGCGCGGCCGGACGAGATCGCCAAGGAGTTCAACGGTCTGCTGCGTGATCCCGAGGTACGCGCGATCGTCGCACACGACGGTGGCCAGACGGTGTTCGGATACCTCGACCTGATCGACTTCGACGCGATCAGGGCCGACCCCAAGCCGATCCTCGGCTACAGCGACATCTCACTGCTGCACCTGGTGCTCTACGCGCGCACGGGTCTGGTCGGCTTCCACGCCGACGTGGCCACGCCCGGCCTCGGAGGGCACTGGCAGAGAACGTCCGCAGCCCGCCGGGAGGAGCTGGGGAAGCTCTATTCGACGCTGCTGACCGGCACGAAGCCGATCGGTGCGCTGCCCGCCAGTCCGTCGTGGGAATGCTGGCGTCCCGGGCGGGCGGAAGGTCCGCTGATCGGCGGGGTCATCAACCGCATCGTGCTGGCGCAGGCGACGCCTTTCGCGCTGCCGCTCGAAAGCTTCGACGGCGCGGTGCTGTTCTGGGAAGAGCTGGGCGGCCAGGCATCGCACGTGTGGAACTACCTGCAGATACTGCGGCACAGCGGCATTCTCGATCGGATCTCCGGCATGGTCGTGGGCGTTCCGGAGGCGATCGACGGGCTCGACTCGCCCGACGGCCCTCCGACCTTGGCCGAGATCGTCCTCGACGTCCTCGGCGACCGCGACATCCCGGTCCTGGGCAACGTCGAGGTCGGGCACGCAGGCCCGAATCTGCCGATGCCGGTCGGTATCCGTGCCGCCCTTGATGCGGAGGAGCGGACGTTGTCGCTGCTCGAACCGGCGGTACGGCCGCACGCGATGACGGGACCGGTCGGCTGAGCAACGCGCATGAGTCACCCGACCAGGATCGTTGGGCAAGATCCTGTTACGAGCTCTAGGCGCCGAGGATTCTTGGATGGCGACGCAACGTGAACGGCCCGGGCAAGCAGGTGGTGATCAAACCTGGCCACCGTTAATCATGTTCCGTGGCCGCTTGGGGGAGCCGAGGTATCCGCTGATGGCGGCCGCATCACCCAGCACCACCGGGGCGAGCCGCAAATCCAGGCACGGCGGATCCTCCTCCCCGGCTTCGGCCCGTGCGGGGGCGTCCTCTATGCGACCGCCCATGACACTTCGTACACGAAACTCCGTGCGCAGCCGTGCAGTTCGAGCACCTTGAGAGCGAGTATCTCGGCCAGCTGATGCAGCCGGTCCATCTCTGCACATCGGTGGGAGCACGTTTTGAATGAGGCGGCTAAGACTTGTCCCGTAACGATCACGCAGGACGGCGCCGCAGCCAGTTGTCGACCGGTGCGGAGTCAGTCAAGGCCGGTCGCCCATGCCGTCAGCGTGCCGAAGTCGTCGACGACAAGGCCACATCGCGGGTCGACCCGGTGCAGCAGAGCGGGACCGTCGTGGTGCTCCATCACCCAGGCACGATCCACCTCTGTGATCTCGTCGTCGACCCAGGCGAACGCACGGCCTTGCGCCCACGCGACGATCTCAGGCGTCTTCCAGAACACACCATCCCCGGGCTCGGGCCGCGGCGAAGGCCAGCGAATGAAGGGCAGTTCGGGCAATCCCAGGAGCGGCGCGACGAAGGCGTTGGCTTCTTCCTCCCACGTTGTCGCCCACACCAGGTCGAAGGGAAGCGCCTCCAGCGCCGGGCCGTGATCGGGGTTAAGCCACACCCGCAGCGGCTTCACCGGCTTGTTCGGCAGCCCCCACTCAGTCAGCCGGCGCCGCTCGGCGGCCTCCCAGCGGGGCGTCAGCAGGCGGTGCGTCTGATAGCCCTCGGGCCGACGGTGCGGCTTGGCGGCATATGGGTTCAAAGGCCCGTCCACGTCCACCAACAACACTGGGCGCACCAGCTCATCCCCCTTGGTTCTGCGTCGCACCGTACCGGCCGGTGACGAGACGCCCAACAAATTTCTGGCTGGTACTGATCTCCGCAGCTCTGGGCCCCGGGGTAGTGGGACGATCTTGACGTGGCAGCAGTGATCACGGCGTCACAGCCGTTCTGGATAGGCCCGTTCACGGGGCTCAGCCCGCGCTTCTTCGGCAAGCTGGTGACCGCCCTGCGCCGTGAGGGAGCGGACACGGTCCGCCGAGGCCGACCGTGGAGCCTGCCCTTGGAGGACCGTGTCCTGCTGGTCGCAGCGTACTGGCGCACGAACTTGACACTGCGCCAGCTCGCGCCGCTGTTTGGAATCTCGAAGTCTGCGGCCGACCGCATCATCAACCGCCTTGCACCGCTGCTCGCACTGCGACCGCGCCGGCGGTTTCGCAAGGGCACCGTTCTCATCGTGGACGGCACCTTGGTCCCCACGCGTGACCACGCAGTGGCAGAGCAGGCGAAGAACTACCGGTACTCCACCAACCACCAGGTCGTCATCGACGCCGATACACGCCTGGTCATAGCGGTTGGCCAGCCCGTGCCCGGCAACCGCAACGACTGCAGGGCATGGGAGTTGTCCGGGGCGAAGGACGCCATCGGCAACACCACGGTGATCGCCGACGGCGGTTACCGCGGCACTGGCCTGGTGATCCCGCACCGCCGCGAACCCGGACAGGCCGAACTCCCGGCCTGGAAAGAGGAGCACAACCGCTCACACCGCAAGGTTCGTGCCCGCGTCGAGCACACCTTCGCCCGCATGAAGAGCTGGAAGATCCTCCGCGACTGCCGCTTGAAGGGAGACGGCGTTCATCACGCCATGCTTGGTATTGCCCGCCTACACAACCTCGCGCTCGCCGGATAGACCGGCCCGAGGCGGCCATCCCGATGCTGGTGTGGACTCAGTTGATCATTGCGGGACAGCCTTTAGCGACTCAGTCTCTCCAGAAGGCGAGTCGGGCCCATCCCTCGCGCTTAGAACGGCGGAACGAGGCTTCCCGCTTAATCGCCTCATTTAGCATCTCGTCTGCAGTGACGGCGATCTCGGCGCGCTTCTGGAACTCGGCTGACTTCTGGCGAGCCGGACATCTCCGACTGAGCTTCAGTGAGCCCAAAGGCCCTTGTCTCGTGTGCTGGGTCAAGCGGGCCCCCGGGGAACTCTTTCTCACGCAGTATCGTGACGAGTTCGGCCCATCGCCCGTCTGGACCTGACCACCTCGGCATAGACGTCCATACGGCGATCCCACGTGCGGTGACGTCGCTCGCGGCCGCGGGTCAGCAGATGCGTGACTACAACCGCAGCTGTGGAGACGGCAGAGGTGATCGAGACGGCAATGAGAGTGGCTTCGACAGGTTGCAGCGGCATGACGGGAGCGTATGCCGGGACAGGATCCTCCGGGGCCTGTGGGGCGATCTACTGCGAACCCCCAGGAGGTTGGTTCTCCGTGGCTTAGGCCTACTCGCACCCCAGGCGAGGGGCGCCACCGCGGTGCCTCGCGTTGTCAGCGACCTCGGACAGCCGCTGGTTGTCCACGAGACCCCGCCTTCCGTTGTTGATCACTGAAGAGGACAGGGAACCTTCTGCTCAAGGCATCGGTGGATGTAACACGTCATTGCGAGCAGTCAGGCGGCGTCGGACGGTATCTGTGCCAGCCCACGAGAGATGCGCCGCCACAAGATGACACCACCCGCTATCTGCTCATTGGCCATCGGCCCTTCCACCAGTCGCCCGTTCTCAACTAGCAACGTGCGCTCCCGCAGGTTTCCACCCTGGTCAGGAAGCCAGGCTCGGATGACCCTGTGCGATCGATCCCAGTTCAGCACCTTGATCGGTCTCTGGGTTTCCAGCGACCTCAAGGTCAAGGTGAGCCGGCGGGTTCCACCTAAAAACCAGGGAGCGAAGCGGAGTTGGAGGCTACGACAGTCGTCGCATGAGTAGAAACCCGACACGTGTTGTGGGATCGACTCTGATCTGCCAGGCACTTTGGGGCGTGTCCGAGTGCCCACGTCACGAGTGAGGCTCGTGCGTAAACGGCTTCCGTGTATACGCAGGTATTCGCGTATTGATGGATCCAACCGCTCTCTTTCGGAATCTTCCCAACCCCATCCGTCGCTGATACGGCGCAAGACTTCCTGCAGAGCGAAGTAGTCGCCGCGTGTCGCCGTCGACAGAAACAGTCCACCTGTGCCGAAGAACCATGCCTGAAGACTCTCCGCGAGCTCTTTTACTTCGGCTGCCCGAAAGCGGGTTGGAGGAACGTATTTGGCCAAGGGTTCCATTCGGCACCACAGGTCCGTGTAAACCTCTATACGCTTCTGCCGAAGATCTGCGTCGTAGTCCAATGTCAGCTTGCTCCGCGTACTGACATAGGTGACGATCCCGGACACCAGGGCCCCAGCTGTCAAGGTCAACAGTGGTATCAGCCACGTCGTCACAGCTGGCCTCCAGCGCACCGTAGGGGACCCGCTTTCGTCGCCCAGTGTGGCAGTCCACCAGCGGCAGCGCCGGAGCGATGCACGAAACTGACGCTCATGCGACCTAAGTGGCCTGTCCTAGAGGAGCGGTAGGCCGTCGGAGAGAACTCGTTGAGAGGACCCTCGCCAAGCGGCCTGACGAGGTAACCATGTCACTGAGGCGACTCGCTCTCGGCACCCATCGTGCGCAGCAACGTTGGCAGGGCTGTGCCGATGGGCTCTCGGATCACCTCGTCGGCCTGGTCGTCGTACGGTGTCGGCTCGGCGTTGACGATGATCAGCCGGGCCCCGTGGTCGGCGGCGACGCCGGCGAGCCCGGCTGCTGGCTGTACCTGGAGGCTGCTGCCGACGGCGATGAACACCTGGCAGGCCTTGCTGATGGCGAGGGCCTCGCCGAGGACAACGTGGTCCAGCTGTTCGCCGAACATGACGGTCGCCGACTTGAGGATGCCACCGCACTGCAGGCACGGCGGGTCGTCTTCGCCGGCTTCGACGCGGGCGAGTGCATACATCATGGCGCCGCGGACGTGGCAGGCGGTGCATACGACGCTGCGAGCCGTGCCGTGCAGTTCGAGGACCTTGCGAGCGGGCATCCCGGCGAGCTGGTGCAGCCCGTCCACGTTCTGGGTGATCACCCGCACTGGCACACCGGACTTCTCCAACTCGGCAACGGCCCGATGCGCGGCGTTCGGTTCGGCCAGCAGCGTACGGTTCTTCCGCCGCATCTGCCACGACCGTCGCCGGATCTCCGGATCGTTCATGTAGTACTCGTACGTCACGAGCTTCTGGGCCTCCGGATCCCGCCGCCACAGCCCGCTGGGCCCACGATAATCAGGGATTCCGGAATCGGTGGAAATGCCTGCGCCACTGAGGATGGCGACGAGAGGCTTGGTCATGGTGCCGAGGGTAGGACGGGCGCCGTGGGGCGGCGAATGGATATTCGAGCGTCGCCCGATGCCGAACTCGTCGCCTGTGACCGCGTCGAGCGCTGAACCCGGCCCCGGCCCCCGGGTCACCCCACCCGGTGCCCGTTCTCCAGCTCCACCGTCCCGCTGCCCGCCGCGAGGACGTCCAGCGCGGCCAGCACCCGATGGCCCAGGGCGCCCGGGAGGTACTCCAGGACGTCTTCGGGGGCCACCAGCCGCCACGACAGCAGCTCCTCCTCCTGCAACCGGATCGCCTTGAAGTCGTCCTCGGGGAGGACCCCGCCGTCGTACAGATACGCCACCAGCGGCGGCAAACCCGGCCGGTACACCCAGTCCAGCGCGAGCAGCCTCCCGATCTCGCGGTCGAGGCCGATCTCCTCAAGCGTCTCGCGGTGCGCGCCCTGGCGGGGCGTCTCGCCGTCGTCGGACTCGATCGTGCCGCCCGGGAGCGTCCAGCCCTCACGGTAGTTGGGCTCCACGAGCAGCACCCGTCCCTCGGCGTCCCGGAAAAGGGCGGCGGCACCGGCGAGTACGCGGGGGAGCGAGGCGATGTACGCGGCGAAGTCTGGCGTGGAGGTCATTGACGAAGCGTAACCAGCCCGCGCGACCACACCGCCGACGCGGATCGGACCCACACCTCCGATGCGGTTCGGACCTACGCCGGCGACACCGGCCGGCCCGGCGTCCGGCCCGCCGTCCGGGCCACCGCTCAGGCCTCTGCCTCCGCCAGCCGCACCGTCCGCTCCGCCAGCTCGCTGATCCGCACCCCGTCGAACCCGAACACGGCACTGCGCACCGTGTCCTCCAGCGGCTCGCTCCACTGGTCCGGGATCGCCCCCGCCCCCGTCAGCACACCGGCCACCGACCCGGCGGTCGCCCCGTTGGAGTCGGTGTCCAGACCGCCGCGCACGGTGAGGGTGATGGTGCGGGTGAAGTCGCCGTCGCCGTAGAGCAGCCCGGCGGTGAGCACGGCCGCGTTCGGGATGGTGTGGATCCAGCCGAGCCCGGCGGTCTCCTCGGCGACCGTGGTGAGCGTGTCCTCCCAGGTCATCCGGGTGTCATGGAGCGAGACGACCCGGCGTACGGTGCGGGCGAGGCGGCTGCTCGCCGGGATGACGGTGAGGGCCTGGTCGACGGCCCGGCGGACCGTGGGCGCGGTGAACGCCGCCGCGATCAGCGCCGCGGCCCACATCGCGCCGTACACACCGTTGCCGGTGTGCGACAGCACCGCGTCCCGGCGGGCGAGCGCGGCGGCCCGGCGCGGCACGCCCGGGCAGGTCCAGCCGTAGATGTCGGCCCGGATGAGGGCGCCGATCCACTCCTGGTACGGATTGTCGTACGTCGCGGTGAGCGGCGGCTTCAGCCCGTTCGCCAGGTTGCGGTAGGCGGCCCGCTCCGCCGTGAAGGTCTGCAGATACGGCAGCCGCAGCAGCCACAGGTCCCCGACCTGCTCGGTGCTGAAACCGAAGCCGTGGGTTTCGAGGAGGTCCAGGCCGAGGATCGCGTAGTCCACGTCGTCGTCGCGGCAGCTGCCGTGGATACGGCCACGTACGCACTGCCGCCACTCGGGGCGCAGCTCGAAGCCGTCGTCCTCGCTCGGCGGCTCGGGGAGATAGTCGGTAAGGGGCAGGGCGGCGGCCTGCCGCAGATACTGGTCGATCCGGTCCCGCGTCCACAGGTCGCCCTGCTCGACCGGTTTGCCGAGCATGTTGCCCGCGATCCGGCCCAGCCAGCCCCCGAGGATGCGGTCGGCGAGCTCTGGCTCAGTGCCCACAGGGGTCATAGGACCGGTTTACCCAATTCCGGCCGCGGCCGCGCGGGGTTCGGCAGCTCGCACAGGGGTTCCCCAGGCCGCTCGTACGTTGTTCCCACCGTCTTCTCAGGGTCCGGGCAGTGCATGACGTCATGGGCCTCCTCCGGTTAAGGTCGCAGCGGCGCGACTGGCCTTGACGTGCGCGAGGCCCGGAGAGCAAGGGGAAAACAGGTGACACAGCGCGTGCTCATCGCCGCGGACAAGTTCAAGGGGTCGCTGACGGCCGTGCAGGTCGCCGAGCGGGTGACAGCCGGTCTGCGCCGGATCGTGCCGGATCTCCAGGTCGAGGCCATGCCCGTGGCCGACGGCGGCGACGGCACCGTGGACGCGGCGGTCGCGGCCGGTTTCGAGCGGCGGGAGGTCCGGGTCGCCGGGCCCCTCGGGGACGAGGTGACGGCGGCGTTCGCGCTGCGCGGCGACACTGCGGTCGTGGAGATGGCCGAGGCGAGCGGCCTGCAGCGACTGCCCGCGGGGGTCTTCGCGCCGCTCACGGCATCCACCTACGGCTCCGGCGAGCTGCTGCGTGCCGCGCTGGACGCGGGCGCCCGCACGATCGTCTTCGGCGTCGGCGGCAGCGCCACCACCGACGGCGGCGCCGGCATGCTGACCGCCCTGGGTGCACACTTCCTCGACAAGGACGGGGAGCCGGTCGCACCCGGCGGCGGGGGCCTGGAGGCCCTGGCCACGGCCGACCTGTCCGCCCTGGACCCGAGGCTGGCCTCCGTCGACCTCGTGCTCGCCAGCGACGTGGACAACCCGCTGACCGGCCCCAAGGGCGCGCCGGCGATCTACGGCCCGCAGAAGGGCGCCTCCCCGGAGGACGTCCGGACCTTGGACGCGGCCCTCGCGCACTTCGCGAAGGTGCTGGAGGAGTCCTTCGGCCCAAGGGCCGCCGAGCACGCCGCCGCACCGGGCGCGGGCGCGGCGGGTGGCATCGGCTACGGCGCCCTCCTCCTCGGCGCCCGCTTCCGCCCCGGCATCGAGGTCATGCTCGACGTGCTCGGCTTCGGCCCGGCACTGGAGCGGGCCGATCTGGTCATCACCGGCGAGGGCTCCCTGGACGAGCAGACCCTGCACGGCAAGGCCCCGGCGGGCGTCGCCGCGGCGGCCCGCGCGGCCGACAAGGAGGTCGTCGCGGTGTGCGGCCGCCTCGCGCTGTCACCGGAGGCGCTGGGCCGGGCCGGGATCCGGCGGGCGTATCCACTGACGGAGGTCGAGCCGGACGTGGCGAAGTGCATCGCGGACGCCGGGCCGATCCTGGAGCGGGTGGCGGAGCAGATCGCCCGGGACTTCCTGAGCTGAGCCGCCCACGTACACCGAAGGGCCCCGAGCCGACTGGCTCGGGGCCCTTCAGGTTGTCGTACGGCCGATTACGGGAGCTGCGCCGCCCGGGCCTCGCGCCGGTTGTCGCGGAAGTTGTTCACCCGGCGGGCCGTGGCGAACAGCGGGATGACCGCGCCCATCACCAGCTGGAGCGCGCAGCCGGTCTGCAGGAGCAGCTGACCGCTCGGGGCGTCGAAGGCCCAGGCCGCCAGCAGACCCATCGACATGACGATCCAGGAGAGCATCGCCACCGCCAGCCGGCCCCGCGGCTTCGGGTACTCGACGCGGCTCACCATGAGCCAGGCCGTGCCCAGGATCGCCAGCAGCGTCGCCACGAAGGGCAGCTCAAGAAGCACGATCGAGACCACTGTCAGAGCGCCGAACGGCGAGGGCATGCCCTGGAACATGCCGTTCGGGACCGTGACACACGAGAACCGCGCGAGTCTCAGCACCACCGCCAACAGCACGACGATCGCGCCCACCGCCGCGACCCGCTCATGCGCGTCCCTCGCGACCATGCCGTACACGAGCACGAAGTACGCGGGCGCCAGCCCGAAGCTGATCAGGTCGGAGAGGTTGTCCAGCTCCGCACCCATCGGCGAGGACCGCAGCTTGCGGGCGACGAGACCGTCGAACAGGTCGAAGACAGCCGCGCACAGCATCAGTATCACTGCCGTGGCCGCGCTGTTGCGGGCCATGCCCGAATCGTCGCCCGAGAGGTGCGGGATCAGGATGCCGGTGGTGGTGAAGTACACCGCCATGAAGCCGCACGTGGCGTTACCGAGAGTGAGGGTGTCCGCTATCGACAGACGAAGAGAAAGAGGCATCTCCTCCTCTTCGTCGACCTCGTCGGCCTCGGGTACCCAGCCCGGCTGGGTCTCAGGATCAATCACGGTCAATGCGAGTCACTCCAGCCACGGTCTTCTGCCCGACCTCGACCGCGACCTCCACGCCCTCGGGCAGGTAGATGTCGACACGCGAGCCGAAGCGGATCAGACCGATACGGTCGCCCTGCTCGACCTTCGTGCCCTGCGGGATGTAGGGGACGATACGACGAGCCACCGCGCCGGCGATCTGGACCATCTCGATGTCGCCGAGTTCGGTGTCGAAGTGCCAGACTACGCGCTCGTTGTTCTCGCTCTCCTTGTTGAAGGCCGGAACGAACCCACCCGGGATGTGCTCCACGGAGGTCACCGTGCCGGAGAGCGGCGCGCGGTTGACATGGACGTTCAGCGGGCTCATGAAGATCGCGACGCGGGTACGGCCGTCCTTCCACGGCATGATGCTCTGCACCACACCGTCGGCGGGCGAGATGACCCGGCCCGGGGCGATCTCGCGCTCGGGGTCGCGGAAGAACCACAGCATGCCCGCCGCGAGAGCGGTGGCGGGCACAGCGACAGCCTTGGCGACGCCGGAGCGGCGTGCACGCAGCAGGCTGACGGCTGCGGTGGCGACGGTCGGGAGAAGCCACGGCGATGCTCCGCGCGCGAGGCGTACGCCGCCGACCTGGCTGTCGCGTGGTGCAGAGGTTTGGCTGTGGGGCATGGATGACCTTCGTAGCGGATGATGCCGCGCGGTATCAGGGGACGGCGGCTTTCCCGGGATCGTACCGGTCGCGGGCCACAACTGGGCAAGCCAGGAAGCCGAGTCGGCTGCTGAAGAGTGTTGACGGGGTGTGATCTTCTTCTCCAAGAAAACACCCCGTATTCGGACAATCAGCCCTGGAATCGATACTCTTCGAGCAACCTGCGACCGATGATCATTTTCTGGATCTCGGCGGTACCTTCACCGATCAGCAGCATCGGAGCCTCACGGTAGAGGCGCTCGATCTCGTACTCCTTGGAGAAGCCGTAGCCGCCGTGGATCCGGAAGGCATCCTCCACGACCTCCTTGCAGTATTCGGAGGCGAGGTACTTCGCCATCCCTGCTTCGAGGTCGTTTCGTTCTCCGGAGTCCTTTTTGCGTGCCGCGTTCACCATCATGGCATGCGCGGCCTCGACCTTGGTAGCCATCTCGGCCAGCTTGAACTGGATCGCCTGGTGCTGGGCGATCGGCTTGCCGAAGGTGTGACGCTGTTGGGCGTACTGGACACCGAGCTCGAACGCACGCTGAGCGACACCGCAACCACGCGCCGCCACGTTTACACGCCCGACCTCAACGCCGTCCATCATTTGGTAAAAACCGCGACCGGTGACGCCGCCGAGTACCCGATTGGCCGGAATGCGCAGGCCGTCCATGATGAGCTCGGTCGTGTCGACGCCCTTGTAGCCCATCTTGTCGATCTTGCCGGGGATGGTGAGGCCGGGGCGGACCTCTCCGAAGCCGGGCTCCTTCTCGACGAGGAAGGTCGTCATCGACTTGTGGGGCGCCGTGCCCTCGGGGTGTCCTTCGTCACTTCGGACGAGAACGGCGACCAAGCTTGACGTTCCGCCGTTCGTCAGCCACATCTTCTGGCCGTTCAGGACGTACTCCTCGCCGTCCTTCACCGCCTTCGAGGTGATGGCCGACACATCGGAGCCCAGGCCCGGCTCCGACATCGAGAAGGCGCCGCGGATGTCGCCGGCCGCCATGCGGGGGAGGAAGTGGTCCTTCTGCTCCTGCGTGCCGTGCTGCTTGAGCATGTACGCCACGATGAAATGCGTGTTGATGATGCCGGAGACCGACATCCAGCCGCGGGCGATCTCCTCGACGCACAGGGCGTATGTCAGGAGCGACTCGCCCAGACCGCCGTACTCCTCGGGGATCATCAGGCCGAACAGGCCCAACTCCTTAAGGCCGTCGACGATCTGCTGCGGGTACTCGTCGCGGTGCTCCAGCTCGGTCGCGACCGGGATGATCTCCTTGTCCACGAAGTCGCGGACGGTGGAGAGGATCTCCTGCTGGATGTCGGTCAGACCGGCGGTCTGGGCGAGACGGGCCATGGCTTACTTCTCCTGCGACTTGAGCTCGGGGCGGCCGGGCTGCTCGCCGCCGCGCTCCTTGATGTAGGTCTCGGTGGGGACCATGACCTTGCGGCGGAACACACAGACCAGCGTGCCGTCCTGCTTGTAGCCCTTGGTCTCGACGTAGACGATGCCGCGGTCGTTCTTCGACTTCGACGGCCACTTGTCGAGCACGGTCGTCTGGCCGTAGATCGTGTCGCCGTGGAAGGTCGGCGCCACGTGCTTGAGCGACTCGATCTCCAGGTTGGCGATGGCCTTGCCGGAGATGTCCGGCACGCTCATGCCGAGCAGCAGCGAGTAGATGTAGTTCCCGACGACGACGTTCTTGCCGAAGTCCGTCGTCTTCTCCGCATAGTTCGTGTCCATGTGGAGCGGGTGATGGTTCATGGTGAGGAGACAGAACAGGTGGTCGTCGTACTCCGTGACCGTCTTGCCCGGCCAGTGCTTGTACGTCGCCCCGACCTCGAACTCCTCGTAGGTGCGTCCGAACTGCATCGCGCTCAGGCCTCCGGGATCTCGAACTTGCTGGTGCGCTGCATGCCGGCGGCACGGCCCTTGCCGGAGATGACCAGGGCCATCTTGCGGCTGGCCTCGTCGATCATCTCGTCGCCGAGCATCGCGGAGCCCTTCTTGCCGCCCGCCTCGGACGTGTAGTAGTCGTACGCGTCCAGGATCAGCTCGGCGTGGTCGTAGTCCTCCTGCGAGGGCGAGAAGATCTCGTTGGACGCCTCGACCTGACCCGGGTGCAGCACCCACTTGCCGTCGAAGCCGAGGGCGGCGGCGCGCTGGGCGACCTCGCGGTAGCCGTCGATGTTGCGGATCTGCAGGTAGGGGCCGTCGATCGCCTGGAGGTTGTTGGCGCGGGCGGCCATCAGGATCTTCATCAGGATGTAGTGGTAGGCGTCCGCCGGGTAGCCGGGCGGCTGCTCGCCCACGACCAGCGACTTCATGTTGATCGACGCCATGAAGTCGGCCGGGCCGAAGATGATCGTCTCGACGCGCTGGGACGCCGTCGCGATCTCGTTGACGTTGTTCAGGCCCTGCGCGTTCTCGATCTGCGCCTCGATGCCGATCTTGCCGACCTCGAAGCCCATCGTCTTCTCGATCTGGGTCAGCAGGAGGTCGAGGGCGACGACCTGCTGGGCCGTCTGCACCTTGGGCAGCATGATGCAGTCGAGGTTCTGGCCGGCACCCTCGACGACCGTGACGACGTCGCGGTACGTCCACTCGGTCGTCCAGTCGTTGACGCGCACGACCCTCGTCTTGCCGGTCCAGTCGCCCTCATTGAGGAACTTGACGATGGTGTGCCGCGCCTCGGGCTTGGCGAGCGGCGCGCACGCGTCCTCCAGGTCGAGGAAGACCTGGTCCGCAGGGAGGCCCTGAGCCTTCTCCAGGAAGCGGGGGTTCGAGCCCGGCACTGCCAGGCAGGAGCGCCGCGGGCGGAGACGGTTGACGGTCATGCGGGGACCTCCAGGGGGTCGAGCTTGTTCGCTTTCCGGATCTCGTCGACGATGCGGCCGATGATTCCGGTGATGTCGAAGTCCTTCGGGGTGAAGACGGCGGCCACACCGGCGGCCCTGAGCTGCTCGGCGTCACCATTCGGGATGATGCCACCGGCGATCACCGGTATATCTGTGGCACCGGCCACACGGAGTCGTTCCAGCACGTCCGGCACCAGCTGGGCGTGCGATCCGGAGAGGATCGACAGGCCGACCGCGTGCACGTCCTCGGCGAGGGCCGCGTCCACGATCTGCTCCGGGGTGAGCCGGATGCCCTGGTAGACCACCTCGAACCCGGCGTCACGGGCCCGCACGGCGATCTGCTCGGCGCCGTTGGAGTGCCCGTCCAGGCCGGGCTTGCCGACCAGGAAGCGCAGCTTGCCGACGCCCATGTCCTGGGCGGTCAGGTCGACCTTGCGGCGGACCTGCGACAGGGCCGAGCCCTCCTCCGCGGGGATCGCCACCGGCGCCGACGACACCCCGGTCGGTGCCCGGAACTCGCCGAACACCTCGCGCAGGGCCCCGGCCCACTCGCCGGTCGTGACACCGGCGCGGGCGCACTCCAGGGTGGCCTCCATGAGGTTGGCGGTGCCCTTGGCGGCCTCCTTCAGCCGCTCCAGCGCCTTGCACGGGCGCGGGTGGTTGAAGGGCGGCTGGTAGCGGGTGTCGCGCCAGTGCTGGAGGCCGGCGATGACACGGGCCTCGACGGCCGGGTCGACCGTCTGGATGGCCGTGTCGAGATCCGCCGTCAGCGGGTTCGGCTCGGTCGTCTCGAAGATGTTGACGCCGATGATCTTCTCGCGGCCGGACTCGATACGGGCGCGCCGTTCGGCGTGCGAGGAGACGAGCTGCGACTTGAGGTAGCCGGACTCGACGGCGGCCATCGCGCCGCCCATCTCCTGGATCCGCTCGATCTCCGCGAGGGACTCCTCGACGAGCTTGGTCACCTTCGCCTCGATGACGTGCGAGCCCTCGAAGATGTCCTCGTACTCCAGCAGGTCGCTCTCATGGGCGAGCACCTGCTGGATGCGCAGCGACCACTGCTGGTCCCAGGGCCGGGGCAGGCCGAGGGCCTCGTTCCAGGCGGGCAGCTGCACGGCACGCGCGCGTGCGTCCTTCGAGAGGGTCACGGCCAGCATTTCGAGGACGATCCGCTGAACGTTGTTCTCCGGCTGCGCCTCGGTCAGACCGAGGGAGTTGACCTGGACTCCGTACCGGAAGCGGCGCTGCTTGGGGTTCTCGATGCCGTAGCGCTCGCGCGTGACCTGGTCCCAGATCCGCCCGAACGCCCGCATCTTGCACATCTCCTCGATGAAGCGGACGCCCGCGTTCACGAAGAAGGAGATACGGGCCACGACGTCCCCGAACTTCTCGGCGGGGACCTGCCCTGAATCGCGTACGGCATCGAGAACCGCTATCGCGGTGGACATCGCGTACGCGATCTCCTGGACCGGCGTGGCGCCCGCCTCCTGCAGGTGGTAGCTGCAGATGTTGATCGGGTTCCACTTCGGGATGTGGGAGACCGTGTACGCGATCATGTCCGTCGTCAGCCGGAGTGAGGGCCCCGGCGGGAAGACATGGGTCCCCCGCGACAGGTACTCCTTGACGATGTCGTTCTGGGTCGTGCCCTGGAGCTTGGTGATGTCGGCGCCCTGCTCCTCGGCGACGACCTGGTAGAGCGCCAGCAGCCACATGGCAGTGGCGTTGATCGTCATCGAGGTGTTCATCTGCTCCAGGGGGATGTCCTGGAACAGCCGGCGCATGTCACCGAGATGGGCGACCGGCACGCCGACCCGGCCGACCTCGCCGCGGGCGAGGATGTGGTCGGAGTCGTAGCCGGTCTGCGTCGGAAGATCGAACGCGACCGACAGGCCGGTCTGGCCCTTGGCGAGGTTGCGCCGGTACAGCTCGTTGGACGCCTCGGCCGTGGAGTGACCGGCGTACGTGCGCATGAGCCACGGCCGGTCCTTCTCTCGCGCGCCTTCGGCGGGCTGACGCTCAGTCATCTATGACCTCGGGTGTCTCAGATGTCGCGGATCAGATGTTGCGGAAGCGGTTGATGCCGTCGATGTGCTTGGCGCGCATCTCCTCGTCGCGCACGCCGAGACCTTCCTCGGGGGCGAGGCACAGGACGCCGACCTTGCCCTGGTGGAGGTTGCGGTGCACGTCGAACGCGGCCTGGCCGGTGTCCTCCAGGGAGTACACCTTCGACAGGGTCGGGTGGATCTTGCCCTTCGCGATGAGGCGGTTGGCCTCCCAGGCCTCGCGGTAGTTGGCGAAGTGCGAGCCGATGATCCGCTTCAGCGACATCCACAGGTAGCGGTTGTCGTACTCGTGCATGTAGCCCGAGGTCGAGGCGCAGGTGGTGATGGTGCCGCCCTTGCGGGTGACGAAGACGCTGGCGCCGAAGGTCTCGCGGCCGGGGTGCTCGAAGACGATGTCGATGTCCTCGCCGCCGGTGAGTTCGCGGATGCGCTTGCCGAAGCGCTTCCACTCCTTCGGGTCCTGGGTGTTCTCGTCCTTCCAGAACTTGTAGCCCTCGGCGTTGCGGTCGATGATCGCGTCGGCACCCATCGAGCGGCAGATGTCCGCCTTCTGGTCGCTGGAGACGACACAGATCGGGTTGGCGCCACCGGCCAGCGCGAACTGCGTGGCGTACGAGCCGAGTCCGCCGCTCGCGCCCCAGATCAGGACGTTGTCGCCCTGCTTCATGCCGGCGCCGTTGCGGGAGACCAGCTGTCGGTAGGCGGTGGAGTTGACCAGCCCCGGGGCGGCGGCCTCCTCCCAGCTGAGGTGGCCCGGCTTGGGCATCAGCTGGTTGGACTTGACCAGCGCGATCTCGGCGAGGCCGCCGAAGTTCGTCTCGAAGCCCCAGATGCGCTGCTCGGGGTCGAGCATCGTGTCGTTGTGGCCGTCGCTGGACTCCAGCTCGACGGACAGACAGTGCGCGACGACCTCGTCACCGGGCTGCCAGGCGTTGACGCCCGGGCCGGTGCGCAGGACGACACCTGCGAGGTCGGAGCCGATGATGTGGTAGGGCAGGTCGTGGCGCTTGGCCAACTCGCTGGTGCGGCCGTAGCGCTCCAGGAACCCGAAGGTGGACAGGGGCTCGAAGATCGAGGTCCACACCGAGTTGTAGTTGACCGAGGAAGCCATGACGGCCACCAGGGCCTCGCCCGGGCCGAGCTCGGGCAGGGGAACCTCGTCCAGGTGGATCGACTTGCGCGGGTCCTTCTCGCGGGTCGTCATGCCCGCGAACATCTCCGTCTCGTCCTTGTGCACGGTGATCGCGCGGTACGACTCGGGGAGCGGAAGTGCGGCGAAGTCGGCCGGCGTCGATTCCGGCGACTGGATCGCGTCCAGAATGGCCTGAGTGGTCACGGTGTTGCCTCCGGCGGTCTGCGCCCCTTGAGGGGAGGGACGCTGAGGGTTACGTCGGTGCTGCTGAGGGTTTTGGTGGTTGCCGTCGGTTCGGCTGGTGATGCTGTTCGGCAGCGCTTTGTGGCGCGGGAGGTTGCCTGTGACGCAGGCGCCGGGCGCGCAGGTCCCGGGAGGGACTTGCGGGGACAGCCGACGTACGAAAGGTCTCTGCACGCCGGCCGCCCGGACACCTTCAACGTATGGCACCGCGTGTCACGTGGCAAGGCACTGGGTGCCAGAAGTTGACCTCAGATGAAATCTTTACGTAACAAATGAGCGATGATCGATCAAAGCTACCCGTGAGTAGGTACTAATCGGGTGCTATCGGTCGTCGCCAGCCGGTCGTCTGTCCGGTCGTCTGTCCGGTCGTCTGGCCGGTCATCTGGACGAACTGGAAGCCGCCCTGAGCCCAGGGCGAGGAAGGTGTGCGCCGCCGAGGCCGCTGGTGCGCCTGGGCTCGGCGAAGGCGGTGCCGGCGCCGCGGGGCAAGGGGGCGCGGATCGCCGGGACGAGGGAGTTCGACAGGGACCCGGGCCGCTTCCGGCAGCGCCGGATGGAGGCGCTGGTGGCGGCCGTGCGGCCTGTCTGCCCGGGGCCGACCGGGATCGGCGGGAGCAGGAGTGGATGGGGCCGCGCCCGATGACCCGGGACGGGTTGCCCCTGATCGGCCCCCGGCCGGGTCGCCCCGGAGTCCGGCCGGCCACCGGCCACAACATGCTGGCCCCGGCGACGGGACGGCTGGTGACCTGTCCGGGGCTCAGGCCCTAGGCGCCGAGGCCCAGCAGGGCCACCTGGAGGGGGATCGCCGGCTCCTCGGGGAGGGCGGGGGGCTCCTCGCCGCGGCCGGTGTGGGTGGGCGGGACGGCGCGCAGGCCCTGGATGCCGTCCGCGGCCCACTTGGCGTCCGTCGCCGGGAGGGACAGGGTCATGCGCCGCCCGTCGGCCAGGGTGGCTTCGAGCTTGGTCGAGTCGTTCCCCTGCATGGCAACTCACTTCCGTCGCGCACTACCAAGACTGAAGATCAACCTTCGACATGGAGGACGGATGAGCCGACGCAATGGTTCCCACGGAGGGATCCGCTACGAGCATCCCTGCGTACCGCCGGCCCCGAGTCCGCGTGGGCCCGGCCGGGGCGCGTTCACCCCTGGGCCCGCCCGCCCTACGCCCGCTCCTTCAGAGCCTGCTCGATCGTCCGCATCACCTCGTCGAGCGGCGCGTCGGTCCGGGCCACCGCCACCAGCACCTCGCCCTCCGAGGCCACGGAGGCGGGTGCCGTGCGCGGTGTGGTCTCCCGGCCCGCCCCGATGCCCGAGCCGAACGTCCTGCGGACGATCGCGAAGGCGTGGTCGAGCTGCGCCTCCACGTCGCCCTGGCCGCCCGCCCGCAGCCAGCGCCGCAGGACGTGGTTGTGGGCGGTGACCACGGCGGACGCGGCGACCTCCGCCAGCAGCGGGTCGTCGTTGGCGTCGTCGTCGTGCGCGTGCTCGTCGAAGTGGCCGAGGAGATAGCGGGTGAAGAGGCGCTCGTAGCGGGCCACCGACGCGATCTCCGCCTCGCGCAGGGTGGGCACCTCGCGCGTGAGCTTGTAGCGGGCGACCGAGATCTCCGGCCGGGCCGCGTACATCCGCATGACTTCCTTGATGCCGCGGCACACCGTGTCGAGCGGGTGCTCGTGGGCCGGTGCGGCGTTCAGTACCGCCTCGGCGCGGATCAGGGTGTCGTCGTGGTCCGGGAAGATCGCCTCTTCCTTGGAGCGGAAGTGACGGAAGAACGTGCGGCGGGCGACCCCGGCCGCGGCCGCGATCTCGTCGACGGTGGTCGCCTCGTACCCCTTGGTCGCGAACAGCTCCATCGCCGCCGCCGCCAGTTCGCGGCGCATCTTGAGCCGTTGGGCGGCCGCGCGACTGCCTGCGGCGCTCTCCGGCGCGTCGGGCGTAGCTGGTGTACGTGAGGACCTGGCGGGCTGGGGCATGACCCGAACGTACTGCATGTGCGCAGCTTGATGCGCAGGTACGGGGTTTCCCCCGCCCTCCACGGGCGGGGGTCCTCCGGCCGGTTCGAGCAGTCCGCCCCAGTCCCGGTCGCCTCTGAACCAGTCGCCGACGCCGTCAGCGGCGGGCATATTCGCGGAAGCCACGGCCCGTCTTTCGGCCGAGGCAGCCCGCGGCCACCAGGTGCTCCAGGAGCGGCGCCGGAGCCAGGCCCGGGTCGCGGAACTCGCGGTGCAGGACCTTCTCGATGGCGAGGGAGACATCGAGTCCGACGACGTCCAGCAGTTCGAAGGGACCCATCGGGTAGCCGCCGCCCAGCTTCATCGCCGCGTCGATGTCGTCGAGCGTCGCGTAGTGCTCCTCGACCATCTTGATCGCGTTGTTCAGGTACGGGAACAGCAGCGCGTTCACGATGAATCCGGCACGGTCACCGCAGTCCACGGCATGCTTCCGGATCCGGCCGCAGACCTCGCGGACCGTGGAGTGGACGTCGTCGGCCGTGAGCACCGTACGGACGACCTCGACCAGCTTCATCGCCGGCGCCGGGTTGAAGAAGTGCATGCCGATCACGTCCTGCGGACGCGAGGTGGCGCGGGCACAGGCGACGACGGGCAGCGAGGAGGTCGTGGTGGCCAGGACCGCGCCCGGCTTGCAGACCTTGTCCAGCGTCGCGAACAGCTGCTGCTTGACCTCCAGGTCCTCGGCGACGGCCTCGACGGCCAGATCGACGTCGGCGAACGCGTCGTACGAACCCGCCGCGGTGATCCGGTCCAGGGTCTGCGCGGCGGCCTCGGCGGTCATTCGCCCCTTGTCGACAGAGCGGGAAAGAGACTTGCCGATACGGGCCTTCGCGGCCTGCGCCTTCTCCTCGCTGCGCGCGGCGAGCACGACCTCGTACCCGGCCTTGGCGAAGACCTCGACGATGCCGGACGCCATCGTGCCGGAGCCCGCGACACCGACGGAGCGGACCGTACGGCCGGGGGTGAGGGCGGCGCCGTCCAGCGGCGTCAGCGCGTCCCGCACGACCGTGGCGCTGCCCGGCGCCTCGTAGGTGTAGAAGCCACGGCCCGACTTACGGCCCGTCAGGCCGGCCTCGCTGAGCTGCTTGAGGATCGGGGCGGGGGCGTGCAGCCGGTCGCGGGACTCGGCGTACATGGCGTCCAGGACCGTGCGGGCGGTGTCGATGCCGATCAGGTCGAGCAGCGCCAGCGGGCCCATCGGCAGTCCGCAGCCCAGCCGCATCGCGGCGTCGATGTCCTCGCGGGAGGCGTACTTCGCCTCGTACATCGCGGCCGCCTGGTTGAGGTAGCCGAACAGCAGCCCGTCGGCGACGAAGCCGGGGCGGTCGCCGACCGCGACGGGCTCCTTGCCGAGGTCCAGGGCGAGGTTGGTGACCGCGGAGACGGCCGCCGGGGCGGTCAGCACCGAGGAGACGACCTCGACCAGCCGCATCGCCGGCGCCGGGTTGAAGAAGTGCAGTCCGAGCACCCGCTCGGGGCGGGCCGAGTCGGCGGCCAGCCGCGTGACGGAGAGGGCGTTGGTGCCGGTCGCCAGGATGGTGTCGGGGCGCACGATCCCGTCCAGCTCACGGAAGATCTGGTGCTTGATCTCGTACGACTCCGGCGCCACCTCGATGACCAGGTCCGCGTCGGCCGCGGCAGCCAGGTCGGTCGAGGTACGGACGCGGGCGAGGGTCTCCGTGCGCTCCTCCTCGGTCAGCCGGCCGCGCGCCACGGAGCGGGCGGTCGAGGTCTCCAGGGCGGCGACGGAGCGGGCGGCCGCGGCCTCGCTGATGTCGATGCCGATGACCTCGCGACCGGCCTTGGCCAGGACCTCGGCGATGCCGGTGCCCATCGTGCCGAGGCCGACGACGGCAACGGTCTTGAGCGGGGACAGAGGGGTGTCGGACAGGGGAGTGGCCATCGCGGGACTCCAGGAATGAGGGTGACGACTGGGAACGCGCCCGGGTGCGCCGAAGGGGGCCCGACCGGAGTCGAAGCCGAACCATGAGCGCACCGGGTGCGATGGAAAAATGCGGGTGTTGCCGGGCTGCGAGCGCACACGCCCGGTGCCGTCGCTGCGGACGTGCACACGTCCGAGGAGCGGTGATGACCGACCGGCCCTGTCCCGTGGCCGAGTCGTACTTGCGGTACTCGATGTACCGAACCGACTGCTTCTCGCGGCGGCTGCGTCACCAGGCCGCCGCAAGGGGTTCGCGAGTGGGTAACTCGCTCGTATGAGCTTAACCAGTGGGTAACGAGCGCGCTAGTCCCCGAGTTTGTGATGTAGGTCCCGATCGCCGACGGACCCTCTACGCTTCGCCTTCATGGACGAAGAGTTGCGATCACTCACGGAGCGCTTACGGCAGGAGTCCGGGGCGTCGGCCGCGTACGACGGGCTCGTCGCGACTGAGGACCCCGATGAACTGGCCGGCGTGCTCACCGCGCCCGGGCAGCCTCTGTGGGCCAGGGAGCTGGCCGCGTTCCGTCTGGGCCTGGCCGGGGACCGCCGGGCCTTCGAGTCCCTCGTCCTGCTCCTGAACCACCGCGACCCGCCACGCTGCGCCTCCGCCGCCCACGCCCTGGCCCGCCTCGGCGACCCGCGCACGGCCCGCGCGGCCGCCGCCCTCGCCACCAACGAGCTTCGCGTCGCCTACGCCCTGCACCCGGTCCGCCTCCTGGTCGAGCTGCGTGCCCCCGAGGCCGTGCCGGCTCTGATCACCACCCTGGAACGACGCCTGCGCCCCCACGACCCCTACCGCCGAGTGGCCCTCGCCTGCGTGGACGGCCTCGGCACCCTGGGCGACCCCCGGGCCCGACGCGTCCTGAACGAGGCCCTGGCCCACCCGATGCTCGCGGAGGCAGCGGTACGGGCACTGGCGCGGATCCCGAAGCAGCGGTGAGCGGCCGGAGGCAGGCCCCGCCGGCGACCTCACCGTCCATCGCTGCGACCGGGTTCACCACCGCGGCGTCGGCCGGCTAACCCGGCACCACCGCGAACGCCTCCACCTCCATCAGGAACTCCGGCCGTACCAGCCCGGCGACCTGTACCGCGGACGCGGCCGGCAGGCGGTCGTCGGGTATGTGTTCGGCGCGGGCCGTGCGGAGGGCTGGCATGTGGGACATGTCCGTGACGAAGTAGGTGAGTTTGACGACGTCGTCGAAGGTCGCCCCGGCCGCTGCCAGACAGCGCCTCAGGTTCTCGAAGACCTGGCGGGCCTGGGCCGCAGGGTCGCCCTCGCCGACGAGGCCGCCGTGCTCGTCCAGGGCGAGCTGGCCGGAGACGGCGACGAAACGGCCCGTGCCGAGTACGACGTGCGTGTACTGAGCGGCGGGGGCGACTCCGTCGGGGGCGGGGATCCTGGTCAGATCACTCATGCGTCCCATGGTGGACCATGGGTCCGACAATGCCCCCGACGGACCGTCAGCCGTCAGGCGGTCACGCGCTCAGCCGTGGAAGCCGAGCAGCTCGTGCAGTTCCGCGCCCCGCGACGACTGCGACGTCATCTTGGAGTTCAGCGGTTTCGGATCGGGCAGTGCCTCGCACACCGCGTCGGCCTCGCCCGCGCCGTGCGGCACCGTGCCGTCGGTCAGATAGGCCGCGAGGTGCTTGTCCAGGCAGGCGTTCCCGCTGAGCGTGATGCCGTGGTTGCCGCCGCCCTGCTCCACCACGAGGCTGGACCGGGCGAGCTTCTGGTGCACCGTGACGCCGCCCTGGTACGGGGTGGCCGCGTCGTCGGTCGCCTGGAACAGCAGTATCGGCGGCAGCTTGCCGTTGTCGACGTTCACCGAGTCCAGCGAGGGCGTGGGCCAGAACGCGCACGGCGCGTTGTACCAGGCGTTGTTCCAGGTCATGAACGGTGCCTTGTCGTACACGGCCCAGTTGTCCGCCCGCCACCGGTTCCAGTCGCGCGACCAGACGGCGTCACGGCACTGCACGGACGTATAGATGCTGTAGCCGTTGTCGCCGGACGAGTCGATGGCTCCGAACCTCTCGTACGCCTCGACCAGCGGGTCCGTGTCCTTGGTGTTCACATACGCCGCGAACGCCTCGGCGAGATAGGGCCAGTAGCCGTTGAAGTAGCCGCCGGGGAGGAACGTGTCCTCCAACTCGGAGGCGCCCACCTTCCCGCCGGCCGGCTTCTTGGCCAGCGCCGCCCGCATCGCGTACCACTTGGCCTCGATCTTCGCCGGATCGGTACCGAGCTTGTACGTGGCGTCGTACTTGGCGACCCATGCCATGAAGGCCTGGTGCCGGCCGTTGAAGGCGACGTCCTGCGCGAGGTTGTCCTCGTACCAGACGCCGGTCGGGTCGACGACCGAGTCCAGGACCGCGCGCCGCACCCGCTGCGGGAACAGCTTGGCGTAGACCGAGCCGAGGTAGGTGCCGTACGAGTAACCGAAGTAGTTGATCTGCTTCGCGCCGAGTGCGGCACGGATCTTGTCCATGTCGCGCACGGCGCTGATCGTGTTGATGTACGGCAGGACGTCCGCGTACTTCTCGCCGCAGGCCCGCGCGAACGCCTTGGCGCGCTGGAGGTTGGCCCGCTCGATCCGCGGTGTGCTCGGCACGGAGTCCGGGCGGACCGGGGCGAAGTGGCCGGGGCGGCAGTCGAGGGCGGGCTTGCTCTTGCCGACGCCGCGCGGGTCGAAGCCGATGACGTCGTACTGCGCCGCCACGTCCTTGGGCAGTGCGGAGGCGACGAACCCGGCGAGCGTGAGTCCGCTGCCGCCGGGGCCGCCCGGATTGACGAGCAGCGGGCCCTGGTACTTCTTCGCGGTGTGCGGGACGCGGGACAGTGCCAGCGTGATCTGCCGTCCGTTCGGACGGGCGTGGTCGAGCGGCACCTTGAGGGACGCGCACTGAAGCGTCGGGTAGTCCTGCGTGCCGCACTTCTGCCAGGTGAGGCGCGCGGCCTGATCGCCTTTTGCGGGGTGCGCGGCGCCCGCCTGAGCGGGGACGGCCGTCATGGTTCCGGCCACGAGGGCGGCGGTGCCGCACAGCACGACTGCGCGTTTTCTCATGTGGTCCTCCCAGGACGGAGGGTCTCGGACCGTGAGTGCCACGGTCCCGGCCGCATCGTGCCGGAAAGGACCACCGGAAGAACGGGTTCTGCCAAGACTTGACCCGATTGGGTCGAGGGAAGCGCTCCAATGCTCTCAAATGAGCGAGAGTTGAGTCGGTTCGGTCAGTGTGGGCTCGGCCGGCTCGGGCTCGGGGATCCGGCGGGGCATGCTCGCGCGCGTGGGGCCGATGCCGTACTCCTGTGCCAGGTCGTGGACCTGACGGGTGATCCGGCGCTGGTACCACTTCGGCGCGTAGGCGCCGTCCGCGTACAGCCGCTCGTAACGGCGCACCAGATGCGGGTGATGGCGGCCCAGCCAGGCCATGAACCACTCGCGGGCCCCGGGCCGCAGATGCAGCACCAGCGGCGTCACCGAGGTGGCCCCGGACGCGGCGATCGCCCGCACGGTGGCCCGCAGTTGGGCCGGGTGGTCGCTCAGGAACGGAATCACCGGCGCCATCAGCACACCGCACCCGAGCCCGTGCTCGGCGAGGGTCCGTACGACGTCCAGGCGCCGCTCGGGGGCGGGCGTGCCCGGCTCCACGGTGCGCCACAGCTCGCGGTCGACGAAGCCGACCGACATGGAGATGCCGACGTCCGTCACCTCGGAGGACTGCTTCAGCAGGTCGAGGTCGCGCAGGATCAGCGTGCCCTTGGTCAGGATCGAGTACGGGTTGGCGTGGTCCCGCAGGGCGGCGAGGATGCCCGGCATCAGCCGGTAGCGGCCCTCCGCGCGCTGGTAGCAGTCGACGTTCGTGCCCATCGCTATGTGCTCGCCCTGCCAGCGACGCGAGGACAGCTGGCGGCGCAGCAGCTCCGGCGCGTTCACCTTGACCACGATCTGCGAGTCGAAGCCGAGGCCCGTGTCGAGGTCCAGATAGCTGTGCGTCTTGCGCGCGAAGCAGTACACGCACGCGTGCGAGCAGCCCCGATAGGGGTTCACCGTCCACTCGAAGGGCATGCGCGAGGCGCCGGGCACCCGGTTGATGATCGAGCGGGCCCGGATCTCATGGAAGGTGATCCCGGCGAACTCGGGCGTGTCGAAGGTGCGGGTGACCACGGCGTCCGCGCCGAACAGCGCGGTGTCGGCCCGGCTGTGGTCGGACTCCAGGGTGAGGTTCTCCCAGCGCATGGTGCCTCCTCGGTAGCACTGGCCCCAGAATAGAACACATGTTCCCTTGATCGTGCGACCTATGGCCAGGCTTCGATTTCGATCACTGTGCGATCGCTTCGGGGCCGTGATCGGGACCCCGATTTGGGCGGTCCGGGAGCGGGGTGGTTGGCTTGCCCAAACCCCCGAGAAAACTGGTCCTGGAGGAAGTCAATGGCGCAGGTCGAGGCCACTACGGAGCGGATCGTCGCGGCGGACGCGGAGAAGGTGTTCGACGCCCTCGCCGACTACAGCGGCACCCGGCAGAAGCTGCTGCCCGAGCACTTCAGCGAGTACGAGGTGCGCGAGGGCGGCGACGGCGAGGGCACCCTCGTCCACTGGAAGCTGCAGGCCACCAGCAAGCGGGTGCGCGACTGCCTCCTGGAGGTCAGCGAGCCCACCGACGGCGAGCTCGTCGAGAAGGACCGCAACTCCTCCATGGTCACCACCTGGCGGGTCACCCCGGCCGGCGAGGGCAAGTCCCGGGTCGTCGTCACCACCACCTGGCAGGGTGCCGGCGGTATCGGCGGCTTCTTCGAGAAGACCTTCGCGCCCAAGGGCCTCGGCCGGATCTACGACGCGCTGCTCACCAAGCTCGCCGCCGAGGTCGAGAAGTAAGTCCCCGGCGTTCGGGGGCCCTTGGTCTGCCCCGGCCTCCTCACCGGATCGAGTGGAACTCCGTCGTGTCCGGGACGGCACCGTAACTCGCCGCGCTTGCTCGTAGTTGTCGCCTTATGCGGGAAATGTGAGCAGGCGCGGCGAGGGGAGCGGTACGTGAGCGGCACGACTTTGGTGCAGGATGAAACCGTCACGGCGCCTCCTGCACAGGCTCCGCCCCACGGTTCGGAACCCCAACTGAGCCCGCGCCGGGTGCGGTTGGTCTTCTTCGGGCTGATGCTCGCGCTGCTCCTCGCCGCGCTGGAGCAGATGATCGTCGCCACCGCCCTGCCGAAGATCGTCGGCGAACTGCACGGCCTGGACAAGATGTCCTGGGCGATCACCGCCTACCTGCTCACCGCCACCGTCGGCCTGCCGATCTACGGCAAACTCGGCGACCTCCTCGGCCGCAAGGGCGTCTTCCAGTTCGCGATCGTCGTCTTCGTCATCGGCTCCGCGCTGGCCGGCCGGGCCGAGACCATGGACCAGCTGATCGCCTACCGGGCCGTCCAGGGCGTCGGTGCGGGCGGTCTCATGATCGGCGTCCAGGCGATCATCGCCGACATCGTGCCGGCCCGCGAGCGCGGTCGGTTCATGGGCATGATCGGCGCCGCGTTCGGCCTCGCCTCGGTCGCCGGGCCCCTGCTGGGCGGCTACTTCACGGACCACCTCTCCTGGCGGTGGTGCTTCTACATCAACGTCCCCTTCGGCCTCCTCACCCTGGCCGTCGTCACCGTCGTACTGAAACTGCCCAAGCCGCAGGCCAAGCCACGGCTCGACATCCTCGGCTCCCTGCTGCTCGCCGTCGCCTCCACCTGCCTGGTCCTGCTGACCAGTTGGGGCGGCAACGAGTACGCCTGGGACTCCCGCGAGATCCTCGGTCTCGGCGCGGGAGCGGCCCTCGCCACCGTCCTCTTCCTCGTGGCAGAGCGCTTCGCCGCCGAACCCCTGATCCCGCTGCGGCTGTTCAGGGACTCCGTCTTCAACGTCACCGGACTGGTCGGCCTCGTGATCGGCGTCGCCCTGTTCGGGGCGGCCAGCTATCTGCCGACCTTCCTGCAGATGGTCGACGGGGCCACGGCCACCGAGTCGGGCCTGCTCATGCTGCCCATGATGGGCGGCATCGTCGGCGCCTCCATCGTCTGCGGCCAGCTCATCAGCCTCACCGGCCGGTACAAGATCTACCCCGTGCTCGGCAGCGCCCTCTCGGTCGTCGGCATGTGGCTGCTGTCCCGCCTCGAAGTCGACACGCCCCGGCTGCACTACAGCATCTGGATGGCCGTACTCGGCGCCGGTATCGGCATGGTGATGCCGGTCCTGATCCTCGCCGTGCAGAACTCCGTGCGCCCCGCCGACCTCGGCACCGCCACCAGCGCCAACAACTACTTCCGGCAGATCGGCGGCAGCGTCGGCGCCGCGATCTTCGGCACTCTCTTCGCCGGCCGGCTCGCCGACGCCCTCGCCGAACACCTGCCCGCGCGCGCGGAGGCCCGGCTGCCCGACCCCGAGTCGATCACCCCGCAGCTCGTCCACGCCATGCCCGAGGCCCTGCGCGACGGCTACGTCCAGGCCTACGCCGAGGCCATGCCGCGCATCTTCCTCTATCTGGTGCCGGTACTCGTCCTCGGGCTGCTGATCGCCTTCTTCCTCAAGGAGACCCCCCTGTCGACCGGCGCGGCGTCCCACGACGCCCCGGCCCCGGAGACGGAACCGGCGTCCGTGCGCGCCCCGATCCCCGCGACCCGATCGCCGCACACGGCCGGTGTCCCCGTCCGCGGCACGGTGCAGCACCCCGACGGCACCGTCGTCCCGCGCGCGGCGCTCACCCTCATCGACGTCGGCGGGCAGCAGATCGGACGCGGCACGAGCGGTGAGAACGGGCGGTACACACTGGCCACGCCGAGCCCCGGCGCGTACGTGCTGATCGCCGCCGCGGGCGGCCACCAGCCGCAGGCCGTCTCCGTGACCGTCGGCGAGCGCCCGGTCGAGCTGGACATCGTCCTCGGCGGTGCCGGACGCCTCGCCGGGCGGGTGCTCACCCCGGACGGCACCCCCGTGGACGCCACCGTCACACTCACCGACGTCCACGGCGAGGTCGTCGCCACCACCCGCAGCGGCCGCGAAGGCGGCTATGTCATCACCGAACTGGTCGCGGGCGAGTACACCCTCGCCGCGAGCACGCCCGCGTTCCGCCCGGCCGCCGTCCCTGTCACCGTGAAGGCCGCCCGCGAGACCCGCCAGGACATCGAACTCGCCGGCGGCGCCCTCCTGCGAGGCACCGTACGCGCGGGCGGCGGACGGCCCGTCGAGGACGCGCGCGTGACCCTCCTCGACGCGGCCGGCAACGTCATGGACACCCTGACCACCGGGCCCGACGGCACCTTCCGGTTCGTCGACCTGTCCACCGGCGAGTACACCGTCATCGCCACCGGTTACCCGCCGGTCGCCACCGTGCTCCAGGTCGCCGGCGGCGGCCGTACGGAACGCGACCTTCAGCTGAGCCACGAGGACTGACGACCCGTCGGGTGCACGCCGCTGTCCTGCGCGGACGCGGCGTCTGCCGCCCGTTCGGCACCCGCCCGGGCCGCCCCGGTCCGGCCGCACCAATTCCCGTATTGCCGCACATCACCTCCGTCCAGAGCCGTACGGTGGAGTAGGCGGCAGATCTTGCGGAGCCGTGGGGAGAGAGGGCCTGGGCCATGAACCGTGGCACCGAGAGGGACGACGCGGTGACCGAACCCGGCGCGGCCGGCCGTATCCCGCTGGCCGTGGTCGTGGTGGACCGCGAGGGCCTGGTCTCCCACTGGAGCTCCGGCGCACGCCGTCTGTTCGGCGCCGCCAAGGAAGAGGCGATCGGGCGCCCGGCCGTCGACCTCCTGCCGGTCTCCGGGGCCCTGCCCGACGAGGGGGACCTCGCGCCGTACGGGGCGTACGCGGCGTACGACGATCTCGGCCACGACCTCGAATCGTCCCTCGACGGGCGGCTGTTCTACCCGGCCGCGGGCCGCGCCCGGCTCACCGTGCGCGACCACGACCGCGTCGACGTGCTGTGGTGGGCCTACCCGCTGGTGGGGCCCGGACCGGAGCGGCTGCTGGTGCTCGGCGCCGACGTGGGCGGACTCCAGCAGGAGGCGGGCGACGAGGACGCCCGCTTCGAGCGCGTCGCACCCGCCTTCGCCCTGCACACCGACTTCCCCGGCGCCGAGGAACTCGCCCGCCGCCTCCCCGAGATCCTGCCCAGCATGAGCGTCGAGGAGAGTGCCCGGATCGTCGGGCAGATCCTCGAACTCGGCTATCCCGTACTGGAGTTCAGCCAGAACGACCGGGTCCCCGTCACCCCCGACTGGGGCGTGCCCCGGCGCGTCGAGCGCAAGGCCCGCCGCGAGCGCGCCGCCCGGGCCGTCGCCGAAGGGTCGCCGTTACCGCAGGACTACCCTGACGAGGGCGAGGACCTGGAGTACGCCGCCGTACGCGAACGCCTGGAGTTCCTCAACGAGGTCAGCGGCCGTATCGGCACCTCCCTCGATCTGTCGCGGACCATCATCGAGGTCAGCAAGGCCGTCGTGCCGCGCTTCACCGACGTCGCCGGCACCTATCTGCGCGAACAGGTCGTCGCCGGCGAGGGGTTCCCCGACGGCGTGCCGGACACCACCACCATGTGGCACCGGGTCGCCGTCGAGCACACCGACGAACCCGGCCGCTGGGACGACGTCGTCCCGGTCGGCGAGGCCATGCCGTTCCCCGCGCACACGCCGTTCTTCCAGTGCATGACCACCGGCGAACCCGTCCTCGTGCCGCGCATCAGCGAGCAGATGGGCCACGCCATCGCCTCGCAGTTCGAGAAGCGCGACATCCGGCCGCTGATCACCGGCCGCTCGATGCTGGTCGTGCCGCTCAAGGCGCGCAATGTCGTCCTGGGCTTCATGATCCTGCTGCGGCACCCGGAGCGCGTCGAGTTCAACGACATGGACCGCGTCACCGGCGCCGAACTCGCCGCCCGCGCGGGCCTCGTGCTCGACAACGCGCGCATGTACACCTATCAGGAGAGCGTCGCAGAGACCCTCCAGGACAGCATGCTGCCGCACATCCCGCCGCGCATGGCGGGCTGCGACATCGCCACCCGCTATCTGCCGGGTACCTTGCTGGGGCGGGTCGGCGGTGACTGGTTCGACTCCGTCAAACTGCCCGGGGCCAGAACCGCCCTCGTCGTCGGCGACGTCATGGGCCACGGTCTCAACTCCGCCGCCATGATGGGCCAGTTGCGTACGGCCGTGCAGACCATGGCGGCCCTCGACCTGCCGCCCGCCCAGCTGCTGCGCAACCTCGACGACCTCGCCCAGCGCCTCGGCGACACCTACCTGGCGACCTGCCTGTACGCCGTCTACGACCCCATCGCGAGCGAACTGCACCTCGCCAACGCCGGTCATATCCCGCCCGTCCTGGTCCGCGCCGACGACGGACGCAGCGAGCTGCTCGACCTGCCCACGGGAGCGCCGATCGGCGTCGGCGGGGTGCCCTTCGAGGCGGTACGCGTGCGGGTGGAGCCCGGCGACCGGATCGTGATGTGCACCGACGGGCTGGTCGAGGTGCGCGGCGAGGACATCGGGGTCGGCCTCGCCACCCTCTGCGAGTCCGCCGCCCACCCGGCCGCGTCCATGGACGACGCCTGCGACACCATCATCAGAGCCCTCGCCGCGACATTCTCGGAAGCGGGTCGCGGCGGCCGCAAGGACGACGTGGCCCTGCTGATGGCCCGACTCAACGGCGTCGAGCCGCAGGACGTCGCCGAGTGGCGGATCCGGCTCGACCCGGCGGAGGCCGGCCGGGCCCGCGCCGCCGTCCGCGAGCAGCTGCACGACTGGGGGCTGGCCGGACTCGCCGACCACGCCGAGCTGATGGTGAGCGAACTCGTCACCAACGCCGTACGGCACTCCCACAGCCGCCCCGTCGAACTGCGCCTCGTCCGCGGTGAGACGCTGCTGTGCGAGGTGGACGACGACGATCACGACCTGCCGACCCTGCTCAGCGCCGGACCCCTCGACGAGGCCGGGCGCGGGCTGCGCGTGGTGAGCACGCTCGCGCGTGAGTGGGGCACCAGCCGGACCAGTGCCGGAAAGACCGTCTGGTTCGAACTCACGCTCCCGCGCCGCTGATCCCTGTGCCCCGTGAGGCGTACGACGGCGGACGGATGTCGAATGCGGAGTGAAGGTATGCGCCACGCGCTTGTGGCCGAAACCGGGCCGCGGTAGACCGTACTCGCCCGTCACTTCAGGACGGGTCGTCGTCGCACCCTGGGGAGTCGGACATGAGCGTGACGAGTCGGTACCGGGAGGCCTGGGAGGGCTTCTGGCGTGAGGCCCCCGAGGAGCAGGGGGCGGTGTTCTGGGACGCCGAGCCCGCCTTGACCTCCGGGCGCCATCTGGCCCTGTTCGAGGCGCACCTGGCCGATCCGGGCCTGCCGATGGTGGACCTCGGCTGCGGCAACGGTACACAGACGCGTTTCCTCGCCGACCGTTTCCCGCGCGTCATCGGCGCCGACCTGTCCGAAGCCGCCCTCGACCACGCCCGGCACGCCGACCCCGCCGGGCAGGCGGCGTACCGGCTGTTCGACGCCGTGGAGAAGACCGAGGCCGAGACACTGCACGCCGAACTCGGCGACACCAACGTCTACATGCGGGGCGTGCTGCACCAGGCCGAGCCCGACGACCGGCAGCTGATGGTGAACGGGATCGCCACGCTGGTCGGTGAGCGGGGCCGGGCCTTCCTCGTCGAGCTCTCCGAGTCCGCCAAGCCCGTCCTGATCGGCCTCGCGCAGAGCCCGGCGGGCCCGCCGCCCAAGCTCGCACCGATCTTCCGGCACGGCATCGCCCCGGGCGAGGTGGCCGACGCCGCGGTGCCGGACTATCTGCGCGCAGCCGGGCTGACCGTCCTCGCGAGCGGCGAACTGCCGCTGATCACCACGGAGTACGCGCCCGACGGCACACGGATCGAGCTGCCGTCGAAGTGGGTGGTGGCGGGCCGGACGGCCTGACGACGGGCTGCCCTCCGGCGCGTCCGTGCGCGCCGGAGGGTGAACTCGCCGTGCCGGACGATCAGTTGATGGTGCGGCCCCTGCGGTACGCCACCCAGCCGGTGGCCAGCAGGGCGGCCGCGAGTGCGGCGACGGAGAGCACCGTGACGCCGGTCGAGGCGAGGCTGCCGCCCCCGGTACCGGTGCCGCCGGATCCGCCCGTGGAGGCGGGGTCCGTGCCGCCGGTGCCGCCGCCCGTGGTGCCCGAACCGGAGCCGCCGTCGCTGCCCGTGCCGCCCGTGCCTGTGCCGTCGTCGGTGTCCACCGGGTCCTGTCCGACGAAGCTGACCGGGACCTTGACGTCCTGGGAGCGGTCGCCTGACAGGGTGTGGTCGCCCCGGGTGGCCAGGACGCACTTGGCCTTGAAGCAGTCGGTGTACTCGTCCTTGGCGTCCACGGTCAGCTCGACCTCGAAGGTACCGCCCGTGCCGTACGGGATCGCCAGCTCCTCGCCGTAGTCGGGCGGGTTGGAGGAGATCCACGCGGAGGAGTGCGAGCCGCCGGTCATGTCGACGCCGCCGATGCACGGCGTGGGCAGTACGCCGTCGCCGTTGTCGACGCAGAGGGCGACGTAGACGCCCTTCTTCGCGTCGTAGCCGGTGCCGGTGACCTTGAGGGTCTGGTTCTCGGTGGCGAGGTCGTTGACCGGGGTGACGGTGAGCTTCTGGCCGTTCGGGCCGGTGACGGTGTTGGAGCCGGAGGGTCGGCCCGGGGCACCCGGGGTTTCGCCGCCGTTCCCGCCCCCGTTCCCGTCGTCCGCGTCCTGGACCGTCAGGGTGATCGGCGAAGTGCGTGTCGTCCCCGCGGAGTTCGTGAACTCGGCGCGGTACCGGTACCCGTCCGGCGGCAGCGGTCACGGCGACCTGAGCCGCCGTGACCTGAACCGCCCGGGTCAGGACGGGGACAACTCCCCTCGGACCGTGCGTGCCGCGGCGACCAGGTTCTCCAGCGAGGCCCGGGTCTCGGGCCAGCCGCGGGTCTTCAGGCCACAGTCGGGGTTGACCCACAGCCGTTCGGCGGGGATGGCCCGCAGGCCCGTACGGAGCAGCTCGGCGGCCTCACCCTCGCTCGGGACCCGCGGCGAGTGGATGTCGTACACGCCCGGTCCGGCCTCGCGCGGATAGCCGTGCGCGGCGAGTTCCCGGGCGACCTGCATATGGGAGCGGGCGGCCTCCAGGCTGATGACGTCGGCGTCGAGGTCGTCGATGGCCTGGACGACGTCGCCGAACTCGGCGTAGCACATGTGGGTGTGGATCTGGGTGTCCGGCCGGACACCGCCGGTGGTCAGCCGGAACGCCTCCGTGGCCCAGCCGAGGTACGCGGCACGGTCGGCGGCGCGCAGCGGCAGGGTCTCCCGGAGTGCGGGCTCGTCGACCTGGATGACCGAAGTCCCGCCCGTCTCAAGGTCGTTGACCTCCTCCCGAAGCGCGAGGGCGACCTGGCGGGCCGTCTCGGCGCGCGGCTGGTCGTCGCGGACGAACGACCAGGCGAGCATGGTGACCGGGCCGGTGAGCATGCCCTTGACCGGGCGGGAGGTGAGGGAGCGCGCGTACGACGCCCAGCGGACCGTCATCGGTGCGGGGCGGGAGATGTCGCCGGCCAGGATCGGCGGACGGACGTAGCGGGTGCCGTAGGACTGGACCCAGCCGTGCTGAGTGGCGAGGTAGCCGGTCAGCTGCTCGGCGAAGTACTGGACCATGTCGCCCCGTTCGGCCTCGCCGTGCACCAGGACGTCCAGTCCGGCCTTCTCCTGGAAGGCGATCACCTCACGGATCTCGGCCTTGATCCGCTCCTCGTAGCCGCCCGTGTCGATGCGCCCCGCCCGCAGGTCGGCCCGTGCGGTGCGCAGTTCGCCGGTCTGCGGGAAGGAGCCGATGGTGGTGGTCGGCAGCAGCGGCAGACCGAGGTGGGCCCGCTGGGCGGCGGCCCGCTCGGCGTACGGCTGGGAGCGGCGTGCGTCGGCCTCGGTGACGGCGGCGGCACGGGCCCGGACGTCCGGGTTCCGGGTGACCGGGGATGCCGCGCGGGAGGCCAGGTCGGCGCGGTTGGCGGCGAGTTCGGCGGCGATGGTGTCGGTGCCCTGGGCGAGACCCTTGGCGAGGGTGACGATCTCCCGCGTCTTCTGCCGGGCGAACGCGAGCCAGCGCAGGATCTGCGGTTCGATGTCCCGCTCGGCGGACGCGTCGAGCGGCACGTGCAGCAGGGAGCAGGAGGCCGACACGTCGACCCGGTCGGCCAGGCCCAGCAGGGTGCCGAGGGTGGCCAGGGACTTCGACAGGTCGTTGACCCAGATGTTGCGCCCGGTCACGACACCGGCGACCAGGCGCTTGCCCGGCAGCCCGCCGACGGCCGCGAGCGCCTCCAGGTTGGCGGCCGCGGACCCCGTGAAGTCCAGCGCGAGCCCCTCGACCGGCGCCTTCGCCAGCACCGGCAGGGCCTCCCCGAGCCGGTCGAAGTACGAGGCGACCAGCAGCTTCGGCCGGTCGGTGAGGGCGCCGAGGTCGCGGTAGGCGCGTTCGGCGGCGTTGAGTTCGGCCGGGGTGCGGTCCTGGACCAGGGCGGGTTCGTCCAGCTGCACCCACTGGGCGCCGGCCGCGCGCAGGTCGGCGAGGATCTCGGCGTACACCGGAAGCAGCCGGTCCAGCAGGGTGAGCGGTTCGAAGTCCGCGGCCACGCCGGGGGCCGGCTTGGCGAGCAGCAGATAGGTCACCGGGCCGACCAGGACCGGCCGGGCCGTCAGACCGAGGGCCACGGCCTCCTCGAACTCGGCGACCTGCTTGGCGGAGTCGGCCACGAACACCGTCTCCGGGCCCAACTCCGGCACCAGATAGTGGTAGTTGGTGTCGAACCACTTGGTCATCTCCAGCGGCGCCACGTCCTTGGTGCCGCGCGCCATCGCGAAGTACCCGTCGAGCGGGTCGGTGGCGACGGCGTCCCGGTGCCGGTCGGGGACGGCGCCGACCATGACGGTGGTGTCGAGGACGTGGTCGTAGTACGAGAAGTCCCCGGTGGGAACCTCGTCGAGGCCGGCCTCGGCCAGCTGCCGCCAGTTGCCGGCCCGCAGGCCGGCCGCGGTGGAGCGGAGCTCGTCGGCGCTGACGCGGCCCTTCCAGTAGCCCTCGATCGCCTTCTTCAGTTCCCGGTTCGGGCCCTGGCGGGGGTAGCCGTACACGGTGGTCCGTGCTGCCGCGGCTGCGGACTCGGTGGTCACGGAGATCTCCTTCGCGAGATGGATCCCTGAGATCCCGGGGACGGGACGAGAGCGCGAAGGGGTGACGGAACCGCACGGCAGCGGCCCCTGGCCGCCCGTTCGGTATGCACGCCGACCCGCCCACGAGGTCACCGGGATGTCCGCGCGCGGAACCGTCCGCGCACGGGCAGTTGGCAGGTCTTCGGACTCGCGGGCACGTCCTCATCACCTGAGGACACCTACTGGCCGTCGCTTCCCAGATCCGGTACGTCGGACCCAGTGCGTATGACGGCGGTCGTTCCCGCTCACCGCTGCGGGGCAGTCCCGGATTCCCACCGGGTTCCCTCTTACGACGCGTCCCGCCTGGCTGACGGGGCGAACCAGCTGCACCGGCAACCCTAGATGCCGGTGCCGTACATGTGAAACCCGCGGCCGGTCTTACGGCCCAGCAGCCCCGCCTCGACCATCCGCTGCAGCAGCGGGGGAGGGGCGTACAGGGGTTCCCTGAACTCGTCGTACAGCGACTCGGCGATCGAGGCGACCGTGTCGAGGCCGATCAGGTCCGCCAGCTTCAGCGGCCCCATGGGGTGGGCGCAGCCCAGCTCCATACCGGCGTCGATGTCGGCCGTGGTGGCGAACCCGGACTCCGCCATGCGGATCGCGGCCAGCAGGTAGGGCACGAGCAGCGCGTTGACGACGAAACCGGCGCGGTCCCGGGAGCGGACGACCGTCTTGCCCAGCACCCCGGTCGCGAACTCCTCGACCGCGGCGGCCGTCTCCGGGGCGGTGTGCAGGGAGGTGACGACCTCGACCAGCGGCATCACGGGCACCGGGTTGAAGAAGTGCAGTCCCACCACGCGGTCGGCGCGGCCGGTGGCCATGGCGAGACGCATCACGGGCAGGGAGGAGGTGTTGGTCGCGAAGACCGCCGCCGGGTCCGCCACGATCTTGTCGAGGGCGGCGAACACCTCCACCTTGGCATCGGCGTTCTCGACGACGGCCTCGATGACGAGCTGCCGGTCCGCCAGGTCCTCCAGGCAGCCGGTGAAGAGCAGCCGCCCCAGGGCGTCCCGCGCGGCGGCCTCCGTCAACTTGCCCCGCCGCACGGCCCGTTCCAGCGAGGCGGCCACGCGCTCCCGGGCGGCCTGGGCGGCGACGGCGTCGGCCTCGCACACCACGGTGTCCAGCCCGGCCCGGGCGCACACCTCGGCGATCCCGGCCCCCATCTGCCCGCCGCCGACCACGCCGACGCGCCTGATGTCCCCGCTCATGCCCCCTCCTCCGTCCACCGCACAAGGTGTCGTGTGTACGCGTCCGGGGTGAAGAACAGCGGCAACTCACCCGCCATCGCGGTGCGTTCGAAGAGCGCGCGGATCTCGTCCAACGGCGCCCACGGATACTCCGCACCCAGCGAGACCAGCTCGTCTTCGAGCAGCCCTGTCACCGCCTCCCGGTCCACCACCCGGTGCCGCAGCCACTGCCAGATCTGCACCCGGGCGATCTCCGCGGTCGCCGCGTCCTCCATCAGCCCGTACAGCGCGACGGCACCCTGCCCACGCAGCCAGGCGGTGAAGTACCGCAAGGCCACGGCGACATTGGTACGCACGCCCTCGGCGCTCGGCGGCCCGCCGATCCGGCGCACCGACAGCAACTGGGCCGCCGTCACCTCCACGTCGTCACGCGTACGGTCGATCTGGTGGGGCCGGTCCCCGAGGACGCCGTCGAACACCTCCCGGCACAGGTCCACCAGCCCGGGATGGGCGACCCAGGACCCGTCGAAGCCGTCCTCCGCCTCCCGCTCCTTGTCCAGCCGCACCTTGGCGACCGCCGCCTCGTGGGCGGCCGGATCCTTGCCCGGCACCTGGGCGGCCATACCGCCGATCGCATGCGCGCCCCGCTTGTGACAAGTACGCACGAGCAGTTCGGTGTACGCCCGCATGAAGGGCGCCGTCATCGTGACCTGCCCGCGGTCCGGGAGCAGGAAGTCGGTGCGGTGACCGAAAGTCTTGATCAGGCTGAAGAGATAGTCCCAACGGCCCGCGTTGAGGCCGCAGGAGTGCTCACGCAGCTCGTAGAGGATCTCCTCCATCTCGAACGCGGCGGTGATCGTCTCGATGAGCACGGTGGCACGGACCGTGCCGCGCGGGATGCCGAGGAGTTCCTGGGCGAAGACGAAGATGTCGTTCCACAACCGCGCCTCGTACCGGTTCTCCAGCTTCGGCAGGTAGAAGTACGGCCCGCGACCGGCGTCGATCTGACGCTGCGCGCAGTGGAAGAAGTACAGCCCGAAGTCCACGAGGGCGGCGGGCACGGGCCGGCCGTCGAACTCCAGGTGCTCCTCGTCGAGGTGCCAGCCGCGCGGCCGTACGACGATCGTGGCGAGCCGGTTGCTTTCGCGGAGCCGGTACTCCTTGCCCTCCGGCGTGCCGAAGTCGATCCGTCGCTCGATCGCGTCGAGCAGGTTGAGCTGCCCGTCGATGACGTTGTGCCAGGTGGGCGCGGTCGCGTCCTCGAAGTCCGCCATCCACACGCAGGCACCGGAGTTGAGCGCGTTGACCGCCATCCGACGGTCGGGCGGCCCGGTGATCTCCACCCGGCGGTCGGCCAGCCCGGGCGCGGGCGGCGCGACGCGCCAGGCGGGGTCTGCGCGCACGGCGGAGGTGACCATGGGGAAGTCGAGCGGCGAGCCGGAGGCAAGACGCAGCGCCTGCCGACGTCGCTCCTTCAACAGCTCCAGCCGCCGCTCCCCGAAGCCTCCGACCAGCCGACCGACGAAGTCCAGGGCGGCGGGGGTGAGGATCTCGTCATGGCGGTGACCGGGAGCGGCGAGCACGCGGACATGGTGGGTCGGTGCGGTGATGGACATCGGGTTCTCCTGACTGGAAACGTTCAGGGCATCGCCCTGAAAGGGGCGCGGGGAACTGCGCGACCAGCCCCCACACACCCGCAGACGACGAACCGGCCTAGTGGAACTGCTCCTCCTCGGTCGACCCGGCAAGCGCGGTCGTGGAGGACGCAGGATTGACGGCAGTCGAAACCAGGTCGAAATACCCTGTACCGACCTCCCGCTGATGCCTGACGGCAGTGAACCCGTGCTGCTGCGCGGCGAACTCCCGCTCCTGCAGATCGACATACGCGGTCATGCCGTGCTCGGCGTACCCCCGGGCCAGGTCGAACATCCCGTGGTTGAGCGAGTGGAACCCGGCCAGCGTGATGAACTGGAACCGGTACCCCATCGCCCCCAACTCCCGCTGGAACTTGGCGATCTGGTCGTCGTCCAGCGCCGCCTTCCAGTTGAAGGACGGCGAGCAGTTGTACGCCAGCATCTGGTCCGGGTACCGGGCATGGATCGCCTCGGCGAACTCCCGCGCCTGGCCGAGATCAGGCGTACCGGTCTCCACCCAGATCAGGTCGGCGTACGGCGCGTACGCGAGCCCGCGGGCGATGACCGGCGCCATCCCGTTCCGCACCCGGTAGAACCCCTCCGCCGTCCGCTCCCCGGTCACGAACTCGGCGTCCCGCTCGTCGACGTCACTGGTCAGCAGGTTGGCGGCGAGCGCATCCGTACGCGCGACGACCACCGTCGGCACATCGGCGATGTCGGCGGCCAGCCGGGCGGCGTTGAGGGTGCGGATGTGCTGCGAGGTCGGCACCAGGACCTTGCCGCCGAGGTGACCGCACTTCTTCTCCGAGGCGAGCTGGTCCTCGTAGTGGATGCCGGCGGCCCCCGCCGCGATCATCGCCTTGGTCAGCTCGAACGCGTTGAGCGGGCCGCCGAACCCGGCCTCCGCGTCGGCGACGATCGGCGCGAGCCAGTCGGTGGTGTCCTCGCCGCCCTCCGCGGTGGCGATCTGGTCGGCGCGCAGCAGCGCGTTGTTGATCCGGCGGACCACCTGCGGGACCGAGTTGGCCGGGTACAGGCTCTGGTCGGGGTAGGTGTGTCCGGCCAGGTTGGCGTCGGCGGCGACCTGCCAGCCGGACAGGTAGATGGCCTGGAGCCCGGCCTTGACCTGCTGGACGGCCTGGCCGCCGGTGAGCGCGCCGAGCGCGTGGACGTAGTCCCGCTCGTGCAGCTGCCGCCACAGCCGTTCGGCGCCGCGCCGGGCCAGGGTGTGCTCCTCACGGACGCTGCCGGAGAGCCGTACCACGTCCTCGGCGGTGTAGGTGCGCTCGATGCCCTGCCAGCGCGGGTCGGTGGCCCAGCGCCGCGCGAGTTCCTCGGCCGCCTGCGTGCTCGCCTCTGCCATGACTGTCACCGTCTCCTCGGTCTGTGCTGAGTGCCAATCCGTATGCCTGGACAGACAGCAGTTGGCACTGGGTGTCTCGCTCTGGATGGCCCGCTGTAGTTCGCTGGCCACACCGACGACTTTGGCACTGGCACTGAGTGCCAACAACCGTGGACCGTTGCCAACTTCTGCGAATCTTCCGGTCCTCGTCTGCCAACTTTGCGAAGGGAGGAGGCGGGTGTTCCTCGCGTACGCTGCCCCTGTCCGCACACGAAGGAGGGGCCCGGAGTGAGCAAGACCTACGCGGGCGCGCGGCTGCGGCGGCTGCGCGAGGAACGCCGGATGAGCCAGGCCGAACTCGCCCGCGCCCTGGGTATCTCCCCGAGCTATCTGAACCAGATGGAGCACGACTCCCGTCCGCTCACCGTGCCCGTGCTGCTGCGGCTGACCGAGACGTTCGGGCTCGACCCGGGCTTCTTCTCCGAACGCGACACGACCCGGCTGGTGGCCGACCTGCGCGAGGCGCTGGCCGGAGAGATCGCCGAGTCCCGGGTGTCATCGTCCGACCTCGCCGAACTGGCCTCGCGCATGCCGGCGGTGGCGCAGGTGCTGGTCGGACTGGGCCGCCGCAACCAGGCGTTGTCCGAGCGGCTCGCGGACGGGCGGGACACCGGCCACACGGCGCCGCACTCACCGCACGAGGAGATCCGGGACTTCTTCTACCGCCGCCAGAACTACCTGCACGAGACCGACCTCGCGGCCGAGCACCTCGCCGACGCGATCGGCATCCGGCCCGGAGAGGTCCTCGGCACCCTGGCGGCGAGACTGGCCGACGCCCACGGAATCCGCCTGGCCGCCGGAGCCGCCGACCGTCCGCACCCCCATGCCACCGGCGGTCGTCCGCATCCCCACGACACCGACGACCGGCTCCACCACTACGACGTGACGACCCGCACCCTCCACCTCTCCGGCCGCCTCCGCCCCGGCCAGCGCGCCTTCCGGATGGCGACCCAGCTGGCCCTCCTCGAATACGGCGACGACCTCGACCGCCGGGCCGCCGAGGACTTCGAGCCCGGCTCACCCGCCCACGCCCTGGCCCGGATCGGCGTCGCCCACTACTTCGCCGCCGCGCTGATCCTGCCCTACACCGCTTTCCACACGGCGGCCGAGGAGGTCCGCTACGACATCGAGCGGCTCACCGACCGCTACGGCCTCGGCTACGAGACCGTCTGCCACCGGCTGAGCACCCTCCAACGGCCGCGGCTGCGCGGGGTGCCCTTCTCCTTCGTCCGGGTGGACCGGGCCGGGAACATGTCCAAGCGGCAGTCGGCCAGCGGCTTCCACTTCTCCCGGGCGGGCGGCACCTGCCCGCTGTGGAACGTCTACGAGGCGTTCGCCGCGCCCGGCCGGATCCATGTCCAGATCGCCGAAATGCCTGACGGGCAGCGGTACTTGTGGACCGCCCGCGTGGTCACCCGGCACCGCGGCGGCTGGGGCGAGCCGGGGCGGACGTACGCCATCGGGCTCGGCTGCGAGATCCGCCATGCGCATCGGCTCGTCTACTCCGACGGCCTCGACCTCGCCAACACCGCCGCGGCCACCCCGATCGGCATGGGCTGCCGCGTCTGCGAGCGCCTCGACTGCCCCCAGCGGGCCGCGCCGCCGCTCGGGCGTCAGCTGCGGATCGACCAGAACAGCAGCACGTTCGTGCCCTATCCGGTCGAGAGCGACGGACCCGGCTGATCAGTCGTGCCACGGCTCCGCGGGTACGCACGGCACCGGTGTGCGGTGCGCGGACCGCCCGGGGAATCGTCGCGGCCGAGAACGACCGACGACTTCAGTGCGCCTTGTCGCCGTGCACGAGATCGGGGTCGGCAACCTCCGGGCGTTCCGCCCAGTAGGCGGGGGCCATCAGACGCCACACGACCATGAGGACGACTCCCGTGAGGGTGATGCCGATGCCGATGACCAGCGGCGGGCCGAGCCCGAACCACGAGTCACCGCTGTAGGAGTTCGCGGGATCGGACATGTCGGCGACCGACTCCACCAGCAGCCAGGCCAGCAGTCCGGCGCCCACCAGGGGGCCGAGGCCGATGAGGACGAAGTGGTGCAGGCTCTCGGTGAGATGACGGCGGTAGTAGACCGCGCAGGCGACGCCCGTGAGCGCGTAGTAGAACGCGATCAGCAAGGACAGCGCGGTGAGCGAGTCGAAGAGGGCGTTCTCGCTGATCCGGCGGACGGCGAGGTACCAGGCGATGGCGATGCCGGCCACCCACCAGGTACTCACGTCGGGGGTGCGGAACCGTGGGTGGATGTGGGCGAAGCGCGTCGGCAGGGCCTGCCGGCGGGCCATGGACAGCGCCGTGCGGGAGGCGGGGATGATCGTCGTCTGCGTCGACGCCAGCCCGGACGTCGAGACCGCGAGCAGTACGACCCAGTCCCAGGCGCCCATCGCCTCGTCGGCCAGCAGCGCGAAGATGAACTCCTCCTCCTCGGCGTTCTCGGCCAGATACGCCGGTCCGGCGTAGGCCACGACCGCGTAGGCGACCGCCACATAGGTCACCAGCAGGATCACCGTCGACCACACGGCCGCCCTGCCGGGAGCGGTGGCGGAGTTCTCGACCTCCTCGGTGAGGTTGACCGCCGACTCCCAGCCCCAGTAGACGAACACGCCCAGCAGCAGACCCGCCGTGAGTTCGGCGCCCCCGGCGCCGAACGGGTCCAGCCAGCTGAGGGCCGGATCGGCGGAGTCGAGGGTGCCGGTGTCGGCGTAGACCCGGTAGAGCGCCACCACGGCGAAGGCGAGCAGACAGGCGACCTGCGCCAGGATGAGGATGTTCTGCACCCTGGCCGACACCTCGGTGCCGATGACGCACACCGCGGTCATCACCAGGATGAGCAGCACCGTGAGCGACTGGCGCACGAACTCGTTGTCGACCCAGCTGTCCAGGCCGAACGCCAGCAGGGCGAACGTCACCGCGACGTCCGCGAGCGACCCGATGACCAGGACGCCGGTCATCGTGATGGCCCACCCGCCGAGCCACCCGGCCCACGGGCCCATCGCCCGGGTGACCCACGAGAAGGTCGTCCCGCAGTCCTGGTCCACCCTGTTGAGGTAGTAGAACGCCGATGCGATCAGCAGCATCGGGACGAACGACGCGAGCATGACGCCGGGGGCGTGGACACCCACGAGAGCCACCACCGGGCCGATGGCCGCGGCCAGCGAGTACGCGGGAGACGTCGCGTTGAGGCCGATGACGAGCGCGTCGACGAAACCGATCGCACCGGCCCTGAGCCCCTCGGGCGGCAGAGTGTCCGTGGTGCCGTCGGCCATGCTCCCTCGCTTCGGTCGTGGGTGGCCTCATCAAACAGGGAGCCATGGCCACTGCCGGGTCTTTGCCGTCCGGTCGCGGGGTGTATCACCCATGTGCACACCGGCGGCCGGACGGCCGACCGACCCGTGCCCGCGCGCTCAGCCGGCCGCGGCGCCGAACCACCGCGGCAGCTTGCCGAGCAGATCCCGCTGGTCCTCGCCGACCCACACCACATGGCCGTCCGGCCGCAGCAGCACCGCGGGTACGTCCAGTTCCGCGGCGGCGTCGACGACATGGTCGACCCGGTCCGCCCAGCCCGCCACCGAGAGCCGGCCGGTCCGGTCCAGCAGCAGCCCGCGGCCGCCGTGCGTCAGCGCGTACAGGCGCCCCCGCTTCAGCTTCACGTCCCGCAGCCGCCGGCCCAGCAGTTCATGTCCCTCGCCGAAGTCGTATCGGACGCCGATCGCCGTGATCTTCTCGATCAGATGCCGGTTCACCTCGTCGAAGTCCATCAGCTCCGACACCAGCCGGCGCACCGCCCGGGGGCCCGGCTCGGTGGACAACAGGTGCATCATGGCGCGGGTGGTGTCCAGCACGTCGGCGGCCACCGGGTGCCGCTCGGAGTGGTAGCTGTCCAGCAGTCCTTCCGGCGCCCACCCGTTCACCTCGGCGGCCAGCTTCCAGCCCAGGTTGAACGCGTCCTGGATGCCCAGGTTGAGGCCCTGCCCGCCGGTCGGGGGATGGATGTGCGCGGCGTCGCCGGCCAGCAGTACCCGGTCGACCCGGTAGCGCTCGGCCTGCCGGGTTGCGTCGCCGAAGCGGGACAGCCAGCGCGGCGAGTGCGCCCCGAAGTCGGTGCCGGCGACCGCCCGCAGCTGCCGCTCGACCTCCTCGAAGGTCGGCGGCACCGAGCGGTCCTCGGCCACCCCCTCGGCGGGTACGACCACGCGGTACAACCCGTCCCCGAGGGGCGCGGCACCGAACCTCTTCTGGGTCCTGCGGACTTCGGCCGTCACGGCGGCCAGTGTCTCGGGCGACGCGGTCAGCTCCATCTCGCCCAGCAGCGTCTCGACCCTGGACGGCTCTCCGGGGAAGCCGACACCGAGCAGCTTGCGCACCGTGCTGCGCCCGCCGTCGCAGCCGACCAGATAGCGGGACCGCAGCCGTGTGCCGTCGGCCAGTTCGGCGGTCACCCCGTCCTGGTCCTGGCTCAGCCCGACCAGTTCGCGGCCCCGCCGGATCTCGACGCCGAGCTCCCCGGCGCGCTCGGCCAGCAGCCGGTCGGTGACGGGCTGCGGGATACCGAGGACGTACCCGTGTGCGGTGTCCATTCCGGTCGGCCACGGCTTCTCGATACCGGCGAAGAAGCCGCGGACCTCGGACCGCCGGCCGTGCGCGAGGAACCGCTCCAGCAGACCGCGCTGGTCCATCACCTCGATGCTGCGCACATGCAGGCCGAGCGCGCGGACGACCGGGGTCGGCTCCGCGTCCCTCTCCAGCACGACCACACGCACACCGTGCAGCCGCAGCTCACAGGCCAGCATCACCCCGGTCGGTCCGCCACCGGCGACGATCACGTCGATCATCGGAACCCCCTTTCTTCGCTTCTTCAGCGGGGATTCTGCAACGCGACCAGGGACTTCATTCCTGTGCCGCGGTGTCAGCCGTGCATGGCTCAGCAGAACCTCTCCAGCACCTCGTGGATGGCTGACGTGCCCTGGCCGGTCTCCTGGCTGACGGGTGACACCGACCGCGCGCTCCGCCTTCCCGGGCCCAAAGACCCAGTGGCTGCCCGTCAGGGCTGGAGCCGGACTTCCCGACAAGCGAGCCTCGGGGGCGTGAAAGTGGCGTTCGCCCGCTTCATGGCGGGTTCCCGCGGCGGCGCGTAACGTGACGGAGCATGAAGATCCTCATCAGCGCGGACATGGAGGGCGCCACCGGCGTGACCTGGCCGGACGACGTGATGCCGGGTGCCCCGCAGTGGGAACGGTGCCGCTCACTGTTCACCTCGGACGTCAACGCCGCCGTCCTCGGCTTCTTCGACGGCGGTGCGGACGAGGTACTCATCAACGAGGCGCACTCGACCATGCGCAACCTGCTGCTCGAACAGCTCGACGAGCGGGCGCAGATGCTGACCGGCCGGCACAAGGCGCTGTCCATGGTCGAGGGCGTGCAGCACGGCGACGTGGACGGCATCGCCTTCGTCGGCTATCACGGGGGCGCCGGCATGGAGGGCGTCCTCGCCCACACCTACCTCGCCAACTCCATCACCGGGGTGTGGCTGAACGACGTACGGGCGAGCGAGGGCCTGCTGAACGCGCATGTCGTCGCCGAGTACGGCGTGCCCGTCGTGCTCGTCACCGGGGACGACGTGGCCTGCGAGGACGCGCTCGGGTACGCGCCTCAGGCGCTGAAGGTCGCCGTCAAGGACCATGTCTCGCGCTACGCCGCCGTGTGTCGTACACCGGCCAGGACCGCCGCCGACATCCGTGCGGCGGCCAAGGAGGCGGCCGCGCTGGCGGTCCGTCAGCAGCCGGTGAGCGGCGGCCCGTTCACCGTCGCGGTCGAGTTCGACGCCGAGCACCTGGCGATGGCCGCGACGGTCGTCCCGGGCGTCGAACGTATCGGCGAGCGAAAGGTGGCGTACACCAGCGAGCGGATGTACGAGGGAATCCGTACCTTCAAGGCGGTCACCACGATCGTCTCGGCCGCGGTGGAGGAGCAGTATGGCTGACGAGCAGGCACTGGAGGAGGTCGTCACGTTCACGTCCGACCTCATCCGCATCGACACGACCAACCGGGGCGGCGGCGACTGCCAGGAGCGCCCCGCCGCCGAGTACGCCGCCGCGCGGCTGGCCGAGGCGGGCCTGGAGCCCACCCTGTTGGAGCGCACCAAGGGCCGGACCAACGTGGTCGCCCGTATCGGGGGCACCGACCCGTCGGCGGACGCGCTGCTCGTGCACGGTCATCTGGACGTGGTGCCCGCGCAGGCCGACGAGTGGAGCGTGCACCCCTTCTCCGGGGAGATCCGCGACGGGGTCGTGTGGGGCCGGGGCGCGGTCGACATGAAGAACATGGACGCGATGATCCTGGCCGTCGTCCGGGCCTGGGCCCGCGAGGGCGTACGGCCCCGGCGTGACGTCGTGATCGCGTTCACCGCGGACGAGGAGGCCAGCGCCGAGGACGGCTCCGGATTCCTCGCCGACCGGCACGCCGGGCTGTTCGAGGGCTGCACCGAGGGCATCAGTGAGTCCGGCGCGTTCACCGTCCACGACGGCGGCGGCCGGCAGATCTACCCGCTCGCGGCAGGGGAGCGCGGCACCGGCTGGCTCAAGCTCACCGCCCGCGGGCGCGCCGCGCACGGCTCCCGGCCCAACCGGGAGAACGCGGTGACCCGCCTCGCCGCCGCCGTCACCCGCATCGGCGCGCACGAGTGGCCGATCCGCCTGACCCCGACGGTCCGCGCCGCCCTCGTCGAACTCGCCGCGCTGTACGGCCTCGACGCCGACCTGGACGACGTGGACGGCCTGCTCCAGAAGCTCGGCCCGGCGGCCAGGCTCGTGGAGCCGACCATCCGCAACAGCGCCAACCCGACCATGCTGGAGGCCGGTTACAAGCTCAACGTGATCCCGGGAGAGGCCGTGGCCTACGTCGACGGCCGGTATCTGCCTGGCGTCGAGGACGAGTTCCGCGCAACCATCGATGAGCTCACCGGACCCGACGTGGAGTGGGAGTTCCACCATCGCGAGGTGGCCCTCCAGTCGCCGGTGGACTCGCCGACGTACGCCCGGATGCGAGCCGCCGTCGAGGAGTTCGCGCCCGAGGGCCACGTGGTGCCGTACTGCATGCCCGGCGGTACGGACGCCAAGCAGTTCTCACGGCTCGGCATCACCGGATACGGCTTCTCGCCGCTCAGGCTGCCGGAGGGCTACGACTACGGGGCCATGTTCCACGGCGTCGACGAGCGGGTGCCGGTCGAGGCACTGCACTTCGGCGTCCGGGTGCTCGACCGCTTTCTGCGCACGGCCTAGGCGAGTAGGGGGAGACAGTGCGGACGCTGGCGTACGGTTCCTGGCCCTCGCCCATCGACGCGGCCCTCGCCGCGGCGCACGAGGGGCACCCCGAGTACGTGGGCTTCGTCGGCGACGAGGCGTGGTGGACCGAGCCGCGGCCGGCCGAGGGCGGGCGGCGCACCCTGGTGCGGCGCCGCGCCGACGGCACGGAGGTCTCGGTGCTGCCCGCGCCGTGGAACGTGCGCAGCCGGGTCGTCGAGTACGGCGGACAGCCCTGGGCCGGAGCGATGGTCGACGGCCGGTGGCTCGTCGTCTTCGTAAACTTCGCCGACCAGCGGCTCTACCGGTACGAGGAGGGCGGCGAGCCGCGTCCGATCACGCCCGTGTCGGCGGTGGGCGGTGGACTGCGCTGGGTGGAGCCGCAGTTGCGACTGGACCTCGGTGAAGTGTGGTGCGTGCTTGAGGAGTTCACGGGGGAGGGGCCGACCGATGTGCGGCGCGCCCCGGCCGCCGTCCCGCTGGACGGCTCGGCGGCCGGGGACCGCGACGCCGTACGCGAACTCACCGACGCCCGGCACCGGTTCGTGACCGGCCCCCGCATCTCCCCCGACGGGCGGCGGGCGGCGTGGCTCGCCTGGGATCATCCGCGGATGCCGTGGGACGGGACGGAGCTGCTGGTCGCCGATGTCGGCGCCGACGGCACACTGGGCCGGCCGCACACCGTCGCCGGCGGACCGGAGGAGTCCGTCGCACAGGTCGACTGGTCGGCGGACAACCGTCTGCTGTACGCGACCGACCGGACGGGGTGGTGGAACCTCTACCGCGACGGCGAACCGCTCTGCCCCCGCGAGGAGGAGTTCGGCGGCCCGCTGTGGAAGCTGGGGCTGCGCTGGTTCGCCCCGCTGGCCAGCGGGTTGATCGCGGTCGTGCACGGTCGCGGGTCGGCGGTCCTCGGGATCCTGGACCCCGAATCCGGCGAGATCGTCGACGCCGCCGGTCCCTGGACCGAGTTCGCGCCCACGCTCGCGGTGAGCGGCGAGCGGGTCGTGTCCGTCGGCGCCAGTCCGCGCAGCGCCTACGAGGTGGTCGAGCTGGACACGCGGACCGGCCGGTCCCGGGTGATCGGGGCCGCGCACGACGACGCCGTGGACCCGGCCTACTACCCCGAGCCGCAGATCCGCACCTTCACGGGCCCCGCCGGGGACGAGATCCACGCGCACCTCTACCCGCCCCACCACCCCAGCTGTGTGGCTCCCGGCGGCACACCGCCGCCGTATGTCGTCTGGGCGCACGGCGGCCCCACCGACCGGGCGCCGCTGGTGCTCGACCTGGCCATCGCCTACTTCACCTCGCGCGGCATCGGTGTCGCCGAGGTCAACTACGGCGGCTCCAGCGGGTACGGGAGGGAGTACCGCAACCGGCTGCGCGAGCAGTGGGGTGTCGTCGACGTCGAGGACTGCGCGGCCGTCGCGCTCGCCCTAGCCGGTGAGGGCACCGCCGACCGCGACCGGCTCGCCGTCCGGGGCGGCAGTGCGGGCGGCTGGACCGCGGCCGCGTCGCTCACCGCGACCGACGTCTACGCCTGCGGCACGATCCTCTACCCGATCCTCGACCTGGCCGGCTGGGGCACGGGCGAGACCCACGACTTCGAGTCCCAGTACCTGGAGTCGCTGGTCGGCCCTCCCTCACCCGCCGGGCGGGGGGACCCCCATCTCGCTTCGCTCGCCGAGGCACGCGCGCGCTACGAGGAGCGTTCACCCGTCGCGCACGCCGACCGCATCACGGCGCCCTTCCTGCTGTTCCAGGGATTGGACGACGTGATCTGCCCGCCCGCCCAGTGCGAGCGGTTCCTGGCCCGGATGGAGGGGCGCGGGGTGCCGTACGCCTACATCGCCTTCGAAGGGGAGGGCCACGGGTTCCGGCGGGCGGAGACGATGATCCGGGTCCTGGAGTCCGAACTGTCCCTGTACGCCCAGGTCTTCGGGCTCAACCCGCCCGGGATCCCGAAGCTGGAGCTCGCCAAGTGAACCATTCCGTACGGCCTCTCGTGCGGCCCGTCCGACTGGCCCCCGGCGCCCGCGTGGCCGTCGTCGCACCCAGCGGACCCGTGCCCGAGGAGCGGCTGCAGGCCGGGCTGGATGTGCTGCGCGGCTGGGACCTCGACCCGGTGGTGGCGCCCCATATGCTGGATAAGCACGGGGAGTTGGACTACCTCGCGGGCACGGACGCGGACCGCGCGGCCGATCTGCAGAATGCCTGGTGCGACCCTTCCGTGGACGCCGTGCTCTGTGCCCGGGGCGGCTACGGGACGCAGCGCATGGTCGACCTGCTCGACTGGGAGGCGATGCGGGCGGCCGGGCCCAGGGTATTCGTCGGCTACAGCGACATCACCGTGCTGCACGAGGCGTTCGCCACGCGGCTGGGGCTGGCCACGCTGCACGGGCCGATGGCGGCGGGCATCGACTTCGTCAAGAACGCGCGGGCACAGGAGCATCTGAGGGCCACGCTGTTCGAACCGGAGGCGGTGCGCACCATCACCTCCACCGGCTCCGCCCTGGTCCCGGGCCGGGCGCGCGGTGTCACCCTCGGCGGCTGCCTCAGCATGCTCGCCGCCGAGAGCGGAGTCCCGCACGCCCGGACCTCCGCACAGGGCGGCCTGCTCTGCCTGGAGGACGTGGGCGAGGAGACCTACCGGCTCGACCGCTACCTCACCCAACTCCTGCGCGTCGGCTTCCTCGACGGGGTGCACGGCGTGCTGCTCGGGTCGTGGCACGACTGCGATCCGTACGACCGGGTGCGCGCCCTGCTGGCCGACCGGCTCGGCGCGCTCGGGGTGCCCGTCGTGGAGGAGTTCGGCTTCGGCCACTGCGAAGGGGCGCTGACTCTGCCCTTCGGGGTCATGGCCGAACTCGACGCCGAAGCGGGCACGTTGACGCTCGACGAGCCGGCGCTGCGCTGAACGCGAGTCGGCAGACCTTCACTGAATATCCGTCAAGGAACTCGGTCACGCCGATTGACCTGGTCTGACACGTGTCACACCATGGCAACCGGCCAGTTCTTACTGGCTGGTAAGCAGGGCTGTCCTCAGCGTGCCTCAGTGTGGAGGTCTTCGTGTCCCGTCGTGTGCCCAGATCCCGAACCCCACTCGCTCTCGTCCTCGGCGCCACGCTCACCGCCCCCCTCGCCCTCACCGCACCGGCCGTCGCCGCGACCGGCCAGTACACCGTCACCGCCCTGAAGTTCACCGTCCAGGCGGGCGGCCGGACCTGCGCCGTCGACGCCGATCTGTACCGGCCCGCCGGTGTGGACCGGGCCCGGCCCGCACCCGCCGTACTCGCCACCAACGGCTTCGGCGGCAGCAAGTCCGACGGCTCGACCGACGCCGTCGGCAAGGCCTTCGCCCAGCGCGGCTACGTCGCCCTCGTCTACTCCGGGCTCGGCTTCGGCCGGTCCGGCTGTCTGATCTCGCTCGACGACCCCACCATCGACGGCGTCGCCGCCGCGCGCCTGGTCGACTTCCTGGGCGGCACCCGCGCCGCCGACGACGGCACCCGGGCCGACTTCGTCACCCTCGACGCCCCCGGCGACCCGCGCGTCGGCATGCTGGGCGGCTCCTACGGCGGGGCCGTCCAGCTGGCCACGGCCGCCGTCGACCGGCGCCTCGACGCCCTGGTGCCGATGATCACCTGGAACGACCTCGCCTACGCCCTCGACCCGAACAACGCCGCCGGCAGCGGCAGCGTGCCCGGAGCCTTCAAATGGCAGTGGGCCAACGCTTTTTACCTCATCGGCGAGGGTCAGCCCCTGACGGAACCGAACCTCGACCCGTCCCGCATCAACTCCCTGGCCTGTCTGCACTTCGTCACCAAGGCCTGCGACACCATCCGCACCCTCAACTCCGGCCGCTATCCGGCGAAACAGACGGCCGAACTGCTCGCCTACGCCCGCAGCGTCTCCCCGGTGTCGTACCTGAACCGCGTCAAGGCACCCACCCTCCTCGTCCAGGGCCAGGCCGACAGCCTCTTCAACCTCAACGAGGCGACGGCGACGTACAAGACCCTCAAGGCCCAGGGCACCCCGACCAAGATGATCTGGCAGTCCTGGGGGCACAGCGGCGGCCTCACCGACCCGGCCTCCGGGGAACTCGACATCGCCCGGGGCAACCTGGAGACCAGCTACGTCGGCCGCCGCATCCTCGCCTGGTTCGACCGCTACCTGGGGAAGAAGAACGTCGACACCGGACCGGCCTTCGCCTACTACCGCGACTGGATCACCGACCCCAACGGCACCTACGCCACCGCCGACCGCGTCCCCGCGCCCGGCCGGACGCTGTACCTCTCCGGCGACGGCAAACTCGTCGACAACCGCCGGAAGGTGGCGCGCGGCAGCCGTACGTACACCAACTGGCTCGTCCCCACGAGTCATTCGGAGAGCTCGCTGGCCGGGGCCCTCGGGATGCCCGACCCGGCGCCCTACGACACCAAGGGCACCCACCTCGGCTGGACCAGTGAGCCCCTCGCCCGCACCACCGACGTGGTGGGAGCGCCCCGGGCCACGCTGAGGGTCGTCTCCCCGAAGGCCGAGCGGACCCAGCACTCCGGGGACGCCGCCGACAAGCTCGTCCTGTTCGCCAAGCTGTACGACGTCGCGCCCGACGGCACCCAGACCCTGGTGCACCGACTGGTCGCGCCGGTGCGCGTGCCCGACGTCACGCAGCGTTTCACCGTGACCCTGCCGGGGATCGTGCACCGGTACGAGAAGGGGCACAGGCTGCGGTTCGTGATCGCGGCGAGTGACGACGCCTACTTCGGGAACCGGGGGATCAAGCCGGTGACCGTGGTCAGCGCGCCGAAGGACACCGGGGTGCTCCAGCTGCCGGTGATCGACTGAGGGACCCGGCCGGGCACTCACCGTGCGTGATCGCGTCCGAGGGAGCATCCTTGTTGGTATGACCGCGAAGACGTCGGGGAGCGGCACGAAGGCCGGCGGGAAGCGGGGTGGCCTGGCCGGGGCGATGACCCCTGCCAGGATCACCGTGCTGGTGCTCGTCGCCCTCGCGCTGATCTTCATCTTCGAGAACACCCGCGAGACCGAGATCCGGCTGCTGATCCCCCTGGTGACGATGCCGCTGTGGCTGGCGCTGCTGGCCATGGGCATCATCGGCGCCCTGTTCGGCGGGTACTTCATGAGCCGACGCCGCTAACGGGCCGTACGCTGGCGGGATGCCGCACGATGCGTCCCGCTATCTCGCCGAAGGCCCCCGGGTGGGTATCCGGCACTTCACCTACGAGGACGCCGGTGAGTTCACCGCGCGTGTCCGGGAGAGCAAGGAACTGCATCATCCGTGGCTCTTCCCGCCGGACAGCGCCGCGGCCTACACCGCCTACGCCGGGCGGCTGATCGAGGATCCGAGCAAGGCGGGGTTCCTGGTCTGCGCGAAGGACGACGGCGGGGACATCGCCGGGTTCATCAACATCAACAACATCGTCGAGGGCGCATTCCAGTGCGGGGCACTGGGGTACGGCGCCTTCGCCCACGCGGCCGGGCGCGGCCTGATGCGGGAGGGCCTCGACCTGGTCGTCGGCCACGCCTTCGGCCCGATGCGCCTGCACCGCCTGGAGATCAACGTCCAGCCCGCCAACACCGCCTCGATCACCCTGGCCCGCGCCTGCGGCTTCCGGCTGGAGGGCCTCTCGCCGGGCATGCTCTTCATCGACGGGGCCTGGCGAGATCACGAGCGGTGGGCGCTCACCGCCGAGATGCGGACCTCCGGTTGATCTTCATCGTGTCCAGGTCGGTGACCGTCGACCTCAGATCGCGGAAGCCGTAGCCCAGCTCCCGCAGCGTGCCCTCGGCCCGGTCCTCGGCGAGCGCGCCGGCCATCTCCTCACCGTCCGCCGCGTCCGAGACGACCACGTATCGCATCGAGAAGTGCTTGAGCGGGGACGGCTCGTAGGACAGCGACCCCTCCTCGGTGAACCGCATGCTGGTCAGACCGTGCTCGGCGGCCTCGGCGAGCAGCCGCGCCCGGGCCTCGTCGGTGAGCCCCTCCCAGGTGCCCCGGACGATCACCCGATAGGTGTGCCGCTCGCCCATGCTCCCGCTCCCTCGAATTGACGTTGAGGGCCGACTCTACGTCGGCGAGGATGAGCCGCATGCGGAATTTGGTCGTGCTCGACGCCCCCTCCAATCTGGGCCTGCGCCCACCCGCCCCCGGCACCGTGCCCGGCTGCCACAAGCTCGCCGGCGCGCTGCGTGAGCAGCGGATCGTGCAGCGGCTGCGCGCCCTGGAGGGCGGGGTGGTGGTGCCGCCGCGCTACGACCGGGGGGACTGGCAGGAGGGCGACGGCGTGTTCAACGCGGCCGCCCTCGCCTCCTATACCCTCAGGCTCGCCGACCGCATCGAACGCCATGTGCGCGCCGGGGACTTCCCGGTCGTGCTCGGCGGCGACTGCTCCATCAACCTCGGCGCCGCCCTCGCCCTGCGCCGCATCGGCCGGTTCGGCCTGGTCGTGCTGGACGCCTCGCCCGACTTCCGGCACCCGGGCAACTCCGACCGGGTCGGCGCGGCGGGCGGCGAGGAGGTCGCCCTGGCCACCGGACGCGGGCAGGAGGACCTGACCGACCTGGAAGGGCTCCGGCCCTATCTGCGGGACGAGGACGTGCGGTACTTCGGCATCCGTGACTACTTCGAGGAGGACCGGGCCGAGCTCGCCGACCTGAAGATTCCCGTGGTGACCGTCGGCGACGTACGGGAATGGGGTGCGCAGGCGCTGGCGTCGGTCACCCGGCACGCCTTCGAGATCCCGCAGCTGGGCGGCTTCTGGGTGCACCTGGACGCCGACGTCCTGGACCCGTCGGTCATGCCCGCCGTCGACAGCCCCGACCCGGAGGGCCTGACCCCCGACGAACTCGTCGCCCTGCTGCGGCCGTTGCTCGGATCGGGCCACTGCGTCGGGCTCAACATCACGATCTACGACCCCGATCTGGACCCGGAGGGCACGGCGGGGGCGCTGCTCACGGACATCGTGGTGACCGCCATGGACCAGGCCGGCGACCAGGACGGCGATCAGACCAACGATCAGACCTGACCTTCGGCCTGCCGGTCCGCGTACTCGTAGATCGCACCGTCCGGATGCATCGCGATCAGATTGCGGCCCACCGGCGTCGGCAGCGGGCCCGCGATGATCCGCGCGCCCAGCTCGCTCAGCACCTGGCGGGTCTCCTCGACGTCCTTGACGGCGATCGTCGCCGCGACCTTGCGCAGCACCTCCAGCTCGGCCTCCGGGCCGCTCATGAGCAGGAAGCAGCCGATCGCCGCCACCTGGACACCGCCGCGTTCGAAGCGGAGGGCTCTGCCGCCCGAGAGGCGTTCGTAGAAGGGGACCGCGGTGTCCAGGTCGTCGACGCATACGCGCAGCGTGGCTCCCAGAATGTCCATGCGGAGAGCCTAGTTGGGACGGCGCCGGGACGGGAGATCGTTTCACGCGATCCCCGCACGCGATCCCCTCACTCCCCGTTATGCGTACGCGCCCGCGGGTACCCGGCGGCCATGGAGCGCTTGGATCATCTTGAGCATCTGGACAAGCAACTGGTCGACGAGCTCGCCCAGGTGGCGCGCGAGACCGTACGCGACGAGCTGCGCGAGCAGACCCGCAGGCAGCGCCGCCGCGCCATGCTCTACGCCGCGTCCGGCGCCGTCGCCCTGTACGCGGGCGCGGCCCTCGCGCTCGCCCTGGGGCTCGGCCTCGCCGCCGGGCTGCCGGACTGGGCCGCCGCACTGATCACCGCGGTGATCCTCGGCGCGATGGCGTACGCACTGCGCGGCGCGGCACGCCCGTCGGCGTCCCGGCCGACGCCGCGATCGCAGACCGACGACGCGCAGGGACACGCCGCCGGCGGCACGGCGCCGACCGCCCCGCCGGGCGGGCCCGGCATGCCGTACCCGCCGATGCCGCCCGGACCGCCCGCGGCCGGAGCGACCGGGGCCACCGGGGCGGGGGCGACGGGCACGACCGGCGCCGTACCGCCGCAGACGCCGGGAGCGCCGCCGCACCCGGACGACGTCGACCCCGAGCAGCCGCATCACCGGGCGTGACGCCGCCGTGCGCGGGCCGAGGAAGGGAGACCTGCCGGGGCGGCGCGGCAGGGTCGTCGTGGTCACCGGGGCCAGCGGAGGCGTGGGCCGGGCCGCCGCCCGTGCCTTCGCCGCACGGGGCGACCGGGTCGCCCTGCTGGCCCGGGGCCGCGAGGGTCTCGCCGGGGCAGCGGACGAGGTGCAGCGGGCCGGTGGTGAGGCGCTGGTCGTCACCGTGGACATGGCCGACGCCAAGGCGGTCGACGACGCGGCCCAGCAGGTCGCCGACGCCTTCGGGCACATCGACGTCTGGGTCAACAACGCCTTCGCCGGGGTCTTCGCGCCGTTCACCGAGGTCACCCCGGACGAGTTCCGGCGGGTGACCGAAGTGACGTACCTGGGCTATGTGTTCGGCACCCGGGCCGCCCTGCGCCACATGCTGCCGCGCGACCGGGGCACGGTCGTGCAGGTCGGGTCCGCGCTCGCCTACCGGGGGATTCCGCTGCAGTCGGCGTACTGCGGTGCGAAGCACGCCATCCAGGGCTTCAACGAGTCGCTGCGCTGCGAGCTGCTCCACCGGGGGAGCCGGGTGCGTACGACGATGGTGCAGCTCCCCGCGCTCAACACCCCGCAGTTCGACTGGGTGTTGAACCGGCTGCCGGGGCGGGCCCGGCCGGTGGCGCCGGTGTACCAGCCGGAGGTGGCCGCGCGGGCGATCGTGCACGCCGCCGGGCACGGGCGGCGCAGGGAGTACTGGGTGGGCGGCTCCACGGTGGCGACGCTGATCGCCAACGCCGTCGTGCCCGGTGTGCTGGACCGGTATCTGGCGCGGAGCGGGTTCGAGGCACAGCAGGACGAGGGGGAGCCGGCGGGCCAGGGCAACCTGTGGACGCCGGCCGACGGGCCGCACGGGCGGGACTTCGGGGCACACGGGCGCTTCGACCAGGAAGCGGTGGGCGGCGGCCCGCAGGAGTGGGCGTCGCGGAACCGGGGGCGGATGGGGGCGGGCGGGGCCGTCGTGGCGCTGGGTGCCCTGGCGACCGCCGGGCTGCGTCGTCGGCGACGTCACGCCACCTGGTAGACGTCAGCCACCTGCTGGACTGCTGGTAGACGTCATCCACCTGTTGGACATCTTGGACATCACCTGGTGGACGTCACGCCACCTGGTACTCCTCCACCTCCTGTGCCCGCAGCGTCAGTCCGTGCCCCATGCCCCGGGTCGGGGTGACCGTGCCGCCCTTCGGGTCCAGGGCGCCGGTGAAGAACATGTCCTCCATGCGGACGTGGTCGTGGAACCACTCGATGTGGCGCAGATTGGGGATCGCGGCGGCGACGGCGGCGTGGGCGTGCGGGGCGCAGTGGGCCGAGACCTCCAGGCCGTGGGCCTGGGCGAGGGCGGCGGCGCGGAGGAACTCCGTGATGCCGCCGCAGCGGGTGGCGTCGATCTGGAGGCAGTCGACCGCGCCCGCGCCGATCATGCGGGCGAAGTACGGGAGGTCGTAGCCGTACTCTCCGGCCGTGACATCGCAGTCCAGCGTGTCGCGGACCAGGCGCAGACCCGGCAGATCGTCCGAGGACACCGGCTCCTCGAACCAGCCGACGCCGTGCTCGACGAGGGCCCGGCCGACGCGGACGGCCTGTTTGCGGTTGTAGGCGCCGTTGGCGTCCACGTACAACTCGGCCTCGGGGCCGATCACCTGACGCGCGGCCTTGACCCGGGCCACGTCCCGCTGGACCGACTGCCCCCGGTCCTCGCCGATCTTGATCTTCACGCGCGGGATGTGCTGGCCGTGCACCCAGCCGTTCAACTGCGCTTCCAGATGCTTGTCGTGGTACGTCGTGAAGCCTCCGCTGCCGTAGACCGGGACCCGTTCCCGGCACGCGCCCAGCAGGCGGACCAGGGGCAGTTCCATCAGGCGGGCCTTGAGGTCCCACAGGGCGATGTCCAGCGCCGAGATCGCGCACGCGGCGACGCCCGGGCGGCCGGCGTTGCGGACCGCGCGGGACATCGCGTCGTGGGCGGCCGGGATGTCGAGGGCGCTACGGCCTTCGAGGAGCGGTGCGAGATGGTCGCGCAGGAAGTCGCCGATCGCCGCCGGACCGTACGTCCAGCCGGTGCCGGTCGTGTCGCCCGCCGTCACCTCGGCGATCACCAGGGTCGTGGAGTTCCAGGTCAGCGTGCCGTCCGCCTCGGGGGCGTCGGTGGGCACCGTGTAGACGGAGACGACGGGGAGACGGAGTTTCATCGTGGGTCGCCTTCTTGTCACCGCTGGAGCTGCGGGAGCACCTTCGTACGGTAGAAGTCGAAGAAGCCGCGCTGGTCGGGGCCGATCTGGTTGACGTAGATCCGGTCGAAGCCGGCCTCGGTGAAGGCGTTCAGGGCGGAGATGTGGTCGTCAGGGGCGTCGCCGCACACCGTCCGTTCGCGCACCATGTCCTCGGTGATCAGCGGTTCCAGCTGCTCGAAGTGGCTGGGGGAGGGCAGGATCTGGCCCATCTCGCCGGGCAGCAGTTGGTTGGACCACAGCCGGTGGACCGTGCGGACGGCCTCGGCGCGGTCGGTGCCGTAGCAGACCTTCGTGCCGCCCATCGCGGGCTTGCCGTGTCCGCCGCCTTTGCGGAACTGGGTGACCAGGTCCTCGTCCGGCATCATCGTGATGTAGCCGTCGCCGACCCGGGCCGCCAGCGCCGTCGCCGCTGGACCGAAGCCGGAGATGTCGATCGGGACGGGCTCGTCGGGGACCGTGTAGAGGCGGGCGTTCTCCACCCGGTAGTGATTGCCGGAGTGGCTGATCTCCTCTCCGGAGAACAGCCTGCGCATGATCAGGATCGCCTCCTCCAGCATGTCCATGCGGACGCTGGCGGGTGGCCACACATGGCCGAGGATGTGCTCGTTGAGGGCCTCGCCGGTGCCGACGCCGAGCCGGAAACGGCCGTTCGTCAGCACCGCGCAGGTCGCCGCGGCCTGGGCCACCACCGCCGGGTGGATCCGCACCGTCGGGCAGGTCACGGCCGTCTCGATCGGCAGTGACACCGCCTCCGAGAGCGCGCCGATCACCGACCACACGAAGGGGCTCTCGCCCTGTGCGTCGTTCCACGGGTGGTAGTGGTCCGAGATCCACAGCGATTCGAACCCGGCCTGTTCGGCCATCCTTGCCTGTTCGACGAGATCGGCCGGACGGAACTCCTCGCTGGCCAGGAAGTAGCCGTACTCGGGCATGGGAACTCCTCCGGGAGTGGCGCGGCACGGGGCCTCCGTGTCGGCGGCGGGGGACGGTCGCCGTTCCGGGTACCCGGGGGGCCGGTCGGAAACCGGGCCGTCCGGGGTGACAGGCCGTAATGCGACGCTGCCCGCGGTCCACGTTTGGCGGCACTGACCAGGGGGACGCGGAAGGCTCCCGAGGTACGCGACAGCGTCGGAGGCCCATCGTGAGTCGACCCCGCATCGTGATCGTCGGCGCCGGATTCGCCGGGTACCGGGCGGCCCGCACCCTGTCCCGGCTGGCCCGGAACCACGTCGACATCACCCTGCTGAACCCGACCGACTACTTCCTGTATCTGCCCCTGCTGCCCCAGGTCGCCGCCGGCATCCTGGAACCGCGCCGGGTGACCGTCTCGCTCTCCGGCACCCTGCCCCACGTACGGCTGGTGCTGGGCGAGGCCGATGCGATCGACCTCGACGGACGCACCGTGCACTACGCCGGGCCCGAGGGCGACCGCGGGACCCTGCCCTTCGACCGGCTGATCCTCGCCGCGGGCAGCGTCAACAAGCTGCTGCCCATCCCCGGCGTCGCCGAGCACGCACACGGTTTCCGCGGGCTGCCCGAGGCGCTGTACCTGCGTGACCACGTGACCCGGCAGGTGGAGCTGGCGGCGGCCGTCGACGACCCCGGCACCTGCTCGGCGCGCTGCACCTTCGTCGTGGTCGGCGCCGGATACACGGGCACCGAGGTCGCCGCGCAGGGCCAGTTGTTCACCGACTCCCTGGTGCGCAAACAGCCGTTGCGGTCCGGCATGCGGCCGCGCTGGCTGCTGCTCGACGTCGCCGAGCGCGTCCTGCCCGAGCTGGACGAGAGGCTCTCGCGCACCGCGGACCGGGTGCTGCGGCAGCGGGGTGTGGAGGTGCGGATGGGCACCTCGGTGAAGGAGGCCACGCACAGCGGGGTGCTGCTGACCGACGGCTCGTTCGTCGACACCCGCACGGTGGTGTGGTGCGTCGGTGTACGGCCCGACCCGCTCGCCGAGTCCCTCGGGCTGCCGCTGGAACGAGGCCGCCTCCTCGTCGACCCGTACCTCCAGGTGCCCGGCCGGCGCGAGCTGTTCGCCGCCGGGGACGGGGCCGCGGTGCCCGACCTGGAGAGGCCGGGGCGCGGGGGGTCTGGGGGATCTCCCCCAGAAAGGCACAGTACGCCGATGACCGCGCAGCATGCCTGGCGGCACGGCAAGGCCGTGGCCCACAACGTCGCCGCGTCGCTCGGCTTCGGTGAGCCGCGCCCCTACCGCCATCGCGACAAGGGCTTCGCCGTGGACCTGGGCGGCGTCAAGGCGGCCGCCAACCCGTTCGGTGTGCCGCTGTCCGGCGTGGCGGCTGGCGCCGTCACCCGCGGCTACCACCTCGCCGCGATGCCGGGCAACCGGATCCGCGTCGCCGCCGACTGGCTCCTGGACGCCGTACTGCCGCGCCAGGCCGTGCAATTGGGGCTCGTCCGGTCGTGGGCGGTGCCGCTGGACACCGCGTCGCCGGAACTGGTCCGGGCACCGGGGCCGCAGAGGGCGGGGGGAGCCTCCGGGGGAGCTTCGAGGGGGGCGTCGGGGGGAACCCAGCCCGCGGTTTCCGACCGGACACCCGCGGTTTCCGACCAGACAGGGGAGCCCGAGATGACCGAGAAACGCCGGGTGCTCGACGAGTCCGCGAGGAACGAGCCCGTGAAGAAGAGGAGCCGGCCCGCAGGCGACCCCGTCCAGGACCCCGACGCCGCCACGCACGCCGAACCCCCCGGCCCCATAAGGCGCTCCGATCTGCGAGCCGCCCACGAGGCACGCTCCGGCACTTCCGACACCCCCGACGCCCCCGCGGTCCACAAGCCGCACCCCCAAGCCCCCGAACGCCGCTCCCACAACCCCAACTCCACCCCTTCGGAAGGAGCCTCATGAACACCGCCGAACTCGTCGAGCTCGCCCAGCAGTTGCGTGTGGACAGTGTGCGGGCCTCCGCCGCGGCGGGATCGGGGCATCCAACGTCGTCGATGTCCGCCGCCGATCTGACGGCCGTACTCCTCGCCAACCACCTCCGCTACGACTTCGACCGGCCCGCCCACCCCGGCAACGACCGCCTCGTCCTCTCCAAGGGGCACGCCTCGCCCCTGCTGTACGCCGCCTACAAGGCGGCCGGGGCCATCGAGGACGGTGAGTTGGTCACCTTCCGCAAGCTCGGCAGCCGTCTCGAAGGGCACCCGACGCCCAGGCGGCTGCCGTGGGTGGAGACGGCGACCGGTTCGCTCGGGCAGGGGCTGCCGGTCGGGGTGGGGATCGCGCTGGCCGGGAAGCGGCTCGACCGGGCCGGGTACCGGGTGTGGGTGCTGTGCGGGGACAGCGAGCTCGCCGAGGGATCCGTGTGGGAGGCCGCCGAGCACGCGGCGTATGAGCATCTGGACAACCTCACCGCGATCGTCGACGTGAACCGGCTGGGCCAGCGCGGCCCGACCCGGCACGGCCACGATCTCGACGCCTACGCCCGCCGCTTCCAGGCCTTCGGCTGGCACACCGTCGAGGTGGACGGGCATGACGTGGACGCCGTGGACCGGGCGTTCGGGGAGGCCGGGTCCACCACCGGGCAGCCCACCGTGATCCTCGCCCGCACCCTCAAGGGCAAGGGCGTCGAGTCCGTCCAGGACCGGGAGGGACTGCACGGCAAGCCGCTGCCCGACCCCGACGAGGCCATCGCCGAACTCGGCGGGACCCGCGACATCCGCGTCAGCGTCCACGAACCGCCCGCCGCCCGTGCGCTGCACGCCGTGCACACCGGGCACCTCGAACTGCCCAGCTGGGACCAGGGGGAGGAGGTGGCCACCCGCAACGCCTACGGTGAGGCGCTGGCCGCCCTCGGCAGCGCGCGCGGTGACGTCGTCGCCCTCGACGGCGAGGTCGGTGACTCCACCCGCGCCGAGTTCTTCGCCAAGGCGCACCCCGACCGCTACTTCGAGTGCTACATCGCCGAGCAGCAGATGGTCGCCGCCGCGGTGGGGCTCGCGACCCGCGGCTGGGTGCCGTACGCCGCCACCTTCGCCGCCTTCCTCACCCGCGCCCACGATTTCGTGCGCATGGCGTCGATCAGCGGTTCCGACATCAACCTCGTCGGTTCGCACGCCGGCGTCGCGATCGGGCAGGACGGGCCAAGCCAGATGGGCCTGGAGGACCTGGCGATGATGCGGGCCGTGCACGGCTCGACGGTGCTGTACCCGTGCGACGCCAACCAGACCGCGCGGCTCGTCGCCGCCATGGCCGGTCTGCGCGGCGTCCGCTATCTGCGCACCTCGCGCGGCGACAGCCCGGTGATCTACGGTCCCGACGAGGAGTTCCCCGTCGGCGGCAGCAAGGTGCTGCGCGCGAGCGACCGGGACCGGCTGACCGTCGTCGCGGCCGGCGTCACCGTGCACGAGGCGCTCGCCGCCGCCGACGCCCTGGACCGTGAGGGCATCCCGGTCAGGGTCGTCGACCTGTACTCCGTCAAGCCCGTCGACCGGTCCACCCTGCGCCGGGCCGCCGAGGACACCGGCTGTCTGCTCACCGTGGAGGACCACCACGAGGAGGGCGGCATCGGCGACGCCGTCCTCGACGCGTTCCTCGACGGGCGTCCGGTACCGCGCCTGGTCCGCCTCGCCGTCCGCAGGATGCCGGGCTCGGCCTCTCCGGACCAGCAGCTGCACTCCGCCGGCATCGACGCCGCGTCCATCGCCGCCGCGGGTCAGCTGCTGGTGGAGGAGGCAGTCGTACGGTGACCGGCGACGGCGATGCCAGGAAGGTGCGGGCCGGCCGCCGTACGGTCGAGGTCAAACGCGTCGGCAAGGTGCTCTTCCCCGGCGGCGGGGGCGCCAAGGAGTACACCAAGGGCGACCTTGTCGACTACCACCGGTCCGTCGCCCCGTTCATGCTGCCGCATCTGCGGGGCCGCCCGCTGATGCTGGAGCGGCATCCCGACGGTGTCGACGGACCCCGGTTCATGCAGAAGAACACCCCCGACCACTATCCGGAGTGGATCAGCCGCTTCGAGGTGCCCAAGGAGGACGGCACCGTCTGTCACACGGTGTGCGACGACATCGCGACCCTCGTCTACCTCACCGACCAGGCCTGCCTCACCCTGCACCGCTGGCTCTCCCGCACCTCGGGCATCGACCGCCCCGACCGCCTGGTCTTCGACCTGGATCCGGCCGACGACGACTTCGGGCAGGTCAGGGAGGCGGCCGGGTTTCTCGGCGAGCTGCTCGACGAACTGGGCCTGTCGTCGGCGCCGATGACCACCGGATCGCGCGGGCTGCACATCGTCGTACCGCTGACCGGGCACCACGACTTCGACGAGGTCCGGGAGTTCGCCAAGGACGTCGCCGGGGCGCTGGAGTCGGCCCACCCCGACCGGTTCACCACGGCCGCCCGCAAGAAGGACCGCGGCGACCGCCTCTACCTCGACGTGCAGCGCAACGCCTACGCCCAGACAGCCGTCGTGCCCTACAGCGTCCGCGCCCGGCCCGGCGCCCCCGTCGCCACACCGATGGCCTGGGACGACCTGGACGATCCGGAGCTCGACGCGCGCCGCTGGAGCATCGCCGACGCCGTGGAGCAGGCCCGCACCGACCCCTGGGCCGGGCTGATGGGCCGCAGCCGCGCCCTCGGACCCGCCCGGCGCAGACTCGACGCACTGCGTGGCCGTAGCACCTAGTTTCCCGGGTTTGGGTAACCCCCCTCAAGCCACTCGGAGTTCGAGGGGAGCCCATGACCGATTCACACAACACACCCAGAACTTCAGGACAGAACTCGGGCGGAGGGGCCGGCGGGCCCGGCCCCATGGAAGTGCTGCGGCAGGCGCGTTCCGAGCTCAGTGAGCTCACCGGCATGACCGCCGAAACCGTGTCGTCCTTCGAACGGACCGACGACGGCTGGACGTTGGACATCGAGGTCCTGGAACTGGCCCGGGTCCCCGACACGATGAGTCTGCTGGCGAGCTACCGCGTCGAATGCGACCCCGACGGCCGCCTCACCGCCTACCGGCGCCTGCGCCGCTATGAGCGCGGGCGGTCCGACACCGAATAGGCACGCACGCGTGGAACAGCACGCAGCGAAGAAGCACGCATCCAAGAAGGAGGAACGGTCCGTATGACCGTCGTCCCCGCACCTCAGGCAACAGGCGGCAGAGGCACCAGCGGCCTCTACGACGTCCTCGAACTCATCCTGGACAGGGGTCTCGTCATCGATGCCTTCGTCCGGGTCTCCCTGGTCGGCATAGAGATTCTGAAGATCGACGTCCGGATCGTCGTCGCCAGCGTCGACACCTATCTGCGCTTCGCCGAGGCATGCAACCGGCTCGACCTGGAGGCCGGGCCGCGCAAGAGCCCCGGTCTGCCCGACCTGGTCGGTGAGATCACGGAGTCCGGCGCGCGCGGCAAGTCCAAAGGGGCGCTGTCCGGCGCCGCCGAGACCATCTCCGACGCGTTCAGGCAGGCCCGTGAGGAGGGCGAGGAGCGGCCCAGGCAGCGCGCCCGCAAGTCGACCACGGCGCGCAGGAAGACAGAAAAGGAGGAGGAGCAGGAGTGAGCACGTACGTGTACGGCATCACCGAGAGTTCGCATCCGGCCCTCCCGAAGGATCTGGGCGGGGTGGGTGAGCCGCCGCGCCCCGTGCGCATCCTGAAGGAGGGCAGGCTCGCGGCCCTCGTCAGCGACGCTCCCGAAGGGCTGCGGCCCAAGCGCAGGGAACTGCTCGCCCACTCCAACGTGCTTGCCGAGGTGGGTGCGAGCGGCTGCGTCCTGCCCATGCGGTTCGGCAGCGTCGCGCCCGACGACGACACGGTCACCGGAGTCCTCGCCGAACGCGCCGAGCACTACAAGGAACGCCTCAAGGCCCTGGACGGCAAGGTCGAGTACAACGTCAAGGCCACACACGCCGAGGAGGCCGTGCTGCACCGGGTGCTGGCCGAGAACCCGGAGATCCGGGCCATGACGGAGGCCAACCGGAAGGCGGGTGGCGGCAGTTACGAGCAGCGGCTGCGGCTCGGCGAGATGGTGGTCGCCGCGGTCAAGGCCCAGGAGGCCGAGGACGCGACCGATGTACAGCACACGCTGGAACCGGCCGCGGACGCGGTCAGCCTGGGCCCCGACTCCAGCGGCTGGCTCGCCAACGTGTCGTTCCTGATCGACGGCGACTCGGTCGAGACGTTCCTGACCGCCGTCGAACGGCTGCGCCAGGACCATCCACACCTCGACCTGCGCCTCAACGGCCCGCTGCCGCCGTACAGCTTCGTCGAGCCCGGCCCCGCCGAACCCGCGGACCCCATGTCCGGCGGCGGAACCGCCGGAGAGTGAGGGGTGGGACTGGTCGGAGAGGTGTTGCTGCTGCCGTTCGCCCCGGTGCGCGCCAGTGCATGGGTGATCGGACAGGTGGTGCGCGAAGCGGAGCGCACCTACTACGACCCGGCCACGGTGCGGGCCGAACTGGTGCGACTGGAGGAGGAGTTGACCGCAGGAGAGATCGACGAGGAGGAGTTCGACCGCCGTGAGGACGAGCTTCTCGACCGACTGGAGATCGGCCTGCGCGCAGAGTACGGGAACAGCGACGGGACGGCATGATGAACCGAGTGGGACTGGGCCTCGCGATCGGGGCCGGATACGTCCTCGGACGGACGAGGAAACTGAAACTGGCGCTGGCCGTCGGCGGTGTCGTCGCCGGCAAGCGAATGCATCTGAGCCCGCGGGCCGTGGCTGACCTGGTGTCGGGGCAGCTGCTGAACAACCCGCAGTTCAAGGAGATCGGGGAACAGCTGCGCGAGGACCTGCGCGGCGTCGGCCAGGCCGCCTCCGGCGCCCTGGTCGAGCGGCAGCTCGACGCGTTCGCCGAACGGCTGCACGGCCGCACCGCCGAGGTGCGCGAGCAGCTGTCCGGGACGGTGCCGACACCGGACGCGGAGGACGACGAGGCCGAGGAGCCTCGCGCACAGGACGACGAGCAGGACGAGTCCGAGGACTCCGAGTCCGATGCGCCGTCCGCGAGGAGGACGGTCAAGGGGGCTCCGGCGGGTTCGGTGCGGCAGACCGGCAAGAAGTCGGCACAGAAGGCCCCCGCGAAGATGACGGCGAAGAAGGCAGCGGCGAAGAAGACCGCCGCCGGGAGGACGGCGCACAGGACGGCCCCGGCGAAGCGGGACGGGACCGGCAAGTCGGCCGCCAAGGCGACGGCCGGGGTCGGCGGATCCGCCCGCGGCGGCCGGGCGCGCCGGACGAAGGACGGTGACGGGTCATGACCGAGGCACTCGGATCGGCGACCTCCGCGACTTCCGCGGCCGGCGGAGCGGCGAAGCAGCCCCTGGCCGCAGTGGCCCAGAGCGAGGCCGCCGACCGGCTCAGGGCCGAACTGCAGGAGTACCTCGCCGCGCAGGCCCAGCGGCTGCTGGTCGGCGCGGGACGCACGCTCGGCGAGGCCACGGTCAAGCTGAACGACATCGCCGAGGGCCGCAGCCCCGGCCTGGCCAAGCTCGCCCTCGACGGCGGCCGCAAGCTCGCCGAAGGCAAGGGCCCGATCCGCAGCGCCCTGGAGGTCGGCGCCGGACACGTCAAGGACAACGTGGTCGAGGCGTTCAAGAACCTCGGCGGCGGCAAGGGCAGGCGCAAGGACGCGGCCGGCAAGAAACCCACGGTGATCATCGAGTACGTCGACGTCGGCGTTCCGCTGCGCACCGCGTACGACCAGTGGACCCAGTACCAGGGCTTCAGCACCTTCGCGAAGGGCGTGAAGAACGCCAACCGGGCCGACGACACGCACTCCGACTGGCAGCTGAAGGTCTTCTGGTCCAACCGCAGCTGGAAGGCGCACACCACCGAGCAGGTGCCGGACGACCGGATCGCCTGGACTTCGGAGGGTGCCAAGGGCACTACGAAGGGTGTCGTCTCCTTCCACCGCCTCGACGACAGCCTCACCCGCGTCCTGCTGGTCATCGAGTACTACCCCAAGGGCCTGTTCGAGAAGACCGGCAACCTCTGGCGCGCCCAGGGCCGCCGGGCCCGGCTCGACCTGAAGAACTACGTCCGCTTCGTCACCCTCAAGGGAGAGGCCGAAGATGGCTGGCGCGGCGAGATCCGCGACGGCGAGGTCGTCCGCAGCCACGAGGACGCGGTCGCGGAGGAGGGCGAGGAGGAGTACGAAGGTAACGAGGAGGACGGCGAGACCGGTGAGACCGGTGAGGTCGGTGAGACCGGTGAGTACGCCGACGACGAGGAACCGGAGGACGAGCGACCGGAGGACGAGGAACCCGGGGACGAGGAGCCCGAGGACGCGTACGAGGACGAGCCCGAGTACGAGGAAGAGGAAGAACCCGAGTACGCCGGTGGCGGGAGCCGCCGATGACGATGCCCAGCCGGCTGCCCGAGCCCTACGGTCAGGGCAGCAGCGCCAACCTCGCCGACATCCTGGAGCGGGTGCTCGACAAGGGGGTGGTCATCGCGGGCGACATCCGGATCAACCTGCTCGACATCGAGCTCCTCACCGTCAAGCTGCGTCTCATCGTCGCCTCGGTCGACAAGGCGAAGGAGATGGGCATCGACTGGTGGGAGAGCGACCCCGCGCTGAGTTCCCACGCCCGCCGTGACGAACTGGCGCGGGAGAACGCCGAGTTGCGTGAGCGTCTGGCCCAGCTGGAGCCCGCCCGGAGACAGGAAGAGGCCCCATGAACGCACTGCGCTACGTCTACGCCGTCTGCCGCCCCTTTCGCTCCGCCCTCCAGTCCCAGCTGACGGGGGTCGCCGGGGCGCCGCCGAAGCAGCTGACGCACCACGGCCTGATCGCGGTCGTCAGCACGGTGCCCGAGGCGGACTTCGCCGAGGCTCCGCTCCGTGCCCACCTGGAGGACCTGGACTGGCTCAGCACGACCGCCCGCGCCCATCAGCAGGTCATCGACGCGCTCACCGTCGTCACCACCCCGCTACCGCTGCGGCTCGCCACCGTCTTCCGGGACGATAGCGGTGTACGGACCATGATGGAGGCCCGCGAGGCGGACTTCCGGCGCGTTCTCGACCGGCTGGAGGGGCGGGTGGAGTGGGGCGTCAAGGTGTACGTCGAGCCGGAGCCGACGGAGGCCGCCGAGTCCGGTCGGCCCGACACCAAGCCCGGGTCGGGGCGCGACTACCTGCGTCGGCGCCGGCGCCAGACGCGCGCCCGCGAGGACGTGTGGCAGAAAGCCACCGAATTCGCCGGCCGACTGCACGAAACACTCTCCGCTTTCGCCGAGGATTCCCGGCTGCACGCCCCCCAGAGCGCCACGCTTTCCGGAGCCTCCGGCCAGAATGTGCTCAATGCCGCCTACCTGGTGCCGCGCGCGGACTCCGAGGAATTCGTGGAACTCGTGGACCGGGAGAAGGACGGTTCCTCCGGAATCCGGGTCGAACTCACCGGCCCCTGGGCCGCCTATTCCTTCTCCGGCGAGTTCGCGGAGGAGCCGGAGGAGGGGCCGTGACCGTCATCGAACGCCGTGAGGTCGCCCTCGTGGACCTGCTCGACCGGCTGCTCGCCGGGGGCGTCGTCGTCACGGGGGACATCACCCTGCGCATCGCCGACGTCGATCTCGTCCGCATCGACCTGAACGCGCTGATCAGCTCGGTCAACGAGCAGGTCCCGTCGCCCTGGGGGCAATTGACGTGACGGCCCATCGCAACCGCCTCGACCTCGACCCCGACACGGTGGAACGCGACCTCGTGAAACTCGTCCTGACGGTCGTGGAGTTGCTCCGTCAGCTCATGGAGCGGCAGGCGCTGCGCCGTTTCGACGAGGGTGACCTGAGCGAGGAGCAGGAGGAGCGGATCGGGCTCACGCTGATGCTCCTCGAAGACCGTATGACCGAGCTGCGCGAACGCTACGCACTGCGGCCCGAGGACCTGAACCTGGACCTCGGGCCGCTGGGACCGCTACTTCCCCGGGAATGAAGTCCTGGGGAATGAATTCACCACCGATACCATCGGCCCCTGCCGCCTGCCGTGGTGGTGCCACGCATGACGAAACCCAGGAGCCACACCACGAGAACCGCGATCGCGATCCACCACAAGGCCTTCAATGCGAATCCGGCACCGAAGAGAATCAGGGCCAGTAGCAGTACGAGCAGAATGGGAACCATAATCTGACCTCCTGTTCGACCGAGTTTCCAGAAATTCGCGATTCAGGCTTCCTTACGGCACAGAATCTCCCCGTGCAGCACGCTGAACCATCCGTCCTCCCGGCGCCCCCACTCCCGCCATGCCTCCGACACGGCCCGTAGTTCCTCGATGGTCGCGTGCCCGCCCTCGGTGGCCCGCTCGGCATACGCCGACGCCAGCGTCCGGTCCGCCCACAGCCCGCTCCACCAGGCCCGCTCCTCCGGCGTCGAGAAGGTCCAGGTGCTCGACGTGGCCGTGACGTCGGTGAGCCCCGCACGCAGCGCCCAGGACTTCAGTCGGCGCCCGGCGTCCGGCTCGCCGCCGTTGGCGCGGGCGACCCGGCGGTACAGGCCCAGCCAGTCGTCCATGCCCGGGGACGCCGGGTACCAGGTCATGGCCGCGTAGTCCGAGTCGCGTACCGCGATGAGGCCGCCCGGCCTGGTCACCCGCCGCATCTCGCGCAGCGCACCCACCGGATCACCGACGTGCTGCAGCACCTGGTGGGCGTGGACCACGCAGAACGTGTCGTCCGGGAAGTCCAGGGCGTGCACGTCCGCGACCGCGAACTCGACGTTCGTCAGGGCGCGTCGGGCGGCCGTGGCCCGGGCCTGCTCCAGGATCTCCGGCGCCCGGTCGACACCGGTGACCTGTCCGTCGGGGACCAGGGCCGCCAGGTCGGCGGTGATCGTGCCCGGGCCGCAGCCGACGTCCAGGATCCGCATGTGCGGCTTCAGCGAGCCGAGCAGGTACGCCGCCGAGTTGGCGGCGGTGCGCCAGGTGTGCGAACGCAGCACGGACTCATGGTGCCCGTGCGTGTAGACGGCGGTCTCCTGGGTCTTCCACGGTCCCTTGGACGGTGCCTTCGACATGGCTGTTCCCCTCGTCTCGTCTGCGCGTCACCCTACGCGTGCATGTCGAATACTGAGACCCGTGTTTTGCAATACGGACTGACGTCTCGTCAGAAACGCTCGGTCAGGAACGTGCACCCGGCAGCGGGCGGTAGACCGTCAACGCCTCCGGCAGCTTCTCCAACGTCACCTCGCCGCCCACCTCGGTGACTTCGCCGTCGTACGCGAGGAGCGCGCCCGGTGTGACCCCCGACAGACGCAGCCGGCCGACCTGGACCGCCGCATGGGCGGGGGAGCGGGTCAGCGGGCCCGCGAGGGCGGCCGCGAGGAGGCGCAGGGCGGGCCGGCGGCCGCCGTGCACGACGCGGACGTCCAGCACACCGTCCGCGAGGTCCAGCCGCCGGGCGGGGGCGAGGCCCACCCGGTGGTAGGTGCCGTTCCCGGCGAACAGCAGCCACAACGGGTGGGCGCGGCCCGCGACTTCGGCGTGCAGCGGGTGACGCTCGCTGCGCATGATGCGCAGGGCCGCGAACACCCCGGCCGGCCAGGCGCCGAACCGTGCCCCGAACCGATCCCGCTCGCGCACCAGCTCCGGATACACGCCCAGGCTGCAGGTGTTGAGGAACAGGCCCTGCCGTCCGTCGCAGGAGAACCGGCCCACGTCCACACGCACGGCCTCGCCGCGCCGGACCGCCCGGCTCAGATCGTGTGCGTCCTCCACACCCAGGTCCTGGGCGAAGTGGTTCATCGTGCCGCCGGGGAGCACCGCGAGCGGCAGACCGTGCCCCAGCGCGACCTCGGCGGCCGCGTTGACGGTCCCGTCCCCGCCGCACACGCCGAGCACCCGGGCGCGGGCCGCCGCGTTCTGCAACTCGGCGCGGGTGTCGGACGGTTCACATGTGACGATCTCGGCGCGCGGCAGCGCGTCCAGCAGGGCGTGCACCCGGTCGGCGGTGCCCGACCCCGTGTTGGCCACCATGACCAGACCCTCACCGTCCGGCAGCGCCGGCACGTCCGTACGGGGCCGGGCCGGCGGCACCAGCCGGTCACGGGTCGGCACCATGCCCCGTACGGCGAACGCGGCACCCGCGCCCAGGGCAGCGCCCGCCAGCACGTCGCTCGGGAAGTGGACGCCCGTGTACACCCGGGACAGCGCGACCGACCAGGCGACCGGGGCGACGACCAGTGCCCACGCGGGCGACTCCAGGGCGACCCCGGTCGCGAACGCCGCCGCCGACGCGGAGTGACCGGACGGGAACGAGGTGGTGATCGGCTGCCGCTTCAGCTGCCGGACCAGCGGTACGGGATCCAGCAGCGGCCGGGGACGGCGCACCGACCGCTTGCCGAGGGTGTTGATGGTCAGCGAGGCCAGGCTGAGCGAGGCCAGCCCCCGCACCGCTGCCCGACGGGCCCGGGGCGTGCGGCTGGCGGCGATGGCGGCGGCCGTCGCGAACCACAGCACCCCGTGGTTCGCGCTCCGGCTCAGCCGCGGCAGCACCCGCTCGGCATACGGCCAGTGCTGCTCGGCGGCGAACTCGAACAGCCGGGAGTCGAGGGCGAGCAGCCGGTCGCGCAGGGCGTGCCGGCCGGGCCTGGGGACGGTGAGGTCGACGTCTGGGCTCATACAGGGCTGGGTACCCTGAAGTGGCCGATTGCTGTCCGGCCCGCGGTGAGAGACACACGGAGGAACCCGTCACATGCGCCTGCTCCTCGTCCGCCACGGCCAGACCCCGTCCAACCTGCACCACCTGCTGGACACGGCCGTCCCCGGCCCGGGCCTCACCGCACTCGGCGAACAGCAGGCCGGGGCCCTGCCCGCGGCGCTGGCCGACGAGGACATCGAGGCCCTCTACGCCTCCACCCTCACCCGTACCCGGCACACCGCGGCCCCACTGGCCGCCGCCCGCGGCCTCGACGTGCTCGTCCGGGACGGCATCCGCGAGGTGTCCGCGGGCGACCTGGAGATGCTGCCCGGCGACTCCGAGCGGGGCCGGCTCTACATGAGGACGGTGTTCGGGTGGGCGGCCGGTGACCCGGAGCAGCGCATCCCGGGCGGCGAGAACGGCACGGAGGTGCTGGCGCGGTACGACGCCGTGGTGGCCGAGGCCGTGGAAAGCGGCGCCGGGACCGTCGCCATGATCAGCCACGGTGCGGTGATCCGTCTGTGGACGGCTGCTCGTGCGGACAACGTGGACGTGGCCTTCGCCGCGGCGCGACCGCTCGAAAACACGGGCGTGGTGATCCTTGAGGGCTCGCCCGGGGACGGGTGGAAGGCGTTGTCGTGGGCCGGGGCTGTGGTGGCTCCGGCCGGGGAGGGCGGGCCTGCGGGGTGGCCGGTCGTCGGGGATGCGCCGTAAGCCCGCCCCGGGAAGGGGCTCCGGGAACGGCGTTCCGAATATCGGTTTGCCGGAGCTCCGCGGCGGCCCGCACAATTCCTCATCATGGGACATCTGGAAGCCGCGCATCTTGAGTACTACCTCCCCGACGGGAGGGCGTTGCTCGGCGACGTGTCCTTCCGGGTGGGGGAAGGCGCAGTCGTGGCGCTGGTCGGGCCCAACGGTGCCGGAAAGACGACCCTGCTGCGGCTGATCTCCGGGGAGCTGAAGCCGCACGGCGGCACCGTCACCGTCAGCGGCGGGCTCGGTGTGATGCGGCAGTTCGTGGGGTCCGTACGGGACGAGACGACCGTACGTGATCTGCTCGTGTCGGTCGCGCCGCCGCGTATCCGCGAGGCCGCGCAGGCCGTCGATACCGCCGAGCACTTGATCATGACCGTCGATGACGAGGCCGCCCAGCTGAAGTACGCGCAGGCGCTCTCCGACTGGGCCGAGGCGCGCGGGTACGAGGCCGAGACGCTGTGGGACATGTGCACCACTGCCGCGCTCGGCGTGCCGTACGAGAAGGCGCAGTGGCGGCAGGTGCGGACCCTGTCGGGCGGTGAGCAGAAGCGGCTGGTGCTGGAGGCGCTGCTGCGCGGCACCGACGAGGTGCTGCTGCTCGACGAGCCCGACAACTACCTCGACGTGCCCGGCAAGCGGTGGCTGGAGGAGCGGCTGAAGGAGACCCGCAAGACGGTCCTCTTCGTCTCCCACGACCGTGAACTGCTCGCCCGTGCCGCCGAGAAGATCGTGTCGGTGGAACCCTCGCCGGCCGGTGCGGACGCCTGGGTGCACGGCGGTGGCTTCGCCACCTACCACGAGGCCCGGCGTGAACGCTTCGCCCGCTTCGAGGAGTTGCGCAGGCGCTGGGACGAGAAGCACGCCCAGCTGAAGAAGCTGGTGCTGAGTCTCCGGCAGGCCGCCTCGATCAGCCATGAGCTGGCCTCCCGCTACCAGGCCGCGCAGACCCGGTTGCGCAAGTTCGAGGAGGCGGGGCCGCCGCCGGAGCCGCCGCGTGAGCAGGACATCCGGATGCGGCTGAAGGGCGGGCGTACCGGGGTGCGGGCCGTGACCTGTGAGGAGCTTGAGCTCACGGGGCTGATGAAGCCGTTCTCCCTGGAGGTCTTCTACGGCGAACGCGTCGCCGTCCTGGGCTCCAACGGTTCCGGCAAGTCGCACTTCCTGCGGTTGCTGGCGGGGGAGGGCGTCGCGCACACGGGGGCCTGGAAGCTGGGGGCGCGCGTCGTGCCCGGGCACTTCGCGCAGACCCATGCGCACCCCGAGCTGATGGGCCGGACCCTCCTCGACATCCTGTGGAAGGAGCACGCCCAGGACCGCGGAGCCGCGATGTCCCGGCTGCGCCGCTACGAGCTGACCCAGCAGGCCGAGCAGAGCTTCGACCGGCTCTCCGGCGGACAGCAGGCCCGGTTCCAGATCCTGCTGCTGGAGCTGGAGGGCGTCACCGCGCTGCTGCTCGACGAGCCGACCGACAACCTCGACCTGGAGTCCGCCGAGGCGCTGCAGGAGGGGCTGGAGGCGTTCGAGGGCACGGTGCTGGCGGTCACCCATGACCGGTGGTTCGCGCGGTCCTTCGACCGGTACCTGGTGTTCGGCAGCGACGGCCGGGTACGGGAGACGGCCGAGCCCGTCTGGGACGAACGCCGCGTGGAGCGGACCCGCTAGTTTCCTCGCCCCCGCCGCCCCTACCCGTCCCATCCCCAGGGGCTGCCGCCCCTTCGCCCCCGCCTCCCAGGGGGCTCCGCCCCCTGGACCCCCGCTCCTCAAACGCCGGAGGGGCTGGGTTTGCTGCCCGCTTCTCGAACGCTGGAGGGGCTGGGTTTGCTGCTCGTTTCTCGGATGCCGGAGCGGGTGGGTTTGCGGGGGGACTGGTTTTTCAGCCCGTCCGGCGTTTGAGGACGAGGCCCTTTCGGGGCCGATGCGGGGGTCTGGGGGCGGCAGCCCCCAGGGATGGGACGGGTAGGGGCGGCGGGGGCGAGACAAGTCAGGGCAGGACGGCGTGCACGGAGGCCCAGGGGCCGGGGTGTTCGTACAGTGGATTCAGACAGGCGGGATCCATGGCTCTCTCCCGTACACCGCTCGGGGGCTGTGTGCTCAACGGGCGGGTACCCGGACCGCATGACGGACCACGACGAGCGGGGCACCACGATGACCGGAGTCGACCCCGGCCGGCTGGACGACCAGCAGCTCATGAAGGAGCTGGAGACCATCCACCGGACGCGCCACGACACGCTGCTGTACGGCTCGAACGACGCGCTGCGGGCCCACAACGAACGCATGGCCCAGCTGGAGGGCGAATACCTGCGCCGCAACCCACGCCGCACGGTGGCCGCGGGCCGAACCCGCGAGGGCGCCCGCGACCGCACGGGGACCGGCGCGGCACCGACGGCTCCGTCGGCGTGACCGCAGGCCGGACCGAGAGCGTGCCGGCCAGCGCTGAGGCATGGCCACGCCGCACCTGACCTGGTGTTTTGACCTGGTGATTCCGGCCACCCGATCGGCTCAGCACCGCACCGGCGGCCGCCCCCGGTGGCGATGTGCGGCCAGCGCGGTGCGGAAGGCGCGCAGGAAGTCCTCGGTCGCCGGACCCGGGGAGGTGTCCGTGACCACGCCGTGGTCGGCGACCGTACGGTGGAACTCGGTGGACAGCCGTACGCCCTCCGGCTCCAGGGCGGACAGAACGCCCACCCCCGAGCCGAGTGCGCCCACCGGCTTGCCGTGCCGGTAGGCGTCCCGGACGAAGCGGACCGCGTCCTGGTCGGCGGCCGTGGGCGGGGTGTCCACGGGGCCGCCGGGCAGCAGTACGGCGTCGTACAGCACGGAGGCGACGGTCGGCAGCGCACGGTCGACCGGGAAGCGGTCGCCGTCGGCACCGGTGACCGCCCCGGCCGTCGGCGCCAGCGCCTCCACGACGGCTCCCTCGGCCGTGAGCGCGGCACGCACCGATGTGACCTGCGCGGTGTCGACACCGTCGGTGACGAGGACCGCGACCTGCTGGGTGCGGATCGAGCCGTCGCCGCGCAGGGACTCCAGGCTCAGCGCGGGGGAGGACAGCTTGTCGGCCGCCTGCGCCGCGGACGGATCCGGAACCCCGACACCCCGTGCCACCGCCACCGCCAGGTCACCGTTCACCTGGGCCAGCTGCTCGACCGTACGGGCCCGCACCGCCATCGCGCCGACCTTGCCGAGCTCGAACCGGAACGCCTCGACGATGTGCTCCTTCTCCCAGTCCGCCATGCTGTTCCAGAACATCGCGGGCTGGGTGTGATGATCCTGGAAGCTCGCACTGCGGCGGCGGATCTTGGCGCCGTCCACGCGTTCGGCGTAGTGCGTGTACGCGTGCCCGTCGGCGCCGGCGTGTGCGGGACAGCCGCCGCCCAGGGAGTTCGGGAAGTAGTTGGTGCCGCTGTGGATCGCGCTCTGGTGGTAGCCGTCGCGCTGGTTGGTGCGTACGGGGGACACCGGGCGGTTCACCGGCAACTGTGCGAAGTTGGGGCCGCCGAGGCGGATCAACTGGGTGTCCAGATAGGAGAAGTTGCGGGCCTGGAGCAGCGGGTCGTTGGTGAAGTCGATGCCGGGGACGATGTTGGCCGTGTGGAAGGCGACCTGCTCGGTCTCGGCGAAGAAGTTCTCCGGGTTGCGGTCCAGCACCATCCGGCCGATCGGCCGCACCGGCACCTGCTCCTCCGGAATGAGCTTCGTCGCGTCGAGAAGATCGAAGTCGAAGGCGAACTCGTCCTCCTCCGCGACCAGTTGGACGCCCAGCTCCCATTCCGGGTATTCGCCCGCCTCGATCGCGTCCCACAGATCGCGCCGGTTGAAGTCCGGGTCACGGCCCTGGCACTCCTGCGCCTCGTCCCACACCAACGAGTGCGCGCCCAGCTTCGGCTTCCAGTGGAACTTCACGAAGGTGCCGCGCCCCTCGGCGTTCACGAACCGGAAGGTGTGCACACCGAAGCCCTGCATCATGCGGTAGCTGCGCGGGATCGCCCGGTCCGACATCAGCCACATGATCGCGTGCAGCGTCTCCGGCTGCAGCGACACGAAGTCCCACAGGGTGTCGTGCGCGGAGGCACCGGTCGGGATGTCGTTGTGCGGCTCCGGCTTCACCGCGTGCACGAAGTCGGGGAACTTGATGCCGTCCTGGATGAAGAAGACCGGGAAGTTGTTCCCGACCAGGTCGTAGTTGCCCTCCGACGTGTAGAACTTGGTCGCGAAACCGCGCACGTCCCGCACCGTGTCGGCCGAGCCGCGCGGTCCCTGCACCGTCGAGAACCGTACGAACACCGGCGTCCGCACCGACGGATCCTGGAGAAAGGCCGCGCGCGTGAACTCCGCGCAGGACTCGTACGGTTCGAAATAGCCGTACGCGCCCGCGCCCCGCGCGTGCACCACCCGCTCGGGGATCCGCTCGTGGTCGAAGTGGGTCAGTTTCTCCCGGAAGTGAAAGTCCTCCATCAGCGTCGGACCGCGTTCACCGGCTGCCAGCGAGTCGTCGGTGTGGTCGACCTCCACCCCCTGGTCGGTGGTCAGCGGACCCGTGGTCGGGTCGTCCGCCCGGAACGTCTCCCGCTGCTCCTGCTTGCGGTCCGCCATCAGGCGACCTCCTCGGGCTGCCGGGCGAAGACGTCGAGGAAGGCCTCACAGAACGCTTTCAGATCGCTTGGCCTACGGCTGGTGATCAGCTTGTTCGGGCCGTGGTCGCAGATCCGTACCTGCTCGTCGACCCAGGTGCCGCCCGCGTTGCCGATGTCGGTCCGCAGGCTGGGCCAGGACGTCAGCACCCGGCCGCGTACGACGTCCGCCTCCACCAGCGTCCACGCGGCGTGGCAGATCGCGGCGACCGGCCGGCCCTGCTCGAAGAAGTCCCGTACGAACGCCACCGCCTTGCGGTTCGTCCGCAGATAGTCGGGGTTGGCGACCCCGCCCGGCAGCACCAGCGCGCCGAACGAGCCGGCCGTGGTCTCACCCACGACCTCCTGGACGGGGAACTTCTCCGCCTTGTCGAGGTGGTGGAACGCCTGGATCGTGCCCGGCTTCGTCGACACCAGGACCGGTTCGTGTCCCGCGTTCACCGCCGCCTGCCAGGGATCGGTGAGCTCGACCTGTTCGACGCCCTCGGGTGCGGTCAGAAATGCGATACGCATCGTGTCTCAACGTCCTTCCGTGACGGTGACTTCTCGTCTCACTCGTCCGGTGCGGCGCGGCTGATCTCGGCCAGTGCCGAGTCGGGGTCCTGCGTCTCGGCCAGGTCCCCGAGGCTGACGACGCCGACCGGCAGACCGTTCTCCACGACCGGCAGCCGCCGTACGGCGTGCTCACGCATGAGCGAGATCGCGAGGGACGTCCGCTCACCCGGGCCGATCACCACCGGATCCGGGGTGCACACCGACTCGGCGCTCACCGTCAGCGGGTCGGCGCCGTCCGCGACGGCCCGCACCGTGATGTCACGGTCGGTGAGCACCCCCACGACGCGCTCCCCGTCGGCCACCAGCACATCGCCGATGTCCTGCGCGCGCATCAGCTGCGCGGCCTCGACGAGCGAGGCGCCCGGCCGGACGGCGACCGCGCCCGGCGTCATGACGTCCCTCACGAAATCGGCCATGTCCGGTCCTTCCCTCCATCCTTTCCGCGTTTCCCGGCGCGGTACGGGTCCGCTACGCGTTCCGCCGCCGAGTCGGCCGCCCGGCCCCGGTCAGGGCCTCGGCCAGCTCCTGCACGTTGGCGTAGCGCGCCGTGCGCGGCAGCCGTTCCAGCGACTCGACGAGAGCGTCGGGCGCGTATTCGCGGCGCAGCGCTCCGGTCAGCTCCCTGGGACTCGCCGGGAAGGCGCTACGGCCCAGCAATCGGGCCAGCTCCAGCCGGACCGTCGCCAGGGACGCCGTCGTGGGCCCCGGCCAGCCCACCGGCCCGCGGGCGACCTCCGGGTCGTCCTCGGCGATCGGCTCCGGGTCGTGCCACTCGTCGGTCCGGGTGGGGTGCCCGGACCTCAGCAGCCCCTGTAGTTCGTGCTTCATCTCGTCGTCACGGTGAACGCTCAGCCGGTCACTGCCTCGCTGCATGACTCCCTCCAGATCTTCGGGCTGCGCACCGCGTACCCGACGAGTGGGGGGCCGACACAGGGTTTGCGCTCCGGAAGGCGGGTCACCCGGCCTTCACCCCCCACATGTTCCGGGGAAGGACCAGGCCATGGCACTGATAGCTGTGCTGCTTCCGTTCCTCATGCTCGGCGTGGTGCTGGCACTGGGCCGCTACGAGGAACTGCTCCTGCCGAAGGAGCCGGACGAGGACCGGCAGGAAGGAGCGGCCCTGGGGCATTGAGTCCTTCTGTCGGACGAAAGGAAAGAGTTCAGTCCACGTGGCCCTGACCTGGGCACTGAACTCTTCTCTGCATGAAAGGAAGTAGCGAACCTCGCGCGGAACAGTTCAGTGCGCAGACCATGATCGCACCGGGTCGCCCACGGCACCAGCGGCTCTCGGGTCATCCTGGGGTCCAGTGCCCTTCTCGTCCAGCCATTCCAGCCCCCACAGCGTCAGCGCCCTGGCGGCAGATTCTGGAACGCGATCGTGGAACTTCCGTCGGGCTTCGGTCACCGAGGCCACGCTCAGTCCTTCCCAGCCTCCGGCGTAGACAGGGGAGTCACGGGCTGGGCTGCCTGTGAGGGCTTCCCAGATCCACGCTGCGGCGTGGCGTTGCCGCTGGCGAGTAACGCCCATCCGTACTGGACGGAAGATCGAGAACAGGCTGTCATAAGGGACCTCGAGAAGTTCGGATAGCGCTCTCCGGCGAGCGGAATAATCAATGGCTCCTCGTTTCCGCAGTAGATCGGCCAAAATGCGAACGCCGTTCCAGAAAGCCTGAGGGTCAGGGATTTTCTGGGTAGTTTTTCCCCAATTTCCCTTGCGGCGCTGTTGGGTCTCGAGCTGGTCTTCGGCTTGGGCCCAAGTCTCTGCTCCGGCCAGGCGAGCGAGTCCGAGGGAGCAGAAGTGCCTGCCGATGACAGGTGTGGTTCCGGGAAGGTGAAGGGCCATGACGTTGCGGTAGTCATCAGCACCTATCAGATTGGGAATATGCCGGAACTCCAGGGCGACGGATGATCCAGTGGTAACGGCGCCAGCGATTCGGTAATGGTGGGGAACGATCGCCGTCATCATGCGATGCAGTCCCGCCGGGTGCTGGATGCCGCGCAGCGGGTTGCGGCCACTGTGCCTGGTTTGCCGTTCTGCGGCCAACCTGCGCGCCCAAGGAGCCACGACGACCTCACGCCGCCGGGCCCCGGTGCCGCTCTCGCGGCCGCGGCTCCACCCGGCAAGCTGCTCGCCTACCGCGGCGGCCATTGGGACCCCTACGTCGGGGAGGGCTTCGACCAGGTGGTTCCCGACCAGATCGCCTTCCTCAAGCGGACTCTCGGGGCTCCAGCCGCTCGGTGACGGTGCGGCGCACCCTCACCGGCGCGTAGGCGGGGACCGCTCCCTCGCCGGCGCCGGTGTCGTACGCACGTCGGTGCGATCTGCCTGATCAAGTCGCCCTCGCGTCAGCACCGCGCACTGTCGGGACTGCCGCAGCGGCTGGCCGCACTGGCTGATCCGCGGCACCGGCGCGGGAAGCGTCACCCGTTCGTGAGCGTGCTGCTGATCGCGTGCTCGGCCGTACTGGTCGGGCCCCTCGTTCGCCGTGGTCGGCCAGTGGGCCAAGAACGCTCCGCAGGAGGCTCTCGCCCGGCTCGGTGCCCGCACCACCAGCGTGTTCGCCGTCCGCGTTGCGCCGAGCCCGGCGACCGTCCGCCGGATCATCAACACCACCTGTCCCGGCGGCCTGGCCGACCTGCTCGGCGCCGCCCCGGCCGGGTCCGACACCCCGGCCGTGGACGGCAAGAGCACCCGCGGCTCGTGCAGCGGCGACAGCCCGGCCGCACATCTGCCGGCCGCTGTGACCTGTGCCATGACGGCCGTCACCCAGCTGCGAGTGCCGGACAAGACCAACGAAATCACCTGCTTCGCGGCCCCGTTAGAGCCCTACAACCTGACCGGCGTGAGGTGACCGCCGACGCCCTGCACACCCAGCGCGCACACGCCCACTTCCTCGTCGAGCAGAAGGACGCGCACTATGCCTTCCCCGTCAAGAAGAACCAGCCGATCCCTTATGCGCAGCTCAAGACACTGCCCTGGAACAAGGCGACGGCGAAGTTCTACGACCGGTCCCACGGCAACGGACGGTTGGAGACCCGGACGGTACAGGTCCTGACGTCACCGCCCTCGGCATCGACTTCCCGCACGCCGCGCAGATCGTCCGCCACCGGACCTGCGTGAAGAGGGGCAGACGCACCTGCGAGACGGTCTACGTGCTGACCGCCCTCACCAGCCACCAGGCATCCCCCGAGCGTCTCGCGAAGATCGTGCGCTCGCAGTGGACCATCGAGAACCGGCTCCACTTCGTTAGCCCTCCACCCGAACGCAGGCTGCCGACTCTCGCTCCTCCAGCATTCCCAGCACCGATGCCACCGCGCCCCCCCTCGACCATGCAGCGGACACAAGACGTCGCCATGCCTCCCTCAACCCAAGCGAAACTATGCCTGACCTGCAGGAATCAAGGGATCACGTTCGGTTGGGATACGGCTTCTGAGGATCGTGGGCGCGGTCGACGATCCAGACGCCTCGTCCCCGGTCGGCCAGGAAGGCCACGAGCGCGAGCAGGAGCGCGCCTCCTGTCACGGCTTGTGCGCCGACTGTCCCGAGGGGGCCGCCGGCGCACAGGACGGTCATGGTGACCGCCGCCCATTCCGCGGGAGCGAGCCGTCGACGTAGTGGGGTTGAACCGGAATCGCTACGGCGCCCACGCCCGCAGTGCCGCATCCACCACCGCCTCCACCGCGTCGTGACCGAGCCGGGCGCCCACAAGAAAACGCTGGTAGACGAGTGGGCCGACAGCCGTCATGGCGAACGTCTCGGCCGTGACGTCATCGCGCAGCCGCCCCCGGTCGACGGCCGCAGTGATGGCGGGCCGCAGGGCGTCCACGACCTGGGTCAGCAGGGTCTGTCGGAGGTGCTGCATCCCGGCGTCGTACTGTGCCCCGCCCAGTACGGCGGCGAGAACGGCCCCGGCCTGGGCGTCGTCGAGCCGCTCGCCGAGCTGGCGCAGGTAATGGACCAGCTCGGCGCGCGGCTCAGCGCCTGACGCCGCCCGAACGTCCTCGGGCGCCGGTGACAGGGGCGGCATACCAGCCTGCAGCGCCGCCAGACGGAGACCGAGCACGTCGGGCCAGTGGCGGTACACCGTGGCCCGGCCGACCCCGGCTCGGGTGGCAACCGCCTGGTGCGTGACGGCCTCCAGGCCGCCCTCGGTGAGCAGCGTGGTGGCCGCGGCCACCATGGCCTCGCGGCTGCGCACCTGGCGTGGATCCACTCGTTCCTCCTGCATGCGCCGCCCTTCGTGTGAGACAAGTTGCCTCACATGCTAGTCGCAAGGCTTCTTGATCCGGAGGCATCGGTCAGCCTGCCGCTAGCCTCGCGGGCGCGCCGGACCAGCGCGTACGAGCGGCTTGTCTGCCGCATGACCATGGTCTGCAGGGCGAGTTGGAGCCCTCGGTCGACATCACCTCCGACCATGAGCCAGAAGTCGGCGGCGTGGTCGGCATACGCCTCCGGGTGGCGTGTCACCAGTTCCTCGTAGCGTCTCGCTGCCCGGTCCCGCCACGGTTGGGCCTCCTGGTGGCGGCCTGCCGCTCGCAGGGTAAGCGCGAGGTGGGCGATGTACTCGGGGTCGTCGCTCGTCTCCGCCAGCGGGCGCAGGCGGGTCACAGCGGTCTCGGGGTCACCCAGGAGCAGGTCGACCTCGGCGAGATGACCGGTCGCCGGGGCATAGCCCGGCACGCGGCGCCGGGCCGCGTCGAACCAGGACCGAGCCGTGGGTAGGTCACCTTCGCGCAGCCACATCACCCCGCGGCGGAAGTCCAGTTGGGCGAGCGGGAAGGGCGAGACACCCCGGTAGGCGGCGCGCGCCTCGTCGAACACGTGCTCCGCCTCGGCGGTCTCGCCGCGTTCCGCCTGGAGCACGGCGAGAGCCGACAGCATCGTGAAGTCGGACTGGTGGAGGGCTGCGCTCCGCAGCAAGGAGTGGGCTTCGGCGTAGCAGCCGACCGCTTGCAGGATCGCCGCCCGTTCCGCGTCCAGAGTGGCCTGCGCCGCGCCAGCCCGGCGTGCCGCGTCGAGGTCGGCCATGCCCTCGGCGAACCGGTGCAGGGTCGCCCGGGTCCGGGCTCGGGCCAGCAGGGCGGCACGGTCGTCAGGTGCGTTCCACACCATGTGTTCGGAGAGCTGTGCGGCTTGCTCGTAGTCGGCGACGCGGCCCAGGAGGTGTCCGCGGAGTGTAAGGAGGTCGACCAGGGCCGCTTGTTGTGCGACGGCGAGTGGCGCGGTCGAGGCCGCCCGGCGTACGGGTGCGGCCAGGCCGTCGATCTGGGCCGACAGGTTCACCAGGGCCAGGGTGCCGTTGGTCGTGACAAGTTCCTGGTCGGTCGGCTCGCGCCGGTTCTTCATGCTGCTTCCTCCTCCGGCTCCGGCGGGGCGAGCAGCGCGGTCATCACCGTCATGAGGTCAGGCGGGTTCGGGTTGGGGGCCACGAGGTATGGGAAGTCGTGCGTGGCCGGCCGGGTGGCCTGGTCGACGCCGTCGCTGATGCGCGGGCCGTCGACGCCGCCCACCAGGAGTGTGTAGAGGGTGTCCACGATGTCGTCGTTGGGCGCACGGCCTCCGCAGGTCGCGTGGGGGCGTCCGGCGAGCAGCGCGGTCTCGATCTCGAAGCAGCTGTCCTCGGCGAACGGCTTGGAGATGTCGACGACAAGGAAGTCGGCCAGGAGAAGTTCCGTCATCGGGTGAGTGCCTTGGCCGTCCGGCGGCCAGACGAGCTCGCCGTCGAGGCGGTCGAAGAAGGCCAGGTTGGCGTCGAACCGCGCCCGGTAGGCCCCGGCGTAGTCCGGTCGCACAGCGAAGGCATCCTCCTCGTTGTAGAGGTCTCGGATCTCCAGGTCGCTGTTGACGGGGTCGAAACTCTTGCTTGCCAGGACGACATTCTTGATCTCGGGGCGGCCCATGCGTTCCAGCCGGACCGGGCGGCCGCCGGAGGTCACGGTCTCGCCGACGACGCCGAGCAGGGGGCCACAGTCCAGGCCGAACACCACTTCGGGGTCGACCTCGACGACGATGCTCAGCACGTTCATCCCTTCGAGGACGTTGTTCGCGCCGGGCCGGAAGGCCAGCTTCTGTGTGGCGTCGGCGGCCAGAACGCCTGCGAGGTCGATGAAGAACGGGTCGAGTCGTGGTCCGGCGAAGATCCTCAGTCCTTCGGCCTCGGCGGGTGTGTCGCCGCCGACCTGGAAGAGGACCTGCTCACCGCTGGGCGTCGTGCAGGTGCCGATCTGGACCGGTTCGTCGCTGCCGGGGATCTGACCGGGCGTGGCGAAGGTGAAGTCGAGGCCGTACTCGGTGTCGCCGACAGTGAACGCGGCCCGCTCGGCCGCCGGGGCGACCGGCCGGACCCGGAAGCGGTAGGTGATCGCGTCGGAGAACAGCGCGGTGGGAGCGGCGGCCGGGAAGACGTCGAGGACGAGTACCAGGCAGCCGGGGTGGTCCGGGCTGGGGAAGGCGAAGACGTCGGCGACGTCGGACGCGGGGTCGAAGAGGATGCGCGGTCCGGAGAAGTGATCCGCCATCGGGAACTCCTTCGAGTGATGGGTGGGTCGAGGTGCGCCATCTGTGAGACACGATGACTCACAGAGATGTTGTGAGTCAATCTGTCTCATAGTGGCGTACGCCATGTGACTACCTGCGAGTAGCGCGTTGACAAGCCGGAGTAGCGAACTGATGATGTAATCAGTTATGCGGAGGTGGTCAGAAAGCAGGTTTCATCCCGCTTGCACGTCACCCTGCGATGGCCTATTTGTGGCGGTAAGTGAAGTATTGCCGCCCACGCCCAAAGAGAGGCGCCATGAGCGAGACAGACCTGCACGCCAAGTTCCAGCAGTTCCCCGATGCGGTGCGCGAGAAGGTCGAGACCGCCCTGTTGGACGCGAAGATCGCTCTCAAGGTCAAGGCCGCCGAGATCCTCGTCGACAAGGAGGAGATGGCCGAACACGCGGTCACCACCGCCGGCCGGATCGGTGCCAAGAGCGGTGAGGTGTCCGAGCTGACGACGATCCTGCCGCTGAAGCCGAACGGCGCGGCGCACCTGCGGAAGTTCTTCCGGCTGGTTGGAGGGAACCTGGCGGGCGCCGGTCAGGTCGGCACCCTGCACAACATGCGGTTCGTGTTCCTTGAGAACGACACGAAGCTGCTGTTCGCGACCGCCTTCGACGGCGAGTGGGACCCCTACATCGACGACTTCGCCACCAAGATCCCCGAGATGATGGACTACCTGTTCAGCAACGTCGAGGGCTGGCCCGGCATCACCTCGCCGGACGTGAAGGACTTCATCGCCAAGTACCAGATCCCGGCGGAGGCGTGGTTCGTCGCCCACCCGGGCCTCACCGTCGCGGAGGGCCACCGGCTCAAGCGACAGGAAGCCGCCGTCCAGCGTTTCCTGTCGGACCTCAACTGAAGGCAGGCGCACCATGCCTTCCCCGCTGTTCCGGCGGCTGCGCCGCCCGCCCACCCTGGACCTCGACGACATCCAGGCGACCCTGCTGCGGGCCCGGCCCGAGCCCTACTTCGGCACCCACGCGATTCTGGAGATCACCGAACCGGCCGCGGGCAAGGAACTGCTGCGCCGACTGGCGCCGAGGGTGACCTCGGCGGCGCGCTGGGACGAACCGCAGCCGTCCTGGCTGGCCCTCGCCCTCAGCTACCAGGGTCTGGTCGCACTGGGGCTGCCGGAGACCTCACTGGCCTCCTTCCCGGCCAACTTCCGCGCCGGGATGGCGGCTCGCGCCGAGCGGCTGCGGGACACCGGCGTGAACGCGCCGGGCCGCTGGGAGTTCCCCTTCGGCACCCCGCGCGTGCATGCCGCCGTCACGGTGTATGCCGCAAGCGAGGACGACTGGCGGGCCGAAGTCGCCGCGTACGAAAAGGAACTGGGCGAGGTCCCTGGCGTAAAACTGCTGTCGCACCAGGACTTCGCGGCCGACGGGTTCAACGTCTTCGGCTACCGGGACGGCTTCAGCCAGCCGGTGGTCGAGGGCAGTGGCGCCGAACCCCTGCCCGGCGACGGACGCCCCATCAAGGCCGGTGAGTTCGTCCTCGGCTACCCGAGCGAGACCGGTGTGCCGCTGCCCGTACCGGCTCCGGACGTCCTGGGCCGCAACGGAACCTACGTCGTCTTCCGCAAGTACCACTCCCACGTCGCGGCCTTCAACAAGTGGCTGCACGACAACGCCAACACCGAGGCCGAACGCGAGCTGCTGGCCGCCAAGTTGGTCGGCCGCTGGCGCAGCGGCGCACCTCTCGCCCTGACCCCGGAACGCGACACCCCCGCCATCGGCGAAGACCCGAACCGGATCAACGACTTCGACTACTCCGCCGACCCGCGTGGGCTGCGCACCCCGCTCGGCTCCCACATCCGCCGGATGAACCCACGCGACACCAAGCTGACGGTCCTCTCCGACGTCAATATCCGCCGGATCATCCGGCGCGGCACCTCCTACGGCACCCCGCTGCCCCCGGATCGCCTCAAGGACGACGGCACACCGCGCGGCCTGGACTTCATCGCCCTCGGCGCCCGAGCCATCGACAACGTCGAGTTCCTGCAGAGCGAATGGGTCGGTTCCGGCAACTTCATGGGCCTGGGCAAGGAGAAGGACCCGATGATCTCGCTCCAGGACAAGGGCGCCTACTTCACCGTGCCCGGCACCCCGCCGCGCAGGGTGCAGAACATCCAGTCCTTCAACACCCTCCTCGGCGGCGAGTACTTCTTCATGCCCAGCCTGTCCGCCATCCGCTGGCTCGGCAGCAACTGACCCCCACCTCGCGCGGAGACACTCCCCATGACCTCGTACGTCCGCTACAGCCCCGACCTCGAACAGCCCTTTCCGGACGAGGACGAACTCGTCCGCCAGGTGGTCGCGGCCATGGGCAAGGCCAACCAGCAGGTCGCCGACAAACACCGTCACGGCCTGCGCGACGCCCACGCCAAGAGCCACGGCGTCCTCGCCGGTGAGCTGCGCATCCAGCCCGACCTGCCCGCCCACCTCGCCCAGGGCCTCTTCGCCGAACCGGTCACCTACCCGGTGATCGTCCGCTTCTCCTCCGCCCCCGGCGACCTGCGCTCCGACCAGGTGCCCGTCCAGCGCGGCCTCGCGATGAAGGTGATCGGCGCCCCCGGGCCCCGCGCCCTCGACGACGGCTTCACCACCCAGGACTTCCTCCTCGTCAACCACCCCACCCTGCCCTTCGGCAACATCGCCGAATACGCCAAACTCCAGGGCATCCTGGAGAAACAGCCCGGCCAGAGCGACCAGCAACTCCAGCTCACCGGCGCGGCCGCCCGAGTGGCCGCCAAGGCCCTCACGCGCGTCGGACGTCCGCTTCCGCCCGCCGTCGAGACCCTGGCCGCCGCCAACGACCACATCCTCGGCGAGACCTTCCACTCCATGGCCGCGCTGCGCTACGGCGACCACGTGGCGAAGATGTCCGCCGCGCCCCGCTCGGCGAACGTCAAGGCCCTCACCGGCAGCCACGTCGACAAGAAGGCCGGCGAGTCGGCTCTGCGCGACCTCGTCATCGACTTCTTCGCGGACAACAGCGCCGAGTACGACATCCGCGCCCAGCTGTGCACGGACATCGACCGGATGCCGGTGGAGGACGCCTCGGTCCTGTGGCCCGAGGAACTGTCACCGCACCAGACCGTGGCCGTGCTGCACCTGCCCGCCCAGGACGCCTACAGCGACGCCCGCCGCCGCTACGCCGACGACGTCCTTTCCTTCAGCCCCTGGCACGCCCTGGAGGCCCACCGCCCGCTGGGCTCGATCATGCGCTCCCGCCGCGCCGCGTACCCCGCCTCCAGCGACTTCCGGCACCGCTTCAACGGCATCGAGCCGCAGGAGCCGTCCGACATCAAGGAGCTGCCCGCCTGACCAGGTCCCGACCGACCCCGGATGCGTACGGGGTCGGTCGGGACTCCCGTGCCAGAATGGAGAAGTCCCTTCTCCGCCCTGTCTTCTTCGAGGTTCCTTTCGTGTCCCAGCCCGTCGGCCGTGTGCCCCAGCGACGCAACGCCCGCTCCAACCGGGCCCGCATCCTCGCCACCGCCCGCCAGGAGCTCGGCCGGAACCCCGACATCACCCTGGAGGAACTCGCCCGCGCCTCCGGTGTCGTACGACGCACGCTGTTCGGGCACTTCCCCGGCCGGGCCGCGCTCCTGGACGCGCTGGCCGAGGAGGCCGCCGAGGCCCTTCAGGCCGCCGTCGCGGTCGGCGCGGGGGTGACGGAACCGGCCGACCGGGCGCTCGCCCACTTCACGTTGGCGCTCTGGCCCGTGGGCGACCGGTACCGGATGCTCCTGGCGCTGGCCCGACGGGACCTCGGCATGGACCGTGTCGCCGGGATCCTGGAGCCCGCCCGGGTCAGGGTCACGGCCATCCTGTTGCAGGGACAACGGGACGGCGTCTTCCACACCCACCTGCCGGCCCCGGTGCTGAGCGTCGGCCTGGAGGCGATGACGGTCGCCCTGCTGGAGGAGGTCAACACCGGGGCGCTGGAGGACGACGGCACCCGGGTGGCCGTCACCACGCTCATCGCGGCCGGTGTGCCGGAGAAGCGGGCGCAGATCGTCGTCGACGAGATGGCCGCCACCGAGGCGTGAGTTCGCCCCCCACAGTTCGACGTGACCCCGATGCGAAGCGCCGGGGTCTTTCCATGTCCGCCCCCGCGCCAGCGTCGTGGCGATGCGGTAGTGCCGGGCCAGCGCCGCCACGTCATATGGGTAGGTCCACTCCGCCCGCCGGACCGGGTCCCGAGGGGCAGGACCAGATCTTCGACGATGCGCACCTCCTGGCGAAACACTTGGCCGGACCGCGCAGTTCGTCGAGGCCGACCTGCATGCCTTGGAACACATTCGGCGGAATCGGGACGGCAAGCGCCGCCTTGCCGTGGTTGAGGTCATCCAGATGCGCGTTGAATTCTCGTTCCCTGATCAGGTCCACGGGCACAGGCGACTACCACCGGCACGGCCGAACTACCTGGACATACCTCGGCTCGGAACTCCTCCAGGGCGTGTTCCGACGTCCCATCCGTGATCTGCTGACGGGGCTCAGCGAGAGCGCCGTCGTCCCGCCCGGGCTCCCAGCCCTTGAATGGTGCCTGCGCAGTGCGCTCCACCGCGAGCAGCCCGGCGGACGCATGTTCAAGACGAGCCGCAGCCCCGTGGAACTGCAAGGGCACGGACGCGGCACATTGGCCGGCCACCCGCATGGCCAGACGCCGCCAGGCACACGCTTCCACCGCCTCGGCCTGCACCATCGCAACCCGGTTGAGGATCACCAGGGCCAACGGAACGCCGAACGAAGCGGTCGTCACGGACGAGAAGACATTGGTGAGGAACGCCTTGTCCGCCCAGAATCCCGCGTGATCTCGCCACCAGCCCAGGCCGAGCAGCGCCATGCCAACCATCCGCAGCGCCGCACCCGGCACTCAACCGCGCGGCGTCTCTTCTCAGATCCCCCCGCACCTGCCCCGCCCCTCCCCGAACGGCTTGATCACCAGCTCCCCGACGCTGCACCGCCCAACTCGGCGTCAAGCCAGTGGTGCCAAACCAAGCCGCCCCCGAAGCCACCCCATAGCGCCTGATCTTCGACAATCATCCTGGAACTGGTCCCGGTTGGGGTCACCTATGAGGGTCCGCTGAACGCCACCCCAGCCACCCGGGACGGACAGCGAAAAAAAGGGGGACGGTGCCGGGTGTCCCCTCCCGGCACCGTCCCGGGGCCGTGCGCCGCTCAGGCACAGCCCGTCCTGGGGGTGGAGGAGGCCGGAATCGGGGTTCCGGCCTCCGGTGTACAGGGCTCAGGCGCCCACGGTCTCGGTCTGCTCCTCGGTCACCGGCGTCGCTTCTTCCTCACCGTGCTTGGCGGTGTGCTTGCGGCCGGGCAGGACGGCGATGACGATCAGGGTTCCGGCGGCCATGATGATGCCGCCGATGAGGCTGGTGTGGGCGATGGCGTGGGCGAAGGACTCGTGCACCGCGCCCAGCAGGGTCTGGGCCTGCTCGGCGCCGCCCTGGGGGTTCTTGGCGACCTGTTCGGCGACCGCGATGCCCCCGCCGACGGAGTCCTTGGCGACGTCCATGGCCTCGGCCGGGAGGTGGCCGCCGACCATGTCGGTGAGCTTGTCCTTGTAGGACGTGGCCAGCAGCGAGCCGAGGATGGCGATGCCCAGGGCGCAACCCAGTTCCAGCGCGGTGTCGTTGGCGCCGCCGCCGACGCCCAGCTCGTCCTCGGGGAAGGAGCCCATGATGGTGTCCGTGGCCGGGGACAGGCTCAGGCCGATGGCGAAGCCGAGGAGCAGCAGGGGCGTCAGGAAGTCGGTGTAGGTCGAGCCCGTCTCGATCTGGGTGAGCAGGAAGACGCCCGCGGTGCCGATCACCATGCCGGTGCCGACCACGATCTTCACGCCCAGTTTCGGAGCCAGCTTGCCGGTGACGGCGGCGCCGACGAACACGGCTCCGGCCAGCGGCAGCAGGCGGATGCCGGTGTCGAGGGCGTCGTAGCCGAGGACGAACTGCAGGAACTGGGTGGAGTAGTAGATCGAGCCGAAGGTGCCGAAGAAGAAGAACAGCACCGCCATCATCGAGCCGCTGAAGGGACGCTCGGTGAACTTGCGCACGTTCAGCATGGGGTTGGGGTGCTTCAGCTCCCAGGCGACGAAGGCCAGCAGGCCCACGCCGGCGACGACGGCCGCGGTGATGGGGCCGACGCCCCAGCCGAAGTGCGGGCCCTCGATGGTCGCGTAGACGAGGGAACCGACCGACACCATCGACAGCAGACCGCCGACGTAGTCGATGCGGCCCATGCCCTCCGCCTTCGACGGCGGCACGAGCAGCAGCGCGCCGACGACGCCGAGAACGGCGACGGGGACGTTCATCAGGAAGGTGGAGCCCCAGGCGTGGTTCTCCAGCAGCCAGCCGGCGGCCAGCGGGCCCGCGGCGATGGCGAGCCCGGAGGTCGCGGACCAGGCGGTGATCGCCTTGGCGCGCTCGGCGCGCGGGAAGATCGCGACCAGCAGCGAGAGGGTGGCCGGCATGACGACGGCGGCACCGACGCCCATGATCGCGCGGGCGACGATGACGAGGTTCGTCTCGTCGACCAGGCCGCCCATCACCGAACCTCCGGCGAAGATCAGCAGGCCGAGGACGAGGGCGCCGCGGCGGCTGTACTTGTCGCCGATCGCGCCCAGCACCAGCATCAGCGCGGCGTAGGGGACGGTGTAGCCGTCGATGACCCACTGCAGGTCACTGCTGGACAGCCCCAGGGCCTTGGTCATGTCGGGGGCGGCCACGACCAGTGACGTGTTCGCCATGACGACGATCAGCAGGCTCAGGCACAGGACCAGCAGGGCCCACCAGCGCCGGTGGTAGGGCTCCGTCATCTTCTCGACGGGCGTCTTGGCAAAGAGCGGCATGGTCAGGCTCCTCGGCAGGAGGTGAAGCGGAGGCTTCGGGGGCGGAATCGATGGGATCGGTGCACGCGGGGCCAAGAGGGGCCCGGCACCAGGGGCAGCTAATTGCCCGTTGATGTGCAGACTAGTTTATTGCCCGCCGATGTGCAACTATCGAGTCGCCCTCCCCCGTCCACCGGAGGTTCGACATGATCCACGCACACCTGACAGCCGCCCCGGAACGCAGCCGCACTCTGCTCACGCGGGCCCGCATCCTGGAGGCGGCCCGGCAGGAACTCGCCCGTGACCCCGACAGCAGCCTCGGCGACATCGCCGAGGCTGCGGGAGTGGTTCGCCGTACGGTCTACGGCCACTTCAACGGCCGGGCCGCACTGATGGAGGGGCTGGTGGAGGAGGCCACGTGGGCCTTGCGGCAGGCGCTCGCGGTCCCGCGCGCACCGGTGGGGGATGCCGTCACGGAGTTGGCGCGCTTCGTCCTCGCGGTGTGGCCCGTCGGAGATCGATACCGCATCCTGCTCCGCCTCGCCCCGCAGGACCTCGGGGCCGATCGGCTCGCTGAAGTCCTGGCCCCCGCGCGGGACATGACGGAGGCGATCATCGGCCGCGGGCAACGGCAGGGCGCCTTCCAGACCGGCGTCCCCCCGGTCGTCCTGACCCGGGCGCTGGAGGGGCATCTGCTAGGGCTTCTCGACTGCGTGAACAGCGGGGTCTGGAGCGACGACGGCACCAGCACCGCGACCGCCGCCCTGATCGCGATGGGCGTGGCCGGAGACAGCGCTGCGGCGTGCGTCGACGGGCTTGTCCGGCGCGAGGGCGACGCCGCGTAGGCGCAAGCACCACTCGAAGAGGAGAACCATGTATCAGTCCCACCGCGACGAGGAGTACGTCGGCGAGCCCTACTACGGCGACGGCTCCGTGTACGTGAGCCCTCCGACCCGGACCAGACGACGCATGATCATCGCTGCCTCGTCCCTGGTGGTCCTGCTGGTCGGCGGCGTCGTGGTCGACCGGATCGCCGCGGCTCGCGCGGAAAGCCGTACGGCCAAGGCCTTCCATGACGGCATGGGAACCGCCGATCGGCCGTCGGTGCACGTCAGGGGCTTTCCCGTACTGAGCCAACTGGCTGCGGGCAGCCTGGACCATGTCGACCTGACCGCCCACGACATTCCGGCCGGCGGCACCACCCGACCGCTCCCGGTGACGAAGCTGAAGGTCGGGATGGACGGGCTGAAGACTTCGGGAAGCGCCGACGAGGCTCACGCGGACAGCGTCACAGCGACCGCGTTCCTGTCGTACGCGGACGTGTCGAGCGCGCTCGGCGTGCAGGTGTCACAGGGGGACGAGTCCGGCCGGGTCGACGCGACCGCGAGTCTGCCGCTAGTCGGCGACGTGACCGTCAGCGCGGCCGTCTCGGCGGCCGACGGCAACCGCATCGCCTTCACGGACGTACGCGCGGAGCAGGGTGAACTGCTCCCTCCGCTGAAATCGCTGCTCGACAAGGCCCTGGACGAGCCCATTCCGCTGCAGAACGTGCCCGACGGGCTCCGGCTGCGGTCGGTCACCACCAGCGAGGACGGAATCGACGCCCGCTTCACCGGCCGCTCGGTCACGTTCCACCCGGACTCGTCGTCCGCGTGAGGTCAGCCGGCGTCAGGCAAGGGGCGTCGGGCGACCTCGTGCGCTTCGTCCGCGGGCAGGCCCAGCATTCGCAGGACCATCTCGGCGAGGTTGACCGCGGCCTCGTCGCCGTCCACCTCGGGGCGGGCGAACCGCAGTTCCACCAGGGACAGCAGGGTGCCGCCCAGTGCGGACAGGGCGACCACGGGGTCGACGGGCGTGAAGCGGCCGGAGGCGATGCCGACCTGGAGATCACGCAGGGCGCGTCGGGCCAGTCCCTTGCCCGAGTGGATGTGCGCGAGGCCGCGGCGGCGCAGGACCTGCATCAGCTCCGGGTGGGAGTCGGCCATGCGGGCACTGAGCCGGAAGCCGCCCGCGACCCGCTCCGCCGGGTCGTCGACCCCCGTCAGACGCTCGTCGAATTCCTGCGCGAACTCCTCGAGGGCGTCGATCACCGCCGCCTCGAACAACTCCACCTTGGAGTCGAAGTGGTTGTAGAAGGAGCCGAAGCCCACGTCCGCGCGCTCGGCGATCGCCTGGATGCTCGCGCTGGTGTCGCCGCTCTCGGCGAGTATCTGCCGGGCCGCTCGCACGAGAGCTCCACGGGTCTCTGCGCGACGTCGCTCGAACCGGTTGCTGGGCGGGGCTGACGTAGACATGCGCAGAAGTCTAACGGTTACCCAATGTAGATCGCAGTCCTGATGAATTCATCATTTCCTGCAGCGAACGTCTTGACGACAGAACTGTCACAGTTGATGATTTCCTCATTACGGCAATGTTGCTCGGAGGGCACCATGTCTGAAACACGCGTCAACGGGGACGTCATCACGGCCCACCAGGACCTCCACAGTGAGCACGGCGCCCTGCGCGGCGAACACCCCGGCCGCTCCCGGAATCCCGTGATCAAGGTGGCGGACCTGGCCTGGCTGGAGTTCGAGAAGCCCGACCTGGACCGGGCGGAGGTCTTCGCCCGCGACTTCGGTTTCGGCGTCGCCGCCCGCACCGAGAGCGAGCTGTGGCTGCGGGGCAGCTTCGCGGGCTCGCCCTGCATGGTGATCCGGCGTGGTCGTACGTCCCGTTTCATCGGTCCGGCGTTCCGCGCCGCCGAGCGGGGTGACCTGGACCGGCTGGCCCGCGCGACGGGCAGGGACGTGCGGGACGCCGACGTTCCCGGGGGCGGCAAGGGCGTCGACCTGCTCGACCCCTCCGGCTTCCCCGTGCGGGTCGTGCACTGCGGCGAACAGCTCCCCGCCCTGCCGGAACAGCAGCCGCTGCTGCTCAACTTCGGTACGGATCACCGGCGTACCAACGCCGCCCAGCGGCCGCCGCGCGAGCCGTCCCGCATCCAGCGGCTCGGCCACGTGGTGCTGGAGACGCGGGTGTTCGGCCGGGCCCTGGACTGGTACCTGGACACCCTCGGGATGATCGTGTCCGACTTCCTGTTCCTGGACGGGCAGCGCGACCGCGGCCCGACGATGGCGTTCATCCGCTGTGACCTGGGCGGTGTGCCGGCCGACCACCACACCCTCGCGATGCATCTGGGGCCGGGCACGGGGTACGTCCACTCCGCCTACCAGGTCACCGACCTCGACTCCATAGCCGCCGGCGGCGAGTACCTCAAGGAGCGTGGATACAAGCGCAGTTGGGGCATCGGCCGGCACATCCAGGGCAGCCAGCTCTTCGACTACTGGCGCGACCCCGACCACTTCATGCTGGAGCACTTCGCCGACGGTGACCTGTTCTCCTGCGACGTCGAGCCGGGCTGGGCTCCGATGTCGACCAGCGGTCTCGCCCAGTGGGGCCCGCCCGCGACTCGTGACTTCCTCGGCGCCAGTCCCTCCCCGCAGCGGGTCCGCGATGTCATCGAGGCCCTGCGCGGCGACAACGAGATGGACCCGGCACGACTGTTCGGCCTGCTCAAGGCCGCCAACTCCTGAACCTCCGCCCGCCAATCCCCTGACAAAGGCACTGACATGAGCACCAATGTCCTGCGTACCGCCGACGGCTGGTGGGTCGTCCGCGGTGACCGGGCCGTCCCGGTCGACACCAAGGCCGTCACCACCGCCGAGCTGCTGACCGACCGTGAAGCCGTCCGTGAGGCCGCCGTCTCCGGCGAGCCGGGCACTCCGATCGCCGACCTGGTGGCGCTCTCGCCGGTCACCACGCCCTGCCGGGTGGTCGCCCAGATGGTCAACTACCGCAGCCACGCCCGCGATTCGGGCTTCACCGGCGACATCCCTCCCGCCTTCTTCCGCAAGGCGTCCGGCTCGGTCAGCGGCCCCGGCGACGCCGTCGTCCGCCCCTCCCACGTGAAGTTCCTCGACTACGAGATCGAACTCGGGCTCGTCATGGGCGCACCCCTGCCCGTCGGCACCGTCGTCGAGGAGCGGGACCTGCCCTCGTACGTCGCCGGACTGGTGATCACCAACGACGTCAGCGCCCGCGAGGTGCAGCTGACCAAGACACAGTTCTACGAGAGCAAGTCGTACCCCACCTTCACGCCGACCGGTCCGCACCTGACGCTGCTGGAGCCGGAGGACTTCGCCCATCTCCTGGACCTGCGGCTGAAGCTGAGCGTCAACGGCGAGCTGCGCCAGGACCGCACCCTCGCCGACATGATCGTCCGTCCGGCGCAGGCGCTCACCCTGCTGGCCCGCTTCCAGACCCTGGACGCCGGCGACCTGCTGCTCACCGGCACCCCTGGTGGCACGGCCCTGAAGGCGCCGCCGAAGGCTGTCGAGAAGATCGGCGCGCTGCTGCCTCCCTCGGTGAAGTGGAAGGCCTTCTTCAAGAGCCAGGCCAAGAACCCGCACTACCTGCACACGGGTGACGTGATCACGGCGACGATCGCGACCCCGGACGGCCGGATCGACCTCGGCGAGCAGCGTACGCCCGTCGCAGACGCGAAGTAGGACCTGAGGTGAGCCGCACATGACCGTCGATGAAGCCGCATCCGTCCCCGTCGTGATCATCGGCGCCGGACCCGTGGGCGTGACCGCCGCCCTCCTCCTCGCCCGGCGTGGAGTCCGCAGTGTCGTCCTCGAACGCCACGCGGACCTCTATCCGCTCCCGCGCGCCGTCGCCATGGACGACGAGGTGCGCAGGATCCTGCAGGCCGCAGGCGCCGGCGAGGAGTTCACCGCAGTCGCCCGGCCGGCGAACGGGCTGCGGCTGCTGGACGCCCGGCACCGGGTGATGGCCGAGTTCCGGCGTACCAAGGACGGTCTGCACGGCTACCCGCAGACCAGCATGTTCGACCAGCCAGAACTGGAGCGGGTACTGCGCGACGCCCTGGCCCGGCGCCCGGAGTGCGAGCTGCGCGGTGGCGTGGAGGTCATCGGCGTGGGCCCGGACACCACGGGCCCCGTGCGAGTGACGTACCGCGACGACACCGGCGACCACGAGCTGTGGGCCGACGCGGTCCTCGGCTGCGACGGCGCCAACAGCCTCACCCGGGAGGCCATCGGCGGCGTCTGGGAGGACCTGCGTTTCGAGGAACGCTGGACCGTCATCGACGTCCGCACGACAGCCGACGTCCGCTGCTGGGAAGGCGTCGACCAGATCTGCGACCCGGACCGGCCGGCCACCTTCATGCGCGTGAGCGAGAACCGCTACCGCTGGGAGTTCCGGCTCGGGGAAGGACAAGAGACGGTCCGTGAGCTGGTCGCTCCGTGGTTGCCGCCCTCGTACGACGGGGACTTCGAGGTGGTCCGCGAGACGCAGTACACCTTCCGGGCCCGCGTCGCCGACAGCTGGCGCAGCGGACGGGTCTTCCTGCTCGGCGACGCCGCCCACCTCACCCCGCCGTTCATCGGACAGGGCCTCTGCTCGGGACTGCGGGACGCCTACAACCTCACCTGGAAACTCGCCCGCGTCCTCCAACAGGGCGGCGATGAACGGCTGTTGGACACCTACGAGAGCGAACGCAAGCCGCACGCACGGCATGTGGTCCGCCTCGCGGTCGCCATGGGCTGGGCCATGACCGGCGGCCAGGACGGCGCCGCCGCGATCCGCCGCCGGGCGCTGGCCGCCGCCTGCCGCATACCCGGCCTGACCGAGCTGGCCGGCCGCGACCTCAGCCCGCCCCTCACCGCCGGACCGCTCGTTCGCCGCGGGGGCCGCCGACGCCTGGCGGGCACGCACTGTCCGCAACCGTGGGTGAGCGTCGACGGACGGCGTACCCGTCTCGACGAGCTGCTCGGCGACTCCTTCACCGTGCTGACCGCCACCGAACCCGGCCCCTCCCTGACCGCGCTCGCGCACGGCCTCGGCGTGCACGCGATCCCGGTGGCCGACCTCGGCGACGACGGCACCCTCGCCGCCTGGCTGCGCGCCGGACGCGCGGACGCGGTCCTGCTGCGGCCCGACCGTGTCGTGATGGACGTCGTCCCCTCGGGCGGCCGCGACTTCACGTCGACCGCCGCCTGGGCCTCCCTGCTGCACACCACCCGAAGCCCTGTCCCTTCCGAACGGATGGCCCCGAAAAGCCTGTTGAGGAGTACGACACGATGAGCACGCCCTTCTTCACCCCCGATCCGGAGAAGGCGGCCGCCAGTCGCATCGCGGACTTCGCCCGCTACGTCGGGGTGGACGGCCTTGACTATGCCGCCCTGCATCGCTGGTCGGTCGCCCACCTGGAGAGCTTCTGGGGCGCGGTGTGGGAGTACTTCGGCATCGACGCCGACACCCCGTACGAGCAGGTGCTGGCCGAGGACAGCATGCCCGGCGCCCAGTGGTTTCCCGGCGCAACGCTCAACTACGCCCACCACGCGCTGCGTAACGTCCGCGACGACGACACGGCGATCCTCGCTCTCGACGAGACCGGCTCCGGGTACGAGGTGACCGGCGCACGGCTGCGTGCCCTGGTGGCCTCCGTCGCCGCCACCCTGCGCGACCTCGGCGTCGGCAAGGGCGACCGGGTCGTCGGCTATCTGCCCAACACCCCGCACGCCATCGTCTCGTTCCTCGCCGCTGCGAGCCTGGGCGCCGTGTGGTCGGTGTGCGGTCAGGACTACGCCCCCAAGGCCGCCGCCGACCGGTTCGCCCAGCTGGAACCCACCGTGCTGATCGCCGCCGACGGCTACCTCTTCAACGGCACCACCCACGACCGCCGCCACGCCGCCCTCGAACTCGCCCAGGCGCTGCCGACGTTGAAGGCGACCCTGCTGGTGGACCACGTCGGCCTGCCCTGGCCCTCGCAGGCCTACCCGTCGCTGGTCGTCCCCTGGGAGGACGCCTCGACCCGCACCGAGCGACTCGACTGCGCACCGGTCCCGTTCGACCATCCGCTGTGGGTCGTGTTCTCCTCCGGCACCACCGGCCTGCCCAAGGGCATCGTCCACGGCCACGGCGGCGTGCTCCTGGAGCACCTGAAAACCCTGGGCCTGCATTCGGACTTGGGCCCCGGCGACCGCCTCCTCTGGTACACCACCACCCACTGGATGATGTGGAACCTGGTCGCCTCCACCCTCCTGACCGGCGCCACGACCTGCACCTACGACGGCAGCCCGGCCCCCTTCGCCAAGCTCGACCGGCTATGGGAACTGGCCGCCCGCCACCGGGTCACCGTCTTCGGCACCAGCCCCCAATACCTGCTGGGCATGGCCAAGTTCGGCATCGACCCGTCCGCGCACGACCTGTCGTCGATCCGCGTCGTCGGCTGCACGGGCTCGGCCCTGCCCGCCTCCGCCTACCCCTGGGTCCGCGAGCACGTCGGCGACCACGTTCTGCTGGCCTCCATCAGCGGCGGCACCGACATCGTCTCCGGCTTCGCGGGCAGCGCCCCCAACACCCCGGTCTGGGCAGGCGAGTTGTCCGCGCCGCACCTGGGGGTGGCGCTGGCCGCGTACGACGCCGAGGGCTTCCCCGTCATCGACCAGGTCGGCGAGCTGGTCGTCACCCGCCCCATGCCCTCGATGCCGCTGTACTTCTGGAACGACCCGGAGGGCACGCGCTACCGCGACGCCTACTTCTCGGCGTACCCCGGGGTGTGGCGGCACGGCGACTGGATCACGGTCACGGGGCACGGCTCGGTGATTATCCACGGCCGCTCCGACTCGACGCTCAACCGCAACGGTGTACGGCTCGGCAGCGCCGACATCCACGATGTCGTCGAACGCCTCCCCGAGATCACCGAGGCCCTCGTCATCGGCGCGGAGGAACCCGACGGCGGCTACTGGATGCCCCTGTTCGTGGTCCCGGCGGCCGGGGTGACCCTGGACGACACCCTGCGCGAGAAGATCCGCGACGCCGTCCGCACCGGCGCCTCACCCCGCCACGTCCCCGACGAAGTCCTCGAAGTGCCGGGCATCCCGCACACACGCACCGGCAAGAAGCTGGAGGTCCCGATCAAGCGGCTGCTCCAGGGCGCCGCGGTGGAGCAGGTCGTCAATCCGGCCACTGTGGACAGTCCCGAACTCATCGACCACTACGTCCGGCTGGGCGCCGAGCGCCGCAAGGGCAGGTCCGCCTCATGACCACCGCGCTCGCTGTCGCCCTGTCTCTGATCTTCCTTCCGCTAGGGCTGGCGAAGCTGGCCTCGGCGCCGTTCATGCGCCAGGCGGCGGCCCATCTCGGCTTGTCGGTACGGCTCTACCGCGTCGTCGGCGCCCTGGAGGTGGCCGGGGTCGCCGGACTGCTGACGGGGCTGACCTGGACGCCGCTGGGCGTGGCCGCCGCGACAGGCCTCGCCCTGCTCATGGCCGCCGCGGCGGTGGTCCACCTGCGCCACGGCGACCCGCCGCCCCGAGCCGTCCCGGCCGCCGTAATGGCCCTGATCTCCTTGACATACGTGGCAACGGCGATGACGTCCGGCTAACGCGTTCTGGACGGCCGGGCACGGGCGGCGGCCCCCTGTGAGGGGGCGGCCGCCCCTCCCCGGCTCCGCGTGGGCTGCCATCGCACATCGGCCTCCCCCTCCCCCCTCCGGTCGGCCCTGGACGCGCTGTGGTTGGTCATCGGCGTCGTGGTGCAGGCTGCCTCGGCCCACGACAACACCGCTGGCACCGCCCTGCTCGGCCAGGTCGTCGAGCGGTGCGGGATGCGGCTGCAGAAGGCCCTGGTGGATCAGGGCTTCTAGGACGAAGTCCTGATCCATGGCGTGTTGTCGGACATCGATGTCGAGGTCGTCCGTCGCAACCCCGATGACCAGCGCAAAGGCTTCGTCCCGCAACCGAAAAGGCGGATTGTGGAGCAGGTCAACGGCGTTGTACCGCCGTCTGGCCCGTGAATACGACCACCGGCCCGGCACCTCTGCCTCACGGATCTAGTGGGCCTCCATTGAGGCGTCCTGTGCGGCCCATTTACAGGGAGAACACGTTTGAACGAGGCTGCCGACGAAGCAGTGAACGACGTGGTCCGATGCGAGCGTCCGGGTGAACCAGCGCTCGCGCAGCTCGCTTTCAGCACGTCGACGACAAGGCCGGCGCGGTGGTGGTCGGCCATCGAGTAGCGACGCTCCATCGGGTAGCAGACCCCTGCTCATCTCAAACCGTGCTGGATTCGTGCTGGGAAAGACGAGAGCGCCCGTGCTGGGGCTTGCACTGTCCAGATTCCCGCGGCGGCAGGAAGCGCGTCGGCGAACGGCCTCCGCACCCCTTTCGCGACCGTGAGGTCGAAGTGGATCAGCCGCCACCCGGCGTTTTCGGGTCCCCTGGCCTCATGCCTCCTCGGGCCGGCATTGAGCCGTACTGGCTGCGCAGCCGGGCTTTGAGGATCTTGCCGGTGGCGTTGCGGGGCAAGGTGTCGACGAGGACGACCGATTTGGGGAGCTTGTACTTGGCGAGTCGGCCGGACAGGGAGTTCATGATGTCGTCGGGCGACACCTCGGCGCCCGCGCGGGGCACGACCAGCGCTCTGCCGACCTCGCCCCATCGTTCGTCGGGTACGCCGATCACCGCGCATTCGGCGACCGCGGGATGCTGGTAGAGGAGTTGCTCGACCTCTGCGGGGTAGACGTTCTCCCCACCGGAGATGTACATGTCCTTGATCCGGTCGACGATCGTGACGTACCCCTCCTCGTCGACGGTGGCCCCGTCTCCGGAGCGGAACCAACTTCCGTCCACGAAGGCGTCCTTGGTCGCTTCGGGCCACTGCCAGTACCCCTTCATCACGTTGGGGCCCTCGATGATCACCTCGCCGACCTCGCCCGGTGCGACATCGGTGAGGTCGGGGCGCACCACGCGTACGTCGGTGAAGAAGCAGGGCGTGCCGGCCGAGCCGGCCTTGCGGATGCTGTCACGCGCGCGCAGGCCCAGCGCGGCGGGGGCGGTCTCGGTCAGGCCGTACGCCTGGAGGAAGGTCAGGCCACGGTCCTGGTATGTGTGGATGAGGTCCTTGGGTACGGGTGCCGCCGCGCACTGCAGGATCCGGATCGACGACAGGTCGGCCGTCGCCCACCGCGACGACCGGGCCATGGCCTGGTACATCGCGGGCACGCCGAACATCCTCGTCACCCGGTGCTCGGCGATGATGTCGAGCACCCGTTCCGGGTCGAAGCCGCGCATCAGCACCGACGTCCCTCCCTTGAGGAAGCCCGGCAGGAAGACGGTGTTGAGGGCGGCGGTGTGGAACATCGGTGCCACCACCAGAGCGACCTCGTCGGAGACGATGTCCACGTCCAGCAGCATGTTGAAGCAGTTCCAGGCGATGTTGGCGTGAGTCAGCATGACGCCCTTGGGACGGCCGCTGGTGCCGGAGGTGTACTGGATCATGCACACCTCGTCGAGGCCGACCGTCTCGTCCAGGGGGTCGTCGGGTGCGTCCGCCAGCAGCTCCTCGTACGCGCTCCCCACCTCGACGTAGTGCTTCACCTCCACGTCGTCCCTCAACGCGTCCACGACATCGGTGAGTTCGGCGCCGTACAGCAGTACCGACGCCCCCGCGTCCCCCAGGATGAAGGCCAACTCAGGTGCCGCGAGGCGGGTGTTGAGCGGTACGAAGACGGCGCCCAGCGCGTTCGCGGCGAACAGGGTCTCCGCCAGGGCCGGATGGTTCGCGCCAAGGTAGGCCACCCGGTCGCCGTGGCCGACCCCCAGGGCACGCAGGGCGTGAGCGAGCCGCGTCACGCGGGCGGCCAGCTCTCCGTAGGACAGGGATCCGCCGTCGTGCACGACGGCGGTGGCCTCCGGTGCCATGCGGGCGCGCCGCGCGGGCCACGAGCCGAGCCCTTGATCGCGCATGGTGCGTCTCTCTTCTCTCAGAGCTCTCAGAGCCAGTCGGGCCAGGTGTAGTCGGCCGATTCGTCGTGGTCCCGGCGGGGCGGCAACGGGGCGAGCCGCCCCCGGGAGAAGACCAGCGGCGAGACGCCGGTCTTCTCCACCCCGAGTTCCCGTACGCGGCCGAGGACGAAGTAGTGGTCGCCGAGGGGCCACACGTCGGCGATGTCGCAGTCGATCCAGGCGGCGACGCCCGCCAGGACGGGGCTGCCCGAGGGCGCGCCGCGCCACGGGTGGCGGTCGAAGACGTCGGGGGCCTTGGCGCTGACATCCCGGCAGAGGCCCTCCTGGCCGGCGGCCAGCACGTTCACGCAGAAGGCGCCGCCGGCCATGATCCTGGGCCAGGTGGTGGAGGAGCGGCCGGGGAAGAACGCGACGAGCGGGGGGTCGAGGGACACCGAGGTGAACGAGCCGATGACCATGCCGACCGGGGTGCCTTCGGGTTCCTTCGCGGTGACCACCGTGACACCCGTCGGGTAGTGGCCGAGCACGTGCCGGAACAAGCCGGGGTCGTCCGCCGGGCCACCGCCGGGCGCCGTCGTGGCGGGCGTCTGCCGGTTCACGCCGGGGTCTCCAGCCCGAGCAGAACACGGGCGTACCCCGTGGCCCACGAGCCGTGCTGCGCGTTGATGTGGGTCTTGTACGTGGCGACGTCGCGCAGGTACCGCTGCATGCGCTGGCCGTTCGCCAGCGCGCTGGAGCCACTGGCCGAGACCAGCATCTCGACGGCCTGGCAGGCGAGTTGGCCGGACTGCCGGGCCGCGAGGGAGAGAGCCCGGTCGTCCAGTTCGGAGAAGGGCTCGCCCCCTGCCAGGCCCCGGGCCGCGTAGGCGGCGTAGTCGTCCGCGACCGACAGGATGATCCGCTGCGCGCTGTCGGCCAGGGCCGTGGCCAGACCGAGGTTGCGCTGGTGTTCCGGATCGTGGCTGCGCGGCTTGAAGGGCGGCAGCGGGCTGTTCTTGGTGGTGATGATCCGCTGGTACTCGTCGACCGCGGCCCAGGCGGTGCCCGCCACGACCGAACACAGCTGGATGTTGAAGAACGACATCAGCCGGCCCGCGTACATAGGGTTGCCGTGCAGTTCCACCCCCGGCCCGTCGGCGGCGTCGTGCGCCAGGAGGTGGGTCCTGGACACATACTCGTACGGTACGAGGACGTCCTCGGCCACGACGCTGTTGGAGCCGCTGCCGCGGAAGCCCAGGATCTCGCCCCAGTTGTCGAGCATCCGCCAGCCGGAGGGCACGAGCACCATGCCCGGCGTGGGCGTGCCGCCCTCTTCGTCGATGATGAGCACGCCACCCAGGAAGTGCGTGGAGACGTTGACTCCGGAGGCGTAGTCCCAGCGGCCGTTGACCCGGTACCCGTCGGGGGTCCTCGTCGCGGTGGCGCTCGGGGCCACCGGCAGCGGGGCCCGGAAGTCACCGTCCGGCCCGAACACCTCGCGCTGGGTGCTCTCGGGGAAGCGGCCGGCCACCACCAGGCTGTGGGAGGCGGCCAGACACAGGTTCCAGCCGCTGGACGGGCAGCCGCGGGCCACCTCGGTGACCATCCGGGAGTAGGTCCGCAGGTCGAACTCGTAGCCGCCGAAGCGGCGTGGCTGGAGGGACCGGTAGAAACCCGCCTCCAGGAACGCCTTGTGCGTGTCCTCGGAGATACCGGTTCGCTGTTCGGTCTCGTCCTGATGATCACGTAGCCAGGACCTCATGCCGGCGGCCCGGCGCACCAGTTCCTCTGGTGTCAGGTCCGGCTCCGGCTGCGGAATCTCGATGATTTTCTCGGCTGTCTCGGTTGTCTCGGACAATTCGCACCCCATCCGCTGCTGTTCTGGGTCGGCCTGAAGGGAGTGTTGGCGGCGCGGCGAAGGACCGTCCAATGCCGGTGACTGTGGGCTTGATGAGTGCCGTGCATCACAGCAGGTCGGAGGGGGTGACGGGAATGCCGCACATTTCTGCCTGGTGACGTGCGGGGAAGCGCGCTGTAACCTGGCGCGGACCACAACGCCGTGGACCTCGCCTTTCTGGAGGGCTGAGTGGAACTCCGGAGCCTGCGCCATTTCTCGGCGCTCGCCGAGACCTTGAATTACCGGGTCGCCGCCGAGCGTCTGCACCTCACCCAGCCTGCGCTGACGCGCTCGATCGCCGCCCTCGAGCGTGAGTTGGGCGTCCAGCTGTTCGACCGCGACAAACGGCATGTGGCGCTCACCGCCGACGGCGCGGAGCTGCTCGTACGGGCGGGCGAGGTGCTGGCCGATGCCGACCGGCTCGCCGCCGCCGCAGACACCATCAGGGCCAGGCGACGGGACGAGGTGCGGGTCGCGCTCTACGGGATGGCTCTCGCGGAGCTGACGCATCCGGTCATCGAGGCGTTCTGCGAGCGGTATCCCAGAGTCACGATCCGGGTGCACGAAGCGGACTTCCACCAGGGGCACGCCCCGTTGCTGGCCGGCGAGTGCGACGTGGCGCTGATGTGTCTGAGCGTCGACATGCCGGGCCTGACACGCGTACCGATCTTCACCGAGCCCGTTTCCGTCGGGCTGTGGAAGGGGCACCCGCTGGCCTCGGCCGCCGCGGTGGACATGACCGAGGTCTACGACCAGCCCTGGGTCACCCCCCACCCGGGCGACGACTGGTGGGTGGGGGGACGCCCCGGGGACCACGACGCCCCGACAGTCGGCTCCCACGCCCGCTCGGTCCTGGACATGTCCTCGAAGATCGCCTACCAGCACATGGTGGGACTGATGCCGCTGTCGGGCACCCGGATGTTCCCGCCACACCCGGGAGTGGAGGCCGTCGCTCCGAAAGAGCCCCTCCACGCGGTGGCCGCGGTCGCCTATCCGAAGACGGGCCACTCGCCCGCCGCCCCGGCGTTCGCTGAGGTCGCACGCCGGGTGGCCCGACGCGCGACCGGCGTTCCGTACGCCGAGATCTCCCCGTAGGAGGGGTCAGTCGCCGTACGGCGGCTCGCCCGCCCAGGCCGCGTGCAGGACGGCGCGCAGATCGTCGGCGAAGGCCGGGCGGGGATTCGCGTACGGCGCCCCGAGAGCGACGTCGACCGCACGGTCCACGTCGGCGGCGGTCAGGCCGAGGTCGGCGAGCGATCGCGGGATGCCCAGCCGCTCGCCCAGCTCGTGCAACTCCCGTACCGGATCCGGGACATCGAGCGCCCGGCGCAGCGCCGCCAGTGCCTCGGGAACCGCCGGCGCGTTGAACGCCAGCACATGGGGCAGGACGACGGCGTGTGTCTCGGCGTGCGGCAGGTCGAAGGTGCCGCCGAGCACATGGCAGAGCTTGTGGTGCAGCCCCATGGTGGTCGCGCCGAGACAGGCACCGCACAGCCACGCCCCGTACAGCGCGCGGCTGCGCGCGTCATGCCCCGAGGGGTCGGCGACGATCTCGGGAAGGGCCGCGGCCAGCGCCCGCACACCTTCCTCCGCCATGAGGGAGACGATCGGAGTGGAGTCCGGGGCGTACAGAGCCTCGACGGCGTGCGCGATCGCGTTCATGCCGCTCGTCGCGGACCCCACGGGCGGCATGGTGAGCGTGAGCAGCGGGTCGTACACGACGCTGCGCGGCAACACCTTCGGGTCGCGCCCGGTGCGTTTGACCGCGCCCTCGGTCAGGCCCCAGACGGGTGTCATCTCCGATCCGGCGTACGTCGTCGGGACGGCGACGATCGGCAGGCCGGTCCTGAGCGCGACGGCCTTGGCCAGGCCGGTCACGGAACCGCCGCCGACCGCCACGCAGCCGTCGGCCCGGGCTTCGCGAGCCGCCTCGACGGCCAGGTCGGCGACCTCCACCGGGACGTGCGTCACCGCCCCTGCGTGCAGCCCGGCGCAGGCGTCGCCGAGAGACGCGGCGACGGCACGGGCCGTGTCCAGGCCATGGTCGTCGCACAGCACGAGGACGCGGCGCAGGCCGAGAAGCGCGACCTCGTCGGGCACCGCGTCCGGGACGGCACCCGACCGGAAGAGGACGCGCATCGGCTGGGCCTGGTAGGTGAAGTCCAGGGCCTCGCCCTTCACACGATCACCGGTTGCAGCACGATGTCGAAGCGCGCCCGGCGGAAGGGGGTGGCCAGGCCCAACTCCGCGGCCTCCGCGGGGGAGTCCACCTCGACGAACTCCTCGACCAGGCTCTCCTTCACGGCGAAGACCGCGTCCGACTCCAGATAGTCGCTGCCCGCCACGAAGATGTGCGTCGTCACCGGGCTGTACCCCTCGGCGCCCACGATGAAGTGGACATGGGCCGGACGGTAGGGGTGACGGCCGGTCGCCTCCAGCAGCGAGCCGACCGGCCCGTCCGTCGGAATCGGATACGGGCTCGGAACGCACGAGCGGAACCAGAACCGCCCCTCCGCGTCCGCTGTGAACAGCCCGCGCCCATTGCCCGGCGGCTGCTTCTCCGGCTGCTGGACGTCGTAGAAGCCCTGGTCGTCGGCCTGCCACACGTCCAGCGTCGCACCGGGCAGCGGGGTGCCGTCGACAGAGACGACCCGTCCGCTGATCACACACGGCTCGCCGCCGCCGACCAGATCGATGTTCGCCCCGAGTTCACGGACCGGGGACTCGGTCATGTGGAAGGGGCCGAGCACCGTCGAGTCGGTCGCGGCGGCTGCCTTGTGGTCGTTGATCGTCTCGACGAGCATCGACACACCCAGGACGTCCGACAGCAGGATGAACTCCTGCCGAGTGTCGTCGCACATGTGCCCGGTCGCGGTGAGGAAGTCGATCGCCCGCTCCCACTCGGCCTGGGTCGGCTCGATGTCCCGTACGAAATCGTGCAGGTGACGCGTCAGGGAGGCCAGCACCTCGCGTAGTCGGGGATCGGAGGTGTGGGCGAAGCTTTCCAGCACCGCCGTCGTCGTCTCGGTCTCCGCGGTCTTCGCGGTCTTCGCCGTGAGGTCCATGGCCGCTCAGCCCCGCCCGAGGATCTGCCGCAGCGCGTCCCGCAGTGCGGCCGTGACGTCACCGGTGGCGTCCTGGCGGCGGAAGGCCACGTGGTTGTCCGGCCGCACCAGCAGCGCGCCCGAGTCGCCGATCTCCCGCAGCCGGGCCCAGTCCCCGTACGGGTCCTCGTACTCCTGGCCGGGGCCGATGACCGCCGTGGCGATCTCCAGGCCGAACTCCTTGCCGAGGATGCGGGCGGCCTCCGTCCAGGGCTCGCCACCGATGCCGGTGATCAGGGTGAACCGGCCGTTCCCGCCCAGGTCCAGGGTGGACAGATTGCGGGTGCCCGCGTCGAGCCAGGCGTGCGGGAGCTTGGCGCCGGGGCGGGTGCTCGGCTGGAAGTGCAGCTCGGGGTCGCGTGCGAAGCCGGGGTCCTCGGTGCCGTCCGGGACGATCGCGGTGGAGGTGTAGCGCTGGTTGAGGTCCACGCCGTGGGCGTTGAACTCGTATGCCTTGAAGGCGATCGCCTCCCGCAGCCGCGCCCGCTGCTCCTCGGCCTCCGCAGTGGCGTCCTTGCGGGCGGCGATGTTCCGCCACAGCTGCTCGGGAGTCTGCGGCGCCAGGCCGCCGAGCGCCTCGAAGACGGGTGCCGTTTCACCGATGGACTGGTTGGCCCGGGTGACGACCTGCTTGCCGACCGGTGCCCGCTCGTCACTGTAGGTGTCCAGCAGGGACGGGGACGCGGTGCCGTCCAGGACGAGCTTCAGCTTCCACGCCAGGTTGTAGGAGTCCTGGATGGAGGTGTTGGAGCCCAGCCCGTTGGACGGTGGGTGCCGGTGGCAGGCGTCGCCCGCGCAGAACACCCGGCCGTTGGAGTACGTCTCGGCGTACATCTCGTTGACCGTCCACGCGGAGGACGACTTGATGGTCACCGGGATCTCGTCGTCGCCGATCAGCCCCCGGACGACGGACAGGGCGTACTCCTCGGTGAGGTCCGGCGGCCCGGCGTCGACGTCGTAGCCCCACACGATCAGCCACTCGTTCCACGTCCGTACGCAGCGCACCAGGCCGGCGCCGATGCCGCCCACGGTCGCGCCGGGCGCCAGCACCCAGTAGAGGGTGGCCGGTCGGTGCGCCACGTACTTGCTGAGGTCCGCGTCGAAGACGATGTTGATGCTGCCGGCCACGCCCATCTGGCCGCCCATCGGCAGTCCGGCGTCCTCGGCCACCTTGCTGCGGCCGCCGTCCGCGCCGATCAGGTACTTGGCGCGGATGGTGTACGTGTCGCCGCGCAGCCGGTCGCGGACCGTGGCGGTCACGCCGTCGGCGTCCTGCTCGTGCGACAAATACTCGGTGTCGAACCGCAGTTGGCTTCCGCGCGCTATGGCCGCGTTCACGAGCACCGGCTCCATGAGGTGCTGCGGCATGTCGCACATGCGGGTGGGACTCGCCAGCTCGTGCGCGGCCTGCACGAGCGGTTCGTTGCCCCAGGACCTCAGCCGGCCGAGCTCCTCGCCCGCGATGGCGGTGCAGAAGACGGTGTTGCCCATCAGGTGCTGCGGGGTGGCCTGGGCGATCACATCCTCTTCGACACCGAGGTCACGCAGCACTTCCATGGTGCGCTGGTTGGTGATGTGCGCCCGGGGCGTGTCCGCGAGGCGTGAGTAGCGGGTGACCATGACGTTCGGCACGCCATAGGTGCTCAGCGCCAGTGCGGCGCTCGCTCCCGCGGGCCCGCTTCCCACGATGAGCACATCGGTCTCGACGGTCGGCACGGTCGGCACGGTTGTCATCGGGACGTTTCCTCCACATCGGCCAGTCGCTTGTTCAGCCAGGTCATCAGTGCCTCGGCCACGTCGTCGGAGTTCTTCTCGCCCATGGGCAGGTGACCGTTGCCCGTGAGCCCCAGGTCCGCCAGGCGCAGCAACTCGACGTCCGCACCGGCCTGGGCGAGGTAGTCGGCGACACCGTGCTGGTACGCCGCGAACGGCGAGTGGTCGGCCGCGACCACGGCGATCGGGAAGCCCTGGAGCCCTGGCAGGGACCGCACGGCGCCTGCCTCTTCGTCCTGGACGAGACAGTCCTGCAGCCCGTCGCCCCCCGCCTCGCGCAGCCGAAGGCGCAGTTCCTCCGGGGTCCGCGCCGGCGGCTCGTAAGTGATCGGGGCCGCGGTGAGCCCCCACTCCAGCTTTCCGAGGCCGGGCAGTTCGGTGAACGGCGGCCCGATCGGCTCGATGGAGACGACGGCCTTCACCAGCCCGGGCCGGGCATCGGCGACCAGCCAGCCGAACGGCCCGCCCATGGAGTGGGTGATCAGCACGGCCGGTCCGATACGGTCCAGCAACTCGGCCCCGCAGCGCCGCATCTGCTCCTCGTTCTCGGCGAAGGTGGGCAGCGTCGGGCCCTGGCTCGCCATCAACTGGTCCAGCGCGGAGTCGTCGCCGACCTCGCCGCTGCCGGGCCACTGGCCACCAGGTCGTCCCGCCCCGTCGCAGAACAGCCAGCGGATGAACTCGTACGTCGGCGCCGCGCCCTCGATGGGCCCGAGGACATCGGGGTGGTACGGGGAGCGCCCGTGACCTGGACGGTCGACCACGTACACGGCGTAACCGGCCTGGAGGAACCGGGTGGCCCAGCCGGGGCGCCCGTCCGGCGTCGACAGGTAGTCCGTGCCCTGGCCGCCGCCCCCGTGGACCATCACCACGGGCAGCGGATGCCGGAGATCGGCCGGGATCTGGTACTGGACGTACATCGCGGCCTCGGCGGCGGTCCCGGCCTCGGTCGGCTTGCGCCCGACGCCGACCCAGAACGCGCCTTGCTCGCTGATCGTCAACGGCGAGGCGGCACGGGCCGGCTCGGTGGTTCCGGGTGGTGGGGAGATGGTCATCGGTGAACCTCCGTCACGGCGTCTGCGCCCATCCCCAGCACTATTGGTGACCGGCTCCGGGCCGGTCCAATGCCGGTTGGGGACGCCGTGATGCATGGCGCTCATCAGCGTCCCCGAGGGCGGCTACTTCACCGGGAAGATGGGCGTGGCGGCGAGGGTGACCAGGGCGTCGGTGTAGAGCGCGGCCTCCAGATGCTCGACGACCGGCAGCTGCGGGTCGTGATCGGAGAGGCCGGTCAGGTGGAAGCTGCCGGTGCCGACCCAATCGCTCGCGACGTCGTCGACTCGGCGAGACAACACGACCGAGCCGCGAGAGGCAGACCTGGAGCAGGACTACCCGCCCTCGCACCCCCGGCAAGTGGAAGCGGTACGCGCCATCGCCGCCAAGTACCAGTTCGACCTCACCGGCGGCCGGCTCCGCGCCCGCACTCCCGACGATCGGGCTTGAGTTGAACGGGGCGGGGCTAATCGACCAGGTCCAGTGCGGCCCCGACGATGCTTTCGGTGTCAAGGTGGTGGTACCGGTAGACCTCGTCCAAGGAGCCGGACTGCCCGAAGCGGGTGACGCCAAGTGCTGTGGTCGGGACCTGGTTGATCGTGGCGAGGAAGGCCAGCGAGTGCGGGTGACCGTCCAGGATCGTGACCAGGGGTGTCGCCCTGTCGGCGGGAAACACCTCGTCAAGGATCCAGTGGTCGGCCGGGTCCTGGCCCTGGCGGGCACGCACGGCGCGGTAGAGGAGGTCGGGGCTGGTGATGCAGATGACGTCAGCCCGGATGCCGCTCTGGTCAAGGCGGTCGGCGGCCGCGAGGGCCTCCGGCACGAGGGCGCCCATGACGGCGAGGGTCACCGCCGGGTCGTCTGTGCGCCGCAGAGCGTAGGCCCCGGCTACGACCTGCCGTCGGCGGATTTCCCGGGCGGCAGGATCGACCGGGACGGCGGCGAGGCCCTGATCGATCGGGCGGGTGGACAGTCGCAGATAGGCCGATGTGCCATCCGGCTTCCCAAGGCGTCCGAGACTGGCCAGCAGGGTCCATTCGGTGTCGATGACGAAGGCCGGTTCGTAGGTCACGCAGCCAGGCTGTTCGATGCCGATCGAGGGAGTCTTGATCGATTGGTGGGCTCCGCCTTCCGGGGCGAGGGTCACCCCGGAAGGGGTGCCGACCAGAATGGACTGTCCCCCGGCGTAGATGCCGTACGACCACGGCTCCAGGGCGCGTTCGACGAACGGGTCGTAGAGCACGCCGATCGGCAGCAGGGGCTGGCCCCACCGGCTCCAGGCCGCGCCCAGCTCACCGATGAGGCCGACCAGGTTGACCTCGGCGATGCCCAGCTCGATGTGCTGTCCGCTGGGCTTTTCCCGCCAGTGCAGGATCGTTTCGCGGTCGTCGGCGAACCAGTCGGTCCGCTCGGTGGCCGACCAGACACCGACCTTGTTGACCCACCCACCGAGATTCGTCGATGTCTGGCCGAGTGGGGGGCTCGTCATTGTTGCCGTCCTTGACTTCGGTGTGAAACACGAACCATGAGAGTGCGCTTCCGCTCTCACATCTGCGGGGTGAGAAGCCATCGAGAAGGCTGCCTGGACCGAGACGGTCTGGGAGCCGTGAGCGGGAGCGATGCGCGAGGACCCACCGCTGTGAGCAAGGGTGCGCCCGCACCTTGCGAGGGTTCTTACAGCGTGTGACGGCGGCCGCCGGTAGCGGTGCCCAGGGGGAGGGAATGGTGCCAGAGGGTGTGTTTACAAGGAGGTCCTCGGTCAGTGAGGCACCTTCACAGCGTTGTCTTATTCGATGTTCGGGCTACTCACTGCTGGCACGAAGGAGTCTGCTCCCAGTTGGCGAGCAATAGCCGGATCGGGCTTCCAGTACGGCTGCCAATGGTCGCGCAGGAACCGGTTCAGCTCCGGCGGCGCCTGCCCGGCCGTGCCGGTGGTGCGCCAGGCGACGTGGCCGTCCGGCCGTACCAGAACCGCGCCGTGTCGGCCGACCTCGAACAGCTCCACGAGCGTCCCCTCCTCGGCCGGGGAGGCGGCGACCAGGCCGACGACGTGCACCGGGAGAGGGCTCTCGGCCGGTTGCTCCCGCAGTGCGCGCTCCCATGCCCCGGGATCGGGGGTGACGAGGGCGAGTCCGTCGTGCGGGAGCAGGTCGTGGACCGGGCGTGGGGTGTCCTCGTGCTGGACGACGGCGTGGGGGAGGCGGGCACCGGGTCGGGTGGTGGGGCGGTAGGTGACCACGTCGCCACCACCTGGCGGAGGGGTTTCGGCGTGGATGAGCGGACCGTCGTAGGTGTAGCCGAACTCGAGCCCGGTGGAGACGAAGTGCTCGAGCTGGTCCGGGATGGCGGCGGCGATGTGTGCCCGGACTCGCCGGCCGCGGGGGGTACTCGCGAGCAGCACTCCGGTGCGCTTGAGCTGGAGCGGGGTGAGGCGGTCGCAGGCCCAGCCCAGCGCGCGAGGGGGCACCCGGGACAACAGCGGGTGGGCGAGGGCCTCGGTGGTCTGCCGCACCGCGCGGTTGGTGATTCCCACGGGCGCGGTCACCTCGTCGAGGAGGAAGTGGTTGGCGACACTCTGCTCGGCGAAGCGTTCGACGACGGGTCTGCGCTCGGACTCGTATGTGTCGAGCAGGGCGTCGTCGGCGCCTCCACGGAGCACCGCGGCGATCTTCCAGGCGAGGTTGTGGGCGTCCTGCACGCCGCTGTTGAGGCCGAAACCGCCCGTGTGCGGGAAACGGTGCGCCGCGTCGCCGGCGAGGAGCAGGCGCCCCTGCCGGAAGGCGCGGGCCGTCTGGGAGGTCATCTTCCACGTGCCCGTGGACCGGATGGTGACCTCGGTGCTGCCCAGCACCCGCGGGAGTGCCCGTTCCCAATAGCGCCGGCTGTCCCTGGCGATTTCCTGTTCCGGGTGGAGGTAGGCGGTCATCAGGATGTAGTCGTCGTTCGCGTGGGCGATCATGACGCCGCAGAAGTCGGGCTGGTAGATCCAGCTGAGCAGCGGGCGGACCGTGCCGGGCGGGTGCAGTTCGGGGGCGTGGAAGAAGACGCTGCCCATGTTCGCCAGGACCGGGCCCCGCAGCGGAATGCCGGCGCTGTCCCGGACCACGCTGTTGGCGCCGTCGGCGGCGACCAGGTAGGCGGCATCGAGTGCCTGCGTGGCGCGCTCGGTGTGCACGGCGATCCGGTCGGCGCCCGCCTCGATCGCGCTGACCGCGGTGCCGGGGCGGAAGTCGACGAGCGGCTCGCGATCCAGCGCCGCCCAGAGCACGGGCATGAGCTGGTGCTGTCCGATGTGGGCGATCAGGAAAGGGCTGTGCGCCTGGAGGTCGGTAAGACGGTCGGGGTCCGACAGCAGGTCGATCTCGCCGAGCGACTCGGTGAGCCGTGAGCACCAGCGGATGATGTTGATCGTGTCTGTGGGCGGCGCCAGCGCGGTGATCTCCGTGGCAAGCCGGGGTGACGTGTGGTGCCAGATCTCGAGTGAGCGGGCGTTGATGATGTGGGCCGCAGGGTGCATCAGGGGCTGCTCGCGGCGTTCGAGCACCGTGCTGGGAATACCGTGTCGGGCCAGCAGTAGTGCGAGGGTGCTTCCCGTCGGGCCTGCGCCCGCGATCACGACCGGTGCGGTGCGCATGGCCTAGAGAGTCTTCCAGGTGATCGCCCGCCTGTTGGCCCGTGGTGTGGTGCCGCGCGGGGTGCCCGCGCCGGGCCGGAGCAGCTCGGCCGGGTCGTCGCCGCGGCGCAGCCGCTCGAGCAGGTAGTCCGGGTCGAACTCAGTGCCGATCGGGTTGGCGGCGAACTCCTTGCTGCCGAAGAAGGCGGCAGTGGCCTCAGTGGTGGGGAAGTTGTCCACCTGGAACTCCAGGCGGATGCCGTCGGGATCCTCGTAGTACAGCGAGGTGGTCGGCCCGTGGTTGATGGCCCAGACCGGGCGGATGCCCGCCTGCTTGAGTCGCTCGTAGGTGGTGAGCAGGTGTTCGAGCGAGGCGAACTGGACGGCGAGGTGGTCGATCCCGTACACCTTGCGCCGCAGCCGTGCCAGCGGGAAGAGGTAGCGCAGGACAGAGGGCACCGTGACCAGCGCCAGCCGGTGATGCTCGTGGTCCCAGCTGAGGAAGGTGACCTGCCGGCCCTCGTGAACCACGCGGGCGCCGAAGACCACGCGGTACCACGTGATCATCTCGTCGCGGCGGGCGGTCTTGACGACCCAGTGCGCGACGAAGTCCGGCGCGGTGTCGCTCGCGTTCGTGGGCCTGTGGGTGCCGGCTTCTTTGGCGGCTTCCATGATCGGTCCTTTCAGGATGTGGTGATGGTGGTGTGCTGGCGGCCGAGGTCGATGGAGCCGTCGGGGCTGCGAATGCTCGCGGTCACGAGGTCACCGGGCTGGAGGTAGGGCTTGCGGAGGTTGGATCGGATGAACATCCGCCAGAGCCTGTCCTCGGGTAGCAGTGCCGTGGCCAGGCGGCGGACCAGCGCGGGCGGGGTGGTCGCGGTACAGCCGTGTGGGGTGCCGGTGAGCAGCAGGTCTCCGGGACTGAGGTCGCAGAACGTGGTCAGCTCGGTGAGAGTCTCAGCGGGCCGGTAGAGCAGGTTGCGGGTGCTGTCGTGCTGGCGGAGTTCGCCGTTGACCTCCAGGCGCAGTTCCAGGTCGTCCAGGAGCGGGAACTCGCCCGGCTCGGGGACCGCGAGATAGGGCCCGACCGGGCAGAAGCCGCGGTAGCTCTTGCCCTTGAGGTACTGGCCCTGCGGGAGCTGGACATCGCGGGCGGCGAGGTCGTTGGCGATGGTGATGCCGAAGACGTATTCGTGGAGATTCTCGGCGGTGACGGTCTCCGGCTGGGTGACCTGCTTGCGCAGCACCAGGGCGAGCTCGATCTCGTGGTCGAGCAGCCGCACGTGGGGCGGCCGGGTGACGGGTGTGTCGGGATCGGTGACCGCGGCGTCCGTCTTGTCGAAGAACAGGTTGAAGGGCCGCGCGTCGGGATCCATCCCGGACTCGATCGCGTGCTGCCGGTAATTGGCGCCCTGGCACAGGACGCGGCAGGGCGTGGTCACCGGGGACAGCAGCTCCACCGACTCGGTCGGCAGTTGGGCAGGTTTCTCAGCGGCCGACCGCCAGTCGTCAGCGCCGTCACGGATGAGGTCCGCGGTCGAGGCGTAGCTGCCGGCCAGCGGCGACAGGCCTCCGTCGCCGACGGTCGCCCACCCGATCTCGTCGTCGAGGCGGTAGCGGGCGAGGTGGATCACCATGCGCGTTCCTTCGCGGGGCGGCGGCAGACCAGAGAGACTGGCGCCGGTGCGAGCGATCGCGTCCAGTAGCCGAAGTACATGCCGACAGTGCAGCGGACACAGCCTTCGCGGCGCTTGGTCCGTGGTGCAAACCGGCCCGCCGCCGATTGGACCGAAGTCCAAAGGGGCCGTCTGGACCGACGTCCGAAGGGGCCGTCAGCTCCGTCAGCGTGGGGTGGTCTGTTCGCTCAACACGAGGTCGCCGAACTCCTCCGCGAGCGCCAGCGCGACCTGAAGGTGCATCCGCCGGACCTTGATCTCCCGGCCCCGCAGCTGCTCGGCCCGCTGGATGCGGTACGCAACCGTGTTACGCGCGACGTGCAGCAGCTCAGCCGTCGTGTTCAGGCTTCGTTCCGTGTCGAGATAGCACTTGAGGGTGGTGCGCAGGGTGGTGGCAGGCTCCCCGGATCCGGCGAGTCCACCCAGCTCACGGTGCACGAACCGGCGCGCCTCGTCGAGATGCGTGCTGAGCATGGCGATCAGGTCGAGCTCGGCGTAGTCGAACAGCCACCGGTCGGTGCGGGACAGCATCCCGACCCGGACGGCATTGAGGGCCTGATGGTGACTGAACGCGAACCCCTCGACGCCGGACTCGGGCAGCCCGGCCGCTACCCGAATCCCGGACCGGGGCGTGGCCGTCGACGTCGGCGGCGCCACCGAGGCACCGTGGACACTGGACCCCCACGCCCATACCCGTTGCCGGCCGACAGGCAGGATCAAGGTGCCCGTCGCTCCGCCCGCCCGCAGTAGCTGCTCGGCGCACCCTGCCAACCGGCCGGGATCGGCCTGTTCGAGGTCGTCAGCCCACACCACCAATGCGGTGTGCCGGCGGGTGAGGTCGTAGCCCAGGACGCGGTGCGCATGATCGGCAGCGACCGGCTTTCCGTCGAGGACCTCCTGCACCAGCTCCATGCGCACGGCGGCCGAACTGGTCACCCAGGCGGCGTGGGCCCGGGAGAACACGCGAGTCATCTCGGCGGACAGCTGGTTGACGATCGCGAACAGCACCTCCGAGACGTGCCCCATCGCCGCGAACCGGTCGGAGGCAGGCAGCTGTCGTTCGGCCTCGGCCAGGAGCTCCCTGACGGCGTAGGCATGAGCGAGCTGGACGCTTTGCAACAGGTGCTCGATACCGACTCCCCGGCCCACAGCCTCCACAGCGCCCGTGAGCGCTTCCGCCGGAGGCTCCGGCGCGACCTCGGTATTCTCGGCCAGCGCAGCCACGATGCTCAACGCGACGGCCTCACATCCCTTCCGCAGCTCCTGCACGAGGCCGTCCACGCCAAGCTGCGGGATCTGCGTGGTCACGTGATCAGTCATGCCCTGGGCAAGTTCGACGGCCCAGGCCACCGGACCCGCGCCGACCCGGTCGACAAGCCGGTTGACCTGGGCCGAGGGCAGCACCGACCGGGACAACACATTCCGGCCGGGCGGCGCGAGGTCACGAATCCATCCGCCCACGTCGCCCACTGGTCCTCGCCACCTCCGTCCGGGACCGAAGCGCAGCGACCAGTCCGTGCCGCCGAGCGCACCCTCAGTCATCAAGTACAACCATCCATTGCAGGTGCGGCCTTAGAAGTGGGCAAGCCCGAGGGCTTGTTACATCTCGCGATCCGGTCCGGCGGGACCGGCGGACGACCGGCAGCGCGGCGTACCCACTGATCCACATCCTCGCTCAAGATCACCGTCGCCGTAACTCGCGGGGACTTCCACTTGACACCATCACTATAACGGCAACAGTGTATCCATTATGAGTGCCTGGTCTGAGCCCCAGCCCGATTCCGTGTTCGTCGAGGTGGACGGCCTGCGGATCCACTACAAGCGGGCTGGGCACGGCCCGGCACTCGTACTGCTGCACGGCAGTGCCTCATCCCTGCAGCACTTCGACCGCGCGACGGATCTGCTGTCGGATGCGTTCGATGTCATCCGCCCCGACCTGCCGGCGTTCGGACTGACGGGCCCGCGCAAGGACCGCGACTACCGCATCCCGGCGTACGCCGCGACGGTGGCGGGCTTCATGGAGGCGCTGGGCGTGCCGCGCTACGCGATGGCCGGCAATTCCCTGGGCGGCAACATCGCCTGGAACGTCGCGCTGGATCATCCGGAGCGGCTGACCGGCCTGGTACTGGTCAATGCCACCGGCTACCCGGAGAAGTCGGTGCCCGCGGGGATGCGCCTGACTCGCAACCCGCTGGTGCGGCCCCTGCTGAGGCGGGTGATGCCGCGCGGGGCACTCGAACGCAACCTGCGTGAGGCCGTCGGGCCGCATTCGCAGATCGTCGACCACGCCATGGTGGACCGCGCCTATCAGCTCATGAGCCGCCCCGGTAACCGCTCGGCCTTCGTCGACTTCTGCAACACCGACCAGCCGGACCGCAGCGCGCAGATCCCCCGCATCACGGTGCCCACGCTGGTGCTGCGCAGCGCGAGCATCGACGGCCAGCACTTCACCCGCGACATCCCCGGCGCCCAGGAGCTCGTCCACCCCCACGGCGGACATCTGCTGCCGGAGGAGGAACCGCAGTGGGTCGCGGACGCGATCGCGAAGTTCCTCGGCTCCCGCGCCGACGCCCCCGCGAACTGAGGGCAAGGAGGCCCGTTCTATGAAGTACTTCGTCGCCTCGGGCGAGGACCGCAAGCTCACCGCCGACTCGCGGGGGGCGCTGCGCGGCAGTTTCATCGAGCTGTCCGACGGCGTCACCCACTACGAGTTGACGGGGCCCGAGGGCGGGGATGCTCAATGCACTCGCATTGCCGAAGGCGCGCGAACTGGCCGCCGAGACCGGCTTCTCTGTCGCCGCCTACCGCCGCATCGGCATGCTGCAATTGGTAGGAGTCGCCGGCGTGGCGCTCGGCCTCGCCGTGCCGCCGCTCGGCGGCCTCGCGGGGGCAGGGCTTCTCCTGTTGCTCGCCGGAGCTGTGGTCGTACACCTGCGCAAGGGCGACCCGGTTGCCAAACTCGCGCCCGCCGTCGGTTGTGCAGTGCTTGTCGCCTCATACCTCGCGGCCTTGTTCGTCTGAGGCGCTGCGGATCGAGTTCACGCCTCCATGGGTGGGCAGCTCCGGCAGTGTCGCCCTGTAAGCGATGCCGCCCCGGGCTGTGACTTCACCTCGAAGAGCCGGCCGACGGGATGGCTTCGGACCGGCACGCTCCCGAAGGGCAGATCCAGAACTGGCCAACGCACATCCGATTGCACCACTGGACCAAAACCAGCTAAACGGCTACGTTGTAGCCAATATTAAAGGTGGCGGGAAACGTAGCCACCTGAGCTCGAGGGCGCTCAAGCCGCGACCGCACGATCTGCCCTGTCTTCACCAGCGCTCCTTCGTCCACAGTGCCCACCCCCGAGGGGTAGACGATCCCCGTCCTGATCGTGATAGTGATCTACGCTATTCGGATCGCACGCGCCCCCTTGGATGCGCGCCTGAAGAAGCGCCACGCTGGACCCCTGTCGGTCGCGACCGGAGCGGTCATGCTCTATCTGGCCTGGGACTGGCTCCGGCCCGAGGGCCTTAGCGCTGTCTATTTTGTCGGCGAGTTCGCCGGCGTCCTGTCCGTCTACCTGATGTCCTGCACCCTGGTGCTGGCCACCCGCCTGATGTGGCTGGAGCAGTGGTTCGGCGGCCTGGACCGCATGTACCGTCAGCACAAGCTGTACGCCGTATGGTCCATTCTCCTGCTCACCCCCCACCTGCTCCTCCACTTTTTCTCCGATTTCGACGGTAGCCAGTACGGCTACGCCCACCGGGCCGCATCGGTAGGGATGGGCCATCTCCTCGGTGCCGTCTCCGCTGTCGGCCTGCTGCTGCTCGTCCTCATCTCACTCGGCCAGGTCGGCCGCATCCTCCGACTGCCCTAAAGCGCTGGCTGTTCCTGCATCGCCTCACCGGCCTGCTGCTCCTGTCGGCGCTGTTGCACGGCTGGTTCCTCGATCTCATCATCAACGGATCCATGCCCCTCCTGGCGATCTACATCGCCATGGCCACCATCGGCATGACCGCCTACACCTACGACGAACTGGTGCTACGGCACAGGGAACCCCGGGCGGACTACACCGTCCAACGTGTCGAGCGACCGACACCCGACATCCTCGACCTGACCCTCACGCCCACCGGCGAGACGACGCTTCCCTTCGCAGGGGGCAAGTTCGTCTACCTGCGGGTCGGCGGCTGGCACGAGCACCCCTTCAGCGTTGCAGGAACGCAAGCCGACGGCTCGGTACGCCTCACCATCCGTGCCGTGGGCCGCGGTACACGCGGCCTCTACACGGACCTAAGGGAAGGACACCCCGCAACCCTCAAGGGTCCCTACGGCATGTTCGACCACACCCTCGGCGGACCTCGGCAGATATGGATCGCCGGGGGCATCGGTATCGCGCCCTTGCTCGGCTGGCTCACCCACCCTCCTCTGCGGCCCCGCCTCCATGATCGAAAACCTCACTCGCGCCCTCCATCGCCAGGGCGTCCCTCGCCAGCATCTCCACGCCGAGCACTTCGCCTTCCGCTGACGAGCCGCCGACCGCACGAGATCACGCGCTCAGCACCAGCAGCTGTGGCGACGCTCCATGCCGACCGAGATGACTCCGTCGGTGGGCAGCCTCAGGTTCGCATCGCCCTGGCTGGTCAGGCGTCGTCGCGCAAGTGGGCAAGCCCGCTGAGAAGCAGTTCGAGTCCGAAGGAGAACTCGTCCTCGATCGGAACGGGCATCGACTCCGCGACGGTGACCGTTGCCGGGAACAAGGCTGGATCGACGCTCTGAAAGACGGCGGAGAGTTGCGCGTCGTCGAGTTGCCCGCCGCCATGACCGTTGACCTGCATGGCGAATCCGAGGACGTAGCGGGAGAGGGTGGCGAAGGCATGCGCGGCCAGTCGCGGCGGGAAGCCGCTGTCGAGCAGCGCCGCGACGCAGTGCTCCCGCAGCGCCATGGCGTTCGGCCCCAGGGGAATCTCTTCGACCATCAGGCGGGCCGCGTTCCGGTGCCGGGCCAGGGCCTCGAACATGGTGTGCGCGACCGTCCGCAGTGCTTGCTGCCAGCCCATCGCGAGGAGTTCGTCGCCCTTCAGTTCCACGGCGCCGAACATGCGGTCCACGACATGGGCGACCAGCGCTGCCCGGTTGTCGAAATGCCGGTACAGCGTCGCCGTGCCCGAGCCCAGGCGCTGGGCCAGCGTCCGCATCGAGAGAGCGTCGGCCCCTTCATCGTCCACGATCTGCAGTGCGGTAGCGACGATGCGCTCCAGCGGCACGGGCGGACGCCCCGGGCCCCGACCCGATGCCGCGGTCGCTCGCACAGGACCCGCTGCTGTCACTGAACGTCCACCTCCTCGGCCAGCACCATAACAGCAACACCGTATCCGCTTTGGAGATCGCCGATTGGGCGTGGACCGCCGGGAACACCGCAGTTACGGCTCAGGCACCACAACGCTGCAAGTCACAGGCGCGTCTGCGATATGAGGCCCGGTCGTGCCACAGGTGCATGTCGCCGACCATGATGACGTGGCTGCGGACGCGGGTGATGGCGACGTTTCAGAGGTTGAGCTAGCCGTAGACCAAGCCGATCGCGCCCTCGTACATACCTTCACCGGCGACGAGTGAGGAGACCATGACGGCGCACTCACCGCCCTGGAAGGTGTGCACGATGCCGACGCGCACGCATTGCCGACCGTATTGCCTCAGTTTCGCGCGGAGTTCGTCGGCTTGGGGCGTGAAGAGGCTGACCACACCGATCGTGGCTTCGTCCAAAGCTTCCGGCGGACAGGTGGTCCAGCCGGCTCAGCAGGGACTCACTGAAAGCGGTGCCAGCGCTGCAGGGAGACGCTGAGGCGGACCGTTCAACACCTTCATCCGCGCCTCTTGTCCCGTCCCGGCAGGAATTCCTGCACCTTCGCCTTGAACCCCTGCCTGATCATGGACCCCCGATCCGCGTCCCCCTTCAGGATCGACTCCGCCGTCGCCTCCATCTGGTCCCACGTGGCGTGCGGCGGGATCGGCGGTACGGCCGGGTCGGTGAGGAACTCGATCACCGCGGGGCCGTCCGCCTCCAGACCCGCGCGCCAGCCCGCCTCGACGTCCTCGGGCTTCTCCACGCGGACACCGGTCAGACCGAGTGAGCGGGCGAAGGCGGCGTACTGGACGTCGGGAATCTCCTGGGAGGGCAGGAAGGACGGGGCGCCCTCCATGGCGCGCATCTCCCAGGTGACCTGGTTGAGGTCGTGGTTGTTGAACACGCCCACGACCAGCCGAGGGTCGTCCCACTGGTCCTTGTACTTCGCGGCCGTGATCAGCTCCGCCAGCCCGTTCATCTGCATCGCCCCGTCCCCGACCAGCGCGATCGCCGGACGGTTCGGGTGGGCGAACTTGGCGCCGATCGCGTACGGCACCCCACAGCCCATCGTCGCCAGCGTCCCGGACAGTGACGCGCGCATGCCGGGCCGCATCGTCAGATGGCGGGCGTACCAGTTCGCCGCCGACCCCGAGTCGGAGCTGATCAGTGCGTTGTCGGGGAGCAGCGGGTCCAGTACGCGGGTGACGTACTCCGGGTTGATCGGGTCGGCCGCCAGGTTCGCGCGCCGCTCCATGACCTCGCGCCAGCGCGTCACGTTGTCGCACACCGTGTCGTACCACTCGCGACCGCGTTCCTCGGAGTCGATCAGCGGGATCAGCCGTTCCAGCGTCGCCCTCGCGTCGCCGACCAGATTGACCTCGTACGGATACCGCATCCCGACCATGTGCGGATCGATGTCGATCTGCACACCCCGCGCCGAGCCGAAGTCCGGCAGGAACTGCGTGTACGGGAAGGACGACCCGATGGTCAGCAGGGTGTCGCAGTCCCGCATCAGCTCGTACGACGGGCGGGTGCCCAGCAGGCCGATCGCGCCGGTGACATACGGCAGTTCGTCGCTCAGGACGTCCTTGCCGAGCAGCGCCTTGGCCACGCCGGCGCCGAGGAGTTCGGCGATCCGCTCCACCTCGGCCCGCGCGCCGGACGCGCCCTGGCCGACCAGGATCGCCACCTTGTCACCGGTGTTGAGGATCTCCGCAGCCCGGCGCACCGAGTCGTCCGAGGGGAGCGCCGTCCAGCCGCTTCGGTCCAGGCTGGAGGGCACCATCTTGAACTCGTGGGTGGGGGCCGAGTAGTCGAGTTCCTGCACATCGCCGGGGATGATCACGGCCGTGGGGGCGCGGCGCGCGTAAGCGGTGCGGATCGCCCGGTCCAGGACGTTCGGCAGTTGCTCGGGGACCGTCACCGTCTCGACGAAATCCGAGGCCACGTCCTTGAACAGGGTGTGCAGATCCACCTCCTGCTGGTACGAGCCGCCCATCGCGGTGCGGTGCGTCTGGCCGACGATCGCCAGCACGGGGGCGTGGTCCAGCTTGGCGTCGTACAGGCCGTTGAGCAGGTGGATCGCGCCGGGTCCCGACGTCGCCGCGCACACTCCGAGACGGCCGCCGTACTTGGCGTAGCCGACCGCCTGGAACGCGGACATCTCCTCGTGCCGGGACTGGACGAAACGAGGCTGGTTCTCGGCCCGGCCCCAGGCGGCGAGCAGACCGTTGATGCCGTCACCGGGATAACCGAAGACATGCTCCACACCCCATTCGCGCAGGCGCTGCAGGACGTGGTCGGCGACCTTGGTGCTCATGCGGGGACCTCCTGGACTCCGGGGGACTGCGGGGCACCGCTACGAGTGACCCCGAGGGTGAGCGGAAAACCCGCGCGGTGTTTGGGGAGCGGGGGTGAGGGCAGGCGAAGGACAGTGCTTCGGACAGGAGGCACGTCCGTGGGAACGGCGATCGCCGGCCACGGGTGTGCCCGGTCCGGGGCACTTCCGCTTTCCCACGGTGACCGTCCAACCCAGAGCACAGCCAAGGGAGTTGCGACGCACCATGCCCACTTCAGTGAGCGCGAAGCACCACCCGCACGACGACGCCCCCGACACCGCCGAGGACTTCCGCAGGCTCGCCAGGCTGCCCGAGGGGCAGCAGCGCGACACGATCCGCGAGAGGATCGTCGAGGCATGGCTGCCCATGGCCGACCGGCTCGCCGGACGGTTCCGCAGCCGTGGCGAGAGCTTCGAGGACCTGCGGCAGGTCGCCGCCCTCGGGCTGGTCAAGGCCGTCGACCGATACGACCCCGAGCGCGGCAACGCGTTCGAGAGCTATGCCGTGCCCACCATCACCGGTGAGATCAAGCGGCACTTCCGCGATCACATGTGGACGCTGCATGTGCCGCGCCGGGTGCAGGACCTGCGCAACCGGGTGCGGTTCGCCGTGCAGGACCTGCAGACCGTCTCCGGCCGCAGGCCGACCGAGGCCGAGATCGCCGAGCACGCGGAGATGAGTGAGGCCGACGTCCGGGTCGGCCTGGAGGCGCTGGAGAGTTTCACCGCCCTGTCGCTGGACGCGGAGTTGCCCGGCAGTGACGACGGGTATTCGTTGAGCGACGCGCTGGGCTCCACCGATCCCGCGCTGGACACGGTGGTCGACCGTGAGGCCGTCGCACCCCGGCTGGCGGCACTGCCCGAGCGTGAGCGGGCGATTCTGTACATGCGGTTCTTCGGGGACATGACGCAGAGCCGGATCGCGGAGCACTTGGGGATCTCGCAGATGCATGTTTCCCGGCTCATCAGCCGGTGCTGCAGCCGGGTGCGGGATCAGGTGCTGAGTGATGTGGCCTGAGGGTCGGGTTTCGCCGTAGGGGGTGCGGGTGCGCTGCGGAGTGCGAGTCGTATGGGGCTTGTCGCGCAGTTCCCCGCGCCCCTTAGCGTGTTGTTGTCGCCGCCAGTGAAATGTGGCGGGACATTGTGTCCATCGCCTTTGCCTCTGCCATGGAGAACGCTCGGCGGGCTCCGCATCTGAAAAGGGTCAGGGTGCCCTGCGCCTCGCCTTCGGTCATCAGGGGAACGCACAGCAATGATGTGACGTTCGCCTGTATGAGGACGGGGGCACCCTCCTTGGTTCTGCCGAAGGCGTCCGGGTTCTCGGGGCGGATCTGCAGGGACGGGGAGCCGGTACGTGCCGTCTCCGTGACCAGGGGGCAGGTGGCAGGGTCCTGAGCCGTGAGCGCGGCCGCCTCCTTCCGGGAGGGGGCCAGCACGGTCGTACGGGACAGCCGGGCGGTGCCCGTGTCGGCGACGACCCAGTCGGCGAAGCGGGTGTGCAGGATCCCGGCGGCCCGGCGGACGACTGCCTCGCGGTCGCCGCGCGGTGGGGTCAGGAGGGCCGTGGTCATCTCCTCCTGGAGGTCCGTCAGCGCCGCGTGCAGGGTCGTCTCGGTGAGGTCGGGGACGCGGGCCGCCGGTCTGGCGGTCGGTGGCGGTGCCTCCGGTGCCCCCAGCGCGCCGGGCTGCAGCACCACCAGCACCGTGGTGTGCGGCTCCCCGCTCGGACGTACGGCGGTCAGGGTCGTGTGCACCGGGACCGACGGATGCTGCTGGAGGTGCACGGTGAGACTGCGGTCGCCCTCGCCGCGTGCCACGGCCGCCGCCTGGGTACGGAACGCCGCCCGGTCGGCGTGGGCGAGGAAACCGGTCAGCGGCCGGCCCGTCGCATAGCCCGCCCGGACACCCGTGAACGACGTCGCCGCGAAGTTCAGCCGGCGCACCACCGTCTCCCGGTCCACCAGCGCCACCGGCAGCGGAAACCGCTGGAACACGCCGCGCAGCAGGTGATGCTCCTGACGGTCGGCGGAACTCGTGCGGGGCTGCCCGCCTGAGGACAACTGCTCGTACCACGGCCACAACTGGTCCGCGACGTGGTCGAGTTCGAAGATGGCCGCGTCCAGGACGGTCGGCAGGTCCCCTTCCGAAACGGACCGCGCCGCCTTCAGCTCTGCGACACGGCGCACGAAATCCACGAGCTCTTCACCGAATTCATCGGTCTGCGCCATGGCACGAACCTAGCTCCTGACAAGGCGTTCCGGGATGGCGGGGACCAACTGGCCCGACTTGTTCCCCCGTTGTTTTCCCCGCGCCGGACCGGGCACGCGCACCTAATGAGGAGGAGTTGAGGATGCCCGCTCATGAACAGGTGGACCGCTGGGGTGACGAGTCCGCCGTGGCCGCCCTTCCGGGGCGCAGGCTGTCCGAGTTGGCCGAACAGGCCGTGCGCTGCACCGCCGACTGCTGCGGTGCGAGCAGCATGGTGTCCGAGGCGGGAGCCGAACGGCCCGCCGCGGTCACTCATCCCGACCTCGCCGGGCTCGTCGGCGTGCAGTTGCGCTCCGGGGACGGGCCCATTCCGGACGCCCTGGAACGCGGCGAGCCCGTCGACTCGGCCGACCTGCTGTACGACGAGCGCTGGCCGCAGTACCGTGCCGTGGCGCTCGACTCGGGTGTGCGCTCCAGTGTCACGCTCCCGTTCCGCCGCTCCGGGCTCACCGTGACGCTCAGTCTCTACAGCTTCCGGCCCGGCACCCTGGAGAACGCCTCGCACGGGCCCGTGCACGCCCTGGGCGAATTCGCCGCGAGCTGCCTGGTCCGCGACCGCTCCTACCGCGCCGCGCTCACCGAGCTCGACCACCTCGGCACGGCCCTGCGCTCCCGGCCCGTCGTCGACCAGGCGTGCGGCATCGTCATGCACGTCCTCGGCTGCGACGCCGACGCCGCCTTCGGCGTCCTGCGCCGCATCTCCCAGGGCACCAACCGCAAGCTGGCGGACGTCGCGTCCGGCGTGGTCAGCAGGCGGGGGCGGGGGCTGGAACGGGACTTGGCCGCGCTCATGAACTGACGGGGTGAGTCGGGAAACCGGACTTGACGGGGCCGACTCTCGGCCAATTCCATTCGGAAATCCAACTCACCTCGGGCCTGCTCGGCTCGGGCTTATTCGCCTCGGGCCTGCTCGGCTCGCTCGGCCCACCCCCGACGTCACCCACTCGGCCGCCCACGTCCCGCGAATGGTGTCCGGCCGCGCGCGCCCTGACGCCGGGCGGGCTGTCATGGCTGCGGGGGCACGACCGCCGTACCCCCACAGCCGTCGGCCGAAGGAGTTCACCCCATGCGCCGCACCGCCCGTGCCCTGACCGTCGCCGCCCTGGCGGGTGTCGTCCTGGGCTTCGCCGCCTCGGCCGCCCTGGGGGACCCGGCCGCGGAGGTCAGCCCCGGCAGCGTCGCCCCGGGCGGCAATGTCACCGTCTCGGTCACCTGCGACGCCCTCGACGCAGACGCGCCCGCAACCCTGGACGCCACGTCGCAGGCGTTCGAGGAGGGCACTGTCCGGCTGAAGCGGGTCTCCGGCAACGACGAAAAGGCCGCCGGACCCGCCTACGAAGGCACCGCGCGTGTCCCCCCGGCCGAGAACTTCGAGGGCGACCCGGACGCGGCCGGACCGGACTCCACGTGGACCGTCGACGGCACCTGCCCGGCGGCGGGCGGCGGGGAGGGCAAGGAGTGGAGCGCGACCTTCACTGTGGCCCGTGAGAACGGCTCCGGCGGTGGCGGCAAGGGCAGCGGGGAGGGCGGCTCGGGCGGTGCCGGGGCGGCCGGCAAGGGCGGCGCTGACGGCGGCAAGGACGAGATGGGGGGTGACCAGGGCGGCTCCGGCGGTGGCGTGGGGGGCAGTACCGAAGGCGGCGGGATCGAGGAGGGCGGCACCGAAGGCGGCGGCATCGAAGGCGGCGGCATCGAAGGCGGCAGCCGTCCCTGCACCGAGGCCGACTCGGACTGGACCGGAGCCGATGAGTCCCAGGCTCACTCGGGCAAGTCCGAAGGCGGCGGGACCGGGTCCGACCGGGGCACGGCCGACGCCGACAAGACCGAGCCGAACGCGGAGGCGACCGAGCCGTACTGGGAGGCAAGCGGGCTCCACTCCGGCGGGAGCGACGCGTCCGGCAAGAGCGAGTCGCCCGAGCAGGACTGCGACAGCGCCGGCGCCGAGCACGGTGTGGAGGCCGGTGCGGGCGGTACCTTCACCGACTCAGTCCCCGCGCTGGTCGCCGGCGGCCTGCTGATCGCGGGCGCGTTCGGGGGCGCGATGTACCGGCTGCGCCGCAAGACGCCCACCACGGAGGACTGATCCGTAGGGCCACCCCGGGAACAGGCGCAACCCGGGCGGCCAACCGTGTAATTGCGCCACGATGGGTACGCACAGCGAAGGGCGAAGGGCGAAGGGCGAAGGGCGAAGGGCGCAGAGCGAAGAGCGAAGAGCGAAGGGTGCAGAGCGTGGGGATACGCGACGTACCGTGCGGCTTCCGCACCGTGAACGCCTCAGTGCCCGCCCACGCAACGCCGCCCTCAGCCCTCACGGAGCACCGGACGACGACGAACCAGCACGGCACCAGGCACAGCGGAGGCACGGATGCGCCGGACGGACCTCGAAGGCCATGGCCCCGTCCGCTACGGGCCGCCGCTCCCGGACGACGGGCTGCCCGTGCTGCCCGAGCTGGCCGCCGTGCTCGCCGCGGCCGCGGGCCGTGCCGAGAGCGAACCGATCGGCGGTGGCACCGCGCTCCTGGAGGCGGCCTGCGGCTACTGGGGCCGCCGCGGCCTGCCGACCGGGCCCGAGCGGGCGGTGGCCGCTCCCGGCGCCCCCGCGCTGCTGCTCGCGCTGACCTTCGCGCTAGGCGGCGACGTCCTCGTGCCTCGGCCCTGTGCCGCCTGGTGGGCGCCGTACGCACGCCTGCTGGGCAGACCCGTCTTCCATGTGGCGACACCGGCCGAGTGCGGTGGGGTGCCGGATCCGTACGCCCTGCTGGAGACCGTCCGCAGAGTACGCGCCGAGGGCGGTGATCCACGCCTGCTGGTGCTGTCCGTCGCCGACGATCCCACCGCCACCGTGGCCCCTCCCGAGGTGCTGCACGAGACGCTGGAGGCCGCCAGCGGCGAGGGGCTGCACCTGGTCAGCGACGAGACCTGGCGCGACACCGTGCACGCCCCGCACGACACGGTGCTGGTCAGCCCCGCCGAGATGCTGCCCGAGCAGGTCACCGTCGTCACCGACCTGGCCGGGTCGCTGCTGCCGTCGGGCTGGCCGGCCGCGGTCGCCCGGTTCCCGCCGGGCGAGGCCGGAGACAGCCTGCACGCGCGCGTGCTCGACGTGCTCACCGCACTCGGCGCCCGTGTCGCAGGCCCCGTCGCCCTCGCGGCCGGGTACGCACTGGCGGAACCCGAGTCGGTGACCGCGCGGGTCTCCGCCGCCGTACGCCTGCACGCGCGCGTGGCCGCCGCCGCGCACGCCGCCGCCGTGGGAGCGGGCGCCCTGGCCCGGCCCCCGCAGGCCGGGCGCCATCTGTACGTCGACCTCGGCCCGCTGCGCGCCGGTCTGTCCGCGCACGACGTGGGCGATGCGCAGGACCTGGAGGAGTTCCTCGCCGCCCGGCTCGGCATGCCCGCGCCGGGCGGGCACCGCTTCGGCGACGACCTCGGGGCGCTGCGCGTGCGGCTGTCCACCGGACCGCTGCTGGAGGGCACCGACGAGGAGCGCGCGGAATGCATGAGTTCGCCCTCGCCGTTGGAACTGCCACAGGTGCAACGCGCGCTGATCCATCTGAAGTCGGTCTTCGACGATCTCCGCGACGACGCTCAGCGATGGGAGCCTCCGCGATGACGCAGCAGTCCGAGTCGACCACCACGCGTACGACCGTCACGAGCACGAGCACGAGCACGAGCACGAGCACGAGCACGAGCACGAGCACGAGCGCGAGCGCGAGCAGGCAGGAAGCCGGCGCCCCGGCGCGCCCGTCCCGCTTCGCGCCCCAGTACCCGCCGCTCGCCGCACCCCGCCCGCTGTACGAACGCCGGGTGTGGCCGCGTACCTTCCACGACCGTCTCACCGCCCCGCTGCCCGGTTTCAAGACCCTCGCCCGCTTCGCCCGCGAGGGCGCCGTACGCCCCGGCGACGAGGGCCTCGCCGACATCCCCCGGCTGCCCTTCGAGCCCGGCCCGCTGCCCCGCGTGGACGCGCGCACGATCGCCGTCTCCTGGGCGGGGCACGCCAGTTGGGTCGTGCGGATCGGCGGACTGACCGTCCTCACCGACCCGGTCTGGTCACGCCGCATCCTCGGCACCCCGGCCCGCGTCACCCCCGTCGGCATCGCCTGGAGCGCCCTGCCGCGCGTGGACGCGGTCGTCATCAGCCACAACCACTACGACCACCTGGACGCCCCCACCCTGCGCCGACTCCCGCGCGACACCCCCGTGTTCGTCCCGGCGGGCCTCGCCGGCTGGTTCAGGCGCCGCCGGTTCACCCGGGTCACCGAGCTGGACTGGTGGGAAGCGGCCGAACTGTCCGGTGTCCGCTTCGACTTCGTCCCCGCCCACCACTGGTCCAAGCGCACCCTCCTCGACACCTGCCAGAGCCTGTGGGGCGGCTGGGTCCTCACCGCGCCCGACGGGCAGCGCGTCTACTTCGCCGGCGACACCGGCTACGGCCACTGGTTCACCCGCATCGGCGAGCGCTACCCCGGCATCGACCTCGCCCTGCTCCCCATCGGCGCCTACGACCCCCGCTGGTGGCTCAGCGACGTCCACTGCGACCCGGAGGAGGCGGTGCGCGCGGCTGAAGATCTGGGGGCACGGAGGATGGCCCCGATGCACTGGGCCACGTTCGTGCTGTCGGCTGAGCCGGTACTGGAACCGCTCACGCGGGTGCGTGCGGCATGGGACAAGGCGGGGCGCGACCGGGAGGACTTGTGGGACTTGCCGGTTGGTGGCTCCCGCGTGCTTGACATCGCCGGGTAAGGGTCAGACCCCGAGGGGCGCGGGGCCGTATCGATATGCGGCTCCGCCGCGTGGGCGCGAGCAACCACACACCACCCGCACTCCGCAACAAGACGTCATCGGGCAGATCGAACCCGCTTCCAAAGGCTCGGCGCCACACTGATCACCAAGGTCAGCGCCACCGCAGCCACCACACCTTCCCACGGCTCCGGGAACAGCGAGCCCCCAAGAATCCCGATCAACTGATACGTCACCGCCCACGCGAGGCAAGCGGGAAAGTTCCCACGGGCGAACCTCTGCATCGGCCACTTCGCCAGCAGACACGCCAGCATCACCGGCAGCCGCCCCGCAGGCACCAGCCGGGACAGCACCAGCACGGCAACACCGTGCGCGGCGAGCCTGTCCTGCGCCTGTGTGAGCCGCTCCTCCGGTGCCCGCGCGCGGATCGCCTCAAGCCAGCGCGAGCCGTTCTTCGAGCCCATGCCGCGCCGCCCCAGCCAGTACAGCGTCACATCGCCGAGAAACGCGGCCGTGGACGCCGTCACGAACACCAGCGCCAGCGAGAACGGCGCCGTCTGGTGAAACGCCACCACCGCCGCCGAACTCACCAGCGCCCCCGTCGGCACGACCGGCACCAGCGCCCCGATCAGCACCAGCAGGAACAGCGACGGATAGCCGATCGCCTGCTGCGTCGACTCCGGCGGAACCGTCGTCGCGGTGGCGGCCAGCAGCGTCACCGGGCCACCTCCAGGCGCACACGCCCGCCGTGCGCGAGCCGGTGCACCGACACGCCGGGCGCACGCTCGGCCGCGAGGCGCGCGAACTCGTCGCCGGGTGCGTGGAATTCGTGGGGACGCACGGCATCCATGCCGATCGGCCAGTAGGTGCCGAAATGCACCGGCACGGCGCTGCGCGGCGACAGCCGGGCCAGTGCCTCGGCCGCCCGTGCCGCGTTCAGATGGCCGTCCCCGAGATACGGCCCCCAGCCGCCCACCGGCAGCAGCGTCACGTCGACCGGCCCGACCTCCTCGGCCATGGCATCGAACAGCCCGGTGTCTCCGGCGAAGTACGTGCGCCCCTCGCCCTCGACGACATAGCCGAGAGCGGGGGAGCGGTGCGGACCGAAGGGCAGCCGGCGTCCGTCGTGCCGGGCGGGCACGGCCCGTACCGTCAGCCCGCCCACCGACACCACGTCCCCGGGGGACATCTCGGTCACCCGCAGCCCCGTGAGGCGGCGCAGGCCCGGCACCGCGCGGGGCGCGCCGGCCGGCACGAGCAGTCGGGTGCCCGGCGCCAGCCTCGCGAGGGACGGAACATGCAAGTGGTCGGCGTGCAGGTGGGAGACGACGGCGACGTCGGCCCGCCAGGCGTCGGGCGGTGGCAGTGCGCCCCGGCGGCGCCGGAGGTGCGCCAGGCGGCGCGCGAACAAAGGGTCGGTGAGAACGCGCACGTTCGAGTCCTCGACCGTGCAGGTGGCGTGACCCCACCAGGTGATCTCCACCGGCACCTCCTTTGCCTCCTTCGCGCGACTCCCCGAAGCGTACGGGCTGGAGTAGGGTCGGCGGCGAAACCCGGAGGTGAGGGGGACGCCATGGGGCCATCCATAGTGCGCGTCACGGCGATCGCCAGTCTGACGCCGCTCGAAGAACTGGACGCCGACCCCTTCCTGGTGGACTCCCGCAGCCAGCACGCGATGTGCGCACACTGGGCCGCCGAACACGGGTACGTCATCGCGCGTGAGCTCCTCGTACGAGGGCTGCGGGCCGACCACAGCGTGCTGTGGGAAGGCGTCCGGCCCGGCCTCGATCTGTTCGTGGCGCCCAGCCGCAGGGTGCTGGAGAGCGCGCTGTCGTCCGTCGAGGAGTTCACCGCGGAGTGCGCACGGCGCGGGGTGCGGGTGGAGACGGTGGGGCGGGCCGAGCCGTTGTACGACGCGCAGATGAAGGCCCGGGTGCACCGTCGGCTGTCGATGCCGACGGCGGGGTACGACGGACGCTAGGCGCTCCGCCGAGGGGGCCGGGGTGGGGCGTCTTTTGGCCGCGGCGCCGTGAGGGTTGGTCGCGCTCGCGCGGCGGAGCCGCATATCGATACAGCCTCGCGCCCCTTTCAGGGGCGCTGCCCCAGCGCAGGCGACAAAGGGAACTGGTGGGCACCTGGGACCGTTGTGTCAGGCTGGGGGCGTATAGGCCCGTTTCGGGGCGGTGGGCCGGACGTGAGGTGGGCTGGGCGTGCGTGGGCGTTGGCGGCGGATTGCCAGTCAGGTCGGGCGGAGCGTGGCCGTGTGGGCCGTCTCCACCGTGACCATGCTCGTGCTCGCCGGGATCCTGCCGGACTTCCAGTTGCAGTCGGCGGACGGTGACAGCGCCACCCGGATCGCCATCACCGCGGCCCTCGGCGCCGGCGCCTTCGGTCTGCTCTCCGCGCTCGTCTGGCCCCTGCTCGTACGGCTGCTGCTGCTCGTGCCGGCGCTGGTCCTCGGCCTGCTGGTGTTCTTCCTCAACGGCTCGCTGCTCATCGTCGCCCTGCGCCTCGTGCCCTCCGGCGACAGCGAGGCCGCCCCCGAGACCGCCGTCATCGTCGCCGCCGTGATGTCCGCCGTCGCCTCCGCCACCGGCGCCGCCCTGGCCGTACGGGACGACGACGCGTACCGGCGCCGGCTGTACCGTCTGGCCGACCGTCGGCGCAGAGCCCTGCCACCCGGCCCGTCCAGCCCCGGCACCGTCTTCATCCAGCTCGACGGCGTCGGGCACGACGTCCTGCTCGCCGCCGTCGGCAAGGGCCTGATGCCCACCGTCGCCCGCTGGCTGGGCGATCACACCGGCCGCCCCGACCGCACCGACGGCACCCGGCCCGGCGCCGCCCCCACCCACCGCCTCACGCCCTGGCGCACCGACTGGTCCAGCCAGACCGGCGCCAGCCAGCTGGGCATCCTGCACGGCAGCAACCACGACGTCCCCGCCTTCCGCTGGTACGAGAAGGCCGGCCGCGAGGTCGTGGTCTGCAACCGCCCCACCAGCGCCGCCGAACTCCAGCGCCGCGCCGTCGACCGCACCGGCGACGGCGGACTGCTCAGCGTCGACGGCGCCAGCCGCGGCAACCTCTTCAGCGGCGGCGCCGACGAGCAGGCCCTCGTGCTGTCCATCGCCACCAAGCGCCGCGGCCGCCGCAACCGCTCCCGCGCGGGCTACTTCGCCTACTTCTCCGACCCGGCCAACGCCGTCCGCACCGCCCTGTCCTTCATCGCCGAGGTCGGCCGCGAGATCGGCGAGTCCACCCGGGCCCGCGCCCGCAAGGTCCGGCCGAGGGTCTCCCGCGGCGGCCTCTACCCCTTCGTCCGCGCCTTCGCGACCGTCGTCGAGCGGGACGTCGTCGTCGCCGCGGTCATGGGCGACATGCTCGCCGGCCGCACCGCCGTCTACGCCGACCTCGTTGCGTACGACGAGGTGGCGCACCACTCCGGGCCGTGCAGCCGCGACGCCGAGAAGGTCCTCGAACGCCTCGACCGGGCACTGGCGTTGATCGAGAAGGTCGCCGAGCACGCGCCGCGGCCGTACCGGATCGTCGTGCTGTCGGACCACGGGCAGAGCCCCGGCGAGACCTTCCGCGCCCGCTACGGCCTCGGCCTCGGCGAACTGGTGCGGGCCGGCTGCGGGCTGCCCGTGCCGCGCAAGGCTCGGCGCACCCACAGCGGTGCCGAGGCCCGCGCGGCCGTGCGCGCGGCGCTGCGCCGTCCCGTCGAGGAGGGCGGCGAGCAGCACCGCCCCGCGCGCCGCCGTTCCGAGCCGATCGTGCTGGCCTCCGGCAACCTCGGGCTGGTCTCCTTCCCGGACGTGCCGCACCGGATGACCAGGGAGGAGATCGACGCCCGCCACCCGGCCCTGCTCACCACCCTCGCCAACCACCCCGGCGTCGGCTTCCTGCTGGTCCGCAGCGAGCAGCACGGCGGACTCGTGCTCGGCGCGTACGGCGCGGAGATCCCCCTGGACCGGCTGGACGCCGACCCCGGGCCGTTGGAGGTCTTCGGGCCGGGCGCCGCCGACGCCGTACGCCGGACGCACTCCTTCCCGAACACCGCCGACATCATGGTCAACTCCTTCCACGACCCGGCCGACGGCGAGGTCCTCGCCTTCGAGGAGCAGATCGGCTCGCACGGCGGTCTCGGCGGGGCACAGGGCAGACCCTTCCTGCTGTCGCCGCTCATCTTCTCCACGCCGGTCGGCGACGGGGAGGACCTCGTCGGCGCCGAGCACATCCACCGCGTACTGCGCCGCTGGCTGCGTGAATCGAACGGTCCCCAGGTGCCGCTGACACGAAGCCAGGACCAGCGGGCCGCCTGATCACCCGGCCGGACCGCCCCTGGGGGCGCCGCCCCCTCGTACCCCCATGAACGAAGGAGCGGCTCTCACGGAGGACCGTGCCTCAACGTGTCACCGCCGGGTGGTCTTGCCCAGGGCACATTCCGGCCAGGTAAGCGCGGCTTCGAGGGATCGGCTCCGCCGGGAAGGCCGAGGAGATGCCCCAAGGCCTGCTGTACGACGCACGGTTCACCGGACTGTCCGCGGAGGAGGTCCACGACCGCATCGCCGGCAGCAGGAGCGCGGCTTCCGGCCCGGCGGTCCGGTCCAGGAGGTCCGCGCGCTCAGCCGTCCGCCGCTGCCGTGGGACGCCCGACTGGCCCGCTGGTTCGACGAGTTCGTGCAGCGCGCGGACGACTTCCCGCCGGGTGCTCCCGTCCTGGTCGGCACCGACGGCTGGTGCGATGTGCTGCGGGTGCGGCGCGAGCACGCGTATTGGATTGCGCAGAGGCGTCGACTGCCGTTCACCCCGCGTGGGCCGGTCTTCCGGGTGCAGTGAGGCGGAGTGTGATCGGATGGGGGCACGGACCCAGGAAACGGGCCCCCACGCGAAAGGAAGAACCGTGGCTACCACGCGCTCCGCACACACCGTCTGGGAAGGCAGCCTGCTTGAGGGCAACGGTGTCGTCAACTTCGACTCTTCCGGTGCCATCGCCGCACAGCCGGTCACGTGGGCCTCGCGCTCCCAGGACGCGAACGGCAAGACCAGCCCGGAAGAGCTGATCGCCGCCGCGCACTCCAGCTGCTTCTCCATGGCCCTGTCGCACGCCCTCGCGGGTGCCGGCACCCCGCCCACCAAGCTGGTCACCTCGGCGGACGTGAGCTTCCAGCCGGGAGAGGGGATCACCGGGATTCACCTCACCGTCGAGGGGACGGTTCCCGGTATCGACGATGAGGCGTTCGTCGCCGCGGCGGAGGATGCCAAGAAGAACTGCCCGGTGAGCCAGGCTCTGACGGGCACGACCATCACCCTGTCGGCCAAGCTTGGCTGAGCAGAGGGCCTGAGCGCTTGCTCAGGCCCCGTTTGGCCCCCTTCCGGTAGGTCACCCGTCCCATTGACAAGAACCCACTCAAGTTTTGTGCTGGAGTTCAAGAGGTGCCCTGGCGGAAGGGGACAGCGATGGCACGCGCGGTCGGAATCGATCTCGGGACCACGAACTCGGTGGTCGCCGTTCTGGAGGGCGGCGAACCCACTGTCGTCGCCAATGCGGAGGGGGCCAGGACCACACCTTCGGTCGTGGCCTTCGCCAAGAACGGCGAGGTGCTCGTGGGGGAGGTGGCCAAACGGCAGGCGGTGACGAACGTCGAGCGCACCGCCCGTTCCGTGAAGCGGCACATGGGTGACGGGAGCTGGCGGTTCCCCGATCAGGGCGACATCGACGGCACCCGCTACCGGGCGCAGGAGCTGTCCGCCCGGGTGCTGCAGAAGCTGAAGCGGGACGCCGAGTCCTATCTCGGCGAGGACGTCACCGACGCGGTGATCACCGTCCCCGCGTACTTCGACGACGCCCAGCGGCAGGCCACCAAGGAGGCCGGGGAGATCGCGGGCCTGAAGGTGCTCAGGATCATCAACGAGCCCACGGCCGCCGCCCTCGCCTACGGCCTCGACCGCGGCGAGGAGCAGACAGTACTGGTCTTCGACCTCGGCGGCGGCACCTTCGACGTCTCCCTGCTGGAGATCGGCGACGGCGTCATCGAGGTCAAGGCCACCAACGGCGACACGCATCTCGGCGGCGACGACTGGGACCAGCGGGTCGTCGAGTACCTCGTGAAGAAGTTCAAGGGACAGAACGGCATCGACCTCGGCAACGACAAGATGGCCCTGCAACGGCTTCGCGAAGGTGCCGAGAAAGCCAAGATCGAGCTGTCCAGCTCCTCCGAGACGACGATCAACCTGCCCTACATCACCGCCTCCGCCGCGGGCCCCCTCCACCTCGACGAGAAGCTGACCCGCGCCCAGTTCCAGGAACTCACCGCGGACCTCCTCGACCGCTGCAAGACCCCCTTCCACCAGGCCGTCAAGGACGCCGGCATCAAGCTCGCCGCGGTCGATCACGTCATCCTCGTCGGTGGCTCCACCCGGATGCCCGCCGTCACCGACCTGGTGAAGGAACTCACCGGCAAGGACCCGCACAAGGGCGTCAACCCCGACGAGGTCGTGGCCGTCGGCGCGGCTCTCCAGGCGGGTGTCATCCGCGGCGACGTCAAGGACGTCCTCCTGCTCGACGTCACCCCGCTGTCCCTCGGCATCGAGACCAAGGGCGGCATCATGACCAAGCTCATCGAGCGCAACACGACGATCCCGACCCGGCGTTCGGAGATCTTCACGACCGCCACCGACAACCAGCCCTCGGTCGGCATCCAGGTCTACCAGGGCGAACGTGAGATCGCCGCGTACAACAAGAAGCTCGGCGTCTTCGACCTGACCGGTCTGCCGCCCGCGCCGCGCGGGGTGCCGCAGATCGAGGTCGCGTTCGACATCGACGCCAACGGCATCATGCACGTCTCCGCCAAGGACCTGGCCACCGGGCGCGAACAGAAGATGACGGTCACCGGCGGCTCGGCGCTGCCGAAGGACGACATCGACCGGATGATGCGGGAGGCCGAGCAGTACGCCGAGGAGGACCGCAGTCGCCGCGAGGCTGCGGAGACCCGGAACCAGGCCGAGCAGCTCGTCTACCAGACCGAGAAGTTCATCCGCGACAACGAGGACAAGGTCCCGGCGGACACCAGGACCGAGGTCGAGTCGGCGGTCACGGACCTGAAGCAGCAACTGGAGCAGAACGCCGATACGAACGCCCTGCGCACCGGCATCGAGAAACTCGCCACCGTCAGCCAGAAGATGGGCCAGGCGATGTACGCCCAGGCCCAGCAGGCGCCGACGGACGCCGGCCCGGGCACGGCCACGGGCACTGAGCAGACCTCACCGCAGGACGACGACGTGGTGGACGCGGAGATCGTCGACGACGAGAAGGAGCAGAAGGACCAGCGGGACCACAGGGACCAGACGGGCGGGGCGGCCTAGGAACCGGTCCTCTCCCAGCCCCGCTTCTCCGGCCGCGGCCCCAGCTGTCGGGGGTCGCGGCTCCGGTACACCACGTACGGCCGGAACAGGTACTGCACCGGCGCGCTGAACATGTGCACCAGCCGGGTGTACGGCACCAGCGCGATCAGCGCCATGCCGATCACGGCGTGGATCTGGTACAGCACCGGCACGCCCGCCATCCGGTCGAGGTCCGGCTGGAGCGTGAAGAGGCTGCGGGCCCAAGGGGCGATGGACTGCCGGTAGTCGTAGCCGTCGCCGGAGGAGTGGGCCAGTTTCGCGACCATGCCCATCGCGATCGCCGCCAGCAGCACCACGTACATGAGCTGGTCGTTGACCGTCGTCGCCCGGAACACCGGTGCGTTCGTCCGGCGGCGGTAGATCAGCAGCACGATCCCGGCGACCGTCAGGATCCCGGCCGCCGTACCGCCGTAGAGGGAGAACAGGTGGTAGGTGTGCTCGCCGACGCCGAGCGCGTCCGTCCAGGACTGCGGGACGAACAGGCCGATCAGATGGCCCACCAGCACGAACAGGATGCCGTAGTGGAAGGCGGGCGAGGCGATGTTCAGCAGCTTGGACTCGTAGACCTGCGAGGAGCGGGTGGTCCAGCCGAACCGGTCGTAGCGGTGGCGCCAGATCAGGCCGGCGACGAGGAGGGCGAAGGTGACGTACGGCAGGACGCCCCAGAGGAGTGTGGTCATGAGCGCACTCCCGAGTGTGCGGTCGGCAGTGTGGCGCATACGGCGTCCAGGACGGACGCGTACGGAGTCCCGAAGTCGGTGAGCCGGGAGCGGAGCTGCTCCAGGGCGTCCCGGTGTTCCAGCAGGAGGTCGGTGCTGCCGGTGCGGGCCGCGAACTCCAGGACCGCGGGCAGGAAGTCGGGCAGCTCCTCGCCGGTGAACTCCAGGCCGTGTGCGCGGTAGAGCTCCTTGAAGCGGAGCAGCGACATGCCGCGCCGCCGGGTGTCCCCGTCCTGCCACCAGCTCAGGTACAGGCTGTGGCGGTTGTTGAGGTCGAAGACCTCGACGTAGTGCGCGGCCAGGTCCTGCGGGGGAGTGACCGCCGCGTGGTCGGTGAACTCCCGCAGTTGCGGGGCGGCTTCCCGCAGCAGCGGCAGCCGGGCGCGGAAGTCGTCGTCAGGGTAGGTCAGGCAGAGCGCGGCCGCCTGGTAGAGCACCTCGAAGGAGGGCATCAGGACTCCTCGGAGTCGGCTGTGGGGGCTGTGTCGGCCGCTACGGCCGTGTCGTCCGCGGTCTGCCGTCTGCGCAGGGCGTGGAAGTTCTCCACCGTCACCAGCGGCAGCAGCTTGCGGCCCGAGTCCTGGCCGAAGGGGCCGTCCCCGCCCATCCCGGGACCGCCCTCGAAGTCGAGGCTGCACCCCTGTGGGAGCGCCGACTCCTCCAGGCGCCGGGCGTCCCCGACGGCCGCCGTCGGAATCACGTACCGGTCCTCGTACTTGGCGATCGCCAGCAGCCGGTACATCTCCTCGATCTCGAACCGTCCCATGCCCACGGCGGACGCCGTCGACGGGTCCGGCTCCTCACCGAGGTTGATCGCCCGCATGTGGGCGCGCATCGCGGCGAGCTTCTCCAGCGAGGACCGCACCGGGCCGACGTCACCGGCCGTGAACAGCTCCGCCAGGTACTCCAGCGGAATGCGCAGCGTGTCGATCGCGCCGAACAGGTTGTCCGCGTCCTCCCCGTCGTGCCCGGTCTCCGTCAGCGCCTCCACGACCGGGGAGAGCGGCGGGATGTACCAGACCATCGGCATCGTCCGGTACTCCGGATGCAGCGGCAGCGCCACCCGGTACTTGCTGATCAGCGCGTGCACGGGGGAGCGGCGGGCGGCCTCCAGCCAGTCGTAGGGGATCCCCGCGTCCTCGCAGGCCCGCCGCACCCCGGAGTCGTCGGGATCGAGGAAGACGCCCAACTGCGCCTCGTACAGGTCCTGTTCGCTGCGCACCGAGGCGGCGGCCGTCACCTTGTCGGCGTCGTACAGGATCACCCCGAGGTAGCGCAGCCGGCCCACGCAGGTCTCCGAGCAGACCGTCGGCAGACCGACCTCGACCCGCGGATAGCACAGGGTGCACTTCTCGGCCTTGCCGGTGCGGTGGTTGAAGTACACCTTCTTGTACGGGCATCCCGTCACGCACATCCGCCAGCCCCGGCACCGGTCCTGGTCGACCAGGACGATGCCGTCCTCCGCCCGCTTGTACATCGCCCCCGACGGGCACGACGCCACACAGGACGGGTTGAGGCAGTGTTCGCAGATGCGCGGCAGATAGAACATGAAGGTCTGCTCGAACTCGAACCGCACCTTGTCCGAGGCCTGTCTGCGCGCCTGCTCGACCATCGGGTCGAGGTCACCGTGTGCGGGTGCGCCGGCGAGGTTGTCGTCCCAGTTCGATGACCACTCGATCTTCATCGGTTTGCCGTCGAGCTGCGAGATCGGCTGGGCCACCGGGAAGTCCTCGCCGAGCGGGGCGTCGGTGAGGTTCTTGTAGTCGTACGTCCAGGGCTCGTAGTAGTCCTTGATCTCCGGGAGTTCGGGGTTGGCGAAGATCCCGGCGAGCTTGCGGAACCGGCCGCCGGCCTTGAGCTTCAGCGCGCCTCGCCGGTTCAGTTCCCAGCCGCCCCGCCAGCGCTCCTGGTCCTCGTAGCGGCGTGGGTAGCCCTGGCCGGGGCGGGTCTCGACGTTGTTGAACCAGACGTACTCCATGCCCTGCCGGTTGGTCCACGCCTGTTTGCAGGTGACCGAGCAGGTGTGGCAGCCGATGCACTTGTCGAGGTTCATGACCATCGCTATCTGGGCCATCGGGCGCATCAGTACTCGACCTCCTGGCTGCGGCGGCGGATCACCGTCACCTCGTCGCGCTGGTTGCCCGTCGGGCCCAGGTAGTTGAACGCCCAGGACAACTGGGCGTAGCCGCCGACGAGATGGGACGGCTTGAGGATCAGCCGGGTCAGCGAGTTGTGGATGCCGCCGCGGCGGCCGGTGGTCTCGGTCTTCGGGACGGCGACCGTGCGTTCCTGCGCGTGGTGCATGTAGACGGTGCCGGGTGGCATCCGGTGCGAGACGACGGCCCGCGCGACGACCACGCCGTTGCGGTTGACCGCCTCGATCCAGTCGTCGTCCACGACGCCGATCGCGTCCGCGTCCTGCGGGGACATCCAGATGTTCTGGCCGCCCCGGGAGAGGGCCAGCATGAACAGGTTGTCCTGGTACTCGGAGTGGATGGACCACTTGTTGTGCGGGGTGAGGTAACGGACCGTCACCTCCTGCTGCCCGTCCGGGCCGAGCCGCGGTTCGCCGAACAGCTTGTTCATGTCCAGCGGCGGCCGGTAGACGGGCAGGGCCTCGCCGAGCTCGTGGATCCAGTCGTGGTCGAGGAAGAAGTGCTGGCGGCCGGTGAGGGTGTGCCAGGGCTTGAGATGCTCGGTGTTGAGGGTGAAGGCCGTGTAGCGCCGCCCGCCCGACTCGCTGCCCGACCACTCCGGCGAGGTGATCACCGGCACCGGCGCGGCCTGCGTGTCCGCGTACGTGATCCGCCTGCCCTCGTGCTCGGCGGCCAGGTGTGCCATCTCCTGCCCGGTTCGCGCCTCAAGGGTGCGGAAACCCTGGGTGGCCAGACGGCCGTTGGTGGTGCCGGACAGGGCGAGGATGGTGTTCGCCGCCTTCACGGCCGTGTCGAGGCAGGGGCGGCCGTCGGCCGTCACACCGTTGAGGTGCCTGAGGTCCTCGACCTCCTGGTCCGGCTTCAGCGTGATGCCCTTGGCGGGCAGGCCGAGCTGCTCCACCAGCGGGCCCAGCGCCGAGAACTTGGCGCCGATCGCGGTGTAGTCCCGCTCCACGACGGTCAGGTTCGGCATGGTCCGGCCGGGCACCGCAGCGCACTCCCCGCGCCGCCAGTCCAGGACGACCCCGCCCGGCTGGGCGAGCTCGCCCGGGGTGTCGTGCTGGAGCGGGGTCGCCACCAGGTCCTTGCGTACGCCGAGATGGCCGACGGCGAGTTCGCTGAGCCGCTCGGCCAGCGCCTTGAACGTGTCGAAGTCGGTGCGCGCCTGCCACGGCGGATCCACGGCCGGGGTGAAGGAGTGCACAAAGGGGTGCATGTCCGTGCTGGACAGGTCGTGCTTCTCGTACCAGGTGGCGGCGGGCAGCACGACGTCCGACAGCAGCGTGGACGACGTCTGCCGGAAGTCCAGCGACAGCAGCAGGTCGAGCTTGCCCTCGGGCGCCTCCTCGTGCCAGGTCACCTCCCGCGGCCGTACGTCCTCGGGCGCCTCCTCCGCCTGCAGCGAGGAGTGGGTGCCCAGCAGATGCCGGGTGAAGTACTCCGCGCCCTTCGCCGAGGAGCCCAGCAGATTGGCCCGCCACAGCGTCAGCACCCGCGGCCAGTTCTCCGGCGCGTCCGGGTCCTCGCAGGCGAACTTCAGGGTCCCGGCGCGCAGTTCGGCCACCGTCCTGGCCACCGGATCGCCGAACACCTCGCCCAGCTCCAGCGGATTGCGGTCGAAGGTCGGATACGACGGCATCCACCCCACACGCGCCGACAGCGCCAGACAGTCCGCGCCCGTCATCCCCCGGAACCGGCCCGCACCCAGCGGGGAGGTCAGCACGTCGGCCGTGAAGCGGTCGTAGCGCCACTGGTCGGTGTTGAGGAACCAGTACGCCGTGCCGATCATCTGGCGCGGCGGACGAGACCAGTCCGACGCCGCCGCGAGCGTCGCCCAGCCGGTCACCGGACGGCACTTCTCCTGGCCCACGTAGTGCGCCCAGCCGCCGCCGTTGCGGCCCTGGCAGCCGGTGAGCTGGAGCAGGGCGAGGAAGGCGCGGTAGATCGTCTCGGAGTGGAACCAGTGGTTGGTGCCGGCGCCCATCAGGATCATGCAGCGGCCCTCGGACCGCTCGGCCGTCCGCGCGAACTCCCGGGCGATCCTTGCGCACTTGGCCGCCGGAACGGAGGTGTGCACCTCCTGCCAGGCGGGGGTGCCGGGCGCGTCGGCATCGTCGTACGACGAGGGCCAGCGGCCCGGCAGCCCGGGCCGTGCCACCCCGTACTGGGCGAGCAGCAAGTCGAAGACCGTCGTCACCAGCGGCCCGTGCACGCCGCCCAGCTTCGTCGCCGGGACACCACGGCGTACGACGTCCCCGCGCCCCTGTCCGTGCGCCCCGCCCTCCGTGTCGAACCGGGGGAGCAGCACCTCGACACCGGCGGCGACCTCGCTGCCGTACAGGCTCAACTGCGGGCGTATGTCGCCGAGTTCGAGGTTCCACTTCCCCTTTCCCGACTCGGTCCAGCGAAAACCCAGGGAGCCGTTCGGGGCGACCGCGCGGCCCGTCGCCTCGTCCAGGACGACCGTCTTCCACTCGGCGCCCTCGCCCTCCTGGCCCAGGTCCGAGGCGCGCAGGAACTTCGCGGGGACATGGGCGCCGTCCCGGTCCTCCAGGGTGACAAGGAAGGGCAGGTCGGTGAACCGGCGGACATAGTCCGCGAAGAAGGGGGTCTCCCGGTCGACGAAGAACTCCTTGAGGACGACGTGGCCCATGGCGAGGGCCAGGGCGCCGTCCGTGCCGGGGTGCGGGTGGAGCCACTCGTCGGCGAACTTGGCGTTGTCGGCGTAGTCGGGAGCGACGACCACGACCTTCTGGCCCCGGTAGCGGGCCTCCGCCATCCAGTGCGCGTCCGGCGTGCGGGTCACCGGGACGTTCGAGCCCCACATCATCAGATACGCCGCGTCCCACCAGTCGCCCGACTCCGGCACGTCGGTCTGGTCGCCGAAGACCTGCGGGGAGGCCACGGGCAGATCGGCGTACCAGTCGTAGAACGACAGCATCGGGGCGCCGATCAGGGAGTGGAAGCGGGCGCCCGCCGCGTGCGACACCATCGACATCGCGGGGATGGGGGAGAAACCGGCGACGCGGTCGGGGCCGTACGTCTTGATGGTGTGGACGTGGGCCGCGGCGACCAGCTCGACCGCCTCGTCCCAACTCGCCCGCACCAGGCCGCCCTTGCCGCGCGCCCGCTGGTAGCGGCGGCGACGCTCGGGGTCGCTCTGGACGTCCGCCCAGGCCAGGACCGGGTCCTGCAGGCGTTCCTTCGCCTCGCGGTACATCTGGAGGAGCACACCGCGGACGTACGGGTAGCGGACCCGGGTGGGGGAGTAGGTGTACCAGGAGAAGGCGGCGCCGCGTGGGCAGCCGCGGGGTTCGTACTCCGGGCGGTCCGGGCCGACCGACGGGTAGTCCGTCTGCTGCGTCTCCCAGGTGATGATGCCGTCCTTGACGTACACCTTCCAGCGGCAGGAGCCGGTGCAGTTCACGCCATGGGTGGAGTTCACGACCTTGTCGTGGCTCCAGCGGTCCCGGTAGAAGGCGTCCGCCTCCCGCCCGCCGGTCAGCTCGACGCTGTGCAGATCGGGCGCGGGCGTGCCGGGCCGGAAGAACCTGCCGGCCTTCAGCAGCGCCGCACCCGGCTCGGCGGGCGGCGGCTCGGCGGGCGGGGTGGGCGGTATCCGGGTGTCGGTCACAGGCGCTCCCTTAGCTTGCCCTCGGACAGGCCCTGGTCACGAACCTAGGGCGGGGCGAGGGAGCGCACCCGTTCACGGCACCCGTACGGGTCAGACCTTGCGGGCGACCCCCGCGTACACCGGCACGATGCCCTCCGCCTGGGCCGCCACGTCCTCCGGCTCCGGACGCCAGCCGTAGACGGGGATGACGCCGGGGCCGAGCAGCTCCAGACCGTCGAAGAAGCGGGAGAACTCGGCGAGCGACCGGGGGTGGAAGGGCGTGCCGCTGCGCCGGAACTGGTTCGCCGCCTGCTCGATGGCCTCCGGGCTGAGGTCCGGGGTGACCTGGGAGAGGATCAGGTAGCTGCCCGGGGCGAGTGCGGCGACGTACCTCCGGAGCAGGCCGTACACGTCGTCGCCGTCCGGGTCGTCGTCCAGGTAGTGGGTGAGCGCTACCAGCGAAAGCGCGACCGGCTCGGTGAGGTCCAGGGACTCGCCCGCCCGGTCCAGCAGGGCGTCGATGTCACGGACGTCGGCGTGCGCGTAGTCGGTGCCGCCCTCGGCGGTGCCGTTCAGCAGGGCTTCCGCATGCCGCAGCACGATCGGGTCGTTGTCGGCGTACACCACCTTGGACTCGGGCGCGACGCCCTGCGCCACCTGGTGCAGGTTGGGCTCGGTGGGGATGCCGGTGCCGATGTCCAGGAACTGGCGGATCCCGGCCTCGGCGGCGGTGCGCACGGCCCGGTGCATGAACCGGCGGTTGGCGCGCGCCCCGCGCAGCACCGTGCCGTCCACGGCGAGGATCCTGCGGGCCAGCTCCTCGTCCACCGGGTAGTTGTCCTTGCCGCCCAGCCACCAGTCGTAGACGCGGGCCGGGTGCGGCCGGCTGGTGTCGAGGCGGGCGGGCAGGGACTCGGATCCGGTCATGCGGTGTGTTCTCCTCGGGGCTCGAATCGGGCTCGTGTGCCGTCGTGGACGGGTCGTACGCGGACAGGTCGTACGCGGGGGCCGGAAAGGTTGCCGTACGGGGGGGGGAGGTACATCCCGGAGCCGGAGCCGGAGCCGGAGCCGTGGCCGGTCGGCGCACTCGGGTGGCTCAGATGTCGTCGCGGAGTTCCCGCAGGATCCTCCTCGTGCGCGCGGCCGACGCGGCGGCCGTCGACATGTGGTCCAGCACCTCCAGATGCGCGGCGACCTCCGTGCGGGAGTCCAGGTACAGGGCGCCGGTGAGGTACTCGGTGTAGACCATGTCGGGCAGCTCGGGCTCGGCGAAGCGGAACAAGGCGAAGGGCGCGTACGTCCCCGGGTGCGGGCCGGAGGAGAACTCGGCGATCTGCAGCGTGACGCGGTCGCGCTCGGCGAACTCCAGCAGCTTGTCCAACTGGTCGCGCATCACCTCGGCGCGGCTGCTCACCGGGCGCCGCAGCACCGTCTCGTCCATGATCACCCACAGATGGGGCGGGTCGGGCCGCTCCAGCAGCCGCTGCCGCTCCATGCGCAGCGACACATGCCGCTCGATGGTCTCCGGCCCCGCCTGCCCGATCGTCCCCGCCTCCATCACGGCACGCGCGTAGTCCTCGGTCTGCAGCAGGCCGGGCACGAAGTGCGGCTCGTAGGAGCGGATGATGCGGGCGGCGCCCTCCAGGCTGACGTACAGACTGAACCAGTCCGGCAGTACGTCGTGGAACCGCTGCCACCAGCCCGGCTGGTTGGCTTCCTCGGCCAGCGCGACGAACGCCGCCGTGTCGGCCTCGGGTACGCCGTAGGTCTCCAGCAGTACCTGCACGTACGGGATCTTCAGGGCGACCTCGGCTGTCTCCATACGGCGTACGGTCGCCGAGGCCACCCGTAGGACGCGTGCGGCCTCGTCACGGCCCAGGCCGGCCGCCTCCCGCAGTTCCTGCAGGCGCTTTCCCAGCACCACCTGGCCGACGGTGGGCGCGGGTCGCCGCTCACTCACGCCACGCCTCCCCTACGCGCCGAAAGTACGCGGAGCAGTGTGTCATGTTCCGGTTACGGACTCACCGGGTCGGCGGTGAGACGCTCGTTACGGGGCGGGCGGCGCTGCCATTACCCGGCGGGTAATCGACCTCCCCGCCTTTCCGCGAGAGCGTTGAGACACCGGGTTCCGGGGCGGCGCACGCCGAACCGGGGCCCGGGTCCCACCACCGCAACCCGACCTCGACGGAGGGTGATTCGTCATGTCCGCCACCTCGCTCGCCGCGCTCGCCCGGACCTCCGACCCGCAGACCGCGCTGCGCCGTTTCCTGGCCATGGACGCCGTGGTGACCGGGGCGAACGGGCTCGCCTACCTCGCCGTCCCCGGTCCGCTGGGGCGTCTGTTCGGCGTCGACTCGGCGCTGCTGCTCGTGCTCGGCGCGTTCCTCACCCTGTATGCGGCCGCCGTCGGCTTCCTCGCCTCCCGGGCCCGCCCCGCCGCCTTCCCCGTGCGTGCCGTGATCGAGGCCAACCTCGGCTGGGCCGTCCTGAGTGTCGTCGCCCTCCTGGTGTGGCTGTCGCCGAGCACGGCGGGCGCGGTGTGGACCGTGTTGCAGGCGCTCACCGTCGCCGGGTTCGCCGGGTTGCAGTACGCGGCGCTGAAGGCACGTCAGGACATCAGCGACTGAAGGTACTTGACCGTCGCCGGGTCGGCCGGGAGGAGTGTCTCGATGGCCAGCTCGGCGACGGTCACGTCCATCGGTGTGTTGAACGTGGAGATGGAGGAGATGAAGGACAGGACGCGGCCCTCGTGCTCGATCTGCATCGGCAGCGCGAAGTAGGGGACGGGGGCCGGTTCTTGATCTGTCCCGGGCGGCTCCTCCGCCGGCACCGGATACGCCGCCACCTCCTCGTACAGCCGCCGCAGCGGCTCGGAGCGGCGCAGCGCGATCTGCCGGTCCATCTGGGCGAGCAGATGCCCGCGCCACTCCCGCAGGTTGCGGATGCGCGGCGCGAGACCCTCCGGGTGCAGGGTCAGACGCATCGCGTTCAGCGGGGGCTTCAGGAGGTGCTCGGGGATGCCGTCGAGGAGCATCAGGATGCCGCGGTTGGCCGCGTGCACGTGGTACATCGCGTCCACGACGAGGGCCGGGTAGGGCTCGTAGCCCTGGATCAGCTGCTCCATGCCCGCGCGCAGCGCGTCCAGCGCCGGGTCGTCCAGCGGGGTCTCCGGGTAGCGCGGGGCGTAGCCCGCGGCCAGCAGCAGCGCGTTGCGCTCGCGCACCGGCACCTCCAGGTGCTCGGCCAGCCGCAGCACCATCTCCTCGCTCGGCCGTGAACGGCCCGTCTCGATGAAGCTGATGTGCCGCGCCGAGGAATCGGCCCGCAGCGCCAACTCCAGCTGACTGACCCGCCGTTGCTCCCGCCAGGCCCGCAGCAGGGGGCCCACGCCCTGCTCGGCGGGGGTGGAGGCGGTGACGGACGCCGCGTCGGCGGACGGGACAAGGGTCATGAGTACGACCGTAGCCGAGGAGCCCGCCGAACGAACGAGCCGTGGCCTCCGAGGGGGGGCTCATCCCCCAGGCCGCCCTCCGTCGCGGACGCCCTGCCGCCGGCCGTCAACCACTGCGGTGACAGCGACTCCACCGGCTCCGTCCGCGGCAACCTCCCGGGCGCCCGGTACGGCGACCACGGCCTCCCGCGCGAATGGCCGGAACGGGTCGAGGGCCGGTCGCGGATCGCCGCGCTCGCCGACGACCCGGCGGCCGCAGGTGTCCGCGGACGGCCGTCGGGGAACCCGTCTGACCAGGACCGCCGCGCCTCGGCTGTGGCAGGCTGAGGGCGAACCCTCCCGGGGACGGACCCTCCCGTGCAGGAAGGAGCGAGGCCATGCCCCTCGAACCGCTGTCGCAGAAGGAGATCGAGGACCGGCTCGCCGAGCTGCCGGGCTGGTCGCAGGAAGGCGACCGCATCGCCCGCGCCTACCGGCTCCCCTCGCACTTCGCGGCCACGGCGATGGTCGTGCACATCGCCCAGGTCCAGGAGGAGCTCGACCACCACTCCGACCTCACCCTCGGCTACAACACGGTGTCCCTCACGGTGAACACCCACACCGTGAGCGCCGTGACCGAGCGGGACTTCAAGCTCGCCCGCAGGATCGAGGACCTCGCCGCCGGTCACGGAGCGCATTGACGCGTGCTGGACTACGACAAGGAAGCGGAGCGCTACGACGCCTCACGCGGCGGGGAACCCAGGGCGGCGGCCGCGGCGGACGCGGTCCTGGGCCTCCTCCCGGACGCCACGCGCCGGCTGCTCGACGTCGCCTGCGGCACCGGCATCGTGACGCGGCGCCTCGCCGCCGGACGGCACGGCATGCACGTGACCGGCGTCGACCTCGCGCACAACATGGCCCGGCAGGCCGCCGCCCGTATGCCCGGCACCGTCGTGCTCGCCGACAGCCGCCGGCTGCCGTTCGGTGACGGCCGGTTCGACGCCGTGAGCAGCGTGTGGCTGCTGCACCTCGCCCGGACCGACGACGACGTACGGACCACCGTCGCCGAGTGCGCCCGGGTGCTGCGGCCCGGCGGGATCTACGTCACCACGGTCGACAAGGCCGCCGCGCACAACGTGGGCAGCGACATCGACGCCGTCCTGGCCTCCCGCCCGCGCCGCCCGGCCCGGGACCAGGCGGCGCTCGTCGAGTCGTACGCCCTCGACCATGGCCTGGTCCCGGCCGGGCAGGCCCGCTTCACGGGCCGCGGTCAGGGCCGCAGCCCCCGCCGCACGGTCGCCGACCTGCGCCGGGGCTGGTTCGTCACCCTGCCGCCCGGTGACCCGCTCGCCGACGGTTTCGCGGCCCGGCTGGCGCAGCTCCCGGACCAGGACCGGCCCCGGCCCGACCCGGTCTTCAGCCTGCGGGCGTTCAGGAAGCCCGGCTGAACTCCATGATCCAGTTGGTGAGCCAGGTGCGTCCCTCGTCGACGGAGAACGCCTGCTCCCAGCGGGCCGACTCAGTGGAGACCCCCGACCACACGAAGCGCACCCGTACGTCCTTCCCGTCGTACGTGTCGTCGCCGTAGAACTCCCCGCGGCCCCCGCCGAACCGGCCGACGACCGGGGGGAACAGCTTTCCGCTGACACTGGAGGCCCAGTTCAGCGACCACTGCTCGGTCTCCCGGTCGAAGAGCCGCAGGGTCGCACCCTTCGCCGAGAGGCGCGGCATGTCGATCTCGTCGAGGTTCGCGGCCCCGTCGAACAGCGGCCAGCAGCGGCTTGTGCCCGGGAATTCCTCCCAGCCGCTGTCCGGGTCGAGGAAGTCGGTGCGGCGGCGGTGGCGGACCTCCCACGCGCCGTGGAAGAAGGCGAAGTCGTTCGGGCTGCTCATGCGGGGTCTCCAGTGGTTCCATCGGGCAGGGAGTCGGCCAGGTAGGCGGTCAGGTCCGGGACTTCGGGCGTCAGGATGTGCCGCACCCAGGCGTTCCGTTCGTGCTGGATCGGCGGGAGTTCGTAGACACAGCCGATCCACGGCAGGTCGGGCTTGATGAAATGGGTGGGGTCGTTGTCCGGGCAGCCCAGCACCGGCTGCCCCGCCGAGGCGCCCTTGAAGTGCAGGACGTTGTCCCACACCCAGCTGTAGACGTTCAGATAGGCGCCGTCGTCGCCGCCCCGGTGTAGCACCACGAACGTCGCCGGAGGCGTGCCGTCCGGCTCCGGCAGCAGCTCCGGCAGGATCGCGTACGCCGCCTTCTCCACGTCGGGTGCGATGCCCGCCGGGTCGGTGGTGACGTGGTAGCGCTTGACATGCCGCCCGGCCACCTCGATGGGCGGCGGCACGGTCAGCAGTTTTTCCGTGAAGACCATGCCGCGACGCTAGAACCGATTCACTGACACCATGTGTCAGTGAAGTCCAGCCGACTCGTCTCCATCCTCCTGCTGCTCCAGACCCGTGGCCGGCTGACCGCCGCCCAGCTCGCCGCGGAACTGGAGGTGTCGGTACGCACCATCTACCGGGACGTGGAAGCGCTCGGCACCGCCGGGATCCCCCTCTACGGCGACGCGGGCCACGCCGGCGGCTACCGTCTCCTCGACGGCTACCGCACCCGCCTCACCGGACTCACCACCGACGAGGCCGAAGCCCTGTTCCTGGCAGGCGTACCGGGCCCGGCCGCCGAACTGGGCCTCGGCTCGGTCCTCGCCGCCGCCCAGCTCAAGGTCCGCGCAGCCCTGCCGGCCGAACTGCGCACCCACGCCGACCGCATCAGCGGCCGCTTCCACCTGGACGCCCCCGGCTGGTACGCCGACTCCGACGAGACACCGCACCTCCCGGCGGTGGCCGACGCGGTCTGGAACGGCCGTGTGCTGCGGGTCCTGTACCGGCGCTGGCGTGAGCCCACCGATGTGGAGCGCCGCCTGGAGCCGTACGGCCTGGTCCTCAAGGCGGGCCGCTGGTATGTGGTCGCGGGGCCCGGACCCCGTACGTACCGGGTGGACCAGATCCTCCGACTCGCCGTGACCGACGAGGAGTTCACCCGCCCCGACGACTTCGACCTGGCCGGCTACTGGGCGGCCTACCAGCGCGACTTCCACGACCGGCTCCGCCCCGCCGAGGCACTGGTCCGACTGGCGCCGGGCGTGCGGCTCGCCGGACCGATGGGAGCCGCCGTCCGGGCCGACGGCCGTAAGGACGACGACGGCTGGACCCTGGCCACCGTCCCCATCGAGTCCGTCGACCACGCCCACGGGGAGTTCCTGCGGCTGGGCACGGACATCGAGGTGCTGCGCCCCGCCGCCTTGCGGGAGCGAATCGCCGCGACCGTGCGGGAACTGGCGAACCGGTACCGCGGAACGGCCCCGGGGCGGACCACCGAGTCCGGTACCGCACCGACCCCGTCGGTCGGCGCATGCCCGTCGATGGAGACGACGACGTCCCCATCGTCCGCCGCTTCGGCATGCGAGAACCACTCTTCGACGCCCAGCCCGGCCGGCCGCCAGTCGCCACGCGAGTAGCGGACGTCCGTGCCGTCGCCCGGGGTGTCCATGCGCAGCGCCAGCGCCCACGAGGCCGTCACGACCAGCGCCCGGCCCAGCACCGGCACGGGCCGCAACCCGCGCCGCAGGGCTGCCCCGGGTCGCCGTCCCGGTGCGGACGGCGGGTCCCGTGAAGTCCTGGGTGCCGTCATGGCGGCGGTCCCTCAGAGGGCGAACCGCAGCACGCGACGGAAGAGGTCGAGGGCTTCGTCCGCCCAGGCCAGCAACCCGAGGCCGGAGGTCAGGCTTCCCGGCGGCCGGGTCAGCAGGGTGTCGCGGCGGACCAGGCGGTCGAAGTCGACCAGGACGGGGTCCCGGCGTGGCGTCACCCCGTCCGGGCGGAAGAACTCCACACCGGCCAGGCGCATCACATTGATCAGTTCCTGGGCGAGGATGCCGTAGCCCACCGTGGTGGGGTGGACGCCGTCCAGGGAGAACAGCCCGCCGTCGGTGCGGCGCGTGCCGTCGCTCGCCAGGAAACGGGTGTTGGGCTGCGGTGTCAGCGCGCGCAGGGCCGGCGGCAGGGGGTAGGGCTGCCACCAGGGCGGGCGGGCGAGCGGGTCCTCGATGTAGCGGCGGGAGCCGAGCCGGTCCAGGAGGGCCACGGTCTCCAGCAGGTACCAGTCCCTGCCCTCGTTGCGGGCGCCGCGTACCACGTCGGTGATGGCGTGGTTGTAGTGATCGATCGCGGTGTCGATCTCCTGCGCCTGCGCGCCGGTGATGTGCGGGTCCTGCGTCGGGTCGAACGCCCGGTCACTGATCCACGGGCGGGTGTAGTACGGGAAGTACGGCGAGCCCGGCTGGGTCTTCGTGGCGACACCGCGGGCGATCGGCGCGATGGTGACATGCGGGACGGTGCACCAGATGACGTGCCGCGCCTTGATGTCGCGCACCCGGTCGGCGACCTTGCCGAGTTCGGCCCTGAAGTGTTCGGGTCGCCAGACGGTGAAGCCGCCCTTGCGGTCCAGGTCGTCGTACCCCTTGTCGCTCCAGATCACTTTCAGGTCCACCACCGAGCGCAGCGCGTTGTTCGCTCCCAGGAACACGACCAGTGTCTCGATGCCGTGCCGCGGGCGTGTGTCGCCGACCTCGTCGCCGAGGTGGGCGGCGGCGGTCAGCTGTGTCAGGGTGTCGGCCGCCGCGGGCGGGGCCGGCAGCACGCGCAGGGCGGCGCGGTCGTCGGCGTGTTCCACGAGCTGCCGCAGCAGGTTGTCGCGCGGTGCGCCGATCCGTTTGGCACACACGCTCGCGGACTTCACCAGCGCGTCCCGCAGGTCCCAGCCGAACACCGCGAGGTTGTGGTTGACGGCGGTCCGGGCGGGCACGGTGTTGCCCGCCCCGACCTCCCAGAAGCGCTCGACCTCGTCCATGTGCTGGTGGGCGTACCACAGCGCGGGTGCGGACTCCCACCAGTTCACCACCTGCCCGAACCGCGTCTCCAACTCGCGCAGGAACCGCTCGATGTTGAACGGAAGCCCGCCGAACCCGTCGTACGTCGGGCGGCGGAATTGGCCGGCCCACCCCAACTCGTGGGCGACGACCGCCGGATACGACAGATCCGTGTGGAAGATCGCCCCGCTCTGGAAGCCCTGCGTCAGCGAGTCGCCGATGGCGACCAGCCGGTGCGGGGGCCGGCCCCGCCAGGATCCGGTGTCGACGGGGATGCCGAGTCGGGGATCGTCCTGTGGCTCTCGCGGAACGGTCTTCTGGACTGTGTTGCTCATCGTGTCCCCCTGGGCCCCCGCGGGCGTCCCTCGCCGAGGGGGCCTTCACAGACCTGTACCGGACACGACGCCCGGAAGGACCGGTCGAACCGTCAAATACGTCCGAACCCGTCAGGTTGAGGTGGCCGGTTCGGGTCCTTCGCCTTACCCGACCCGTCCCCCTGAGCGGGATGCCGACGCACCCGGCAACTTCCGTCCGCCCGGCGGCGACTGAGGGGACGGACCCCGTCCTTCCCCCGAGGAGGTACGTCACGTGCAGCACCCGCGCAAGCACCGCAGACGCCGGGCCGCTCTCGCCGCGGCCGTCGCCACCACCGCCCTGACCGCCGCCGGGCTCACCACCCTGAACGGGACCGGAATTGCCGCGGCCGCCACCGCACGGCAGGTCGAGGCGCTCGACCGGGGCGTGGTCAGTGTGCACACGGCCGACGGCAACCTGGTCAGCTGGCGCTGGCTGGGCACCGACCCGGACAACGTCTCCTTCAACGTCTACCGGGCCGGCACGAAGGTCAACTCGACCCCGGTCACCGGCTCCACGAACTATTTCCACTCCGGCGCCCCCGAACAGGCCGACTACACGGTCCGCGCCGTCGTGGGCGGCGTCGAGCAGGGCGACTCCGTGCACGCCGTCCAGTTCCGCACGGGCTACAAGGACGTCCCCATCAGCGCGCCCGCCGGCGGCACGACCCCCGACGGCGTGGCCTACACCTACGAGGCCAACGACGCCTCCGTCGGCGACCTCGACGGTGACGGCGCCCTCGACATCGTCCTGAAGTGGCAGCCCACCAACGCCAAGGACAACTCCCAGTCCGGCCACACCGGCAACACGATCGTCGACGGCATCAAGCTCGACGGCACCCGGCTGTGGCGCGTCGACCTGGGCCGCAACATCCGCTCCGGCGCGCACTACACGCAGTTCCAGGTGTACGACTACGACGGCGACCGCAAGGCCGAGGTCGCCATGAAGACCGCCGACGGGACGAAGGACGGCACGGGCGCGGTGATCGGCAGTTCGTCCGCCGACCACCGGAATTCGTCCGGCTACGTCCTCTCCGGCCCCGAGTACCTCACCATGTTCAACGGGCAGACCGGCAAGGCGATGGGGACGGTGGACTACGTCCCGGCCCGGGGGACGGTCTCGTCGTGGGGCGACTCCTACGGCAACCGCGTCGACCGGTTCCTCGCCGGCACCGCCTACCTGGACGGCTCACGGCCCTCACTGATCATGGCGCGCGGCTACTACACCCGTACCGTCATCGCCGCCTGGGACTGGCGGAACGGCGCCTTCACGCGCCGCTGGACCTTCGACACCAACTCCTCCACCAACACCGGCAAGGGATTCGACGGCCAGGGCTCGCACAGCCTGTCCGTCGGAGACGTCGACGGCGACGGCAAGGACGAGATCGTGTACGGCGCGATGGCCGTTGACGACAACGGCAACGGCCTGTGGACGACCAAGACCGGCCATGGCGACGCCCAGCACCTCGGCGACCTCGACCCCGCGCACGCGGGCCTGGAGTACTTCAAGGTCTCGGAGTCGACGAGCCAGCCCGCCGAGCTGTACATCAACCCGGCCAACGGCACGGTCAACTGGAAGCTCGCCGCCTGCTGCGACAACGGCCGGGGCGTGGCGGGGGACATCTACGCCGGGAACGACGGCGCCGAGGTGTGGTCCGCCTCCGACAGCTCCATCCGTGACGAGGCCGGCGCCACCAAGGGCCGCGAGCCGTCCTCCGCCAACTTCCTGTCCTGGTGGGACGGCGACACCGTCCGCGAACTCCTCGACGGCACCCGTATCGACAAGTACGGCACGTCCTCCGACACCCGCCTGCTGACCGGCTCCGGCGTCTCCTCCAACAACGGCACCAAGGCCACGCCCGTGCTGTCCGGCGACATCCTCGGCGACTGGCGCGAGGAGGTCATCTGGCGCACCAGCGGCAACACGGCGCTGCGCATCTACTCCACGCCGTACGAGACGAACACGAGGATCACGACCCTGCTGCACGACACGATGTACCGCACGGGGCTGGCCTGGCAGAACACGGCATACAACCAGCCATCGCACCCGAGCTTCTTCCTCGGCAACGGCATGGGAACGGCGCCCCGGCCGACCGTGTACACGCCCTGATTCGCCGCTGTCCGCGATCGGCGCTCTCGGAGGTGGTCGTGCCCGGACGGAGCACGGCCACCTCTGTACAACCATGCGGGTTCTTCACAGGTCCTTCACATGCGAACCACTGAAACCTGGGGGGAACATGTTGCGCCACACCCGCATTCGGCACACCCGCATTCGCCTCGCCGCCACCGCGGCCGTCGCCGTGGCCGCGATCGGCCTTACCGCCTGCGGCTCCGGCTCCGGTGACGAGATCGTCGACAAGCCGAAGGCGAAGGCCTCCGCCAAGGCCGACGGCGGCGACGCGCAGGAGCCCGCCGCCGAGAAGAGCAGCGCCGCGCCCGAGGTCGCCAAGGTCGGCGACACGCTCGCCCTCAAGGGCATGGAGAGCGGCAGCGGACTCGACGTCACGGTCGTCAAGGTCGCCGACAACGCCAAGCCGGGCGACGAGTTCTTCGCCCCGGAGTCCGGCAACCGGTGGATCGGCGTGCAGTTCCAGCTGGTCAACACCGGCAGCAAGGTCTATTCCGACGCTCCCATGAACGGGGCGAAGATGGCCGACGGCCAGGGCCAGCAGTTCGGGACGACCATCGCCGACATCACGGCAGGCCCGTCCATGTCGTCGGACGTCCGGCTGAAACCCGGCGCGAAGGCGCTCGGCTGGATCGTGTTCGAGGTGCCGAAGGCGTCGAAGCCGGCCACCGTCACCTTCGCGATGGACTCGGGCTTCGCCCAGCAGGCCGGGGAGTGGAAGCTGTAGGGCACCCAACGCGGCACGGAGGGCGCGTGCCTGTGCCGGCACGCGCCCTCGGGCTCAGCCCGCGCTCAACTCACGGCGCAGCTCTGGTCGCCCAGCCTGAACGCGGACGGTTTCGTGTTCGTCCCCGACCAGCTGCCCGTGAACCCGAAGCTCACGGACGACCCGGCCGCCACGTTCCCGTTCCAGCCCAGGTTCTTCGCGGTCACCGCCGATCCCGACTGCGTGTGCTCGGCGTTCCACAGCTGGGTGATCCGCTGCCCCTCCGCGAAGGACCAGCCAAGTGACCAGCCGCTCCAGGCGGTTGAGCCCGTGTTGGACAACTGCACATCCGCCTGGAAGCCGCCCGACCACTGGTTGGTGACCTTGTACGTCACCGCACAGGCGCCGGTCGGCGTCGGCGCGGGGTCGGTACCGCCACCGCCTCCGTCCCCGCCGCCCGCGTCCGAGGAGTCGCCGTAGACGACCCCGCGGCCGTTCGTCGACACGTACACCCGCCCGTACACTCGCGGATCACCCGTGATCGCCGCGCCCGTCCAACCCCACTGGTGGGCGTCGTCGTTGATACGGGTCCAGCTCGCGCCCTTGTCCGTGGAGCGGAAGATGCCGCGCACGCCGCCGATCTTCGCGCTGGTGTAGAGGGTCTGGTACGACGCTCCCGGCGCCGCCTTGCCGAAGCCGATCGCGTCGGCCTGCTCGACGCCCGAGAGCTTTGTGAAGCTCGCGCCCCCGTCGGTCGAGTGCCACAGACCGTACGCCCCGTCCGTCGCACCGCCGGCCAGCCACACGTCGCCCTTCACCCCGGGCAGCGCCTTGAAGCGGACGCTGTCCCCGCTCGGCAGCCCGGTCGCCGAGGACGCGGTGAAGGTCGCGCCGCCGTCCGAACTGACATAGAACGTCCCGGACTTGAAGCCGTAGAAGGTCTTCGGATCGGCGCGGTCGGACTCCACGGTCGCCCCGGCCGGTATCCCGCTCGACGCCTGCCACGACGAACCGAAGCCCGTGGTGTACTGCACGCCCGTCCCGGCGGGGCTCCACACGAACCGGCTGTCGTCCGCCGCCGCCGCGACCGTCCCGCCGCCGCTGACGCCCGAAGGGTCGCTCCCCGCGAACCAGTTGGCACCGTTGTCCGTCGAGAACGCGATGTGCGGGCCGGAGTCGAGATCGCCGACCCGGACGACGGTGCCGGGGTTCGTCTCGGCGAAGTCCAGGCTGGTGCTCGTGGTGAAGTTCGGCTGTGTGAACATCATCGACGGCACCTTGGTGAGGTCCGTGTGCCGGAAGCCGCCGATGTCGCCGAGGGCGCTGAGCAGCGGGGCACCGGACGGGGGAGAGGCCAGGTCGTTGACCGCCGTCTCCTCCAGCCCCTGCACCATCGGCCTGATGGCGAACTGACTCCCGCTGTCCCACTTCGTCAGATCCTCGGTGCCGTAGACCGTCGCACCCGTCCCGTACATCATCCGGTTCGAGTCGAACGGGTCGATCTCCAGCGCCTCCGTCATCCAGCCCAGCTTCGGCGTCTGCTCGGGCGGCGACGGGTTCGCGCCCCAGGTCAGCCACGGCGAGGACGAGACGTCCATGGTGTAGCGGTTGGCACGGTCGGGATACGACGTGTAGTCCCACGCCTTCGTCCAGGTGCCGCCGCTGTCCGTCGAGCGGAAGATCTGGGTGTCCGGCCACCAGGAGCTGTACGCCGTCGCCATCACCGTGCCGGGCTTCTGCCGGTCGACCGTCAGGCCTGCGAAGCCGTAGTAGGTGTCGGCCTCGACGACCGGGCTGATGTCCGTCCAGGTACCGGTCGCCGTCGCGTACCGCCACAGCCTGCCCTTGCCGCCGTCGTACGGGCCGCCCTTGTCGCTGTAGGCGAGATAGAGGTAGCCGTTCGTCGCGTCCAGCACGCCCTTGTGCGCCAGGTATCCCGTCGGCTGCCCGGCGACCCGCGACCAGGTCGCGCCCGCGTCCGTCGACCGGTACACGGCGTTGTCCTTGTCGGCGACCCCGACGTAGATCGTCTTCGTCGCGTTGCCCGAGGTGCCCGTGGACTCGTCGAAGGTGACCCAGACGACGCCCTGGTTGTCGCTGGCGTACCCGCTGGTGTCGCTCGGATCCTGCACGTAGTTGCCGACGTTCGGGAAGTTGGTGACCTGCGACCAGGTCACCCCGGAGTCCGTCGACCGCCACAGCCCCTTGCCGCTGGGCGCGCCCAGATACAGCACGCTGTTGCGGTTCGGGTCCACCGCCAGCCGCTCACCCATGCCACGGCCGGGCATGTTGCCGCCCAGCTTGAACGGCAGTCCCGTCTTCTGCCAGCTCGCGCCCCGGTCGGCGGAGCGCATCACCGCGCCGTTCTTCGGGTCCCAGCCGTTGGTGTACGTCCCGACTGCCGCGTACACCTTGTCCGGGTCGACGGAGTCGGACGCCAGGCTCACCACGCCCGTGTGCCCCCAGTCGTCCCAGCCGACCGAGTCCAGCAACGGCGTCCAGGTCCTGCTCGCCTCCTGCCAGCGGTAGGCGCCGCCGATGTCGGTCCGGGCGTAGGCGAGGTTCTTCTCCTTGCGGTTGAAGACGATGCCGGGGACGAAGCCGCCGCCGTCGATCCGGGCGTTCTTCCAGGTGTAGGTGTCGGCGGCGATCGACACGTCCTTCGGGGCGTCGGCGGCGAGTGCGGGTGGGGTGCCCGCGAGCAGTCCGGCGGCGAGTGCGAGTACGGCCGTGAGGATGCGGGTTCTTCGCACGACGGGTCCTTTCCGGAGTGGGGGATACGGAAGGCAGTGCGCGGAGTAAGCGCTTTCTGCCCCATGCGACAGGTGCCGGGCGACCCCCAGTGCGGGTGGGGCCGCCCGGCGTTGTACGCAGAGCCTCAGCGGGGCGGGGCTATTCGAGCAGCTCCGCGTACGAGCCCATGGCCAGGGCGATGTCCGCCTGGGCCCAGAACCGGTGATACGTGAACGACGGCACCGCGCCGCCCGCGAGATACGCCTCGATCTTCGACCAGGCCGGGTCGTCCTCGTAGAACGAGCGGATCGAGTCGAAGGTCGACGACGAGCTGATCGCGTCGCCGTTCGGCATGGTGCCGGTCCAACCGGACGGGATGTAGATCGCGTCGTCGAAGCGGTTGTAGTCGGCGCGGTTCTCCGGGACGGCGACGCCGAGGGCGTCCTGGTAGTTGCTCCACATGCCGTCGAGGAGCGCCTTGGCCGTGGTGGCGGCCTGCGTGTCACCGGAGCGGTCGGCGTAGTACGTCAGGGTCTTGGCGTACGCGGCCGCCACACCGACGTCGTTGGTGTAGTCGGCGACGGTGACGTGCAGTCCGCTGTTGGCACCGGGACTTGAGGCGTTCCAGGTGTCGGGCTGGCCCGACCACTGGAGTGTCGCGGGGATCTGGTAGGTACCGTCCGGGTTGATCGTGGTCTTGGACAGCGCCCACTTGACCCACTTGTCGAGGATCGCCTTCGCGGAGGCGTTCCCCGTCTGCTGGTAGTACTCGGCGACCCGCTCCATCGACCACGCCTGGAAGCCGAACCACTGGTTGGACGGCGGGTCGTGGTAGACGGGCTGCTCGTCGTAGTACATGCCGTAGAACGTCGACTTCCCGGCCGGCGGGGTCGCGTACCGGCCCGCCCAGCTGTTGGTCGCACCGCCCGCGATCGCGCCCTCGTCGGACTGCAGCCAGCGGTAGAACTCCAGCTGCCGCGTGAGCGACTTGCCCCAGTCGGCCTGGCCCGTCGCCGACTTGGGCTTCAGGTCGGCGTAGGAGCTCAGGGCGTACGCGGCCAGGGGGTTCTGGTAGCCGCTGTGGGAGTGGCTGGAGCCGATGCGCCAGGCCCAGCCCGCCGAGGTGTCGGTGGCGCCGCCCCAGGCGTAGTACCAGGACAGCAGGTACGCCGAGGCGTCCTTGCCGGTGCCGGCCGGGCAGGTGGACGGGCCGACGCAGTTGCCGATCTTCTTGAAGTACTTGTCGTACATCGCGTAGCGCAGATAGTCGCCCATCTTCGCGGCCTTGGCCACGGTCGCGGAGATCTGGCCGCCCTTGCCCTGCTCGTCGGCCCACTTGTCGGCCCAGTACGCGGCCTGCACCGCACGGGCGTCGGCGTCGGGGGCGTTGGTGAACTTCCACTGCTTGGCGTACGACGCGTCACCCGTGAACAGGTCCAGGTAGCCGTTCTTGCCGCCGTACTTGAACTGGTCGCAGGTCGGCTGCGGCACCGTCTCCCACACCGACTCCTGCGCGCCGCGCTGGAAGGTGTTGATGTACGACGGCCCCGTGTCGCTCGGCCCGGCCTCGCACTTGCCCGGCGAGTTGCCGTACCCGTAGACGTTGTCGACGTCCTGCAGCCAGTGCATGCCGTAGACGTCGTCGGTGCCGTACGCGCTCTTCAGCTCACCGGCGATCGGGTCCGAGCCGACCGAGACCGACGAGTCGAGCTTCGCCGGATACTCGTTCGGGGTGTCCAGCTCGGGCGCGTAGGTCGCCGGCTTCGATGCGTTGTAGAAGGAGTTGGTCGGCTGGTCGGCGTGGGTCGGGATCATGTACTTCTCCATCAGATCCCAGGCGCCGTTGAACTTCGACCAGTCGCCGCTCACCTTGCCGTACATGGCCTGGAGCCACAGCAGATAGCTGTACGCCTCCGACGTGGTCTCGTGCCCGTGGTCCGGCGCCTCGACGATCAGTGTCTCGACCGAGTGGTAGGGGATTCCCTCGGGCGAGAAGTAGCCGTTCGCCGGGTTGGTGATCTTGCCGTACAGCTCCAGGAAGCGGGCGTCGTACGCCTTCGTCGCCGCGATCTGGGTGGCGGTGACCGTGGCCTTCGCATGCCCGGTGGCCGTCGACTCGAAGGCGGCCGATCCGGTGCCGGAGGAGCCCGCGGTGATGGTCACCTTCTGCGCGGTGTTCCAGTTCGAGGGCGTGAAGGTGAGTGAGGCGCCGCCGGTCACCGACAGGCCCGAGTTGCCGCTCGTGCGGGCGGTGGTGACGGTGACGTCGGCCGACGGCCGGGTCGACAGCTTGACGTCGTACGTCGCCGACTTGCCCTGCTGGACCGGGAGTTGGGTCGGCGAGGCGACCACGGCGGGACCCGAGGCGACCGTGATGCCGACCGGCGTGGACTCCGCGGACGCGCCCAGGCTGTCGTACGCCTTCGCGAGCAGCGAATGACTGCCCACGGTCAAGCTGGAGACCGAGAGCGAGTACGGCGCCGTCGTGTCCGTGCCCAGCAGCGTGGTGTCGTCGTAGAACTCCATCTTGCTGATCGTCGCGCTGTCCGCGGCCGCGGCGGTGGCCGCGAGCGGGACGGCGTCGCCCTGCGAGTAGACGGCGCCCGCCGCCGGGCTGGTCAGCACGGTGATGGGGGGTTGGTGGGCGCCTGCGCAACTGGTGCCGTTGATGGCGAAGTTCGTGGGGGCGGCGTTGCTGCCGCTGTAGGTGAACTGCGCACCGGTGGTGACCGCGGCGCCGGCGGCGATCCGGCCGTTGTGGCCGGCGTCCTTGACCGTGACCGCCTGACCGGACTGCGACCAGGTGCCGTTCCAGCCGTTGCCGAGCTTCTGGTTGCCCGCGTAGCTGTACGTCAGGGTCCAGCCGTCGATGACGTCCGTGCCCCGGTTGGTGATCGTCAGATCCGCGGTGAAGCCGGAGCCCCAGTCATTGGTCTTGTAGTCGACGCTGCACTGAACGGCCGCTGCCTGAGCGGGAGTTGATCCCGAGCTCAGCATCGCCAAGGGGAGCGCCAGGGCCGCGACGGCGGCCGTCCAGAACCGTCGTACGGTTCTGCGTCTGCGTGGGGGATGCACGTGCTGGTTCCTCCTTGCGGCTCGGAGAAGTCAAGGCTTGAACCAGTGGGAGCGCTCCCATAGTGATGACGGGGGTGCAAGGGGTCAAGACGCTTGAAGAGTCGAAAAGATTCGATGAATTCAGTTGAGCAAAAGTCAGTAGCTGCTCTGTCCTTTGCCGTCACTTGGCGCTAACTTCGGTGACACCAGTGGGAGCGATTCCATCAGTCGACGCGTCCGTCACGGCGCGCCTGATCTGCAAGGAGTCGCTCATGCGACACCCCCCGCGTTCAGTACTTTTAGCCGTCGTCGGCACCTCCTCCTTGCCTCTTGCGCGCCCTGCACGGACGGACCGTCAGCACCCGCAACCAAGAAGGAACCCCCACTCATGAGTCGTACCAGAACAGCGATGCTCGCTGCCCTGACGCTGGTCGCCGGGGCCTCGGGGACCGCGCTCGCCGCGGACCCCGACGCGATCGGACCGGCCGCCGTCCCCTGCACCGTCGACTACAAGGTGCAGAACCAGTGGGACACCGGCTTCACCGCCGCCGTCACGGTCACCAACCAGGGCTCCGCCAGGTCGAACTGGTCGGTGAAGTGGTCGTACGCCGGGAACCAGAAGGTCACCAGCGGCTGGAACGCCAGGATCAGCCAGAGCGGCGCCGCGGTCACCGCCGCCAACGAGACCTACAACGGCGCGCTGGCAACGGGCGGTTCGGTCAGCTTCGGCTTCCAGGGCTCCTACAGCGGCACCAACGCCATCCCGGCCACCTTCACCCTCGACGGCGTGACCTGCAACGTCGACGACGGCAGCGGTGGCCCGACGGATCCGCCGGACCCCGGCCCGACCGGCCCCAAGGTCGACAACCCGTACTCCGGCGCCAAGGTGTACGTGAACCCGGAGTGGTCCGCGCATGCCGCCGCCGAGCCGGGCGGCAGCCGGATCTCCAACCAGCCCACCGGGGTGTGGTTGGACCGGACCGCCGCCATCAACGGCGTGAACGGCGGCATGGGCCTGCGCGCCCACCTCGACGAGGCCCTCAAGCAGAAGGGCAGCGGCGAGCTCGTCGTCCAGCTGGTGATCTACAACCTGCCGGGCCGCGACTGCTCCGCTCTCGCCTCCAACGGTGAGCTCGGCCCGACGGAGATCGACAAGTACAAGACGCAGTACATCGACCCGATCGCCGCGATCCTCGCCGACCCCAAGTACGCCTCGCTGCGGATCGTCAACACCGTCGAGCTCGACTCGCTGCCGAACCTCGTCACCAACGTCACGCCGCGGCCCACCGCCACGCCGAACTGCGACACGATGAAGGCCAACGGCAACTACACCAAGGGCGTCGGCTACGCGCTGGGCAAACTCGGTGACGTCCCGAACGTCTACAACTACGTGGACGCCGGGCACCACGGCTGGCTCGGCTGGGACGACAACTTCTCGGCCACCGTCCAGACGCTCAAGCAGGCCGCGACCGCCGAGGGCGCCACCGTGGGCGACGTGGCCGGCTTCATCACCAACACGGCCAACTACAGCGCCCTGAAGGAGCAGTACTTCACCATCAGCGACTCCGTGAACGGCAAGTCCGTGCGCGAGTCGAAGTGGGTGGACTGGAACCGGTACGTCGACGAGCTCTCCTACGCCCAGGCCTTCCGCCAGGAGGCCGTGAGCCAGGGCTTCCCCTCGGGCGTCGGCATGCTGATCGACACGTCGAGGAACGGCTGGGGCGGCTCCGCACGGCCCACCGGCCCGGGTGCGACGACCGATGTCGACACGTACGTCAGCGGCGGCCGTATCGACCGGCGCATCCACGTCGGCAACTGGTGCAACCAGTCGGGCGCGGGCCTCGGCGAGCGTCCGCAGGCCAACCCGGCGACCGGAATCGACGCGTACGTCTGGATGAAGCCTCCGGGCGAGTCCGACGGCGCCAGCAGCGCCATCCCGAACGACGAGGGCAAGGGCTTCGACCGGATGTGCGACCCGACCTACACGGGCAACCCGCGCAACAACAACAACATGTCCGGCGCCCTGCCGAACTCCCCGCTGTCCGGCCACTGGTTCTCGGCCCAGTTCCAGCAGCTGATGCAGAACGCGTATCCGCCGTTGTCGTAGTGCGATGGCTGCGACTGCGGGATCGTTGTGGCTGGTCGCGCAGTTCCCCGCGCCCCTAGAGGGCATCCAGTCCGCCGGGGTTGGTCAGTTCTCTTTGACCAGGCCTCGGCGGATTGCGAACTCCACCGCTGAATAGCTGCCGTCGGGGCGCTCCAGCTCCAGCGGCACCGCCGTGTGCAGGGGCGGCTGGGCCATGAAGCGGGGTCGGGTGCCGTGGTGGGGCTGGGCGGCGTGGACCAGGAAGGGGTGGCAGAGGTAGACGTCGCCGGGGTTGCCGGTGGCGTGGGCGAGCGGGCGGTGGGCGGAGGCCTCGGCGACCTTCGGGCCCAGCTCCAGGAAGGAGGCGCCCCCCTCGCCGTACGGTTCCAGGATCTGGGGTACGTCGAGATGGGAGCCGACCCGGATGCGGGTCGGCGCGTCGTCCTCGGTGACCTCGCTGAACAGGAACAGCATCAGTAGTGCACGGCCCTTCGAGTGCACGTTCGTGTGCGGGTGCTCGGCGCCCTCGGGAACGTAGCTGGCCTCGATGTGCCAGCCCGCGTCGGCCGGTTCCTCCTCGTGCGGAAACCGCAACGGGAAACTGCCCAGCGAGTAGCGGGACTGCCAGCGGTCCTCACCCACCAGCACATCGAAGGCCTCGTGCAGCACGGGTGTGTTCACCGCGGCCGCGAACGGGCCCTGCGCCATGTCGTACACCCAGTGCACGGGGTCCTTCCAGGTCCCCGGATCCTCCCGGTCGTACCCGGTCTCACGCCACAGCAGCCGGGCGCAGTGCTCGGCGACACGGGGCGGAAAGGCACCCTCGATCTTCACGAACCCGTCTTCGAGGAAGCGCTTCACCATCTCGTCGTCCATCGGGTCATCGTGGGCGACCGGCCGTGCGGTCCGCATCCCAATTTTTTGCGCTCGTGTTTTGCCGTTACGGCAAGGACAGTGGCCCCACGACGGTGCGTCGGAGCACGCTGGCCTCATCCGAAGGAGAGGCTGACGAGCATGGCGCACCACGATCACGGAGACGACCACCACGCCGGTCATCAGCATGCCGGTCACCACCACGACCACGGCGACATCGACTGGAACGAGATGGCCCCGCTGCTGGAGGCGCAGGCGGAGTTGTTCACGCCCCTGTACGAACACGCCCTGGCCTGGCTGGCCAAACGGCAGACCGAGCCGGGGCTGATCGTCGACGTGGGCAGCGGGCCCGGCGTGATCGCCTGTCTGCTCGCCGACACGTTCCCCGGCGCCCGGATCGTCGCCGTCGACGGTTCCGAACCGCTTCTGGAGCGGGCCCGGGCGCGCGCCGAGCGGCTCGGTGTCGCCGACCGCTTCGGCACCCTCGCCGGTGAACTCCCGGACGTCCTCGGCGACTTGGACTACCCCGCCGATCTGCTGTGGGCCGGCCGCAGCCTGCACCACCTCGGCGACCAGCGAGCCGCCCTCGCCGCCTTCGCGGACCGCCTCGCGCACGGCGGCACGCTGGCCCTGCAGGAGGGCGGCCTCCCGGCCCGGTTCCTGCCGCGCGACATCGGCTTCGGGCGGCCCGGGCTGCAGGCCCGACTCGACGCCCTGGAGGCGGAGTGGTTCGCGGCGATGCGGGCGGACCTGCCCGGCAGCGTCGCCGAGACCGAGGACTGGCCCGCGCTGCTCAGCGCCGTCGGCCTCAGGCCCTCCGGTACCCGCAGTTTCCTCCTCGACCTGCCCGCCCCGACCACGGACCGGGCCCGCGCCTACATCGCAGCCCAGCTGTCCCGCACCCGCGAGGGTCTCGGTGACCGGCTCGACGCCGAGGACCGGGCGACCCTCGACCGCCTCCTCGACCCGGACGACAAGGCGAGCGTGCACCACCGGCCGGACGTGTTCGTGCTGGCGGTGCAGACGGTGTACACGGCGGTGCGGACGAAGTGACCGTCGTCTTCGTGCGCGCACAACGGGGCCTCGCGGAGAGCGAATGGCGCCGCTGTCTCCCTTCCAACGCCTACCGGGCCGCCTGCGGGTCTTGACTTCGAGAGTTCTCCAAGTGATGGACTCCCCGGCGTCCGAACGAAAGACAGGGGGATCACCATGACCGGATCCATCACGACCGGCTCTCCGGCCGCACTCATCACCGGCGGCGGCAGCGGCATCGGCGCGGCGGTCGCGCGGCGACTGCTGGACGCCGGGTACCGGGTCGCCGTCACCGGCCGCGGAGAGGAACGGCTGCGTGGCTTCGCCGACGAACTCGGCAACCCGGACGGCCTGTTGACGATCGTCGGCAACACGGCCGAGTACGGGGACGTACAGCAGGCCGTCGACACGACACTCAAGGCCTTCGGCCGGCTGGACACGGTCGTCGCCAACGCCGGTTTCGCCACCCATGACACGGTCGCCGAAGGTGACCCGTCCGGCTGGACCGAGATGGTGCTGACCAACGTCCTCGGCCCGGCCCTGCTGATCCGCGCCTCCGTCGACGCCCTCAGGGAATCCCGCGGCCGGATCGTCCTCGTCGGCAGCGTCGCCGGATTCGTGCACGGGCCGGGCAACATCTACGGGGCGACGAAGTGGGCGGTGACCGGGCTCGCCGAGAACACCCGGCGGCAGGTCACCGATTGGGGCATCGGCGTGACCCTGATCGCGCCCGGCCGCGTGGAGACACCGTTCTGGGACAGCCACGGCAGCCTGCCGCCTGGGCATCTGCTGACCGCCGACCAGATCGCCGACTCGGTCGTGTGGGCCGTCCGGCAGCCCGACGGCGTGGACATCAACACCGTCGTCGTACGGCCGCTCGGACAGCCCAACTGACGTACGGACCCCCGGACTCAGTTGCCCTGGATGAACTCCTTCGCCAACTGCTCGCCCAACGAGGCCGCCGCACTGCGGCTCTCGATGGGCGAGACCCGGGAGTTCTTGAAGAGGATGTACGTCACGCCGGAGCCGGTGCCGCCGGTCGCCGGGTCCGGGTCGAGGCCGAGGGACTCGGCGGTGGCGTAGGAGGCCTCGCCGATGATCTGCTTGGGGCCGGTGTCACCGACGACGGCGTACACGAGCCGGTCGTCGTGGATGACGGCGGCCACGCTGCCTCCCTTGATGCCCGCCGCGGAGTGGTCCCACGTATCGCTGACGCTGGGGACGACGACGTACGGCAGGGTGTCGGAGCGCAGCGGCTTGCCGTCGGACTGGTGGAACGCCGTGTCCGGCAGGAACCACGGGTCGGTGTTCTCATTGCACTTGTCGGTGCGCTGACCGTCGCAGTCGATGTCCAGGTCGGCCTTCCAGAAGACGGCGCCGTCCTTGCCGCAGACCGGGACGGCGGCCGACGAGCCCTCGTCGGCGCGGTACTTGCCGTTCGAGACCTGTGAGCAGGACGTCACCTTCGCGAGCAGGTCGGCCGCGCTGACCGACATCTCCCCGAAGGGCGGTGGTTGGGGGTGGCCGGAGGCGCTCGCGGGGAGGAGCAAGGCGGCGAACAGCGCGGCGCCGGAGGCCGTGGTGAGGGTCAGTGGTCGGAAACGCACTGTGAGGAAACCCTTCTGTCAGGATCTGTCTGGAATGTATTAGTAAGGTTTCCTTACCTGCATTGATTGCGGCGTCATCACCTCAGTAGAAGACTGGTCGTGCCGAAGATTTGGGACATTCGCCTGCTTTCTGGGAGGTGTCATGTTCGTACGCGCCATTTACGCGACCGGCGATCCCGCAAAGATCGACACGGCCATCAGGGCAATGAACACAGAGGGAAGGGACTTGCTGGAGGACCGTCCGGGCTACCGCGGAGCGAGTGTCTTCGTGGACCGGACACTCGGGAAACTGCTCGCGGCGAGCTGGTGGGAGACGGAGCAGGCCCGGCGCAACAGCGACGAGGTGCTGCGTGAGCGGCGGGCGGCGATGCTGGATCCGTTCGCGGGGACACTGGCGGTCGACAACTACGAGGCGGTGGTCTTCCATCAGGTCCAGCAGCCGCGCTCGGGCGGCGGACTACGGCTGACCAGGCTGGAGTTCGATCCCAGGGACACGGACCTGCTCGCCGACACGTTCCGGGGGACGGTGATTCCCCGCATCGAGACCCTGACGGGCCTGGTCAGAGCGTCCCTGCTGGTCGACCGGGAACGCGGGCGCGGGATGGTCGGCGTCATGTTCGTCGACCAGGCCGCCCTGGCGGCGTCCCGCTCGGGCCAGGCCGCGGCCCGTCACGAGGGTGCGGCCAAGGCGCATGTGACCGTGACCGGGCTGGAGGAGTTCGAGGTCGTCCACACCGACGTGCGCGGCGAGTGAGACGGTCCGTTGCGCGTATCCCTCACACGCCTCCCCTGCACGTCCGCCCGCCGCTCGGGAAGTCGAGCGGCGGGCGGACGGTCGTGCCGAATCGGTGTCAGGCCACGGCGGACCCGGGTGTCAGGCCAGGTCGAAGGTGGCCGGGTCCGGGCCGATGCGCCGGTCCTCGTTCAGCGCGCTGATCGCCGCGAGGTCCTCGTCGTCCAGGCTGAAGTCGAAGACCTCGATGTTCTCCTTGATCCGCGACGGCGTCACGGACTTCGGGATCACGACGTTGCCCAGCTGGAGGTGCCAGCGCAGCACGATCTGGGCCGGGGTGCGGCCGTGCTTCTGCGCGATGGCCACGATCGCCGGGACCTCCAGCAGACCCTTGCCCTGGCCGAGCGGCGACCAGGCCTCGGTGGCGATGCCCTGCTCGGCGTGGAACTCACGGGAGGCGTGCTGCTGCAGGTGCGGGTGCAGCTCGATCTGGTTGACCGCCGGGATGACCGACGTCTCGGCGATGAGCCGCTGAAGGTGCTCCGGAAGGAAGTTGGAGACACCGATGGCGCGGATACGGCCGTCGGCGTGGAGCTTCTCGAACGCCTTGTAGGTGTCTACGTACGTGCCCCGGGCCGGCAGCGGCCAGTGGATGAGGTACAGGTCGATGTAGTCGAGCCCCAGCTTCTCCAGCGAGACGTCGAAGGCACGCAGCGTCGAGTCGTACCCCTGGTCGCGGTTCCAGAGCTTGGTGGTGACGAAGAGATCCTCGCGGGCCACGCCGGAGGCGGCGATGGCCTTGCCGGTGCCCTCTTCGTTGCCGTAGATCGCCGCTGTGTCGATGCTGCGGTACCCGGCCTCAAGCGCCGTGGCGACCGCCTGCTCCGCCTCGTCGTCCGGCACCTGCCAGACGCCGAAGCCCAGCTGGGGCATCTCGACGCCGTTGTTGAGGATGATCGGGGGGACCTTGCTGCTCACGAGCTCTTGATCCTTACGGTTGTCGTCAGGTGGTACTCCCCATCGTCAACGATCACGGGCCGTTATGCATTCCTGACCGGAGAATCCACCGGAAACAACCATTACGCCCGGTAAAGCGCCTCGACCTCGTTGGAGTAAGCGCTCTCGATCGCCTTGCGCTTCAGCTTCAGCGACGGCGTGAGCAGGCCGTGCTCCTCGGTGAACGGCTGCGCGAGGATACGGAACGTACGGATCGACTCGGCCTGTGAGACAAGGGTGTTGGCGGCGACGACGGCGCGCCGCACCTCGGTCTCCAGGTCGGCGTCGCGGACCAGCTCGGCCGGTGTCAGCGGGGGCTTGTCGCGCATCATCAGCCAGTGCTCCACGGCCTCCTGGTCGAGGGTGACCAGGGCCGCGATGTACGGGCGGTCGTTGCCCACGACGATGCACTGGGCGACCAGCGGATGGTCGCGGACCCGCTCCTCCAGCACACCCGGCGAGACACTCTTGCCACCGGACGTGACCAGGATCTCCTTCTTGCGGCCGGTGATGGTGAGGTAGCCGTCCTCGTCGAGCGAGCCCAGGTCGCCGGTGGCGAGCCAGCCGTCGTGCAGGGCCGCGTCGGTGGCCTTCTGGTTGTTGAGGTAGCCCTGGAAGACGTTGGCGCCGTGCAGCCAGATCTCGCCGTCGTCCGCGATGTGCACGGTCATGCCCGGGATGGGCTGGCCGACGGTGCCGTAGCGGGTGCGGTAGGGCGGGTTGGCGGTCGCGGCCGCCGTGGACTCGGTGAGGCCGTACCCCTCGTAGACATGGATGCCGGCGCCCGCGAAGAACAGGCCGAGCCGTCGGTCCATGGCCGAACCGCCGGTCATCGCCTGCTTGATGCGGCCGCCCATCGCCGCGCGCATCTTGGAGTAGACGAGTTTGTCGAAGAGCTGGTGCTGCATCCGCAGACCGGCCGAGGGGCCGGGGCCGATGCCCCACGCCTTGGCCTCCATGGCGTCCGCGTACTTCACGGAGACCTCGACGGCCTTCTCGAAGGCGCCGGACCTGCCCTCCTTCTCGGCCTTGCGGCGGGCGGCGTTGAAGACCTTCTCGAAGATGTACGGCACGGCGAGGAAGAACGTCGGCTTGAACGCGGCGAGGTCGGGCAGCAGCGCGGCCGCGTTCATCTGCGGCTGATGGCCGAAACGCACCCGGCCGCGGATCGCGGCGACCTGCACCATCCGCCCGAAGACGTGCGCCAGCGGCAGGAACAGCAGGGTCGCCGCCTCGTCGCCCTTCTTCGAGTGGAACACCGGCTCCCAGCGCTCGATGACGGTGTCCGCCTCGTACATGAAGTTGCCGTGCGAGATGACACAGCCCTTGGGGCGGCCCGTCGTCCCCGAGGTGTAGATGATCGTCGCCACGGAGTCGGGGGTGACCGCCTGCCGGTGGCGGTGGACCACCTCGTCATCGAGGTGCGCTCCGGCGTCGTACAGCTCCTGCACGGCGCCCGAGTCCAGCTGCCAGAGCTGGTGCAGCCGGGGGAGCCGGTCGATGACGGTGGCGATCGTCATCGCGTGGTCCTCGTGCTCCACGATCGCCGCCGAGCACTCGGCGTCGTACAGCGCCCAGAAGCACTGCTCGGCCGAGGAGGTCGGGTAGATCGGCACGACCTGGGCGCCGATCGTCCACAGTGCGAAGTCGAAGAGCGTCCACTCGTACCGGGTACGGGACATGATCGCGACCCGGTCGCCGAACCGGATGCCCTGGGCGAGCAGGCCCTTGGCCAGGGCGAGCACCTCGTCCCGGAACTCGGCGGCGGTGACGTCCCGCCACTGCCCGCTGTCATCCTTGCGGCCGAGGGCGACATACAACGGGTCGTCCTGGGCATGTTCGAAGACGACGTCGGCCAGGCCGCCCACCGGCGGTGCCAACGCCAACGGAGGGTTGGTGAACTCGCGCAAACCCCGCTCCCCGCTCCGATCGCCTCGGCTGAAGCTCCGCTCAGCGCCGTGAAAGCTACCCCACCCGCCCTTGAGGCGGGAGGGGGTCGGAAATCGACGGGTGCTCAGGTACGCACTGGTCAGGGCAGGAAAATGCGCTCACATGGGGAAGGGTCGGACAGAAAACTGACGGTTGAGTAAGTTTCGGACCCGTAATCTCCACCGAATCTGTACGACCCGATTACGCGTTTCCAGCCCTTTCGATCATGTCATTCCTAGCGTGTCGTCGTCTCCTCTGTCAGCGTACGCGTGGCCGAATCCGTCACTCCGGTTTGTCCGGCGGGCCGCCTTTTCACCAGGGCGAGCACCACAACCCCGGCTACCACGGCCGTCGAGCCCGCCGCCACCGCGACCGAATTCAGTCCCTCGGCGAAGGCGCCGCGCAACGTCTCCTCGCCGAACACGCTCCGCAGCGCACCGGCGCCACCGCCCGCCAGGGCATGGGCCGCCTCCCGCGGCAGCGTGTCCGCCATCCGCGAGGTCAGCACCGTGCCGTACAGGGCGATGCCCAGCGCATACCCGAGCTGCCGGAAGGTGTTCACCGCACCGCCCGCCATGCCCGCCCGGTCCTGCGGTACGGCGGCCAGCGCGGCGCCCGCGATACCGGGCGCGACCAGCCCCGTCCCGACGCCGACCAGCACCAGCCCGGGTATCAGGGCGCTCGCCGTCGACCCGGCGTCCAGGACCGCCATGCAGTACTCGCCCGCGCCGATCAGCAGCAGCCCGCCCCCGATGGTGAACCGCGCCGGCACCCCGTGCAGCAGCCGACCGCCGGCCGCGGCGACAACGAACGAGGCGAGCGACAGCCACAGGAACACCAGACCGCCGCGGACCGGGCTCATCCCCAGCAGGGTCTGCAACCAGATCGAGGCATACGCCAGCGCGCTGAACGCCGCCGCGTTGAAGGCGAGCGCACCCGCCATCACCCCGGCGAACGCGGGCTTCAGGAACAGCCGCGGATCCAGCAGCGGATGGGCGACACGCCGCTCGACCAGCACGAAGCCGACCAGTGCCAGGACCGCCGCCGCGAACCACGCCAGGGTCCCGGACGCGCCCCACCCATGGCTCCCGGCCCGCACGGCCCCGTACGTCACCGCTCCCGCGAACGCCGCGAACATCAGCGTGCCCGCCCAGTCGATCCGGCGCCCGCGAGCACCCCGTGACTCCGGCACCACCCGCAGCGTCAGCCACACCGCGACCACGCTCACCGGCAGATTGACGTAGAAGATCCACCGCCAGCCCGGCCCGTCGGTGAGCAGCCCGCCGGCGACCGGCCCCACCGCGGCCGCCGCCCCGCTGACCGCGCCCCACACACCGAGCGCGATCGAGCGCCGCTTGCCCTGGTAGACGGAGCCGAGCAGCGGCAGCGTCGTGGCGAACACGGCCGCCGCGCCGACGCCCTGCAGCAGCCGGGCGCCGACCAGCATCTCCGGCCCGGACGCGAGCCCGCACAGCAGCGACGCCGCCGCGAAGACGACGACACCCGCGACATGGACGCGCCGCCGCCCCAGCACATCGGCGGCGGCCCCCGCCCCGAGCAGCAGCGCGGCCAGCGCCAGCGCGTACCCGTCCATCACCCACTGCAGATCACTCAGCGACGCGTCCAGTGCCCGCGCCATGTCCGGCAGCGCGACGATCGCGATCGTCACGTCCAGCAACAACATGAACGTGCCCAGGCACACGGCCGTGAGCGGCCCCCAAGTACGCATGTCCTCAACTCCTCGCTCGTGGGATGCGTATGACTGCGTACGATGGGCGTCACCAGGCCGATCGAGGCCGCACAAGGCATCTGATCGCCGGAATCCGACAGGGGATGCTGTTGTGAAGATGGAATCCGACATCTTCGACGAGCTCGATCTGAAACTGCTCGACGCGCTGGAGGCGAACGCCCGGGCGTCCTTCGCCCGGCTCGGGGAGGTGCTCGGCGTCTCCGACCAGACCGTCGCGCGCCGCTACCGCAGGCTGTGCGCCGAGGGCGGCCTCAGGGTGGTCGCCGTGCGCGACGCCGAGCGACTGGGCCAGGACCAGTGGACGCTCAGGCTGCGCTGTGTCCCGGACAGCGCCCAGGCCATCGCGGACGCCCTCGCCAAGCGGCCCGACACCAGCTGGATCGGCATCGCCTCCGGCGGTACCGAGGTCATCTTCGGCACCCGGCCGCGCAGCCCCGGCGACCGCGACGACCTCCTGCTGGGCAAGCTCCCTCGCACCCCGCGTGTCCTGGAGATCCGGGCCCACCAGATGCTGCACCGCTTCTACGGCGGACCGAGCGGCTGGCTCCGCAAGTTTCGGGTGCTCACGGACGACCAGGTCGCGGCGCTGCGGCCCGAGGTCCCTGCCGAGCCGGGTCCCGCCCGTATCGCCCCGGACGACGAGCCCCTGCTGGCGGCCCTGGAACGCGACGGACGTGCCACCTACCCCGAGCTCCAGCGTGCCACCGGCCGCTCGGAGTCCGCCGTGAAGCGCCGCCTCGCCGCGCTGCTGGCGTCCGGGGCGGTGTACATCGACGTGGAGTACCTGTCCGAGACCATCGGCTATCCGTTCGCCGCGATGCTGTGGATCACCACCACCCCGGCCGCCCTGACGTCCGTCGGCGAGGCCCTCGCCACCCACGAACCGATCGCCCACGCCGCGGCGACCGCGGGCCCCTGCAACATCCTCGCGACCGCGGTCGTCAGAAACTCGGCCGACCTGTACGCCTACCTCAGCGGCCCGCTCGGCCGGCTGAACGGAGTACAGCACGTGGAGTCGTCGGTGTTCCTGCGGCGGGTGAAGCAGCTGACGTATCAGATGCGGCCGCGCTGAACCGCCGCCAAGGGGCGCGGGACTGTATCGATATGCGGCTCCGCCGCGTGGGCGCGACCGGCCACGACATGCCCGCAGCCGCAATCGGTCCCCGGCATCGTGCTCATCGCCGGTGCAGCCGATCCCCGCCCGCGAGGATCGCCCCTGCCAACGCATCCGCCGCCCCCTGCGCGGCCGTACGCCGCCGCCCATGGACCAGCACGAAGTCGACCCGCCCCAGTTCCGGCAGCCCGAACCGCTCGGGCACCCGCACCAGCCCCGGCGGAATCAGCCCCCGCGAGTGCGCCATCACCCCGAGCCCGGCCCGCGCCGCGGCGATCAGCCCGTTGAGGCTGCCGCTGGTGCACACGATCCGCCACTCACGCCCCTGCCTCTCCAACGCCTCCAGCGCAAGGGCCCTGGTGATGCCCGGCGGTGGAAAAACGATCAACGGCACCGGACGTTCCGGCTCCAGGCGGAGCCGCTCCGCGCCGATCCACACCAGCCGGTCGTGCCAGACCAGTTCGCCCCGTGGATCCTCGGGCCGTCGCTTGGCGAGCACCAGGTCCAGTTTTCCGGCGGCCAGCTGCTCGTGCAGGGTGCCCGAGAGCTCGACCGTCAGCTCCAGGTCGACCTCGGGGTGCTCGTACCGGAAGCCCTCCAGGATCTCCGGCAGCCGGGTCAGCACGAAGTCCTCGGAGGCGCCGAAGCGGAGCCGGCCGCGCAGCCGGGTGCCGGTGAAGAACGCCGACGCCTGCTCGTGCACCTCCAGGATCCGGCGGGCGAAGCCGAGCATCGCCTCGCCGTCCTCGGTGAGCTCCACGGAGTGGGTGTCCCGGCTGAACAGCGGCCGTCCCGTGGCGTCCTCCAGACGGCGTACGTGCTGGCTGACGGTCGACTGGCGCAGGCCGAGCCGGCGGGCGGCCCGCGTGAAGCTGAGCGTCTGGGCCACCGCGAGGAACGTACGAAGGTGGGAGGGGTCGTACACGCCTCCCAGGCTACCCGTGGCTATCACGGAACGTGATGACAGTCAGAGTGGTGTGCGGGATTCCCGATCGCGGGGGGCCGGAGGACGATGGAGAGGGCACGTCCGTGCCCGGCGCCGGAAGTTCAGCGAACGACAGCGAAGTAGTGGAGCACAGTGAATCGCCTGCGATGGCCGCGTTGGATGCCGATCGACCCGTACATCCTGCTGCTGCTCGGGACCGTGGGCCTCGCGGCCCTCTTCCCGGCGCGCGGAACGGCCTCCGACGTGGCGTCCGGTGCCTCCACGGCCGCGATCGCCTTCCTGTTCTTCCTCTACGGAGCCCGGCTGTCCACCCGTGAGGCACTGGACGGGCTGAAGCACTGGCGGCTCCATGTCACCGTCCTGGCCTGCACCTTCGTGGTCTTCCCGGTGCTGGGGCTGGCGTCCCGCGGACTGGTCCCGGTGATCCTGACCGACCCGCTCTACCAGGGCCTGCTCTTCCTCACCCTCGTGCCGTCGACCATCCAGTCGTCGATCGCCTTCACGTCGATGGCCCGCGGCAACGTGCCCGCCGCGATCTGCGCCGGCTCCTTCTCCTCCTTGGTCGGCATCGTCGTCACCCCGCTCCTCGCGGCGGCCGTGCTCGGCAGCGGCGCCGGTGGCTTCTCCGCCGACTCGCTGGTCGAGATCGTGCTGCAGCTGCTGGTGCCGTTCGTCGCCGGGCAGGTGCTGCGGCGCTGGATCGGGGGCTTCGTCACCCGGCACAAGAAGGTTCTCGGGCTGGTCGACCGCGGCTCGATCCTGCTGGTCGTCTACACGGCGTTCAGCGAGGGCATGGTCCAGGGCATCTGGCACCAGGTGAGCCCGCTGCGGCTGGGCGGCCTGCTCGCCGTCGAGGCGGTGCTGCTGGCCGTGATGCTCGCCCTGACCTGGTATGGCGCGAAGGCCCTGCGCTTCAACCGCGGGGACCGGATCGCGATCCAGTTCGCCGGCTCGAAGAAGTCCCTCGCCGCCGGGCTGCCGATGGCGAGCGTCCTGTTCGGCGCGCACGCCTCGCTGGCCGTGCTGCCGCTGATGCTGTTCCACCAGATGCAGCTCATGGTGTGCGCGGTCATCGCCAAACGGCGCTCCCACGACGCCGAGGCCCAGGACGGCGAGGCCCGCGACGCCGAGGCCCGCGACGCGGAGGCGGCCGCCCCCGACCCGGTCACCGCGTCGGCGCCACCCGCAGCGTCACGAACCGCGGTCGGTACAGGGACACGTTCCGGTTGAGCTGCGCCGCGGCACCGACCGTCTCCAGCCAGTTGACGTCGTAGCTCAGCACGAGCCGTCCGTCGCCGCTCAGCTCGGGGTGCACCTGCGGGTTGTAGGCGGCCACCTGCGCGCCCTGCGGCAGCGACGGGCTGAAGTCCTTCGTCGGCCCGTGCCACGGACCGGTCGGCGAGCAGGCCCAGTACGACGTCACGGTCGACAGCCCCTCGGTGCCCGCGGCCATGGTGAACAGGACGTACGTCCCCCGCACCCGCGCCACCGAGAACGCGCTGCCCACCCCGGTGCGCTGTCCGTCCCCGAGCACCGCACGCGGCCGGGCGCCCGCGTCGGCCCACGCGGAGCCGTTCCAGTACCGCCAGGCCCCCGGCTCCGCGAGCCTGCCCTCGGGCACGCGGGCGACATACGCCCGCGAGGCCGGCCGGGACGCGGCCTGACCGTCGTCACCGCCGAAGACATACGTCCAGCCGTCCTCCTCGACCAGCGTCGTGCCGAACAGCACCCGCCGGGACGGATCGGGCACCAGCTGCTGGTCGAGGACCTTCACGACCGACTCGACCTTGAGGTCGGGCAGCGACAGCGTGGCGACCTCGGTGGCCGTCGGCACGCCGTAGATCCAGGGCGCCTGCCCGGCCGTGCGCACCCACAGCAGCACCCGCAGCACCTTCTCGGACGAGCCGGGGGAGCGCGGCTCGACCCGGGCCGCGACCGGCCAGCGCCACTGGTTCGGGGCGGGATCGGGGAAGAGCGGGGCGGGCAGAGTGCTCTCCAGCCGTCCGTCGCGCATCACGACCGCCGAGTTGCGCACCAGCGGGGCGGTCGTGTCCCGCCAGGTGACGGACTCGCCGAACGGGTTGGGCGGGGCGTGCACCCGGCCCAGATAGGTGTCCGAGAACAGCCACAGCACCCGGCCGTCCGGCAGCCGCACCGAGTGGGTGCCGTCGCCGCCGGTCCAGTCGTCGCCGCGGGCGGGGTCGTCGCCGTAGCGGGCGAACTCTGCGGTGAGACCGGCCTCGGCGGACCAGGCCGCGACCGAGTGCGGGGCGCACGCGTCACCGCCCTCCCGTTCGCCGTCGTCCGGGAGGGCGGTGAGCAGCACGGCCGCGAGGACCAGAACCAGCAGGAGTCCCAGACCGGTTCCGGTGCGCTGTCGTGCTCGTGCGTCGTCGGGCACGCCAGGGACGTTAGTGGCCTCAGCGCACCTGGTCCATGGGCAGCCACAGGACGGTGTCGGCGGTGGTCGCGGGCCTACGGGCGGTGACCTGCGCCGCCGCCCGGATCTCGGCGTCGCCCAGTGCCCGGTTCCACACATGGACGTCGTCGATAGCGCCGGTGAGGAACGCCCGGCCGTCCATGCGCTGGCCGACGTGCACACCGAACGGCGAGTTGCGGCTGACCGAGCCCGCCACGTCCGCGGTGCTGAGCGCCGTACCGTCGAGGAACAGCGTCAGCTTTCCGCCGCCGCGCCGCAGGGCGAGGTGGTGCCAGCGGCCGTCGTTGCGGGCGCCGTTGAACCACACGGACGCGGTGCGCACGGTCCGGAATCCCTCCCGTGTGGTGATCAGGGCCCGCACCCGGTCGTTGTCGGGCTCGCCGCGCAGCCAGACCTGGGGCTGAGTGGTGCCGATCCCGCCCATCCACAGGAACGGCTGCTCGCCGGACGCGGCCGAGTAGCGGAAGAACAGCGACGCCGTGAAGTCCCCGTCGCCGAGCGGGAGTCGGGAGCGGTACGGCAGGCGTACGGCGTCGTCCTTGCCGTCGAACGCCACGGCGCCCGCGAACACCCCGTTCGTGGTGCTCGGGCTGCCGAGGACGGTCGCCCGGGGTGCGCCCAGGGCCAGGTCGGGGGTGGTCGGGTCAGGGGCGCGGCGCGGGCCGAGCCAGTCCTCGTTGAAGCGGGCGAAGCGGATCTCGTCGCGGGCGTCGACGGCGCCGCCCTCGTACATCAGGCCCACGGTGGACGCGTCGACGGCCACCATGTCGGAGTAGCCCGTCCAGTCCGTGGCGACGACCTTGCCGCGGTCGGCGCTCTCCCAGGTCTCGCCGCCATCGTAGGAGGACCGGATCATCATGGTCCGGCGGCGGTCGGGGTCGCCGGGGGCGGACAGCAGTATCCGGTTGCCCATGCGCAGCGTGGCGGCCTGGACCTGCGGCGTGTACAGGTCCGGCAGGCCGTGGAAGGGGCCGGTGAAGCTGTCGCCGCCGTCGCGGCTGAACGTCTGGGAGCGGTGGCCGAGGTCGGAGCCGTCCTGCTCCCGGCCGCTGATGATGATCGTGCCGTCGGTGTGCTCGGTGAGGGTCACCTCGGAGGGCTTCTGCCGGAAGGTGCCGTCGGCGGCGGCGATGGGCCAGGAGTCGGTGGCGCCGATCCGCCAGGTGTCCCCGCCGTCGTCGCTGACGATGAGCGCGGCGTGGTTGGCGGAGACCCGAGTGCCGTCCCAGGTCTCGGTGTTGACGCCGAAGACCAGGCGTCCGGCGTGCTTGCCCCGGGTGAGCTGGATGCCGTGCACGGGCCCGGTGGCGTACCAGGAGTTCCACTCCTTCGGCAGTATCTGGTCGCTCAGATTGCGCGGCGCGGACCAGGTCCGGCCGTCGTCGTCGCTGTACTGCAGATGAGGAGTGCGGTCACACGGCACCGAGCAACTGCCACTGTCCGTACGGCCCGTGTTGTACGTCTCGGCGAGCAGGATGCGGCCGGTCTCATGGTCCACGATCGGTGCCGGGTTGCCGTGCGTGTCGCCGCCGCCGTCGTTGACCACCTGGAGCGGTCCCCAGGTGCGGCCACCGTCCGTCGACCGCTTGAGCACGATGTCGATGTCGGCGGCGTCCCCGCAGTTCAGCACCCGCCCCTCGGCGAACGCCAGCAGCGTGCCGTCCTTGGTCTTCACGATCGCCGGGATGCGGTAGCAGGCGTAGCCCGGGTCCTGGTCGGCCCGGAAGATGACCTGCTGCTCGAACAGCGGTGTCCGGCTTGCGGGTTGGGACTGGGCCGGACTCGACGTCGCGGCCGTCGCCGTGGTGGCGACGGCCGCGATCAGGGCAGCTCTGAGGCGTGCGCGAACTCTTGACGGCATGGTGCGGCCCGCCCTTCATCGTCTGGTTTTGGGTCCAGGCATCTGAACATTCGGACATCCCACGTCCAAGGTGCGCATTACAGACGTTAGTTGGGCTATCGCACACATCACAAGAACCGTGCACGTGTCACATCACGGATGGAGTACTACTTTCCCCCGGTTGGCCCGCGCCTCGATGGCCGCATGCGCCCCGGCCGCCTCCTCCAGTGCGAACTCGCCGTGCACGGCGGGTCTGACGACCCCCTCCTCGAACAGCTGCCACAGCTCCCCCCGCCACCGCTCGTACAACTCCGGCCGCCCGCGAGCGATCCGCGCCATCTGGAACCCGATGACGGACTTGGCGCCCACGAGGAGGTCGTACGCCTGGATCGTCCCGCCCCCCGAGCTGTACGCCACGAGCCGCCCGCCCGGGGCGAGCGCGGCCAGGGCGGGAGTGAGCAGGTCGCCGCCGACCGCGTCGAGGGCATAGTCGAAGGGCTCCCCCCAGCTGTCCTCCCCGTACCCCACCACGCCATCGACGCCGAGGGAGCGCACGAAGTCCGCCTTGGCCGGATCGGACACGGCGCCCACGACCCGCCCGGCACCCCGCACCCGTGCGAGCTGCACGGCGAGATGCCCGACCCCGCTGGCCGCGGCGGTGACCAGCGCCGCCTCCCCGCGCTCGGGCCGGGCGGCCTCCAGTGCGCCGAGCGCGACCAGGCCGCTGCGTACGAGGGCGACCGCGTCGGTGGCGGTGGCGGTGTCGGGCACCGGAGAGGCCATGGCCTCGTGCAGAAGCGCGTAGTCGGCGTACCCGTGCCCGAAGCACAGGCCGGTCACGCGGTCGCCGCCCCGGAAGTGGGTGACTTCGGCACCCACGGCCACGACCTGCCCCGCGATCTCGCCGCCCAGCGGTATGGGCTCGGCGGCCTCGGTGACCTTGCGGACGACGGGCAGCGTGACGCCGATCGCCTCGCAGCGGACGAGGAGCTCGCCGGGGCCCGGTTCGGGGACGGGGGTTTCCTCCAGGAACAGGGGGCCGCCGGGGGAGTCGTAGCGGACGCGGCGCATCGCACCTCCAGAAGTCATTGGGAACACCAACGGTTTCGACGGGGCCCGACGCTATAGGTCAATCGTTGGGAAGTCCAATGAAATCTCGGTAGAGTGCCTGCATGCCCGAAGCCCCGCTCCCCGCGATCCGTTCCCTGCCCAGCTGGCTGCTCGGCCGTGCCGCGGCCCGGGGCCGGGCGCTGGTGGCCGAGGCGCTGGCCGCGGAGGGCATGAAGATGTGGCACCACGTCGTCCTCTCCGCCGTCCGCGACCTCGCCCCCGTCGCGCAGGCGGACCTCGGCCGCGGTGTGCGGATCGACCCCAAGGACCTGGTCGGGATCCTGAACGACCTGCAGTCCGCCGGCCTGGTCGTCCGCGCTCCGGATCCGAACGACCGCCGTAAGAACGCGGTGTCCCTCACCGACGATGGGGCGCGTCTACTCAAGCGCTGCGAGAAGGCGGCGCGCGAGGCCAACGACGCGCTCCTCGCACCGCTCACCGCGGCCGAACGCGACCGGTTCATGGACCTGTTGATCCGGATTTCCGGTACACAGAGCTGACGGCGGATAACGTTCCGTCATGACCGCACCTCTCGCGCTCGACCCCGACCACACCGCCCTGCTGCTCGTCGACCTGATGGACCGCATCGTCGCGCTGCCTCTGGAACCCCGTAAGGGAACCGAAGTCCTGGCCGCCTGCGAGGAGTTGGCGACCGCCTTCCGCAGCGCCGGAGCGCCGGTCGTGCTCGTCCGTGTCGAACGCCCCGGCGTCGCCGAACAGCCGCCCGGCAGCGCCCTCGCGGCAGGACTGCTGGGGGACGGCGACATCGAGATCGTGAAGCGGACCATCGGCGGCTTCCAGGGCACCGGCCTCGACGACCGCCTCCGCGAACACGGCATCACCACCCTGTTGTTCGGCGGCATCGCCACCAACCTGGGCGTCGAGTCCACGGCCCGCGCCGCCGCCGACCTCGGCTACGAGCTGGTCTTCGTGGAGGACGCGATGACGGCGTTCACGGCAGCGGAACACGACGCGTCGGTGCGCCTCGACTTCCCGAGGCTGGGGTCGGTGGTGCGGGCGGCGCAGGTGCGCTTCATGGGCGGCTGAGTCGGCGGGGCCGAACCCGGCCGCGGCCCGGTGCGCGCAGGCAGTGCACAAGAACAGCGGGGCCCCAGTACGGCGCAGGGGGCGCTCCCCGCCGGTTTCGGGGCCCCGCCGCCGTGTCGCGGGGAGCCGGTCAGGCCTGGGCGGCCGCGGTCCGCAGGGCGAGCCGGTGTTCGCCCGCGTACACGTTCATGGAGCTGCCCCTCAGGAAGCCCACCAGCGTCAGCCCGGTCTCCGCGGCCAGGTCCACCGCCAGCGAGGACGGCGCCGAGACCGCCGCGAGCACGGGGATCCCCGCCATCACCGCCTTCTGCGCCAACTCGAAACTGGCCCGCCCCGAGACCAGCAGGATCGTCCGGGACAGCGGCAGGGAGCCGTTCTGCAGGGCGCGGCCGACGAGCTTGTCGACCGCGTTGTGCCGGCCCACGTCCTCGCGTATGTCCAGCAGTTCGCCGTCCTCGGTGAACAGGGCCGCCGCGTGCAGGCCCCCGGTCCGGTCGAAGACCCGCTGAGCCGCGCGGAGCCGGTCGGGGAGGTCCGCGAGCAGTTCGGGCTCGACCCGGACCGGGGGAGTGTCCGCGATCGGCCAGCGGGCCGTCGTTCGGACGGCGTCCAGGGACGCCTTGCCGCACAGCCCGCAGGACGACGTCGTGTACACGTTCCGTTCGAGGGTGATGTCGGGGATGACCACGCCCGGCGCGGTCCGCACGTCCACCACGTTGTACGTGTTGGAGCCGTCGACCGTGGCGCCCGCGCAGTAGACGATGTTCTGCAGGTCGGACCCCTCGGCGAGCACCCCCTCGCTCACCAGGAACCCGGCGGCCAGCGCGAAGTCGTCACCCGGCGTGCGCATCGTGATCGCGAGCGGCTTGCCGTTGAGGCGGATCTCCAGCGGTTCCTCGGCGACGAGGGTGTCCGGCCGGGTGGAGACGGCCCCGTCCCGGATCCGGATCACCTTGCGTCGTTCCGTGACTCGTCCCATGTCGTGCCTCAGTCCCGGTTCTGTACGTGCTGGTAGCCGAAACGGCCCTTGATGCAGAGGTTGCCGTGGGTCACCGGGTTGTCGTGCGGTGACGTGACCTTCACGATCTCATTGTCCTGCACGTGGAGCGTGAGGTTGCAGCCCACACCGCAGTACGCGCACACGGTGGTCGTCTCGGTCTGCTCGGACTCGTTCCACGTACCCGCCGCCCGCATGTCGAACTCGGACTTGAAGGACAGCGCCCCCGTCGGACACACCTCGATGCAGTTCCCGCAGTACACGCACGCCGAGTCGGTGAGCGGAGCGTCATGCTCCACCGCGATCCGCGCGTCGAATCCGCGCCCGGCGACGGAGATCGCGAAGCTGTTCTGCCACTGGTCCCCACATGCGTCCACGCACTTGTAACAGAGGATGCACTTGTCGTAGTCCCGCACGTACAGCTCGTTGTCGAGCTTCGGCTCCTCGTCGAGTCGCGCCGCGTCCGGCCCGAAGCGGTCCGGTTTCGCCTCGTACTTCTTGATCCACCCGGCGACCTTCGGGGTCGTCGACAAGTCGACCGAGGACGCGAGCAGCTCCAGGACGATCTTCCGGCTGTGCCGCGCCCGCTCGGTGGAGGTCCTCACCTCCATGCCTGGCTCGGCCTTCCGCGAGCAGGCGGGTACCAGGGTCCTGGACCCCTCGACCTCCACGACACACACCCGGCAGGCGTTCTTGGGCCTCAGGGTGTCCCCTTCGCACAGGGTCGGGATGTCCTTCCCGGCCGCCCGGCAGGCGTCGAGGATCGTGGAGCCCTCCGTCGTGCGCACGGGCTCCCCGTCGATGGTGAACTCCAGCAGCCGGCGCGGGATCCCCAGCGGTACCACGGTCATTCGTACGCCCCCAGACGGTCGATGGCGGATTCCACGGCGTTCCACGCGGTCTGCCCCAGACCGCAGATCGAGGCGTCCCGCATGGCGCGGCCGACCTCTCTGAGCAGGGTGATGTCATCGGCGGCCGCCGCACCCGTGCGCTCCACGATGCGATGCAGCGCCTCCTCCTGCCGTACGGTCCCGACCCGGCACGGCACACACTGCCCGCACGACTCGTCCCGGAAGAACTCGGCGATCCGCAGCAGCAGCCGGGGCAGCGGGACAGTGCCGTCGAAGGCCATGACGACGCCCGAGCCGAGCGTCGCGCCCGCCTCCCGCGTGCCCTCGAAGGTGAGCGGGATGTCGGTCTCGTCCGGGCGTACGAAGCCGCCCGCGGCCCCGCCCAGCAGCACCGCCCGCAGTCCCTCCCGGACCCCGGCCAGCTCCAGCAGCTCGCCCAGCGTCGCGCCGAACGGCAGCTCGTAGATGCCGGGCCGCCGCACACTCCCGGACACGCAGAACAGCTTCGGTCCGGTGGACCTCTCCGTGCCGATCGCGGAGTATGCCGGGGCGCCCATGGTCAGCACGGGCAACACGTTGACCAGCGTCTCCACGTTGTTCTCCACCGTCGGCTTGCCGAACAGCCCCTTCTCCACCGGGAACGGCGGCTTCGATCGCGGCTCGCCCCGGTAGCCCTCGACGGAGTTGAAGAGAGCCGTCTCCTCACCGCAGATGTAGGCCCCGGCCCCCCGCCGGATCTCGATGTCGAAGGCGTACCCCTGCCCGAGGACGTCGTCCCCGAGCAGCCCGCGCGCGCGTGCCTGCGCGATGGCGTGCTCCAGGCGCCGCAGCGCCCGCGGGTACTCGCCGCGCAGATACAGGTACCCCTTGTGCGCGCCCGTCGCATACGCCGCGATCGTCATCGACTCGACCAGCGCGTACGGGTCGCCCTCCATGATCACGCGGTCCTTGAAGGTGCCCGGCTCCGATTCGTCGGCGTTGCAGACGACGTAGTGGGGGTGGTCGGGCTGGGACGCCGTGGCCTGCCACTTGCGGCCGGTGGGGAAGGCGGCGCCGCCACGCCCGACCAGGCCGGAGTCGGTGACCTCGCGGATGACTCCGGCGGGACCGAGCTCGAAGGCCCGGCGCAGTGCGGTGTAGCCGCCGTGGGCGCGGTAGTCGTCCAGCGAGGACGGGTCGACGACTCCGACGCGCCGGAGCAGGGTCAGCGAGGGGTCCCCCGCCTGCGGTACCGCCATCGCCGCCGGCGGCTCCTCCGGCGCCGAGTCCGGCGCGCTCGCGGCGAGGACCGCGTCGTGCACGGTCGCCGGCGCCGAGACCGCCGTACGCACCGGATCCCCGGCCCTGATCGCGAGGGCCGCCGGAGCCCGCTCGCACAGCCCGAGACAGGGGCTGCGCTCGACGCCGACGCCGACGCCGCTCCCGAGACCGAGGCGTGCCTCGATGCCCGCGCACAGTTCGCTCGCGCCGGCCGCCGCGCACGCGAGGTCAGTGCACACGTGGAGCACGGTCGCGGGACGCGGCTTGACCGAGAACATGGCGTAGAAGGTGGCGACGCCGTACGCCTCCGACGGCGGCACCGTCAGCCGGCGGCACAGGTAGTCGAGGGCGCCCTCGCTGATCCAGCCGATCCGGTCGTTGATCGCGTGCAGCCCCGGCAACAGCAGATCGCGGCGGTCCCGGGCCTCGCGTCCGCCGCGGGCCCAGCGCAGGTCGGCGGCCCGCATCTCATCGCGGGCGGCGCCCTCCCAGGAGGACTCCGGCGGGCCCAACAGGGCGTCGACGGCCGCCCGTTCGTCGTCCGTCGGTTTGCTGTCACCGAAGCGCAGGTCCACTTGACGTCACCTCACGATGGTCGCGACGGGGAGCTTCTCGATCCGGATCGCCGACGCCTTGAACTCCGCCGTCCCCGCGATCGGGCAGTTCGCCTCGATGGTCAGCTGGTTGGTGTCCACCTCGTCGGGAAAGTGCATGGTCATGAAGGCGAGCCCCGGCCGCAGCGCGGTGTCGACCCACACCGGCGCGACGACCGAACCGCGCCTTGAGGTCACCTGGACCTCCTCACCGACGACAACCCCGTACCGCTCGGCGTCCTCCGGGCACAGCTCGACGTACTCGCCGCGCCGCAGCGGGGAGGCGTAACTCCCGCTCTGCACACCGGTGTTGTAGGAGTCGAGCCGCCGTCCGGTGGTGAGCCGGATCGGGTACTCCTCGTCGGTGAGGTCGACCGGCGGATCGTGCTGGACGATCCCGAAGGGCGCCGCCATCCCGCGCCGCGCCGGGTCCGTCTCCCACAACCGGCCGTGCAGATACGTCGGTTCGAGCCGCCCCGTGCTCGGGCACGGCCACTGGATGCCCTGGTGCTCCGCCAGACGTTCGTACGTCATCCCGTAGTGGTCCGGCGAGACGGACCTGAGCTCGTTCCACACAGCCTCGGCGTCGGCGTACTTCCACTCGTGGCCGAGCCGGGCCGCCAGCTCGCAGATGATGTCGATGTCCTCGCGTGCCTCGCCCGGCGGAGTGACGGCACGGCGCACCCGCTGCACCCGTCGCTCGCTGTTGGTGGTGGTGCCCTCGGTCTCGGCCCACCCGGCGGTCGCGGGCAGGACGACGTCCGCCAGCTCGGCCGTCTTCGTCAGGAAGATGTCCTGGACGACGAGGAAGTCCAGCTGCCGCATGCGGCGCACCGCCTGCTCGCTGTCCGCCTCCGACTGGGCGGGGTTCTCGCCGATGCAGTAGACGGCCTTGAGCGCGCCCTCCTCCATCGCCTCGAACATCTCGGTGAGGTTGAGGCCGTAGTGGGGCTGGATCACGGTGTCCCAGGCCGACTCGAACTTCAGGCGGGTGTCGGGGTCGAGGATGTCCTGGAAGCCGGGCAGACGGTTGGGGATCGCGCCCATGTCGCCGCCGCCCTGGACGTTGTTCTGGCCACGCAGGGGCTGGAGCCCGCTGCCGTAGCGGCCGACGTGCCCGGTCAGCAGGGAGAGGTTGATCAGTGCGCGGACGTTGTCGGTGCCGTTGTGGTGCTCGGTGATGCCGAGGGTCCAGCACAGCTGGGCGCGCTCGGCACGGGCGTAGGCGTGGGCCAGCTCCCTGATCGCGGCGGCCGGTACGCCCGTCACCTTCTCGGCCAGCGACAGCGTCCATGGCTCGACCAGCGCCTTGTACTCCTCGAAGCCGCTGGTCGCCCGCTCGATGAACGCCTCGTTCGCCAGTCCCGCGTGGATGATCTCCCGGCCGATCGCGTGCGCCATCGGGATGTCGGTGCCGACGTTCAGCCCCATCCAGCTCTCCGCCCACTCGGCGGTGGAGGTGCGGCGCGGGTCGACGGCGTACATGCGGGCGCCGTTGTGGATGCCCTTGAGTACGTGCTGGAAGAAGATCGGGTGCGCGAAGCGGGCGTTGGAGCCCCACATCACGATGACGTCGGTGTGCTCGATCTCCTCGTAGGAGGAGGTGCCGCCGCCCGACCCGAAGGCTGCTGAGAGCCCGGCGACGCTCGGCGCGTGGCAGGTGCGGTTGCAGGAGTCGACGTTGTTGGTGCCCATGACGACGCGGGCGAACTTCTGCGCCACGTAGTTCATCTCGTTGGTGGCGCGGGCGCAGGAGAACATGCCGAAGGAGCCGCGGTTGCGGGCCAGGCCCTCGGCCGCGCGGGTCAGGGCCTCCTCCCAGGTCGCCTGCCGGAAGGGCTCGTCGCGGGAGTCACGTACGAGCGGGTGCGTCAGCCGCGTGTAGTTCTTCGGAGTTCGGTCGCGTTTCCTCATACGGCGCTCCTCATGCGGCGCTCCTCAGCGCGAGCAGGTCCGAGATGGCGTGCACGGTGCGCAGGGTGGGCACCTGGACGCCGGTGATCTCCGCCAACTCGACGACCGCCGCGAGCAGTACGTCGAGTTCGAGCGGCTTGCCGCGCTCCAGGTCCTGGAGCGTGGAGGTGCGGTGGTCGCCGACCCGCTCGGCGCCCGCGAGGCGACGCTCGATGGAGACGGCGACCTCGCAGCCGAGGGCCTCGGCGACCGCGAGCGTCTCGGTCATCATGATCTCGATGACCTTGCGGGTGCCGCCGTGCAGGCACATCTGCCGCATGGTGGCGCGGGCCAGCGCGCTGATCGGGTTGAAGGAGATGTTGCCGAGCAGTTTGAGCCAGATGTCGTTGCGCAGGTCGGGTTCGACCGGGCACTTGAGACCGCCGGCGACCATGGCCTCGCTGAGGTCCAGACAGCGCTTGGAGACGCTGCGGTCGGGCTCCCCGATGGAGAACCGGGTGCCTTCCAAGTGCCGTACGACACCCGGGCCTTCGAGTTGGGTGGCGGCGTAGACCACGCAGCCGACGGCCCGTTCGGGCGCGATCACCGCACTGACCGCGCCGTCCGGGTCCACACTCTCGACGCGGTGGCCGTCGTGCGGGCCGCCGTGCCGGTGGAAGTACCACCAGGGGATGCCGTTCTGGGCGGCCACGACCGCCGTGCCGTCGTGCAGAAGGGGCTCGATGAGCGGCCCGCACGCCGCGTACGAGTTGGCCTTCAGGCCCAGAAGGACATAGTCGACCGGGCCGACCTCGGCCGGGTCGTCGGTGGCGTGGGCGCGGGCGGTGAAGTCGCCGCGCGTACTGAGCACCCGCACTCCGTGCTGCCTCATGGCCGCGAGATGCGGTCCACGGGCGATCAGGTGCACGTCGGCGCCGGCGCGATGCAGCGCGGCTCCGACGTAGGCGCCGATGGCACCGGCGCCGAGGACTGCAACTTTCACTTCGGAACGCTCCGTTCGGTCGAGGGAGTACCGCGGAGGTGGCTGGGAAGTAGTGCCGATCGGCTCGAATCGCACCGACTCACACCGAATCTCGTCGACTGAATATTGTCTACAGTATGGATAGGGGGTCAGCAAGGGTTCGCGCACGGCGTTCGGGAAGGCAGGCTTTCCGGACAGTGTTCGACCGTTCGTCGCGCCCTGCATACCGCTCACCGAATACGGTCGACGCGCCGCCTTCTCAACTGCCGTGCGGCTCCCTACCGTTCCGGATCATGAGTCCACCGGTCGCACCCCCGGGATGGAGCCGCTGGCTGGTTCCGCCCGCCGCTCTCTCGGTTCATCTGTCCATCGGCCAGGCCTACGCCTGGAGCGTGTTCAAGCCGCCGCTCGAATCCGCCCTCGGCCTCAGCGGCACGCAGAGCGCCCTGCCGTTCCAACTCGGCATCGTGATGCTCGGTCTGTCGGCCGCGTTCGGCGGCACGCTGGTGGAGCGCAACGGGCCGCGCTGGGCGATGACGGTCGCCCTGATCTGCTTCTCGTCCGGGTTCCTGCTCTCCGCACTGGGCGCGGCCGTCGAGCAGTACTGGCTGATCGTCCTCGGCTACGGCTTCGTCGGCGGAATCGGCCTCGGCATCGGCTACATCTCGCCGGTCTCCACACTGATCAAGTGGTTCCCCGACCGGCCCGGCATGGCCACCGGCATCGCCATCATGGGCTTCGGCGGCGGCGCGCTCATCGCCTCGCCCTGGTCGGCCCAGATGCTGGAGTCGTTCGGCTCCGACAGCTCCGGGATCGCGCTGGCCTTCCTGGTGCATGGATTGTCGTACGCGGTGTTCATGTCGCTGGGTGTCCTCTTGATCCGGGTGCCGCGAACCGACCAAGGGGCGCGGGGAACTGCGCGCTCGGCCCCCACCGGCCCGCAGGTGAGCGCGAAACAGGCGATCCGCACCCCGCAGTTCTGGTGTCTGTGGGTCGTGCTCTGCATGAACGTGACCGCCGGCATCGGCATCCTGGAGAAGGCCGCGCCGATGATCACGGACTTCTTCGCGAACACCTCGACAACGGTGTCGGCGTCGGCCGCGGCCGGCTTCGTCGCCCTGCTGTCCGCCGCCAACATGGCGGGCCGGATCGGCTGGTCGTCGACCTCCGACCTGATCGGGCGCAAGAACATCTACCGCGTGTACCTGGGCGTGGGCGCGCTGATGTACGGCCTGATCGCCCTGGCCGGCGACTCCTCGAAGCCGCTGTTCATCCTGTGCGCACTGGTGATCCTGTCCTTCTACGGCGGCGGCTTCGCCACGATCCCCGCCTATCTGAAGGACCTCTTCGGCACCTATCAGGTGGGCGCCATCCACGGACGGCTGCTCACCGCCTGGTCCACGGCCGGTGTCCTCGGGCCGCTGATCGTGAACTGGATCGCCGACCGGCAGGAGGAGGCCGGCAAGGACGGCTCCTCCCTGTACACGATGTCCCTGTTCATCATGATCGGGCTGCTCGCCGTCGGCTTCGTCGCCAACGAACTCGTCCGGCCCGTCCACCCGCGCCACCACGTGCCCGCCCCGGCGCAGCAGGAGAAGGAGGTCGCGGATGTCCAGCGACAGCAGTAGCCCTCCGCCCGACCGGCGGGGGCTGATCGCCTTCGCCTGGGTGTGGGTGGGGGTGCCGCTCGCGTACGGGGTCTACGAACTCGTACAAAAGGCGACGCAGCTGTTCACCGGGTAGGTGTTCGGAAGTTGTTCGGGCGTCCGAGGGTCTGATGGAAGCTGACAACGCGGGCGCCCGTTTCCTGTGGCATCACGTGCCGTCGTACCCGTGAGTCACTGATCAGACTGGTGAATCCCGCTACCCGAGGCCCGAGGGGATCACCAACGATGAACGGCTCGCGCATCGCCGCAGTCGGCCACTATCAGCCCGCCAAGGTACTCACCAACGAGGAACTGGCGGGCATGGTCGACACCAGTGACGAGTGGATCAGGAGCCGAGTGGGCATCCGTACCCGCCACATCGCGGGGCCCGACGAGCCGGTCGACGAACTCGCCGCCCACGCCGCCGCCAAGGCGCTCGCGGCGGCCGGCCTCGCGCCCGGCGACATCGACCTCATCCTGGTCGCCACCTCCACCGCCATCGACCGCTCCCCGAACATGGCCGCACGGGTCGCCGCCCGGCTCGGCATTCCCTCGCCCGCCGCGATGGACGTCAACGTCGTCTGCGCCGGTTTCACCCACGCCCTGGCCACCGCCGACCACGCCGTCCGTGCGGGCGCCGCGGCCCGGGCGCTGGTGATCGGCGCCGACAAGATGTCCGACGTGACCGACTGGGGCGATCGCACGACCTGTGTGCTGGTCGGCGACGGGGCGGGTGCGGCCGTCGTGGAGGCGTCCGGGGAGGCCGGCGTCGGTCCGGTGCTGTGGGGTTCGGTGCCCGAGATGGGGCACGCGGTGCGTATCGAGGGCCAGCCCGCGCGGTTCGCGCAGGAGGGTCAGAGCGTCTACCGCTGGGCCACGACACAGCTGCCGGCCATCGCCCGCAGGGCCTGCGAGCGGGCGGGTCTCGCGCCCGAGGACCTCGCCGGGGTCGTTCTGCACCAGGCCAACCTGCGCATCATCGAGCCCCTCGCCGAGAAGCTCGGCGCGGTCAACGCCGTGGTCGCACGCGATGTCTCCGAGTCCGGGAACACCTCGGCGGCGAGCATCCCGCTGGCGTTCTCCAAGCTCGTGGAGCAGGGGAGGATCTCCGGCGGGGACCCGGTGCTGCTGTTCGGGTTCGGCGGGAACCTGTCGTACGCCGGGCAGGTCGTGCGCTGTCCCTGACGCCGCCGTGGTGAGGGGCGACGCCTCGGTGTGATGTGGTCAACTCCCCGGTCCCCTGGCCTTTGTGCGCCGTAGACTGTAGACGAAAGACAATTGATACTGGCTTTCCGTGACGGTCGGCTACGGGACGCAGTCGCCCGGTGATCGCCCAGGAGGGGACCGATGTTGTCGACAGGACTGCCGCAGGGTGCGGTGCCCAAGCTCGAACGGCCCGGCCCGCTGCGCGACCGCGTCTACGAGGCGCTGCTCGAACTCATCACCACCCGCGCCCTGCAGCCCGGCCAGCATCTGGTCGAGAGCGAACTGGCAGGTCATCTCGGCGTGTCGCGGCAGCCGGTGCGCGAGGCGCTGCAACGGCTGAACACCGAGGGCTGGGTCGATCTGCGGCCCGCGCAGGGCGCGTTCGTGCATGAGCCGACGGAGGAGGAGGCCGACCAGCTCCTCACCGTGCGCACCCTCCTGGAGGCCGAGGCCGCCCGGCTCGCCGCCGCCCACGCCGACAGCGCCGGCATCAAGGCCTTGGAACAGCTGTGCGCGGAGGGCGAGAAGGCCGTCGCCGCCGACGAGGTGGACGCGGCCGTCGCCCTCAACGCCCGTTTCCACGCGAAGATCATGGAGCTCGCGGGCAACGCGGTCCTCGCCGAGCTGGCGGCGCAGGTCGACCGCCGCGTCCGCTGGTACTACACGCCGGTCGCCCGCCAGCGCGGGCAGCAGTCCTGGATCGAGCACCGCGGCATGATCGCCGCGATCACCGAGCGGGACGAACAGCAGGCCACCCGGCTGATGCGGGAGCACACCGAGCACACGCGCCGGTCGTACCACGCCCGGCAGGAGTCGTAGCGCCGGGACGTCCCCTCAGAACGCGTCCGCGTGCGTCCGGGCCCACTGCTCGAACGTGCGCGGTGCCTGGCCCGTTATGTCCTGCACGGTCGGCAGGACCTCCGACTCGTCCAGGATCCCGTCCACGAAGAAGCGGAAGAACGCGTCGACGTACGGTGCCGGGAGCTGGGCGCCCATCGCCGTGCGCGCCTCCTCGTCCGTGAGGCCGACGGCGTGCAGATCACGGCCGAGTACCTCGCCGAGGATCCGGACGCGGTCGGCGGGCAGCAGGGCCTCGGGCCCGGTCACCGTGTGGACGCGGCCCTCGTGCCCGGCCGAGCGCAGCGCGTGCGCCGTCACCTGGGCGATGTCGTACGGATCGACGTCCGCCGTGCGCACCCCCGGGAACGGCACACGCACCTCGTCGCCCTTGCGGATCCGGTCCGCCAGAGCCAGCGCGTTCGACATGAAGCTCACCGGCCGCACGAACGTCCACGACAGCCCGGACGCCCTCACCTCCGACTCGGCCGCCCGCAGGTAGCGCGTCACCGCGTTGTCGTCGTCGACCTCGGCCGACTTCCCGGACAGCAGCACGACACGCTCCACACCCGCCGCCCGCGCGTCGGCCAGGATCCGGCGCTGCCCCTCGTAGCCGGGCATCAGGAACAGCGACCGTACGCCGTCCAGCGCGTCCCGCACGGTCTCGGGCCGGTTGAGATCGCCGGCCACGGCCTCCACCCCGGCCGGTAACCCCGCCGCCCGGCCGGACCGGCTCATCGCACGCACCGGCTCCTCGGCCTCCGCCAGTGCGCGCACAAGCTCGGCGCCGACGTTCCCCGTGGCACCCGTCACCAGAATCACGTGATTCCCCCTCACCCCCGGACCGGACGGCCCGGTCCGCCGCCCATCCTGCGGGGCCGGAGCCCGCCGCACCAGGGCCCGGCCCGGCTTTGTCCTGTGAGTGGAGAAAGTTGACGGCAATCTGTGCGCAACTTCTTCCCAGTCCCGGCGGCCACTGCTACGTTCCCCTCGAAAGCAGGCCACCGAGGTGGCCGAAACCCGGCGCGCACAGGCCGATTGAGGCGGGGAGGGGCTCGTGAGACGTATGACGGCTCGACCCGCGAACGCCCATCAGGCCCGGCTGCTCAAGCTGCTGCGTGACGGAGGACCCAACTCCCGGGCCCAGCTGGGCGATCAGATCGACCTCTCACGGTCCAAGCTGGCCGTGGAGGTGGACCGGCTGCTGGAGACGGGCCTGGTCGTGGCCGACGGACTGGCCGCCTCGCGCGGTGGCCGCCGCTCCCACAATGTCCGGCTCAACCCCGGGCTGCGCTTCCTCGGCGTCGACATCGGCGCGACCTCGGTCGACGTCGCCGTCACCAACGCCGAACTGGAGATCCTCGGACACCTCAACCAGCCCATGGACGTACGTGAGGGCCCCGTCGCGGTCTTCGAGCAAGTCCTGTCCATGGCAGCGAAGTTGAGGGCCTCGGGGCTCGCGGAGGGTTTCGACGGCGCCGGCCTCGGCGTCCCGGGACCGGTCCGCTTCCCCGAGGGCGTGCCGGTGGCTCCGCCGATCATGCCGGGCTGGGACGGCTTCCCCGTACGGGAGGCGCTGAGCCAGGATCTCGGCTGCCCGGTCATGGTCGACAACGACGTGAACCTGATGGCGATGGGGGAGATGCACGCGGGCGTCGCACGCTCCGTGGGCGACTTCCTCTGCGTCAAGATCGGCACCGGCATCGGCTGCGGCATCGTCGCGGGCGGTGAGGTCCACCGCGGCGTGACGGGCAGTGCCGGCGACATCGGGCACATCCAGGCCGTGCCCGACGGCCGCCCCTGCGCCTGCGGCAACCGGGGCTGCCTTGAGGCCCACTTCAGCGGGGCGGCCCTCGCCCGGGACGCCGTGGAGGCGGCCCAGCAGGGGCGGTCGGAGGAACTCGCCTCGCGGCTGGAGGCGAACGGCACCCTGACCGCCGTCGACGTGGCCGCCGCGGCCGCCGCGGGCGACGCCACCGCCCTCGACCTGATCCGTGAGGGCGGCAACCGCGTCGGCCAGGTCATCGCCGGACTCGTCAGCTTCTTCAACCCCGGCCTGGTGGTGATCGGCGGTGGGGTGACCGGCCTCGGCCACACCCTGCTCGCCGCGATCCGCACCCAGGTCTACCGCCAGTCGCTGCCCCTGGCGACCGGCAACCTCCCCATCGTCCTGGGCGAGTTGGGCCCCACCGCCGGAGTCATCGGCGCGGCCCGGCTCATCAGCGACCACCTGTTCTCACCCGCGTAAGCCACTCACCCCGTACGGCTCACCAGCACCGCGCGGCACCGCACCTCACCTCGCACAGCGCTCAGCTCCGCCCTGCTCTGCCTCGCCCAGCCCTGAAACCGGCCCGCACGCCCGCCAAGGGGACCTCATGGCACCAGAACCACCGCTGCTCAGCATGTCCGGCATCACCAAGTCGTTCCCGGGAGTCCGCGCCCTCGACGGCGTCGACCTCGACGTCCAGGCCGGTGAAGTGCACTGCCTGCTCGGCCAGAACGGAGCCGGCAAGTCCACCCTGATCAAGGTCCTGGCCGGCGCCCACCAGCCCGACACCGGCACCATCCACTGGCGCGGCGAGGCGGTCACCCTCCGCTCGCCGATCGCCGCCATGCGCCTCGGCATCGCCACCATCTACCAGGAACTCGACCTCGTCGAGCATCTGTCGGTGGCCGAGAACGTCCACCTCGGGCACGAACCCACGGCCGCCGGTTTCGTCGTACGTGGAAAGGCCGCGCGAGCCTCAACAGCCCAGCTGCTCAAGCGACTTGGGCATCCCGAGATCGATCCGGCGCGTCTGGTGGGGGAGTTGTCGGCGGCCCAGCAGCAGATCGTGTCGATGGCGCGGGCGCTCTCCCACGACGTACGGCTCATCGTGATGGACGAGCCGTCCGCCGCCCTGGACCCGGACGAGGTCGACAACCTCTTCCGCATCGTCGGCGACCTCACCGCCGCGGGTGTCGCCGTCGTCTACATCTCGCACCGGCTGGAGGAGATCCGTCGGATCGGTGACCGGGTGACGGTGCTGAAGGACGGGCGGGCCGTGGCCGGCGGACTCCCGGCGAAGTCGACGCCGACGCGTGAGGTCGTGGCGCTGATGACGGGACGCAACGTCGAGTACGTCTTCCCCGAGCGGCCCGTGCAGGACGCGACCGGCGGCAAGCCGCTGCTGGAGGTCCGCGGACTCGCCCGGGACGGCGAGTTCGAGTCCCTGGACCTGACCGTGCGGCCCGGGGAGATCGTCGGGCTCGCCGGACTCGTGGGCTCGGGACGCTCCGAGATCCTGGAGACGATCTACGGCGCCCGCAAACCCGGCGCCGGTCAGGTGCTCGTGGACGGGCGGCCGCTGAAGCCCGGCAGCGTGCGGGCCGCGGTCCGCGCCGGTCTCGGGCTCGCCCCCGAGGAACGCAAGGCGCAGGCCCTGCTGATGCTGGAGTCCGTCACCCGCAATGTGTCGGTGTCGTCCATGTCCCGCTTCTCACGCGGCGGCTGGATCGACCGCGCCGCCGAACTGCGGGCGGCGCGGGCCGCGACGCGCGAACTGTCGCTGCGGCCGGACAACCCGTCGGTGCCCGTGCGCACCCTGTCCGGCGGCAACCAGCAGAAGGCCGTCCTGGCCCGCTGGCTGCTGCGCGGCTGCCGCGTCCTGCTGCTCGACGAACCCACCCGCGGCGTCGACGTCGGCGCCCGCGCCGAGCTGTACGCGGTCGTGCGCCGACTTGCCGACGAAGGCCTGGCCGTGCTGCTGGTCTCCAGTGAAGTGCCCGAAGTCCTCGGCCTCGCCGACCGTGTGCTGGTCCTGCGCGAAGGCCGCGTCGTCCACACCGCACCGGCCCGCGAACTCGACGAACACCGAGTACTCGACCTCGTCATGGAAGGAAGCCCGGCGTCATGACGCAGCACGCCTCCCCGCCCCGGGACAGCACCGGCAAGGTGCCGTCGGCCGGCGCACCGCCCGCCTGGCGTGGCCTGATGGCCCGCGCCGACGTGCGCACCCTCTCCCTGCTCGGCGTCCTCGCCGCGCTGATCGTCATCGGCGGCATCACCAAGCCGGACGAGTTCCTGGACACCCGCAACCTCCAACTCGTCCTCACCCAGGCCTCCGTGATCGGCGTCGTCACCGTCGGCATGACCTTCGTCATCATCTCCGGCGGCATCGACCTGTCCGTCGGCGCGATCGTCGCGCTGGCCTCGGTGTGGGCGACGACCGTCGCGACCCAGGAGTACGGCTTCGCCGGCATCCTCTTCACCGCGGTGATCGTCGGTGTCGGATGCGGGCTGGTCAACGGAGTGCTGATCGCGTACGGCGCGATGGTGCCGTTCATCGCGACGCTCGCCATGCTGGCCTCCGCCCGCGGCCTGGCCCTGCAGATCACCGACGGCAAGACGCAGATCGTCACGATCCCCTCGGTGCTCGACCTCGGTGAGCGCGACGCGTACGTCCTCGGCATTCCGCCGCTGGTCATGGTGTTCGCGGTCGTGACGATCATCGGCTGGCTGGTCCTGAACCGCACCACCTTCGGACGCCGCACGGTCGCCGTCGGCGGCAACGCGGAGGCGGCCCGCCTCGCCGGCATCGACGTCCGCCGCCAGCGGCTCTACCTCTACCTGCTGTCCGGACTGTGCTGCGGCATCGCCGCCTTCCTGCTGATCATCCTGTCCGGCTCAGGCCAGAACACCAACGGCAACCTCTACGAACTCGACGCCATCGCCGCCGCGATCATCGGCGGCACGCTGCTCACCGGGGGCCGCGGCACCATCGTCGGCTCCGTGCTCGGCGTCCTGATCTTCACCACGATCACCAACATCTTCGCCCTGAACAACCTGCAGAGCGACGTCCAGCAGATCGCCAAGGGCGCGATCATCGTCGCCGCCGTGCTGGTCCAGCGCCGTACCGCAAGCACGACCTGAGGGTCGTACCGCTACCACTGAGCACGACCTGAGGAAAGGGTTCACCGCCATGCCAGAGACCATGGGCCGCTTCGCCAGTCGCAGAGGGCTGCTCTTCGGGACCGCCGCCGTAGGTGCCGGTGCCTTTCTCGCAGGTTGCACGAGTAACGAGTCGAGCGACGAGCCGGCGGCCAACGACCAGCCGGCCGCCGACGACAAGCCCGGCAAGGAGGTCACGATCGGCTTCGCCGGTCCGCAGGCCGACCACGGCTGGCTCAACGCGATCAACGACAACGCCAAGAGCCGGGCGAAGAAGTACTCCGACGTGACCCTGGAGATCACCGAGGGGTCGAACGACACCGCCGCGCAGATCGGCCAGATAGAGACGCTGATCAACAAGAAGGTCGACGTGCTGGTGGTGCTGCCCGCCGACGGCAAGGCGCTCACCCAGGTCGGTCTGAAGGCGATGCGCGCGGGCATCCCGGTCATCAACCTCGACCGGATCTTCAACACCCCGCAGGCGTACCGCTGCTGGATCGGCGGCGACAACTACGGCATGGGCCTCAACGCCGGGAACTACATCGGCGAGAAGCTCAAGGGAAAGGCGGACGCCAAGGTCATCGAGCTGGCCGGCCTGGACAACCTGGAGCTGACCAAGCAGCGCACCCAGGGGTTCGACGACGCCCTGAAGAACTACCCCAACATCAAGAAGGTGGCCCGTCAGGCGGCCGAGTTCACGGTCGAGTCCGGGCAGGCCAAGATGGCCCAACTGCTCCAGGCGCAGTCGAAGTTCGACGCCCTGTGGAACCACGACGACGACCAGGGCGTCGGCGCCCTGCGCGCCATCGAGCAGGCCGGGCGGGACGACTTCCTGATGGTCGGCGGCGCGGGCGCGCTGTCCGCCTTCCAGGCCATCAAGCAGGACGACGGCGTGCTCAAGGCCACCGTCCTGTACCCGCCGACCATGGCCGCGTCCGCCATCGACCTGGCCCGCGCGCTGGGCCAGGGCAAGGGCGTCGGCGGCATGGCCGAGTTCGAGATCCCGGCCTCGATCACGCTCTACTCGGCGGTCGTCGACAAGGGCAACGTCGACCAGTACATGTCCACCGGCTTCAAGTGAGGAGCCCTGCCCCCGGGACTGACCAGCCCATCGGGGCGGGGCCCACCCCCCACCGTGTCACGACGACGAGGAGGACATCGCATATGGGACAGCCGCAGCAGTCAGACGGGGCAGGGAGCGAGAGGCCGCCGCTGCGGATCGGCATGGTCGGCTACTCCTTCATGGGCGCCGCCCACTCCCAGGGCTGGCGCACCGCGGGCCGCGTCTTCGACCTGCCGCTCAGCCCGGTGCTCGCCGCGATCTGCGGCCGGGACGCCGGCGCCGTGCGCGCGGCGGCCGACCGGCACGGCTGGGCGACGGCCGAGACCGACTGGCGGGCCCTGATCGCGCGGGACGACATCGACCTCGTCGACATCTGCACCCCCGGCGACAGCCACGCCGAGATCGCGCTCGCCGCGCTGGCCGCGGGCAAGCACGTCCTGTGCGAGAAACCCCTCGCGAACACCGTGGAGGAGGCCGCGGCGATGGCGGCGGCGGCCCAAGAGGCCTATGAACGCGGCCAGTTGGCGATGGTCGGCTTCAACTACCGCCGGGTGCCCGCCACCGCGCTGGCCCGCAGCATGGTCGCCGAGGGCCGCCTCGGCCGACTGCGCCATGTCCGGGTGACCTACCTTCAGGACTGGCTCGTGGACCCCCAGTTCCCGCTCACCTGGCGGCTGCGCAAGGAGCTGGCCGGCTCGGGCGCGCTCGGCGACCTGGGCGCGCACATCGTCGACCTCGCGCAGTACCTGACGGGTGAGCAGCTGACCGGGGTGTCCGCCCTGATGGAGACCTTCGTACGGGAACGCCCGCTGCCCGGTGGGGCCGTGAAGGGACTGTCCGCCGTCTCGGCCGAGGGCGCCACCGGCCAGGTCACCGTCGACGACGCCGCCGTTTTCACCGGCCGCTTCCCCTCCGGCGCCCTCGCCTCCTTCGAGGCCACCCGCTACGCCACCGGCCGCAAGAACGCGCTGCGCATCGAGCTCAACGGCGAGCTCGGCTCGATCGCCTTCGACCTGGAGCGGCTCAACGAACTCGCCTACCACGACGGCACCGAACCGGGCGCGCACGCGGGCTTCCGCCGCATCCTCGTCACCGAACCCGACCACCCCTACCTGGACGCCTGGTGGCCGCCCGGCCACGGCCTCGGCTACGAGCACACCTTCGTCCACCAGGCCCGCGACCTCGTCCACGCCATCGCCGAGGGCCGCCGGCCCGAACCCTCCTTCGCCGACGGGCTCCAGGTCCAGCGAGTCCTCGCCGCGGTGGAGGAGAGCGCCGAGAAGAACGCCGTCTACACCCCGATCGCGGTCTGACACACCCGGATAGCGGCCTGAGGAGGCTGACGCGCAATGCCGCGTACGTTCACGCTGTTCACCGGCCAGTGGGCCGACCTCCCGCTGGAGGAGGTCTGCCGGCTCGCCCGCGACTTCGGCTACGACGGGCTGGAACTCGCCTGCTGGGGCGACCACTTCGAGGTCGACAAGGCCCTCGCCGACCCGTCGTACATCGACTCCCGCAAGGCCCTGCTCGACAAGTACGGCCTCAAGTGCTGGGCCATCTCCAACCACCTGGTCGGCCAGGCCGTCTGCGACGCCATCATCGACGAACGCCACCAGGCCATCCTGCCGGGCGAGGTGTGGGCCGACGGTGACCCGGAGGGGGTGCGCAGGCGGGCCGCGGACCGTATGAAGGACACCGCGCGCGCCGCGGCCGCCTTCGGTGTCGACACCGTGATCGGCTTCACCGGCTCGGCCATCTGGCACCTCGTCGCCATGTTCCCGCCCGCGCCCGAGTCGATGATCGAGCGCGGTTACGAGGACTTCGCGACCCGCTGGAACCCCATCCTGGACGTCTTCGACGAGGAGGGCGTGCGGTTCGCGCACGAGGTCCATCCCAGCGAGATCGCCTACGACTACTGGACGACCTGGCGAGCCCTGGAGGCCGTCGGGGGCCGCCCCGCCTTCGGCCTGAACTTCGACCCCTCCCACTTCGTGTGGCAGGACCTCGACCCGGTCGGCTTCCTCTGGGACTTCCGCGACCGCATCTACCACGTCGACTGCAAGGAGGCCCGCAAACGCCTCGACGGCCGCAACGGCCGCCTCGGCTCCCATCTGCCGTGGGGCGACCCCCGACGCGGCTGGGACTTCGTATCGGCCGGACACGGGGACGTCCCCTGGGAGGACGTCTTCCGGATGCTGCGCTCCATCGACTACCAGGGCCCGATCTCCGTGGAGTGGGAGGACGCCGGGATGGACCGGCTCCAGGGCGCCCCCGAGGCGCTGCAGCGCCTGAAGGCGTACGACTTCGAGCCGCCGTCGGCCTCGTTCGACGCGGCGTTCGGCAACTGAACCCCCTCGCACGTCTCCGGGGTGACGGCGCACCCCGGCGCAAGAACGACCGCATGTACACCCGGCCCCATTCTGGAGGCACTCGTGCACGCGAACCACCGCACCACCAGCACCGACAGAAACGAGACCCACAGACGACGCCCGTCCCTCCGCAAGACGGTGGCGCTGCTGAGCGGCGTCCTGCTGGCGGGCGCCACCCTCACCCTCACCGCACCCCAGGCCGGCGCAGCCGTCGCCGGCCGGGAAGCCGCCGCGGCTGCCGCCCCGGCCGCGGCCGACGACTTCCAGCAGGTCACCCTCGCCAAGGGCGAACCGGAGGTCGGCGAGCCCATGTCGCTCGCCGTCCTCCCGGACCGCTCGGTCCTGCACACCTCCCGCGACGGCGAACTGCGCCTCACGGACGCGGCGGGCAACACCCGGCTCGCGGGCAAACTCGCCGTGTACACACATGACGAGGAGGGGTTGCAGGGCGTCGGTGTCGACCCCGGATTCGCCGAGAACCGCTTCATCTACCTCTACTACGCACCCCCGCTCGACACCCCGGCCGGTGACGCCCCCGAGACCGGGACGGCGGCCGACTTCGCTCCCTTCGACGGCGTCAACCGCCTCTCCCGCTTCGTCCTGAAGACCGACGGCACGCTCGACACGGCCAGCGAGACGAAGATCCTCGACATCCGCGCCTCCCGCGGCCTGTGCTGCCATGTCGGCGGTGACATCGACTTCGACGCGGCGGGCAACCTGTACCTCTCCACGGGCGACGACACCAATCCGTTCCAGTCGGACGGCTTCACCCCGATCGACGAGCGCTCGAACCGCAACCCGGCCTTCGACGCCCAGCGTTCCGCCGGCAACACCAACGACCTGCGCGGCAAGATCCTGCGCATCAAGGTGAACGCCGACGGCTCCTACTCGATCCCCGACGGCAACCTCTTCGCCCCCGGCACGGACAAGACCCGGCCCGAGATCTACGCCATGGGCTTCCGCAACCCGTTCCGCTTCAGCGTCGACAAGAAGACGGGCATCCTCTACGTCGGCGACTACGGCCCCGACGCCGGCACCGCCGACCCGGCACGCGGCCCGGCCGGCCAGGTCGAGTTCGCCCGCGTCACCGGCCCCGGCAACTTCGGCTGGCCGTACTGCACGGGCGACAACGACGCCTACGTCGACTACGACTTCGCCACCGGCCAGTCCGGCGCGTCCTTCGACTGCGCCGCGCCGAAGAACACCTCGCCGCACAACACCGGCCTGACCGACCTTCCCCCGGCCCAGGCCGCCTGGATCCCCTACGACGGCGGCTCCGTGCCCGAGTTCGGCACCGGCTCCGAATCCCCGATGGGCGGCCCGGTCTACCACTACGACGCCTCGCTCGACTCGCCGGTGAAGTTCCCCGAGGCCTACGACGGGAACTTCTTCGCCGGGGAGTTCGGCCGCCGCTGGATCAAGCGGATCGTCAGCGACGGCTCCGGGGCCGTGCAGTCGATCAACGACATCCCGTGGACCGGCACCCAGATCATGGACATGGCCTTCGGCCCGGACGGCGCGCTGTACGTCCTCGACTACGGCACCGCGTGGTTCGGCGGCGACGAGCACTCGGCCCTGTACCGGATCGAGAACGCCACCGACGGCCACTCGCCGGTCGCGCAGGCCGCGGCGAGCAAGACCTCGGGCAGGGCCCCGCTGCGGGTCCAGTTCTCCTCGGAGGGCACGACCGACCAGGACGGCGACGCGTTGACGTACAGCTGGGACTTCGGCGACGGCGGCAAGTCGACGGCGGCCGACCCGACGTACCGCTACAAGAAGAACGGCACCTACACCGCGACCCTCACCGCCAAGGACGCCTCGGGCCGCACCGGCAGCGCCAGCACGCAGATCGTGGTCGGCAACACCGCGCCCAAGGTGACGCTGGAACTCCCCCAGGACGGGCGGCTGTTCAGCTTCGGAGACGCCATCCCGTTCAAGGTGAAGGTCACCGACCCCGAGGACCGGACCATCGACTGCGCCAAGGTCAAGGTCAGCTTCATCCTCGGTCACGACAGCCACGGCCACCCGCTGACCTCGGCCAACGGCTGCACCGGCACCCTCCAGACCAGCGCCGACGGCGGCCACGACGAGGACGCCAACATCTTCGGTGTGATCGACGCCGAGTACACCGACGGCGGAGGCGGCGGCCAGGCCCCGCTCACCACGCACGACCAGAACGTCGCGCAGCCCAGGCACCGCCAGGCCGAGCACTTCGGCAACGGCTCCGGCGTCTCCGTCATCACCAAGGACACCGCGCACGGCGGCCGGACGGTCGGCGACATCGACAACGGCGACTGGATCTCCTTCACGCCGTACGCCCTGAGCAACGCCAAGAAGATCACCGCCCGGATCTCCTCCGGCGGCGCGGGCGGCACGCTCGAAGTCCGTGCGGGATCCTCGACGGGCACCCTGCTCGGCAAGGCGACCGTGCCGGTGACCGGCGGCTGGGAGACCTTCCAGGACGTCACCGCCGACCTGTCCCGTGCGCCCAGCGGCACGACCACGCTCTACCTGGTCTTCAAGGGGAGCGGCACGGGCGCCCTGTTCGACGTGGACGACTTCACCTTCACCACGGGCTGAGAGGAGGCACGAAGGATGCGACACATACGCCCAACCCGACGACTGGCCACGGCAGCCGTGGGAGCGGCCGTACTCCTCGGCTGCGTCTCGGGACCGGCCGCGTCCCAGTCCTCGCGGGACCCGCGACCCGGGGCCGAGGCCAAGCGGGTGCTGGTCTTCTCCAAGACGGCCGGCTTCCGCCACGACTCGATCCCCGACGGCGTCGCCGCGGTGAAACAGCTCGGCGAGACGGGCGGATTCACGGTCGACGCGACGGAGGACGCCACCGCGTTCACCGCCGCCAACCTGCGCCGCTACGCCGCGGTCGTGTTCCTGTCCACGACCGGAGACGTCCTCGACGCCACCCAGCAGAACGCGTTCGAGGGCTACATCCGCCAGGGCGGCGCATATGTCGGCGTCCACGCGGCGGCCGACACCGAGTACGACTGGGAGTTCTACGGCGGCGTCGCCGGTGCCTACTTCCAGTCGCACCCGGCGATCCAGCCCGCGACCGTCGACGTCGAGGACCACGCCCACCCGGCGACCTCGGGTCTGGCGCAGACCTGGAACCGCACCGACGAGTGGTACAACTACCGCTCGAATCCTCGGGATCGGGTCCATGTCCTGGCGTCCCTCGACGAGTCCTCGTACGCCGGCGGCACCATGAACGGCGATCACCCGATCGCCTGGTGCCAGAACTACCAGGGCGGCCGCGCCTTCTACACCGGGGGCGGCCACACCAAGGAGTCCTACGCCGAGCCCGCCTTCCGTCAGCACCTGCTCGGCGGAATCCGCTGGGCCATCGGCGACGCCCAGGCCGACTGCCGCCCGGAGAACGGCTACCGCCGGCTCTTCGACGGCACCCGGGCATCCCTGGACGCCTGGCGACAGGCCGGCCCCGGCTCCTTCACCCTGTCCGACGACGGTACCCTCACGACGACCGGCGGCATGGGCATGCTCTGGTACGCCGGGTCGGGCTTCGGGTCGTACTCCCTGAAGCTCGACTGGAGGATGGCCGGCGACGACAACTCCGGTGTGTTCGTGGGCTTCCCGCCCTCGGACGACCCGTGGTCGGCCGTCAACAACGGGTACGAGATCCAGATCGACGCGACCGACGCCGCCGACCGCACCACCGGCGCGGTGTACGGCTTCAAGTCCGCCGATCTGAAGAAGCGCGACCGTGTGCTGAACCCGCCGGGGCAGTGGAACACGTACGAGATCCGCGTGGAGGGCGAACGCCTCCGCGTCTATCTCAACGGTGTGAAGATCAACGACTTCACCAACACCGACCCGGCCCGGAGCCTCACCGACGGACACCTCGGCATCCAGAACCACGGAGCCGACGACGAGGTGTCCTTCCGGGACATCCGGATCAAGGAACTGCCCGCGAAGACCGACGAGTCCGCCAACTCCGCCACATCCGCCGGACTCATGGCTTCGCAGGGCGACTGAGCGACGGCGGGCGGGGGACGCCGGACCTCCGCCCGCCGTCTTGGCCCCACCGGGCCCTCGCCAGGGGCCCGGCCCCGGGGCATTCCATACGACGCGTTCGACAAGGAGGCCGCCATGTCCGCGCGCATGTCCATTTCCCCGTCCGAACCGCGCGTCGGCGTCTGGCTGATCGGGGCGCGCGGTTCCGTCGCCACGACCGTCGTCGCCGGGTGCGCCGCCGTCACCGCGGGCCTGCACCCGCCGACGGGCCTGGTCACCGAGACGCCGATGTTCGCGGACAGCGGTCTGCCCGCCCTGTCGTCCCTGGTCTTCGGCGGCCACGACACGGTGGACTGCCCCCTGCCCAAACGCGCGGAGGCCCTGGCAGCAGGCGGCGTTCTGCCCCCGGGACTGACCACCGCGGTCCGCTCCGAACTCGCCGCCGCGGACAGGGAGATCAGGCCCGGCGGCCCCCTCCCCGGTGACACACGAGACGACGACGAACTGATCACGGCCTTCGCGTCCGACATCCGGGACTTCATACGACGGTGTGCGCTCGCCCGGGCGGTCGTGGTGAACGTCGCCTCCACCGAGCCCACGCCCACCGACACCGCCCTGCCCCCGAGCTCGCTGTACGCGGCGGCGGCCCTGCGTGCGGGCTGCCCCTACGTGAACTTCACCCCGTCGACCGGCCTGGACCACCCCGCGCTGGCCGCCCTGCGATCGTCGACCGGCCTGCCCTTCGCGGGCCGCGACGGCAAGACGGGCCAGACACTGCTCCGCTCGGTCCTGGGCCCGATGTTCACCGGGCGTGCCCTGACGGTCCGCGCCTGGTCCGGCACGAACCTCCTCGGCGGCGGCGACGGCGCCTCCCTGGCCGACCCGGCCGCCGCGGCCGCGAAGAACGCCGGCAAGGACCGGGTACTCGCGGACACCCTCGCCACACCCCCCGAGGGCGAGGTCCACATCGACGACGTCCCGGCACTCGGCGACTGGAAGACCGCCTGGGACCACATCGCCTTCGACGGCTTCCTCGGCACGCGCATGATCCTCCAGACCATCTGGCAGGGCTGCGATTCGTCCCTGGCGGCACCACTGATCCTCGACCTGGCCCGACTGACCGCCCGATCCCATGAAGCGGGCCTCTCCGGCCCACTCGCCGAACTGGGCTTCTACTTCAAGGACCCGGTGGGGGAGGGGCCGGCAGCACTGGGCGAGCAGTACGCGGCACTCAGGGGATTCGCCGAGCGCCTGACGGCCCGCGAAGGGCATACATGTCCTGCGCAGGACACGGGTTCCGACAGGGACCGTCCGTGAACCGGCGCCCGAGGCCTCGGACACCGTCGTCCGCCAGCGGTGGTGGGGTGTGTACCGGTGGGGTGTGTTCCGGTCGGTTGCGTTTGGCTGGGTGGAGCTGCTTCGGGTGTCCGGGCTGTTCGGCGTCCTTGGAGTTTCGCGTGCTGTTGTCCGCCAGCGGTGCTGGGGTGTGTTCCGGTCGGCTGCGCTGGCTCGGGTGGAACTGCTTCGGGTGTCCGGGCTGTTCGGCGTCCTCGGAGCCTCGCGTGCTGTCGCCCGCCCACGGGGCTGGCGTGTGTCCCGGTCGACTGGGCTCTCCCGGGGCGAACTGCTGTGCCCGCTCGCGCTGTTCACCATCCCGGGCGACGCCATGGGCGGGCGCAGCGGCCTCTGCCACCGCCACGGAAGGAAGGTGAGCGTCGGATGAGCCACGCGACGTCCGCCCGAGCACGGTCCGTCGATGCGCCGGAGGGCGGCGCCGACCTCCACGGCAGCCACACCCACGGCACCGGCGCCGAGCACGCCACCGCCGTCTCCCCGACTCCGGCGGTCACCCCGCTCCGCCTCGGCTACGGCACCAACGGTCTCGCCGACCTCCGCCTCGACGACGCCCTGGCCCTGCTCGCCGACCTCGGCTACGACGGCGTCGGCCTGACGCTCGATCACATGCACCTCGACCCCCTCGCCCCTGGCCTCGCCGCCCGCACCCGTCGCCTCGCGGCCCGGCTGGACACGCTCGGTCTGGACGTCACCGTGGAGACGGGCGCCCGCTACGTACTCGACCCGCGCCGCAAGCACGGCCCCTCTCTTCTCGACCCCGCCCCCGACGACCGCGCCCGCCGCATCGACCTGCTGATCCGCGCCGTCCAGGTCGCCGCCGACCTCGGCGCGCACGCCGTCCACTGCTTCAGCGGCATCACTCCGCCGGGAACGGACCCCGACACGGCCTGGCACCGACTGGCCGACGCGCTCACTCCCGTCCTGAACGCCGCCACCACGGCCGGCGTCCCGCTCGCCGTCGAACCCGAACCGGGCCACCTCCTCTCCACCCTCGCCGACTTCCACCGCCTCCACCGCACCCTCGGCGAACCCCAACACCTCGGCCTGACCCTCGACATCGGCCACTGCCAATGCCTCGAACCCCTCTCTCCCGCCGACTGCGTACGCGCCGCCGCCCCCTGGCTGCGTCACGTCCAGATCGAGGACATGCGCCGCGGCATCCATGAACACCTCCCCTTAGGCGACGGCGAGATCGACTTCCCACCCGTCCTCGCCGCCCTCACCGCCACCGGCTACCAGGGCCTGACCGTCGTCGAACTGCCCCGCCACTCCCACGCGGGCCCCCACTTCGCCGAACTCTCCCTCCCGTTCCTCCGCCGAGCCGAGGCCACGGCCACCCGATCCCCCGCACTCGACCCGTCTCCTGGCGATCCCTCCGCCACCCCCGAAGGGAGCACCTCATGACCCACCCCCGCACCAGCCCGGCAACCCCGGGCGCGGGCCCCGACGGCCAACCGTTCACCGCGGCCCCGACGGACCGTGAAGTGCGCCCCGGCGAAGCTCTCCCAGGTGCAGGGCGTCACGCGGGCTCCGAGAGCTGGGCCGGTACGGAGGCTCGGACGAGCGTTCAGGGCCGGTCGGGTGCCGACGGCTGGGCGAGTGCCGACGGCCGGGCGGATGCCCAAGGCCGGGCGGATGCCCAAGGCCCGACCAGCCAGCGGCGCCCGACCAGCCAGCGGCGCCAGCGCCTTGCGGGGGCGAGCGCCGAGAGTCGGTCGGACGGTGAGGGCACGACCCGGCCTCTCACCCCGCCCACGGAGCTGCGCGGGCACCTCGACGCCCGCCTCAGTGGCGCCGCCCGCGCCTGGCTCCACCAGGCACTCGACGAGGCCGCCGCCAACCCCGGCACCCACGGGCCCATCTCCGTCTGGGAGCTGCGCATCGCCGAGGCCGGACGCCGCTGTGGCCCCGAGCACGCCGACTCCGCCCGCGTCCTCATCCTGCACGCGGCCCGCGCCGACACCGACGCCCTCACCCGGGTCTACTTCCAGGGCACCGCCGCCGAACGCCGAGCAGTCCTGCACGCACTGCCCCACCTGGTGCCCGACCGGGAGGCCCTCCCGCTCGTCGAGGACGCCCTGCGCACCAACGACACCCGGCTCCTCGCCGCCGCCGTCGGCCCCTACGCCGCCCGGCACCTCGACCCCCACCAGTGGCGGCACGCCGTCCTGAAGTGCCTGTTCACCGGTGTGCCCGTCGACACGGTGGCCGACCTGGAGCACCGCGCCCACCGCGACACCGAACTCGCCCGCATGCTCGGCGACTACGCCGCCGAACGCACCGCCGCGGGCCGCCCCGTACCCGAAGACCTGTACCGCGTCCTGACCCTGACCGACCCCACGGCCACCCCACCCGCGCCCGCCGCCCAGCACGGCGGCACCCGCGGAACCGACGGCAAGGAGTCCTGATGCGCCTCTTCGACCCCCACATCCACATGACGTCACGCACCACCGACGACTACGAGGCCATGTATGCCGCCGGCGTCCGCGCCGTCGTCGAGCCCTCCTTCTGGCTCGGCCAGCCCCGCACCTCACCCGCCTCCTTCCTCGACTACTTCGACTCCCTCCTCGGCTGGGAGCCCTTCCGCGCCGCCCAGTACGGCATCGCCCACCACTGCACGCTCGCCCTCAACCCCAAGGAGGCGAACGACCCGCGCTGTGTCCCCGTCCTCGACGAACTGCCCCGGTATCTGGTCAAGGACCAGGTCGTCGCCGTCGGCGAGATCGGCTACGACTCGATGACGCCTGCCGAGGACACCGCCCTGGCCACCCAGCTCCAGCTCGCCGCCGACCACGAGCTGCCCGCCCTCGTACACACCCCGCACCGCGACAAGCTGGCCGGCCTGCGCCGCACCCTCGATGTCGTCCGCGAGTCCGCACTGCCCCCGGACCGCGTCCTGGTCGACCACCTCAACGAGACGACGGTCAAGGAGGCCAAGGACAGCGGCTGCTGGCTCGGCTTCTCCGTCTATCCCGACACCAAGATGGACGAGGAGCGGATGGTCGCGATCCTCCGCGCGTACGGGCCCGAGCAGGTGCTGGTGAACTCGGCCGCCGACTGGGGCAAGAGCGACCCCCTGAAGACCCGCAAGGTCGCCGACCTGATGCTGGCCGAGGGGTTCGGCGAGGACGACGTGGACCGGGTGCTGTGGCGCAACCCCGTCGCCTTCTACGGGCTCAGCGGTCGCCTCACCCTCGACGTGGCCACCCCGCAGGCGACCCACGAGGGCAACTCCATCCTCCGTGGCGCTCCGAAGGAGCCCGGCGAGGAGCCGGTCGGTGCACCGAGCGAGCGGGACGACCCGGCCGCCGCCCCGGCCCCGGGGGCGTGAGCCATGCGCTTCCGCCACCCCGACGGCTCCACCGTCCACCTTGCCTACTGCACCAACGTCCACCCGGCCGAGACCCTCGACGGTGTCCGCGCCCAACTCCGGGACCACTGCGAGCCCGTCCGCCGACGGCTCGGCCGTGACCGCCTCGGCATCGGCCTGTGGCTCGCCAAGGACGCCGCCCGCACTCTCGTCTCCGACCCGTCCGCCCTGCGCGGCCTGCGCACCGAGCTCGATCGGCGCGGCCTTGAGGTCGTCACCCTCAATGGCTTCCCCTATGAGGGATTCGGCGCCGAAGAGGTCAAGTACCGCGTCTACAAGCCGGACTGGGCCGACCCCGAACGACTCGACCACACCACCTCCCTCGCCCGCGTCCTCGCCGGCCTCCTCCCCGACGACGTCACCCACGGCAGCATCTCCACCCTGCCCCTCGCCTGGCGCACCGCCTACGACGACGGCCGTCCAGAGACCGCCCGCACCGCCCTGCTCACCCTCGCCGAACGCCTGGACGCCCTGGAGGAGTTGACCGGGCGCGACATCCGCGTCGGCCTCGAACCCGAACCCGGCTGCACCGTCGAGACCACGGCCGACGCCATCGCACCCCTCGCCGCCGTCGGCCACGACCGTATCGGCATCTGCGTCGACACCTGTCACCTCGCCACCTCCTTCGAAGATCCGCACATCGCCCTGGATGCGCTCACCGAAGCCCGCATCCCAGTCGTCAAGTCCCAGCTCTCAGCCGCCCTGCACGCCGAACACCCCCATCTCCCCGATGTCCGCGAGGCCCTCGCCGCCTTCGACGAACCCCGCTTCCTGCACCAGACCCGCACCGCCACCGCCGCCGGCCTGCGCGGCACCGACGACCTCGGTGAGGCCCTGAAGGGCGACGCCCTGCCCGACGCCTCTGCGTGGCGCGCCCACTTCCATGTCCCGCTCCACGCGGCCCCCGCCGCGCCCCTCACCGCCACGCTCCCCGTCCTCAAAGCCGCCCTGAGCCGCCTCGTCGGCGGCCCGCAGCCACTCACCCGCCACCTCGAAGTCGAGACGTACACCTGGCAGGCGCTCCCCCTCGAACTGCGACCCCGCTTCCGCAGCCAGCTCGTCGACGGCATCGCCGCCGAACTCACCCTCGCCCGCGACCTGTTGACGGACCTCGGCCTGAAGGAGCTGCCATGACCGAGCAACCGCACCCGGCAGTACCGGCCACGCGCTCAGCGCCCGGACCCGACGCCACCGCGGTGCCCCGCCCCACCCCGCTCCTCGTCCTCGACGTCGTCGGCCTCACCCCCCGTCTCCTCGACCACATGCCTCACCTCAAGAGACTCGCCCAGTCCGGGTCACGCGCACCGCTCGGCACCGTCCTGCCCGCCGTCACCTGCGCCGCCCAGTCCACCTTCCTCACCGGCACTCACCCGTCGGAGCACGGCATCGTCGGCAACGGCTGGTACTTCCGTGAGCTCGGCGACGTACTCCTGTGGCGCCAGCACAACGGACTGGTCGCCGGCGACAAACTCTGGGACGCCGCCCGCCGCGCCCACCCCGGCTACACCGTCGCCAATATCTGTTGGTGGTACGCCATGGGCGCCGACACCGACATCACCGTCACCCCTCGCCCGATCTACTACTCCGACGGCCGCAAGGAACCCGACTGCTACACCCGGCCGCCCGCCCTGCACGACGAACTGACCGAGAAATTCGGCACCTTCCCGCTCTTCCACTTCTGGGGCCCCGGCGCGGACCTCGTTTCCAGCCGCTGGATCATCGACGCGACCCGCCACATCATCCGCACCCAGCACCCCGATCTGACGCTCTGCTACCTCCCTCATCTCGACTACGACCTGCAACGCTTCGGCCCCGACGACCCGCGCTCACTGAAAGCGGCCGCCGACCTGGACTCGGCCATGGCTCCGCTCCTGGACGACGCCCGGGCGGAGGGGCGTACGGTCGTGGCGCTCTCCGAGTACGGCATCACCCGAGCGGACCGGCCCGTCGACATCAACCGGGCCCTGCGCCGCGCAGGACTGCTCGAAGTGCACACACAGGACGGCATGGAGTACCTCGACCCGATGACGTCACGTGCCTTCGCGGTCGCCGATCATCAGATCGCCCACGTCTACGTACGCCGAGCGGAAGACCTCGACGCGACACGGGCGGCCCTCGACGCCCTGTCCGGCATCGAGCAACTCCTCGACGACGAAGGCAAGAAGGCCCATCACCTCGACCATCCGCGCTCCGGCGAACTTGTCGCCGTCGCGGAGCCGCACGCCTGGTTCACGTACTACTACTGGCTCGATGACGCCCACGCGCCCGACTTCGCGCGACTCGTCGAGATCCATCGCAAACCCGGCTACGACCCGGTCGAACTCTTCATGGATCCCCTCGACCCGTACGTCAAGGCCAAGGCAGCGACCGCGCTCGCCCGCAAGAAACTCGGCATGCGTTACCGCATGGCGGTCGTGCCTCTGGATCCGTCACCTATTCGCGGCAGCCACGGCCGCCTTCCCGCGAGCGACGACGAAGGTCCGCTCCTCATCTGCTCCACCCCCCGCGCTGTCGGCGACCGCGTAGCGGCCACCGATGTGAAGTCACTCCTGCTCCAACTCGCCGGTCTCGGCTGAGAGGTCACGGCCGGCAGCACCAGCTCACCGGTCTCGTCGACCCGTCTCTTCCGACTGGTCACAAGTGAAGCACTCACCACTGACAACGGCCTTCGATCACAGGGAGTTCCAGGTATGAGCCGCTTTTCCCAGACGGATCCCGAACTCACCCACCGCCTCACCAGACGAGGCATGCTCGGCGTCGCGGCGGGCACCACGGCCGCCGCCCTGCTGGGCGCCGCCACAGCCCCGGCGACCGCGGCTGCGGGGACCGCCGCCCCCGGCGCGTCCGCACTCGGCACCGCGTCCGCCACCGGCACGGCTTCCGGCGCCGGCGGCCGCGGCCGTCCCGTCCTCCCGCCCGGCCGCCTCGGCATCCAGCTCTACAGCCTGCGCGACAAGGTCTCCACGCTCGGATTCGCGCCCGTCTTCGCCGAGTTGGAGAAGTACGGCTACGACGAGGTCGAGTTCGCCGGGTACACCCAGGGCTCGGCCGGCCCGATCACCCTCGCCCAGCTCAAGCGGCTGGCCAGGAACCACGGACTGAACCCGATCGGCAGCCACGTCGGCTACTACTCCGACGACCCGAACGCCTACACCTTCGCCCAGAACCTCACCAAGGTCCTCGACGACGCCCAGGCTCTCGGCCTGAAGCACATAGGCACCGCCTCCGGACCGTTCCGCTACGGCTCCACCGTCGATGCCTGGAAGCGCGCCGCCGAGGAGTTCAACACCTACGGTGCTGCGGCGAAGGCGCGCGGCATGAAGTTCTACCAGCACAACCACTCCGAGGAGTTCTCCTTCGCCACCGACAACCCCAAGGTCCGCCTCTACGACGTGCTGCTCGCCGAGACCGACCCCGACCTCGTCTTCCTGGAGATGGACATCTTCTGGGCGTACTCGGGCCAGTTCCGCTTCTCGAAGCGGCCCGACGGCTCACCCGCCCCCTTCGAGCCGCTGGACTATGTGCTGAACCAGCCCCACCGCTACCCGCTCTTCCACGTCAAGGACGGGGTGAGCGACCCGGCCAACCAGTACGGCTACCGCATGGTCGACGTCGGCGACGGCGACATCGACTACAAGCGGTTCATCTCTGCCGTGACCAAACTGCGTGGGCAGAGATTCGCCCACCACTGGCAGGCGGAGCACGACAACCCGACCGAGTCCTTGACCTTCGCACGGCGTTCGAGTGAGCACCTGCACTCGTTGCGGGAGAAGTGCTGACGGTCGTACCGACATGAGGAGGCCCTCCCCGAGACGGGGAGGGCCTCCTCATAGGCGCGACAGGCAGTCGCGGCAGTTCAACCCGCTGGATGCGGCGTGGCCGTCCGTCCTGGCCGACGCAGCAGCAACGCGATCGCCGCCGCCACGATCGACACGCCACCGGCCAGCGCGTAGGCGCCGTCATAACCCCAGGCGGCGACCACCATGGAGCCCAGGCCGCCGCCGAACAGGCCGCTGATCAGCTTGCCGCTGTAGACGAGGCCGTAGTTGGTGGCGTTGTAGTTCTCCCCGAAGTAGTCCGGGGTGAGCGCCGCGAACAGAGGGTAGAAGGCGCCGCCGCCGAAGCCGGAGAGGAACGCGAAGAACAGGAACAGCCACTCGCTCCTGAGATCGCCGGCCCAGATCACGCCGAACTGGGCGAGACCCAGCACGACGATCACGAACACCAGCGTCGGCTTGCGGCCCCACTGGTCCGACAGCCAGCCGACGACACCGCGGCCGATGCCGTTGATGACCGCCATCACGCCCATCGACGATGCGGCGACCAGCGGTCCGAAGCCCACCTCCTTGGCGTAGTCGACCTGGAAGGAGATGCCGAAGATCGACACCCCGGCGGTCAGTACCACGGACAGCCACATCAGTGGCAGCATGCCCGTCCTGATGGCCTCCCGCGGCGTGTACTGCTTCACCGCCGGAGGGTTCTTGGCCAGGCTCGCCGCGCTCTTCCGGCTGCCCGCGTAGGACAGCGGATCGATGTCCGCGGGCCACCAGTTCTTTGGCGGGTCCTTGAAGAAGAACGCGCATCCGAGGACGACGATCATGACGTAGCAGCCGATGAGGTCCAGCACCCGGTGGTAGTTCGCGGTGTCGAACCCGTAGTTGAAGATGAAGATGAACGGCAGCGATCCGTACGCGAACCCCCCGTTGACGAAACCGGTCCGGGCGCCGCGCCGCTCGGGGAACCACTTGCCGACCATGTTGATGCAGGTCGCGTAGATCAGGCCGGCGCCGATACCGCCGATGACGCCGAATCCGAGGATCGCGAGCCACACGTTGCTCAGGTGCGACAGGGCGAGGAATCCCAGCAGACACATGCCGGAGCCGATGTACATCGCCGTACGGGCCGTCAGGATGCCCTTCTCGCGCAGCCAGCCCGCCGGGAAGGCGATGCCGGCCTGGAAGAACACCCAGACGCTGAGGATCCAGAAGGTGTTGCTCTGCGTCCAGCCGTGCGCGTGGGACAGGGTGTCCTCCGCGGAGCCGTACGCGTACTCGAAGACGCTGATGGCCATCATGGCGAGCCATGGGAGGTACACCATGATCTTGCGGGAGTGGCCGAGGATGTCCCGGTCGGTCTCGCCGACGCGGTAGACGCGCCCGCGCGCGTCGGTCACCTCGCGGTAGGGACGGTGTGCGGCGTCGGATCGGGCGGACGAGCTGTTTGCTGCGTACGGATCTGCCGTCATGTCAGGCCATGTCCTCGCCGAGAGGTTGGGGGTTGGGAGCGATACGGCGCGGTTCGTTGTCGCGTCCCGGTGGGCTGAGGAACAGCGCCACGCAGCCGGCGAAGAGCGAGATCGAGCCGGCCAGGATGAAGGCACCGGAGTGACCCCAGGCGCTGACGACCACGGCACCCATACCGGCGCCCAGGCCGGAGACGAGCTTGGCGCTGTAGACCATGCCGTAGTTGGACGCGTTGTTGTTCTCGCCGAAGTAGTCGGCGGTCAGGGCCGCGAACATCGGGAAGATGGCGCCACCACCGAAACCGGAGATCGCGGAGAAGATCAGGAACAGCGTCAGGTTCTTGCTCTCGGCCGACCAGAGGATGCCGTACTGGGCGAGACCCAGGACGAGGCAGACGAAGAGCAGGCACCGCTTACGGCCGTAGAGGTCGGAGAGCCAGCCGATCACGCCGCGGCCGGTGCCGTTGACGACCGCCTTCAGGGACATGGCCGTGGCCACGATCCCGCCGGCGAACCCGGCCTCCTCGCCGATGTCCACCTGGAAGGCGATGCCGAAGATGTTCACGCCGGACGTGCACGCAAGGCAGAACCACATCAGGGCCACCCGGCCGGTCTTCCACGCCTCCTTGGGGGAGTACTGGCGGACCGCCGGCGGGTTCATCCGCATCGAGCGGGCCGCGCGCGGGTCGCTCGGCGGGTTGAGCGGGTCGATCGCGGCGGGCCACCAGTTCTTCGGCGGGTCCTGGAAGAAGTAGCCCGAGAACGCGACGATCCCGGCCAGGAACACACCCACCGAGACCAGGACCCAGCGGAAGTTGGTCAGGTCCATGTAGCCGTTGAAGATGAAGACGAAGGGCACCGAGCCGTAGGCGAAACCGCCGTTGACGAAGCCCGTCTTGCCGCCCTTGCGCTCCGGATACCACTTGCCGACCATGTTGACGCAGGTGGCGTACACCATGCCCGCGCCCATGCCGCTGAACATGCTGAAGCCGATGTAGGCGAAGACGACATGCGGCGCGAAGGCCAGCGACAGATAGCCGAGCAGCGTGCCCGTGGCGCCGCACATCATCGCCCAGCGGGCCGGCAGTTTTCCGCTCTCACGCAGCTTGCCCGCGGGAAAGGCCACCGCGGCCTGGAAGAAGACCCACACGGTCATCATCCAGAAGATGTGCATGCTGTTCCATTGGTGCGCCGTGTGCAGGGTGTCCTCGGCGGACGCGAACGCGTACTCGGCGGAGGAGATGCCCATCATGCCGATCCAGGGCAGGATCACCATCCACTTGCGTTTGCGCCCCATGATGTCGATGTCGGACTCACCGACGCGATAGACGCGTCCGTTCTTGTCGGTCACCTCCCGATAGGCGGCGACCCGTGGAACGTCGGTTGTGGCCACGTTAGTTGCACCCCTTGCGTCGAAAGTTCTGGCCAGCGCCCCCTGTCCAATGCCTTTCGTGTGCGCACGGGTCCCGGGGGGGGGGGGGGGGGGGGGGGGGGGGGGGGGGCGGGGGGGGGGGGGGG
>NZ_JAQMYP010000040.1 GCF_028369295.1 Streptomyces sp. HD
CCCCCCCCCCCCCCCCCCCCCCCCCCCCCCCCCCCCCCCCCCCCCCCCCCCCCCCCCCCCCACGGGTCGGCGGCCATCGTCCCTGTCCCCCACCGAGACACGAAGGTCTCCATGTTTCCCGCCGCTCCAGAGCAGGCCCCTCCGTCCCGTCCCCAGCGAGCCGCCCGGCCCGGAACGGAGGGCGGAACTGGGCGCCGTCGCGCCCCGAGCGGGCTGTTCGAACCCGTGCAGCTCATCCGTTCCTTCCCCGAGGCGCTGCGCAAGCTGCACCCTCGGGTCCTGATCAGAAACCCGGTGCTCTTCGTCGTCTCCGTCGGCGCGGTCCTCACCACGCTGTCCGCGCTGCTGCACCCGACCGTCTTCACCTGGGTGATCAGCCTCTGGCTGTGGCTAACGGTGATCTTCGCCAACCTCGCCGAGGCGGTCGCCGAAGGCCGCGGCAAGGCCCAGGCCGAGTCGCTGCGCAGGGCACGCACGGACACGGTGGCGCTGCGGCTTCTGCACTGGAGCTACGGCACCGATCCGCGCATCGCCCGCACCGAGGCCGTCGCAGCCACCGACCTCAAACCACTCGACGTCGTCCTGGTCGAGGCGGGCGATTTGATCCCGGCGGACGGCGACGTCATCGACGGTGTGGCGGCGGTCGACGAGTCCGCGGTGACCGGCGAGTCGGCCCCGGTCATCCGGGAGGCGGGCGGCGACCGCAGCGGTGTCACAGGCGGTACGACGGTTCTGTCCGACCGCATCCTCGTCCGGGTCAGCGCCCGGCCCGGGCACAGCTTCCTGGACCGGATGATCGCCCTGGTCGAGGGTGCGGCCCGGCAGAAGACGCCGAACGAGATCGCCCTGAACATCCTGCTGGCCTCGCTCACGATCGTCTTCATCCTGATCGTGGTCACCCTGCAGCCCATGGCCGCGTACGCGAACGCGGCCCAGTCGACGACCGTGCTGGTGGCACTCCTCGTCACCCTCATCCCGACCACGATCGGTGCCCTGCTCTCGGCCATCGGCATCGCGGGCATGGACCGCCTGGTGCAGCGCAACGTGCTCGCCATGTCGGGCCGCGCGGTCGAGGCGGCCGGTGACGTGAACACCCTGCTGCTGGACAAGACCGGCACCATCACCCTCGGCAACCGCGAGGCTGCCGCCTTCGTCCCCCTGCCCGGCATCGACCCACGCCAGCTCGCGGACGCCGCCCAGTTGTCGTCGCTGGCCGACGAGACGCCGGAGGGACGCTCCGTCGTCGTCCTGGCGAAGAAGGAGTACGGGCTGCGGGAGCCCGCCGAGGGCGAGTTGACGAATGCGCGCTGGGTGGCGTTCAGCGCACAGACCCGGATGAGCGGCGTCGATCTGCGCTGGGACAACGGCGCGGTGTGCGCGATCCGCAAGGGCGCCGCCCAGCAGGTCATCGAGTGGGTCCAGATGTACGGCGGCCAAGTCCCGTCCGAGGCACGGCACTTCGCCGACTCGGTCGCCGCCTCGGGCGGCACCCCGCTCCTGGTGGCGGTGCACGACTGGGACGGGCCCCGGGTACTCGGCCTGATCCACCTGAAGGACGTGGTCAAGGACGGCATCCGCGAGCGCTTCGCCGAACTGCGCCGCATGGGCATCCGCACTGTCATGGTCACCGGCGACAACCCGTTGACGGCGAAGGCGATCGCCCAGGAGGCGGGCTTGGACGACTACCTTGCCGAGGCGACTCCCGAGGACAAACTCGCGCTGATCCGACGTGAGCAGGCCGGCGGCAAGCTGGTCGCGATGACCGGTGACGGCACCAACGACGCCCCGGCGCTGGCCCAGGCGGACGTCGGCGTGGCGATGAACACCGGGACGTCGGCCGCCAAGGAGGCCGGCAACATGGTCGACCTCGACTCCAACCCGACCAAGCTGATCGAGATCGTGGAGATCGGCAAACAGCTCCTCATCACCCGGGGCGCGTTGACGACGTTCTCGATCACCAACGACGTGGCGAAGTACTTCGCGATCATCCCGGCGATGTTCACGAGCGCCTACCCGGGCCTGGATGCGCTGAACATCATGGGCCTGCACAGCCCGACCTCAGCGATCACTTCGGCGATCATCTTCAACGCCCTGATCATCGTGGCGCTCATCCCCCTCGCCCTGCGCGGCGTCCGCTACACCCCGTCCTCCGCGCACGACCTGCTGCGCCGCAACCTGCTCCTGTACGGCCTCGGCGGACTGGCGCTGCCCTTCGTGGGCATCAAGCTGATCGACCTGCTGATCTCGGGGGTGCCCGGCCTTGGCTGAACCGCGCCCGGTGGCATGGCTCGCCCGTCAAGGTCCCGTAAGCGCACGTCAGGAGCCCGTCAGAGAACGGGATTCCGGCTTGCCGGTGCCGTGCCGAACCGCTTCCATGGAATACGTGAACAGCGCCTGGCTTCTCTTCGACCGGCCGCCGAGTCCCGCTCGGCCGCTGAGTCGTGCGCCGCGCTGTCCGGAAGCGCCCGCCTCTCGCTGACGCGCTCTCCGTGACCCGAGGGGCGCCGTGATCCCCATCCGGCGCCCCTCGTCTTTCCTTTCTCACCGCATGCCCACCGCCCCGCCGGGGCCACTGGGCATGCCCGCAACCCCGGATGGGATCATGCCCGAGTCCACCCTTTCATCCCTTTCTGGCCGCACCGTCCTGGTCACCGGCGCCACCTCCGGCATCGGCTACGAGACCGCCCGGCACCTCGTCGAGCGAGGCGCCACCGTGCTGCTGCACGGACGTACCGCCGAGGAGGCCCTCACAGCCGCCGACCGCCTCGCGGCGACAGCGGGGATCGACGCCCCGCAACTGCGCGCGTACGGCGCGGACTTCGCCCGCCTCGACGAGGTCGAGACCCTCGCCCACAAGGTCGTCGCCGAACACCCGCACCTGGACGTGCTGGTCAACAACGCGGGCATGGCCGCGCCCGAGCGGCACACCGTGACCGCCGACGGCAACGAGATCGCCTTCCAGGTCAACTTCCTCGCCCACTACCTCCTGACCTGCCTGCTGGAGCCGGCGCTGACCAGCGACCCGGGCGGCCGTGTGGTCAACGTGTCGTCGGCGTTGCACCGCACGGCCTCGATCCAGTGGGCCGACCCCAACCGCGCCCGCCGCTACTCCCGGCTCGCCGCCTACGCCCAGTCCCAGCTCGCCCTCACGGTGTTCGCGGCCGACCCGCGCGTGACCGCGGTCTCCGTCCACCCCGGCGTCTGCGACACCGCCCTGCTCCCGCTCTACGCCCACGAGGGCACCTCGCCCGCCGAGGGCGCCGCCCACCTGGTCCGGCTGTGCGACCCGGCGGTCGAGATCGTCAACGGCGCCTACTACGACCGCGACCAGCGGGTCGAGCCGGCCCCGGCCGCCACCGAGGACCGCACGGTCAGGCGCCTCAACAAGCTGGCTGACCTGCTGGTCGGCCGTACCGCTTGAACATCGATCCACAGCAGGGGAGTTGATGCGCATGTCGAAGCGCGCTCGCAAGAAGAAGGACCGCCGCAAGAAGAAGTCCAACCACGGCAGCAAGGCCGGCCAGCACTGACTGAGCACGGCGGAGCGGGTCGGGCGAACAGCAAGGCTCCTCACTCGACCCGCCCCGCCCTCACTCCCTATTCCCCCCCGAGGCACCGATGATCGAAATCCTCCCCCGTGACCTGCCCGCTCCCAGCCGGTGGTTCCCCACGGGTTCCCCGGGCCCCACCGCCATCGCCGAGCACGTGCTGACCACGGGCAACGGCCGCTGGTGGGCCGACCGCCCCGTCGAGCCGCGCGTCATCGCCGCATCCTGCGCCGGTCACGTCGTGCTGCGCGGCGTGCCCGACGCGCTGGCACCGCAGACGCTGGCGCCCCTGGCCGACAGCCGCGTCGACGCGCCGTCCCGCTTTCTGCCGGCGCTGGACTCCGCCTTCGAACGCCTCACCCCTTGGGAGCGCATGACCTGGACCCTCCAGGCCGAACCGCTGCCCGCCAAGCTCCCGATGAGCGTGACCGTAAGGCGCTTGGAGGCCACGGACACCGAGGCGGTGCACGTGCTGGAGCCGGAGGCGTCCTGGCTCTCGGCGAGCTGGGGCGGACCGCGTGGGCTCGCCGTCGGCGGACACGCCTGGGCGGCCGTCAGCCGGACCGGCCGGATCCTGGCGGTGGCATGTACCTACTTCCGCGGCACCCGCTACGAGGACGTGGCGGTCTACACCGTCCCCGACCGCAGACGCCACCACCTCGCCCTCGCCTGCGTCACCTCGCTCTGCGCGGACATCACGGCACGGGGTCACCTCCCCAGCTGGAGCTGCTCGGTCCACAGCCGCGCCGACCGCCTCCTCGCCTGGACGGCGGGCTTCCGCCTGGTCCACGAATACGTCCACTACGCGGTCGGGAGCCCCGTCGTACGCGATCGCCCACTCAACGCATGGGAACCATCCGAGGCAGGCAGAGAACCGACATGACCAGAACCCCGCTGTTCGCCCTCCGCATCCTCGACGGCCGCCACGAGATGACCGTCACCCGGCTCAAACGCGCGGACGACTCTTTCACCCTGCACTACACGGTCACGCCCCCGCTGCCCGATTCCGGCAGCGAGCCACCCCTCGTCCCGGTCCTGGAAGCCCGGGACGACCTGGACAACACCTACGACGACCGCGGCGGCGCCTACGGCACGGCCCCGGCAGCGATAGGCGGGCTGGCGGCCCCTCGTGTCTCGCCGTCGGCGGGTGGGGTGCGGCTGCAACCGGGTGAGGCCAGATCCAGTGAGTCAGCAGCTCCAGAACTTCGACTCCGCAATCCACGAGGAGCGTGCGGCCCTGTTTCGAGAAGGGCCGGCTCTGCTTGCTGATGCTCCGCCGGAACGGCGCGCCCTGCTGGAGGAGTGGCATACGCATCGGGCCATCCGGCCTCTCAAGCGCCGTCGCTTCCCAAGCTGCGAGCGCGAGTTCGATTCTCGTCGCTGGCTATTGCTCGAGAGTCGGGGCGGTGTGGGGAGGCAGGGCCGTGGCTCGCTCACGGGCCTGGATGGCTTCTGGTTCGGCGTCGGCTTGTTCGTAGGCGTCGGCGGCGGCGAGCCAGTGGTGTCGGGCCTGGTCGAGGTGGCCGGCGTTCTCGTGGGCGTGGGCGAGGTGTTGGTGGGTGGTGCCGATGGTGTGCCAGTCCTCGAACTCGTGCTGGATGGTGAGGGCTTTGGTGTAGGCGTCGACGGCTTCGGCGGTGTTGCCGGTGGCCTGCAGTGCGATGCCGGTGTTGCGCCAGGCCTTGGCTTCGCGGTCACGGTTACCGGCTGTGCGGAACAGTTTCCGTGCCCGGGTGTGGGCGTCGATGGCGTCGTGAGGGCGGCCAAGGTCCATCAGGGCGAATCCGGTGTTGTTGAAGACGTAGGCCTGCCCATTGCTGTCGCTGAGGGCACGAAACAGCTCGCCCGCCTGTTCCAGGACAGGAAGTGCCTCACTGGGGCGGCCTGCGACACGCAGTGCGGAGCCGAGGAAGTTCCAGGCGAAGGCCTCTCCGGTCCGGTCGCCGACTGCTGCCAGCAGGTCGCGGGCACGGGTGAGCGCATCGATGGCTTCGACCGGCCGGTCCGCCGAGCGCAGCGCCAGGCCGAGGTAGTTGCAGGCTTCGGCTTCGGCCGCGCGGTCGCCGATAAGGCGGGCCGTGTCCTGTGTGTGGCGGCTGACGGTGACGAAGTCGTCGTAGTAGCGGCGGAAGTACAGGTAGGTGCCCAGCAGCAGGCCCAGCCGGACCAGGAGGGTGCCGTGGCGTGCCTGCGCCGTGCCGTGCATCGTGGCCAGCAGATTCGCCCGCTCGGTGTCGAGCCAGGCGATGGCCTGCGCCCGGCTGCTGAACACCTGTTGGGACACGGGCGTGTCTGTCCACCAGCGGACCAGGTCGACGGCGGCGGCCGTGCGGTGAACGTAGTGCTCCAGCACTCGCTCCCGGGCGGCCGCGGCCTCTTCGGCCAGGACGTCATTGCTCTCGGCAACCTGGGCCGCGTAGTCCCTCACGAGATCGTGCATGCGCCATCGGTGCCGGCTGCTGCCGCGCTGTATGAGATGCGCGCGCTCCAGCGCAGCGAGGTCTGCGCGCGGCGAGTCGGCTTCGCCCAGCAGCGCGGTGATGGCCTCAAGGCCGGTCTCCGGCCCCGGCGCGAGCGCCAACAGCCGCAGTAGCCTGGCCTGCTGGGCCGGAAGAGCGCGATAGGAAAGCTCGAAGGTGGCCCGCACGCTGCGCTCCCCGTCATCCAGTTGGTCCAGAAGGCTGCGCGACGCGGTCAGGTCGCGGCCGAACTCACTCAGGGACATGCTGTGGTCCGCGATCAGCAGGGCCGCGGCGATCTGCAGGGCAAGCGGCAGGCAGCCGCACAGCGCGGCCAGTGCGGATGCCTGCGAGGCATGGCCCGCCATCCGCGCATCGGCGGGATCTGCCGCATGCAGTGCGCGGTCGAGCAGTTCGCAGGCGCCCTGCGTCGACAGTTCGTCCAAGGCGAGCAGGCGAGCGCCCAGGGTGGGGAATTTGTGTCGTGACGTGGTCAGCATGCGGTGGCGAGAGTCGCCGGGCAGCAGCGGTCGCACCTGGCTGACCGACGAGGCGTTGTCCGCCACCACCAGTACCGGTCCGCTCTCCCGCGCGCGACGGGCGAGCGCCGCGCGGTAGAACGCGGAACGTTCCTCCGCTTGTACCGGGATGTGCTCCGGCCGGGTGCCCAGCGCCCGCAGCAACAACTGCAACGCTTCATCGGCGCCGATCGGCGACTCGTCGTAGCCGTGCAGATCGACAAAGAGCGTGCCGCCCGGAAACCACCCCCGAGCCCGGGCCTCATGGGCGGCCTCCACCGCGAGGGCTGTCTTGCCGATGCCACCCAACCCCGACACCGCGGCTACCAGCACGGCCTGAGGCCCCGGCTGCACAGGATCCAAGGCCTCCAGGAGCCTGCGCAGTTCGTCATCGCGGCCGGTGAAGCCAACCGTCCTGGCAGGCAGAGAATCGACAGCAGTGGGCGCAGGCACATACGGCTGATAGTCGGCCCTGCCGATCACCGGCCCTGTGAACTGCCCGCCTCTGAAGTCGAAATGGTCGTCGTACTCGACACTCATCACGCCCCCCGGCACCCCCGACTGCCTCCACGGTACGCCGACGCGTGTCGATGCCCGAGTGAGATCCAGGACCGCGCGCAGCATCCCTCGCCACCTTGCGGGCCTCCAGGGTGACCACATCTGCGATGTGGACGTCAACGTCCAGGGCCGAGCGGGTCCCCGAAGACGACCTTGTGTTCCAGGCACGGAACAGCAGCAGGCCGGCTGCGGCACAGCACCCGAGTACAGCGACCAGTTGACCCTCAGCAGCCCTCAATGGCCGGCTGACCAGGCCAGCGTGGATGATCTGCGACCAGACACTGACCATCCCCTCCTACCGGCTCCAGTAGCTGTAGCAGGGCAAGGACCCGAACGCGGGCGGCGACTACAACAGCCTGCCGTGGCGGCTCGGCCTGGCCGCTCCCCTGCAGGTGGCCGAGACGAGCAGGGCGAATCCGAGCGCGAAGCCCAGCATGGTGTACACCCCGCGCGGCCAGAAGATGTGGCTGTCGATGAAGGACCAGCCGGAGACGAGGAGCACGGCTGTGCCGGGCAGAACCCGGAGGCCGTGTCGGGGAAACAGTGCCACCGCGGTGGCCAGCACGGCGGCGATGAGGGCGTAGGCGCCCACCTGGCCGAGCGCCTCACCAATGTCGTAGAGCGGATGTTTCAGCGGTCCCAGTTGCGCGGTCTCGTGGGCGTGTTCGACGGTGGTTCCGGCGGCTATGCCGGCGACGGCGTCGAGCCCGGTGTAGAAGGCCGCGTAGACGAAGGCGGCCACCCAGGCCACCACTGTGGCCACGCCGGCGAGGTCTCGGCGGGGGCGCTGCCACAGAGGTACCAGGAGTCCGATCGTGAGCAGTGGGAAGACCGGCAGGAGCGCGATGTGCAACTGCGTCCAGTCCGCGGCCGTCGCCCGGGAGAGTCCGTGAGGGTGGGCGAGGCCGACCGCGGCAAGGAGCAGCGGCACGGCCGTGACAAGACAGGTCCGCCGAAAGGTCGCCATGCGGTGATCGTAGGGAGGCGCAGGATCGGATCCGGGCTCTCGTGCGGCCACGTAAGGGGTTCGTAAGGTGGCGGGAGGGTGAGCGAAGAGTCCCGTGCGCTGTGCTCGGCGTCGGTCTTGCGCCCGGGCCTGTCCGCGGTGTGCGATGGCCGCGGACAGGCCCGGTCTGGGCGGACCTGCTCAGCTCAGCAGGGTCACTGGCAGGTCTTGCCGGTGTTGATGCACTCGACCATCTGGTTCATGAGCTGCTCGTCGAAGACGTTGACGAAGTCGCCGTGGTCGGTGATCGGCTTGTGCAGCTGCTCGGGGAACCCGTCCACGGAGAAGAACGGGCGCGACTGGCCGTTGTCGTTCAGGCTGGGCGCGTCCACGTCGTACACCAGGCGTTGCACCAGCTGCGGGATGGCCTGGAAGCCGTTCGGGCAGGCTCCGGTGCGCGGGTCGGCGAACGCAACGTGGTCGCGGTGGTTGGCGCTGTCGATGTTCTGGCCGTCCCAGCAGCTCTGGAACTTGGACGTGCGCACCACGCTGCTGCCCTCTGGACAGATCGGGTACTTGTCCGTCAGCTGCCGGTCCTCGAAGCCGGTGCAGCTCCACGCGGCGTTGGCATTGGCCGTTCCGTTGGTGAAGGCCTTGGCGTCTCCGGTGATGATGCGCAGGAACTTGGGCATCGCCACGACCTGGCTGCTCGGGTTGCCGACATACTCCAGAGTGACCTCTGAGGCGGTGAGGATCTTGCCGACGTTGCCTTCCGCGCCACCGCCGGGCTGGTTGGCGTCGAACTCCTGGGTGCCGTCCTGCAGGCGGAGGACCGGCCAGTAGTACGACGACTTGTCACCCTGGTTCTGGCAGGTGGTCTCTCCGGCCGCGAAGTCCTGGTTGTCGGCGAAGGCGTCGTTCGCCTGGTTGCCCACGTAGTCGTGTGTGTGGTGCGCCCCATTGTCCACACCGGGAGCGACGATGATGTTGTCGGAGTTGTAGAGCTTGTTCTCGTTCACGCCGCAGTCGGTGGTGAACTTCCCGAGCGAGGCGTTCTGCTGCTTCTCAGGGCTGCTGACGTTGGGCTGAACGGTGGTGATGTCCACGAAGTCGGAGGCGGCCGGACCATTGCCGGCAGGACCGTTGCCGGCCTGACCACCGCCGGCGTTCTCCCCCTGCCCGTTCCCTTGGTCCTCACCGTTTCCCTGGTTCTGGCCCTGGCCGTTCTGGCCCCCGCCGCCCTCACCGGTGCCGGAGGCCCGGAGCGTGCAGGCGGCGAGGGACTCCAGTCCCTGCGGCCGGTCGGCCACCCGGCCGATGGCGATCGCGATGCGGTCGATGGTCGCGGTCCGCTTGGCCTTCAACGGGCCCATGACCGCGTTGTCGGCGAAGCCGGCGTCCTGCTGTATGGCCCGGGTCGAGTTCTGCAACCGCTGGTAGGCCTCCGCGACTTGCTGGTCCAGCTGTGCGAGTTCCCGGTCGACCTCCGCCCTTGCCCGGTCGGGCACCTGCCGCAGCCGGGTACCGACGTCGGGACAGTCGATGGTGGCGGCCCCCGCCGCCATGGCTTGGCCGATTCGATCCTGGGGCGAGCTCTTGGTGGTGTTGCCGCCTCCGCTCTCACCGGCCTGGGCGTACACATTCGCGACTATCAGCCCTCCTGCCCCCAGGGCCGTCGCCGCCACCGCGGCAACAGCCCGGCGGGTCGTCTTCGATCGCTTGCGTGTGTTGCGTCGCATGGGGACTCCTCCGAGTTCTCCGATTCAAGTGCCGCTTCAGTGCTGCTCCTGAGCACCCCGCGGCTGAGCATTCGATGCCGATGCAGCAAAGCCGGACGGCGGGGCGAGGGCGATCACCGCGACCATGACGCGCAGGTCCACCTCGCCGGACTGGGAGACGACGGCCGAATCGGCCCAACGCCGACGCCTCCGGGCGCCGACCGGCAGAACCTGGACGGTCAGCGACAACGCTCCGTGTTTGCGCATGTGGCTGATGACTCCCTCCAGTCCTCAAGTTCCGTCGCTCTACCGCGGCTTCGTGATCAGAGTTACGGACGGGACGCTCACGAAGGCGAGGACTCGGGGGGCGTGTCAGCCTCTCGTAAGGATTGGCAGCGCCGCCCCGTGTGCCACGCCGGGAGAGCGAGCGAACGCGCTCGACGCACCCAGCTCGCGGGAACTCCTGCTTCCCAGCGGGGGTCCGTGGCAGGCGAGGCCGGGGTCACCGATGGTGTTGGCGCCCGGGCCGGAGTTGCCGGCGGGGTCCGGGAGGCGTTCCTCCAGATCGTCGACGCCCTCCGGCTCAGAGGGTCGCGCGCAGATGGCTGACGGCTCCAGCCGTAGATCGTGATCTTGCTGTCGTCGCGGCCCGGTGGAGTGGTCCGTGCGGGGGGGGGATCGTGTCGGCAGAGCACGCATTGCGTGCCGCAGTGCGCTCTGCCGGGGCGGCTACTGCTCGGATGGCGACTGTGTGAATCTCAGGATATTGCCGTACGGATCGATGACCTGCAGTGTCGGCCCTCCGGGCGCGTCCGGATCGATACCGGGACGTACCGGCACATCCGGTCGGGCGAGCAATTCCTTGTGCAGGGCGGACACATCGCGCACCGGGATCCAGACCACGCTGTTGAGGGCGCCGTCGCCGTGGTGTTCGGAGAGGTGCAGCACGGCTGACGAGCGCGATACCTCACGTACAGTGGCATCCCGGGCTCGAACCGGTGCTCCCGGTCCAGGGCGAAGCCCAGGTAGTCGAGGTGGAACGGCAGTGCCTGTGCGACTGACATGACGCGCAGGACCGGCACGCCCGGGCTGATGTCCGGCGCGGCAGGGCTCCAGGCGCGGCTCGTCAGGGCGGCGAGCACGTTCCAGTCCTTGGTGCCGAGCTGATGGGCGATCAGTTCGAGCGCGAGGCTGTGCGGGATGTCGACACCCGCTTTGCCGAGGTCTTCGCGCAGGAGCCTGGCGAGCTTCTTGGCCCGGTCAGCGGTAGGGGACGTCATCGCGTCGGCTTTCCACGCGGCCCATCCTGCCGATGCTCGCATTGTCGGCCGGCGCCGCGTTCAGTGAGCCGAGGCGAGGCGACCCACGGTGCATTCACCCAACCTTGAAAGGCGTGAGCGGCCGGCTGCACCAGGCCGCCACCGATCGCACCGGGTGGCCCGACGCGATGGCACCACTGGCGTAGCGCCTCGCCCTCACCTGGTGACTCTGCGGCAGGTCGCGGTTGGGCTTCGTCGAAGAATTCAGCATGTGGCTGGTAGCCCCCCGACACACCGGTCAGGGGGCTTTGGCAGGTTGACCTCAGGGGCGGTACGGCGTGTGGGTGATGGAGGAGATCTTGAGGTAGCGGGCGCCGTCAGGGGTGGCCCAGGTGGAGGAGTCCGGGTTGCCGGGCCAGTCACCGCCGACCGCGATGTTGGCGATGAAGCGCAGGCCCGTCCCGGCCGGAGCCCTGTACCAGGTGGTGCCCGTGATGGCGCCGTCCACGGCGAAGTCGATGTGGTCCGGGAACCAGCTGAACGAGTACGTGTGGTACGAGTTTGTCCAGCCGGAGGAGTTCGTCTTCGAGAACTGCTGCTGGACGTTATTGACGTCGTGGGACGTTTGGTAGACGACGCCCGGGTTCTGTCCCACGATTTCAGCGGCGTCGAACTCCGGCAGCCACGGATTCAGGTACGCCGCCCAGACGGCTGGCAGCAGTCCGCGCCCGTTGGGCATGTTCGCAGTGAAGCTGTATGTGCCGTACCCGTACAGCGCCGTCGACTCCACGCGGCCTGAGTGGTAGACCCCACCCCCGGCGTTGTACGCCTTGATCACCAGAGTGTTGCCCTCGTACCAGACGCAGTCCGGCCGGTACGTCTGCAGCTCGTTGTTGGCGGTCCACCTTCCGTTGATCTTGTTCCAGGAGTTGACGGTCACTGGAGTGCCCCAGGAAGCGGCCCGTGCGGTCTGCGCACCCAGCATCAGTGCGGGGGGTACGGCCAGTGCGGCACCGAGTATGCGTCTGCGGCTCGGCCTGCGAGGTGGGGGGGTCATCGCGGCTCCATTGCTTGGATGAACGAAGGGGGGTGGGAGCGATCCCATGCTCTACCTGTGGCTGGACTGTAGGATTTAGTTCGATCATTGACAAGATGTGCCGCGTAAATAACCGTCCGCCTTTGGAAGTTGAACGAGGCATGTGGCGGCCGATTACACCTATGTCCGACAAGCCCCATGCTCAGGCCGCCGATCCTCCAATTCGAGCCCTACCGCATCGACCCGTCCCAGGCGACTGGAGAGCCTCCACAGTCCGTCTCCTGAGCCGGCGGCGCCCTGGCGTATTCGTCACGAAGGCGCGGTCAGAACCCTCCAGTTGGTCACTTTGAGCATTCCAGTTGACCGCTCGCACAACGGCCCTCGGCTCCCGCAGGGTGACCACACATGCTCGTAGAACCCACGTGCGTCCCCTACCCCAGCGTGAGCATCGCCTCGGCGACCTCGGCGACCCCTGCAGCGGGGATCGCAGTGGCGGCCGCCTCAAGGATGAGCAGACGCGCCCCGGGGATCTCGCGCGCGATTGCCTTGCCCTTGCCGTCGGGGAAGAACCGGTCGCGATGGCCGTGGACGACGAGTGTGGGGACCTCGATCTCGGGCAGACGCTCCCGCCAGCGGGGTTTGCAGTCGAGCTTGGAAAACACCACGCCCAGCTGGTTGGCCATGTGGACGGCGGGGGCGGTGCCGGGCGTGCGGTCCCAGATGCGCGCGGCGAGCGCACGCGCGGCAATGGGGTCGTCGCCGCGGATCTCCGCACCGGCGGCGGCGAACTCCGCCACCGCCTCGCGGTCGCCCCAATCGGGCATCGGAAGCTTGAACAGCCGGCTCATCGTCGCCCGGTCGTGGTCGGGGAGGTCGTCGTCGGGCGGGCCAGGGGCGACCGGGCGGGTGCCCACCAGGGTGAGCGCCGAGAATGCGCCCGGATGGTCGAGCACGGCCACCTGGGCGACCATCCCGCCGACGCCGATCCCCGCAAGGTGCGCGGGTTCCCCGCCGAGCGCGTCGGCAAGGGCCGCCGCGTCGGCAGCGAGGTCGCGCAGGGTGTAGGCGGGCGCCTGTGGATCCGTCGTCGTCGACTCCCCGCTGTCGCGCAGGTCGTAGCGCACCACACGGCGCCCACCGGCCGCCAGGCGCTCGCACAGCGCGTCGGGCCAGGAGAGCATCGTCGTCCCACCCGCGAGCAGGACGAGTGGCGCGTCCTCGTCACCGAACGACTCGATGCCCAAGGCGATCTCATTGGCGTGGACAGTGGTCATCCGATCACCCCAGGACGTCGTAGGTCAGGTGCGTCGCGGTCGATGTCGAGATCACGCTCCGCTGGACCAGCGTGAGCGACGCTCCGCCGGTGAACAGTGGTGTCCCGGCGCCCAGCACGACGGGCGCGAGGTGCAGCGTCAGCGCGTCGACCAGCCCGGCCTCCAGCGCCGAGCGGACCGTGGCGCCCCCGCCCATGAGGATGACGTCGAGGTCCTGGCCGCTGTCCGCCGACGCCGACTCGGCTCGCTCGCGCGCGGCGGTGACGGCGTCGGACAGACCGGTGGTGACGAACGTCCAGTCGAGGTTGGCTGTCCGCACCGAGTCGGGCGGCGAGCTCGTCACGACGACGAACGCGGGCGCGCCGACCTCGCCGGCGCCGTAGCCGACCTTGTCGTCCCAGCCTTTCGGCCCGTCGACCACGTCGAAGAGGTGGCGGCCGAGGACGACGGCGCCCGAGCGGGCGGTCGCCTCGCGCAGGACCCGGCGGTCGTCGGGGTCGTCGGAGAACGCCCACGTGTGCAGGGCCTCGCCGCCGGTGCCCAGACCGTTGAGCGGGCCGGGGTCGGGCCCGGTGACGAAGCCGTCGAGAGAGACCGAGATATCAGCGATGATTCGAGTCATGTCAGGGTAGACCCGACCCGCCACCCAATCTCATCGCTCACACACGAAGCGTGTTCCAGACTCGAACCCGGATGGCACGGCACCCGAAGCGGCATGTCGGGCGTACAGCAGACGTTCGCCCCCGGTGTGCCTCAGAGGCGCATATGTACAGGTCAAAGGGTATGACCACGCCGACGCTCGAACCATGTCAGGCACCCAGGGGAGCGGTGAAGTCGACATCGGCGGCAGGCAGGACACGGATGTTGCGCGCCGGGAAACTGATGTGCCGGTAGATGGCGTTGTGGTGCATGACGGCCCGATCGGACGAGACGAACCCGTCGACGTCCGGACGGGCAGAGGTGGTGTGCCCGTCGGCAACGAGCACCACGTCATAGCCACGGCTGAGTGCCTGCCGTGCGGTCGTGTCCACGCAGAACTCGGTGGCGAACCCGGTGACGACCACCTCGGTGACGTCGAGTGCCGTAAGGAACGGGCCGAGGTCGCTGCCCAGAAAGGCGTCGGCGGTGCCCTTCCGGACGATCTTCTCGCCCTCGCCGGGAGCCAGTTCGGGCACGATCCGCCACGCTTCCGTGCCTGGCTCCAGTCCAGGGCCGTCGTGCTGGACGGTAATGACGGGCACATCGGTGGCCCGAGCGCGTTCCCGGAGCAAGGCGATCGTGGCGACGGTCTCCTTCGGCCGGTGAGAGATGGCCACGGCGGCGTTCTGCATGTCAAGGACGAGGAGCGCGGGTACATGAGGCATAGGGGCACCGTAATGGGGTGCGGATGGGCTGGGCGGGGGACCTCGGCCGGCGCATGTTGCCCCATTGAGTCGTTCGTAGGGTTTCGGATTGAGTCGTTCGTAGGGTTCGGAACACGACGTTCTTCGCAGTGCAGCCTTCCCGCCCCGTGACGAGCGGGTGGCGGGCGGCCCCGCGCACCGCCTGCCCCGGCCGCGCCTTGGGCTCAGCGGCCCATCAGCGGCCGAGTGCGTTCTCCAACTGCTTCTTGCTCATCGAGGACCTGCCGTGGATGTCACGCTTCTTGGCCTCCTGGTACAGCTGATCCTTGGTCGGTCCCTGCGAGCCGCTGTGCGAGCGCTGCCCACCACGCTGGGACGCCGACTTCGGGTCACGGGTCGAGGTTTTGCTCGCGGACTTCGACTCGCCCGACCTGGCCCGTTCCTTGTTGACCGTCCGTGCGGCGATCTCCTTGGCCCGCTTCGTGGACTCCCCGCGTTCCTGAGCACTTTTCTTGACGTGTTCGTACTGGCGCTCCCGCTTGGAGCTCGATCCAGCCGGCATGGTGCCTCTCCTTCCTCACACAGATCTCACGGACCTTGGTGAGGTATCCCCATCGAACCTCACCAGGCAGCGATGGTCAGTCGGTCCTGATCACGGGTGCTCGGTCCGTTGATCCGGGGCACTCCTCCACCTTCGCCGCCGCCCTGTCCTGGAGCGTGGCGCCGCCTTTTTGTGTGACGTTCGGGTCGACGAGTTCCCTGAAGGGCTCATCCGAAGCACACGCACCCGGCGTGCCTTGCGCCGACCTGGGGACCTTTCGACGACCGCTCGGCCGGGTGAGGGAAGAGCGGGGCGCGGTGGGCGCTCGCGTCGGGCTCATTGCGGTGTACTGCGGTAGGAGGTGGACCGATGGCCGGGCGAAGACGCGGTGTGGCGCTGTGTGTCCTGCTGGCCGTCGGCGTCGTCGCGGGCTGCGGCACGGTGCAGGAGCGGCAGGACGACGTACGCGACACCGCGGCCGCGTTCGAGCAGGCCCTCGGTGAAGGGGCATACGACCGTGTGTGCGCCGTTCTCGCGCCGGCGACCGTGGAGGAGTTGGAGCAGTCGGCCGGCAGCCCGTGCCCGCAGGCGGTGAGCGAGGAGTCTCTGGCGCCGGGGGGTGCCGTACGGCGGACGGATGTGTACGGCAACCAGGCACGGGCGGTGCTCTCCTCGGACACCCTGTTCCTGTCCCGCTTCACCGCCGGCTGGAAGGTCGTGGCCGCCGGCTGCGCGCCCCAGCCGCACGAACCGTACCGGTGCCGGATCAAGGGCGGGTGAGCTGGTGAGGGTCATGTTCACTTTGATCGTCGCGATCATTACGGTCGGTCTCGTCTACCTGGCGGCCCTGGGACTGATGCACCGATGACCGAGCACTCGTCCCGGACCACCCCGCCCACCCACCGGGGCCTGCTGGGCTTCGTGCGGGACAACGGGCTCGGGCTCTTCTTCACCATCGCGTTCCTGCTGGCTCTGATCGGTCAGGCGATCGCCGGACACGCCGACTTCAACAACCAGATGGCCACCGACCAGCTCCAGCAGATCTCTCTCGGCAAGTACGTCACCACGTCCGACTTCGCAGTCGACGTGGCCGAGAACTGGCAGTCGGAGTACCTGCAGTTCTTCCTCTATGTAGGCGTGACCGTCTGGCTGCTGCAACGCGGTTCCCCGGAGTCCAAGGAACTACACAAGGGCGGCACAGAGTCCGACGAGGACCAGCTGGTCGGTGAGTACGCCAAGGAGGGCTCGCCCAAGTGGGCCAGGGCCGGCGGATGGCGTCGCGCGGTGTACTCGCACTCCCTGCTGCTGGCCATGGGTACGATCTTCCTGCTGTCCTGGCTGGTCCAGTCGATCACCGGCGTGGCCGCCTACAACGAACAGCGGCTGCGGGAGCTGCAGGCCCCGCTGAGCTGGGCCGACTACCTCGGTGCCGCGGATTTCTGGAACCGCACCCTGCAGAACTGGCAGTCCGAACTGCTCGCCGTCGCCTCAATGGCCGTGCTGTCGATCTACCTGCGGCAACGAGGCTCCCCGGAATCGAAGCCGGTCGGAGCCGCCCACGGCGCCACCGGCGTGGAGGGGTGAGGCTACGGAAGGAAAGTCCGGTGTGCGCCCAATTCACATATGGGGCAGCGCAGGCCCGAATACCTCCGGCGACGACGTGGGGACCGGTCACCCACGGGTACTCGGGAGGCTCAGCGTTGGTGAAAGGTCCGCCGCCCGATGCGCGGAGGGACATTCCATGACTCGGCATGTCAGCGACGTCATGACGAGCGCCCCTACCACCGTCGAACCGCAGACCTCGGTGACGGTCGTGGCTCGGATGATGCGGGACGAGGACATCGGCACCGTACTGGTCACCGAGGGCGAGCGGTTGCGCGGGCTGGTCAGTGACCGCGACCTGGTGGTGCGCGCGATGGCCGAGGGCGGCGATCCCAATGAGACGACGGTGGCCCAGGCGTGCAGCGACGATCTGGTCACATTGGGGCCCGACGACACTCTGGACCGCGCGGTAGAGGTGATGCGCGAGCATGCGGTGCGCCGTGTCCCGGTCGTGGACGAAGGAAGGCACGCGGTGGGCATCGTCTCCATCGGCGACCTGGCCATCGAGCGCGATTTCGGGTCGGCCCTCGGCGACATCAGCGCTGCGAGGCCCAACAGGTGACGCGTCCTCGTCCGGCGTCCGGATGGCGCCTCAATACCCGGAGGCTTCCGAGGGCTCCTGAAGGCCCTAGGTAATCGGACCGGACCTTCCTCCGACACCGAGACGCCGTGGGCGGCGCCCCCCACGGCGTGCGAGAGGGGCGCGCACGATGACGACTCCTGACCCCGAGCCGAAGCGAACCCCGGGACTCGAACCCGGCGGCGAGGTGCCCCCGGGTGAGAACCCGCCCGCCGAAGGAGGCACTTACGGCATCTCGCACCCGGAGCCGCCCGAACTGCGCAAGGGATGGGGGCCCATGCCGCTCGTCCTGATCATGGTCGTGGTGGCGTTGGTCGCGATCGGGCTGATCGCGATGGCAGTGGCCCTGTAACGCCTCCCGCGCGGTACCCGTGACACAGGACGGGCCCTGCCCCGCCAGGACGCAACCGCGGCCGACCGCGAGCCATCGCCCGGGCGCGCCCCGGCACAGGGGCCGGGGCCAACAGCTCCTCCGCTGGCGGTGTACTACACCGTCCGTCACGTCCGTCCCGTCCGTCACGACAAGGCGGACCGTGTGCGTACCCAGGGCCGCCGGTGTGATGCGGCCCGTACTCAGCACGGATCGGCCATTTCGCCGCGTTGCCGAGGAGCCGGTCGGCCCATCGCTCCTGCCGGTGTCCGGTCGCACGGACACCGGACACGGCCTCGCCCGCCGGCCACGGCCTCGCCCGCCGGCCACGGCTCGTCCTCCGGCAAACCGGCGACGGCCTCGTGGCGTACGGCCTGTTGGTGCACCATGTGCACCTCGACGTGCTCGTGCAGAAGCGCAGGTGCCCCTGCGCGGTGGAGGTGACAACGACGTCCGTCAGGCGAACGGGCTGCGCGCCAGCTCGGCGAGCAGCTGGGCCGGGTCCGCGAACACAGCGTCGGCGCCGGCCTCTTCCAGGTCCGCGCGGGGAATGCCGCCGCACAGCAGCGCCACGCACCGCACGCCCGCACGGGTGCCCGCCCGCATGTCCCACACCGTGTCGCCGACGAACACGGCACGCTCCGCCGGTACGCCGGCCAGTTCCAGCGCCCGTTCTACGGGCTCGGGAGCCGGTTTGCCCTCGGAGACGTCGTCAGCGCTCGCTGTCGCCTTGATGGCGTCGTCCGCGTCGATCGCCCGCCGCAGCGCGGACAGTTCGTCGTCGCTCGCCGAGGTGGCGAGGACGACCGTCCAGGCGTCGTCGGCCAGCCTTCGCAGCAGACGGCCCGCGTCCGGCAGCGCGGTCAGCCGCTCGAAGTACTGGGCGTAGAGGACCTTGTGCGCGGTGCTGAGGTCCTCCGCCTCGCCGGGGTCCAGGGCTGATTCTTCTCTTCCGCCGAGCAGACGGGCGACGAGGTCCTCGGATCCGAGCCCGACCGCACGGTGGATGGCGTGCGTCGGCACCCGGTGCCCGGCCCGGCGGAACGCCTCCCACCAGGTGACCACGTGCAGATGATTGGTGTCGACGAGGGTTCCGTCCACGTCGAACAGGGCTGCCCGTTCCATGACACTCAGACCTCTCGTTTCTTCAGCGGCCGCACTGCGGGACCATGGAGGATGCGGCCGTCGGGGGCGAAGCGGGAGCCGTGGCACGGACACTCCCACGCCTGCTCCGCGTGGTTGAAGGCGACGAGGCAGCCGAGGTGGGTGCAGCGGGCCGAGACGGCGTGGAGCTGACCGCTGTCGTCCCGGTGGACGGCGCACTGGTGGCCGCCCACACGCAGCACCTTGCCGTCTCCGGGGGCGAGGTCCTCGGGGGCGGAAGCGGTGACGGGCGGCAGCCGGTCCCCGACGAAGTGCTTGGCCACGTGGGCCTGGTGCTTGAGGAAGGACACGCCTTCGCGGACCACGGAACCCAGTCGCCGCGGGTCGTACAGGCCCGCCCACTCGGGCTCCCGGCCCTCGACGAGGTCGGCGATCAGCCGGCCTGCCATGATGCCGCCGCTCAGGCCCCAGCCGCCGAAGCCGGTGGCCACGTACGTGTGGTGGCTGCCGAGGTGGAGTGGTCCGACGAGAGGTACGGAGTCGGTGGAGACGTTGTCCTGGGTGGCCCAGCGGTGGGTGGGGGTCAGGCCCGGGAAGTGGCTGAGGGCCCAGGCGGCCAGCCGTTCGAAACGTTCCTCGACGTCAGCGATGCCGGGGGCGCCGGGGGTGAAGTGCTCTCCGGTGGCGATCAGCAGACGCTTGCCGTCGGCGTAGGGGGCGCTGCGCACGGACCGGGTGTTCTGCTCGGGCGTGATGTACATCTCGCGGGGTGCCCGGTCCGCGTCGAGGGTGCCCGCGACGACCAGTTCGCGGCGTGGGGAGAGCCGAGTGAAGAACAGGGCCCGGTCGAAGACGGGGTAGTGCGTGGCGACGACGACCTCACGCGCCCGCACCGTGACGCCGGTGTCGGTCGCAAGGACGCAGGGTTCGCCCTCGGTGAGGCCGGTGACGCGTGTCCCCTCGTACACGGCACCGCCGCGGCGACGAAGGTCGTCGGCCACGGCACGCAGGTACTTCACGGGATGGAACTGCGCCTGACCGGTCAGCCGTACCGCACCCGCCACCGGGAAGGGAAGCTCCGTTTCGGTGACGAACTCGGCCGGCAGGCCCGCCTCGCACGCCGCCTCGGCCTCCGCCCGCAGCAGTGTCACGTGCTGCGGATTCTCCGCGTATGTGCAGGCGGCCGCTTGCTCCCACTCGCACTCGATCTCCAGGTCGGCCACGATCTCGGCGGCCCGGCGGATCGCGGTGGACTGCGAGTCGGCATACAGCCGCGCGCCCTCGCGGCCGCGGGTACGGCGCAGGTGGTCGTAGGCCAGGGTGTGCAGCGCGGTCAGCTTGGCCGTCGTGTGGCCGGTGACCCCACAGGCGATCCGGTCCGCCTCCAGTACGGCCACTTCGTGGCCGCGCTCGGCCAGCTCCCAGGCGGTGCTGAGCCCCGCGACGCCGCCACCGATCACCGCGACCTCGACGGCGAGATCCCCGGACGGCGGGAAAGCGGGCTCGCCGCCCGGGGCGCTCTCGATCCAGTACGACCCCCGGAGTGCTTGCTCGGTGTTCATGGCCGCCGAGTTCCCGTCTCGGTGAGGTGACACGCATCGGCATGTTCGAGGCCGACCCGACACTCCCGTCCCTCTTCGGCTCGCTTGCCCAAAATCACGCGCGGGGGCCCGGCACGAACGGGCAACAGCCCCCTCAGTGGCCTTCGGCCTTCCGGTCCGCGGACCTGAGCAGCGTGAGAGGAGCGATCGTGAAGGCTGCCGTTTACGAAGGACCGCGTAGCGTCACCGTCACCGTCAGCGTCAGCGACATGCCGGACGCGAAGATCGAGCACCCCTGCGACATCCTCGTCGTGATCACCACCGCCAACATCTGCGGCTTCGACCTGCACATGTACGAGGGACGTACGTCCATCGAGACGGGCCGCAGCATGGGGCACGAGAACCTCGGCGAGGTCGTGGAGATGGCTCCGCCGTCAGCAAGGTGATTCGCCGGGAGGAGGCCGTACCAGGACGGTCAGGCCGAATACCTGCGCGTTCCGTCCGGCGACTTCAACACTCTGCGTCCGGTTGAGGACGCCACCGAGCGGCAGCCAACGGGCCGGGACGGGGGCTGGACCAAGGGCTGGACCAAGGTGGCCCCGCACCCCGAGGGCCACGGCAGGGACAGCCGGGTCGGACCGCTCCCGCCAGGAGCGGCGCCCAGCTGTCCTGTGCCCCGAAGCGAGGGGCCGGACGGGCCCGTACGGGTACTCGTGCGACACCGCCGCCCGCGGGCGGAGAGAGAAGCGAGAGGGCACGAGCCATGAAGACACCGATGCCGGGCACCCGGCCCCGGATCCGCAGGGTCCGCACGGACCTGCTCGGGATTTACCTCAACGACCATCTGGCAGGTTCCACGGTCGGAGCCGGACGCTCCCTGTTCATGGCCCGATCACATCGCGACCCGCCATACGCGCAACCGCTGCAGCACCTCGCCGACGAGATCGCCGAGGACCGTGCGAGCCTGCTGCGCATCATGCGAAGCCTGGACGTGCCGAAGCGCCGCTACAAGGTCGCGGCAGCCGGCGCGGCCGAGCAACTGGGGCGTCTCAAGAGCAATGGACGCCTGTACCGGCGTTCGCCTCTGACGCTGGTGATCGAACTTGAGTTTCTCCGGCTGGGGGTGAAGGGCAAGGAACTCGGCTGGCGCACGCTGCGCGCCCTGGCCGAGGCGGACGGCCGCATCGACGAGCAGGAGCTCGACGGACTGATCGCACGGGCCGAACAGCAGGTGAACACGCTGGAGGAGCTGCGTGTCAGAGCGGTCCGGGACGTATTGCTCACCGACTGACGCGGAGCGGCGAGACCGACGGGTCGGACGACAGCTTCGGGGAACTCGGCGCATCGACCCCTTTGGAAGAGAGAAGGGACTGAGCACCCCCAACCCTCAGCGAACCGAACACCGACGCAGCGACAAAGGCGGTGCCACACCGCAACGCAGCGGTGAGCTCAAAGCGCGCCAGACCGACGACATGGGCGGCGGCCATGTCCATGGCACGGACAAAGGGAAACAACGGCGGTGGAGAGGCGGCGGAGTGCCCGCCTCCGGACCAGCGTCCCGATCATCCGTGAGGCAGCGGCGCCGCCCGGTCTCTTCGAGAACGGCGAGGAGGAACAGCATGCCGGCCGGATCGAGTTCCAAGCGGGAACGGCAGTACGAACACATCAAGAAGAGCGCCCAGGACCGGGGAGAGTCCGCCGGACGAGCCAAGGAGATCGCCGCGCGGACGGTCAACAAGGAGCGGGCGAGGTCGGGCGAGTCGAAGACCGCGAGCAAGACCTCGACCCGTGACCCCAAGTCCGCGCCCCAGCGCGGCGGGCAGCGCTCGCACAGCGGCGCGCAGGGACCGACCAAGGACCAGCTGTACGAGGAGGCGAAGAAGCGCAATATCGACGGCCGCTCCTCGATGACCAAAAAGCAGCTGCAGAACGCTCTCGGCCGTTGAGGATGAGGCGGATGCGGCCCAAGGTCGACCGGATCGCGCAGCCCTGGGGCGACCGCACCCCCTATGGCCGCGGTGAAGCCTGGCCGGTGCGGGTCGACTCGTATCTGCAGCCCGGCGCCACGGCCGACGCCGTGGAGCGCTGGGTTCCCACCGCCTCTCTGCTGCACTCCAACGGAGACGCGATGGACGTCGCGGTCGCCCATGACCGGATCGTCGGGGTGCGCGGCCGGCCGGACGACCGGGTCAACCACGGCCGGCTCGGACCGAACGACCTGTTCGGCTGGCAAGCCAACCAGGCCGAGGACCGGCTGACCACTCCCCTGGTCCGGGACGGCGGGCGACTGGTGCCCAGCGGCTGGGACACGGCCATGGACCGGATCGCCGCCCGGACCAGAGAGCTGCTGGACGAGAACGGCCCCGGCTGCATCGGCTTCTACACCACCGGCCAGCTGTTCCTGGAGGAGTACTACACCCTGACGGTGGTCGCCCGCGCCGGCATCGGTACCAACCATCTCGACGGCAACACCCGCCTGTGCACCGCCACCGCGGCGGAGGCGCTGAAGGAGACCTTCGGCTGCGACGGCCAGCCCGCCTCCTACACGGACGTCGACCATGCCGACGTCATCGCCCTGTTCGGACACAACATGGCCGAGACCCAGCCGGTGCTGTGGATGCGCGTACTGGACCGCCTGGAGGGAGCCGATCCACCCCGTCTCGTGTGCGTCGACCCACGTCCCACCCCCGTCGCCCGCCGCGCGGCCGTCCACCTCGCAGTCCGCGCGGGGACCAACGTGGCCCTGCTCGACGCCCTGCTGCACGAGATCATCCGCACCGGACGGATCGACCGCGACTTCATCGACGCGCACACCGTCGGTTTCGACGAACTCGCCGAGAGCCTCTCCGACTGCACTCCCGCCTGGGCCGCCGACATACCGCAACTGCTCGCAAGCCTGTGAGCCGGAGCCGCGGAGCGGGGCACTCCTGGGCGACCACTGGGATGGTGTTCAGCCCTGTTCCGGAGGAGCCGGTCACCCGGGGTCACGACAGGGTGCCCTCCTCGCAGACCCGGCGGGCGACCTCGCGGAGCTTGATGCTGTTGAAGAGGTTCAGCGCGCCGAGGTCTTCCTCCTCGGTGAACAGGAAGCCCATCATGCTGCCGATGCCGAGCTTGCGTGCCTGGGGCGCGTAAACGGGCCAGCGCTGGTGCTCGGCGGTGAGGTCGGCGATGCGGAAGACCCGTTCACCTCTACTCATCACGTCTGGACAAGCCTCATACCCGCTCTTCACGCGAGGCTCGCGATCACATCGCAGACGCGGATACCCATCGTGGGCCGGAAGAGACTCCGGTGCTGCTGCGAGCCGGTGGCATCAGGCCCCAGGGCGGGGGTGGTGGTCGTTCGTGAACATCGACCGGCGTGGGTGGAGGCCCTGGCCGCAACAAAGGGGGCCTCGGGCCAGCCGCAGAGCGGCTGGCCGCGACGCCCATCATGGGGAAGGAAAGGCCGAGGCCCCGCTTTGCCGTCGAGGCGCCGACCGGTGGGCCGGAGGGGCCTGGCGGGAGTCTCCCTCCGGCATGTGAAATCAGCCGCTCAAGCGGCTGCGCAGCAACGCCTTCCCCAATTCTGCGCCCTTACGGCTGTCAGCCTGCGCCTTGGTGAACAGCTCGACCAGTTGCTCGTCCTTGGCCCGCTCGGCGTCCTTGATGTAGGTGTCCAGCCGGAGGGCGTTCTCCAGGCAGCTCTCGACGTACCAGAGAAGGTTGTAGTCCTTGTCCTGGGTTCCGGTGATGCCGCCGGTCTCCGTGGCGCTCGCCATCGTCTCATCACTCCGTTCCGTTGTGTCGAAGCGGGCGCTCAGCCCGCTGGCCCTTGTCGTCCGGACTGGTCGTCGAGTACCCCCGTGGGACACGACGACCCTTGGGAACCGGTCACGATGACAATCGCCGCGACCGGTGCGGCACGCCAGAAACGGTGCCTGAATGTCGCCGTACGTCACGACGGGAGCGGAGAGCTCCAAGGAGGCCGCCATGAGGCCGCTGGAGAAGCATGACCTGTGCAGCGGCACGCGCTCGCGATCACGCCATGCCCTTGGCCTCTCCGAGGTGAGCCTTTACGTCCCGCTCGGCGTGCCTGGCAGGCACCGCATCCCCGGCGCTGTTGTGAAGTTCTGCTGCCCTCGCCGCATCCTGGGCCGCGTCCAACTCTTCCTTGATCTCCCTGGCTTGGCTCGCTCCACGACAGTCTGTTCGCGCTGAACCGATCTCGGCCCGGGTCCTCCGGTTGTACCTTGCGGCTGCGTCCGTGTCAGGCCGCTGACCGTCGGCTGCCAGGGCTTTCTCATTGAGCTCGATGGCGGTCTGGATCCTGGAGCGGCAGACAGAATCGGCAGCGCGAGATTGCAGGGGTGCATCCCACGGCTTCACCACCGGCGCGTGGCTCTCGTCCAGCGGAGCCGCGACGGGAGCGTGACTTTCGGATGCCGCAGGTGATGCGGCACCGCCACCTGCGATGGCGACGGCGATTCCGATGGGGAACAGCAGCTTCTTGGCACGTGGCATGGTCATCCTTCTTTGAGACGTAGGCGGAAGGGATCAGGCTCAGGTCGTCCCGCACCGCCAGTAGCCGAAGTCACCCATCTCGCCGCCTGTCGAGATACCCGCGGAGACGCAGATCTTCGCTTCGCGCGTGCGGCGTGTTGACGCCTGCGAAGGCCGGCGAGTTCGCGAGTGCCACGCACGCGACCGCGGCCGCACACGCCCCTAAAACCTTGGTCCGGGTTACGTTCACGCTGATTCCCCTCTGGCAGAAATTGACCGACACAGGAAATGCGAGATTCACCGAATACGCGGCATCCGCTGTGTCATCCACCAGGATCTGACCGAATTACCTTTCGGTCCCGCTCACCGGCGCATGCATTTCACGGTAAGGGGGCAACAGCACGGAGTCGCTAGCGACGAGTACACACACTTGGCAACGCGTCTACTTACTGATCTTCCGCGCAACCCAGAAGACCATCAACCGGGTTGATCCTGCGGGGCCGTTACTGCGACAAAGCCCCTTACTCAAGGTGTGCCACAGCGATGGCGTGTCTGAATTCGCCGCGAAATGAGCACAGCCGCTCGTCGTTGATGCTGCCCGCCGTGTGCTGGCGCCCGGCAGCGGAGATCCTCATAGAAGCGTCTGACCCGCGCCCCTCGTTCCGACTCGGCCGCATCCAAACGGGGTTTTGATGATCGAGAAGGTGTTCCGGAGCGACGACGTTCCGTCGGCCGACCGCTTCGATATCTGGCGCCAACGGCTGAGCAGAGACGTCTCCCCTCTCGGCTCCGTCAGCTACCTGCACCGCATCTTCCAGGGGGAGGGCATCACCGTCTCGTCCTGGATCCGTGAGCAGCGTCTGGCGAACGCCCGCCGCGATCTGGCCGATCCCACGCTGCGCAGCACTCCCATCCACATCATTGTCTCTCGCTGGGGTTTCCCACGAGCCGCGGACTTCAGCCGGGCGTTCCGCAACGCTCACGGCATACCGCCAAAGGATTACCGGGACCACACCTCAACCCGACTCCCACCTCCCGCCCGTGACACTCGCCAGGTAAACCCGCCCCACCGCCACTAGGGCCTGTCCTGCGGATCGTGTGACCGTTCCGGGTTCCGCCTCCTTGGCATGGACGTGGGGCTGGGGATCTATCGAACTCGGAGTGGGCGCGTCTGCGTCCCCATCTACCGAAGTCCGGTCAGCGCGGCGGACGTTGGGGAAGCAATCGCAGGGTGATAGACGGGATCCTCTTCCGGCAGCACACCGGGATGCCGTGGCGGGATCTGCCTACGCGTTTCGGTAAATGGCAGACCGTGTACGAGAGACAGAGACGCTGGTTGGCGGACAGCACCTGGGACAAGGCCTTTGCGACCATCCTGGCCAACGCCCACGCGGAAGGCCGTATCGACTGGTCGATGATGAGCGTGAACTCCACCTCCTGGCCCCGATGAGGGGCTGGGACGCTCACGGGGCAGCCTGACTTGCAAGATCCACCTTGCCAGGGCCAACCGCAAACGGCGCGGGAGCCACGGCAGGCGCCCCACCGGGTTCGACAAGCGTGCCTACGGCTTCAACGACACCGTGACCGTCACACTGATCCGCCTCTGGCTCCGGGCGTAGATCCATTATCCAGGTGCGAACAGGCACCTGTCACCGTCCTCCGGAATGATCTTTACGCCTGATATGCACCTTTAGGGTTGCAGCCGATGAGCACAACGCACCGACGCAACCAAGGAGTCGAGAGTGGAGCACGACGTCGCCGCGCTGACCGTGGAACTCACCGACATGGCCGCGGCCGATCACCAGTCCTCAATCCGCGCGAACAGCGATGACCCGGCCGAGCAGTTGGTGTGGCGCCGGCTGACCGCACGGCACGGCGACCGACTCGGCGAGATCATGAACGAGTACGGCTGGCCGACGGCAGCACTGGTCGGCGAGGAAGCCGCACGCGCAGCGTGGCTGATCGCCCAGCACGCCGACCGGCAGCTCGACGTCCAGCGTCGCGCCCTTCAGCTGATGGAGCAGGCGGTGTCCGCAGGCTCGGCCAGCCCGCGGGAGCTGGCCTTTCTGCGCGACCGCACGCTGGTCAACGAGGGCCGCAAGCAGATCTACGGCACCCAGATCGCCGGCGTGAAGGACGGGGTACCGATCCCCTGGCCCTGTGAAGCGCCGGAGGGCATGGACAGGCTTCGTACGGAAGTCGGCATTGAGCCCTTCGACGAGTACGTCGCCAAGTTCGCCATGCCCTGACGCCCCGAGTCGCGTCCCGCGGATCATTACCCGGGCTCACCTGCGGTTGGCGCAATGATCCGCCGAACAGGCCCTAGTGGCCGACGCCGTTGTTGCATCCCATGGTCGAGCCCATGTGGGTGTCCTGCCCGCCGGCGTTGCCCTCGCCGTTGAGCGCGTTGCCCAGCAGTCCGTTGAGGATGCCGACCTGGCCCAAGACGTCGACGTTCAGGTCGTGCGACTTGCAGTTGGAGCTCTGCAGGGCGCTGAGATGGCCCCCGTCCTTGCCGTCGTGGCCACCCTGGTCGGCAGCGGCGGTGCCGGCGCCTACGAGTCCGACGCTGCTGAGGGCGACCACCAGGACGGCAGCCTTGCGAAGCTTGTGCATGTCATCTCCGGTGAGGTGAGGTGTGGTGAGGAGCGTTCGATCCGTGGCGAATCGACTCCGTACAGTCACGCGATAGGTAATATGAAAAGTGCTGAAATACCCCAGAGACGCGCCACGAGTCGCCGTCAGCGCGTCGAGTTGCACCCGGCTGGATCAGTGATCGCGGGTCCGTACGTGCACATGGCCGGCGAGCGGATAGGAGGGCGGCGCCGCGGGGAGGCGCGCGGCCAGGGCATACCGGCACTTCTGCGCGACGCGGCATGATGCCGTGTTGTCGATCTGATGCAGGAGTTCCAGGCGCGTCAGTGCGGCGTGGGCGGGAGCCGCGGCATGGGGGAACGTTGAGTCGTCGGGGAAAGCCGCGTCATCGGGGAATGCGGCGTCATCGGGGAACGTGGCGAAGGCCCAGTCCGTCAGCGCCTGCAGTGCTCGGGGCGCGATGCCGCGGCCGCGTGCCTGCGCCGCGATCCAGTAGCCGACCTCGGCGGACGAAGTGCCCGGTGTGACGTTCTTGAGGACCACACGCCCCGTCAACTGGCCACCAGGGCCGCCGTTTTGGTACTCGACGACGGCGAATCCGTAGCGGAGCCCCGTCTCCCAGCCCTGTTGCTGCTCCCGAATCCACCGCGCGGCGTCGGCCTCGTCGTGCACGGCTGAGCTCGTCCATCGGCTCAGGGCGTCATTCCGGGCGTCATTCCGGTGGAGCTCGACCAGGGCGGGAGCGTCCGCGGGCTGCCAGGGACGCAGTACGAGAGCGGGGGCGGATTGGGTGGCGGCTGCCTCCAGCCGTACGGCTCGTGCAGTGATCCTGCCCGGTCGTTGTGTCACTGGGCCGACCGTATCCGCAGAGCCGTGACGGACCAGTCGATCACGGGGGCGAGGCGTTCCGGTGCCGGCCAGTCGTTGATCAGCGCGAGCAGTTGGAGGTAGCGGTCCCTGCGTGGATCGCTCGCGGCTTCCAGGCGGTGCAGCAGCCACTGGTGCGGCTCGGCGTCGTCGGGGCGGTCGGAGGTGAGCGCGCAGCGGGCGGTGAGCGCCGCGACGACGGGATCGGCCTCGGGTGACTCAGGGCTGATGCCGCCGGCCACGGCCGCTCCCGCGAGGTCCCGGGCCACGGCGACGATGTCCGGGCGCGGTGGCGTGGGGGCTCTGTCGGGCAGCCGTGCCGCATGCTCCTCGGCCAGGCGCCGCACACTGGCCCGGAAATCCGGGTCCAGGGACAGCTCGGCCAGCTCCACCCACGCCCTGACCTGCTCGTCCGTGGGGCTGTCGGGGAGCTCGGGCGTCATGGAACGCCGGGCCGCTGCGTGCTGAGGGCCCTCGCCGCGGTGGAGGCCCTCGAAGACGGCGTCGAGGAAGCCGTCGATCAGGCGTCGGCGTTCGGCCGCGGACAGCGTGGCCAGGTGGTGCATGAGTTCCATCTCCTCAGGGGTGGGCTCCCGCTCGGCGGCAACCGTCAGCACCGCCCGCCGCAGATGCAGGACTCTGATCTGCGCGTCCAGCGCGGCGGCGTGCTCCGCGGCGACCTCGCCGAGGGTGAGCTCCTGATCCACGACCCGCCGGATCATGTCGAGGCCGAGTCCCAGTTCCCGCAGCGTCCTCACGAGGGCGAGGCGAGCCACGGCATCCGGGGCGTAGCGCCGGTAACCGGCGTCGGTGCGGTCGGCGGGCAGCACGATGCCCCGATCGGAATAGAACCGGATCGTCTTGACCGCCAGCCCGGTTCGCCGGGCCAGCTCACCGATCGAGTAGAGGATGCCGCCGTCCATGAGCCCACCTTCCGGTCTCCCCCTGCGGGAGACTCAAGTGTGCACTCCGGCCAACGGTGAAACCGCAGGTCAGCCGCGTCCGGTCAGATGAGGTCCGCCAGGGCCCGGCCGTCGGTCAGGACGAGGTTTTGCCTGCCGACCTGCCGGCGCATGTACAGCCGGCCGAGATCGCCGATCTTGTCATCGGCGAGCCCGAAGACTTCGCCCCGTCGCAGACCACACCCGGCACCCTCGATGACGACGGCGGTGACAACCACGGCGAGGCGAGGCCGTAGAGCAGGCGCTGTCGGCGCTCCTCCGGCTCCTCGGAGGCCCCCGGCGGACCGGGCCGGGCCCAGGGGGTCGTCGATCGGGCGGAAGACGGCCGCCCGGTCGTCGGGGAACGCGGTTGCTCGTTCCTTGAGGTACCGCCGCACCTGTCACGTCGCCCGCGGCGCACGTCCGTGGTGCGATGGAACCGGGGGCGGAAAGGAGAGCGATCATGCCCGCAGCGAAGCGAACGAGTGCCGCCTCCTCGGCGTCGGTCCGCCCCCTGGTTGAGCCGGATCTGGATCGGGCCGACGAGATCTTCAGGGTTGCCTTCGGGACCTTCCTCGGGGCCCCTGAGCCGGAGACGTTCTTCGGGACCGCCGACTATGTCCGCACTCGCTGGGCGGCAGATCCACACGCGGCCTTCGCAGCGACCGTCGAGGGCGAGGTCGTCGGATCGAACTTCGCCGCCAACTGGGGCAGCGTCGGGTTCTTCGGCCCGCTGACCGTACGTCCGGATCTGTGGGACCAGGGCATCGGCAGGCGCCTCATGGAACCGGTCATGGCCTGCTTCGACACCTGGGAGAACCGCCATCTCGGCCTGTTCACCTTCTCGCACAGTCCCAAGCACCTTGAGCTCTACCGCCGGTACGGTTTCTGGCCCCGATTCCTTACAGCCATCATGAAGAAACAGGTCACCGTCAGTGCCGCGGTCCCCGGCCGAGTGCTGTACGGCGAGCTGACCGCCGCTGAGCGGACCGACGCACTGAGCCTCAGCCGCGCACTGACGGAGGCCGTGTACGAGGGCCTGAGCCTGGAGCACGAGATCATGGCCACACAGGCGCAGGGGCTGGGCGACACCATTCTCATCGAGGGCGCCGACTCCGGCCTCGACGGTCTGGCTGTCTGCCATTGCGGAGCGGGGTCGGAGGCCGGTGAGGACGTGTGCTTCGTCAAATTCGGCGCCGTACGCCCTGGCCCGGACGCCGGGGACCGGTTCGAACGACTGCTGAATGCGTGCGAGCAGCTGGCCACCGAGAAAGGACTGAGGCAATTGGACGCCGGAATGAACCTGGCCCGCCAGGATGCCTACCGGCGCATGGTCCACCGCGGTTTTCGTACCTGGCTGCAAGGCGTGACCATGCACAAGCCCAACGAACCTGGCTACAGCCGCCCGGACGCCTACGTGATCGACGACTGGCGCTGAGTCCACCGCCATACCCGGCATCGGGTCCCCGATGCCGTCAGGAGCCGACTGACACCAGGACTACGCTGAACGACCTGTCGCTGACCGCCCGTCACCCTTCCTACGTGCCGGGGCACCTGGCACCAGCGCTTCCAGGTCTACGGCCGGCACGGCTGGCGTACCTTCCGCGCCGTGGCACCCCGACCGGAGCCGAGGCCCTGGCCGGGGAATCCACGGTCCTGCGCTGTCTGCGCCTCCCAGTCTTTCTTGGGGGGCCGCCCTGCCCCAACGCGGGCACACCGAGACCGTGTTGACGGCCAGATCTCTCTGCCGGCCTTGTGCGGGGAACCGGGCTCACCCTGGCCGACCGTTACGGCGTGTTGGACGCATGTCGTGCTCGACCTGTGGTGACCTCGGCGCGTCTCAGCCCGTCGTCCAGGGGCGGAGCTTTTCGGGGTTGAGCACTGCCCAGATGTGGGTGATCTGATCGCCCGCGATGTCGAACGCGTACACCGCCACGGTGCGGCCGTCTTGCTGAGCGACCAGGCCGGGCCAGCCGTTGACCGTGCGCTCCACGACGGCCAGGCTGCCGGATGCCTTGGCGAAGAGGTCGGTCAGGTAGTGCGCGATCCGCTCGCCGCCTTCGATGGGGTGGAGTGAGGCACGGGTGAGGCCGCCGCCGTCGGCGATCACTGTGGCGTCGGGGTCGAGGAGACCGATGAGGGCACTGATGTCCTTGGCCTGCCACGCCTGTTTGAAGTCCCTGACGATGCCGGCCTGGTGAGCCGCCGGGGCCACCGGCGTCCGGGAGGCGCCGATACGGCGGCGGGCGGAGGAAGCGAGCTGACGGCAGGCCGCGGGGGTGCGGCCGACGATCTCGGCGACTTCCGCGAAGGAGTAGCGGAAGACGTCGTGCAGGATGAACGCGACGCGTTCGGCCGGGGTCATCGATTCGAGCACGACGAGAAAGGCCATGTTGACCGACTCGTCGAGGGTCACCCGGTCGGCCGGGTCGGCCATGGCGCTGCCTGTCGGCCCGGCGGTCCATTGGGTGGTTTCGGGCAGTGGCTCGGGGATCCATTCACCTACGTAACGCTCGCGCCGGGCCCGTGCCGAGCCGAGCAGGTCCAGGCAAATGCGGCCCGCGACCTTCGTCAGCCAGGCGCCGGGGGACTCGATGGCGTCCTGCTGCTCGCGCGACATGGCGTACCAGCGGGCGTAGGTCTCCTGGACGGCGTCCTCGGCTTCCGCCAGGGAGCCCAGCAGCCGGTAGGCGAGATTGATCAGCTGACGCCGCTCGCTCATGATCGCGCTCAGGCTCTGATCGTCTCCGGTGGTCACGGTACGTACACCCCTTGCCCTGCGTCGGTCTGATCTGCACTCACCGGACCGACGAGACAGCGCACCGAAATGTGAGGCCATCGTCTCGCCTGACATTTCAGGGAGCTGCGCCGTCGTACTGCTGACACCGGCACAGCATCCCCGGTGCATGCGAGAGGGAGGAAACGATGAGCGACTTTCAGGCGATCGCGGACCGGGTCGAGATCGAGGCGCTGCGCGGTGAGTTCACCGACGCGGTGATGATGCGTGACTACGACCGTGTCGCGTCGCTGTTCACACCGGACGGCGTGTGGCGGATGCCCGACATCCCCGCCGAGATGTCCGGCCAGGAGCAGATCCGCGCCTGGGGCCGACGGGTACCGGAGTTCGTGGACTTCCTGGTGCAGAACACTCATCCGGGCATGATCCGGCTCGACGGCGACACCGCGTCCGGCCGTGCGTACATGTCCGAGGTCGGGCGCGGCCGCGACGGCCGGTCCGGGGTGAACTACGCCATCTACCACGACCGCTACCAGCGCACTGCGGACGGCTGGAAGTTCACCGAACGCGTCTATGAGATCCGGTACCTCGATGAGAGTCCCCTGACGGGCTCCGTGCCCACGACGCGCGGCGCGGACGCCCGCTGACGGATTCGCCTCACCGCAAACAGAACAAGCCGCACCACAGACAGGACAGGAGAATCGGGCATGATCAGGATTGGCATCATCCTCGGCAGCACCCGCCCGGGCCGCAACGGCGAACAGGTCGCCACGTGGGTCCATGACACCGCATCGCGCCGCACCGACGCCGAGTTCGAGCTGATCGACCTGCGTGACCATCCGCTCCCGCACCTGGACGAGCCGCGGGGGGCCATGCATGGCCACTATCAGCACGCGCACACGCGGGCCTGGCGGCCAGGATCGCTTCGTTCGACGGGTTCGTCATGGTCACCCCCGAGTACAACCGCTCCACTTCCGGCGTGCTCAAGAACGCCCTCGACCACCTCTATGCGGAATGGAACAACAAGGCGGTCGGGTTCGTCTCCTACGTCGTCGTCGGCGGCGCCCGTGCGGCCGAGCAACTACGGCTGATCTGCGGCGCGGTGCAGATGGCCGGCGTCAGCCAGCAGGTCACGCTGTCGCTGATGACCGAGTTCGAGAACTACGCCACCCTCAAGCCGTCCGACCACAGCGCCACCGCTCTGGACACACTGCTGGACCAGATCGTCGCCTGGAGCACGGCACTCGCGCCGCTGCGCGCCGCGTCCCGGGCCGCCGCCTGAACCACGCCCAGGAGCTGCGGTATGGCCCGTGGCGGTCCGCGCCCGGTTCCCCGTCCGGAGCGGGCCGCCGCCGCTGGCTTCCCGGGGCTCTGATTCAGAAAACGGGCTTCAGGAGGCGACCGCATCCCTGAGTTGGCCTCTGGAGCTTCATCAGTCGTCTTCGCGGTCGGCCATGGCTGCCTCATAGGCCTGCAGAGTCTGGACGAACATCTGCCGCTGTTCGGGGGTCAGGGGATTCAGTGCCTGACGCCAGGCATGCGCGCCCCGTGCCAGCCAGCTGTCGATGGTCGGCCGTTTGCTGTCGGTGATGCTGACGATGCGCCGACGCCGGTCCGCTTCGTCCTCGCGCCGCTCCAGGATGCCCTTCCGGCTCAACTCGCCGACCATGAGGCTGACGGTGGTCGGGGCGACCTCCAGACGGGCGGCAAGATCGTTCACGGTCATCGGCCCGTCGAACAGCAGACAGGACAGCAGCGACAGGTGCCGCGGCGCGAGCGACAGCGACTGGAGCTCCTCAGGTACCGGGATCCGCTTCGCGCGTCCAACCATGCGAGGCATCAGGAGCAGCAGCGCCCTGATCGCCTCGTCGACTCCCGGCCCGGGTCCGTTCGGGTTCGTCTTGCGTCGGCCCCGGCCCTCGATTGACATCGACCATCCCTCCATTTACCTTCCATCACAAATATACTTTACTTACAAAGCAACGTCGCCTTCATGGTAGCGAACCATCCGAACGGAGCTGTGATGCCGCACTTCGAGGTACGGATCCACGAAGAGGAGCTCGACGGCGAAGTCGAGCCGAAACTTGTCCTTGCCCTGACCGAGGCGCTGGTCAGGGTGTACGGAGAGCGAGCACGCCCCATGGCGGTGGTTGAGCTGTTCGGTATCCCACGCCACCGCTGGGGCATCGGCGGCGTGCCCGCCACGGTGAACGCACCGATCGTCTCGCTGAACGTGCGTGAAGCGGCATTGAACCTACCGGGTATCGACCAGGCCCCCACACAGCTGATCACGGCTGTCACCGATGCCATGGTCGAGGTCTTCGGCGAATCCGTCCGACGGCATGTGACTGTGTACGTCGTCGGCGTTCCCGCAGGACGCTCCGGCGTCGGCGGCGAAGTCGATCCGCCCCCGGCGAACTGAGCAACAACCGTGCGTCACGTCCGGACCTGTTGCCGCTCGGCTGCGGCCCACGCGTTTGGCCGACGGACCCGGGCAGGCGCACGAACGAGGCCGACAACGGCCGGGATTGACTCCCACCGGCTCGCGCATGCCAAGTCCCAACAGGGCACCGGCTGACCGATCACCAACTGTGCCTACCCCAGCGGGAAAGAGGCCCGCTATCGCCAACGCGTCCCGCCGTGGACCAGCAAGTCGACCGCCAAGACCTGCGCGACGACGGGAAGAGTGGTGAGCAAGTCGGCCTCAGCCTTCTCCACGAGAGCCTCGTCCTGGCCCTGGGCGACGGTCAGATGCGGGACGACGCCGTCGAACTGCCCTCCGAGCAGCGGGTCTTCCGGGCATCGCTCATCACGCACCGCAGGCTCATCCTCCGGGATCCTCACGATCAGCCCCGACTTCCCTGCCTGGAACACCCGCGAGTCGTCGCCCTCCATCGCAACCGTCTATCAGCGGGGCACGATCGCCGGCGACCCGATTGTCACCGCCATTCCAAGCAGGACCGGCACGACCCAACCGCCACCCCGTGGCCCGGGATGAGAACCGAGGCGTCTTCCGGGCCTTCCCGATGCGGGGTTCCACATCGTTACACCTGACTTCCGGGGTCGGCGAACCCTCACACACCCCTTCACCGAAGGTCCGCGCGTCGCTCGGGAGCGGGGCCGCCGAAGCCGGATCAGGGGCGCAGGGTGACGCCGAAACGGGTCTTCATCCGGCGCAGTTCCCACAGCGAGACGGCGGTCACCGACAGCGGCCCGCCCAGTGTGGAGCAGAACTGGACGACGGGCGGGCCCCCCGGCAGGCCGTCGCCGATCAGGCTGAAGGCCGCGAACACCCACACCAGCGTCAGGGTGAGGACGGGCGGCAGCATCGGGTGGACCTGGGCGCTGTTGAAGGCACTGCGGGCCGAGTACAGCGACGCCATGAAGAAGAAGGGAAAGCCCCACACGATCACGATCAGCGAGGCGACGGCCAGGGCGTACTCCCACCAGCTCTTCCCGTCGTCAGCGTCGACGGTCAGGGCCGTGGGGACGAGGATTCCGCTCATCACGACCAACGTCAGCACGTACCAGCCGACCGCCTTGAGCGGAACGCGCAGCCGGGAGCGCAGATGCGGCCTCAGGTGCGGGGGCGCGTAGTAGATGAATCCGATGATGACCAGGGGCGCGGCGATGATCAGCACGAACGGGGCGACGATCAGTTGGGCGGCACCGCCGTACGCCGCGTCCTCCCAGCGGTTCGGGTTCACGTTGTAGGCGAGGATCAGGGCGATGGTGGCGGCGGCACCGAGCACCGTGCGGGCCAGTTGGACGCGGTCCACGATGCGGTCCTCGATCCGGCCGTCCCCCTCCTGCGCGAAGAGCCTGGTGGCAACGCGGTGCGCGGAGCGCAGGATCGCGCCGACGAGCCCGAAGGGAGTGCCGAACGACAGGCAGCCGCGGCGCCGTCGGGCGGCGGGCCTTGTGGGCTGAAGGCCGTAGGGGTACGGAGGCTGGTTCGGGTACGGGCCCGGATTCGGTGGTGGCGGACCGTACGGGCCGCCCTGCGGTGGTCCGTAGGGAGCGCCCCAGCCGCCCTGGCCTCCCGGTCCGTTGCCGCCAGGCTGACCCAGGCCGTTTCCCGGCCCCCATCCCCCCGTAGCCATGCCGCTCCCCGTTCATTCTCGGCCAGTTGCTGTGTGTCCTGTGGTGCCATGGCGCAGTGTAGTGACACTTCGGGTGACGGAGGCCGTGCTCGTTGCCGGTCGTGCCAATTTGCCCGTCGTGCCAGATAGATGCTGCCCGTAAGCCTCCCGCGAAACGTCGAGGCCGGTCAGGGGGCGCCAACCGGGCCAAGGTCGGGGGTGCCGCGGGGTCACCAGTCGTGGTGGCCGGTTCCGACTCGTAGGCGTACCACGACCCGTCCCGTCCCAGGCGGAGTTGGACGTGCCCGCAGCGGTGGGTGAGGTGGTCGCGCCAAGACGGAGGGCCGGCAGGCCGACGGCGAGGAGGAGTCGGCGGGCGCACTGCCCCGAAATCGATGCCATGGCAACCGGATCAAGATGCTCAAGCGTCGGGCAGGCGATGTCCAGGATCTGCGCGTCGTCGTAGGCGACGATGAGGACGCGCCGTTGTTCGTCCCTGCTCTGAGACGCGCACACCTTGAGGGCTCACCTGCCTCGCTTCGTGACCGGACCGAGGGCCTCGGACAGCCCCGCTCCGGCGCTTCCGGCCGCCGGGGCCTGTTCGATGCCGAGCGGACCCAGGGCGTTCTGGACCTGGGCCGTGCACTGCGCGTGGGACTCCTCGTGGTGCGGTCACTCGCTGCAACGGTGATGCCGATGTCCTCGCGCAGTGCCCTGGCCGCGCCCAGCAGCCGCCCGGCCCGCTGATGGTCGCCCGCCGCTGCGGTGATCCAGGCGAGCTGCCGGACCATGTCCGCCACGCCGGTGCTGTCGCGGACGCCCCTAGTGTTTCCACGGCGGACAGGGTCCGCTCCTTGGCCTCGATCTGCTCGCCCAGTTCCCACACGCGCCGGCCCAGCACCCTCAGCAGGCGCGCGCGGGCCCATCGCTCCCCGTGCCGCTCGGTATCGGCCGGCGCCTGCGCAGTGGTCATGGCCGCGCGCGGGGCTGCGCCCAGGGTCTGCGCGATGCCGAGCGCGCACCGCCAGCTCATCTCGCAACTGACACGATCGCCCCGCAACCGTCCGCAGGTACGCTCCTGGCCACCCCGGGCCCAAGTGGAGGTCGACGTGGAACTGTTGCGACCTCGCCCGGGCCCTTGCCGACCTGGTCCGCCACCAGCGCGGATACCTGCTGCTGGAGTGGATCCGGCAGGCCGAGCAGGACGCACAGCGGATCTCGACCGGTTGCCAGGTGGCATCGTGGATCAGCACACCACGGAACGTGCGATGCGGAATCCGACGTCATCGACCCGAAACGTGGGGTGACTGCGGCGCCTTACGGAGGCCCGGCAGCTCCAGTGCTCGTCGAACCAGCCGCCGCCTCGCAGAACTCGGTAGGTGCCGTACACCTCGGCGTCGTAGATGTCCCAGCACCACTCCCACACGTTGCCGAGCATGTCGTGAAAGCCCCAGAGATTGGGGCGCTTGACTCCCACCTCGTGGATGGTCTCCACCGAGTTGCCGCGATGCCAGGCGATCTCGTCGAGGGAGCCATAACGCGGTCCCGCGGTACCGGCCCTGCAGGCGTGCTCCCACTCCGCTTCGGTCGGCAGCCGGTACCCGTCGGCCGCTACGTCCCATTCAATGTCTTCGCCGCCGACCTGCCGGTAGGCGGGCGTGAGCCCCTTGCGCTGCGACAAGGCGTTGCAGAATTGGACCGCGTCCCACCAGGAGACGCCCTCGACGGGCAGGTGGTCCCCGCAGGCGGTGCTTGGACGCTCACCGGTTACGTGTGCGTACAGCACCTGGGTGATGGGGTACGTCGCAAGCTGGTAGGGGTCCAGCTCGACCGCCCAACTCCGCTGTGTCCGCCGGTCCGACAGTGTGACCTGCCCGGCCGGAACCCGGATCATCTCAGGCCCTGCGCTCGCATCCATGAACAGACGATCTTACCGGCGCTTTCACGAAACTGCGGACCGAGCCAAATTCAGGGTTCTGTCAGCGTTCGTGTGAACGACGGCAAGGCCAAGCGTCGGCATCGCCGGGAACCCGCTCGTCATGGGGGATGGGTGCTTACCGGCCGAAGACGTGTCCGTTCCGGGGACAAAGCCGTGTTCGGGCAGGTCAGAGCTGGTGATCGGGGTCGTCTGCTCATGATGGGAGGGCAAGGTTGTGCATGCGGGCGGACGGCCTGGACCGCGTGGTGGAGGCCGTCGCCTTGCTGACGGAAGTCGCGCGGAACCTTGTCATTGCGATCCCGCAGCTGAGATAGACCTCCGTCGCCGAGCACGGTCAGCCCAAAAACCCGGCAATACCAAGGAGATGCCCAGCTCACAGCCCTGTGCGACACGCGGCAGGGGGCGTCCTCCGCCGCGCGGGTGAGGAAGGCGTCCGCGGTGACGCCGTCGCAGACCCGGTTGTCGAAGGTCAAGGAGAGGTGCACGACCTTGCGCACCCTCACCTGCCCAACGGCCACGGGTCGTCAGTCTGCGCAGCTCGTCGGCCAGTTCGCCGGGGGTGAGCAGGTGGGCGTCGCGTGCCACGGGAGTGCGCAGGCGCTGGTCGGTCTGATCTCCGGCGAGACACGCCTGACAGTGCTTTCGGGCATACGCCACGGCCGTCGCGAAGTTCTGCCGATGAACCGAACCTCCGCCGCGACACCACGGCCGACGGATGCTGAACCGCCGCAGCCTTGCGGTGCGTGCCTGGTCTTGGAGCCGGTGGCGGTGGTGCCGCCACCGGCTGGTCGGATCAGCCGCCGGCCGTCCGGACCGGCTCCGCACGCCGGTGTTCATGGGCCTCGGCAAGGAGGAGGTAACTGCCGGCGGTCCAGGTGTAGGCGCGGTCCCTGAGGCCCGTGCCGGTCAGAGCGTCGAAGTTCTCCGCGAAGCCGGAGGTCTCGCACAACGCGCGGAAACGGGCGCTGATCTCGTCCGCGAGCCCGCGGTGGCCGGCGCGGCGCAGGCCGTCCTCGACGAGCACGGTCGATGGCGCCCAGATCGGACCGCGCCAGTAGCCGTCGGAGAGGTAGTGCGGTGAGGTGGGCAGTTCGGTGGCCAGGCCGTGTGGAGTCAGGTGGGCCTCGATCCGGGCGGCCAGTACGCCGCTTACGCCTTCCGGCAGGTGTTCACCCAGCGCGATGGGCATCAGGTCCAGGAGACTGGCGCTGCTCCAGGTGTCCTGGGTGTTGACCGAGCGGGCGACGAACCGGTCGCCGGACCACAGCTCGTTGAGCATCGCCGCCTGTGTCGAGGCGGCCGTCCGCCTCCAGCGGCGGGCGTCACCGTCCAGCCCCAACTCCTGTGCGAGGTGGGCGAGTTCATGGAGCTGCAGAGTCAGAAAGGCGGCCAGGTCGGCGCTGACGATCAGACGTTCGGGGTCGAAGGTGGTGGCGTTGTCCCAGCCGCTGTCGTTGCCGTGCTGGTAGTGGGGCAGGGTGGCGCCGGGGGCGCGCCGGGCGGTGAGCCAGAAGTCCGTCCAGCGGGACAACCTGTCGTATCCCTCGGCCAGTTGCGTCAACGAGAGGGGCGTGGGGAGGCGTCGGCGCAGGTGGCCGAGGGCCCAGCCGTGGATGGGCGGTTTGACGAAGTTGTGCAGGACTTCGGAGTGGGTGACCGAGTCGGGCAGGGCACCGGACTCGTCCTGGTGGTCGAAGGGCAGGGAGAACTGGTCCCAGGCCAGTTCCGGCTGTCCGGGGGCCAGCGCGAGGGCGTTGAAGCAGTGGTCCCAGCTCCACACCTTGTCCATCCAGTGCTTGGACATCAGCACTGCGGACCGGGTCACGAAGCCCTTCGGACGGACGGTCGCCGACCACAGCACATAGGCGGCGAGTTCGGCCGCGGGCGTGGCCGGCGAGCGCCAGGGCGCGACGGTGTCGGTGAAGGCGGCGAAGGCGGCGCGGGCCGTGTCCGCGACTCGGTCGAAGGTCGCCGTGAGGTCGTAGGGACGGCGCGCGGTCTCGTACTCCTCGACCGCGACCTCCCACACTCCGCCGCCGTCGGTGCCGACCGTGACACCGCGGTCACCGCTGCCGAGAGCCTGTGCGCCGGTCGTCTCGGTCACGGTCCCGGACAGTACGGTGAGCCGGTAGCGCCGCCCGGTCTCGTACGAGGTGAACACATACGCAGCGGTGCCGGGTTCACGGTAGAAGTACGTACCGCTGAACGGGGTGAGCGCTCGCGCGGCCGCGAAGACGCCGACGCCGAGGCCGCTCCCCCGAAGGCGTACGGTGTCGGGCGACTCGTAGGCGAGGTCGACCCGCCCGGCCGGGCCGGCCCAGCTGAGCAGGGCCGGTGTCGCCCGAACGCTGGTTTCGGCGCGCCGGCCGGTCGCCGCGTCCAGGGGGACCAGACGCAGGACGGCGTGCATGCCGGTCTGGTGCGAGACCAGGTGGAGGTCCTCCGCGTACGTCTTCTCCGCCACCACGGGCGAGATGTCGAACCAGGAACCGTACGTGCTGAACGGAATGTCGCGGACGGAGAAGGCCGGGCCGGAGCGGGCGGCGGTCATGAAGGGCTACTCGTTTCTTCAACAGGAGGAAGGAAGGAGGCAAGGCGGTGACGTTACGTCGGTCAGTCCTTGACGGCGCCGGCGGTCACGCCGGCGGCGACGTAGCGCTGGGCCAGGACGAGGATGACCGCGGCGGGCAGCGAGGCCACGACGGCGGTGGCCATGATGGAGTTCCACTCCTGGTTGTTGTTGCCGATGTAGTGGTAGATGCCGAGAGTGATCGGCTCGTGGGCGCCGCCGTTGACGAGAGTGCCGGCGAAGACGAAGTCGGACCAGGACCACAGGAACGCGAACAGGGACACCGTGACGACGGCGTTGCGGCTCAACGGCAGCACGATCGACCTGAAGGTGCGCCAGGTTCCGGCACCGTCCATGGTCGCGGCCTGGAGCAGCTCGCCGGGGATGCCGGACATGAACGCGGTGAAGATCAGCACCGCGAACGGGACGGCCAGGGTGGAGTCGGCGACGATCAGACCGGGAACGGACTGGAGCAGGCCGAGCTGGAGGTAGATGGCGTAGAAGCCCATCGCCATGATGATGCCGGGGATCATCTGGGCGGCCAGCAGGACGAAGTTCAGGATACCGCCACCGCGCGGCCGCAGCTTGGCCAGTGCGTAGCCGGCCGGTGCGGCCAGGGCCACGGTCAGGACGACGGTGCCCAGGCCGGTCAGGAGGCTGGTGCCGAGGTAGGGCAACTGCTCGTCCAGTACCGTGCGGTAGCCCTCCAGGGTGCCGTGGGCGGGGATCAGCTCCGGTGGGCTCTTGCGCATGTCCTGTTCGGGGGTGAGGGACACGTTGAGCATCCAGTAGACCGGGAAGAGCATGATCGCGGTCAGCAGGACACCGACGGCCGTCTTCCACCCCGTACGGCTGGCGCGTCGGTTCAGGACCAGCTGCGGACTCGTCATGACAGCGCCTGCTTTCTCTGCACCCGGAGGTAGACCAGACCGAAGACCAGGGCGGCGACCACGAGCAGGTTGCCGACGGCCGCACCGGGGCCGAAGGCGGGCACCAGGTTGCCGAAGCCGAGGTGGTAGGACCAGGTGGCGAAGGTGGTGGACGAGTCCGCCGGGCCGCCCTTGGTCATGATCCAGATGATGTCGAAGACCTTGAGCGTGTAGATCAGCCCGAGGAGCAGGGTGATCGCGGAGACCGGGCGCAGCAGCGGGAACGTGATGCGCCAGAAACGCTGCCAGGCGTTCGCCCCGTCGAGGGCGGCCGCTTCGTACAGGCTCCCGGGGATCGACTGGAGGCCGCTGTAGAGCACGACAAGGTTGAACGGTACGCCGATCCAGATGTTCGCGATGATCACCGAGGTCAGCGACCAGTCAGGTGAGGTCAGCCAGTTCACCGGGCCGATCCCGACCGCACCCAGGGCGGCGTTGACGATCCCGGAGTCGCTGTTGAGCATCCACGACCACGTCGACGCCGACACGATCAACGGCAACAGCCACGGCACCAGGAACAGCGCCCGCAGCGTCGCCGACAACCGGAAATGCTGGTGGAAGAAGACCGCGAGGGCGAGCCCGATGCCGTACTGCAGGACCAGGCACACGACCGTGAACACCACCGTGTGCTGCAGGGCGGGGGTGAAGGTGGGGTCGTCGAGGACCTTCTGGTAGTTCTCCAGTCCGGTGAAGGGTGCGTCGCCCTGGACGAAGGAGCGGACCGTGTAGTTGCGCAGGCTCAGGTCGATGTTGCGGTACAGCGGATAGGCGTAGAACAGGACGAGGTAGAGGGTCACCGGGGCCAGGAAGGCCCAGGCGGCCCACTGCGGAGAGGTCGGACGGCGTCGTGCTCGCGCGGGGGCCGGGGGCGGGTCGGGGATGGCCGCCCCGCTCCGGGCGCGCGCGGACCGGCGGTCCGGCAGTTTTGTCGTGTGGTTCATCTGTGGACCGGAAATCTCTGGCTACTTGGCGGCGGACTGGGCCTTGCCCAGCGCGTCCTCGGGCGAGGCGGCCCCGCTGAGGGCAGACTGCACGGCCTTCCACAACTGCTCGGAAATCTTGGGGTACTTGGTGCCCAGATCGTCGCTCGTGCGCCCCTTGGCCGCCTTGACCGCGTCCGCCCACGGCTTCAACTCCGCGTTCGCCGCCACCTGCTTGTCCTGCACCTCGCCGGTAGGAGCCACGTACGACAAGATGGTGTCGGTGTCGTACAGGTTCTGGCTGCTGGTCAGGCAGGACACCAGCTTCTGGGAGGTGGCGTAGCGGCCGCTGTCGCCCTGGGCGGGCAGGGTGACGAACTCACCGCCGGTCGGGGCGGCCGCGCTGCCGCCGGCGGCGCCGGGTATGGGCAGGACGCCGTAGTCGAAGCCGGCCTTCTTCGCGTTCGCGAGCTGCCAGGTGCCGTTCTCCGCGAACGCGTAGTCACCGCTCGCGAACTCCTGCCAGCTGGTCGTCTGGGTGTTGTTGATGACGGAGTTCGGGGCGTAGCCCTTCTTCAGCCAGTCCTGCCACAGGGACAACGCGGAGACGCCCTGGGCGGAGTCGAGTTCGGTCAGCTTGGCGCCCGATCCCCAGAACCACGGCAGGAACTGGAAGCTGCCCTCCTCCGTCCCGATCGCCGAGAACGTGACGCCCTTCTTCCCCGCCTTCTTCACCTTCGCCAGCGCCGCCGTGAGCGACTTCCAGTCCTTGACCGAGGCGATGTCCACCCCGGCCTCCTTCAGCACTTCCTTGTTGTAGTAGAGGGCGAGCGTGTTGGCGCCGATCGGCGTGCCGTACGTCTTCCCACCCGCCTGGCCGGCCGCGAGCAGGTTGGGGTCGACCTTCGAGGTGTCCAGCTTGTTGTCGTCGGTCGTGGTGAGTACTCCGGCCTCGGCCAGGGTCGACACCACCGGGTTGTCGACGATGAGAACGTCCGCGGAGTTGTCCTGCTGCGCGGCCAGCAGCGCCTTGTTGGCCAGGTCACTGGTGTCGAACGCGGTCCGCTTGACCTTCACCCCCGCCTTGGTGCCGCAGGCGTCCAGCAGCTTCGCCCAGGCCGAGCTCTTGTCGAACTGGGGGTACGGGTCCCAGATGGTGTACGTGCCGCTGTCCGCACCCTTGGTGTCGCTACTTCCGGAGCCGGAGCCGCAGGCGGTGATGCTGGTGGCGACAGCCAGTGCGGTCAGGGCTGCGGCGGTCGGACGGCGCCGTCTGGAGAAGTTGCTCATCGTGAGTTCCTCTGTTTTTGGCATGCGGGTGCCGAGGGCACGGTTACTGAGGGGCGGGCACACCGAACTGCGCTGAACCGAACTACGCCGAGGTGCGCTTCGAACATTCGGCGGACCGAGATGAGAGAGCGGGGTTTTCCGCCGGGCGTGGTGAGGTGTCAGAACGACGTATCGGGCCGGGTGTTGATGGTGGGTGTGGCTCCGGCGGGCCCGGTGCTGGCCCGCAACGAGATCGGCGGCGTGAGCAGGTGGTGCCGGGCAGGCGCCTCAGGATGGTCGAGCCGTTCGACGAGCAGGTCGACGGCACGCCGGCCCATCTCCTCCGCCGGCACGTCGGCCGCGGTGAGCTGCGGGGTCACCGTCTCCGCCCACCGGCTCGCCACCACCCCGGTGACCGAGAAGTCGCGCGGCACATGGCGGCCCGCCATGGCCAGACCACGGTAAATGCCGCCCAGGGCCGCCTCGTTCAGCGTGACCAGGGCCGTGGTGGCCGGGTCGTCGTGCAGAATCCGTTCCACGCAGGTCTGGCCCGAGGCGGCGTCGTCCCCACAGCAGTACGTCCGGACCGTCAGCCCCCGCTCGGCCGCCGCCTTCGTGAATCCGTCCAGGCCACGGTGCGCGGACTCGTAACCGGACCGCAGCAGTTTCTCGGGACGGTTGACGAGAGCGACCCGGCGGTGGCCGAGATCCGCCAGGTGGTGAACGCACGCCGCCGCCAGCGCGGTGTGGTCCAGGCCCACCCACCAACCGTCCTCGGAATGAGCCGTACGGCCGATGGCGACGGACGGGAAGCCCAGCGCGGCCAGATGGTCCACCCGGTCGTCCTCCAGTCTGATCTCCATCAGGATCGCGCCGTCGACCCGCCGCTCCCCCAGCAACCGCTGGAAGGAACGGTCACTGTCCACGCCGCTCGGTGACAGCAGCACGTCGTAGTCGTGGGCCGCGGCGGCCTCGACGACACTGCCGATGAAATCCAGCTGCATCCCGGTGTAGTGGTTGCCGGCCGGCGGGAAGACGAGGCCGATCGTGCTGGTCCGTCCGTTGGCCAGGGCACGGGCGCTGGCGCTGGGCCGGTAACCCAGCTCGTCGACGACCTGCTGGATCTTCCGACGCGTGTCCTCGGACACGGGGCGCTTGCCGCTCAGCGCATAGGACACGGTGCTCCGCGAGACACCGGCCCTGCGGGCGATTTCACCGATGTTCACGGCGACTCCTTGCTCGAACCGGTTCGACACCCGGAGACAGAAGCGTCTGTCGGTCGTGCGGATGCGGGGTGGGCTGAGGGGCGACCCCGGCCTGTCGAACCGGTTCGCGTAAAGGACGCTAGGAACTGCCCGTACGTCTGTCAACACTTCCGACCCATTCCCTCGACGCCGGCAAGGATCCCCGAGACCTTGCGTCCGGGGGATTGCTGGCCCGGTTTCTCCAGTGCTAGCTTCGCCGAACCGGTTCGATGAAGTGATCCTTCCGGCAGCGAAGCGCCGATTTCCCGATTTCCCGGCAGCACAGGGGTCGCCATTCTCGCTCGCCTCGAAATTGCCCTTGCCGCCGGAGTCCGGGATCGAACCGGTTCGAGTTGCCCGCCTCAGAGCCTTCGTACTCAGACCGGCACGTGGACGAGGCGTCGACCGAGGTGGGCCGACAAGGACCCGTTACTCAAGGATTGAGGACGCAATCCATGCCATCCGCTGACAGATCCGCCCGGCGCCGAGCCCCGGCCGCCGTGGCCGTCGCTCTCGGCGCGGGCCTGCTGACCGCACCCGCAGTCCCGGCGCAGGCGGCCGACGCGCCCCGGCCGACCGCGCGCTACACGTTCGACCAGGACGATCTCGCCTCCGGCAGGATCACCGACAGCTCCGGACACGGTCTGACGGCGACCCTGGTGAACGGCTCCACCGCCCAGTTCGTGGCGGGCACGGACGGTGGCAAGGCCCTGGCCCTGCCCGGTGGGGCGCCCACCTCCGACGGTGCGTACGTCCGGCTGCCCCGCGAAGTGATCGGTGACGCGACCGACCTGACGGTCTCCGCCCGCGTGAAGTGGAGCGGCGACAAGGCGTCCTGGCAGCGGATCTTCGATCTCGGTACCAGCACCACCAAGTACCTCTTCAGTACCCCGTACAACGGCGACGGGCTGTTCCAGACGTCCGTGACCACTGGCGGAGGCGGAGCGGAGACGCAGGTCCGCGGCTACGCGATGCTTCCCTCGGACGCGTGGCGGACGGTCACCGTCACGCTCGACACCGGCGCCGGCCGGCTCACCACCTACCTCGACGGAGTGGCGATCGCCTCCGCCGCGACCGGCATCAAGGCCAAGGAGCTGCTGGAGGGTTCGGCCACGGCCGCCGGTTACATCGGCAAGTCCTTCTGGCCCGACCCGCTGCTCAAGGGCGCGGTCGACGACTTCACCGTGTGGCATTCGGCGCTGAGCGCGGAGCAGGTGGCCGGTACGGTCGGGACCGTGCCGACCGTCCAGGAACTCTCGAAGACGTCCTTCGACGTCCGTACCACGGCAGGGACCGCCCCGTCCCTGCCGGGCGCCGTCCGCTCCTCGTTCTCCGACGGCTACGACCGCGACACACCGATCACCTGGGATGCCGTACCGGCCGAGAAGTACGCGAAGCCGGGGACGTTCACCGTGGCCGGAACGGCGGCCGGGCGGGCCGTGAAGGCGACCGTCACCGTGGTCCGCGAGGGACAGCTCACCGTCGACCTCGGCTCGGACACCGGCGCGTTCCACGGCGGCGCCTCCGGCACTCTCTATGGCGTGTACGGACCGGACGTCCCCACGAACAACCTCATCGAGGGCATGGGCCTGCGCACGGTCTCGACGAAGGCGCAGGACGGCCCGCAGCACCAGGGGGCCGACGCGCTGGAGGTGGTCAAGCCACTGGCTGACTCCACCAACGGTGATGTCTACATCTACATGACCGACATCCACCGCGGCTTCCCCTACCAGTGGCCCGGCGACACCCCCGCGGAGAAGCTCAAGCTCTACAAGGAGAAGCTCGCCAAGCAGGTCGACCAGGTCCTGAAGCTGCCGAAGGAGTACCAGGACAACATCGTCTTCGTGCCGTTCAACGAGCCCGAGGGCAACATGTTCGGCACCGGTGAGTGGAGCTACAACAAGGTCAGCTGGCTGAACGACCCCGACGACTTCTTCGCCGCCTGGGACGACGCCTACAAGCTCATCAAGGGACGGATGCCAAACGCCCGTATAGCCGGCCCCAACACCAGCGTGCTCTACGACCAGGTGAAGGGCTTCCTCACCCACACCCTCGCCGCGGGCACGCTGCCCGACGTGATCACCTGGCACGAGCTGAGCCACCCGGAAGCGGTGCGCGAGAGCGTCGTCAAGTACCGGGCGTGGGAGAAGGACCTGTTCAAGGGCACCGACCGCGAGGGCACCCGACTCCCCATCAACATCAACGAGTACGCCTTCAACTACCACACCTCCGTCCCCGGCCAGATGATCCAGTGGGTGTCCGCGATCGAGGAGTCCAAGGTCGACGCCGACATCGCCTACTGGAACATCGACGGCAACCTCTCCGACTCCGCGGTGCAGTCCAACCGCGGCAACGGCCAGTGGTGGCTGCTCCACTCGTACGCCTCGATGAGCGGCCACACGGTGAAGGTGGCTCCGCCGTTCCCCGGCGAGAACTACACCATGCAGGGTGTCGCCACGCTCGACGCGAAGAAGAGGCAGTCCCGGCTGATCTTCGGCGGCTCCACCGGCAAGGGCCACATCACCTTCGCGGGTGTCCCCAAGAAGGTCTTCGGGGACCGCGTGCACGCCTGGGTGCGCGAGATCGACTGGAGCGGACAGGTCGGCGACAACTCCGGACCGAAGCTGCTGACGGAGACGAACCTGAAGGTCAGTGACGACGGCAAGGTCGTCATCGACTTCGGCGACGGCGCGCTGCCGAAGCTGAAGGAGTCCTCGGCCTACGAGATCGTCCTCAGCCCGGCCGGAAAGGCGAAGGGCACGCAGTCGCCGCCGGTCCGCTGGCAGGGGTCGTACGAAGCGGAGGACGCCGCCCACTCCGGGTCCGGCTACACGAAGAACGGCCCCGAGGGCTCGCCGCGCGACGTGTCGAAGTTCTACACCTCCGGCGGCTACGACGTGGGTGGCCTGCGCACCGGCTCGGACGTCACGCTCGACTTCACCGTCGACGTGCCCGAGGACGGCACCTACGACCTGAGCGCCTTCGCGAACTCCCTCAACACCTTCGACAAGGTGAAGGAGCAGGGCCCCACCAACGTCTTCCTGCGTGTGGACGGCAATGCGGACAGCGAGCAGGAGCTGTACCTGCCGCTCGGCTACAAGTGGGTGGTGTGGGACCACACCGACACCAAGGTGAAGCTCACCAAGGGCAAGCACACGCTGACGCTCGCCGCGAAGAGCCTCGACGGCAAGCGGGCCACGAACGGCGACGCCATCGTCGACCGGCTCACCCTCTCCCTCCCCGAGGCTTCGGCCGACACCCAGGTGTACGAGGGCGAACTGGCCTGGCTGGGCGGCGGTGCACAGCCGGTCTACGACCTGCCGAAGGAGTCGGCGACCGGCTCGGGCGCAGCCCGGCTCGCCAAGGGCCAGACCGCCACGTTCTGGGTCTACTCACCGGCCGATCGCGAGGCCACCCTCAGCGTCGACACACTCGGCGGCACGGGCGCCCGGCTCTCCGCCAACGGGCGCGAGGTCCTGCGCCTGGCGAAGGACAGGAGCAGCGTGGCGGTCTCCCTCTCGGGCGGCGTCAACAAGGTGACGTTGACCGGGGGTTCGTCCACCACCCTCGTCGACCGCCTCACGGTCACACCCACCGAGGGCACCCTGCCGGTACGTACGTACGAGGCGGGCGACGCCGAACTCGCGGGCTCGGCCACGCTCACCCCCCTCACCCTGGCGACCGGCGGCACGGCGATCACCGGCATCGGCGGCGACCCCGGCAATGGCAACACCGCGACGTTCACCGTCGCCGCGGACCGGGACGGCCTGTACGCGCTGCGCATCCGCTACTCCAACCCCGAGCAGGCCGAGGCCACCCACTACAACCCGGATCCGCTCGCCCGCCACGCCGACATCACGGTCAACGGCGGTGAGACGCGGCGCGTCGGCTTCCCGCACAGCTTCCACCAGAACAACTTCTGGGAGCTGACCGTTCCGGTCCAGCTGAAGAAGGGACAGAACACCATCGCCTTCCGCTCCGAGGAACTGCCGAACTTCGACGGCACCACCTACGCCTCGGACACCTTCCCCGGTGTACCGCTCCGCTCCCGCTACGCACCGCTGATCGACCAGATCACCGTCGCCCCTTATGCGCGCGAGGTGCGCTGAGATGATCACCACCGGCGGCAACGTGCCGCGCGCGGACGCCGGGTAGCAGGGCATCGCGTCCCACCCCGTCCGGCAGACACACGCCCACTTCGCCGCCGGCGCCGCAAGGAGACGCCCGGGTTCGTCATGGTCGACGGATCCGGGCGCCTTCCTGCTCGCGCGCCCGATGCTGCAGGTCAACCCGAGGATGGCGTCCCGGCTTTCCGAGATCGAAAGAGATCTGATGTTCCGTCGGAAACGTGCGGAAGAGGAGCGATGGCTGGGTGAGACCGAGGGGATCGACATGACCCCGACGTTCGTCCGCAGCAAGCCGGCCGACGTCGCGCGGCTCACCAGCCGACCGCCGGTAGCCCTCGGATTCCCGACTCCCGGAACCCGCCGCCAATGACCGCATGAAGCGGGGATGCGCAGTGGCGGGCGACGTGCCGAACGTCGGCGGCAGATGCCGCCAGGAACAGCCGCTGGTCAGCGCGTACACCACTGCCGTGAACACGGCCCGCCCGTCACACGGAGCGGTCCCAGCATCTTGCGGACGAGCAGCGAACGACGACAGCAACGGGGCGGCCAGCTCCCAGAGTTCATCAGGAACCGGACCCTTCGATAGATCAGCGCCCGCGACCGGCATCATGCCGCACGAACATCAAGTCACGTGAGACAACCTCTAAGCCTTGATTGATGCGGCCGACCTGGCGGCCTGCTCGATCTTCGCGCAGTAGGCTGCACGGGCTTCCTCGTCGATCTGCTGCTCGTTCTCGGCGCGCACGCCGGTCCGGCCGTCGAGGCCCTCACGCAGGATATCGGCGTGCCCGGCATGCCGGATGGACTCGCCGAGGACATGGACCATGATGGCGAACAGGTTCGTGTTGGGATAAGGCTCCGGCCACCACGGCACGTGGCCGGGGGCGTCGAGGGGAAGCTCGTTGATCGTCGCGTCCGAGTGTTCCCACGTGCGCCGGTAGAACCCGATGATCTGATCGCGGGTCTCGTCCTCGGCCGCCCACTGATCGCTGCCGTCGGAGTCCTGCCACCGGGACAGCGATTCCGGGGAAGGGCGGTCGAAGACCTCGCCGAAGTACCTGGCCTCGACGGTGGCCACGTGTTTGACCAGGCCGAGGAGATTGGTCCCGGTCGCCGTCAATGGTCGGCGGGCGTCGTATTCGGACAAGCCGTCGAGTTTCCAGAGCAGCGCCTCGCGGTCCCGCCGCAGTCTCCCGTGCAGGTTGTCCTTCGCGAATTCATCGATCATGCGGCATGAGCCTGCCATGGGCTGCTCGTGGTCTCAAGATCCCGTACGCGGTCCGCAACGCCTGGCAGAGCCGAGGCCTGGCCATGGGCCGCCGCCCTGACCTGCCTCAAGAAGCTCGCGATACTTGCCACGTGAGACAACCTCTGAACAGTCTCCTACGTCGTGAGCCCGAAGAGGTGTTGTGAGAATTGCGCTAGTAGCGAGGCCGAGGCTGCGGTAATCGGACAGCCAGAACAGCTCGCTCTATGCCCAGCGGCATCGCCCTGACCGTTTCGCTGGACTCGGCCTCTTTCCGGGCGATGCCCAATCCGACCCGCTTCCGTCGAAGCCCTGTCCGCAGATCTGCGCGGTCGTGTGATCGGCTGCGTGAAGGAGCTGTGCTTGAAAAGGCTCGCACCACAGGGCCTCAGGGGCCGCCGCACTCGCGGCAAGCCTTCAGCCATCCCGAGGTGTCCGTGACATCACCCCTGGCTGACAGTCCATGTAATCGGGCCAGGGCCACTGCGCACCCCGTGTTCAGGGCATCAATGGCGGCGGTCTCATCCGGTGTCAGCGCGAGGCCGAAGACGTCGAGGTTCTCGGCCATGCGTACGGCGTGGACTGGCCTCGGGACAGCGGACAGACCGTGCTCGACGTGCCAGCGCAGGATCACCTGGGCCGACGCCCTGCCATACCTCGCGGCCATTTCGGTGACCACCGGCTGGGGCGCGCGTCTTTCGCCGAGCCGGAGCTGCTCTCGGATCAGGCCAAGAGATCCACCGGCTGCGGCAGCCCTCATCGCCACAGCCTCGCCGCTGGCGGGAGTGGGCCAGTCCATGGACGGATTCGCAGACCAGGCGAGCGCGGATGACCTCGTCGTCGGTGAGCAGGTCGGGCGGGCGCGTCCGGCCAGTGCAGACCCTCCTCGGGCATGCAGATGCACGCGCAAGGCTGTCTCCTCCTGCGCGAACAGTCAGGTGCGTATCCGGCCGTTGGCGCCGTAAGGCGGCTGCGGTCGCAGGCCTCGCAGAACGGGCGGGTGACGGAGGCGACGACGCCGACGCGGTGCGGGCCGCCCTCGACGACCCAGCGCTCGGCGAGGGCTGATCTCCACTCGTCCGTGCACCTCGGATTCAGGTCGAAGCGGGTGCGCAGCGAGGCCTGGATGTCACCCGCGGTCACCACGCCTTCGCGCTTCCAGCCGTGCTGGGCGTCCAGGTGCATCTGCTTGATGAAGCGCAGTTCGTAGTCGTGTTCCACCGCCCAGGCGACGAGGTCTGGGGCCTCGCCTTCGTTCAGCCCCGGCCGGGTGGGGCTTGGCCAGCCAGTGCAGAGCCCCCTCGGGCATGCACTGCTTACATCGCGGATTGCAACGGTCGGTCAGCGAGACCCTCAGGTCGGTGGCCACTCGGCCGTAGATGTCGATGAGGACGTGGGCCCCTCCCGCGCAGCGGATGGCCTGCTGCGAGAGGCAGTTGACCTTTCACAGGGCGAAGTGGATAGTGTCACTATCCAAGTTGCGGCGGACAGCCGGCGCTGTCGGCGTGCCCAGAGGGGCGGCGCCGCCGCAAAGCGGCGACTGCCGAGTTCGGGGAGCGTATGACAGAGCCGGGGCAGGGCAGCGGTCAGAGTGGGCACGGAGCCCGGCAACCGGGCAAGGGTCCGGACATTGAAAGGCCGTACGGGCCGCCGCCGGGTGACCCGTGGCCGGGAACCCCAGCATCGCCGGACCGACCACCTTTCTTGGACGGGCAGTTCCCTCCGCCACCACATCCGCCGATGCCCAGCCACTCCCCTGGGCCTGTCCCGCGGCGCAGGCGCCTGTTACTGCTTGGCGCAGGCGCCGGAGGACTCGTCCTCGCCCTGCTCGCCGGGCTGCTGTTCCTGGGCGGCGACGACAGCGAGAGCCCGGTCGCCGACGGCAAGAAGTCCGCGAAGGTCGACCCTCGGACGCTCCAGCCCTACCGCCTCGCCCTCGCCGGCCTCGCCGCTGCCCCCGGGCTGCGCTACAAGGACGACGTGCCCGGCGGCATGATGAAGCGCGAGGTCACCGTCACTGCCGCGGGCAGTCGCTTCGGCAGCAGCGGCTTCAGGCGAGACGAACTCGACCGAGAGATACTCAGCGTCGGTGGCAAGACCTTCACCCGCTGGCGCGTGGACCCCGCTGCCACGAACGGCGCCAAGAAGCCGAGCATCTGGGATGCCGGAGAGGGCCCGGACTCCGCACTCACCGACGAGCTGACCAAGCACCGGCCCGCGCCATCGGAATTGGCGAACCAGTTCTTCGCGGCCCTGGGCGAACTTGAGGACAAGCCCCCCGCCGACGGCTACCGCTCCAGTTCTCGCACCGTGGACGGCGCCGAAGCGCAGGCCCTCGACACGCCGGCCGGACGGCTCGTCATCACCCGCAAGGAGCCCTACCGGGTGCTGAGGCTGGAGCCTCCGAGCGGGTTCGTGCCCGGCGCGGCATCCTCCACGTCCGTGGATCGAGCGTCATACACGACCGCGCGCATGGCGGCCGACGACGACGGTGGCCAGAGCGAGGGACCCTTCGATGGCGCGGACACCCTGGCCCTGGACGTGGAACCGGTCACGGAATCCGACGCCCCCGCCATGTACGACACCCTTGAGGAGCAGACCAAGGAACTTGGCAAGGCGGGCGACAGCGGCATCTCCTTCGCACTGAACGGCTCCGGCACCGTCCAGTGCAGCTCCGGCGGCTGCACCGCCACCGGCAACTTCTCCGGACAGATCACCAGCGACGCCAAGTCCCGGCTGGTGAGCGGCCAGGTCACCGCCGTGATGACCTCCACCTTCAGCATCGACGGGCAGTCCGGTGGCAGTTGCACAAGCGCCGCCGGCACCTTCCCGGTCAGTGGCTCCACTGTCTCCGGCAGCCTCACCTGCTCCAGCCCCGGCGCCGGCGCAACCTTCGCCTCTGTCGAGTCCCGCAAGAAAGCCGAAGCCCAGGCCCGCTCCCGCGCCAGCGGCGGACGCCCCGTGCAGTACTCGATTCCGCTGAGTGCCAACTCACTGATCAGCGCTCGCGCGCTCGCAACGGTCGAGGTGAAAAGGCTGGTCCAGCGGGTAGGCAAGGAGCGCAACCGGCCCGAGTGCTCGACCTCGCACAGCTTCCCGGCCGGCACCCCGGTGCTGCTCGCGGACGGCTCCCGGCGGCCCATCGAGGACGTCAGCCCCGGCGACCTCGTCATGTCCACCGATCCGGTACGGGATCTCCGTGGAGCGCAGCGGGTGACCCGGCAGATCGTCACCAGCACCGACAAGGACTTCACCAGGCTCGAACTCACCACCGAGGACGGCCCCGCGACCGTCACGGTGACCGACAACCACCCCTTCTGGTCGCGAACGGCGAGCCGTTGGAAGAACGCGTCGCAACTGCGGGCCGGTGAGAAGCTGGCAGGGGTCGGCACATCCCCCGAGGTCACCGCGACAGCCGATCTCAAGGGCACCCGGCCGACGTACGACCTGACCGTCGAGTACATCCACACGTACTATGTATTCGCTGGACAGACGCCGGTTCTGGTTCATAACAGTGGAGGATGCCTTCCTCCCCTCCGGGACTGGCACAGTCAGCGGTTCCAGTTCGGGAATCATTCCTTCTTGCTCGATAAGAAGGGAATGGAACACATCCTCACTCGCCATCACCCGAAGTATTGGGATGGCTCCGTGAAGAAGAACCAGTCCTTCTTTGATTCGGGCATGAGTGTTGCTGACGTCCAGGGTGCCATCGGTCAAGTTATGCGCCAGAACCGCGATACTCTTCTTCGGCGAGGCAGTCAGGGCATGTACCAGATTTACGGGAACGTCAACGGAATCGATTACGTGCTCGGCATGAACAGAGGCCGAGTGGGCCAGTTCTATCGGAAATAACAATCATTGAAGGACCTTGAGTGTGGTTGAGATCGAGACGTTCCTGAAGGGTGCGGACGGCACGTTCGTGCAGGTGGAAGCCTGCCGTACCCCACCGCCCGACCTGGACTACATCGAAGGTGCCATTCGGCTGACCGTTGACGGATCGGAAGTCATCGGCACTGAAGAGTGGGACTACGTCGACCAGCTCTGGTGTTACATTGCCGAGATGGTGACGAAAACGCAGTCGTCAGGATATGCGGAGACATACTTCCCGGACCAGCCGATCAAGCTCTCTTTCCAGGTCACAGGGTCACGTGTCTCAGTGGCTGCCAAAATTGGCGACGAAGTCAAGACTGCGAACGCCCCGTACGAGGAATTCCTGAAGGCTGTCAAAGCGGCTGGGGCGACCTTCTTCGCGAAGATGTCCGAGCTGGCCCCGTCCAATTCATATATTGAGGCACAACGGGGACTGTCAGCTTAACCATCCGAGGACAACGTCAGTGGACGACGTCGACACGGGTCCGCTTTCGGAATCAGCCGGCTGGGCATGGGCCGCCTGCCGCACTCGTGGCGCTGCACCGACTCGGCCGCCGGTGAAGTGTCCGGGGAACGCTTCGGACCGGGACCACAGAAAGCGGCGCATGTCCGGGGGCCCGGAGTGCGCCGAGCGGCGCCGCCCGTGTCCGTCGGCAGGCGCGTCCGGGAAAAAGTGGCAGGCAGCCACCACGGCACACCTCAAAACGTTTCTTTCCATGCACACACATCCGGGGCGCAGAACAATCGCAGCGTCAAGAACGGCCGCAGGGGAACGGCGCACAACCCCACGAAATGGAAGTTTGCATATTATCTGAGCTTCTCAAACGCTCTTGCCATGGGCTCACGTTCTGCAGCTAGCTGGGTGCTGCGTCCACTTCCTGGCCCGGGTTCCCGATGAACCGTGGGCCGTCAGGGAGGTGGGCGAGAAACCCGCACGTCAGGAGTGGTCATGAAGAAGGCATATGAGGCGCCGACGCTCGTCCGGCTCGGTACTTTCCGGAAGGAGACGGGGCTCCTCGGGAGCGCCGGCAACGACCGGCTGATCCTGAGCAAGAACTGACGACCGACGGTCCTTGACTCGACGTCATGACTGAACTGCACGAAAGTGCGGGGACGGGCCCCGGCGACGCGCACTTCGTGGTCTTCACCGACCATGCGGACGCGGCCGCCGTGGCCCGCTCCTTCGCCCGCCCCGGAAGCCGGAGCCTCGCCCATGCGTCAGGCCGGCCCTGGCTGGTCGGCCACTGGCACGACGACGAAGTCGTCACGGCGCACGTCGGCACCGCCGCTCTTGCCGTCGTCGGCTGCTGCCCCATCGACGCCGACGAACTACGGCGCCGGGCAGCACGGTTGCGTGATCTCGCGGAGCTCGACGCTCTGGCCCGGTCCCTGCCCGGCAGCTTCCACCTCGTCGGCGCTCTCGACGGACAGATCAGGATTCAGGGCACGGCCTCCGGACTGCGGCTCGTGTTCCACGCGGAGTTCGACGGCGTACGGGTGGCCGCCACCCGTGCCGACACGCTCGCCGCCGTCCTGGGCCTCGACCCCGACGTCGAGGAGTTGGCGGTGAGGCTGTTGTGGCCCGCCCCGTACCCGCTGTTCGAGACGTCCCTGTGGCGAGCGGTCTCCGCTGTGCCTCCACAGGACGCCCTGGTCATCGCCGCGGACGGGCGTACCGTTCGGCACACCCGGTGGTGGACGCCACCGCAGCCGGTCCGGCCGCTCGCCGAAGCGGCGCCCCTGATCCGGACAGCGCTTCAAGAGGCCGTGGACGCACGCACGCAGCAAGGCGGCGTCGTGAGCTGCGACTTGTCCGGCGGCCTGGACTCGACCTCCGTCTGCTTCCTGGCCGACCGCTCCCCCGCCCGTGTGGTGGCCAGCACGTGGCCGGGACGCGATCCGGCGGACACCGACCTGCACTGGGCCCGGCGAGCGATCGGGCACCTACCGGACGTCGAGCACGTGGTCTGGGATGCCGACGCCTCGCCACTGGTCTACGAGGACCTGCTCGGCATCGACGACCTCCTCGACGAGCCCACCATCGGCGTCATGGACCGCTCCCGGGTCCTGCACCATCTGCCCGGACTCGCCGAACGCGGCAGCAGGTTGCACCTGACCGGCATCGGCGGCGACCACGTGGCATGGTGCTCCGAGGCGTACTACCACCGGCTGCTGCGCACCCGTCCACTGTCCGCCCTGCGTCAGTTGCGCGGCTTCCGGGCGCTATGGCAGTGGCCGCTCGGCGATACGGTCCGCGCGCTCGCCGACTCCCGGCCGTACCGGAAGTGGCTGGCCGACGCGTCCGGGCAGCTGCGTGGCCCGTTGCCCTCGTCCGTCGCGACGGGGCTCGGCTGGGGCATGGCCCCGCGTCTGTTCGACTGGGTGACCCCCGAGGCGGAGCGGATGGCCCGCCGGGCACTGCTCGACGCCGCGGCGACGGCCGCGCCCCTGCATCCGGACCGTGGCCTGCACAGCGACCTGGAACAGATCCGCTCGTGTACCCGCGTCATCCGGCAGTGGGATCGAATGGCGGCGCGCGTCGGCCTGCCGATGGCCTCGCCCTTCCTCGACGACCGCGTCATCGAGGCATGTCTGGCCGTACGTCCGGACGAGCGCGTCACGCCCTGGCGGTACAAGCCCGTACTGAGCACCGCGATGCGCGGGATCGTGCCCGAGGACTGCCTGCGGCGGAGCAACAAGGCCACGGCCTCCATGGACGCCTCCAACGGACTGCGCGAACACCGGGCCGACCTGCTGGCCCTGTGGGAGGACTCGCGACTGGAGGCGCTGGGCCTGGTGGACGGCGCCGAACTGCGCCGCCTCGCCCGGCGCCCCGCCTCCAAGGGGCTGTCCGACGCCATCCTCTACTCCACGATCGCCGCCGAGGTGTGGCTGCGGGGAATCGCCCGCGACCACACCCGTGTCCCACGCCCCTGACCCGATCCCCGCTCCAGACAACGTCAGACACGTCAGAAAGGCCCTCACATGGCCCTGCGGTTCGTCGACACCATCTCTACGGCCGAGACCGACTACGGCACGGTGCTGCTGGACGAACGCGCCGGCGAATACTGGGAGTTGAATCCGACGGCCACCTTGGTGGTACGGACGCTCCTTGACGGCGGCGAGGAGTCGGAGGCGGCCGCCGCCCTGGTCCGGGAGTTCGACATCGACCAGGGACAGGCCCTGCAGGACGTCGAAGCGCTCGTACGGCAGCTGCGCAGTTCGGGGCTCGCCTCATGACGACACCCAGCGCCCTCGAACGGCCCACGGACGTGCCCCTGTCCCGACGCCTGGCCGCCCGCCTCGTTCTGCTCCCCGCCGTCGCCCTCGCTCTCCTGCCGCCCCGCCGTATCCGCACCGTGCTCGGCATCCTGCGGCGCGGTGCCACGCCCGCCACCACCGCGCAGGCTCAGAACGCGCGCGACGCCATGTGCGCGGCCAGCCTGCACTGTGCCGGGCCCAAGGGGTGCTTGCCGCGCTCCCTGGGAGCGGCACTGCTGTGCCGGCTCGGCGGGACCTGGCCGACCTGGTGCACCGGCGTACGCGTTGTCCCACCCTTCACCGCGCATGCCTGGATCGAGGCGGAAGGCCGTTCCGTCGGCGAGGGTGTGCCGGAGGGCTACTTCGCGCCGCTGGTGACCGTCGGCCCGCCGCCACGACCGACGGACCGATGACCGGCAGCACAGCGCCGGAAGACGGCCGGGCCGCGGTCGCCGACGGCAACGGCAACGGCAACGGCAACGGCAACGGCAACGGCAACGGCAACGGCAACAACAAGTCCACCCGGGCGGCGGTGGTCACGATGTACCGGCTCACCGCCGGGCACCGGAGCGCCATCGCCGTCGCCATCGCACTGACCCTCGCGGCCTCCGCCCTGGGGCTGGCCCAACCACTCGTCGCCAAGCACGTCGTGGACGCGAGCAGCCGCGGGCTGATCATCTGGCCGCTGCTGGCGCTCCTCGGTGCGCTGTTCGTCGCCGAAGCGGCGACGGGATCCGTGGGGCGCTTCCTGCTGGAGCGGATGGGCGAAGGCATCGTGCGGCAGCTCCGGCACGGGCTGGTGGGCCGACTGCTCCGGCTGGAGATGAGGGAATACGGCCGACACCGGGGCGGCGACCTCATCTCCCGGGTGACGACCGACACCACCGTGCTCCGGGAGGTCGTGTCGCAGGCACTCGTCGATCTGGTGACGGGAAGCCTTGTCGCCGCCGGGGCGGTCGTCCTCATGGCCTGGCTCGACCCCCTGCTGCTCCTCCTGGTCGCCGTCACCGTGGCCGGCGCGGCCCTGATCGTCGCCTCACTGCTCACAGGCATCCGATGCGCGTCCGAACGCATGCAGGACTCGGTCGGTGCCGTCGGCGCCGACCTCGGGCGCGCCCTCGATGCCCTGCCGATGGTCCGCGTGCACCGTGCCGAGGAGCGCGAGGCGGCGGGCATCGGCGCACGTGTCGAGGCGGCTTACAGCGCGGGGGTACGCACCGCGAAGCTCGCCTCGGTGATGAGCCCCGCTGTGGAACTCGCCGTGCAGGGCTCCTTCCTCATCGTGCTGGTGGTGGGCGGCCTGCGCGTGGGCGGCCACGCCGGCTCCCTCGGCGACCTCGTCGCCTTCCTGCTGTACGCCTCGTACCTCGTCCTGCCGTTGTCGTCCGTCTTCCGTGCCGTGAGCCTCATTCAGCGCGGAATGGGCGCCTACCAGCGCATCGAAGAGGCCCTGTGTCTGCCCGTGGAGCCGACCGCACCGCTGGTGCCGACGGTCCACGCACTCACGCCGCCGCTGACAGGTCCGCTTGCCACCCCTGACCAGCCCGCCCTCGCCCTGCACGACGTCCGCTTCGGCTACGACCCGCAACGGCCGGTCCTGCGCGGCGTGTCGTTCACCGTGGCACACCGTCAGCACGTCGCCTTGGTGGGCCGGTCGGGAGCCGGCAAGAGCACGGTGTTCGCCCTGGTGGCGAGGTTCTACGAGCCGGACGCCGGGACCGTGTTCTTCGACGGGCGGCCCGCCACCGGACTCACCCGAGACGCCTGCCGCCGACGCATCGCCGTCGTCGACCAGAACGCCCACGTCGTCCACGGCACCCTGCGCGACAACATCGCCTACGCCGCGCCCGATGCCACGGAGGCCGAGATCCGGCGCGTCATGGAACTGGCCCGGCTGGAAGAGGTCGTCGACCGGTTGCCCGGCGGTCTGGCGGCCGCCGTCGGCGAACACGGCAGCACCCTCTCCGGCGGTGAACGCCAACGCGTCGCCATCGCCCGCGCGTTGCTGGCGCGCCCCTCATTGCTCCTGCTGGACGAGCCCACCTCCCACCTTGACGCGATCAATGAGTCGGCGCTCATCAGCGTCATGAAGGATGTCGCCCAGGAGTGCGCCGTGCTGGTCATCGCGCACCGCCTGTCCACCGTGCAGCACGCCGACCACATCGTCGTGCTGCACGACGGCCGCACAGCCGCCGGCGGACGCCACGAGGAGTTGCTGGCCGACAGCCCCCTCTATCGGGAGCTGGCCGCGAGCCAGATGCTCCGTCCGGGCGGGGGCCCCGCGAGCGGCGAGGGCGCGGGAGCGACCGGTTGATGCAGCATCACCTCAGATCGGCGCCGATAGGTCGCCGCGAACGTGGCGGACCTGAGCGAGTTCACGGGCACGGAGCACCAGCCGCCCGCGGGGGTCGAACTGGTTGCCTGCTCCCTCTGCAAGAACACTGACCACTTGACGGTCACAGGCCGTTGGGACAACCCACTGACCTTCACATGCTCCCGCTGTGACACCACCACCGTCTTCGATGAGCCTCACAAGAACCGTGGCCAGGACGTCGGCCGCAACCTCATGCGGCGGCTGGTCCTCACTGAGGCCGACCCTGACTCCCGGGCCCGCAGTCTGCTGCAGCACGTGAATGCCTTCCACGACAGCGAGCGCCAGCGGCGCGAGTACGGCTGCTATCGGGGACCCTACGGGGGCAAGTTCGGATCTCAGAGCGCGTCAGTCTGGAGGCCGGCGTTGCACGTCAACACGCACTATCTCGATGTTCACGTCCACCGACAGCACTGCGATGTCCACGATCGACGGGAACCGTGTCACACAAGTTGAGCCAGAACCCGAGTTGCGACGGCACCTGCACGCCTCACCGAGCAGCGCGTGGTTGGCGGCGTGTTCGAGGTTCATGAGCAATGACAGCGGCCGTGGGGCGGCTGACCTGGATTCGCATCCTCTGTTTCGAGGGCTGTGCTCGATCACAGCCTGGTGGCCAGCCAGGTCGTCACGGCCGCGGCGGCGATGAGCCCGACGTTGAGTGCGATCCGGCGGTCTTCGCCGGTCAGGTGCACGGCGATCGCACCGGCCTGCAAGAGGACGAAGCCGCTGGCCGCGGCCAGCGCAAGCGAGGGTGCGATGCCGGTCAGCGGTGGCAGGACCAGGCCGATCGCGCCGAGTATTTCGACGGTCCCCAGCGTCCTGAGGGCGGGCAAGGGTATGCGGTCGACCCAGGCCATCATCGGGCGGAGTTGATCGCGGCCGCGGATCACTTTCAGCGTGCCTGCGTAGACGTAGAACAGGGCGAGCAGTCCCGCGACGATCCAGTATGCGAGGTTCATGACTTCCGTTCATGGGTCACCGGTTCCCGGGAACCTGTCGATTGCGTCGACGGCCAGAAGAGCCCGTGAGAAGGCCCGGTCCGTCGTCCGCGGGGGCCGGACCCGCCGAAAGACGGGCGCGCCACGGCCCCGCCGGCCGGCCACGGGCCCGCGGCCGAAAGGAGGGCGGCCGGGCCGTTCCATGCGTCGACTTCAGGCGGGGTCGGCGGCGGGGTCGGTCGCGTAGCGGCTCATCGCGTCGATGTTGGCCTGTCGCGTCAGCGGCCTGCCGTCGGCGAGCACCTCCTGGAGGTCTCGGAAGTACTGCACGTACAGGTCGGGGGTGAATGTGCTGAGCATGACGGCGGGCTGATCGGCCGGATTGGCGAAGGTGTGAGGGGTTCCGGGCGGAACCATCACGAGCGTGCCCGTGGTGGCGTCGTAGTCCTTGTCCCCGACGGTGAACCGGACCGTGCCGGAGAGGATGTAGAAGCCCTCGTCGTGCTGGGCGTGGCGGTGTTGCGGCGGTCCCTGGGTGTGTGGGGCGAGGACGGACTGGGCGATCGCGAGGCGGTGCCCGGTGTGGCTGCCGTCCTCCAGAACGCGCATGCGCGTAGTGCCCAGAACGATCGTCTCGCCCTCGCCGGGGCCCACCACCAATACGGCGGGGTCGGCCAGCGGCTCGCTGGTCCTGGCTTCGTCGGTCATGCTCACGAGTGCACCGCGCAGACCCCGCCAGTGTCCAAGACCCTTCCCGCAGCGCCGATACCCCAGGGGTATTGTTGCAGCGTGGAGCTACGGACCTTGCGCTACTTCGTGGCGGTCGCCGAGGAACTCCACTTCGGCCGGGCCGCCACCCGACTGCACATGAGTCAGCCGCCTCTGAGCCGGGCGATCAAGCAGTTGGAGGCCGAGGCCGGGACTCTGCTCTTCGCCCGCTCGCCCACCGGCGTCACCCTCACTTCGGTGGGCACGGTGCTGCTCGACGAAGCGCGGGCTCTACTCGACCATGCCGACCGCGTCCGTGAACGCGTGCGCGTGGCTGCCGGCGTCGCGCCCCTCACCGTCGGCATCCTGGGGGACGGTACCGACCCGGGAGTGACCAGGCTGGCCGCCGCCTACCGCCGAAGTCATCCCGGCATCGACATCCGCATACGCGACACCGACCTGACCGACCCGACGTGCGGGCTGCGCAACGGACCGGTCGACATCGCCTTGACCCGGGCGCCCTTTGACGAGACTGCCCTGACGGTGCGTACGCTGCGAACCGATCCGGTCGGCGTGGTCCTGCGCGCCGACGATCCGCTGGCCCGCTGCGACCGGCTACGGCTGGCCGAGCTGAGCGAACGCCGTTGGTTCCAGTTCCCACAGGGCACCGACCCCATCTGGCAGTCGTACTGGAACGGCGGCAGGCCCCGCGAGGGCCCGGTCGTGCGTGCCGTCCACGAATGCCTGCAGGCCGTACTGTGGAACGGCACCGTCGGCCTGGCCCCGCTCGGACACGACCTGCCCGCAGAGCTGGCCGTGGTACCCCTGATCGACATGGCACCGAGCCGAGTGGTCGCGGTGTGGAACGAGGGTGACACCAACCCCTTGATCCGATCCTTCGTCGAGATCGCGACTGCCACGTACTGCCACTGAGCACCGGCAACCGGCGCTGTCCCTTCCCATGAACAACTCGAACGCCGCGGCCTCGGAACTGCCTCCCGATGCGCAACTCGTGAACAGAGCCACCGGCTCACTCTGGACCTGTGACTGAGTGCAGTTAGTTCTGACCGCGCTTGCGTGACGACTACGTCAGAAGCAGACAGGGCGTTACGTCGTCGAGCTTGGTCGTGTCGCGGAAGAACGGTCAGACCACAGCCTTCAGTTGGCCGTTGAGCCCTGGACTCGTCAGCCGAAGTGCTGAGCCATGCCAAGTCTCGCGCGCACCCGCCGGCTGACGGGATCTGACGGTGCTTCCGCGAAAGGGCCAGCCAGCTGCCGCCGCTTCCGGGCCGAGCCCGCAGAGCCCCGACCCGAATATGGCCCCGAAGGCACAACACTGACTCAGCGTCGTCCAGCAGAGGTGGCCGAACTGCAGGTCCTGCACCCGAAGAACGTCAAGGTTCTCGGGCCGGGGCGGCGGGCATGCCTCAAGCGGGCCGGAGATCCCGGAGGTGATCCAGCCAACCTGGGTGATACTCGCTACTCGGCGGCTTCTTCATCCGGTGGTCGTTACGCCGGATCGATGCGGGAGACGCTGCCACCCAGATCGAGCACGTACAGCTCGCCGTTGCCTCCCTGCACGAACGAGACGATCTGGCCGCCGTCGACTCCGAGGTTGCTCACGCCGGTCACCTTGCCGTTCTCCATCTGCAGAGTGCGGACGGTGCCGTCGCAGTAGTCGCTGAACACGTACTGACCCTTGAGGTCCGGGATCGCCTCGCCTCGGTAGACGTATCCGCCGGTCACCGAGCAGCCCAGCCCGTTGCGGTCGTACTCGTGGATCGGCGGTACGTGGTTCGCGGGCTCCGTGCCGCCCCGGAAGGGATGGTTGCCCTCCATCTGGGACCAGCCATAGTTCTCGCCGCCCTTGCTGTTTGCCGGGGCCCAGTCGATCTCCTCCCACGCGCTCTGGCCGACGTCCCCGATCAGCAGGTCGCCCGTGCCTGTGTCGAAGGAGAACCGCCACGGGTTGCGCAGCCCGTACGCCCAGATCTCGTCCTTCGCGTTCGGGTCGTCCACGAACGGGTTGTCCGGCGGGATCGCGTACGGCTTGCCGCCGCTCGGATCGATCCGCAGTAGCTTGCCCAGCAGCGTGTCGAGGTTCTGCCCGTTGCCGTGCGGGTCGCCGCCCGAGCCGCCGTCGCCGAGCGCGATGTAGAGGTAGCCGTCGGGGCCGAACGTGATGTCGCCGCCGTTGTGGTTCGCGTAGGGCTGTGTCTGGGTGAGGACGGTGCGCCGGGTGTCCGGCTGGATCTTGCCGTCCCGCATCGCGAACTCGTCCACGGTGCTGGTGCCTTCGAGGTTCGTGAACGAGATGTAGAAGTGCGCGAACTCCTTGTCGAACGCGACGCCCAGCAGGCCGCGTTCGCCGTTGGTGGTGGTCTCGCTGGATATGTCGAGGACGGGCTCGCCGAGCCCCTCATCGCCCAAGACCCTTACCCTGCCCGCGCGTTCGGCTATCCAGACCGTGCCACCCGGACCGGCGGCGCCGGCGGTTGGATTCTGGGCCGTGGCCACTTTCTTGAGCACGACCTTCGCGGCCTGACGTGGGGCGCCGAGCTCGTCGGCAGACGCCGTGGTCAAAGCGAGGGAAGCGACGAGGCAGAGGGTGCCGATGATCGCCGAGCTTCTGGTGCGAACTTTCACCGTAATCCTCCTAGAGGCGGCGAACGGGGGAGATCACCCGGCTGCTAGGGACAGAGATAGGTGGGTGTCATCCACGCCGGCACGCGAACCTGGGGGGTGGGGGGATGGTGCGCTATTGGCCACAGGTGAGGCTACCGGGACAGGGGTTGTTGAAATAGACCACACTCCGCCACTCATTTACCTCTCAGACAACGTAGGCGCCATCTTTCCGTCGACGTTGATGCCAGACAGCGCCGCTCAGGCGGTGTCGCGGTCCACGGCACCGCTCCAACGCGGCCATCAGATACCGGCGGACACTGCTGGTGGTGGCGAGCCAGGACCCGTCCGGTGCGATGCCCACCGCGTTCACGGAGCCCGTGTGGCCCGTAAGGACGGCCGTGCAGATCCCCGAAGTACGGTCCCAGATCCTCACCTTCCTGTCGTCGCTGGTGGTCGCGAGCCAGGAGCTGTCCAGTGCGATCGCCACCTCTTTCACCGGGCCGGTGTGGCCCCCTGGCGTTCGTGAGGAAGTCAGAGCAAAGCCGTGGTCCCAGATCCTCACCGACTTGCCGTTACCAGCGGTGGCGAGCCAGGAACCGTCCGGCGCAATTACGGCTTGGGTGTGGCGCTTGCCCTGGGCGCGTTTGCGGTCGTGGAATCGGCGCGACTCCTCGCAGTGCCGGATGCTGAACAGTGCAGAGCTGTAGAAGACTCTCTGCAGACGGCGGTTGTAGCGCTGGGGACGCCGAAGGTTGCCGCTGGTTTTCCCGGCGTTGCGGGGAACGGGTGCGACGCCACTGAAGCCGGCGAGGCGGTCGGCGGTGCCGAAGACCGTCATGTCACCACCGGTGGCCGCGAGGAACTCCGCGCCGAGAACGATGCCCAGGCCGGGCATGCTGGTGAATCACGCTGAAGGTGTGGTGGTCGCGAAACCGGGCCTCGATGGCCGGCCGCTTGGCGCCGGTCCTTGTCCTGGGAGACGGCGGACACAGCCCCAACCACGGCGGCGTCCTGCTGCCTGACGCGCTGCGCTGGCTGTGGCGGCCCAACGGGGATTGATCGATACACGCGTCATCCAACCCGGCGCCGGCTGCGGTGAGGTGAGCTGCACCCCCCTGGTCGCATAAAGGACAGGCCCAACGCGAACACCTCTCCCTGGGTGAGCAGTTCGGCGGCGCGGGAGCGGGCGGCGGCGTTGTCGCTCTGCCACACCGGACCGAGGCCGAGGATCGTGACCTGCCAGGCGTACCAGTAGTCCAGGCCGTGGAAGCCCAGGATCTCGTTGAGCGCGGCGATCCGGGCGGTGTCCCACCGCTTGTCCGGCTCCCCCTCCCCCGCGGCGGACGACGGCGTCAGGAAGGTGGCGAACAGGTTCTCCTTCGCTGCGAAGGCGAGGAAGTCGCCGAGCCAGGCGCGGGTCCGGTAGTCCTCGATGAACCGCCTCTTCCCGCGCTCCTCGAACCAGTCGACGGTGGCACGCAGCAGACGGCGTGTTTCGGGGTCGAAGTGCGTCGGGTCGTACGTGTGCGGGTTGAACAGCAGCTGGTCAGCCATGATGAGGATGCCTTTCGGCTGGTGGAGGGGTGGGAATCGGGAGTTCCGACGGCTGGACCGGCCGGATCGGGAGGACCCGGAGGCACGGCGGTGGGGGCCACGGCGATCAGCCGCCCGGACCGAACCGGGCCAGCGTGGCAAGCACGTCGTCCAGCCAGTCGATCATCATCCGCTCGTACGCGATCCCGCCGCGCAGCACGACGTGCTGGAGTTCGCGCTCCGCGGCGAGCGGCGCCTCTGGACCGGCCGCACCTGCCTCGGGCCCCGTGAAGTCCCGCGCCTCTCCTGCGAGATAGTGCGCCACCCGGTCCCGGTGCGCCTGCCGGTGCCGCTCCACCTCCCGGATCAGGGCAGCCGGGTCGTCGAAGGCGGCACCCCGGATCTTCACGGCCAGGTCGTGGCGGACGCTCTCCGGCTCGATCGGATCATGCAGCCAGGAGGACAGCGCGGCCCGGCCGAGGTCGGCGACGCTGTACTCCTTCTTGTCCGGCCGACCCTGCTGCGGGACATCCCTGACGTCGACCCAACCGTCGTTCTCCATGCGCTTGAGCACGCGATAGATCTGCTGGTGGGTCGCGGTCCAGAAGTAGCCGGGATCCGTCTATGCAACTCGTTGCACAGCAAGCCTGACCCGCTTCGATGCGACGCGGCTCACCCCCGGACAGCCTCTGTTTCCCAGCGGCAGAGCACCCTGCATCGCTCCGCGGCATCCAGCCGCTGCCTCCCGTCCAGGGCTCCGCCATCGCCGTCCTCGGAACCGTCCTGACCGCTGTCCACCGCACCGGCCTGCCCCCGGACCGAGCCTCGGGCCAGGCGAACGGGCTGCCGCCGAGGAGTCGTTCGCCGCAGCCGAGGCTCTCGGGACACATCTGCCGTCCCACACCACGGATGCCGTACTGCACGCAGCCGGAGGCGTGCTACGGACAACCATGGTGAAGGCGGTTCGGTGTCGCCGGTGACACCTGACCGGTTGAGGTCATGCCGTGCGGGGACCCCGAAGGCGAGGGCGAGTCGGGTCCCCGCCACGGGGCGGGCCGTCCGGAACGGCGTCGTGGTCACTGACGTCGGTGGCGTCAGCTGCGTGCCACTCCCCCCTGAGCCCCACCCCGGACCCGCTGATGCCGGCGCTGCGCTGCAGCCGGGTCACGGCGACCACGGCGAGGGCCGCGCGCAGGGTGCACAGGCCGCGCAGGCCGTCGAGGCGCTGGCCGGTGAGCTGCGTGATCCGCTGCAGTCGACGGTCCAGCGTGTTGCGGTGGATGCCCAGGCGCTCACAGGCACGATTGCGGACACCGTCGGCGGCGACGAGGGCGGTCAGGGTGCCCCAGAGCACGGGGTGCTCGTGCAGCGGCTCCACCATGGCGAGCAGCCGCTCCGAGACGGCCGGGGTTTCCGCGGCGCCGTACTCCACCAGTACGTCGTCGAGTTCATACACGCCCGGCGGACAGGCAAGGGCGAGCAGCGTGGCGCAGATGCCGTCCGCAACCGACACTCCCCCCATATCCGGCACTGGCCGCACCCCCGGTACGTGGGGGGTCAAGTCCTGCCAGTGCACCGCGATCCATACGTCGCCCGGAAGGTCGCCATGCGCCTTGCGCGCCACGGCGACCGACTCCTCCTGATCGGCCGCGGGCAACACGACACGAGCGCCTTCTTCGGAGGCCAGCACCATCGCGGCGGCATGGTTTCGGAACGCCTGGTCGATGTCGGCGAGCGTGCAGGAGGGCGCGTGCACGGCCAGCACCGCGCGGGCGCCGGCGGCACGCCCGGGGATGCGCTGCGCGGGGGCCTGCCCCGATGGCACTGGGGTGGTCTCGCGGCCGCTTTCGGCCTGAAAGAAGCCACAGTTCAGCTCCCGGCCCACCCGGCGGCCGGCGTCACCCAGCCTCAGCACCATGACCTCGTGCGTCAGAGCGTCCTGGCCATGTCCGCCGACCGTGCAGCGATTGATGAGGTGACGTGTCATGCCGCGCACCATGCTGAGCAACTCGTCGACAGACCCGATGCGTTGCGCCCACGCCCTGCCTTCGGCGCGGATACGAGCGGCGCTCTGCTCGCTCCAGTCCCCCTGGCCGGACACCACCTCGGTCAGGGCCGAGAAGATTTCCCATCGGACTCTACGGCGCACTTCATCGACGTCATCATCCCCCTCTGACGCGGCCAGTGGGTGAAGGTCAGGTATCGCCCCTGCACATGTCGTCATGTCCGGACAGCCAAGTCCACGAAGTTCAGAGTTACATCAAAGTCCGGTCAGAGGGCGATCGGAATACAAAGCCAAGGGATCATCCCTGTGTCATCATGACCATGAGGGCATGCGACCTCCATCTCCCCTGATCAGGCCGAAGGCTTCGACGGCAACGGGTTCGACCGACTTCATGGTGCGCACACGATGAACAAGAGCGACACGTCCGCGAAAACGACTGTGCTCGTCGTGGAGGACGAGTCCAGCATCGCCTCCATGCTCACCATGGCGCTGCAATTCCTCGGATTCGAGGTGGTCACCGCCGACCGGGGGGCCGAGGCACTCGCTCAAGCCGCTCAGCGCGCCCCGGATGTGATCCTGCTCGATGTCGTCCTGCCCGACATGGACGGTTTCGATGTCTGCCGGCGCCTCCGGGAGGCGGGTGTCAGCGCCCCCGTCCTGTTCGTGACCGCCCGGGACGCCGTGCGGGACAAGGTCCGCGGCCTCGAACTCGCCGACGACTACGTCACCAAACCGTTCGACCTCAGCGAGGTGGTGGCACGGATCCGGGCCGTCATGCGCCGCGGACGCGAGCTGACACCGTCCAGCGGCCCCAGGCTGCGGGCGGGGTGGGTGGAGCTGGACCAGAACACCCGCGAGGTCTGGCAGCACGGCCGCCCGGTGCAGCTGTCCTCCACGGAGTTCGCCTTGCTGCGATTTCTGCTGGAGAACGCCGACCACGTCATCTCCAAGGCGCAAATGCTCGACAACGTATGGAGTTACGACTTCCAGGGTGAGTCGGCCATCGTCGAGACCTACATCTACTATCTGCGGCGCAAACTCGGCGACACCGAACAGAGGCTGATCCGCACCGTTCGTGGGGCGGGCTATTTGCTGCGCACGACGCCTTCCGCACATGTCACGGAGGGCTGAGGCGATGCCCACCGAAGCCGGCGCCGCCCCGAGCCGCCGCAAGAGCCGGGCGGGCCGGTCCGACACGGGCCGTAGGTGCTTGTCACACAGGTCCGATACGGCTGGCAAGTCCCTGTCGCGCAGGCTCACTCGGGGCTTCTTCGCGACCACCGCGTTCGGCGTGCTCGGCGCCGGCGTCTCCTGCGTGCTCACGCTTTCGTACTGCCTGCGGGAGCACACCGACCAGCAGATCGTCCAGAACCACCGTTTCCGGCTGCAGGCGCTGCGGCAAGGGAATGGTCTGCCTCCGGCCATGGATGGATCCGCATCCGTGGTGACCGATGCCAGGGGTGCCGTACAGCTTTCGACCGGGGTCATGTCCCTCGTCGGAAACCTGCCGATCCCGGCTGCGGAGTTGCGCGAACGGGCCGCCGCCAGCCGTCCCGCGGCGGTGGCGCACCGGCCGGCCCGAGCCATGGTGAGCCGCCTACCGGGCGGTACCTATCTCGTGACCGCCCGGTCGACAGTCTCGAACGAGGCGACCGTGAAGACACTGGTGGGCATCGAGACCGCCATCAGCATCCCTCTGATCGCCGTGCTGCTGCTCGCCGCCCTTCGGAACAGCCGATCGGTCCTGGCCTGTCTGCGCGACCTGTCGCGCAGCGCCCGGCGGATCGCGGAGGGCGGTGGTGAGCCGATGGAGCGCGTGCCGGTCGTGACGCAGCCATTGCGGGAGTTGCAGAGCACGGCCGACACCCTCAACTACCTGCTGCGCCGCATCGAGGAAGGGTCCGTACGACATCGGCAGGAGGAGAGCAGGCTGTGCGAACTCGTCGGCGCCGCCAGTCATGAACTGCGCTCTCCGCTCACCGTCATCACCGGGTATGCGCAACTGGCCCGGCTAGGGGGGCTGGACGACCCCCACCGCCTGGACCAAGCGATGGAGCAGGTCCAACAGCAGACCTGGCGCATGACCCGCCTGGTCGAGGATCTGCTGCTGCTGGCCGGGGCGGGTCACGGCAGAGTGCTCGAACAGCATCCGGTGGACCTGGCCGAACTCTGCGTCCGGGCGGTGGCCGGCGCTGAGATCACCGGCGCCCGGCGCTCCCTTCGCTGTGTGGTGGAGTCCCCCACGCATCTGGTGGCGGGCGACCGGCACCGGCTGGAGCAGGCGATCGGCAATCTGCTCGCCAACGTACGTGTCCATACCTCCGAGGACACTTCGGCCGAGGTCCGGCTGCACTTGGACGGCGACCGGCATGTCATCGACGTCATCGACGACGGCCCCGGTGTCCCGGAGACCGCGCGGGAGCGCATCTTCGAGCCCTTCTTCCGCGCGGAGACCGCCACGGCGCCGGGCTCGACCCCCAGCCCGGGCCGCGGACTGGGGCTGAGTGTGGCGGCGGCGGTGGTCCGGGCACATGGCGGTCACCTCGGACTCGAACCGTCCGAGCGGGGCGCGTGGTTCCGTGTCAGCCTGCCCGCCCTCAAAGAGCGGCGCCGCGTCGGCACAGCGCCATCGGTGGCGCTTCCCTGAGCCGAACCCAGACGGGGGCACCCTCTCACCACGTCGGCCGGAGAGGTGTGGCACTGCCGGTGAAAAACCAGGGATTCCCCTAGATCTCAGAAGCCGGGCCCGTCGGAAGCAACCCGCGGCGTCGTAGCCCGCCACGAGGTGGAGCAGAGCAAGTCGGCGGGCCACTGGAGAGGTTCGGGACACCGGAGGAGGCCTTGAGCAGCGTCTTCGGCCTGACATCGAGGTGGTGTTCCGTCCTTCCGACATATGCGCATCTGGCTGTCAATGGCAGTAGCGCTGCGAAACACGCCAGTCATACTGATCGCCCCTGGTATGAACCGACCTTGGGTATGGTGCCGCCAAGTAAGGCTTCTTCTCGCGTTGCTTCGATACCGCGACGCTGATCGGACGGTTAGTGCACCATCAACGGACTCAAGGGGACAGCGGCGTATCGACATCCCGTCCCTTGAACGCAGCACGCCTCCGGCGCGGTTGTGTGGTGATCGGGGCCCTGTCCCTTGTGGTCTCCTTCCTGCTGCGATCCGGATCCGCCCTGCGAGTCCCCGTTCCACAGGGGCTCTTCAAACTGACGCTGATACTCGTGCCGTTGCTGGCGGCTCTCGGGTTGGGCGCCCAGCTGCGAAGGGAGCGCGAGACCCGACGCAAGACCGAGCGGCGGCTGCTGGAGTTCCTCGCCACCGCAGGGCACGAGTTGCGCACTCCGCTCACCGCGATCTCCGGCTACATCCAGTTGGCCCGGATGGGCGGCCTGGCCGATCAGGAGAAGTTCGACCTGGCCCTCTCCCGCATGACGGACGAGACCCGCCGCATGTCGGCGCTCCTCGACGAGTTGGTCCTGCTCACCAGGATCGACCTGGGCCAGCCCTTACGTCGGGAACCAGTGAACCTGGCACGTCTGTGCCGTGAGGTAGTGGCCGATGCCAGGGCATGCTCCCCGCATCATCCGATCCGGCTGACGATACTGCCGGGCAGCCACTCGGTCACCGGTGACAGGGACCGCCTGTACCAGGCCGTCGCCAACCTGTTGGCCAATGTGCGTCATCACACCCCCGAAGGCACGCGCACCTCAGTAGGCCTGGGCACCGAGGACAGTTACCGGGTCATCGAGGTGATCGACGACGGTCCGGGCATACCCGTCGAGTTGCGCGGCTCGGCCTTCGAGCGGTTCGTCCACGGCAGGCAGGCGGCTGCCGGCCGCGTTCCGGACGATGACGCGGGTGGTGGAAACGGCCTGGGACTGAGTGTCGTCGCGGCCATCGTCGCCGCGCACGGCGGCGAGGTGACCCTCGAATCCGCCTACCGCGGGGCGTGGTTCCGCATTCGGCTGCCCGCCTGAGCCCCGGCCACTTTTCATTCACCCTACGGCGAATTTGCCAGGACTTTCCGCGCGAAGACACGGCACACGAGGCCAGGCGCCTGCAAATCCAGGAGGCAGGAGCCCGCAAGCAATAGAATATCTCGCGCACCCCGCCCTCGCCCGCAAATTATCCCGATCCTAGGGCATTAATCGAATGCAGGGAATTGAACGAAGTTCAATCCACCATTGAGCCGCCTCCAGGGGGATTCACCAGCCCCCTCTTCACGCATACTTCACACCTGGTCGATGCACACCTCCACCCGCCGACCGAACCCCGACCGACTTCCCGACTCGCACCAACGGGACGGATCGGGTGAACCAGACATAAACGTGCGCCGCAATAGCTGACATACCGATTCCTTGGACTCGGCGCGACGCCGACCAGGACATTCAATCGGTGACAGCCATTCACATGACAGACACAGTTGAGAAGCTGTATCGGCTACAATCCTGGACGTTATCTAACCGAACGGAACCGAGGCGCCTACACCCGCTCGTGCATTACGCCGACCACTTCCCCGCCCCATCTCGCCCAGAGCCCATCAAGTGTCCGTCCCCCACAGAACATTCGGTGGCACCGTGAACCTCGTTTTGGCTGCCTTGCCGGCGCATCACCCGCCGCCCCCGGGCGCGGCTCCGGCCGAACCACCGCCGGGCGCGACCGCCCTGCTCTCGGCGCTGATCGGCCTCATGCCCCGGGCCGGGTCGGGCCCGGCTCCCGCCGTGATGCTGACGGGACCCGCCGGCATCGGCCGCAGCACACTGCTGCAGACCTTCTGCGAAACCGTCAGGTCCTGGGCACCGGTGCTGCGCGCCGGCCCCCTTGACGGAACCTGGTACGACACAACCGGCGCCGCACGGACCGACGCAGCCGTCGTTCAGGCGCCGCTGGACGGCGGGGCCCTGTCGTCCCATCGGCTCCACGAGACGGTGGTGGAGCTCTGCCGACGCGGCCCCGTGGTCCTCGCCATGGACGACGCGCAGCTGTGCCGCCCGCGCTCCCTGCGCGGCCTGGGCTACGTGCTGCGCAGGTCCACCGGACTGCCCCTGCTGCCGGTGATCACGGTCCCCACTCTTCCCGCCGCCACCGAACACCCCGCCGTCACCTCGCTGCTCGCCCACCACGCCTGGACGCCCCTGCAGTTGAAGCCGCTGACGGAGACGGACGTCGCCGAACTGCTCACTCAACGGCTGGGCCGCCGACCCGACGCCGCCCTGCTGCGGCGGTGCATGGAGCACTCGGAGGGCATACCCGCAGCGGTTCACGCATTCGCCGACCGGTGCGTCGGCACAAGTGCCGCGGGGGACACGGGGAGAGGAGCGGGCCCGACCACACGGACGGGCCCCGGCGCGCTGCCCGGTTCTGCCTCCGCGGTGCTGTCCGCGGTGGCCGCACTGGGCTCCGCCGACCCGGAGTTGGTCAGCGAACTGATCCGGATGCCCGTCTCAGCCGTACAACGGGCCATGGGCCACCTCACCGAGCGCCGGATTCTGTCCCCCGAGGCTCTGCGAGCAGGCACCGACGGATCCGCCGGTGACGTACCGCACGGCATATCGAGTGACGACCTCATTCCGCTGTACTCCCGTGCCGCGCGCCTGCTGGAGGATGCGGGGCGCCCACCGACCCAGGTGGCGGACGTCGTCCTGCGGATCCGGTACGGCGCCGAGCCCTGGATGCTGGAGGCGCTGTACAGCGCGGCCCTGGACGCCGACTCGCCCGGTGGCGCCGTGCGTTACCTTTCGCACGCACTGGACATGGGTGTCGACCAGGACACCCGCACACTGCGCCGGATCCGGGCCCGGCTGGCGGAGACACTCACCACCACCGAACCCTCCATCGCCCTCCACCATCTGAGCACGTTGCTGGCCACCAGCACCGATGGGCGGGAACTCGCCGACATCGCCTTGCGGTACGCCGACACCCTCGTCGTCCTCGGGCTCGGTGACGAGGCGGCCCGACTGCTCGCCCAGGTCCTGGACCGCCCGGCCGGCTCCGGGGCGGTCACCGTCCCGGAAGACTGTCGGCCCGCCCTGGAATCGGCCCTGCTGCTCTGCGGATCGTTGCGGCCCGCATCCGTACGCTGGCTCAGAGAGCGCTCTCAGCAAAGCATCGAGCCAGCCGCCGACAGCCCCGGCAACCGACGCCTGCGCCTGGCCCGCACAGCGTTGTCGATGCTCAGCGGCCGGCCCGTCGCCCTGCCCGACACCCCCGTCCCGATGGCCGCCTGTGCCGCCGGCACCCCGCTGGACGACCTGTCGTTGATCGCCTCCGCCGTCGTGGCGCATCTCACCGACCACACCACCACGGCGCTCGACACCCTCGACCGGCTCTTGCACCGCCCGGTCCGCCGGGGACTCGACCCGAGCCGGGTCCAGGCCCTCATGGTCCGGGCACTCGTGCTGTGCGGCACGGGTGACCTGCCCGCGGCCGAACACGACAGCCGACGGGCCCTGGAACTGGAGAGCCGAAGCGGCGACGGCCCGGTCGTCGCTCCGGCCGTCACCCTCGCCTATGTGCTCGCCCAACGCGGCGAGGTCGCGGCCGCCGAGCATGTGCTCCACGAGATCAACGGCCCGGACCTGCAGCCGCTGTTCTACGTCCACCCCATGTACTGGTGGGCCACGGCAGCCGTCCGGAGAGCCCACGGTGACCTGCGCGGCGCCCTGGTCGCACTGCGCTCCAGCGGCCGGGCGCTCGGCCCGGGAGGCTCGGAGTCACCGGTGCTCCTGCCGTGGTGGCTGGAGGCGGCCGACCTGCTGACCGAACTCGGCCGCCCTGCCGAAGCGCGCCGAGTCGCCGCCCGGGGCGGTGAGCTCGTCGCGAGCTGGGGCACCGCGCGCAGTGCCGGACTGGCCTTGCTGGCCCGTGGTCTGGCCACGCCCGGCCGCGCCGGACACCGGCTCCTCGACAAGGCGTGTGCCCAACTCGCCGAATCCCCCGCCCGGTTACTGCGGGCGCGCGCCGAATACGCACTGGGCGTGGCCCTGCTCGACGACGGCGACCCGCTGGCTGCCCGGCCCCGGCTGCGGACCGCGCTGGACCTGATGATCGGCTGCGGGGCGGGCAACGCCGCGGAAGGCGTCCGCCTCCGTCTCGCCGAGGCGGGCGGCCGGCCGCGCCGGCTCACCGGCCGCCCCGGTGACGCCCTGACCGAACGTGAGCGCCGGGTCGCCGCCCTGGCGATGGCCGGCCGTTCCAACCGGGAGATAGCGGAGGAGCTCTACATCACCCGACGCACGGTCGAACTCCACCTGACTCACACCTACCAGAAGCTCGGCGTGAGCGGCCGGGAGGAACTCGTGGGCGTGTTGCAAGACACACCCGGGGTCGGTGGGTCCCAGCCGGGCGGTGTGGAGCGATGAGCAGCGCACCGGGCATCCCATCAGCCCCCTGCAGTCGTGCCCTGCGCGAGCGGGCCGCCCAGGACGACTTCGCGCCGCTGTACGGGCGGGAGGCCGAGGAGGCGGCGCTGGTCCACATGACGGTTCGGCTCCGCGGCGGCACCCCCGGCGTGACGGTGATTCACGGCAGTCCGGGCAGCGGACGCACCCGACTGCTGCGGCGCGGCCTGGCCCTCGCCCGGGCCCTCGGTGTCCAGGTCCTCACCGCACAGGGCTCAGCCACGCCCTCCCCCGATCCCTACACATTCGTACGGCAGTTGCGGCTGCCTCGGCCCACGACGACCGGCCCGTCCTTGGCTGCTGGGGCACCCACGGAGGGCTCCGTGCAGGGATGGTGCCGCGCGCTGCTGTCAACGGCGCACCGGCCGACGCTCCTCGCCCTGGACGATGTGCAGTGGGCGGACCCCGAGTCGGTTCAGGTGATCGCGGGGCTGCTGCGGCGGCTCGCCTCGGCGCCGCTGGGGGTGCTGCTGACGGTGACCAGCGCCCGCGGAGAGTTCCCCGATGCCTGCGCCGAACTCATTGATCAGGCGGCCGCGTTCAAGGGCGGAACAGAGCTGCGGCTGGAACTCGGACCGCTCGGCGTCCCCGAGGTGCGCGCGATGTGCGCGGCGTCGGGACTGCCCGTTCCGGCGGCGTCGGACGGCATCTGGTGGGAAGGGGCCGCCCGGCTCAGCCACGGCAGTCCTTGGCTGCTGCGGCGGGTCCTGAATGAGCTGCGCCGGGAGCCGGGCGAGCTGCACGCCACCGGGCTGAGGACGGCGTTCACCGCTGGAATCGCCGCGGCGCGGGCGGCGCGGGCGGCTGAGTCGGCGGCGAAGCTGGCCGCGGGACCGCTCGCGCTGTTGAGGGGGCTGACCGTTTGCCGGGGGTTGGTGGCGGTGGACCGGGTGGCCGCCCTCGTGGGCCTCGACGAGACCGAACTGCCGGGCGCCCTGCGGACGTTGCGGGTGCAGGGCCTCATCGACTTCGGCGATCCGCCGCGGCTGCGGCTGACCGACGGTACGGCCACCGTGCTGGTCGGTATGGACGGCGACGAGCGCAGGCGGCTGCAGGTGGAGGCGGCCCGCTGGGCACACCGTTGCGACGCCGACGAGGAGGTGCTCGCCGCGCTGCTGCTGAACACCGTGGCGTTGGGCGAGCCCTGGGTACCCTCGGTGCTGCGTCGCACTGCCCGGACCCGGCTGGAGCGGGACCACCACACCAAGGCGGCGGAACTGCTGGAGCGTGCGCTGCGCGAGCCGCTCCCCCCGGCCGTGCGCGCCGAGGTGCTGCTGGAGGCCGCCGAGGTGTACACGATGGCCGCGCCCGAAGCGGCGGACCACCGCATCGCCGAGCTGCTGTCCGGAACGCAGGCCCGTCCGCGCGTGCGCACAGCCGCACGGGACCTCCTGCTCGCACGCGGCGAACCCAGTTCGGCACTGAACGTGCCGGTCGTGGTGTACGGGAACGACCGCGCGGCATCCGCGGACGTACCGCGGGACGTCCGGCTTCGGCCGTCGGACGTCGTGCAGCGTCCTGGATCCACGGCACAGGACGCGGGGGCGGCACTCCACGGTCCGCCGGACCCGGATGTCGATCCGGCCGCCCTCGCCGCCGCGGCCTGGCGGCGGACGATGCGGTGCGACGACGTGGCCGAGGTACAGGAGATGTGCCGACAGGTACTGCGGGCACCGCTGGACGGAGCGCTGCTCCCCCGGTTCACCGCCTGTTGCGTGCTGTCCCTCGCGGACGCGCACGGCACGGCGCGCAGCGCGCTGGATGCCACACTCGCCGAGGCGGGGCACCGCCGCAGCCCCGCGCTGGTGGCGTTGGGACTGCTGGTGCGCGCAGACCTGAACCTGCGGGCCGGTGATGCGGACACCGCCGCCCACGACCTCGCCGCCTGCCGCTCCCTGGCACCGCCGGAGGTGTGGCATCCCAGCCGGCTCGCCATGCTGCGGGCGACGCAGATCCGGCTGCTGGTCGTGCGGGAGCGCTACGAGGAGGCCGACCGACTGGCCGGTGAGAAGCTGCCGCTCGGTGCCGAGGAGAGCAGCGCCTGGGGTCATGTGCTGTATGCCCGCGCGCAGCTACTGCTCTGCCGGGGGCACCCTCGGCAGGCGCTGGCCGCGGCCGAAGAGTGCGGTCGGCGGCTGGCGGCCCTCGAATGGGGCAACCCGGCGCTGATGGCATGGCGTTCACTGGCGGCCTTGGCCCTTCGGGGCTGCGGTGACCATGATCGGGCGGCGGTTCTGTTCGCCGAGGAGTCGCGGTTGGCGGAGCGTTGGGGTACCGACTCCACGCTCGCCTGGACCGAACTGCGACAGAGCCTCGGCTCACTGACGCCGCAGGCGGCCCGGCTGACCGCACGCGATCTGCGTCGGCTCGGCCCGGCGCCCGCGGCCCGGCGTCTCGTGCAGGGCGTCGTGGCCCGGGAAATGGCCGGATCCCGTCACGGGGCACGGGCGGACACCGCAGCGCCCGCATCGGTGCCCCGGGACGGCCGAAATCCGGTGAATCCATAACCGATCCCACACAACGCACGTCTTACTCACCCCCCATGCTCCACCAGACCGTGCAAGGAGGCCGCTGGCATGTTGCATGAGCGGCAGAACGAATTGAAAGTGGCAGCCGAGGCCCTCCGGCTCGCCGTGCAGGGCAGCGGATCCCTCGTCGTGATCAGCGGGCCGCCCGGCATCGGCAAGTCGGCTGTGCTCAACGAGATCGGTGAACTGGCCACACGACTGACCGTTGGCTCGGTTGCCGGGTCGGCGGCACCGGCACGGCCTCTGGTGATGCGGGCCTACGCGGCCCCCGCGGAACGCGACTTCCCCCTCGGTGTCGCCCGGCAGCTGCTGGAACCCGTCGTCAAGTCGGGCCCCTTCGTGCGCAGATGGTGCTCAGGGCCCGCCCGGCCCGCGCTCGCATTCCTCCAGAGCGACCCGGAGGCGCCCAGGCAGCACACCCCGACGACCACGCGCGCCCTGCTGTCCATGGTGGAGAACATCAGCCACGACCGTACTCCGGTTCTGCTCGTCGACGATCTGCACTGGGCGGACGAGGGCACGCTGGACTGGCTCGACGACCTGGTGCAACAGGTGGCGCACCGGAGGATCCTGGTCGCGGTGACCGTGTGCGAGGGAGAACCCGCGGCGGAGCCACCCGTCATCCGCCCGGTCGCGGCCGCCGAGTACACCCTGCTGCCGGCCCCGCTCGCCGCGACATCGGTCGACGCCCTGATCCTGGACCACCTGGGCGCTCCTGGCGACGCCGAGTTCACGGCCGCGTGTCACGATGTCACGCGCGGCAACCCGCGGTATCTCGTATCGCTTCTCCAGGAGTGCCGGACCCACGGCATCGCCCCGGTGGCGGCTGCGGCGCCGCAGGTGGCCGGGCTGGTGCCGCCGGCGCTGCGGCGGCGCCTGCTGCTGAGTCTGCGGGAGCAGCCGCCGTCCGTGCTGGCCACGGCCCGTGCACTGCTGATCCTCGGAGACGACGCCGACCGGCAGGTGCTGGGAGAACTGGCCGGCCTTGACCCGGTGGACCGGGACGACAGTCTGCGGCGGCTGCGCCGGCTCGGGTTGATCACCTGGCAGGACGGCCTCCGGCTGGCGCATCGGGCGGTTCACGAGGCGATCGAGGACGTCACACCACCGGCCGAACGCAACCGGCTGCACCTGGCGGCCGCCGCCCTGCTGCGCTACCGGGGCAGCACGCCCGAGGAGGTGGGCGGCCATCTGCTCGCCACCACCGCCCCATTGGACGACGACGCGGTGGCGGCACTGCGGCACGCGGCCGGCACGGCCATGCATCGCGGCGCCCCCAGGACGGCCGCCCGTTATCTGCGCCGGGCACTGCGTGACGCCCTGCCGCACAGCAAGGCACGGGCCCGGCTGCTGGTGGAGCTGGCGACCGTGGAGCGCAGTTTCGCTCCGTCGGTCGCCGTCCGGCACATCGCCCAGGCGTTCCCCCTGCTGCCCAGCCCGCTGGCCCGAGCCGAGGCGCTGACGGCGCTCACTCCGGTGTCGCCCGGTACCACGCTGCTGTCGCTCGGCGACCTGTTGCGGCAGACGGCGCAGGAGTTGGCGGCTTCCGAGGAGCTTCCGGCCGACCGGGGCTCGCTGGAGCTGCGCCTGGAAGCCCGACTGCGTTACTTGTGCGAGAACGATCCAGCGGTGCTCGCCTCAACCCTGGACCGCTTGGCCTCGTTGGGCGAGCGGCCGGAGATGTCCGGCAGCGGCCAGCGGGAGCTGCTGGTGACGCTGCTGCACTCGGCGACGGCGTCCGCCACGTTGACCGCCGCAGAGGTGGGGGCGCTCGCGCGCCGTGTGCTGGACCACGAGCCGGCCTCCGCGGCACATGTACACACGATGCTGCCGCTGATGGTGTCGGTCGCTCTCTCCGCGGACTCGGTGGCGGGGCTGCCGCCCTGGCTGGATACGGCCCTGCAGGACGCGGTGCGCCGGGGAGGACGACTGGAGGAGTCGGTGATCCTCAGCGAGCAGGCACTGGTGCTGCTCGCCCAGGGCCGGCTCACGGCCGCCCGAGAACGGGCGGTGAAGGCCTGCTCAGTGGTGGAAACGGAGGAGGTGAGCACACTGTCGGCACTCGCCCTGGTCATGGTGACACTCAGGACCCGGGAACCGGAACTGATCGGTTCGCTGCCGGAACCGACCCGCGGACTGTACGAGAACTGCAGGCTGCCGGGGCTTTTCACCCTGGTGCGGGGACTCAAGGCGGAGCAGCAGCACGAGCCGGGCATGGCCGTGGAGCACTTCCTGGACGCCGGGTACGCGCTGGAGCGATCCGGATGGCGCAATCCGATGCTGGCACCGGCGGAGTACTGGGCGGCGCGCGCGCTGCACCGGATGGGTGAAGTGAACCGGGCCGAACAGCTGAGCGCACAACACCTTGAGCAGGCGCGGGCCTGGGGTGCCCCGTCGGGCGTGGGCCGCGCGCTGGCCTTGCAGGCAACGGTGACGGGCAAGGCCACGGCACCGAGGTTGCTACGGGAGGCCGCCCAGGTGCTGGAGGGATCCGCCGATCTGCACGCCCGGTCGATGGTGCTGCTGCAGCTCGCGGAGGCGGTGGCATCGCGCCATGCCGCCGAGGCGGAGGCGGCGCTGCGCACGTCGTACGAGCTGGCCGTGGAGTGCGGGGCGCCCCAGGTCGCAGCCCGTGCACAGGAGATGCTGGGGCCCGCAGCGGTCGCCGTCACGGCGCCGGCACGGCTGACGTCGGCCGAACGGATGGTGGCTCAGATGGCCGTGCAGGGTCTGACCAACCAGGCCATCGCCGACACCCTCGGCGTCTCGCGGCGGGCCGTGGAGAAACATCTGACGAGCTGTTACCGCAAGATGTCCACGTCCGGCCGTTCGGGCCTCGCCGACGCCCTCGAGGAAGCGGGGCTGCTCGACCCGGCGGGCGAGCCGCCGCCCGGCGATGAGATCCGTCCCCAGGGAGTGGTCTGACGAGGATCTCCGGGCGTCCGCGAGGAGCCGTGGTCACGACGCCCCGCGCCAGCTCACCGGCGACCGGTAAAAGGGGCGGCGTTCCGGACGGCTCCAGCGGGCGTCGCCACGGCAGGGGCCGGCCGGATGCCGATCGGGTTGGCCGGCGGCGGCGCGGGCCAGCAGGACCGCGGTCAGCGCGGCGAGTTCCTCCTGGCTGGCCGTGCCCCGCTCGACCCGTACCAGGGCGGTGTCGTCGGACGTGCTCACCTGCTCTCCTTCCTTGTGTCGGGTCGTGCTCCCGGCAGGGCGCCGGTCAGGCGCCCTGCGGCGCGGCCTGTGCCGCGAAGTGGTCGTCGAGCACCTTCAGCACGTCCGCGGCACGGCTGTTGAGGTAGAAGTGGCCGCCGGGCAGGATCCGCAGGTCGAAGTCCGCGCTGGTGTGCTTCTCCCAGTCCTGGGCCTCGTCGAGGGACGTCTTGGGATCGCTGTCGCCGACGAGGGCGGTGATCGGGCAGGCAACCGTGGCGCCCGGTGCGCTTCGGTAGGTCTCGACCGCCCGGTAGTCACCGCGCAGCGCGGGCAGGATCATCCGGATCAGTTCGTCGTCGTCCAGCAGCCGGTCGTCGGTGCCGCTCATCGCCTTGACCTCGGCGACGATGCCGTCGTCGTCGCGCCGGTGGACGTTCTCGTCGCGGTAGCGGGAGGGGGCTCGCCGGCCCGAGGCGAACAGCCGTACCGGACCGCTGCCCTCCCGCTCGAACCGCCGGGCCACCTCGAAGGCGACGAGCGCGCCCATGCTGTGTCCGAAGAAGGTCAGCGGACGGTCGTCCCAGCCGCGCAGCACCTCGTACACGTGGTCCGCGAGCGTGGCGATGTCGTCGATCAACGGCTCGTTGCGCCGGTCCTGGCGGCCCGGGTACTGCACGGCGACAACGTCGACACGAGGGGCGAGGGCCGTGGAGACCGGCAGGTAGTAGCTGGCCGAACCGCCCGCGTGGGGGAAGCAGACCAGACGGTGGGCGGCGTCGGGAGCCGGGTGGAACCGTCGGCACCACAGGCCGTCGTCGGCGGGGGAAACGCTCACGCTGCTCGTCCGTCCTCTGTTAGCCGATTCCAGTGGTCTTGAGCACTGGCTTGTTCGTGCGGATGTGCCGCCACTATCCGGCACCGCCGGCCCCGGACGGCCATGCCGGTCGGAAGTCTGGGCGTTTCCCCTGTACTTCGCCCTCAGGGCCTGCGGCGCGTTGTGCGGTCGGCCGGGGCGGTGACATAAAGCTGAGCGCCGGACGCGTATTCGAGGCTCCGGACGCGCAACGAGGAGTCTCCATGCCCAGCACCACCGATCCGCGGCCCGCGACCGGCGAGACAGCGAAGCGGTGAGCCGTGTCCCGGGCGGCAGGCTCTTCGCGGTCAGTGACCTGCACGTCGCCTACGAGCAGAACCGTGCCGTCGTACGGGACCTGCGCCCCCGCGATCCCTCCGACTGGCTGATCGTCGCCGGTGACATCGGGGAGCTGGTCTCGGACATCGAGTGGGTGCTGCGACTGCTCGCCGAGCGGTTCGCCACCGTGGTGTGGGTGCCGGGCAACCACGAACTGTGGACCCACCCGGACGACCCGGTGACCCTGCGCGGTGAGGCCCGCTATCGCAGGCTGGTCGAACTGTGCCGGTCCCTGGGGGTGTTGACCCCGGAGGACCCGTACGCGCAGTGGCCCGGCCCCGACGGGCCGGTGGTGATCGCACCACTGTTCCTGCTCTACGACTACTCGTTCCTGCCGTCCGGTGCCACCGGCCCCGCGGACGCGCTCGCCCGGGCGGAGGAGGCCGGGGTGGTGGCCACCGACGAGTTCCTCCTGCACAGCGACCCCTACCCGGACCGCGCGGCCTGGTGCCGGGCGCGGCTGGCGTACACCCGAGAGCGGCTGGACGCCTGCCCGCCGGATCTGCCGACCGTGCTGGTGAACCACTTCCCGCTGGTCCGCGAGCCGACCCGCATTCTGCGGTACCCGGAGTTCGCGCTGTGGTGCGGGACCACCGCCACGGACGACTGGCACCGGCGTTACCGGGCGGCCACCGTCGTCTACGGCCATCTGCACATCCCCCGCACCACCTGGCACGACGGGGTGCCGCACCGGGAGGTGTCGCTGGGCTATCCGCGCGAGTGGCAGGCGCGCGGGATACCCGATCCGCTGCTGCGCGAGATCCTTCCCCGGCGAGGTTCCCGATGACGTCGCTGATGCGTCGGCTGCTGCCGGACCACGTGGAAGTGACCGAGGTCCTCGGCGAGTTGGTGGCGCCCCCGCTGTTTCCGGAGGAGGCGGCGGTGGTGGCGCGGGCAGTGGACAAGCGCAGGCGGGAGTTCGCCACCGGTCGCCGGTGCGCCCGGCTGTCGCTGGCCGCACTGGGGATCGAGGCGGTGCCCCTGCTGCCAGGACCGCGCGGTGAGCCCGGCTGGCCCGCGGGGGTGGTCGGTGCCATCTCCCACTGTGACGGCTACCGGGTGGCGGCGGTCGCCCGAAGCACCGACCTGGTGGCGCTCGGCATCGATGCCGAGTCGGCCGCCGCGCTGCCGGACGGCGTCCTGGAGGCGGTGTCGCTGCCCGAGGAACGCGCCGACCTCGCCCGGCTGCGGCGAACGGTGCCGGAAGTGCCCTGGGACCGGCTGCTGTTCAGCGCGAAGGAGTCGGTGTACAAGGTCTGGTTCCCGCTCACCCGCAGGCCGCTCGGGTTCGAGGAGGCCCGGGTGCGCTTCACCCGTGAGCCCGATGCCGCGGGCGCGGCACGGGGCACGTTCTCGGTCCGGCTGCTGATACCGGTGCCGCCCGCTTTCGCGGGTCCGGTCGGCGGTGGCGCCGAACTCACGGGGCGGTGGCTGGTCGACCAGGGCCTGGTGCTGACCGCGCTGGCACCCGCCGTGCGCCCCGCGGGAGACGGCCCATGCGCCGGTGTGCCGGGGGACCGGTCCATGGCCGGCGCATCCGGGGCGTCGGCGCGTCCCGGCCCACCCTGCCCGCCGTAGTGACCCCACGGTCCGCGGCGGGCGCCGTGGGCCGACGTCGATCCGATGGAGAGGCAGCGATGCCCCAGCTCAACGCGACCGGTCCCCAGTCCGATACCGAAGCGGTCCTCGCCGCGCGGTTGGCCGCCTCGGCGACGGCCACCGGCGGCGAGGCGATGTCCGACGTCCAGTTCTTCGACTGGCTGGACGAGCGGCGCCGCAAGCACAGCCAGGAGGTGCGCCGCACCACCTTCGCCGACCTGTCCGGTTGGGGCTTCCACCCGGACACCGGCGACCTGGAACATCACAGCGGGCGGTTCTTCGCGGTGCGCGGGCTGCAGGTGCGCACCGACTTCGGGCCGGTCCCGGAGTGGAGCCAGCCGATCATCCGGCAGCCGGAGATAGGCATCCTGGGCGTCGCGGTCCGCGAGATCAACGGGGTGCTGCACTGTCTGATGCAGGCGAAGACCGAGCCCGGCAATGTCAACGGGGTGCAGCTGTCCCCGACCGTGCAGGCCACCAAGAGCAACTACACGCGGGTGCACGGTGGTTCACCGGTGCCGTATCTGGACTGCTTCCGTGAGCCGCGGGCGCGGGGCCATCGCGTACTCGCGGATGTGCTCCAGTCCGAGCAGGGCTCGTGGTTCTTCTGCAAGCGCAACCGCAACATGATCGTCGAGGTCGGCCCGGAGGTGGAGGCGGGCGAGGACTTCTGCTGGCTGACGCTGCGTCAGGTCAATGCTCTGCTGCACTACGAGAATCTGGTCAACATGGACGCACGTACGGTCCTGTCCTGTCTGCCCGACTGGCATCACGGCGCCGGACCGGCTCCCGGCATCCACTCGGACGCGGCCGTCCGCAGCTGGATCACCACACAGCAGAGCGAGCGGGAGGTCAGCGCCGAGCTGTTGCCGTTGCGCGAGATCGAGGGACGCGGCTGGTACCTCGCCGAGGACCGCATCTCGCACGAGCGGGGCCTGTTCTTCAGCATCGTCCCCGTGGACGTCGTCTCGAACCGGCGTGAGGTGGCGTCCTGGTCGCAACCGCTGCTCGAACCGCACGGTCTGGGGGTGGCGGCGATGCTGGTGCGCCGGATCGACGGCGTGATGCACTGCCTGATGCATGCCCGGGTCGAGCCGGGCTATCTGGACGTCATCGAACTCGGCCCCACCGTGCAGTGCACCCCGGGGAACTACGCACATCTGCCGCCGGGGGCCGGCCCCCTCTTCCTCGACCTGGTGGAGGCGGCCCGTCCGGAGCAGGTGCTGTTCGACACGGTGCTGTCGGAGGAGGGCGGCCGGTTCCTGAACGCCCAGAACCGCTACCTGATCATCGAGGCGGACGACAGCGTCCCCACCGACGTGCCGGACGACTACCACTGGGTGACGCTGCGCCAGCTCGGGGAGCTGCTCAAGTACAGCCACTACGTCAACATGCAGGCGCGGACCCTGGTCGCGGCCCTGCGCACCGTCGCGGGCATCGCCCCCGGCCTGCCCGTGGCCGGTGTCGGCGCTGCGGGAATCGCGGGCACCGCCCAGGGGAGGGGAGAGGTCCGTGCGGATCATCGGTGACGGCTTCCTGGCCCGCAATCTGGCGGCCTCGTTCGGCGACCGCTTCCCGGAGGTGACGGCACTCGCCTCCGGCGTCTCCAGCACGGCCACGGCCGCCTTCGACGAGTACGACCGCGAGGCCCGCGTCCTCTACGACGTGCTGGACGAGTGCCGGCGGCACGGCCGCCGACTGCTGTTCTTCTCCACGGCCTCCTTCTCCATGTACGGCTTCCCGCCCGGCCCGGCCGCCGAGACGGACCCCGTACGGCCGCCGAACGCTTACGGGCGGCACAAGTTGGCCCTGGAGAGCGTGGTGCGCTCCTCCGGTACCGAGCACCTGATCCTGCGGCTGAGCCATGTCGTGGGCCGCCATCAGCGGCCGCACCAACTGCTGCCCACCCTCGTCAGGAACATCGTCGAAGGCGAGGTGACGGTCCTTCGGGGCGCGCACCGGGATCTGCTGGACGTGCGGGATCTGCTGCACGCGGTCGAGCGGCTCCTCGAGGACGGGGTCAGCGGCGAGATCCTCAACCTGGCCTCCGGAGTTCCGCAGCCGGTGGAGTCGATCGTGACGGCCATCGAACAGCGCCTCGGCGTCACGGCCCGCCGCATCCATCGCCCGGGCTCGCCCGCGATCACTCAAGCCTCCGTGGAACGTCTGCGCCTACGGGTGCCGGACTTCCGCACCGCCACCGCGGACCAGGACTATCTGAGCGCCCTGTTGGATGCCTATCTGCCCTACTACACCGCTTTGCCGGCGGACTTGGGGGCACAGCCCGGCCGGTGACGGCGCCGTCGACTACGAGAACCCCTAGACAAATCCCCCGAACACAGGTCGGAAGACACTCCTCCGCTTAGCGTGAGCCCCATGATTGAGCTTGCCGGAGTGACCAAGCGGTACGGCGAGAAGGTTGTGGTCGACGACCTCACCTTCACGGTCCGGCCCGGCTGCGTCACCGGATTCCTCGGACCCAACGGAGCGGGCAAATCCACCACGATGCGGATGATGCTCGGTCTGGACCGCCCCACCTCGGGCCATGTTCACATCGACGGCCGGCCCTACGCCCGGCTCAAGGAGCCGCTGCGTCAGATCGGTGCGCTGCTGGACGCGAAGGCGATGCACGGCGGACGCAGCGCGTATCAGAACCTCAGGTGCCTGGCGCTCAGCAACGGCATACCCCTGACCCGGGTCGACGAAGTGCTTCATGAGGTCGGTCTGGACTCGGTCGCAAGGAAACGGCCCAAGGGCTTCTCCCTGGGCATGGGGCAGCGGCTCGGCATCGCCGCGGCGCTGCTCGGAGATCCGGAGATCGTGATGCTGGACGAGCCGGTCAACGGCCTCGACCCGGAGGGCATCCACTGGATCCGCACCCTGATGCGACGGCTGGCCTCGCAGGGCCGCACGGTGTTCGTCTCCAGCCATCTGATGAGCGAGATGGCGCTGACCGCCGACCACCTGGTCGTCATCGGCCGCGGCAAGCTGCTCGCCGACACCAGCATGGAGGACTTCATCGACCGCAACTCCCGGTCGTCCGTGCGCGTGCGCACGCCCGAACCGGAGAAGCTGCGGGACGCGCTGTCCGCCGCCGGCATCACCGCCACCGAGAACGGCTCCGGTGCCTTCGAGGTGACCGAGGTCCCGTCGGAGCGCCTCGGCGAACTCGCCCTGGCGCACGGCATCCTGCTGCACGAGCTGAGCCCGCAGCACGCGTCCCTGGAAGACGCGTTCATCGCGCTGACCGGTGAGGCGGCCGAGTACCGCACCGGTCCGTTCGCCGCGGCCGCCGAGTCGCCCGGCGGCGGGCCCGCACCGCAGACCACCGGCAAGGAGTCCTGACCCATGTCCGCACCCATCGCGACCCTCCGCTCCGAGTGGGCCAAGCTCACCACGGTCCGCTCCACGGGGTGGACCCTGTTCGCCGCCTTCGCCGTCACCGTGGTCTTCGGCACGCTGGTGAGCGCGCTGTCGAACTCCCAGTACGACGACCTGTCGCAGCAGGAGAAGCTCTCCTTCGACGCCGCCGGCACCAGCTTCGCCGGCGGCGTCCTGGGCCAGCTGGCGATGATCGCGTTCGGGGTCATGGTCGTCGGCGGCGAGTACAGCAGCGGCATGATCCGCAACTCGCTGGCGGCGGTGCCGCGGCGCGGTGTCTTCTACTTCGGCAAAGTGACGGTCGCGACCGGTGCCGCGCTCGTGGTCGGCATGGTCACCAGCTTTGCGACCTTCTTCGCCGGGCAGGCCGCGCTCGGTTCCCACAGCACCACGATCGGCGCGGACAACGTGCTGCGCGCGACACTGGGCGCCGGGCTCTACATGACGCTGATGGCCGTGTTCTCGATGGGCGTGGCCACCATGCTGCGCAGTTCCATGCTGTCCATGGGCATTCTCATGCCGTTCTTCTTCCTCGTCACGCAGATCCTGACCTCGGTGCCCGGCGCCAAGGATGCCGCGCATTACCTTCCCGACCAGGCCGGTCTGGCCATGGCGCGGGTGGTCGAGAAGTCGGATGTGCCGTACGGGCCCGGTGGCGGCCTCGCCATCATGCTGCTGTGGGTGGCCGCGGCCGTGCTCGGCGGGTATCTCGTGCTGCGTAACCGGGATGCCTGAACAGCCCGTCCAAGTCTAGGAAATTGCTGGTGTTCCGCGAGGCACACTGAGCAGCAATCCACGGCTCAGGGAGCACTTCATGACCGACATCAGGTCAGTTCAGGTCGCTGACGGCGTTTCGTTCTTCGTTCCGCAGACGGAGGGCGCACTGTTCTCCGAAGTCGACTTCATCTACAACGAGATATTCGTCGAGCGCACGTATCTCAAGCACGGAATCCAGCTTTCCGATTCCTCGCGGATCGTGGACGCCGGAGCGAATGTGGGATTGTTCTCCCTCTTCGTCAAGCAGGAGTTCCCCGGCGCGAAGATCCTGGCGTTCGAGCCGATCCCGGCCATTCACCAGGCGCTGCTGGAGAACCTGGACAGCCACGGCGCGAAGGACGTGGAGGTGGTGCGCTCGGCGCTGGGCCGTCGGTATGAGGAGCAGGTCCGCTTCACGTTCTACCCCGCCCTGCCCGGCAACTCCACGCGGTACCCCGAGCAGAAGAAGGTCGGGCAGGAGCTGACGGTGGAGCAGATCGGCCAGGAAGCCCTGGACCGCATCATGGCCGGCTTCGAGGTGGAGGCCGAGGTGAACCGGCTCTCCGACAAGCTCCGCACATGGGCGCCCGAGGGTCCGATCGACCTGCTGAAGATCGACGTCGAGGGCGCGGAACTCGAGGTCATGGAAGGACTGGACGCGGCGGACTGGCAGCGCGTGCGCCAGACCGTCATCGAGGTGCAGGACCTCGACGGCCGCCTGGACGCGGTGCGGGACATCCTCGACGCACAGGGCTTCTCCGTGACGGTGGAGAACGCCGCGCACCTGCCCGAGGTCTTCCGCTATTCCATGGTGTACGCCAGGCGCGAGCACTGACACTCCGGGGCCGCCCCGCTGCCCCGGCCACCACGAACAGACCCGGCACCTCGTCCTCGCGGTGCCGGGTCTTTCGCTGCCTCCATGGGTGGGCCCCGTTCAGGTGACCGGCTGCTCCTGGGCCCAGGCCGGCAGTTCGAGAATGGTGAGGACGGCCGAGGTCGACACCCAGCCGGACGCCGACGTGGTCATCAGGATGTGGTCGCCCGGGGACAGCAGCCCGTTGACCAGCAGGTGGTTGAGGGAGACCGCCATGTCGCAGGCGCCCATATGGCCGTACTCCTTGCCGAAGTCCCAGGTGGAGCGGGACATCGGCAGGCCCAGCGGCTGCATCTTCATCTGGTCGATCATGCGGGAGTCGCTGTTCGCGGCCACCACCCACCTCAGGTCCGACGCGTTCAGCCCCGCGTCCACCAGCGACCGGTGCACGATGTCCAGCTCGAAGTCGCGGATCATCTCCATGCACTTGTCCAGGGGCATCACGTGCTGGTTGAAGTAGGACAGCAGTTCCATCGTGCCGGACGCCTTGCGCTGTTCCCCGCGGAACGGCAGCAGCGACTCCTCGCCGCGATGCCACTGTTCCAGTTCCGGCTGGGTCCCGGAATTCACCGCGCGCAGCGCCGCGAACCCTCCTTCGCCGCTGAGCAGGACGGCGGCGCCACCGTCGCTGGCGGTGAATCCGGTACCGAACCCCGTCCACCGGTCGATCAGCGGACTGGTGAAGTTCTCCGCCGCCGTCACCAGCACGGTCTCGGCGCCGGCGGCGCCCGTCAACTGACCGACGGCGACCTCGATACCGGCCAGCAGGCCGTTGGAATGCTGGCGCACGTCCGTGCTGGCCACCTCGCTCACGCCCAGCTCACGCAGCACATAGCCGGGCGGGTAGAACCCCTCGGGGCCATGCTGCACGGCGGTGCAGTGGACGTGGTAGTCGAGGTCGTCGAGGTCATTGGCGGACCGGCGGAACGCCTGCCGGGCGGCCAGCACCGCCATGTCCAGCGCGGGCAGGTCGTCCGCGATGTACGCGGCGGTCAGGCCGGTGCCGTACTGGACGGAGTACTCGTCGTAGAGCCCTTCCCGCACAGCCTGCTCGACGCTCACCCACCGGTCCGGGATGTAGGCCCCGACCGTGTCGACATAGACGCCGTCCGTTTTCATCTGTGCTTCTCCTCCTTGGGTGTCGGGCTACTGCTGGCGTGCGGTGCGGTGGCCGGTGTCACGGGCGCAGGAGTTCGTCCTTGAGGTGCGCCGCCAGCCGTCCGGGGGTGTCGACTTCGAACAGCAGGGCGGCGGGCAGCCGCAGTCCAGTGGTCTCACGGAGCCGGTTGCGCAGGGCGAAGGCGGTGAGCGAGTTCAGGCCGATGTCCCGGAAGGCGCGGGTGGCCTCGACGGCCTCGGGCGACGGGTAGTCGAGCACCGCGGCGACGTCCCTACGGACGATGTCCATGAGGACGGCTTCGCGCTCGGCGTCGGCCAGACCGGCGAGGCGGCGCCGGAGCATGCTGAGGGTTCCCGCGCTCCCCCGCTGCCCCACTCGTCGCCGGGCCGCTGGTCCGGCCAGGCCCCGCAGGGGGGCCGGCAGGCTCTCGTCGCCGGATCCGCCGACGAGGGCGGCGGCGTCCGGACGAAGCAGCACGGCGGTGGGGGCGTCGAGGGCGCAGGCCGCGTCGAAGAGGTCAAGGCCCGCGGCTCGGGGCAGCCGTGCCACACCCGCGAGTGCGCCGCTCGCCACGCCCTCCCCGATGTCCCACGGTCCCCACGCCACCGACATCCCCGGCAGCCCCGCCGCACGGCGGCGCAGGGCGAGAGCGTCGAGGAAGGCTCCCAGTGCGGCCTCGCCGCCCCGTCCGGCGGCGCCCAGCGTGCCCGCGGCGGACGACAGGAAGACCAAGGGGGCCCCGGCGGCGGGTGTCCGGTGATCGGCCAGTTCGACGAGGTTCAAAGCCGACCGCAGCTCCTCCGCCAGGAGTTCCTCCGCCGTCTCGCCGTCCTCCGGTAGCTGCGCCGTGTGCACGACGGCGGTCAGCGGGTGCCCGGCGGGCACCGACTCCACCAGCGCGGCCAGCGCCGCCCGGTCGGCCGGGTCACAGTCCGCGACGGTCACGTCGGCACCCAGCGCGGTCAGTTCCGCCGCCAGCTCGGCGAACCCGTCGCCGTGCGCCGGGGCCGCGAGCAGCAACCGCCGCGCGCCTCGCTCGGCCACCAGGTGCCGCACCACCGTGGCGCCGGCCGACCGGGTCGCGCCGGTGACGAGGACGGTGCCCGACGGGTCCGTCAGGACTCCCGCGCTGCCTTCCGAAGTCTCCACGGGGGCGAGCCTCGGCACGTGCACGGCGCCCCGGACGAGGGCCAGTTGCGGCTCGGGCGTGGCGAGCGCGGCCGGCAGGGCACGCCAGGTCGCGCGGGTGCCGTCCAGGTCGGCCACGACCAGTCGGCCGGGGTCGACCAGCTGTGCGGAGCGGATCAGGCCCCATACGGCCGCCGCCGCCGGGTCCGGTGCCCCCGCGCCGTCGACGGCGGTGAGGGAACCACGGGTCAGGAACACCAGCCGCGCGTCGGCGAACCGCTCCTCGGACAGCCAAGTGCGGGCCAGTTCGGACGCGTGGCCGACGGCTTGGGCCAGGGCGGTGTCCGCGAGCTCGGGTGCACAGCCGACCAGCACCGCGTCGGGCACGGCCACCCCGGAGTCCACCGCCTTCGTGAGGGCGCCGAGGGTGGGGTACGCCTCGGTGTAGACGCCCGCCTTCATCAGGGCCGACCGGGCGCCGAGCGGATCGGGGCCGACGAGCGCCCAACGGGGTTTGTCCTTGGGGTTCTCGCACGCCGTCCGGGTCCAGCGCAGCCGCAACAGCGGGCCGTGCTGGGCGGTGCGGGCACGGGTGAGCCGTGCGGGGTCGGCGGGACGGAACTGGATCGCGCCGATCGCTGCGACAGGCAGGCCGGTGTCGTCGGCCGCGTCCACGGCGACGGTGTCGGGGCCGGTCCGGGTCAGCCGTACGCGCAGTGTCGAGGCGCCCTCGGCGTACAGCGCCACCTGGTGCCAGGACTCGGGCAGCGGCGGGCGGGCGGTGTCCTGTGGGGCGGTCTCGTCCGTCGTGGTGAGGGCGAGGGCGCGCAGGGCGGTGTCCAGCAGGGCCGGGTGCAGGCCGTAGTGGGCGCTCTCCGGCCGCTGCTCGGCGGTCAGCGCGACCTCGGCGAACACATCGTCACCGTGCCGCCACAGGCCCAGCAGGCCGTCCGTGTGCGAGGTGGGCAGGCCGGCGAGGTCGACCGTCTCCGCCTCGGCGGGCGGCCAGAGTTCCAGGTCGAAGGAGGCCGGTCCGCCGCCGGAGCACAGCGCCGCGCGGGCGTGGCGGGTCCAGGGGGTGCCGGGCAGGGCGCCGGCCGGCCGGGAGTACACCGCCAGCGGGCGTTCCCCCGATGCGCCGGGCTCGCCGACGGTCACCCGCAGCCGGACTTCGCCGTCCTCGGGCAGGACCAGTGGTTCCTCCGCGGTCAGTTCGGTGATCCGGTCGCAGCCGACCCGGTCACCGGCCTGGACGGCGAGTTCGACCAGGAGCGACCCGGGCGCCGTGACGGTGCCGGCCACGGTCCGCGCCGCGGCCCACGGCTGGCCGGCCCGCGACAGGCCTCCGGTCAGCAACAGTCCGCCCGTTTCGGGGAGTTCGACGACCGAGTCGAGCAGCGGGTGCCCGTCCGCCGCCGGTCCGGCCGATCCGGCGGACGACCTGTCGCCGTCCGGACGGGGAACGGCGGGCATCCAGTAGTGGCGGCGGTGGAAGGCATACGTGGGCAAGGGCACCCGGCGGGCTCCGGTGGGCGCGAACACGGCCTCCCAGTCGATCTCGACGCCCCGGACGTGCAGGTGCGCGAGCAGAGCCGTCAGGTCGGGCACGTCCGGGCCGGCCAGCGGCAGCAGATCCGCCTGTTCGCCCGTCCCGGGGTGACCGGTACCCGGCTCCGTGCCGCCGGCCGGCTGCTCCCCGCCGAGGACGACCACCGTGCGGTGCCCGCTGTCGAGCAGCGCCCGCAGCGCCTCCTCGAAGCGGCCGGAGCCCTCGGCCAGGTCCGCGGCCCACCGTACGGCGTCGGTCTCCTCCCCCGCGTCCAGCCATCCGCCGGTCGCCGCGGAGTGGAACGGCACCTCGGCGGGCCCGAACCGGACCGAGGGCACGCTCTCGTCCGTCGTACGGCTGTGGTGGACGGCCAGCCGGGCGCCGGCCTCCGGGGACAGCAGCCCGCCGGCGCAGGCCGCCGCGATCTCGCCGTAGCCCTCACCGGTCACCGCCGCGGGCTCGATGCCGTACGAGCGCAGCAGTGCGGTGATGGCGACGGTCACCGCCCAGCCGAGCGGCCTGGCGATCTCGGGCCGCTGCTGCCAGTCGGCTTCGGTGCGGCCGGCCAGGACGTCGGCGGGGGTCCAGCCGGCCAGGGGGGACAGGGCCCGTCCGCAGGCCGTGAGTGTCTCGGCGAACACCGGGGCGGAGCCCGCCAGAGCGGCTGCGCTCGCCGTCCATCGGGCGTCGGGCGCCGGGAAGGCGAGTACGACGGGTGGCCGGTCCGAGCCGGTCCTGGCGGCGCTGATGACGGGGATGTCGGGCTCGGTGCCGTCCGCCAGCGCCTTCAGGACGCGCAGGGCCGTGTCGTGGTCGGTGGCGGTGAGCACGGCGCGGTGTTCCAGTGCGGACCGGGTGGTGGCCAGCGACAGGGCCACGTCGTGCAGCCGTGCCGTCGGCTCCTCCGCCAGGAAGGCGTGCAGCCGGGCCGCCTGCCCGCGCAGCGCCACCGCGCTGCGCGCGGACAGCGGCAGCGGGATGCGGCCGGGCAGCGTCGGGGCCCCGGTCCGCGTGCCGCCGGCGGTGTGGGCATCGACAGGGGTGTCGGCACCGCCGGTGGCGTCTTCCCCGTCCCGGGGCGGCTCTTCGATGATCACGTGCGCGTTGGTGCCGCTGATGCCGAAGGACGACACGCCGGCCCGGCGCGGGCGGTCGCCGCGCGGCCAGGCCACGTCCTCGTGCAGCAGTTGCACCGCGCCCGCGGACCAGTCGACGTGCGGGGTGGGCCGGTCCGTATGCGGGGTGCGGGGCAGCAGGCCGTGCCGCATCGCCATGATCATTTTGATCACCCCGCCGGCCCCGGAGGCCGCCTGGGTGTGGCCGATGTTGGCCTTCATCGAGCCCAGCCACAGCGGCCGTTCGCGGTTCTGCCCGTAGGTGGCGACGAGCGCCTGGGCCTCGATCGGGTCGCCGAGCGGGGTGCCGGTGCCGTGTGCCTCCACGGCGTCCACGTCGGCCGCGGTGAGTCCGGCGGAGGCCAGCACCTGGCGGATCAGCCGCTGCTGGGCCGGCCCGCTGGGGGCGGTCAGTCCGTTGGAGGCGCCGTCCTGGTTGATGCCGCTGCCCGCGATCCGGGCGAGCACGGTGTGGCCGCGCCGCCGGGCGTCGGAGAGGCGTTCCAGGAGCAGCAGGCCCACACCCTCGGCCCAGTTGGTGCCGTCGGCGTCGGCCGAGAACGGCTTGCACCGGCCGTCGGCGGCGAGGGTGCGCTCGCGGCTGAAGGCCACATAGGGGTCCGGCTGCGACATGACCGCCACCCCGCCGGCCAGTGCCAGGTCGCACTCCCCGGCGCGCAGCGCCTGCGCCGCCAGGTGCAGGGCGACCAGCGAGGACGAACAGGCGGTGTCCACCGCCACCGAGGGTCCCTCCAGCCCGAACGCGTACGACACCCGTCCCGCGGCCACATTTCCGGCGGTGCCCATCTGCATGCCGGACGCGTAGTCGTGGTAGGTCACGCCCGCGAACACGCCGGTGCGGCTGCCCTTGAGGGAGACGGACGCGATCCCCGCCCGCTCGAACACCTCCCAGGCCGTCTCCAGCAGCAGCCGCTGCTGCGGGTCCATGGCCAGCGCCTCTCGGGGCGAGATACCGAAGAGTTCGGCGTCGAACTCGCCCGAGTCGTACAGGAATCCCGCCTCGCGGACATAGGTGGTGCCGGGGCGGTCGGAGTCCGGGTCGTACAGCGCGTCCAGGTCCCAGCCACGGTCGGCGGGAAAGGGGCCCAGCCCCTCGGCGCCCGTGGCGACCAGCCGCCACAGCGCTTCCGCGGAATCCGCTCCGCCGGGGTAACGGCAGCCCATGCCGACGATCACCACCGGGTCGTCGTCGGGTACGGCGGCAGCGGGCCGTGCCAAGGTGCCGTCGCTGTCGTTCTGTTCGGCGTCCAGCCCCAGTGCCGTGACCAGGTGGCGGGTCAGGGCGCTGGAGGTCGGGTGGTCGTAGACGAGGGTGGCGGGCAGGCGCAGTCCGGTCTCCTGGCCGAGCCGGTTGCGCAGGTTGACGGCGGCGAGGGAGTCGAAGCCCAGTTCCTTGAACGGCTTGTCCGAGCCCACCAGGTCGGCGCTGTCGTAGCCGAGCAGGGCGGCGACCTGGCCGGTGACCAGCTCGGCCACCGCCCGGCGCCGACGCGCGCGGGGCAGTGCGGCGAGCCGGCGGGCGAATCCGCCGCCCTGCCCGGCCGCGGTGGCCGCGTCCCGGCGGACGGTGACCCGCAGCAGTCCGCGCAGCAGCGACGGCAACTCACCGTTCTGCGCGTGGGAGCGCAGGGCCCCTGTGTCGAGCCGCATCGCCAGCAGCAGCGCCCGGTCGGCAGCCGTGCCGCTGTCGAACAGGGACAGTCCGTGCTCCGCGGAGAGCGGGATGACGCCCCGGGCGGCAGTCCGGGCCGTGTGCGTACGGTCCAGGGTGGCCGTCATACCCGCGGACCGCTCCCACGGTCCCCACGCCAGTGACGTCATCGGCAGGCCGGCGGCGCGGCGGTGCTGGGCGAGGGCGTCGAGGAAGGTGTTGGCGGCCGCGTAGTTGGCCTGTCCGGGATTGCCGAGCAGGCCCGCCGCGGAGGAGAACACCACGAAGGCGGACAGGGAATGATGCTTCGTCAGCTCGTGCAGGTGTGCCGCGGCGGAGACCTTGGCGGCGAAGACCGTGGTCAGGCGCTCCGGGGTGAGGGAGGTGAGCAGGCCGTCGTCGAGGACACCGGCGGTGTGCACGACCGCGGTGACCGGGTGCTCGGCCGGCACCGAGGCGAGGAGCGCGGCCAGGGCGGCGCGGTCGGCGACGTCGCACGCCATGACCGTCACCTCGGCGCCGAGCGCGGTCAGTTCCTGCCGCAGTGCGGCCGCCCCCGGTGCGGCGGGCCCGGACCGGCTGACCAGCAGCAGCCGTCGTACGCCGTGCCCGGTCACCAGGTGCCGGGCGGCCAGGGCGCCCAGTCCGCCGGTGCCGCCGGTGACCAGAACCGTGCCGTCCGGCCCGAACGCCGCGGCCGTCTCCTCCGTCTCCTCGACCGGGCGCGCCGCGCGGACCACCCGGGGTGCCAGCAACGCGTCGCCGCGTACGGCGATCTGGGGCTCGTCGTCGCGTACGGCGGCCGGGGGAAGGGCGTCGGCCGTGTCACGGTCGATGAGCAGGAAGCGGCCGGGGTGCTCCGACTGGGCCGTACGCACGAGTCCCCAGACCGGGGCGTGCGCGAGGTCGGCTACGCGGTCGTCGGCGCCGGCCGCCACGGCGTGGTGGGTGAGGACCACCAGCCGGGCGGCGTCGAGGCGCTCGTCGGCCAGCCACTCCTGCAGGGTGGTCAGGACGGCCGCGGTGGCGTCCTGGGCCGCGGCGGCGAGGCCCGCGCTGTCGGCGGGTCGGCCGGTGGAGCCGACCGGCAGCAGCACCGTCGCGGGCAGCGCGGCACCGTCGTCCAGGGCGCTGCGCAGGGCAGCGAGGTCGTGGTGGGCGCGGACCGGCAGGCCCTGCGCGGTCAGGTGAGCCGCGAGACCCGCACCGTCCGCTCCCAGGACCGCCCAGTCGCCGTCCTCGCGCCCGGCGGCGCCGGCGTCGGTGGTGCGGTCGGACAGCGGCGCCCACTCCAGCGTGTACAGCCCGTCGACCGGCCCGTCCGTGGCGAGGTCCGCGACGGGGACGGCGGTCAGGGCGACGGAGTCGACGGTGGCCAGTGGCCGTCCTTCGGCGTCGATCAGGGTGAGCCGGACACGGTCCGTGCCCGCGCCGGTGACCCGCAGTCGCGCGGCTCCGGCTCCGGTCGCGTGCACGGTGACACCCTGCCAGCCGAGCGGCAGCACGATCCGGCCTCCGCCCGCCTCGGGCACGGCGGACAGGGCGGTCTGCACGGCCGCGTCGAGGAGTACCGGGTGGAGGCCGAAGGCCCCGGGGTCCTGGTCGCGCAGTTCGTCCGGGACGGTGAGGTCGGCGAAGAGGTCGCCGCCGCGACGCCACAGGGCGCGCACACCGCGGAAGGCGGGACCGTAGGAGTGGCCGTGCAGCGACAGCAGTTCGTAGAGGCCGTCCACGTCGACCGGCTCGGCGTCCTCGGGAGGCCAGGCTCCGGTGGCCGGTGCGTCCCCGGCGGGCCGGTCGGCCGTGCCCAGGGTGCCCTCGGCGTGGCAGCGCCAGGTCTGGTCGCCCTCGTCGTCGTCCGGCCGGGAGTGGACGGTCACCGTGCGCCGTCCCGTGTCGTCGGCGGCGCCGACCAGGATCTGCATCCGCACCGCTCCGCGCCGGGGCAGCGGCAGCGGCTCGCGCACGGTCAGCGACTCCAGGACCGTGCAGCCGGCCTCGTCGCCGGCCCGGACGGCCAGTTCGACGAGGACCGACTCGGGCAGCAGCGTGGTGCCCGCCGTCTCGCGGTCGGCGAGCCAGGGCCGGGACCGGGCGGAGAGCCGGCCGGTGAGCAGGATGCCGCCGGCGTCGGCGAGTTCGACGGCGGCGCCGAGCAGCGGGTGCCGGGCGGCGCCGAGGCCCGCGGCGTGGATGCC
>NZ_JAQMYP010000041.1 GCF_028369295.1 Streptomyces sp. HD
CGGTTTAAATATCCAAAATTGTCAAGGCGTACTTGCCTCATGGCGATTCCCGATCTGGACGACCTCATCGCGGAAGTGGACCGCACCTGCGCGACCGCGCACCGCCCCGGCGGCGGGCGGGAACAACCCGACTGGCTGGCCCTGTTGACGACCGCGGCCGGTCTGGCAGGTCAACTACAGGCCCTGGCGGACGACTTGGTCGAGGACTACGTCGAGCACTGCCGGATGCACGGCGTTTCGTGGACCGACATCGGGGCCGCCCTGGGGGTGACCCGGCAGGCGGTGCAGCAGCGCTTCCACGCGCCGCACAAGCGCTACGGGCCGGAGACGATGTCCGAGGGCCTGCGCCGGGCGATGATCCAGGTGAAGGAGGCCGCCGTGTCCCACCGCAACAACTACATCGGCACCGAACACCTCCTGTGGGGGCTGACGGCGGAGGTGAACAGCGCCACCAGGCTCCTGGAAGCCGGCGGCGTCTCCCCCGACACGGTCCACCGCGCCGTGGCCGGCCGACTCAGCCGGGGAGCCTCCCAGGCCGCCGAGCGCATCGCCTGGACTCCCTACTCCCGCAAGGCGATCGCCCTCGCGGAGGCCCGCTCCGAGCAGCAGGGGGCCGCGCACATCGACTGCGCCGACCTGCTGATCGGCCTCGCCGGTGTGGGCCGCGGCGTCGCGGCGACCGTGCTGGCGGACGCCGGGTTCGACCCGTCGGCCACCGAAGGCCTGAGCCCGGCCGTCGAAGGCATGGGCCCGGCCACCGAAGGCATGGGCCCGGCCGTCGACGCCTGAGCCGGTCACCGACGCAGCCCCACCTCCCCGCGCCACCTGACGAACTGCTTCTCCGGATCGCCGGTGTACGCCCACGGAGCGCGCGTGGCGCGGCGTCCCAGCATCCGGAACAGGGACGCGGCGACGTCGTGGACGCCTGCCTGACATGCCGCGTGGGCCAGGTAGTTGAAGTCGCGCAGCTCGCCGGGGGCCACGTCGTCGGCGGCCCGGTTCATGATCCAGCGCTCCCAGGTCCGGCGTACGTCGCTGACGGCGCCGTCATGACTCCAGTGCTGGCCGAGCCCCATGGCGGCGTGCTGTCCCTTGGCCGCGTCGAGGGCGTAGCGGAACTCCTCGACGCGGGCGTACTGCACGAGCACCGGCAGCGGGCAGCCGGGAGGTGCGACTCCGGCGGCGTCACGGGCGAAGTCGTACATCAGGCCGTGGGTGCCGTGCCAGCGCGCGGAGTAGTAGTGCAGCACCTGGAGATGCCCCTCCACGCTGTACGGGTCGCGCTGGTGCAACTCGTCCCACCAGCGGCCCAGTTCCTGGCGCCGTACGCCCGACGGATACAGCCGTGCGACGGAGATCAGCGAGACCCACGGCGTCGGGTCGTCCGGGTAGGAGTCCGCGGCCTTCAGGCAGGACCGCACCGCGGTGTCGATGCGCTGCTGCTCGATCGGCACGCCCCGGCCCGCGGCGATGGCCGTATTGAACGCCCGAGCCGTCTCCGTGGCCGCACGCAGCACCAGCGCGTCACCGCTGTGCGGCTCGGCGGCCAGCCACGACTCCACCGTCGAACTGCCCGCACAGACCTGCGCGAGCAACCGGACCCGGTGGCCCCGCACCGCCCAGTCCGGACCGGTGGCCCGCAGCAGCTCGCGCAGCCCCTGCCAGCGGCCGATGACGATGTCGTGGCGGGCACAGGTCAGCGGCGCGTCCCCGCAGTCGGCGTCGAAGTCGGGAGCGAAGCGGTCTCTCGCCATCGCGGTCTCCCTCAGAAGTCGGTGGGAAGACCCTCGTGGACAAGGGAGTTCGTACCGCCGGCGCCGTCGGGAACGTAGTCCGCCTCGACGGTCCGGGCGGCATCCAGTTTGTCCGGCCGGTAGTAGTCGCTGCCCTGCCGCCAGTACCAGAACATCGGGATCAGCCCCGCCGCGAGGCCACCGATGCCGATCGCGATCGCGGACGTACTCAGCTCGCCCAGCGACTCGAAGAAGATCCAGAACATGAACAGGGCCCCGAACAGCGGCCACAGCCCGCCGAGTACGAAATTGCCCACCGACTTCAGCAGCATGCGGCGGTAGGCGACGACGACCGCGAGGCCGGTCAGCCCGTAGTAGACGGCGATCTGCAGCCCGATCGCCGAGATCGCGTCGGAGAGGATGTCGCCCACCGTGCCCAGGGCGTTGGAGGCGATGAACATCGCCAGTGCCACCACGCCGACCACCGCGATCGCCACCCACGGCGTGTTCCACCGGCGGTGCACCTTGCCCAGCGCGGACGGCATCGTACGGTCCCGGCCCATCGCGAACAGTGAGCGCGTGACCTGGATCAGCGTGGTCTCCAGGGTGGCGATGGTGGACAGCATGACCGCCACGATCAGCAGCTTGCCGCCCCAGCCCGGCCAGATCTCCTCACCGAGCACGGCCAGCACATTGGCCTCGTTCTGCTGGATCTGCGTCGAGGAGAGGATGACGTTCACCGCGATCGTGAACACCTCGAACAGCAGGAACACGACGCCCACCCCGATGAGGCCCGCGAGACCCGTCGTACGACGGCTGTTGCGGGTCTCCTCGCTGAGGTTGCTGGTGACGTCCCAGCCCCAGTAGTAGAACGCGGCGATCAGTGCCCCCGAGGCGAATCCCGTCACCCCGTCGAAGTGTCCGAAGCCGAGCCAGGACCAGTCGAAGGCGCGGGCACTGCCCGAGTGGAAGAGGGCGAGGACGGCGAACAGCGCCAGTATGGCCAGCTCGACACCGGACATCACCAGCTGCGCCCGCACGGTCAGCCGAGCCCCGCCCAGCACCACGAACAGCATGACCAGGAACCAGCCGGCACCGACCAGCGTCGACAGCGCGGTGTTGTCGGCGAGGTCCTGGTCGAAGAGGGCGAGCGTCATCGATCCGGCGGGCAGGGATCCGGCCACCATGAAGATGGTCGCCGAGATCACCAGCGCCCATCCGCTGACGAACCCCAGGAAGGGGTGCAGCGTGCGCCCCACCCAGGAGTAACTGGCGCCCGCGTTCACGTCGATGCGGCTGAGATAGCTGAAGGCCAGGGCGATGCCCAGCATGGGTATCGCGCAGTACAGCAGCGCGGCCGGACTGGCCAGCCCCACCGCCGAGACGAGGACCGCCGTGGTCGCGGCCAGCGAGTACGCCGGGGCGCTGCCCGCGACCGCCATCACCACCGTGTCGAATGTGCCGAGGACATTGGCCTGCAGCCCTCTGCCCCTGTTGTTGCTCATCGATGCGCTGCTTTCCGTCGTGCACGACGCGAGGCGAACCTGGCCCCGACGGCGTATGGGGGGTGGGGTGGTACTACGCCACGGACCGCAGAGGGATGACCTCTGGGCAGGGGCGGCCGAAAAGGGGTGGCGGACACTGTACGCCGTTGCGTCGCCGCGCAGTTACGCCGCGTGCGCGAGTGATGATAGCCACATTCTTGAGGCTTCAAGAGCCCCCGGTGACCACAGGGGCGGTCGGGGGAGAGGAGGCGGGGCTCAGTCCCCGATCCGGTCGATCTGGCGCAGCCTGTTCGTGGCGTCCAGGGCCGCGACCTTGTACGACTCGGCGAGCGTCGGGTAGTTGAACACCGCGTCGACCAGATAGTCGACCGTGCCGCCGCACCCCATCACCGACTGCCCGATGTGGATGAGCTCCGTCGCCCCCGTACCGAAGCAGTGCACCCCGAGCAGCGTGCGGTCCTCGGGGGAGACCAGCAGCTTCAGCATGCCGTGCGAGTCACCGATGATCTGCCCGCGCGCCAGCTCGCGGTAGCGGGAGATGCCGACCTCGAACGGCACCCGGTCCTCGGTGAGCTGATCCTCGGTCCGGCCCACGAAGCTGATCTCCGGGATGGTGTAGATCCCGATCGGCTGGAGGTTGTGCATCCGGCCCACGGGCTCCTCGCAGGCGTGGTACGCCGCCGACCGGCCCTGTTCCATCGATGTCGCGGCCAGCGCCGGGAAGCCGATGACATCACCGACGGCGTAGATGTGCGGCACCTCGGTGCGGTAGTGCTCGTCGACCGTGATCCGGCCGCGCGGGTCCGCGGTCAGCCCGGCCTTGTCCAGGTCCAGTTCGTCGGTCAGCCCCTGCCGGCCCGCCGAGTACATCACCGCGTCGGCGGGGATCTTCTTGCCGCTCTCCAGGATGGTCAGCGTCCCACGGGAATGCCGCTCGACCGCGGCGACGGTCTCCCCGAAGCGGAACGTCACCGCGAGGTCCCGCAGGTGGTACTTCAGCGACTCGATCACCTCGACGTCGCACATGTCGAGCATCCCGGCCCGCTTCTCCACCACAGTGATCTTGCTGCCGAGCGCGGCGAACATGCTGGCGTACTCCATGCCGATCACCCCGGCACCCACGATGACCATGGAACGCGGCACCCGCTCCAGCGCCAGGACATTGTCCGAGTCCATGATCGTCCGCCCGTCGAACTCCACACTGCTCGGCCGCGCGGGCCGGGTGCCGGTGGCGATGACGATGTGCTCCGAGGTCAGCAGCCGTTCGTGTCCGGTGACCTCGCGCAGCGCGACGGTGTGCGGGTCGACGAAGCGGCCGGTCCCGGCGTACAGGGCGACATGGTTGCGGGAGAGCTGGTTGCGGATGACGTCCACCTCCCTGCCGACCACGTGCTGGGTGCGCGCGGTCAGGTCGGCGACGGTGATGTCGTCCTTGAGCCGGTAGCTCTGGCCGTACAGATCGCGCTGGGTGAGACCGGTCAGGTACAGCACCGCCTCGCGCAGGGTCTTGGAGGGGATGGTCCCGGTGTGGATGGAGACGCCGCCCACCATGTCGGGGCGGTCGACGACGGCGACCCGGCGGCCCAGCTTGGCCGCGGCGATGGCGGCCTTCTGGCCACCCGGACCGGATCCGATGACGAGCATGTCGAAGTCGGGCACCCTCCGGAGTCTGACAGCCGGAAGACCCCTTACGAAAGGGTGAGCGGGAAACCATCGTCGGCGCGTGAAGTGCCATGGGCGCAACGGAGGTTGTGCCGCCTGTCGGCCGCGGCCGCGGCACCCGGGCCCGGTCCGGGCGGTTTCGGCGGAGTGGCGTGATCGTGCGCTCGTGACTCAATCGTGCCGTCATGGGTCGATAATGCGGCTATGGGTCACCGACTCGCCGACACGAGCGCACCGGCCCGGCTGGCCGCCCCCGACGAGGGCATCGGCCGGGACGAACTGGCGCTCGCGACCCGCAACCACGGCCTGCCGCTCGAAGCCCTGCGCCACGACCTCACCCCGCCCGGCCTGCACTACGTCCTGACCCACTACGACATCCCGTACGTCCCCGACGAGACCCCCTGGCAGCTGACCCTCGGCGGCCACGTCCGCCGCCCGCTGCGCCTGGACCTGGCCGACATCCGAGCGCTCCCGCAGGTCACCACCCGGGTCACGCTGGAATGCGCGGGCAACGGCCGGGCCCTGCTGACACCCCGGCCGGTGAGCCAGCCCTGGCTCGTCGAGGCGGTCGGCACCGCCGAGTGGACGGGTGTACCGCTGCGCCTGCTGCTGGCGGAGGCCGGAGTCGAGCCCGGCGCGGTCGACGTGGTCTTCACCGGTGCCGACCACGGCGTGGAGCGCGGTGTCGAGCAGGACTACCAGCGCGCGCTGCCCCTGGACGTGGCCACGGCCGGTGATCCCGAGGTGCTGGTGGCGTACGCGATGAACGGCGCCCCGCTGCCCCCGCAGCACGGCCGTCCGCTCCGGCTGGTCGTGCCCGGCTGGTACGGCATGGCGCAGGTGAAGTGGCTGCGGGACGTGACCGTCGCGGATGTGCCGTTCACGGGATTCCAGCAGACCGTGGCCTATCGGCTGCGCCGGGATCCCGAGGACGAGGGCGAGCCGGTCACCCGTATCGCACCCCGCGCCCTGCTCGTCCCACCCGGCTTCCCGGACTTCATGTCCCGGTCCCGCGTCGTCCGGCCCGGCCCGCTGACCCTGGAGGGACGTGCCTGGTCAGGGCATGCGCCGGTGACGCGCGTCGAGGTCAGCACGGACGCGGGGCACACCTGGCGGGAGGCCGGACTGGAGCCGGACACCGGCCACCGGTGGGCGTGGCGCCGCTGGCGGCACAGCTGGACGGCGACCCCGGGCGAACATGTGCTCAGCGCCCGCGCCACCGACGCCGAGGGCCACACCCAGCCGCTGGTGCAGCCCTGGAACCGCGGAGGCTTCGCCAACAATCTCGTGCAGCGGGTGCCGGTGCTGTGCCTGGACGCAGGGGGCGGCGAGGGCGCGGATCCGGCCGGGGCCGGGGCCGGTGGCGATCCCGGATGAAGCCGCGGATACGGCGGCGAGGACGCGGACCGGGACGGGGCTGGGCCGGGGCGAGTCCCGGTAAGGCCGCGGATACGGCGGACGCGGCCGTGCCCGGCATACGCCATGGGCACGCCGGGCGCGACGGATGCCCGGCGTGCCGTGGTGGGACGCGGTGGGCACGGGAATGGTCCAGGACCCGTACTCGGCCGCCCCAGGTGCCGACCCGCACCCGAGGCGGCCCGTGCGAATCATGGCCGGGGTGGTTGGGGAACCAGCCTGTCTAGGGCAGCAGCCTGTCGAGCGCGGAGGGGCCCTCTGCCTCCAGCTTGCGCTTGGCCCATTCCAGGTTGCGTGGGGTGATGTCCTTGCCCGAGGCAAGCACTATGTCCTCGGGTGACACTTCGGTGCCGGTGCGGGCGTGGAGCAGGTCGTCCGGGGTGATGCGCTCCTCGGACGGCCCGGACGTCTCGGGCTGGGATGTCGGCATCATCTCGCTCCTCGGATCCGGATCACTTCTTCGGGCCCGGTGCGGTCATCGGGTCTGTTATCACCATTCAACGCCGGAGCGGACCCTGCATCCGGAGGCGCCTCGCGTGTGATCGACATGCGTCCGGCGTCGCCTTCGGCCATGACCGGGCTTGCCCGACTGCCCTGCTCCCCGACGGGCCGGGAAACCCTGCGCGCGAGGTCGGGCAGCAGCGCTCACGATGACACTCCGTAGCAGGTGGCGATCGCGGCGGCGCGGTTGCGGAGGGAGGTGCGCAACCCCTGCGGAGCCAGGACCTCAGCGTCCGCGGCGAGCTGCCAGATCGCCCATTCGGCGTGCCGGGAATCCTGGAAAGCCACCTCCGACCGCAGCCAGCCGTCTGCATCGGTTTCTTCGGCGCGGACGGCCAGCGCGGTGCCCACCAGGTCGTCCCGCCGCGCCGGGTGCACCCGTACCAGCACGGCGACCTGATCGCCACCGGTCCGAAACCGTGTGCTGCGTTCCTGCCAGACCCGGTCCTGGAACGCGTGGCGGTCAATCCGGTGACGTGGTCGGTGGAGAGGGGATTCAACCAGGGTGAGATCGTCTCCGGGCACACCCGCACCCTGTACTGCTCCGGGCAGACCGCGATGAGCAGCGATGGAAAGCCCGAGCACGACGGTGACATGGCGGCCCAATTGACGCTGAGCCTCGACAACCTGGAGGCCGTGCTCGGCGAGGCCGGCATGTTCCTCGCGAACCTCGTCCGGCTCAACGTCTACACCACCGACGTCGATCTGCTTTTTTCAGCACTACGGCGTGCTGGCTTCGCGGTTGGGCGCTGCCAGGGTGGCGCCGACCACTACGATGCTGGGGGTGACACGGCTGGCGATCCCCGGCCAGATGGTCGAGCTTGAGGGGACCGCCGTCGCGTGATGCGACCTCGAAGGGCCCGCGCACCCCGTCTGCGACCGCCTTCGAGGTCACCGGCGCCCACTGGGCCCTGACCGGCCGTCACCCGCGAGTGCGCGGGCCTTCTGAGAGCAGTTCCCCGGCAGCGCGCTCGACGTCGGCCTCGGACACGAGCACCAACTGCGCTGCCCTGCCCAACGGGATGAAGCTGTCCACGCTCGCGACCCGTCGGATCGCGCCGGTGAATCCGGCATCGACCAGAGCGGTGACGACTCCCTCCGACACGCCTCCCGTGCGGCGGGTCTCGTCGACCACGAGGACGCGTCCTGTCGCTCGGGCTTCCCGCAGCAGGTCGTCGACCGGCAGGGGAGCCAGCCAGCGCAGGTCGAGAACCCGGCAGGAGATGCCCTGTTGCTCCAATCGGCGTGCGGCTCGAAGCGCGATGGGCAGGCCGTTGCCAAAGGTGACGAGGGTCAGGTCCGTGCCAGTGCCATAGGCGCGTGCCCGGCCGATCGGTACGTGCTCCGCGGGCGGCGGGTAGGGGGCCAGCCAGGCGTTGTCCTGCTCCTTGTGGAGATCTCGCGTGTGGTAGAGCGCGATCGGCTCCAGGAAGGCGCTGACCGTGCCGTCCACCTTCGCCGCCGCCACACACGTGCGCAGCATCGCCGCCGCGTCGTCGGGGCGGGACGGGGAGGCGATGACCAGGCCGGGGATGTCGCGCAGGGCGCCGAGCGCGTTGTCGTTGTGGAAGTGACCGCCGAAGCCGCGTTGGTAGCCGTAGCCGGCGATACGGACCACGAGGGGGTTGCTGTACTGACCCTGGGAGAAGAACTGAAGTGTGGCGGCCTCGCCGCGCAGTTGGTCCTCGGCGTTGTGCAGGTACGCAAGGTATTGGATCTCTGCCACCGGCAGTAGGCCGGACAGCCCCGCTCCCAGCGCGAGGCCGAGGATGGCCTGTTCGTCGAGCAAGGTGTCGAAGACCCGGGCGGTGCCGAAGCGCCGCTGCAGTCCCCGGGTCAGTCCGTAGACCCCGCCCTTGCGGCCGACGTCCTCGCCGAAGACGACCATCTCCGGGTGGCTGCCGAGCAGGTCGGCGAGGGTGTGAGTGATGGCCTGGGCGATGGTGACGGGCTCGCCCAGGGGAGCGGTGGGTGGTTCGCTCGTACGGCGTGCCGCAGCCGCCACGAGGTCGGGACGGCGGGGTGCGATGGGGGCGGCGATCTGGGTGGCGGTGGTGAGCGGCTCGCTGTCCAGGGCTTGCTTGGCAACGGCGAGCACCCGTCCGCCCACCTCGTCGTACCGGTCCAGAACCTGCTGCGGGGTGAGGATGCCCGCCGATGTGAGCAGCCGGGCCGTGGCCAGCAGTGGGTCGCGTCGCAGGTCCGCGGCGACTTCGGAGGGTGCCCGGTAGGCGGCTTCGGCGTCCGAGCCCGCGTGACCGAGGAAGCGCACCATCGACAGGTGCAGGAACGCGGGTTGCCGGTGCTTGCGTACATGGGCCGCCGCCTCGCACGCGGCGTCGAAGGCGGCTGACGGATCACACCCGTCCGCGGCGAAGTAGGCGAGGCCGGGCCGGGCGCCGTAGGCGCGTCGCACCCAGTCGGGCGGTGTCGGCACGCTGATGCCCAGACCGTTGTCCTCGCAGACGAACAGCACCGGCATCGGGAGGCCCTGGTAGGCCGCGTGGCAGGCGCTGTTGATGGCTCCTGCCGCCGTGGAGTGGTTGACCGAGGCGTCGCCGAAGGAGCAGCAGACGACGGCGTCGCCGGGCCAGGCGCACTCGGTGCCGAGCCGCTTGGCGCGGGCGATGCTCCACGCCACCCCGACTGCTCGCGGCAGGTGGGAGGCGATGGTCGACGTCTGTGGGATGACGGCCAGTTCGTGACGTCCGTACACCTTGTGCCGTCCACCGGCGATCGGCTCCTCGGCCCCGGCGGCCACCCCCAGCAGCATGTCCCTGACCGCGTCGACGCCGCCGGCCTGCCGGGCGCGGGCGCAGTAGAAGGCGCCGGAGCGGTAGTGCAGCAGCGCCGGGTCCGTGGGGCGCAACGCCAGGGCGAGTGCGGCGTTGCCTTCGTGCCCGCTCGATCCGATGGTGTAGTAGCCGCGGCCCTGTTGCTGCATCCAACGCGCGGCCGCGTCGGTGTGCCGGCTCTCCAGTTGGGCGTCGAACAGGTCCAGTGCGGTACGGGGGGCCAGTACGCCGCCGGGCCGCCCGGTCGCCGCCTCCGCAGAGCGCAGACCGGCCACCACCTCGCGGAAGTGCCGGTCCAGGTCCTCGACGGCGCTCACAGGCGGAAGGACAGGTCGGGCTCAAGCGTGGCCACGTCCATCTGGGCCTTCTGCAGCCGGCCGGAGTGGTCCCAGTTCATCGACTGCCAGCGGGTGAACTGGTCGAGCACCCACTGCCCCGACTGGCGACTGCCGTTGCCCGACTTGCCGTTGCCGCCGAACGGAAGGTGCGCCTCGGCTCCGGAGGTGGTGTTGTTGACGCTGACCATGCCCGCGGAGATGCCGCGCCGGTACGTCCACACCTCGTGCGGATCGGTGGTGTAGATCGCGGCGGACAGCCCGTAACCGTGGGCGTTGGCCAGGTCGAGAGCCTCGTCGAAGTCCCGGTAGGTGGTCACCGAGACGATGGGGCCGAAGGTCTCCGTGAGGAACAGGTCGTCGTCCCGGCGCACCCCGTCGACGATCACCGGGTGGTAGAACATGCCCGCTTCCGGGTCCCCGACGAAGCCCTTGCGCGGGTTGCCGTGCGTGATCCGCCCGACGCCGTCGGAGCCGTACGTGTGGTGGTGGTCCTTGATCCAGCCGAGGAAGGTCTCGTACCGCTGCGCGAATCGTTCGTCGAGCATCGGGCCGTAGAGGACGTCCTCGAACGCGTCGCCGATCCGGGCCGCGCGGCTCGCGGCGTCGAAGCGGGCGAGGAAGTCCTCGTGCACCGACTCGTGCACGATGAGCGTCCCGAGGGAGGTGCAGCGCTGCCCCGCGGTGCCGAATCCGGAGAACAACGCCCCCTCGACCGCCAGGTCGAGGTTGGCACTGGGCGTGACCACCTGCGGGTTCTTGCCGCCCAGCTCCAGGCACGGGGTCTGCAGATGGCGTCCGCACAGGGCGCCGATCTTCTGGCCGACGACCGTGGACCCGGTGAAGCCGACCTTGTCGACGAGACCGGCGTCGAGAGAGGCCTCCAGACCGGCGTACGTCTGCTCCCCGTCGGCGAGGACGAGGTTGAGTACGCCGTCGGGCAGGCCGCCTCCGTGCACGAACAGCTCGAAGAGGGCCTTGGCGCTCGCGGCGGCGTACTCGGCGGGCTTCCACACCACGGTGTTGCCGGTCACGAGCGCCGGCACGAGGTACCAGGCCGGCACGGCCACCGGGAAGTTCCCGGCGGTGATCACCGCGACCGCGCCCATGGGGTTGCGGAAGGTGAACAGCTGCTTGTCCGGCATCTCCGAGGGCACCGTCTGCCCGTACAGCCGACGCCCCTCGCCGAGGAAGAAGTCGCAGGTGTCGATGATCTCCTGGACTTCGCCGAGCGCTTCGGCCAGCGGCTTGCCGATCTCCTCGGTCACGATGCGGGCGAGCCGGTCCTTGTTCGCCTCGACGAGCCGGCCGATCTTCCCGATCGCGGATCCGCGCACCGGTGCCGGTACGTCCGCCCAGGACCGCTGAGCCCCCTTCGCGGCTCTGGCGGCCTCGACGAACGTCGAGGCGTCCCCGAGCGAGACCTCGCTGACCAGTTCAGCGGTACGACCGGGATTGGGGCGCCGAAGAGTCCCGCCGGGAGCGCCGGCGACGGGATGGCCGGCAACGATCGAGGCGACGGAACGGGCCATGACTTTTGCTCCTTGTCGGCTGGTACGGGGCAGTGCGGACGGGTGAGCGGGACCGGATCAGTGCAGGTCGGCCAGGACCCGGTCGAGGGCTCGCAGGGCGATGGAGAGCTCGTCCTGGGTGATGGACAGTGCAGGGCGGAAGCGCACCGTGCGCTCACCGCACGGCAATGCGATCACCTGCTCCTCGGTTCGCAACCGGCGTACCGTCTCGTCGCGAACGCCGCTGTCGGGCAGATCGATGGCGCACATCAGTCCACGCCCCCGCGAGTTGGCCGCCACAGGTGCGTGCCGGACTTCCAGATCACGTAGTCCGGCCAGGAACCACGATCCCGCGGCGGCGGCATGGGCCACCAGGCCGTCCCTTTCGATGATCTCCAGGATGCGGCGGCACCGGACCATGTCGACCAGCCCCCCGCCCCAGGTGGAGTTGATCCGCCCGGAGACCCTCAGGACGTTCTCGGGGACCAGGTCGACCCGACGGCCGGCCATGATGCCGCCGAGCTGGACCTTCTTGGCGAAGGCGACGATGTCCGGCTCCAGACCGAGCTGCTGGTAGGCCCAGGTGGTCCCGGTGATCCCCACCCCGGTCTGCACCTCGTCGAGCACGAACAGCGCGTCGTACTCGTGACAGAGCGTCTGCATCGCCTTGAGGAACTCCGGGCGCATGTGGTTGTCGCCCCCCTCGCCCTGGATCGGCTCGGCGATGAAGCAGGCGACGTCGTGCGGGTTGTCCTCGAACGCTTGCCGGGCCTGCTGAAGGGCTGCTCGCTCGGCCTCCTCGACCTCGGCTAGGTGGACCTTGAGGGGGAATCGCACCGCGGGTACGTCGATGCGCGGCCAGTCGAACTGCGGGAAACGGGCCGTCTTGCCGGGCTCGGTGTTGGTCAGCGAGAGGGTGTAGCCGCTGCGGCCGTGGAACGCCCGTCGAAGGTGGAGCACCTTGGTGCCGAGCTCGGGGGAGCGGCCTGCGGCCTCGTTGCGGCGGCTCTTCCAGTCGAATGCGGTCTTGAGCGCGTTCTCGACGGCGAGTGCTCCGCCCTCGACGAAGAACAGTCTCGGCAGGTCCGGATCGCCCAGAACCCGGGCGAACGTCTCGACGAACTCGGCGTAGTGCGTGGTGTAGACGTCGGGGTTGGCGGGCTTGTTCGCCGCCACCTGCGCAAGCAGGGTCATGAACTCCGGATCGTCCACGATGCCGCGCGCGTTGAGCCCCAGCGGAGCCGACGCGAAGAACGAGTAGAGGTCGAGGAACTTCTCACCGGTGCGCGCGTCGACGATCCACGAGCCCTGACTTTCGAGCGGGTCGAGCACAAGTTTGAAACCGTCGGTCAGTACATGGCGGCCGAGTCTCTCGTGGACCTCGTCCGGGTGGATCATCGACGCAGCGGCAATCGTCATGGAGGCACCTACTCTCGATAGCCGTACCGAAAGAAATTTCGTCGATCATGAGAATTGGCAAAAATATTTTAGATACGGTGCCACTAATGCCACAAGGTTTCGTTCACGGGGAGATGCTACGAACGATGGGCCGATCCGGCCGCAGCGACACCGCCGACGGCCACCATGCGGGCGAGCAAGACCGCCGTCGGCACCTCTGCCCCTCGATCACCCCTCTCGCTCCGGCGGGGTCGCTCCAGTGCTGCATGATCAGTGCAACGGCGATTGTGGCGTCTCCCGCTCGGGCCTGCCCTTCGAGCCGCTGTGTTCAAGACGGCCGCCGCGCGCCTGACCCTCCTCAAGCGTGCCAAGAGCGCCCTCGGCCCGGCACCGACCACCGCTCGGGCGCCACGAGAAACGCTGCCGCCCAGTGGCATCCGGGACGAGCCTTTTGCAGGGTCGTTCTTCGCGTCCGGCCGTGGTCGGGGCCTGCCACAGCCGGTGCTGAATACCAACGCGGGCCGCTCCCGAGGCGTGCGCTGTCCGCCGATCGACTGAACAGGCACCGGGCCGATGAACCGCGTGGCGACGCGGGCCATGTCAGGCAGGCATAGTCTCCATCGCGCTGGGCACTTGGAGATCCGCTCGACGCTGCGCCGCCAGTTGACGAGAGGCGGCGTGAGAAGCCCGGTGTGCAGCCTGCCCCCGACGGTGTCGTCGCCAGTCGTGCGCTGCGATGCGTGAGAGGGGACATCGTCATGATCGTTCCGGCGGAGAAGGAACTGCGCGATGTGCTGGCCAGGTTCGCTCAGGCGAGCATCGAGCACGACGGGCTCCCCACAGCTCGCACCAGCTGCGCTCTTGAAGACATCACCTACAAGCTCTGCGTGATGACCGGGACCCGTACCCCCGAGCAGGCCCTGCTGGCGGCAGATGCGCTGTTGGAGCGCTACCGCGCTGACCGCGGCCATGGCACTCGTGAGCACGAGACACTGATCATGTAGCAACCGGGCCTCTGCTGCCTCCCCGGCTGAGCGACCTCCGCCGGTTGATGCGTCCACCAGCGATAGCCGGCCGGCCTTGGGGTCGATCCCTCCGGGAGCCTGGGCACGACGACCAGCCGGAGCCACAGGTGTCAGCCCTACGTGTCAGCCCTCGACGGTGCCCTTGCGGTTCAAGGGCTCCAGGTGCCCTGCTGCTCTCCTACGAACGGGTCGGCCTCTGTGATCACTTGCGGGCTGATCCATCGCAGTGGCCGCACATCCGTCACCAGCGGCTCGTTGTGTGGGCCGGCCCCCCCACCAGTCATCGATGTCGAGCGGGCTCGCGGACAGTCCGGGCACTGGCACGCCCGCGAGGTCATCCGTGCTGGATCTCTGGGCCAGGTCCTGCGCAGACCCCAGGGACCGGCGCACGTAGAGTCCCTGCCGGACAGCGGTCCTATGAAGTCGCGCATACGAGGGCCCATGCCGAGCGCGCCGCGGTGTGGCTGACATCCGGGCTGTCGCCGAGAGGGGCGCCCGGCACAGGCGGTTGGCTGACCGGCCACCGGCGTCCGGTGGGCGGTCAGCCAGGCCAGGCGCCGGTCAGACTACGGGTGGCGGTGGCGCCGGCGCGGTCGACGGCGGCCTTGACCGCGGCGAAGACCGCGCCCTGCAGGGTGGCGGCGAGCAGGACCTCGTTCCAGGTGCGCTCTTCGTCGGTGGCGTCGGGAGCGTCCTCGTCGTGGCCGAGCATCTTCCACGCCTGCTTGAACAATGCGCCGGCGAGCATGCCGCTGACGGCTCCCAGGGCCAGTCCGACCGGCTTGTAGGCGACTTTCGAAGCCTTCATCGGCTCACGCCTTCCTGCGACGGTACGCCAGCCACACGGCGAGGGCGCCGGCTGCCGCAGCCAGCAGCAGGGGGCGGTGGTCCCGCGCTGCCCGCGCCCCTTGGGCGGCTTTGTGCCGCACGGGTTCGGGCGTGTTGTCCTCCAGGAGGTGACCGGCTTGGGTGGCCCTGGCGCGGACCTGGTCGGCAGCGTGGGCGGCCTTGTCAATCACCGGGTCAGGCAGCTTGCCCTGGACCTGATGCGCGACGTCGGCGGCCTTGGTCTTCAGTTGGCCGGCCATTGCGGCGGCCTGGTGGCGGACCGCGGTGGCCTTCTCCTGGGCGCGGGCCTTGACGTCGGTCTTGCCCGCCAGGGCCTGTACCGTCTGCCCGAGTTCTTCGCGGGTCTGCTCGACGTGTTCGCGCAGTTCCTCGGGACTGGAGGAGCCCTGCTCGTCGTGTGGCTGGGTCATCGCTGTGCGCTCCCCTTGATCTGGGCCACGTCGGCCTTGACGCTGTCGATGGTCTGCTCGGGAACGGGGGGCGCTGCCCGGCCGACCTGCTTCCTCCCCGTCAGAGCCATCACCGCGGCGATCACACCCAGCGCCGCGGTCACGATCAGCGCCGCGGCCCACACCGGCAGCGGCACCGCCAGCGCGGCGATCGCGGTGGCCACCAGCGCCTGCAGCATCAGGAAGCCGACCAGGCCGGCGCCGCCGAACAGGCCGCCGCCCTTGCCGTAGCGCTTGCCCTTCTCCTTCATCTCGGCCTGCGCCAGGTTCAGCTCCCCGCGCACCAGCTCAGTCAACTGCTGCGAGGCCCGCTGTACCAGCTCGCTGACCGGCTCCGTCCCCGGGCCGCGGGTTTCCTTGCCGGGGTCGGCGTATTGCGGTGGTGTGTGCGGCACAGTCGTGCACCTCCCGTCTGTCTCGTTCTCGCACGCCGGGCCGTGCCATGACGGCTGCCCGGGCGTCTGGGCCGGGCATGCGAGTACCCACAATCGGCCGGAGCAGGACTGCCCCGGCGCTCTCTTACCGTTTCTCCGTCCGTGCGGACGGGCCGGCGCCGTACACGTTCACACGGCCGGGCTGGTGCATGACGCGTGACCGGGAACTCTGCAACGTTGTCTGCTGCTCAGGAAGGGAGCCCTTTGGTGTGCTCGTCGTGGCTGCTGTGCCGCTGCCGATGGCGGGACGTCGCGGTATGGGATGGACCGCCCGGAGGAACGGTCGATCGCCGCAGCGGGGCGCCGTAAGGATGCGGCCCCGCATGTCCGGGCCCGCCGCCGCGCGGCCCGCGTGCGGCCCGTGTGGGCGCGTCCTGCCAGTCGATGCGCCCCGCCGCCGGCACAAGCCGAGTTCATCGCCACGGCCGGTCGGTGACACTGCCGTTGCAGGGGTGACGGTGGCGCGCATTTGACCGCCGAGGGCCGCGGTCGCGGTGGCGCCGTGCCGCGATAGGGGTGCGCGAGGGGGGTACCCGGCGCGGATGACGAAATTGCATCTTCCAGGCCGGAAAGACCACCATGCCCGCGATGAGTCGCCGGCACCGGACGACGCGGGGCCCGGGCCGGAGGTGGAGCGCAGGGCGCCTGAGGGGCCGACGAAGCTGCCGAAAGGGGCGTGGGGTGCCGTGCTCAAGGGCAGCCTGCGGGAGTTCAAGGATGACGAGCTGACAGACCGCGCGGCGGCACTGACGTACTACGGGGTGTTGTCGCTGTTCCCGGCGCTGCTGGTGCTGGTGTCGCTGTTGGGCCTGGCCGGCAGGTCGACCACGGACAAGGTGCTGGACAACATCGGGCAGCTCGCCCCCGGATCCGCGCGCGACATCATCACCAGGGCCGTTCAGCAGTTGCAGGGCAGCGCCGGTATCGGCTCGGTCATGGCGATCGTGGGTCTGATGCTGGCGGTGTGGTCGGCGTCCGGCTATGTGGCTGCGTTCATCCGCGCCGCGAACGCCGTCTACGACATGCCCGAGGGACGGCCGGTGTGGAAGGTTCTGCCGGTGCGGGTCTCGGTGACGGTCGTGCTCATGGTGCTGGCCGTGATCAGCGCGCTGATCGTGGTGTTCACCGGTGCGCTCGCCCGCCGGGCCGGGCAGGTGCTGGGCGTCGGGGACACGGCGGTGACAGTGTGGTCGATCGCCAAGTGGCCGGTCTTGGTGGTGCTGGTCACCGTCATGATCGCAATCCTGTACTGGGCCAGCCCGAACGCCAGGGTGAAGGGTTTCAGGTGGATCACTCCGGGCAGCTTCCTGGCCCTGATGATCTGGATGATCGCGTCCGCCGGGTTCGCGCTCTACATCGCGAACTTCGCCTCGTACAACAAGACCTACGGCACCATGGCCGGCGTCATCGTCTTCCTGGTCTGGCTGTGGATCAGCAACCTGGCCATCCTGCTGGGCCTGGAGTTCGACGCGGAGACCGCACGGCAGCGGGCCATCGCCGGCGGCCATCCGCCCGAGGCCGAGCCCTATACGCAGCCGCGCGACACCCGCACGTGGGACGAGCAGGACCGGCGCCGACTGGACGAGACGTGACCGGTGGGTGGCCGGTCTCCCGGTGAAGGCCGATGGCCTGGCCACCTGCTGGACATGCGGATGCCTGCAAGGATGCGTGAAGTTGACCGGCAGCTGACGAAAAGGGCGGCTGACGGCATTCCGCCGGGCATCGCCAAGGCGCTGTCGGCGGTGGAGGAGGCGGCCGAGGGCGCCACGTTGTGGTGCGGCGCCGCAGTGCTCATGCTCGGGTTGGGCGGACTGCAGGGCCGCAGGGCGGCGGCTACGGGACTGACGGCCACGGTGGGGCGCAGCCGGCGTGCAGCGGGGTGTGCAAACAGCTGGCCCCCCGGCCCCGGCCGTCCAGGCAATGGATCCCGCACGTCGAGGTCGAGGACCGCCCTTGCGGTGCGGACGGTTCCTGCTCGGACTGCAAGGCTTTCCCTTCGCCCGAGTCGTTCACGACGGGCCATGCTTCCTCTGGCCGCGCCGTGCTTGCCGGCCTCGCGTTCCCAGTCAGGCGCCGGCCGACCTCGACTGCCTTGGCGGCAGTCGATTGGTCGGCCGGTCTGGGCCACGGCGGCATGGAGACGAGGCGTTCTCCTCGATATGCCACGCCCGGCTGCCGGCCGCCACCACTGTGGACAACACCACCGGTCGATTGTTGTCGTCGTGCCGGGGCGATTTGGCGCGCTGTCACGGAGAGTTGGTCGTTCAGCGGTTGGGTTCGGCGGCGCTGATGCCGCCGAGAGCCGAGTCCGGATCGCGCTCGATGGCCAGGTCACCGATGGCGACGATGCCCACCGCGTGATGTCCCTCGTCGACGACCGGTACACGCCGCACGGAGTGCCCACGCATCACGTCCACCGTCAGGGTCTTCGCAGTTGTGGTCACGCGCAGGGGACTTGTCCCCGTGCGCAGCGCACGGCAGATGATTTCGTCAGACACGCTACGTCGAAGTAGCTTTACCGTTCGTATCGTCGTTCGAGCGCAGGAGGCTGCGATGGGAGACCCCCGACCCTTAGTGATCGATCCGGCCGGCCGGGACATTCACGGCGAGGCCACCCGGATCCGCGAACGGGGGCCAGTAACCCTCGTCGAACTCCCGGACGGCGTCGAAGCGTGGGCCGTCAGCGCCCCCGATCTCCTCAAGCGCCTGCTCACCGACCCACGAGTCTCCAAGGATCCGCGCCGACACTGGCCCCGGTGGATCAACGGCGGGATATCCCCGGAATGGCCCCTGTTCACCTGGGTCGCGGTGCAGAACATGTTCACCGCGTACGGCGGCGAGCACAGGCGCCTGCGCGCCCTGGTGTCCAAGGCGTTCACGGCCCGCCGCAGCGCCGCGCTTCAGCCTCGTATCGAGGAGATCACCAAGGCCCTGCTGGACCGCATCGAGGAGGCCGGGCAGCGCGGCGCAGTCGTCGACCTGCGCGAACAGCTCTGCTACCCGCTGCCCATCCAGGTGATCAGCGAGCTGTTGGGGCTGCCGGAGGAACAGGGGGCGGAACTGCGCGCGGTCGTGGACGGCGTCTTCCACACCTCCGCCACCCCCGAGGAGGTCACCGACATCTACGCCCGGTTCTACGCCGCCCTCGGCGAGCTCGTCGCCCTCAAACGGCGGTCGCCGGGCGACGACCTGACCTCGGAGCTGATCGCGGCGCGCGACGACGAGGACGGCACACGGCTGGGCGAGCAAGAACTGCTGGACACTCTGGTGCTGATGATCAGCGCCGGTCATGAGACCACCGTCAATCTCCTCGACAACGCCATCCACCTCCTGCTCGCCCATCCCGCCCAACTCGCCCACGTCCGCGCGGGCAGTGCCTCCTGGGACGACGCGGTCGAGGAGGCGCTGCGGGTGGAAGCACCGGTGGCCAGCCTGCCGCTGCGGTACGCGGTGGAGGACCTGACAGTGAGCGAGATCGGCGGCCCGGAGGGTGTGGTGATCCGCAAGGGTGAAGCGATCCTTGCGGCGTACGCCGCCGCTGGACGGCATCCGGAGAAGTACGGCGAGAGCGCTGCCGTCTTCGACGTGACACGCGGCGACAAGGAGCACCTCGCCTTCGGCCACGGCGTGCACTTCTGCCTGGGTGCGCCCCTGGGGCGGCTGGAGGCCCGCATCGCGCTCCCGGCCCTCTTCGACCGCTTCCCGGGACTCCGGCTCGCCGTCAAGAGTACGGAACTGGAGCCGGTCGACTCCTTCATCTCCAACGGCCACCGCTCGCTGCCCGTCCACCTGTCCTGATCAGCCCCCGTGCCACCAGGCGCGCAGTCGGGCCACCCAGCCCCGCCGGGCACCACCGTCCGTCGGCACTGACGAGGGCGGCGCCTGCCCGGCGGCGGGTTCGCGCTCCGCGGGGGCCTCGGCGCGCGTGGTGGTCCGGCCGGCCGGGGCGGCCCGGGGGAAGGTCACGGGCAGCGTGATCAGCGCCCGGTGGAAGGGGCCTGGCCGCCACGTCAACTCCTCGACATCAATGGCGAGTTCGATGTCGGGGAGGCGGTCGAGCAGTTTCTCCACCGCGGTGGCCGCGATCAGCCGGGCCGGGCCCTGTGCCGGGCAGTTGTGCGGGCCCGCGCTCCAGGCCAGATGGGCGCGATTGCCCGCCCGCTGATCCGCGACCAGGGCCGGGTCGGTGTTCGCGGCGGCGAGCGAGACGACGACGGGACAGCCCTCGCGCAGGGCCGTTCCTTCGTACACGACCTCGTGCACCGGGTAGTGGACGGCGTAGTTGGCCATGGGCGGGTCGGTCCACAGCACTTCGTCCAGGGCGTCCTCCACCGGCAGGCTGCCGCGCCACAGACTGCCCCCGAACCGGTCGTCGGCCAGCAGCAGCCGCAGGCTGTTCGCGATCAGGTTCTGCTGCGGCTCGGTGCCCGCGCCCATGAGGAGGACGAGGGTGTGGATCATCTCCTCGTCTGTGAGTGCTGCCGGATGGGCCATGAGCCAGGACGTCACATCGTGCCCGGGCTGCTTCCGTTTCAACGTGACAAGGTCCAACAGCGTCGTGGCGAGCAGTTCGTTCGCCTTCTCGGCGTCCACCCCGTCGAAGATCCCGGACATTCCCGCGACCAGCCGCTCGCCGTAGTCGGCCGGGCAGCCGAACAGGCGGTTGAACACCAGCAGCGGCAGCACCTGGGCGTACTCGCCCAGCAGATCGGCCTGCCCGGCGGGCGCCATGCGGTCGATGAGCGTGTCGGCGCACGTCTCGACATAGCCGCGGAGGGTGGTTGAGTCGACGCGGGCCAGGCTGTCCGTGATCGCTCCGCGCAGCCGACGGTGCTCCTCGCCGTCGGCCCACAACGCATTCGGCCGGTACATCATCATCGGCACGACCGGGCTGTCCGCGGGGACGGTGCCGTCCGTCAGGGCCTGCCAGCGGCGGGGGTCCTTGGAGAACGTCTCGGTGCTGCGCAGCACGTGCAGGGCAGCCTCGTATCCGACGACGAGTGAGGCCTCTACGCCCGGTGCCAGCTCGACCGGTGCGATCGGGCCGTGTGCGCGCAGGCGCCGGTAGGCGGCGGCCGGATCGGCGGCGAACTCGGGGCCGTACAGCGGCTCGTGCACCGGGCAGGCGGGCGGTGGCACGGGGGGTAGCGAGGTCACGTGTGCTCCATGGGGCCGATGCGGGTCAGAAGGTGCTCGACGAGAGAGATCAGGGCCCGGGTGGAGGAGACCCTGTCGCGTGCGTCGCAGCGGACGAGGGGGGTTTCGGGGAGCAGGTCGAGGGCCTCGCGGAGTTCGTCGAGGCCGTGCGCGGGCGCGTCGTCGAACTGGTTGAGGGCGACCGCGTAGGGCAGGCCGAGCTCTTCCAGTACGCCCATCACCTCGAAGGACTGACCGAGGCGGCGGGTGTCGGCGAGGACGAGCGCACCGAGAGCTCCCCGCGTCATGTCGTGCCACAGCGAGGCGAAGCGCTGCTGGCCGGGGGTGCCGAACAGATAGAGCACGAGGCGGTCGTTGAGGGTGAGTCGGCCGAAGTCCAGGGCCACCGTGGTGGTGGTCTTCTCCGTCATGCCGGCCAGGTCGTCGACCAGGGCACCGGCCTCGGTCATGACCTCCTCGGTGCGTAGCGGCCGGATCTCGGACAGCGCGCCGACGAACGTGGTCTTGCCGACCGCGAAATGGCCCACGACCAGCAGCTTGACCGCGGTCTGCACACTGGGGGGCAGATGGACGTCCCCGGTGGCGGGTTCAGAGGCGGGCGCGGAGCCCATCGAGCACCTCCTGGAGGATTCGGGCGTCGGTCGGACGGGCGGCGGGGATGGGCGCGCGAGTGACGAGGTGACCGCTGTCCATGAGGTCGGCGATCAGCACCTTGGCGACGCTGACCGGCAGGGAAAGATGGCCGGCCACCTCGGCGACGGACAGGGCTCCGGGCCGGCACAGCTCCATGAGCCTGTGCTTTTCCGGGTTGAGACCGCTCAGGGGCAGATCGTCGGTGACGACGAGCAGCGTGACCAGGTCCAGGGTGTTGCGGGTCGGGTGGGCACGGCCGTCCGTGACGACGTACGACCGCACCAGCCGGTCTGCGGGGCGCCGCCGGGGAGTCATACCGGGCTGCCGGAGTCCTGCCGGGCGGGACTGGTCAGCTCCTTGCCGAGCCGGTCGACGAGCTTGTGCATACGGTAGGTGACGGCCTCCATGTCCACGTCCTCACCGGTGGAGACCGCGAGATAGGCGCCCTCGCCGGCGGCGACCAGGAAGACGTAGCCGCCCGCGAACTCGATCAGGGTCTGCCGCCACGGAGTGTGCGCGGTGCCGCAGAACTCGGCCGTGCTGCGGCTGATCGACTGGACGCCGGACAGTCCCGCGGCCAGTCGTTCGGCATCGTCCCGGTCGATGTCCTTGGAGTACGCACGGAGCATGCCGTCGGCGGAGAGCAGGATCGCGTGACGCGCCTCCGGCACCTTCAGCACCTCGTCCAGCATCCAGCCCAACTCGTTGTTGGTGGGCCCGGTCATTCGTGGCTGTTCCCTTCGTCTTCGTGGGCGGTGGACTGCGCGGTCCGGCCGGAGCGGGTGCCGCGGGCGAAGGCGCCCATGCGCCGGGCGTTCTCCTCGGCCGAGCGGCCGCCGACCTCCACGGCCGGCCCGGCCGCGGGTTCCACGGCCGCTTCCCGCAGGGAGCGGCGCCGGCGTTTGGGCAGGCCACCGGGCGTGGTCGAGTCAACGGGGGCGAGGGCGGGGGGAGGGCCGGGCACGGCGTCCGGCGCGGGCGCGTGCTCGGCAGTGCCCGCGGGCGCGGGCTCGGAGGCGGGGGCGCGCACGGGGACGGAGCTCCGCGCGGGAGCGGGCTCGGGCGCTGTGGCTGCCGGCGCGAGGTCCTGCACGGTCTCCATGTGGGTCAGCAGCCCGGTCGGCAGAAACACCACGGCGCGGACGCCGCCGTAGGGGGAGAGCGTGTCGGCCGAGACGCTGAAGCCGTAGCGGTGGGCGAGCGCCCCGATGACGGCGAAGCCGAAGCGGGGCGGGTCACCCAGCCGGGTGATGTCCATCGTGCGCCTGCCGGACAGCAGTTCGGCGGCGAGATCGACCGCCTGGCCGTCCATGCCCACACCCGCGTCGTCGATCACGACGCACGCGCCGTTGTGCACCGTCTGGACCGCGACTTCGACGGTGGTGTGGGGCTGCGAGTGACGCGCCGCGTTGTCGAGCAGCTCGGCGACCGCGAGCACCACCGGTTCCACCGCCCGGCTCTGCACGGCTGTGTCGACGTCGCCGTTGATGCGGATACGCCGGTAGTCACGGATGCGGGAGGTGGCGCCGCGGACGACCTCGATGAGCGCCGAGGTGGCGCGTTGGCGGCCCGGCCAGGAGCCGCAGAGTACGGCGATAGCCTGGGCGCGTCGGCCGAACTGGGCGTTCGTGTGGTCGACTTCGAGCAGGTCGCGCAGCACGTCGGGGTGGTCGTGCCGGTCCTGCATCTCGGCGATGGACACCTGCTGTTCGTTGGCCAGGGCCTGGATGGAGCGCATCGACGCCTTCAAAGCGGCCTTCGCGGACTGGTCGGCGCGCGACTGCGCGTACTCGGCGGCCGCGGCGAACCGGTCCAGAACGTCGTCGAGGCAGGCGGCGAAGTCCGTGTCGGCGAGGTGGTCGTCGAGCAGATCGCTCTGTGGGGCCGACGGGTCGCCGGCGTCCTCCACCGCCGGCAGCCGGACCGCGAGGAGGTGGCGCAGTTCCGCGTCCCGCGCCCGCAGGCCCTGGGCCAGTTCCGCGTTCTGCCTGCGCTGCCGGGCGCTGATGCCGCGCTGGCGCACGAGCAGCACGGTGACGGCGAACAGGCCAAGGGCCAGGCACCAGAAGGCGGCCTCCGGTATCCGATCGGTCATGGAGTCCTCAAGGGGCGGGCGTGAGTTGACGGGTGCTCGAAAGTAGCGGCGAGTCCGCAAACCCACTTGCCCGTACGCGCAGGGAAGTTGCCGAGAGGCGCACGTGCCCTCTGTGACGCACCAACGGGCGACCCGACTTGCCTTTGGCATGTGCCAATGAGTTGGCCGCTGCTCCTGGATACCGCTTGCTGCCCCTAGTGTGACCACACGTAATCAGTCCGTGAACGAACAGAAGTTCAGGGGCTGTCTGCACATGCCGCCGAAACCCGTCGCAGCGGAGGAGTCACGTTGCCCACGGGACGTTACGTCTTGGAGTCGCAGAGCACGGGCGAAGTGGACCCGCGCGAGCGGGCCGACTTCTGGAGCGAACACATCGCGTCCTATCAGTCCCGGATGGGGTACCGGTACGCGCGCCCCGACAACTTCCGCGGCGAGACGGTCCGCCAGCGCAGTCACACCTACCAGCTCGTCCGGTTCGAGTCGGACGAGATCGAGTACAGCCGGACCGCCCAGCAGGTACGCCAGGACCCGGACGACGACTATCGCCTCCTGTTGCCGATCAACGGGCGGATCGAGCTGCGGCAGAACGACGAGGGAGCACACCTCACGCCGGGAGCGGCCGCCTTGGTCAGCTTCGGCGCTCCGTTCCAGTGCCTACAGGAGGGGCGTGCACTGGCCTACATCTTCACCATTCCGGCCCGTGAGATCGACGGCCCGCTGAACCAGAAGTCACCGCTGGCCGCCGGGCTGGACCTGACAAGCGGACTGGGAAGCGTGGTGAGCTCCATGCTGAGCGGTCTGCACGAGGAGCGCCATGCCCTGACCGACGCGCAGTTCGACGCCGTCTCGGACCGCATCGTCGAGCTCCTGTGCATGCTCGTCTCCGGCGACGACCGTCCCGACGCCCCGGGCCATCTCACCGAGGTCGAGGGGCTGGCGCGCCGCTACGCGCGTGATCACGCGGCCGACCCCGGCCTGACCGGTACGTCCATGGCGCGCGCACTGGGCTGGTCACTACGGCAGATCCAACTGGCCCTCCAGCGCGTGGGCACGACTCCCCGTGACCTGATCCGTGAGGAACGCCTGCGCCTTGTGCGCGACCGCCTCCAGTGCGCCGAGTGCAACCACATGACGATCACGGAAGTCGCCCACGCCTCGGGCTTCTCATCGGCCAGTGCGTTGAGCACGGCCTTCCGTCAACGCTTTGGCGTGAGCCCGCGGGAGATGCGGCGCAGAGCCCGTTGAGCCCTGTCAGCGTTACCGCTCCAGGGTGGGGACGGCTGTGGCGATGGGCGGCATTCGATCATCCGGCTCGCCCCGGAGAAGGATCTGCTGGGGTCTTGGTCCGACTTCGACCCCGGAGTAAAACCGCCGACGCGGCCCGGACGGGCACCCGCCCGGACCGCGCGGGCTCGCGTCGGCTCGTGAAAGGTCGTGAGCGTCAGCTCCCGAAGGGTGTCAACGTCAGCCGGATCCCCGTCGGCGCCGTGTCCTGGATGTACGACGCGAAGTCGGCCACGTCGTCGAAGGCGAAGCCATAAGCCTTGCCGTCCTCGGCGACCGTGTGCATCGCCTTGGCGTAGTGGTTGGTCAGGTCGTTCCGGTAGAAGGTGGCGGGGTCGGTCGTCGGCTGGGCCGGGTGACTGAGCAGCGTCGAGCGGTTGAAGCCGGCGCCCAGGACGGCGGCGACCGGGCCGGTCGTACCGTCGTTGGGAGCGGCGAGGGTGCCGTCGCAGAACAGCACGTCGCGCGTCGACGGCTTGGCGAAGGACACCTGGGCGGGGCCGTCGAAGGTGAACCGGTCGCCGCGCACCCGCCCTGTGAACGTCCCCGCGTTGGTGGTGACGGTCAGGTCCCGCCCGGTGTACGTGCTCCACACCTCGTCGATGTACGGGGCGAGGTAGTCCTTGGCGAACAGACCGGCGTCCAGCCCGTGCCCCGGAGCGATGATGCGCGTGTCGTCCACGACGAGCCGGGCGAACTCCCCGGCCTGACGGACCGCGGCGAACGCGGCCGCACGTCCACCGGAGCGCAGCGTGCCCGTCGTCTGGTCCTTGGCGCCGGTCAGCCGGATGCTCATCGGCACGCTGAACATGTCGACCATGGTGGTGTTGCAGAACATGCCGGCGGAGTTGAACGTGAACTCCGCGCAGTCGTGCACCACCGGGTAGTTGGGGTCGGACGTGACCCAGCCCGCCGGGTACTGCAGCGCGGCATTGCCGTTGCCGTCCGCGACGGCCTTGAACTTGAGTTTCTGGCCGAGTGCCACATAGATCCGGCCGGACATCTGGGGAAGGGAGAGCCGGGTCTCGCCGCTGTCGGCCAGGCTGATGGCGTAGTCGGTGAAGCCGTCGGCGCCGTTGTCCGACAGGGCGATCGGCGCGAGGGTGCCGTCGGGCTTGACCCGTACCTGCCTGCCGCCCTGGTTGCCGACGACGTAGACGTGGACGTTGGCGTTGTCGAAGGAGCCGCTGTCATTGACGATCGTCAGCGGCAGTGAGTCCGCCGCGGCTCGCGAGCCGCGGCCGTCGGCGGGTGTGTCCGCGAGGGCGTACGGCGCCACGGTGGCGACGGCCGGGACGGCCACCGCCGCGCCGCCGAGGGCGAAGAGAAGCCTGCGTCGACCGAGATGGCGCTGGTGACGGGGTGTCATGTGGGGGGTCTCCCGGGGTGGTTGTGGGGGTGGTCGGGATGCACCGGGGAGGCGGACAGGGGAGTGGGGCACTGTGAGAGCGCTCTCACTCCGAGTGCCGCCACCACCGGTGGGGCCCGATGGTACGCACGGCTCTCGCACGAGCCAATGCGTCTGCACATCTTTCAAATGCCCCTGAGCTGCGGGAACTTGAAGAGCCACGGAATGGGCACGACTGCTTAACCCTTACCTAAGGCTCAATTAAGCCGTAAGGACCTCTGAGAGCGCTCCCGAACGCTCCCGAACGGAAAAACTTGATGGACCACCCCACGAAAGATCGCGTACTGTGTGGCTCCACGCCCTGAGACGAACGAAAGGAGGCGAGTGCCGTGCAGATCAAGTCCTTCCAGCGCTCCCTTCTCCACCGTCCCGGCGTACTTCGTTCCATCTGACCGGGAGCGCTCCAAGTAGCCCGTATCCCGGAGGAATCCGTGACCGATCTGGTCATCCGTACGCTCTCTGCCAGCGACGCCCATCTCTTCGACGCACACCCCGATCCGCTCGGTGCCCGTGAAGGCCATCAGCGGACCGTGTTCCGCCCCGAGTGGAAGCGGGTGGCCCTGCGCGACGGCACGGTCGTCGCCCGCGGCGCCTGGTGGGGCGGCCCCGACGAGTCGGAGCCCATCAACATCAACTGGTTCGATGTGACCGAGGGCGAGGAGGAGGCCGGTGCCGAACTCCTGCGTTCCGCCCCCTGGCAGGTCGAACTGGAGATCAACCTGCCCGGCGGCTGGCGCGACGAGCCGGGCCTGAAGGCCGCCGCCGAGACCCGCTTCACCGCGGCGCGTGCCGCCGGATACGAACTCCTGGTGGAGCGTTTCCTGTACCGCTGGACGCCGGACCTCGGCCTGCCCGAGCGCCCCGGGCGCCTACGCTTCCGTGCCGAACCCGACGACGCCGTCTTCTTCGACGCGGTGCGCCGCATCCACTCCGTCACCCTGGACGCCCACTCCCTGCGGGCCATCGAGGAGGGCGGCCTCGACCTGGCCGCCCAGGAGGAGCTCGACTTCTTCCACTGGTGCCCCTCCCCACGGGAGTGGTGGCAGCTCGCCCATACCCCGGCCGGCGACCTCGTCGGCATCCACATCCCGGCCCACAACTCCTCCGGCCCGACCGTCGGCTTCATCGGGGTCGTCCCGGAACAGCGCGGCCACGGCTACGCCTACGACCTCCTCGCCGAGTGCACCCACTTCCTCGTGGAACAGGGCGCGGAGCTCGTCACCGCGGCGACGGACCACGGCAACTTCCCCATGGCCGCGAACTTCTCCAAGGCGGGTTTCCCCGTCGTCAGGGAACGGATCAACTTCCATGCGGCGGAACGGTCGTAGGAAGGCGTCGGTGCCTCGGCCGTAGGAAGTCGGCGGCGCCTCGGCCGTAGGCATTGGCAGCGTCGTAGGCATCCGTAGCAAGGAGCAGCACCGGGCGGGCGGTCCGGCCCGGCCCCGCCGGGGTTCGGGCCGGACCGACTGTCAGAATTCAAGCCCCCGTACCCGACCCGCCGGTCACCCGAATCCCGACCCCAAGCAGCGGTGAGGGCCTACCGGGGCACCTTCGGCCCCTCCAGGCCCTCGCCGCTGCCGGCGCCCTCAAGCCCTGCCGCTCAACACCCTTTCGGCAGCCGCCAGAATCTCGGTCACCCGCAACCCGAAGCCCGCGTCGCACGCGTGCGCGTGCCCGGTGCGGGCGGCGGCCAGCAGCGCGTCCCCGGCGTGGATCAGCGCGGACACCGCGCTCGCGGTGCTCTCCGGGAGCAGCGTCACCCCGGCAGTGCCCCGCAGTTCCACCGTGGCTCCCGCCGCCGCGGGCGGCGCCGTCAGGCTCAGGGCCAGTGTGCTCGACGCGCCGCCGGCGTGGTCGAGGACCAGATGGACGGTGTCACCGGGCCCGTGCGCGGCGGCCGCCACCTGCCGTACGTCACCCAGTACCGGCAGCAGCACGGACAGGGCATGAGGACCCACGTCCCACAGCGCCCCCTTTTCCCGCCGCCACGGCGAGGCGGCGAACGGGCTGCCCTCACCGCTGAACACCGCGCCGAGCCACTCCGCCCGCCCCGTGAACCAGCCCTCCACGGTGGCCTGTTCGGTGATCCACGCCTCGGTCTCCGGCTGGAAACGCGCGGTGAAGAAGACGACCGAGGCCACACCGGCTTCCTCGGCGGCCTCCACGACCGTCCGTCCCTCCGCCACCGTCAGCGCGAGCGGCTTGTCCAGCAGCAGATGACAGCCCGCCCGAGCGGACCGCACCGCCAACTCGGCCTGCACGGCGGGCGGCAGGGCCACGGCGACGGCGTCCACGTCGGCGAGCAGCGCGTCGACGTCGTCGTAGGCGGGGACGCCGTGGCTGTCGGCCAACTCCTTGGCGGCGGCGGCACGTCGGCCCCATACGCCCGCGAAGTCCAGTCCGCCGTGCCGACTCAGGGCGGGGGCGTAGGCCATCTGGGCCCATGGTCCGGTGCCGAGCAGTCCGATGCGCATACCGCCGCCTCTCATTTCCCCCGGTCGGGCCATGGAGAGCGAGCGTGTCACACCGACCAGCAGACCGCGCAAGCGGATGGGCGGCCGAATTCGGCTACACCGGCGATTCGGCTGAGGGCGCCTTCGTGCTCTGATCGCGCGGACCGGGCTGAAGTCACAGCAATCGGTCGACCAGCCCGTCGACGTACTCCGGGGTGAGCGGGCCCATGCCGAGCAGGGCGCGGACATACATGGGGGGCCATCACGTGGTCCAGCACGCCGAACGCGTCGGGTGCGTGCTCACCGCGTTCGCGAACGCGATCGAGCATGGACTGCAGTTGCCGGGTGCGTTCGGCGAGGAGGGCGTCACGTGCCTGCAGGCCCTGTTGACCGTTGCTGGACAGGGCGACGGCCAGGCGCAGCACCGCCAGGCCGTCGGGTCCGGTGATCTCGCGGTCCACGTTGGCCGCGTAAGCGCGCAGGTCGCCGGCCAGGCTCCCGGTGTCGGGCATCGGCGACTGCGCGTTGAGGCGGGTGAGCGCCACGTCGGTGAGCAGGGTCTCCAGGTTGCCCCATCGGCGGTAGATGCTGCTGTCGGCCACGCCCGCACGGGCTGCGACCTCGCCGACGGTGAACTTTCCGTACCCGCGCTCGCTGCCAGATGCGATCGCGCCGACCGTCGCGGCGATCGAGGACCAGCTCGGTGCCGTCGACGTACTCGTCAACAACGCCGGCTACGGCGTCGAGGGCACCTTCGAGGAGACCCCGCTCGGCACTTTCCGCCACCAGTTCGACGTCAACGTCTTCGGTGTCGTCGCGGTCACCCAAGCCGTCCTGCCCCGCATGCGTGAGCGGCGCGCCGGGCACATCCTGTTCGTGACCTCCATGGGCGGTCTGCGCGCGTTCCCCGGCCTGGCGGCCTATCACGGCTCCAAGTTCGCCGTCGAGGGCATCGCTGCCACGCTCGCCCAGGAAGTCGCGCCGCTCGGCATTCACGTCACGTCGATCGAGCCCGGCTCCTTCCGCACCGACTGGGCCGGTCGCTCCATGCACCGTGTCGAGAGCACCATCGCCGACCACGACCCGCTCTTCGCCCCGATCCGCGAACGCCGCATCGACATGAGCGGTCGGCAGCTCGGCGATCCCGCCCAGGCCGGTCGCGCCCTGCTCGCTGTTGTCGAGGCCGAGAAGCCGCCGACCCACCTCATCCTCGGCGGTGACGCGCTCCGGCTGGTAGCTGACGCCCGCTCCGCCTTCGACGCGGAGACAGCTGCTCGGAGCGAGCTGTCGAGCTCCACCGACTACCCCGACGCGGAACAGATCGCGTGAGAGCCACTGGGTGGCATTGACGGCTTCCAGCGGGCTCTGGCACAGATCTTGGGGACCAGGCGCGCAGAGGGGACAGCGTCGTCGTTTGCATGCGGCGGTCACGAGCCCGGCTGTCCGGTTCATATGAAACCCACGGCGGCGTCGGGGACTGGATCCCTGTTGGAGTCGGCCCCGGGTGGTCGGGATCCCGGTCGACGGCCCCCGGATGGTCAGGTCAGGTCGAGGAAGCTCCACCGGGCGTCCGGCTGGGCACCGCTCAGCCACTTGCCGCAGTTCTGGAGCACGACCGGGCTCGACGTGATGTGCTGCGCTCCCGTCCCGAGGTCGCGCAGGAAGCGGTCGACCGGGCCGCGGCGGATCGCCTCCGAGCCGGCCCAGCGGTGCACGGTGCGGCCCACCTCGTACACGGTCGAGGTCGTGTGGTTCAGGACGAGACGGATCAGAGTGTCCTGCTCCGTGCTTGGCAATTCGCCCTGGTCCAGTGACTGTTCGACGCCCTGCCAGACGTCGTTCACCCAGGCCCGCGCTGCCCGAAGTCTGGCCTCCGCCGTCGCGTACTCGGCGTGGAACTGGGAGGTGTCGACCGCGGCGCCCCGCGAACCGGTCCGCGCCGCGGCGACCTGTTTCAGCTCGTCCAGGAGACGCCGGCCGACACCGAGGGCCCAGCCCGTGTGTCCGATCGCTGACATGTTGACCAGGCCGAGGCGGTAGACGGCGCCGCCGTTGACCGGGGTGTCCGTGGTCGCGACGTAGGTGTACTCGTGCGGTACGTACACATCGGTGCAGTGGTAGTCGATGCTGTGTGTCGCACGCAGCCCCAGCACGTCCCAGTTGCCGTCCAGGGTGACCTGCGACTTCGGCATCGCGAGGACCCGCAGCTCACCGGTGTCTTCGACCTGGATCGCGCTGTGGATGTGGGTGGCGTGCGCCATCCCGGAGGCGAACTGCCACTGGCCGCTGACCCGGTAGCCGCCCTCCACGGGGACGGCCCGGCCGGGGCGTGTGCCATGCCCGGAGAGCAGCGCGTACTTCCCGTTCGGCACGTCGGGGAACAGTTCGGCCGCTGCGTCCCCGGCGAGGTACGCCGCGGTGGTCCCGGTCATCAGCTGCAGCGCGAACATGGTCCACCCGGCCGCGGCGTCGTGGTAGCTCACCCGCTCCGCCGTCTCGATCAGCTGCCGCGGCGCGAACTCGTATCCGCCAAGGCTCAGCGGGAGCTCGGCCCGTACGATCCCAGTGTCCAACAGCGCCTGCGCCGTGTCCTCCGGCAGCCTCCCCAACTCCTCGGCGGCATCGGCCCGTTCATCGAGTACCCCGCCGAGCCCATCGATTCGCTCCAGCACCCCCGCCAGTTCCGCACCGACATGCAGCCGCCCCTTGCCCCCCATGAAATTCCTCTCCTTGTGGCCCGGTTCCCGATCGTCTCACGCACTCGCCCGGCGGCCCGGTCCGCAGGCTCCAACCGGACGGAACAGTACGGCTGTTGAGGTCTGCGTCGTCCGCCCGACTCATCTCGTCGAGCCGCGGGCACCTGTCATTCGACGTCGGCGAGCGATCCAGTGCATGAGCGGAGGCCGGCAGGTGTAGCCCGCTGAGCCCGATGTCACGAAGAACGTGCCTGTCCATATGCCTGAGGGTGTGCCGGATGACGCGCTTCGACGCTTCCCGCTGCATTGCCCCGCACGCCGGCGGGATCCTCCACGAGCCGCCGCGAGACCGTGTCCACCAGGAAAGCCCTGTGTGGGATGCAGTACGACACGGATGTAGATCTTGATCGGTTCCTTGCGGTCCTTCAGCCCGTGGTCCTGAAAGTAAGCGGCTTCATGGGTGAACTCCTATGCGTTGTGAACAACGGGGCCGAGTGGGACTACGCCGGCCGGACGTTGCGTGCTTGGCGGCGTTGCCGTCGGCCCTGGACTTCCTGACGGCCCGGAGGCCTGGGCCGTGGTTCCTCGGCCTCGGCCATGCGGGCCGGTCGTGATGTGCATGGCCTTCGGGAACTGCTGGACGACTCCGGCGAGGCTGCCGTCGATGAGGGCGGCGACGCCTTCGGCGGTGCTCAGGTCCGCCGCGTCCGTATGCGCGCCGGTCTCCTTCAACTCGGCTGTGAGAGCGGGGCCATGGCCGCCGAGTCGGCGGCGTTTCTGCCCCCCCCGGGGGGGATGCCCCCGGTTCCGTGCTGTGGCTGCCCCCACCTGCGAATCGGCTGCCTGCCCGAGTGACCCCGCAGTGGTGCCTGCCTAGCGTTGTGGCGCATGACACCCTCCCTCATCGCCTCGACGCTGGGCAGATGCACCGGCGCGGCAGCCGTGTTGGCGGCCCTCGTCGCGCCCGTCGCTCCGGCTGCCGCACAGCCGCCCGCTGCCCAGCAGCACGCTGTCTGCGGACCGCACGGCGAACTGCGTCAGGACCTGCGCACGCTCACCGATCGCGACCGGATCACCGGTGCCGCGGTCCTGATCACCGACGCCGCGGGCGCACCCTGCGGGAGTTGGACCGAGACGGCAGGGACGGCCGACCGGAGAACAGGCCGCCCCATGAACGCCACCGACCGGTTACGCGCCGGCAGCGTCACCAAGACGTTCACCGCGACGGTCGTGCTCCAACTCGCCGCCGAGCACCGGATCGCGCTCGACGCTCCCGTCGACCGCTACCTGCCCGGTCTGATCCGGCAGAACGGCTACGACGGCCGCCGGATCACCGTACGGCAGCTGCTGCGGCACACCAGCGGGTTGCCCGACTACCTCGACGCCCCCGAATGGGAGCACCCCGAACGCATCCGGCACCGCCACTTCGAGCCGCGCGAGCTCGTCGCCCGCGCCCTCGGCCTGCCGCGCCCGCACGGGGAGTGGCACTACGCCACCACCAATTACCTTCTCGCGGGCCTGATCATCCGCGAGGTCACCGGCCACTCTCCCGAGGCGGAGATCACCCGCCGCGTGATCCGGCCCCTCGGGTTGGACGACACGTACTGGCCCGGGGACGACACGCGCATCCACGGACCGCACTCGCGTAGCTACTTCACCGCCGAGGACGGCCGCCTCGCCGACGGCACCGACTGGAACACGACCTTCGGCGGGGTCGGCGGCGCACTGGTCTCCACACCCGCCGACCTGACCCGGTTCATCACCGCGCTTCTCGGCGGCCGTCTGCTGCCCTCGGACCAACTGGCCGACATGCGGCGGACGGTGGCCGCCGACCCAGAGCGGCTCTGGCCCGGCGCCCGCTACGGGCTCGGCCTGATCGCCTCCCCGCTGCGCTGCGGCGGCCTGTGGTGGGGGCATGCGGGGACCGTGCCAGGGGGCCACCGGGCGCTGACGGCCGTTGGCCCTGGCGGGCGGAGCGTCGCCGTCGCGCTCAACGAGATACCGGCCACGCTTCAGGCCGAAGAAGACTTCCTCGAAATGGTCCAGACCGCCTTCTGTGAAGAGCGGCCTTCCGAAGGAACAGAACCAACAGAAGGGGAACATCAGTGATCCGTTCAGCCCGATCTCCCCGCTCGCCGCAGGGCGCTCCGGGAACGGCGAGAAGGGCGGGAAAGGCGAGAAAGGCCGTCCTGGGCCTGGCCGCCGCCGCTCTCGCCCTCACCGCGCTGCCCGCCACGGCCCTCCCGGCCCAGGCAGCCTCCGACCCCCTCGCCCGCTACCACCACCAGCGCCTCGACTGGAAGAGCTGCGTGCTCGGCCCGAACGACGCGACCGGCAAGGAACTGGAGCAGGCGGGCGCCCAATGCGCCGACGTGACCGTGCCCTTGGACTACAGCGACCCCGACGGCCGTACGATCACCGTCGCGATTTCCCGGATCCGCGCCACCGACACCGACCACCGCGTCGGCCCGCTGCTGCTGAACGGCGGCGGCCCCGGCGGGCAGACGCTCGGTGACCCGCCGTGGGTGCACAAAGCGATGAAGGAGGTCGGCGCACGCTACGACGTGGTGGGCGTGGATCCCCGCTTCGTCGGCCGCAGCACCCCGCTGGACTGCCACTGGCCGACCGGCTCCGCGTTCCGGAGCCCCGGCGTCGACCGCGCCGGGTTCGACCGCATGGCGGCGTTCTCCGAGGACCTCGCCCAGCGCTGCCGACGGCACGCGGGTGACACGCTGCCGTACGCCACCACCCGGAACACCGCGCGCGACCTGGACGTCATCCGCGCCGCGCTCGGTGAGCGGCGGATCTCCTACCTGGGGTACTCGTACGGCAGTTACCTGGGCGAGGTGTACACCACGATGTTCCCCGGCCGCACCGACCGGGTCGTCCTGGACGGTGTCATAGACCCGGACCGGTACGGTCCCCGGCTGCTGCGGGGCACGGAGAAGGCCAACCGCCACGCACTGCAGGGCTGGGCCTCGTGGGCCGCCGCCCGTGACGCGACCTACGGCCTGGGCCGCACCCGTGGGGCAGTACTGGCGGTCGTCGACCGCGTCCAGGCCGCCGCAGCCCGCACACCGTTACGGCTCGGCGCCCACCGGGTGGACGAGCACCTAGTGCCCCTCATCGTCTTCAACGGCCTCTCACAGGACAACGACGGCGCTTACGGGGACTTCGCGCAGGGAGTACAGGACATGCTGCGCGCGGCGGAGGGGCACCGTGTCACCCCGTCCCCGTGGCTCGACGAGGTTCTCAAGTTCGAGCTGACCGGAGCCGACTCCCACTACGGCAGCGTCCAGACGGCGATCCTGTGCGGTGACCTGGCCGCCCCGCGGGATCCAGAGCTCTACTGGCGCGACATCCAGCACGCCCGCCCGCGGGACCCGTTGCTCGGCCCCGTCACGAACAACCTCAACCCATGCGCCTTCTGGGACCCGCCCCGCGAGCGCCCGACCACCATCAGGGACGACCTCCCCGCGCTTCTCGTCAACGCCACCGGAGACCCGCGCACCACCTACGACGGCGCCACAGCGGTGCGCCGGACGTGGTCCTCGTCCCGCCTGGTCACCCTACGAGGCGCCGACCAACACGCGGTGTACGGCGTCTACGGCACCCCGTGCGTCGACGCCACGGTCAACACCTACCTCGCCACCGGCCACCTCCCGGCCACCGACGTCACCTGCGACGCGCGTGCCGGTGAGCGCCGGGCTGCCTCGCGGTGACCGAGGAACTGCCCATCAAATGCCCGTAGCTGATGATCCGTCACGCCGACAGCGGACCTGGCTGGCGACGCCTGCAGCCCCCGCCTGCCCCTCGCGACCACGGCTGCGGTGTCAGTCTGCTGAAGTATCCTTCCCGCCACCGCACACCGACTGGGAGGACCAAGAGAATTGACTGGCCTGTCTGCTTTCCCGCTGCCCTTTCAAGCTTCACGTTCCATATCGTTCGCGACACCCCGAACGCTGCGGGAACTTCAGATGATGCAGTACAGCTCACTCATTCGGGAGAAGCCGGGCTGGTTCGCCAAGATGAACGATGCCGACATCGTCGCCAGGTGGACACAGGAAGCGATCGCCCAGGGCCTCACCGAAGCTCAGGTCCGTTACGTGCTTTCCGAATTCCTGCATTACGCCGCGCTACGGGACGCACGAACCGGCATCGAGGTGTCCGCCGTCGACGGGGTGTGGCAGTCGGACACACTGGTCGACGACAAGCTCAGAGCCCGGCTGCGTGAGGCGGTCCGGGTTCTGGAGCAGGTCCCCGAAGCAGAAAAGGACTGGCATCCCGGATCCGACGGCCAGGTTCTGGACCTGGTTCATCCCTCACTTTTCTGCCTGGTGAGAGAGGCGAGCGGTGCGCCCGAGAGGGCTTGGAAGAACCCGACGGACCGCTACTCGAAGTACGAATTCTCGGAGAAATTCCAGTGGCTGCCCACGGACGTCGACGTCAGTGACGACGGAGAAGTCGCCTTCCGCTCGTACGTCAACAACGTCCACCCCGAGACTCATCGCGAACTTGCCTCCGTCCTGCCGGACCTGTTCGCGTGCTTGCGCCCGCTGCTGGAGAACGTGCTCACCGATCTGCGCCATCCGCGGCCCCTGCGGATCGAGGCCGATCCTTACGGGTGGTACGACTCGGAGCCTGAGTATCCGGACAAGTCCTCCTACAGTGATGATGGGGCCTACGCAGAAGCCCGCCGTGCTTGGGAGGAGGCCCAGGACGACTGGTGGGAAAACCGCCGCCCGGTCATCCCGGACGCTCCGGACTTCACCCCGCCCGAGCCCCCCGATGAATCCGCCCGAGTCGACCTGCGCGGCCGCGGTCTCCAGGTGATCGTCAAACTCGCCACCATTCATCTCACCCCGGACAAGCCCGAGTACCCCGGCGGTTCCTGGCATGTCGAGGGGATGATGAACGAGCGGATTGTCTCGACCGGAATCTACTACTGGGACAGCGAGAACATCACCGAAAGCCGGCTGAGTTTCCGGGCGGCACTCGACGACCCGGGATACGAACAGAACGACGACAACGGCCTGCGTGAGGTCTACGGCCTGGAGGACGAAGACGCACTGAACCAGGTGCTGGGGTCGACATCGACTCCAGCGGGCCGCTGCCTGGCGTTCCCGAACATCCTGCAACACCGCGTCGGCTCATTCCGCCTCTCGGACCCCACCCGCCCGGGATACCGCAAAATTCTCGCGTTCTTCCTGGTCGACCCGTCGGAAAAGATCGTCTCGACATCCGATGTTCCGCCGCAACAACCATGGTCCGACACCTCGACCATGACGCTTGAACAGGCCAAGAACTACCGCGAACAACTCATGCAGGAACGCAAGTTCTTCGTCGACGAACACAACGAGCAGCTCTACGAACGAGAATTCTCCCTCTGCGAGCACTGAACCTTTCCATCCTGAATACGTGCAAGTCAGAAGGGTGTGGACGGCCTGGGTGACGGTTGCCTCGGCCACTAATCCGGTGCAGACACGCACCCTCACCCAGCCACGAGTTTCACGTAACGGCGGAGGTACTTCGGCGCGAGGGTCAGCCGACCAACTCGGCGCGGTGCGCCGCGAAATAGTCGGTGACCGGGGTGGCCGGCTGACCGGTGAGCCGGGCGTGATGTGACCAATGCGTCCGTCTCGGCTGTTGCTGGGCAGGACCCCGGTGGCCACGGCCCTGGGAGCCACCCCGACCAGGGTCAGCATCTCGATCCATACGTTGAGGCGCAGCACCGTGAACGGCAATCCGGATTCGGCCAGCAGCCGTTCGGTGGCCCCGTAGTCGGGGACGAGGGGGTTGGGGTGGCCCGGGTCGCGGGCGCGAGTGATGGAAGTGAAGAGGACGTGGCCCACGCCCGCCTTCACGGCGGCGTCGATCGCTCGGGCGTGCTTGGGCAGCCGGTCGTCGGTGCCAATGCTGATGATCAGTAGCCGTTCCACGTCGTCGAGGGCCCGGACCAGCGTGTCTGGTTCGTCGAAGTCGGTATGGCGAGTGCGCACGCCCAAGTCGGCGCTCCTGTCCGTGGTGCGGGACAAAGCCAGGACGTGCGCGGCGTCGATGCGTTGGATGAGATGGCGGACGGTTGAGCTGCCCAGTTCTCCCGAGGCTCCGCTTACTGCGATCAAGAGAGGCTCCTCTGCCATATGCGTAGCCTGATGATTGGTGATGGGGCTTCGGGCTCGTGAGAAGGCACATTGATGTCACCCCTCCACGAAGCTCCGTCAGACGAACCCGTCGCCGGCGTCAGGGTGCCGGTCACGGTCGATGATCACCAGAAGTGTCCGGCGACGGCGCTGCTGCGCCGGATCGGCGACAAGTGGAGCGCGGTGCTGCTGTCGCTTCTGGCGCAGCGCAGTTACGGCGTCAACGAGCTCGACCGGTCGGTCGACCAGGGCCTGAAGCAGCTCGCTCCCGGGCCGCGTTCACGTCGTCCAGGACGGTGAGGTGACACCAAAGGCCCGGGCAAGCTCCGCTGCGTCGATTTGTGGGCCAGATTATTGCTGGGCGTGGGTTCCTGCGTGCTGGTCAATGGATTCCGCCGCTCTGTGACGGATCAGATCATTGCCGTCGGCGTCCGTGACGAATGCGTGCCCCTTGATGGGTACGGCACTCGTGTCGTAAAGCTCGCCAACCGCAACGACCTCGCTGTGTCCTTGGCAGCCGTCGCGTTTCAGCAGACGGTTGGCCAGAGCGAAGGCCTCCTCGGTCTTCGGGTGGGTCTTGCCCAGCCGGGTATTGAGGATCAGCGCGCCTCTGCGCGCGAGGTTCGCTGCGGTTGGGTCGTTCAACGCGTGCACGGCTCGGGCCTTGAGCAGCAGTGCGTACCCGATGTAGAGATGGTCCGGCGCGTAACTGGCCTCACGGATCCGTAGCGCCCGAGAGATCAGCGGCACGGCCACGGCGTGGTCGCCCAGGTCGAGGTGGACACTCGCCAGTGCTATCAAGTCGAAGCTCACGTACGGGTCTTCCGGCCCGTACGCCGCCTCGTCGATCCGCAGCGCCCGCTCGGCCAACGGCACCGCCGCCTCATGATCACCGAGAAGGTGGCGAATTCGCGCCAGGGTGGCCAAGTCCGTCGCGATGGCGGGACTGTCCGCCGGCAGACAGGACTCGTGCAGTCTCAGAGCACGCTCCGCCAACGGACGCGCTCGCTCCGGCGCGCCGCGGTCCCGGTGGATCTGCGCCAGGGTAATCAGGTCGAAGCCGATTTCCGCGTCCCTCTGTTCGAGCGATTCGTCGATCGTGAGGGCACGTTCACACAGGGGCAGCGCCACCGAATGGTGCCCGATCGAAAGGAGGAACGCCGATGCCAGCCTCAGCAGCGTCGCCGCCTCCGCAGCGCATTCGGTCGGCGGCTCGTCCTTGGTCACCACGAGAGCGTGCGGAAGGAGTTCCTGCCATCGCGATCGCGCATCCGGATCACCGTGGATGTCGTGCGGCACGCTCGCGAGCAGCGCCCGGCACAGTCGCCCCCGAGCGTCGGTGCGCACGTCGTTCGGTATCGAGGCGCGGATGGCGGCCTGCACCAGCCGGTGCAGCACCAGGGATGAAGCTCCGCGCCTCGCGAGCCCCAGGCCGGCCAGAGCACCGACCGTCGTGTCCCACGCCACCGGGTCGGCCGCGGCCGCAACCAGTGTTTCCGTGCTGCCGCCGAACAGCTCCAGCGGGATCGGCTCCGGGGCCAGCAGGGCACACAGCTCCAACAGCCGCATGGCCTGCGGCTGCTCGATCTCCAGCCTTCGCACACTGAGTTGCCACAGGGTCGCGACCACTACCGTCGGCCGGTCCGCCGGCTCGCCCAGCGCGATCATGTCCTCCAACCGCGACGTCAGCAGAGCCAGGTACCGCTCAGGCGCAGTGTGGTTGTAGTCCATGTACCCGGCCGCCTGCTCCAGCGCCAGCGGCAGGTCCCCCAGGCGCTCAGCGATCCGGTCCGCCACCTCCGTGGTCATGCCGCACACCCGCCGGGCCAGCAGCTCCACCGCTTCCCGCCGGGTGAACACGTCCAGGTCGATGACGCCCGCTCTGCTCGACCAGCCGCGCAACCTGGTCGTGACGATGATGTGGCCGTTGCTCCCCAGGTCACCCGAGGGCAGCGCGTCCACGAGCGGGCCAGGTCTCTCCCCGTTGTCGAAGATGATCAACCAGGGCTCGTGGTCCAGTAATGCCCCGTACACCCTTGGGATGACCTGCTCGGAGTTCACCTCCGCCAGTCCCAGCTCCCTGCCCAGCGACGCGAACTGCGACGCCACCAGATCGGGATCCTCGGCGTCCACGAACGCCACGAACCGGTATTTCGACCGGTAGAGGTAGGCGTACTCAACCGCAAGCTGCGTCTTGCCGACACCACCCAGCCCGTGCACGACCTGCATCGCGCCGCCGTTGCCCGAGGTGAGGCGCTGCCGTAACTCCCGCAACGTGGCGTCACGGCCGGTGAAGTTGATGTTGCGCGGCGGCAGCCGGTACGTCGCCAGACGGAGCCGCGAGCCCGAAGAACGCCCCGCCGGTGGGCGGACCTCCCTGACAGCGGTCTCGAACAGGTCAGTGAGCGTGGCATGGTCACCCCGCAGCCGCGCGAGTTCCTCCTCCAGGGAGAGGTCGATCTGACCGGCCTGCGCGGCGCGGACGCACGCGGTGACGTAAGCCGCGACCCGTTCCCACGGGGGCGGCTTGGTGAACTTGCCTGCCAGCAGGTCCGACAGCGACGACCGGGTGAGGACGCTTTTCTCGTCGTAGGCCAGCAGTTGCGCCTGGGTGGGTGACCCCGAGGACGTGCGTAACCGCTGCAACCGGTTGACGAACCAGCTCTGTGGTGAGCCCGGTTCCCTCATATACGTCGCTTCCCCCGTCCCGCTCTCCGGAATCGTCCGGACTTCGGAGTCCAAAAATGTAGCTCATCCAGCGGGGGAGCCCAGCGGATCCGGGGTCCTCCGAGACTGCCGTGGCCGAGCGGCGCCAGCCCTCAACGTAGACGGCGGCGCGGTCAATGACCGGGCGGCGCCACTGACGGCGCGTCAGTAATCCGAATTTCGAGGGGATCGAACATGGAACTCAAGGGAAACCTCATTCGACTCGCCGGCGCGGGCGCGGCGATCGCATTCGGCTCGACGCTGCTGGTCGGCGGCGCAACCTCGGCACAGGCGGCGCCGGTGAACTACCAGGTGATCAACGGCAACAGCAGCAACTCCTGCCTCCAGGTGAACATCTCGGGAGGCAAGGGAAACCTTGTTCTCGGCACCTGTGACCGCAGCGCAAAGCAGGTGTGGCAGATCAGCGGTGGCATCTTCAGGAACCCGGCATCAGGCCACTGCCTCGACGGAAACGGCGCGGATGTCTACACCTTCCCGTGCAACGGCGGCGCGTATCAGAAGTGGACAACCACGTCCGGCACTGCGAAGTCCATCAAGCACAACCAGAGCGGCAAGTACTTGGACGCGAACGGAACGGTCGGGGCCCAGGTCGTCTTCCAGTCCACCATCGGGTCGGCGTCCCGCTGGGTGATCGACCCGGTGTGATGCATCGCCTGACTCTGTGAGTGCGGCGGGCCGTCCCTCTGGCGGCCCGCCGTCGCGAACACGTGGTCCCAGGGCTCAAGTTCGTAGTGATGCACGAGGTCGCATCACCTGGATGACCCGTCAACTCACCAGTCCCAACTACCCCGTTAGGCTGTCTCCCGTACAGGGGCAACAACCTTGAGGCGGGCTGTGGCAGTGACGGGGGAGACTCATCCGAACGGTGACGGCAGGCTGATCGCCGGCCGCTATCGCACCGTGGAGCGGCTGGGACGCGGCGGCATGGGAACCGTATGGCGGGCCGTCGATGAAACCCTCGGCCGCGAGGTCGCGGTGAAGGAGCTCCGTGCCTTCGCCGACGAGGACGACGCGGACCGACTGGCCGGGCTGCGGCTACGCATGCAGCGCGAAGCCCGCGCAGCGGCTCGGGTCCGGCACCCCGGAGTGGTGGCCGTGCACGACGTCACGGACCACGAGGGCCACCCTGTCATCGTCATGGAGTTGGTCGAGGGCGCCTCGCTGGACGACGTGATGCGCGAGCAAGGCGTCCTCGATCCCCGGTACGCGGCCGAGATCGGTGCCAAAGTCCTCGACGCCCTGGCCGCCGCCCACCGTGCCGGCGTACTCCACCGCGATGTCAAGCCCGGCAACATCCTGCTCGAACGTGGCGGGCGGGTGGTCCTGACCGACTTCGGTATCGCGGCCATCGACAATCCCGACGACGGCGCCGACACCCACCTCACGCGCAGCGGTGAACTCGTCGGCTCCCTTGACTATCTCGCGCCCGAACGGGCCCGCGGAGAGCAGCCGGGTCCCCCTTCGGACATCTGGTCGCTGGGCGCCACGCTCTACGCCGCCGTCGAGGGCGGCACTCCCTTCCGCCGCACCTCCACCTGGTCGACCATCACCGCGATCGTCACCGAACCGCTGCCCGAGCCGCGTCGGGCAGGTCCGCTCGCCCCTGCCCTGCACGCTCTGCTGGGCAAGGACCCCGAGGCCCGTCCTGACGCGGAGCAGGCTGCGCGACTCCTCACCGCGATCGCCACGGACCAGCCCCTGCCCGTGTCTTCCGACGCACCCGGCACCATGCGCCTCGGCCGCTCCGTCCCCTCCGCGCACGCATCCGAGACACCCGCAACGCCCGCCACGCCGGCCAGACCCGCCACGCCCGCGGAGCCCTCGGCGCCTGAGCTGGACCTACGTCCTCCCGTACCAGCGGGAACGTTCGGCCCGCCGCCGGACCTGAACCGAGATGCCGTGTCGGTCCAGGCACCACCCCAGGCAGCGAACACCGACCCGCGATCCCCCGCCGGTCCCGGGTCGCGCCGCGGCCGGTCACTGACGATCGTCGCGGTCGCGGTCGCTGTGCTCCTCATCGGCGGCGGCGTCACCTACCTGACCATCGACACCGACACCGACTCCGACGGCAACGCCGGCAAGGACGGGGCCGTTGCCTCTCCGGCCGAACCGACATCGCCCAAGGGGGATGACGACACCCCGTCGCAGAAGCCGAGCAACCCCGGTGCGAGCAAGTCCGGTGGCTCGGACGAGAAGAAGACGGGCGATCCGGCCGAGGGAGGGTCGGAATCCGCCCGGGGCCAGACGCCCGAGGCCGAGGCGCCCGGTTCCTCCGGTGAGACGGAGGCCGCCCCGACCGCGTCGGCCTCCGAGTCGACAGAACCTGGGCCCACCTACGAATTCGTCAACGTGAAGAGCGGGAAGTGTCTGTCCCTCGACAACGGCGGCAGCACGGCGAACGGCACCCGCGCCGTCCAGTGGTCCTGCACCGGAGGTGACGAGCAGCGGTGGTACTGGGCCGGCCCCTCGTCCGACATGATCAAGAACGTCAAGACCGGCAAGTGCCTGTCCATCGCGAACCACGGCAGTACCGCAAACGGCGCGCAGGCCATCCAGTCGACCTGCGTCACGGACTGGAACGCTCCCGAGCAGCAGTGGGCCCATGCCGCGGGCGGCTCGCTCAAGAACGGCAAGAGCGCCAAGTGCCTGTCGACCGAGAACGGCGGCAGCACTGCCAACGGCGCGCTGGCCATCCAGTCCACCTGCATCACCGACTGGGACGCTCCCGAACAGCAGTGGAAACTGACCAGTTGAACATCCTCGAAGGCCCGGACCGGGGCAACGACTGACCCGCATGGCAGGTCCCCACGAGAGGCGAGGCCCCTTCTACCGAGGTCGGGCAGCTGAGGCGGGGGGCGATGTGCCCTCCCGGGGATCGAGTTGTCATTCCCGTCTGCACATCTGGGTAGATCCATTGGGTCCAAGCCCGTAAGCGCCACGGCTCCACGGCCGCCAGCACGACAAGGACCACGCCATGTCCCGCACCAGCCCACCGAGTCCACCCGTGACGAGCACCGACGAACAGCCCGAGCTGAAGCGGGTCATGGGCCCGGGGCTGCTGCTGTTGTTCATCGTCGGAGACATCCTCGGCACCGGGATCTACGCGCTGACCGGACAGGTCGCGGGGGAGGTGGGGGGTGCGGCGTGGCTGCCGTTCCTCATCGCGTTCGCCGTCGCTCTGGTCACGGCCTGCTCCTACCTGGAGCTGGTCACCAAGTACCCGCAGGCCGCCGGTGCCGCACTGTACGTGCACAAGGCGTTCGGCAGGCACTTCCTGACCTTCCTGGTGTGCTTCACCGTGATGTGCTCCGGCATCACCTCGGCGTCAGCGGCCTCACGGGCCTTCGCGGCGAACCTGGTCGAGGGGTTCGGGCTCGATGCGGGCGACGGCCTCATCCTGTTGATCGCCCTCGGTTTCATGTGCCTGGTGCTCCTCGTCAACCTCCGAGGCGTAGCCGAGAGCCTCAAGGTGAACGTGCTGCTGACCGCCGTGGAACTCTCCGGTCTGCTCCTCGTCATTCTGATCAGTGGCTACTTCATCGCGGGCGGGAACGCGGACTTCTCCCGAGTCGTCGCCTTCGAGTCCGCCTCCGACAAAAACGTGTTCCTGGCGGTGAGCACCGCGACGTCACTGGCCTTCTTTGCCATGGTCGGCTTCGAGGACTCGGTCAACATGGCTGAAGAGACGAGGGACCCGGCGCGGATCTTCCCGCGCATGATGTTCACCGGGCTGGGCATCACAGGCCTGATCTACGTCCTGGTGTCCGTCTGCGCCGTCGCCGTGGTTCCCGTCGGCCAACTCGCCGCCAGCGAGACCCCGTTGGCCACGGTGGTGAAGACAGCCGCTCCCGGCTTCCCCATCTCCGATCTGCTGCCGTTCATCTCCATGTTCGCCGTTGCCAACTCCGCGCTGATCAACATGCTGATGGCCAGCCGCCTGCTGTACGGGATGGGCAGACGAGGCGTGCTGCCGCCCTTCCTTGCCAAGGTGCATGCGGTGCGGCGTACTCCGCAGGCGGCCATCCTGTTCACCACTGTGCTCGCCTTCGGTCTCATCACCTTCGTGTCGCTGAATCCCGACAGTCCGGTCGTGGCCCTGCTGGGCGGGACGACGTCGCTGCTCCTGCTGACGGTCTTCGCCGGCGTCAACCTGGCGGTCCTCGTGCTGCGCCGGGACAGGGTCGAGGGGCACCACTTCCGCGCAGGCCGACTGCTTCCCGTGGTGGGCACGATCACCTGCCTCTACCTGGTCCTGCCCTGGTCCTCCGGACGCCCTGCCGACCAGTACCGCATCGCAGGGATCCTGCTGCTGATCGGCGTGGTCCTGTGGGCGGCCACATGGTTCGCCGGCCGTGGCACATCTGCCCCCGACGCAGCCCGACCTGACGAGACGACTCCGCGCTGAACGGCGCCTCGAACCGGCGCAGAAGTTGAGCATCGCGGCGGTCGCGGGCCTGCCATCGCTGCCTGCCGAGCTGAGCCTCTTGCGCCACGGCGATCTTGACCGCGAGATGGCCCAAGCCGCCCAGTCCCGCCACCGCGACGCGGGTTCCCGGCCCCAGACCGAGGCTGTGCAGCGGCTCCCAGACGGTGATCCCGGCACAGAGCAGAGGAGCTGCGGCGGCCCGATCCAGACAAGCGGGAAGAGGGTGGGCGAAGCGGTCGCGGACGACGTACTCGCGGGAGTAGCCCCCCAGCGTGGCCGACCCGGCGTGGCGGTCGATGCCGTCCTAGGTCAGGGTCGGGAAGGCGCGACAGAAATCGTGCGTCCGGCCGACGTCGGTGTTGCCGCGGCCGGGAGCTCCTGCCGTGGGTAGGGTGATCGGCGTGGACATGCTGCACCTGCGTTACTTCGTCGCCGTGGCCGAGGAACTCAACTTCTCGCAGGCGGCGCGCAGACTGCACATGGCGGCTTCTCCGCTCAGCCAGCGGATCAAGGACCTTGAACGTGAACTCGGCCATGAGCTCTTCGAGCGCACCACCCACCGCGTCGATCTGACCCCGGCGGGTGCTGCGCTGCTGCCGATGGCACGCGATGTGCTGGAGCGCGTCAACTCGATCCCGTGGCGGCTGAGCGAGGCGGTGCGTCCGCGGCTGGACAGGCTGTTCATGGGGATGCCCGCCGGAGTGCACCCGCTGCTGCGTGAGCGGGTCCGGCTGCTGGAGGGCGCGTGCCGTGAGGTGTGCGAACTCAAGCGCTGGCCCGGCACGTCGGCGGACCTGGCGGACGCGGTGCGCGACGGCAGGCTGGCCATGGCGCTGGCCCGGCTGCCGGTCTCCGATCCGGCGCTGGAGATCATCGAGGTGATGCACGAGGTGCTGGGTGCCGCGGTGCCGGCCGACCGGTTCGCGGGACGGGCGTCCGTCACCCTTGAGGAGCTGGCCGACCTGTCGTATGTGGCCACGCCGACCGACGCCACTCCGGCCTATTTCGAGGAAGTCGACGCCCGCCTCAATTCGGTCGGCGTAAAGAAGAGAATCCGCATAAAAATGGCGGACTATTCCGGAAGCTCGGAACTGATCTCCTCCGGCATCGCGTTTTCGATGACCATGCTCTCGCCGGAGAGCCCCATGCATCTGTACCGGCTGGACAACGTGGCCGTGCTGCCGGTCGAGGACTTCCAACCCACCCTGATCACCGGCCTGTTGTTCCGTGCTGATCGGGCGAACGCCGACGGTGACCTGAGCGAGGTCGCTGTCCTGGCCCGTCGGATCTTCGATGAGGTCATCATCGCCTGACTGATTTCCGCGCGCCCTTTTCCGCGGAATTACGGAATGGTTGTGACCGCTGTGGTCATACCCTTGTTCGCCAGTTGATCATTCCTTTTCGGTCCGTTCATGCATAACGTCGTCGGTGGAAACATTCGACATGAAATTACTGCGTGAACAGGAGTGATGATGGACATCACGGCCGCCGGCCCCACAGGTCCGCTGGACGGCGTGCGGGTGATCGATCTGTCCACGGTGGTGATGGGCCCCTACGCGGCGCAGATCCTTGGCGATCTCGGCGCCGACGTCATCAAGATCGAGTCCCCGTCCGACACGGTACGGCTGGGTCCGTACCGCACCACGCCCGGCATGACCCCGCTCAACCTCAACGTCAACCGCAACAAGCGCAGCGTGACGTTGAACCTCAAGGACGAAGACGGCCGCGCACGGGCCCTGGAACTGATCGACAGCGCCGACGTGCTGGTCACCAACATGCGCCCGGGCGCGCTCGCCCGCCTCGGCCTCGGCCACGCCGACGTCGCCGCCCGCAACCCCGGCCTGGTCTACGCCCACGCCCAGGGATTCCGCAGCGACTCCGACCGGGCCGGCAACGCGGCCTACGACGAGACCGTGCAGGCCGCCTCCGGTCTGGTGGACGTGACCAACCGGGCACTGGGCACCCCGGCGTACCTGCCGACGATCATCGCGGACAAGGTATGCGCGCTGACCATCGTCTACTCGGTGCTCGCCGCGCTGGTCCACCGGGACCGCACCGGCACCGGCCAGTACGTCGAGATCCCGATGACCGACACGCTCATCGCGTTCAACCTCGTCGAGCATCTGGCGGGCCATGTCTTCGAACCGCCGGAGGGGCCGACCGGGTTCCCGCTGTCGATGAAGAGGGGGCACCGCGCGGTGCCCACCAAGAACGGCCTCGCCTGCGTCATGCCGTACAACCCGCGGAACTTCCGGGACTTCTTCCTCGCCGCCGACCGTGCCGATCTCGCCGCGGACGGGCGTGTCAACGGTGAGTCCATCGCCGACGACGACGTCGAAGCCCTGATGGAGCTGGTGGAGACGTGCTCGCCGCGCCTGACCACCGAGGAGTGGGAGCGGGTCTGTGCCGAGCGCAGCATCCCGATGGCGCCCGTGCTCGAACTCGACCGGGCCGCCGAGGACCCGTACGTGCGCGACGGCCGGCTGCTCGACGTGCTGGACCACCCCAGTGAGGGCCCCATCCGCTCGGTCGGCATCCCGGTGCGGTTCTCCGCCACCCCGGGTTCGGTGCGCCGGCCCGCACCGCTGCCCGGCCAGCACACCGAAGAGGTCCTCAAGGAACTCGCCGCCGGCCGCTGACCGGCCCGTCTGCTCCCGCCGGCGCCCCAACAGCCCGCAATTGCAAGGACGCACACCATGCACAGCACCACCGAGGTGCGGACCGAGACCGTCGGTTCCTCACTGCTCATCACCATCGACCGGCCGAAGGCGCGCAACGCGGTCAACGCGGCCGTCGCCGCCGGACTGTCCACGGCCCTCGACCAGTTGGAGACGGACCCCGGCCTTCGGGCCGGCGTGCTCACCGGCGCCGGCGGCACGTTCAGCGCCGGAATGGACCTCAAGGCCGCGCTGGCCGGTGAATCGCCCGAGATACCCGGGCGCGGCTTCGGCGGCCTGACCCAGGCCCGCACGACCAAACCGCTGATCGCCGCCGTCGAGGGCTGGGCCATGGGAGGCGGCTTCGAACTGGCCCTGGGCTGCGATCTGATCGTCGCCGCGGACGATGCCCGGTTCGGCCTCCCCGAGGTCAGCCGCGGGCTGATCGCGGCGGGCGGCGGAGTGATCCGGCTGCCCAAGCGCATCCCGTACCACCTGGCGATGGAACTGCTGCTGACCGGCGAGCCGGTCACCGGCGAACGGGCCGGGCGGCTCGGCATCGCCAACCGGGTGGTGCCGGCCGGGGAGACCGTCGCCGCCGCCCTGCAGCTGGCCGAGCGGATCGCGCGGAACGCCCCGCTGGCCCTGGCCGCCGTCAAGGAACTCGTCCGCGCCGCCGACGGCGCGCCCGAGGAGGAGGCGTTCGCCGTGCAGGCGCGGCAGATGGACCGGCTCGCCGCCTCCGCCGACGTACGCGAGGGCATGACCGCCTTCACCGAGCGCCGCTCCCCGGTCTGGCAGGGCCGGTAGGCCCCGAGGAGGAACACACCATGCATCAGTACGACATCCCGCGGCACATCGCGACGCCGCTCACCAACCCGGCCTATCCGCCGGTCGTGCCGCGCTTCACCGACCGCGAGTACCTCAACATCGTCTACCGCACCGACCACGCGGCACTGCGCGCCGTCGTACCCGAACCGCTGGAGATCGACGAGCCGCTGGTGCGCTTCGAGGTCATGCGCATGGGCGACGTCAGCGGATACGGACCGTACACCGAGTCCGGCCAGGCGATCCCGGTCCGCCACGAGGGCGAGCGGGGCGAGTACCTGCACGCGATGTACCTGGACAACCTTCCGGCCATCACGTCCGGCCGGGAGGCCAGTGCCTATCCCAAGACCGCCGGATCGCCCGCCCTGTACGCCGACCACGGAGCGCTGGTCGGTGTCCTCGACGTCGGCACGCTGCGGGTGGCGACCGCCACGATGGGCTACAAGCACCACGAGCTGTCGGTCGAGGAGGCCGTGGCCCAGGTCGGTGTGCCGACCTACATGCTGAAGCTGGTCCCCGGGTTCGACGGGGCGCCGCAGGTGGCGCAGTTGGTGCGCACCGAGACCACCGACATCACGGTCAAGGGCGCCTGGACCGGTCCCGCCCGGTTGCAGCTCTTCGAGCACGTGCTGGCACCGCTGGCCGATCTGCCGGTGCGAGAGATCGTCTCCGCCAGCCACATCCTCACCGACCTGACCCTGGCGCCGGTCAAGCCCGTCCACGACTACCTGGCCCACCCCGCCCGCCCCGTGCGGTGAAGACGGCCACGCAGCCAGAAGGAAAAGCAGAAGGAAGACATGTGATGACCGAGCCATTCACCACCGCCGCGGTGGTCGGCGCCGGGACGATCGGCCTGTCCTGGGCCGCGCTCTTCGCCGGCCACGGCATGCGGGTACACGTCACCGACCCGCGGCCGGACCTGGCCGAGGCCGTCGCCGAGGCACTCGACCGGGCGGCCGGGCAACTGGCCGCGCAGGGCCTGGACACGCACCGCCTCGCCGAGCGGGTGCACATCGCCGACGATCTCGCCGACGCGGTGCGCGACGCCGACATCGTCCAGGAGAACGGGCCGGAGAACGCCGACTTCAAGCGGGAGTTGTTCACCACCCTGGTCGGCGCGGCCCCCGCCCACGCGTTGCTGCTCAGCTCCTCCTCGGCGATCCCCGCCTCGGCGTTCACCGACTCCATCGAGGAGGCCGACCGGATTCTGATCGGCCACCCCTTCAACCCGCCGCACCTGGTGCCGCTGGTGGAGGTGGTGCCGGGGGAGCGCACCTCGCAGGAGAGCGTGGCGCGGGCCGTGGACTTCTACCGCTTCGTCGGCAGGGTCCCGGTCGTCGAACGCAAGGAGATCCCCGGCTTCGTCGGCAACCGCCTGCAGAACGCCCTCAGCCGCGAGGCGATCTACCTGGTCGAACAGGGCGTCGTCAGCCCGGCAGAGCTGGACACCGTGATGGTGAACTCGCTCGGCCTGCGCTGGGCGACGGTCGGACCGTTCCTCGGCGCACACCTCGGCGGCGGCCCCGGCGGCTACCGGCACATGGCCGAGCACATCGGCGTGTCGATGCAGAAGATGTGGGACTCGCTCGGCCGCCCGCAGCAGAGCCCCGAACAGACCGAACGGCTCGTCGCAGCCGTCGAGGACGCCTACGGCTCCCGTTCCTACGCCGACCTCAGCCACCAACGCGACGCCCAGCAGATCGCCGTGCTGTCCGCCCGGGACAGCGCCACCAACCTGGAGAAGGAGACCCGGTCATGACCGCCGTACTGCCCGAGAAGGCTTCCGAGACCGTTTCCGCCGACGAAGTCGACGAACGGTCGGCCGCTGACTTCTACGACTTCGAGGCACTGCTGCCGCCGCACGAGCGCGAACTGCTGCTGCGGGCCCGATCGTTCATGCGCACCGAGGTCAAGCCGCTGGTCAACGAGTACTGGGCGAAGGGGGAGTTCCCCCGCGAACTCATCGGCAAGTTCCGCGAGCTGGGACTCGCCGGCGTTCCCTACGAGGGGTACGGCGACCCCCTGCCCGCCGGAAGCAACCTGCTGGTCGGCATGCTCTCGATGGAGTACACCCGTACCGACGCCTCCAGCGCCACCTTCTTCGGCGTGCACAGCGGCCTGGCGATGTACAGCATCTACCGCGGTGGCGACCAGGAACAACGGGACCGCTGGCTGCCCTCGATGGCCGCGCTGGACACCATCGGCGCCTTCGCGATGACCGAGCCGCTCGGCGGCTCCGACGTGGCCGGGGGCATGCGCACCACGGCCCGCTGGGACGGCGAGAACTGGGTGCTCAACGGCGCCAAGCGGTGGATCGGCAACGCCACCTTCGCCGACCTGGTGGTGGTCTGGGCCCGCGACGAGGCGGACGACAAGGTCAAGGGTTTCGTGGTGGAGAAGGGCACCCCGGGCTTCTCCCCGGTCAAGATCGAGAACAAGATCGCGTTCAGGATCGTGGAGAACGCCGAGATCACCCTGACCGACGTCAAGGTGCCCGAGGCCAACCGGCTGCAGCGGATCAACTCCTTCCGCGACGTGGCGGAGATCCTCCGCGCCACCCGCAGCGGCGTCGCCTGGCAGGCCCTCGGCGTGATGATCGGCGCCTACGAGCTGGCGCTGGACTACGCCAAGGAACGCAGGCAGTTCGGCCGCCCGATCGCACGGTTCCAGATGGTGCAGGACCTGCTGGTCAAGAGCCTCGGCAACATCACCGCCTGCTGGGGCATGCTGGTCCGGCTCGCACAGCTGCAGGACGCCGGCGTCTTCCGCGACGAGCACTCCTCGCTGGCGAAGGCGTACGTCACCTCGCGGATGCGCGAGGTGGTGGCGTGGTGCCGGGAGATCTTCGGCGGCAACGGCATCGTGCTCGACTACGACATCGCCCGGTTCTTCGCCGACGCCGAGGCGATCTACTCGTTCGAGGGCACCCGTGAGATGAACACCCTCATCGTCGGCAAGGCGGTCACCGGCGAGAGCGCCTTCGTCTGAGCCGCGCTCCCCACGACCAGGCTCCAAACGACCAGGCCCCAAACGACCAGGCCCCAAACGACCAGGCCCCACAAGACCAGGTTGCCCACGGCCCCGCGCCGACTCCGAGTGAAACGTGCCTCGGGGTCGGCGCGGACCGGCGTCGGCGTGTCGCCGCGGGTTCGTGCGCCGCGCACAACTCCGGCCGTGAGCCTCGTCGTCCGCGCCCATGGGCCGCGAGCCCCGCCGATTCGTACCGTCTCTCCTCATGCACCGGACATCCCTCCCGCGGCGGGACGGGAGCCCCGTGCGCCCGACGTCCGTCGACGTACCACGAGGAGCCGACATGCACATCGCGGAACTGCCAGATCTGCGGGCCCGACGGGACGCGGACGGTCCCTGCACGGCCGACGAGACGTCAGTCCTGGACAACGCGGCGTTCGCCCGCCGGGTCCGCCGAGCCGCAGCGGCCCTGCGGGCGCGGGGAGTAGGGCGCGGGGACGTGGTGGCACTGCTGCTGCCCAACACGGTGGACTTCGTCGTCGCGCTCTTCGCCGCCTGGCGCCTCGGCGCGGCGGTGACCCCGGTCAACCCGGCGCTCACCGAGGACGAGGTGCGCCACCAGCTCGGAGACGCGGGTGCCACGGTGGTCGTCACCGCCGAGCCCTCGCCCCTCGCCGGGACGCTCACGGTGGCCGAACTGGACGCCGCGGCCGAGGACACGGCCGTACCGGAGACGGACCCGGACGCGCTCGCCCTGCTGATCTACACCAGCGGCAGCACCGGGCGCCCCAAGGGCGTCATGCTCGACCACGCCAACGTCGCCGCCATGGCGGGCATGATGATCGAGGCCGGCCGGCTCTCCGAGGCCGACCACAGCCTGCTGATCCTTCCGCTCTTCCACGTCAACGGGATCGTGGTCGGTGTGCTGTCCCCGCTGCTGGCCGGCGGGCGGGTGACGGTGGCCGGACGGTTCCGGGCCGAGGCTTTCTTCGACCTGGTCGCCGCCGCGCGTCCCACCTGCTTCTCCGCCGTCCCGGCGATCTACTCGATGCTCACCGAACTGCCGGACCACCTACGGCCGGACACCTCGTCGGTGCGGTTCGCCGCCTGCGGGGCGGCCCCGATGCCGCCCGCACTCATCGAGCGGTTCGAGCGCCGCTACGGCATCCCGATCCTGGAGGGCTACGGCCTCTCCGAGGGCACCTGCGCCTCCACCACCAACCCGCTGGACGGCCCGCGCAAGCCCGGCACGGTCGGACGGCCGCTGCCAGGCCAGCGGGTCGCCGTCATGGACGCGCAGGGGCGGCTCCTCCCGGCGGGGGAGAGCGGCGAGGTCGTCGTCCGCGGGCCCAACGTGATGCGCGGCTACCTGGGCCGCCCGGAGGAGACCGCCCGCGCCGTGGTCGACGGCTGGCTGCACACCGGCGATGTCGGCCGCTTCGACGAGGACGGCTATCTGGTGCTGGTCGACCGCATCAAGGACATGATCATCCGAGGGGGCGAGAACATCTCCCCCCAGGAGATCGAGACCGTCCTCGGCGACCACCCCGATGTGCTCGAAGCCGCCGTGGTGGGCGCCGCCGACCCGCGGCTCGGCGAAGTACCGGTGGCGTTCGTCGCGCTGCGTCCGGGCGCGGCAACCGACGCGGGCGAACTGCTCGACCACTGCCGGGCCCGGCTGGCCAGGTTCAAGGTGCCCACCGAGATCACCCTCGTCGACCGGCTGCCCAGGAATCCCGTCGGCAAGACGGACAAGCCCGCGCTGCGGGCCAGGACCACCGCCGTCACCGTCGCCGGCTGACCAGGGGACGGGAGAGCGGTCATGGGATTCCTCGCACCGAACACGGCGGACGTCGACCTGCAGCAGTGGCGAAGCCGCCCCTACCAGCAACGCATCAGGCCGCTGGCCGAACACTGGACCCTGCACGGCTTCGGCACCCCCGGCATCGTGCACCTGCTGTACCTGGTGAAGATCACCGCGTACGCGCTCGGCGGCATCGCGGTCGTCTCCGCGACCCCCGGCGTGGGCGGCATCGCGGACTTCGGTTCCTGGTGGGCAGAGCCGATCGTCTATCAGAAACTCGTCATCTGGACACTGCTGTGGGAGGTCCTGGGCCTCGGCTGCGGCTCAGGCCCGCTCAGCTCGCACTTCCTGCCGCCGGTGGGCGCCTTTCTGCACTGGCTGCGCCCCGGCACGGTACGGTTGCCCCCCTGGCCCGGCCGGATTCCGTTCACCGCGGGAACCCGACGCACGGTGGCCGATGTGGTCCTGTACGCGGCGCTGCTGATGGCGGCCGTGTGGCTGCTGTGCTCACCGGGCGAGCCGGCCGGGTCGGGTGACCCGGGCGCGTCCGGCGTGCTGGCTCCGTGGCGCATCGCCGTCGTCGCCGCACTGCTCGCGCTGCTCGGACTGCGCGACAAGACCGTCTTCCTCGCCGCCCGCGCCGAGCACTACGGTCTGACGCTCGTGGTCTTCCTCTTCCCGGTGAGCGACATGACCGCCGCGCTGAAACTGGTGATGCTCGCCCTGTGGTGGGGCGCCGCCTCCTCCAAGCTCAACCGGCACTTCCCCTTCGTGGTGGCGGTGATGATCAGCAACAGCCCGCTGCGTCCGGCCTGGTTCAAACGCCGGCTGTACCGCCACTGCCCCGACGATCTCCGGCCGTCCGCTTTCGCCGCCGCGGCCGCGCACGGCGGCACGGTCATCGAGTACGTGGTGCCGCTGGTCCTGGTGCTCTCGCACGGCGGGCCCGTCACCACCATCGCTCTGGCCGTGATGGTCGTCTTCCATCTGCACATCATGTCGACCTTCCCGATGGGCGTACCGCTGGAGTGGAACGTCTTCTTCATCTACTCGGCGCTCGTCCTCTTCGGCCACGACGCGGGTGTCGGCGCCTTCGCCCTGCACTCCCCAGTGCTCGCCGCGGTGCTGGTGTCGAGCCTGGCCGTGGTCCCACTGCTCGGGCACGTCCGCCCCGACCTGGTGTCCTTCCTCCCCTCGATGCGCTACTACGCCGGTAACTGGGCCACCAGCCTGTGGTGCTTCCGCAAGGGCACCGAGCGCCGGCTGGGCGAGCACGTGGTGAAGGCGTCCGCGCTGCCCGTGGACCAGCTCACCCGCCTGTACGGAGCCGACGCCGCCGAGCTGGTGCTGCACCAGGGGCTGGCCTGGCGGGCGATGCACAGCCACGGCCGCGCGCTGGCCGGGCTGCTGCCGCGGGCCGTGGACGACGTGGAGTCCTACGATGTGCGGGACGGCGAGACCGTGGCGGGAGCGGTCCTCGGCTGGAACTTCGGTGACGGCCATCTGCACAACGAGCAGCTGGTGGCCGCCGTGCAGCAGCGGTGCGATTTCGCGCCGGGCGACCTGCGCGTCGTCGTACTGGAGTCCCAGCCGACCCACCGGCAGCGCCAGCACTACCGCATCGTGGACGCGGCGAGCGGCCTGATCGAGGAGGGACATGTGAACGTGGGGGAGATGGTGACCCGGCAGCCCTGGCTCGACGACGAGTCGCCCGCGATTCCCGTCGAGCCCGTCGCGCGCCCGCGACCGGTGACCGAGGCGGCGGCGGCACATGAGTGACGCGATCGTGGTGGGGGCAGGACCGAACGGGCTGGCCGCCGCCGTCGCCCTGGCCCAGCGGGGGCTGAAGGTGACCGTCCTGGAGGCCGCTGACGAGATCGGCGGCGGCACCCGCAGCAGCGAACTGACGCTCCCCGGCCTCCTGCACGACCACTGCTCGGCGGTCCACCCGCTGGGCGTCGGCTCGCCGTTCCTGCGCACCCTCGACCTGGAGCGGTACGGCGTCGACTGGGCGTGGCCCGAGGTCGATCTGGCCCACCCGCTGGACGGCGGGCGGGCCGGGGTGCTGCTCCGCTCCATGGAGCGGACCGTGCGCGGGCTCGGTGTGGACGGTCCCGCCTGGGAGCGGCTGTTCGCCCCGCTGGCCGACGACTTCGATGCGCTGACCGAGGACGTGCTGCGCCCGGTGCCGCATCTGCCCGCCCACCCGGTGGCGCTGGCCAGGTTCGGACTCAGGGCACTCCAGCCCGCCACGGCGGTGGCCCGCCGCTGGCGCACCGAGGAGGCCCGGGCGCTGTTCGCGGGAGCGGCGGCCCATCTGATGTATGCGCTGACCGGCCCGGCCGGTTCCGCGGTCGGGCTGATGCTCGTGGGCGCCGCCCACCGCTTCGGCTGGCCGGTCGCCCGTGGCGGGTCGCGGACCATCACCGATGCGCTGGCCGCACTGCTCGGCCGGCTCGGCGGGACCATCGAGACGGGGGTGCGAGTGGACTCCCTGGCCGAACTGGCCCCCGCCCGGATCGTCATGCTCGACACCACGCCCTCAGCCGCGGCACGCATCTGCGGCGTCCGGCTGCCCGGCCGGGTGCGCCGGGCCTACCGCGGCTGGCGGCACGGTCCGGCGGCATTCAAGGTCGACCTCGCCGTCCAGGACGGTATCCCCTGGACCCATGAGGCATGCCGCCGCGCGGGCACCGTGCACCTGGGCGGCACCCTGGAGGAGGTCGTCCGTACGGAGGCGCAGATCACCGCCGGGCGGATGCCCGAGCGCCCGTTCGTCCTGGTCGGCCAGCAGTACCTCGCCGACCCCGGCCGCTCCCGCGGCGACCTCCACCCCGTGTGGGCGTACGCTCATGTCCCGCACGGCCACCCCGGTGACGCCACCGAGGCGGTGCTGCGCCAGATCGAGCGGTTCGCGCCGGGGGCCCGGGAGCGGATCGTGGGGCTCGCGACGCGCTCGGCCCCAGAACTGGCCCGGTACAACGCGAACTTCGTCGGTGGCGACATCGTCGCCGGCGCCAACACCGCACGGCAGGTCGCGCTGCGTCCGCGGACGTCCCTCGACCCCTACAGCACCGGCATCCCCGGCGTGTACCTGTGCTCGGCGGCCACCCCACCCGGTGCCGGGGTCCACGGCATGTGCGGTGCGAACGCCGCCCGCTCCGCACTGCGGTACCTGGACCGGTGAACGCTCCCGTGCAGCGGCCGGAGGAGGCACCGGATCCGGTCGTTCTGGCGGCCCAGGTGATCCAGGCCAACCGGGACGACGTCATCGCCCGGCTGGTCGCCACCACCGAGGCGGAGATCGCCCAGCTGGAACACGACGAACCGCTGCACGGGCTCCTGGAAGCCAGCATCACCGAGAACATCGTCACCGCCCTGCACGTCATCATCAACCGCATCGACCCGCAGACCGTGGACGCGCCGGCCTCGGCCGTCTCCTACGCCCGCAGGCTCGCCCAGCGCGACGTTCCGCTCTCAGCCCTGCTGCGCGCCTACCGGCTCGGCCATGCGCAGAGCCTGGACCTGGTCCTCGGCGAGGCGGTCCGACTGGGGCTGCCGGACCCGGCCGGCACCGTCATCGCGCTGGTCAGCCTCAGCTCCGCCTATGTGGACCGGGTCTGCGACCAGATCGGCCGTGTCTACGAGGAGGAGCGCGAACGCTGGGTGGGCACCCGCGGCATGCTGCGCCAGTACTGGGTGGGACAGCTCCTCGACAACCCCCGCGTCGATCTGCGGCAGGCGGAGGCCGCCCTCGACCACCGGTTGACCGGCCACCATCTGGCCGTCGAGGCCTGGCTCCACGGAACTGCGGCGCCCCTTGTCGGCGGCCCCGACCCCACCGTCGTCTTCGACCGGCTGGCTTCGCTGCTGTCCACCGTCCTGCGTGCCCATGGACGCCCCCTGCTGGTCCACACCGACGAGGCCGACGCCCGGATCTGGCTGACCGTCAGGCCCGACTGCCCGGTGGACCCCGACACCATCGCCACTGAACTGGCCGACGCCGCGCTACCGGTGCGCGTCGCCCTCGGCATCGTCCGCCCGGGCCTCGACGGCTTCCGCCGCAGCACCCGCGCCGCTGCCCGCGCCAAGGCCCTCGTGCTCTCCGCGGGGGCCGCCGCCCCCATGGTGGTGGCCTTCACCAGCGTCGCCCCCGTCGCTCTGCTGGTCGACGAACCCCGCGAACTGGCCGACTTCGTCTTCGACACCCTCGGCGAGCTCGCCGTGGACGACAGTCGCCGCGAACTCCTCCGCGAGACGCTTCGCGTCTTCCTTGCCACCCATCGCAGCTACTCCGCCACCGCGGACCAGCTGATGGTGCACCGCAACACCGTCCACTACCGCGTCCAGCGCGCCGTCGACCACTACCACCTCGACCTCGACGCCAACGCCTTCGACCTCCACTTCGCCCTCATGATCTGCCGCTGGCACGGGTCGAAGGTCCTGCGCCGCGAGTGAGGATGACGGGTATACGTCGCCGGGGGTGCGGGCCGTCCCAGGGTGAGCCGCGTCGCATCGGAGCGGGCGAGGTTGCTATGCAACGAGTTGCATAGCAGGATCGGCGTCATGGCGCTCGAACACGCGATCTTGGTGTCGCTCCTGGAGCAGCCGGGATCCGGCTATGAGCTGGCCCGGCGTTTCGAGCGGTCCATCGGCTACTTCTGGACCGCGACCCACCAACAGATCTATCGCGTGCTCAAGCGCATGGAGAACGACGGCTGGGTCGACGTCAGGGATGTCCCGCAGCAGGGACGGCCGGACAAGAAGGAGTACAGCGTCGCCGACCTCGGCCGGGCCGCGCTGTCCTCCTGGCTGCATGATCCGATCGAGCCGGAGAGCGTCCGCCACGACCTGGCCGTGAAGATCCGGGGTGCCGCCTTCGACGACCCGGCTGCCCTGATCCGGGAGGTGGAGCGGCACCGGCAGGCGCACCGGGACCGGTTGGCGCACTATCTCGCAGGAGAGGCACGAGACTTCACGGGGGCCGAGGCGAGCGCGGCCGGTTCCGGGGCGCCGCCCGATGCGGAGCGGGAGCTCCAGCACGCCGTACTGCGCGGCGGGATCGCGTACGAGCGGATGATGATCGACTGGCTGGACGACGTGCTTGCCACGCTGGCCCGGTTCGGTCCGGCCGGCTGATCACCACCGCATCCTCCGCCGCCCCTCCCGATCCGACCGGTCCAGCCGTCGGAACTCCCGATTCCCACCCTCCATCAGCCGAAAGGCATCCTCATCATGGCTGACCAGCTGCTGTTCAACCCGCACACGTACGACCCGACGCACTTCGACCCCGAAACGCGCCGTCTGCTGCGTGCCACCGTCGACTGGTTCGAGGAGCGCGGGAAGAGGCAGTTGATCGAGGACTACCGGACCCGCGCCTGGCTCGGCGACTTCCTCGCCTTCGCAGCGAAGGAGAACCTGTTCGCCACCTTCCTGACGCCGTCGTCCGCCGCGGGGGAGGGGGAGCCGGACAAGCGGTGGGACACCGCCCGGATCGCCGCGCTCAACGAGATCCTGGGCTTCTACGGCCTGGACTACTGGTACGCCTGGCAGGTCACGATCCTCGGCCTGGGTCCGGTGTGGCAGAGCGACAACGCCGCCGCCCGCTCCCGCGCCGCCGAACTGCTCACCCAGGGAGAGGTGTTCGCGTTCGGCCTGTCCGAGAAGGCCCACGGCGCCGACATCTACTCCACCGACATGCTGCTGGAGCCCGACGGCAACGGCGGCTTCCGGGCCACCGGCTCCAAGTACTACATCGGCAACGGCAACGCCGCCGGACTCGTCTCCGTCTTCGGCCGCCGTACCGACGTCGAGGGCCCCGACGGCTACGTGTTCTTCGCCGCCGACAGCCGACACCCGGCCTACCACCTGGTCAAGAACGTCGTCGACTCGTCCAAGTTCGTCAGCGAGTTCCGCCTGGAGGACTACCCCGTTGCGGCCGAGGACGTCCTGCACACCGGGCGCGCGGCATTCGACGCCGCGCTCAACACCGTCAACGTCGGCAAGTTCAACCTGTGCACCGCCTCGATCGGCATCTGCGAGCACGCGATGTACGAGGCCGTCACCCACGCTCACAACCGCGTCCTCTACGGCCGTCCCGTCACCGCCTTCCCGCACGTGCGGCGCGAGTTGACCGACGCGTACGTCAGGCTCGTCGGCATGAAGTACTTCAGCGACCGCGCTGTCGACTACTTCCGTACCGCCGGCCCGGACGACCGCCGCTACCTGCTCTTCAACCCGATGACGAAGATGAAGGTGACCACGGAGGGCGAGAAGGTCATCGACCTCATGTGGGACGTCATCGCGGCCAAGGGCTTCGAGAAGGACAACTACTTCAGCCAGGCGGCCGTGGAGATCCGCGGTCTGCCGAAGCTGGAGGGCACCGTCCACGTCAACCTGGCGCTGATCCTGAAGTTCATGCGCAGCCACCTCCTCGACCCGGCCGACTACCCCGGCGTGCCGACCCGCCTCGACGCGGCCGACGACGACTTCCTGTTCCGACAGGGACCGGCCCGCGGCCTCGGCTCGGTGCGCTTCCACGACTGGCGGCCCGCCTTCGACGCGTACACGCACCTGCCCAACGTCACCCGCCTGCGTGAACAGGCAGACGCGCTCTGCGCGTTCGTCGCCACGGCGGCCCCCGACGCGGAGCAGAGCCGCGACCTCGACCTCGTCCTCGCGGTCGGTCAGCTCTTCGCCCTCGTCGTGCACGGGCAGCTCGTCCTGGAGCAGGCCGCCCTGACCGGACTCGACGAGGACGTGCTCGACGAACTCTTCGCCGTCCTCGTGCGCGACTTCTCCGCGCACGCCGTCGAACTGCACGGCAAGGACTCGGCGACCGAACAGCAGCAGGAGTGGGCACTGGGTTCGGTCCGGCGGCCGGTCGTCGACGAAGCACGCACGCAGCGGGTCTGGCAGCGGGTCGAGGCGCTGGCCGGCGCGTATGAGATGGCGCCGTAGGCAGGCGCTGGGCGCACCTGTGCGTCACCGGTGGCCGGTCCCGCGCGGGCCCGGCCACCGGTCAGCCAGGGTCCGGCTCGTGGCCGTATGACACCGCCACGGGAACCGACGGGTTCGAAGGCGGCCCGGCGCTCCTCGCCTCGGAGTCCGCACGTGAGGCATGTAGGGGCGTCGGCAGACTGATCGATCGAACCTCTGACGCCGTATCAACTGATCGTCCCAGCAGGCGTCGCCGAGAAGATCGACGAGCCCGCCGGCAGACCGGGGAAAGCAGGCGGCGGGTTGGCGAGTTGCCCGAGCCGGGCACTGCTGCGCGCGGTCGCCGACCGGATCCTGCTGGCCGCCATGGAGGGCTACCGCCCCGACGGCGACTGGAAGCAGCGCATCATCGCCCTGGCCCAGCGCCTGCGCGAGGCCTTCTGCGAGCAACCCCAACTCGCCGCGGTCTGGGGGCGCTATGCGTCAGGTGGTACCGGATCTCGGTTGGTCCTGGAGGATCGCTCTTCCTCCTGGAATCACGGGAGTGGCGTGAGGGCTGTGACGTCTTGAACGGCGGGCAAAGGTTGCGGCGGGGAGCTTGCTGCCATCCGCGCGTGTCCGTCTCCATGCCGATCCCCGTAACTGCCGTCGGACCGGGCACCGACGGTGAACGTCCCGTGACTTCGATGTCGTCAATCGGCCCTTGTGCGACGGCCTCGGGCGCTCAGGTGAGGAGTTCGGCGAGCTGAGCCATCTCGGTGGGCGGGTCGACCACCGGTTGGATGAGGAGCTCATCGACGCCTGCCTGTTCCAGGGCGGTGATGCGGGTGCGGAGGTCGTCGTGGGTGCCGACGAGAGCCACGCTGTTCATCAGCGAGGGCAGGACCAGGTCCCGGTCCCGCGGTGCGATGCGGCCGAGGTAGTTCGGGTAGAGCTTGGTGTACCGGTCCGGCGCGGTGGCGGTGGTGCCACGCCGGTCGAGGAGTTGTCGCACCGCCTCGCGTTCGTCGGGGCCGAGCTGCCCGGCGAAGGCGGGTGTGTCGGCGGCGAAGTCCAGCAGCGACAGGACGAGGTGTCCTGTCGTGTCCCGGGCCGCGTCGCTGTCGAAGTCCTCGTTGCCGCGCAGCAGGTGCAGCGCGGTGACCACGTAGGAGTCCGCGGGGGAGTCGGGGGCGCGGAGCGTGCCGTGGGCGGCTTGACGGCGGATGTCGTGCAGCGCGTGCCAGGCGGTGGGGTCGAGCAGGCCGAAGGAGATGAGGCCGGCGCCGCGGCGGCCGGCGACCGCTGCGGCTTTGGGCCCGTGCAGCGCGGCCACGACGAACTCGATCGGATCGTCGGTGTTCACGTGCGCACCGGCGTGCAGGAACCGGATGTCGCGGACCCGGTCTCCTTCGCGGTACTCGGTCGGGCGCCCGGCACACAGATCCTGCAGTGCCGCGGTGAAGTTCTCCAGCGCGGCCGCCGTGGTCGGCTGCATGCCCAGAGTGCGCCGAGCGGTGTTTCCGGTGCCGACCCCGCAGATGATCCGGCCCGGTGCCAGGGCGTTGAGGCTGGCGAACCCGCTCGCCGCGGCCGGGGCCGAGCGCAGCGCCGGGGAGGTCACGCCGATACCCAGCCGGATGCGACGGGTGGCCTTCGCGCACAGGCTCAAGGCGACGAAGGGGTCTCCGTGGACCATCGGGGTGTCATTGACCCAGAAGCTGCGCAAGCCCAACTCCTCGGCCTGCACGGCGAGATCCTCCACACCGGGGTGTGCGGCGACCACGACGCCTGCGCGCATCAAACCTCCAAAGTACGAGGATCGGATCGAGCATGCTCATGCTGGCAGGTCCCGGGGCTGAGGCCCATGGCCGTGACGCCGTCTGCGGAAGCACCGGGACGGCTTGAGGCGGCCCGCAGGTGGAGGGACGGTTTCACCCGGCTCCACCGGACGGGTGCAGTGGCTCATGCTGGGCCCGTGGAGCCCATAGACCAGGTCCCATGGCCCGTAATCCGAGCTCCGAGTGGCCCGCCGGCTGGGCCTCACTGCCGCTGATCATCTTCACGATCCACGTCGTGGATCTGCCCACTCAGAAGCTGCACCACATCTCTTGCAACCGGGGTGGTAAAGCCCTACCGCACTGGTTTACGGCAGACCTCAAACCGGGGGCTGACGCCTGTTTTCCGCGCGGTCCGTAGGTTCAGCGGTGACCAGTTCCGTGCACATGGCACGGGGTAGAGAAGGGGGATTCGAGAATGCTGACGATGAAGCGGAAGGCCGCCATCGGCTCGGCGGCCGTCGTGCTGGCAGGCGTCCTGGGCGGCGCGGGTCCGGCGCAGGCGGCACCCGTACACGCCGCTGCCGGTGGTACTGCACCCGCGTGTATCGAGCGCAGTTACGTCAACAACGCCGACGGCGGCATGCAGGCCTGGCCGTACAACAACTGCGGCAAGCCGATGCGCATCAGGATCATCGTCCATCACTGGCGTGACACGTCCTGCCAGACCATCAAGGACAAGCACAGTGGGTACTTCCGCACCGTTGGTGGCCAGTACGACCGGACCGCTGTCTGCTGACGTACCCTCAGCTGCCCATCGGCGGCAGCCGAGTACGGAAGCGTGGGTCCACTGACCTCGCAACGAGGCGGGTCGGGCGAAGAAATGTGCCCGACCCGCTCTTGCTGCCACACACGCATCACCACCGAACGGCAGCGTCCGGCCATGCGGGTGCGCGACCGGTGGCCCCGGACCAGGGCCACCGGCGCGCACGTCCCCCGTCTCCTGCCCCCGTCCTCCCCGAAGGGTTCAGGTCACGGGTTGGGGCTTACGTCCGGGTGCAGGCAGTTCCACGTTTTCGGGCCGACGATGCCGTCCTTCGGGATTCGGCATCGTCCCTGGGCCCACACGACGGCAGTCTTCGTGGCGGAGCCGAAGATGCCGTCCTCCGCCAGGCCCCGGCCGTAGATGTTGAGCAGGCACTGCGCGTGCGCGACGGCCTTGCCGGTGTCGCCCGGGTAGAGGGTCGGGTGGCCCAGGTCATACGGGCAGGCGCTGTCCCCTGCTATGGCAGCCGGCGCGGAGGCGGGAGAGGCGATCGCTGGGGCAGCGGTGGTGGCCGCGGCGCCGAGCACGAACGCCGAGAGAACGAGGCCGGTCCTTTTCGCGAGCGTCATGGGCATGAACCTTCTCCTGTCCGAGAGCATGGTCGATGGCATGTCATGTACTTCGGTCCTGGCGCGGACCAGAAGTCGATTGAGAGTGGCGTCGGAGTGACGCCTACTTTGCGCACTGGCGGCTCGGGCTCGACTGCCACGCTTCGCTGCGGCCGCAGGCCCTCTCTGTCCGCCGTGTTGCGTGCTCCGCTCAGCACCGCGGGACGCCGGGCCTGGGGTCGGCGCCGGTGTTGATGTGCTGGCCCGGGGTGTATCCGTCCACCCAGTACTCGTACTGCCAGGTCGTCGTGTAGTACCAGATCTTGTTGCCCGAGACCGATTGCCCGACGTAGTAGCAGGAGATCGAGAGCGGCTGCCCCTTGAAGAGGTTCCTCTTCACTCGGCAGGTCGTCTTGGCGCAGGTGTACTGCTTTGTCGCCTGCGTGGTGTAGAAGACGTCGTCGCTTGCCGATGCCGCCGCCGACGGTCGCGCAACGGTGTTCGGAGCCGCCGCTGGAGCCGCCTGAGCGGGCGCGGCCAAGGCTCCGAGTGCGAGAGTGGTGGCGGTCGTTGCGGTGGCCAGGGCATGGCGAATACGCATGGGTACTCCTTCGGTGACTTCGATTTCGGGTCCCGGCCGAGAGAGCTCCCCCTTCTCTCAGCAGTGGACATCACCCTGCACACGCCGTATTGGAGAAACCTTGGCCAGATCTTGAGTTGGCTGCTCCGCGCCGCTTTCGACACCGTGGATGCGACCAATCCAGGGGGGAGCGGCGTGATGGCAGTGGAGTTCCGCCTACTCGGTGACATCGCGGTGCAGGTTGACGGCAGACCGGTGGATCTGGGCCCTGCCAAGCAGCGCTCCGTCCTGGCCGCGTTGCTGGTCGATGCTCCCCGCACGGTGTCGATCGCTCAGCTCATCGGTCGAGTGTGGGCCGAGCGCATGCCGCAGCAGGTCAGAACCACGCTGTACGGGTACGTCTGTCACTTGCGGAAGGCTTTGGAACCCGCGGGCGACGACGCCTCCATCCTCACCAGAAGCTCAGGAGGCTACGCGGTAGAGGTTGATCAACTCGCCGTGGACGTCCACAGGTTCGGCGCCTTGGTACGGCAGGCCCGCGTGGCGGAGGACCCCTCGCGCCGCGCACAACTCTTCGAAGAGGCACTGGAGTTGTGGCAGGGAGAACCCTGCGCGGATTGCGATACACCGTGGTTCGGCACACTGCGCGAAGGACTGCTTCGGGAGCGGTTCGCCGCCGCGCTGGATTTCAACGACGCCCAACTGCGCCTCGGCCTCCACGGAATGCTGCTGCCCCAGCTCTCCTCCCTGGCCCAGGGCCACCCTTTGGATGAACGAGCAGCCGGACAACTCATGCTGGCTCTGTACCGCAGCGGCAGGGCTTCCGAAGCCCTGCACCGCTACGAGTCCCTGCGTCGGCGCCTGGCCGAGGAGTTGGGCACTGATCCCGGACCAGAGCTGCGCCGCCTGCACCAGCAGATTCTCACCGACGCTCCCGCCCTCGCCACGCCCTCCCCAGGTGCAGCCTCTTCCTCCAAACCGGCACGCCTCCAGCCCTCTCAGCGGAACGCCTGGACGACAGACCCGTCCACTGCGGCTGCGGAGGGTCGGGACGACGGCGATGGCAGCGCTCCAAGGGATCGGGGTGGGGTGAACGGTCAGCAGCTCGTGCCCCGTCTGCTTCCTCCTGCCCCCGCGCTGTTCGTGGGCCGGGACGACGAGATGGCCGGGGCCTGTCGACTGCTCGGCCGGATGACGGCGGATCCGCCGGATTCGGTGACGGCGGGTCCGGTGACACTGCTGGTCACCGGGCCGGCCGGGGTCGGCAAAACGGCCTTCGCCATATCGGCGGGACATGCGCTGGCTTCTCGGTTCGCCGACGGCCAGCTCTATGCGGACCTGCGCGCCTTCGACGCCGAGCGGGTCGAGCCGTTCACGGTCCTCGGCGCATTCCTACGGGCACTCGGAGTACGCGGCGGCGCGGTACCACCGGACCTGACCGGCCGGGTGCACCTCTACCGCACCCTGCTCGCCCAGCGCAGGACACTCGTCGTGCTGGACAACGCGGCCGATGCGCAGCAGGTGAACGACCTCATGCCCAGCGGAGCGCACTGCGCCGCCGTCATCACCAGCCGCACAACCCTGCCGGACCTGAACGGCCACCGGCTCCCCTTGGGAGTGCTTGACACCGAGACAGGACTCGCCCTGCTGCAGGAGATGATCGGCGCCGACCGAACCCTCGCCGAGTCGGACGCCGCCCGGGCCATCGTGTCGACCTGTCAGGGCCTTCCCCTGGCGGTGTGGGTCGCCGGTGCACGACTGGCCGCGCGACCGCACTGGCCGCTGGGCAAAGTCGCCCGCGCGCTGGCGGACGAGCAGCGCAAGCTGGACGAACTCGCCGTCGGCCACATAGCCGTACGTGCCAGTCTGGAACTGACCTACCAAGGCATGACCCCCACGAACCGGCACGCCCTGCGCATGCTTGCCCTGTTGCCCGCACCGGACTTCGCCGCCTGGGCCCTGGCCGCACTGCTGGACCTGGACCTGCACCACGCAGAAGCCGTGCTCGACGACCTCGTGGAAGTGCATGTCGTGGAGGCCGGCTCGACGGGACTGTCCGGTATGCGCTACCGCCTGCACGACCTGGTGCGCCTGCTGGGCCGGGAGAGGGCGGAGCGGGAGGTGCCGCCGCAGCACCGTGCCGCCGCGCTCTCCCGGCTGCTGGGGGCGAGTCTCTACCTGGCCGACCTCGCCGCGGACAGCCTCAGTGTCGACTTCCAGGGCATCTCGCAGACCGGCCTGGCGTCCTGGCGGCTCTCCGCCGCAGACACCGCCCAAGTCCTCGCCGACCCTCAGGCCTGGTTCAACGACGAGCGCCAGCCCCTCATCGCGGTGGCGGACCAGGCACTGGACAGGGACGAGATCACCTCGGCGGCCGCGCTGGCCACCACGCTGACAACGCTGTTCCAGATCGGAAGCCACTTCGACGACTGGGAACGGCTCCAGGGGCGGGCCCTCAAGGCTGCGCTGCGCGGCGGCCACCAGCGCAGTGCCACGCAACTCCACCGTTGTCTGGGCGAACTCACCACCATTCTCGACCGTTATCCCGAGGCGCTGGACCACTTCGAGCAGGCGCTGAAGCTCGCCGACGGAGAGGACCCGGCCTATCTGGCCAGCGCCACGGCCGGTTTGGCGTACGTGCACCGGTTGCTCGGGCAATACGCCTCTGCCACAAGCCATTTCGAGCGGGCGGCGGAGCTGGCCCGTATGTCGGGAAACATCAATTGCCTTGTTTACGCCACCAACGGCATTGGTGTCATAGAGCTGGAACAGGGGCGTGTCGAGGCCGCCGTGGAGCGGTTCTCGCAGTGCTTGCGCGCGAGCCGGGACGCGGGCTATCGCCCCGGCGAAGCACAGGCCCTGCGCTGCCTGGGGCAGAGCCACCGCGCGAACGGCGCCTACCCGGCTGCCGCGGACTGCTTCAGGCAGGCCGCGTCCATCAGCGAAAACCTCGGCGACCGGCTGACCGCCACACATGCCACATGCTGGCTCGGCGACGTACTCGTACGGCAGGGCGAGCAGAGGCAGGGGCGGCGATTACTGGCCCGTACCCTCTGGACCTACCGCGAATTCGGCAACCTGTGGGGCGAGGCAGCGACGCTGTACGCGCTCGCGGAGGCACAACTCGCGGCCGGCCGTGTGACACTCGCCTGTCGACGCGCCGAAGCAGCCGCCGACCTGTGGCGGAAAATCGGCTCCCGGACCTGGCTGGCAGTCGGTCTCGACACTCTGGCCAAGGCCCACACCCTGGCCGGCAATGTCATGGCCGCCACCCGAGTCCGGCAAGAGGCCGCGGAAATACGCAGGGAATTGGAAGCCACCTGGATGGACTAGGCATCACGGTCGCCGATGCCGTCTGGAGCCTGAGCAGCATGGCAACGGTCGCCGTATCCGGGGGTCGACGGCATCCGGGGTCGCCGGCATCCGGGCGCGGCTTCGCGTACGGACGCCATGAACGCCTAGACGCCCCACCCGCACCACCGCTCACACCAGGAAGCGCGGCGGGCGGCGACGTTTCCTACGGCGGTTCCCGGCCTTACGGCGATTCACCTGGAACTCCGATGACTCCGATGACTCCGTGCATGACCCGCCGGGCGGTGTACGCGCTGGGATCGCCGCCGACGCGCGAACCCCCGACCGACGTACCTATGCAGCAGGCCGAACGCTCTGTATGACGAGGACCGCGCCCCAGTTACGGCGTTCGCACGCTTTCGCCGATGAGTAGATGGGCGCGTACGGTCGCGAACAGCTGTTTCTGGCTCGCCAGCTTCCCAGGGGCGGTGATGGTGTCGAAGAGGGCAACCAGCGGGTTCGTGGAATCTGGAGGCTGTCTTGCTGGGAACCCGCTCGTGGGGTGGGGCTCTACTGGGAGGCGCAAGCGGGTTCGGGGCTGCTCTGCTCACCCTTGTCTGGCCCCAATGCCGACGAAAAGCACTCGGGTCTGGCACGGCGGCTGATAGAGATCGGAGATGACTAACGAAGACCTCGGTTCCCTGGACCATATGCTCGCCGAGCGCTCATGTGAGCGTTTGGTCTTGGAACTCGTCCGAAGGCTTGATCTCGGCGAACCGAGCACGGTGGCCGACCTGTTCACCCCGGACGGAGTCTGGGAGTGGCCGCGTGACGGTCGTCTTATCGAAGGACGCGAAGCCCTTCGCCACTACTTCGGGTCCCGGCCAGCAGACCGGCTCTCCAGGCGGATGTGTACGAACATTCTGATCACTGTTCACTCGGCCAACGAGGCAACGGCCACGACCTATTTCGCAACTTACCGGGTCGATGGCTATGCCGAAGGCCTGCTTGTTCCACCCCGGTTGCCGGCAAACATTGGTCACTATGAAGATACTTTCCGCAGGACCGATGGTGTCTGGCTTCTGGCGAGGCGAACTCTGGTCCTGGCGTTCGGCGGGCCGACGGAGCGTCTCGCGGAGCCTGACCACGCTGGCAAGAGCAGCTGATCACAAGGCAACTCGAAGCTGCGCTCGATGACTGCGGCGATCAGATCGTCCTTGTCCTTGAAATGCCAGTAGATCGAGCTCGCGGGCAACCCGCACTTGGCGCTGACGGCCGCGATCGACGTCCCGTCGTGGCCGCGCTCACCGGCGATCTCCACGGCACCGGTGGCCCGCCCGACGACGAGTGCCTTGCGCCTACGTCGTTCACGCGGCGCTGCTGCTGCGCGGCATCCCGTGCCGGCAGGTCACGTCGTGCTCGCTGCCGAGGCTGGTCCACCAGCGCTCGCAGCACGCCGAGTCGAGTTCCGCCCGGACGATCGCCTCGGCGGCGTCCCCACCGCGCCCCGCCCGTGCGACCAGCTCCAGGAGCCACCGCCGCTGTTCCCCGATCACCGTCTCCCGTACCACGGCGATGAGCGGCACGAGACTGGCGGCGGCGAACAGACACGCGGCCCACGCGGGGCCGTACTGGACTTCGAGCACCGTGGTCCAGGCGAGCCCGGCGCTCGTGGAGATGTAGAGGGCGCAGAGGAAGCGGCTGGAGTAGTTCATGGGCGTACACCGTCCTTGGGGAGGATCGATACACCTTGTCCAACTGCGAACTGCCCGTGTGGACTCGGGTGATTTATCCCACCGTGACCGACGGGGACACTCCTCCGGTATTGACTAGGCCCTTTCCCGGGCGCCGACCGGGTTCTTGCCCTGGAACGCGGAGCGGTAGGCGTGCGGTGTCGTGCCGACCACCCGGCGGAAGCGCTCGCGGAACGCCGTCGGTGATCCGAAGCCCGCCTGCCGGGCGATCCGTTCGATCGGGTGATCGCTGTTCTCCAACAGATACTGGGCCCGTCGCACGCGCGCCCGCAGCAGCCACTGCAGCGGGGTGGTGCCGGTCTGCTCACGGAAACGGCGGCTGAGGGTGCGCTCGCTCATCCCGGCGCTCTCCGCCATCTCCGCCAGCGTGATCTCCCGGGCCAGATGGTCCTCGATCCACTCCAGGAGCGGTTCGAGCGCCGATCCGCGTGGCACCGGCGGATGCTCGTGCACGATGAACTGCGCCTGCCCGCCCTCCCGTTCCAGCGGTACGACGGCCATGCGCGCGGTGTGCGCGGCGACCGCCGACCCCAGGTCCCGCCGGATCATGTGCAGGCACATGTCGAGTCCGGCGGCGGCTCCGGCGGAGGTGAGGATCTGCCCGTTGTCGACATACAGCACGTCGGGCTGGACCTCGACACGGGGGAAGCGCCGGGCCAGTTCGTCGGTGGCCATCCAGTGGGTGGTGGCGCGCAGCCCGTCCAGCAGTCCGGCCTCGGCCAGGGCGAAGGCGCCCACGCACACCGACGCGATCCGCGTGCCGGCCTGCGCCGCCTCCCGCAGGGCCGCCAGTACGCGAGGGGAGGGCGGCCCCGTCTCGTCGGAGCCCGGCACGACGATCGTGTCCGCGTCCGTCAGCCCGTCGAGCCCCCGGTCGATCCGCAGGGCGAAGCCCTCCGTGGGCACCTCCGGCGACTCGGCGCACAGCCGGACCCGGTAGGGACGGCGGCCGTCCGGCAGCCGCGTCCAGCCGAACATCTGGAACGGCGTCGCCATGTCGAACGGCACCACATTGTCGAGAACCAGGATCGCCACGGTGTGCATGAGCCCACCCTAGGCAGAGTCCCGCCATCCCCAGAAGCCCAGGTCAGTAAGGGGAGATTGCCATGATGCCGTGGCCATCACGGGTGGCGAGAACCCGTTGGAAGCTGTCATTTCAGCCTCTGTGCGATCACCGGAGAGATCCCTAACGTGGGCGGGGCCGCCCCGCGCGAGCCGAGCCCGGGGGCCGATTCCCACGCCGACACGGAGACCGACACCAGCCGATGACCAAGATCCTGCTCACCCTTCACGTCCTGGCGGCCATCGTCGCCGTCGGCCCCGTCACCGTCGCGGCCAGCATGTTCCCACCGGCCGCGCGCCGCGTCCCGGCGGCCGACGGTGCCGTGGCCGTGGGTACCGTCCGGCTCCTGCACCGCATCTGCCGCGTCTACGCCGGCATCGGGGTGTCGGTCCCCGTCCTCGGCGTGGCCACCGCCCTGGCGATGGGCGTCCTGGGCAGTGGCTGGCTCATCACGTCCATCGCCCTGACCGCCGCGGCCGCCGGCATCCTGGTCGCCTTCGTCCTGCCCCGCCAGGAGGAGCTCCTCGACCAGCTGGACGCCCAGCGGCCCGTCGAGCACTCGGCCACGGCGCAACTCGCCATGTTCACCGGCATCTTCAACCTCCTGTGGGCCACCGTCACCGTCCTGATGATCGTGCGGCCCGGTTCGACGACCGGCGCCTGACCCGGGGAGGGGGCTCCTGACCCGGGGATCGGGCGGCGCGCGGCACCGCGTCGGCGCCCTACTGTCCGTTCGTCCGCCGTCAAGCGCTCTGGCAGAATTCGTACTTCAGTGTGCGTCGGCGCCTAGACTCCACAGCCGTGCCCAAATGCACACAGGGCCACGACAGGAAAGGCGCGTTGACGGGTGTTCCAGGATTCCCCCATTTACGACCGGCTGATCGCGGAGCGCGGCGACATCCCCACCCAGGTGCGCAGGGAGGCCGAACGCGTCAGCAGGGAAGTCGAGTTCGCCATGCAGCCGCTGCTGTCCGGCGGCAACGCGCCTGCTCCCGTACGGCAGGCCGCTCCGCCCCCGACCTGGCAGCGCAGCGCCCTGCCCCCCGGCCCCCAGCGCTGATCCCGCTCAGGTGGCCGTCGCGCTCGCCCCGTTGACGGAGGGTTCCTGCCCGAAGGCCGGCCGGGCGAGCCACTCGGCGATGGTGCGGGCTATCGGCTGGCCCGTGTCCACCTCGACGAACCCGAACTGTCCCGACTGGTTGCACTCCAGGAACCACCACGTCCCGTCGGCGTCCTCGGCGAAGTCGAAGGCGCCGTAGGCGAGTTCCGCGTCCCGCAGATAGGCGCGGACGGCCTCCGCGACGCGGGGCGCCGTCTCCACCGGATGCCACGGTGCCCCGGAGGCGTCGAAGCGGACGTCCACCTCGGCGTCGGCGTCGGCCGCCCTGCGGGCGGCGAGCAGCGTCCCGCCCACCGCGGTGAGACGGATGTCGGCCCGCTTGACGACGCGTCGTTGCAGCAGGGTGGGACCGAACGCGACGGCGGAGAAGTCCGCGTCCGGGGCCACCCTGCTGGTGGGCACGGCCCGGGGCGGGTCCTGCGGATGTGCGCCGGACACCGGCTTGACCACCAGGTCCGGATACCGATCGGCGAACTCGCGGGCCGCCTGCGGGAACGTCGTGATCAACGTCGCGGGGACGGGCAGCCCGCAGCGCTGGGCCAGCCGCAACTGCCAGGGCTTGTACCGGGCCCGGCCGGCCGCGTCGGGCTGGTTCATCCAACGGGCGTCACAGCTGCGCAGCATGCCGTACAGCGCCTGCCCTGCCTCCTCCGCCAGCCAGGGTGACGGCGCCGCCGCCCGGGACGCCGCCGTCCCCGGCCTGCGCACCCAGACGGACCGCAGCCCGCTGATGCTCACCAGCCGTTCCGCGGCCGACAGATGGCCGCGGAAGGCGCCGTGCACATACTCACCCGACAGCGCGACCCCGCCGGTCAGATCGGCGGGATCGAGCCGGACCACCGGAACACCGGACGCGTTGAGGTGCACGACCACCATGTCCGCGGTCACGTCCTCTTCGCTCGTCAGAATCAAGACGGTCATTGTCGCCGGCCTGTGTTCAGTCGTCGAAGTGAGTCTTCGAGCCGGCCGTGGATGTCGTGGTCCCCAGTTCCCGCAGCAATGCATGATCACTGGCGGCTATCCGCCCGTCACGGAGCACGTTCAACTGCAGCCCGGAGTCATAGACGTACGGAGCGGTGACCTCCAACTCCGCTGCCGGCCGTGCATAGTTGAGCGCGAACGGTTGCATCGTCTCTCCCTTACAGGTGCGCTCCGAACGAGCTTGGTCACCCAGCGCCGCCCCTCGGTCTGTCGACGCCCTTTGCTTCCCACTTACTTAAACGAATCGAACGAGTGGTTGGTTTCCTTACTTTCCGTAATCAACGGGGCCGGGCCGCCCCGCGTCGGGAGAACGGCGCAAGGAACGCAGCGCCAGCAGGAGCACGCCGATGTCGTCCAGATACACCGGATCGGGCATCAGATCGGTCGGCAGCACGAAATAGACGAGGGCACCCCAGAACACCCACCGCGGTCCGGTCGGCAGTCCGGCGCGCCGCAGCGTGCGGCGTGTGCGCACGAGCCGCACCAGCACTCCGACGGCCACGGCGAGCAGGGCGGCCGCGAGGGCCGCGGCGACGACGATCAGTGTGGTGGTCGAGTCCACGGACCCTCCTTGTGCCGTCGGTGCGCACCACACGCACTGCTGGTCGGATTCCCGATTACGGCGTGTGCATTGCATGACGGCCGTCACCAGGAGCAAACCATCACCCGTCAGGACGGAAGACGCGTAATCAGTTCGCCCACCTGCCTGCGCGGGCGCGCGAACCGTCCATCCGCGTGCCGAAACGGAACCCGCCAGACGCAGTACATGCCTGTACGGCCCCTTCGCAGCCGCCGTACGCCCCTTGGGCGCACGATCGGACAGGTCGGTTCCCGTATCTCTTCCGCCCGGCTAGCGGTCCGACGTCTCCGGCTGCTCCGGCTGCTCCTCGACGGCCGTGCTCGCCCCCGCGCCGTCCGGGCCGGAGGCCGTTCTGCGGGACCGGGCGGAGCCCTTGAGGCGCTCGAAGGTCCGGGTCAGCTGCTGGAGCGGGGATGCCGCCGGTGCGTCGGAGGGCTGGGGGCGCGGCACGGGGACGGCGTCGGCGGTCTCCCGGTAGGCGGCCAGTGCCGTGTGCGCCTGCTCGGCGGCCTCCCGGTACAGGTCGCGGGACTTCGTCATCGCCTCCAGCGCCTCGGCGTACATCGCCACGAGTGCGCGCTCGCGTTCGAGCTCTTCCTCCAGCGTGAGCAGCCGCCAGTCCTCCCGGAGTGCGGTGACGGCCCCCTCGCCGCCGTCCGGCAGCGGGCGCGGCAGCGCGGCGAGGCGTGTGACCGCATGGATGAGCTCGGCCGGCTCCGAACCGTCCAGGAAGACGCTGCGTACGGTGAAGTCGTCCACGTCGTAGTCGGACGGCGCCGGAGTCCCTGGCAGCACCACGGCACCGCCGCGCGGCACCTGGACGCCGAAGTCCCGCAGGGCCCAGTTCACGACGCGCAGCTGGCTCGGCGCGGCCCGGTGCTCCACCACCCGGTGCCGCAGACTCGGCGGCAGCATCCCGGCCAGGGGTGTGCGGCCGCGCTGGTCGGGGGTCATGGCCTCGTGGACGACGACATGGAAGTTCCAGCCGTCGCGCGCGGAGTCCCGCAACAGGTGCCGTACGGCCTTGTCGTCCTGCGGCAGGGGGTTGATGCCCGTCAGGCGCAGGCCCGTGACCGGCTCGTGGTCCCACGTGGCGTCCGGCTCCTGCGGCCAGAACAGGGCGGCCGGCGACGGCCAGCGCGGGTCCCACGGGGCTTCCGCCTCCGCGGCGAGCACCCACTCCTGACCGCTGCCGGAGCCGTGCTCGACGGTCAGCCGGGCCCGCACGGTCACCGGCCCGGCGACCCGCCACCGGGCCTCGAAGATCCACTGCCGGGCACCCTCGGTCTCGGGCAACTCTGAGAAGTCGTCTATGTCTCCGCTGTCCTTGAGGTGCCGCAGACTGAGCCGGAGGACGTCCTGTGCGGCGGGTCCGAGGTGGCGGCCACGGGCCAGCCACACCGAGGGCGGGATGGTGGGGCGAGCGCTGGAGGAGCTGGGCATAGGTCCATCTGTGGGCGGAGGTACGTGCTTGTACCAGTATCGTCGCCGCAGGTGGCTGCCAAACCGGCGGGGTCCGCACACGGGGTGTGCGCGATCCGCACAGCCCGGCCGCCGCTCACTCGTGGCCCGCGCTCCATCCGGTCATGACAATGACTCGGTGAGCAGGACTCGCCCACCATCCGCATTGGGGCGGGTCCTGCTCATGCCTCGCGGTCGGCTCAGCCGTGGTAGGTGATGTAGCCGTTTCCGTCCGGGTCGGACCCGCTCTTGGTGTACGAGTGCGAGTCGGCGCCGGCGCCCGAGGGCTTGTACAGCCTGATGGTGTCCTTGTCGTTGTTCCACAGGAAGTTGCAGTTGTCGCGGTACACGACGTTCTTGCTGTCGGAGTCGGTGCCGTGGCCGCCCCGGAGCTTCACGTAGTCACCGGGCTGCAGATAGTGGTTCGCGGGGAAGACGAACTTGTTGGTGCTGGTGGCGTCCCGCACGACGTAGCCCTTGAGGTTCACCGTCGCGCTCGACGAGTAGTTCTTGATCGTCAGGTATTCCTCGTCGGTGTTGCCGGTGGAACAGCTGTTGGAGTCGCGGCCGGGGGCGTCGTACTGGATGCCCTTGACCTTCAGCGCGGACGAGTACTCGGTGGCGTGGGCCGGTACGGCGGACAGCGCGGCGAGTGCGGCCGTCGCGACGGCAGTTGTGGCGGCGATGCGTATGCGCATGAAGAAACATCCCCCTGTGTGGAGCTTGCGTGAAGATCAGGAGTGTATGCAGCGCACACGAGTCCTGTGGTGACTTCACCGAAATGTGAGACAAAAGCGCGTCAGTGCGGGTAGGCCCGTGGTGGCCGCTGACGCGGCAGCTCGTCGCGGAACTCCGCGATGACCGAGCTGATCTGGCGCATCAGCGCGGTGTTCTCCAGCCGGTCGAGATACAGGTTGCGCCGGGCGAGGGCGGGCACGTCGACGCAGAAGTACAGGGCCATGAGCGGATTGATGAACAACTCGGCGTTCCTGGTCCGCTCGGTGAACCGTACGTCCCCGAAATCGCCGCGCACGGCGGCGGCCACGGACCCCTGGACGATGCTCGGATGGTCCGGCGTGCACCGCTGGGCGTGCTCCACCGCATCGAGGTAGAGCCTGCCCTCGGGGCTGTGGCGCGGCAGCGAGAACGCGCCGAGGTAGCCGTCCTCGCGGTCCAGTGCGGCGAGGTTCTCCAGCACCAGGGAGTGGTTGACCCCGTGATAAGCGTCCACCCCGAACCCGAGGCATGCCGCCAGCCGCACCGGAACCTCGTCGAGCCCGGCCACGGCGGCCAGGCTGGCCATGTCCTCCTCCGGTGTGCCCAGCCCGTGTTCGTCGCCGCGCATCAGGATGTCGGTGCCGCCGTCGACCAGCACGACGGCGTCGATGCCGCCCAGATGCGCCAGGAGGGTGCGGTAGGCGTCCCGGAGCGGTCGGACGCCCGTTCGGGGAAACGCGTACACCGTGTCGGGCAGGTCCTGCTCGGCGAGCCACTGGGCGAGCGTCCGCTCCGGGAAGTAGTCGCCGCGGGCGGGGGTGTCGGGGCGTATCGCCGCGACGTCGTGGTCCACCCACACGTCGAGGTCCAGCCCGTACAGGTCCGCGAACGACAGGTTGGCCAGGTGGACTTCCTTGCCTGCCGCCCTGAGCGCGAGGGCCAGGGGCAGACCGGCGTACACATCGAAACCGCCGCCCGCACCGGCGACGAGCACCCGCCGCGCGTCGCGCAGCCGGGTGAGGAAAGGGGGTTCGAGGAGTGAGAACACCGGGGGACGCTAACAGGCGGCGATCACTGGGGGCGTGCCGATTTCGAAAGGGGCGGCAGCTGATTGCGAGAGGGCCGGGGCCCGGGGGAACGAACCCCCGGGCCCCGGCCCTCTCGGCCGTCGTCGGCGACTTACGCCCCGCTCTCCCGGAGCATGTCCTCGCGCTCCACGAGCTTCACGCGCTCACGGCCCTGCGGCTCGCCCAGCGCCTTCTCGGCGGCGTCGAGCTTGTACCAGCCCTCCCAGGTGGTGAAGCGGATCTCGCGCTCGGCGAGGAACGCCTCCACGGCCTCCGGCTCGGGCGAACCCGGAGTCTGCAGACGGCCGTTCGCGAAGTCGTCCAGCAGGTTCGACACCGTCTCGTTGGCGTCGCCCTTGGTGTGGCCGATGAGACCGACCGGGCCGCGGCGGATCCAGCCGGTGACGTACGTCGACTGCAGGTGCTCGCCGGACTCCTGGATGACCCGGCCGCCCTCGTCCGGGACGGTGCCCGAATCGATGTCCCAGGGCAGCTTGGGGAGTTTGTCGGAGAGGTAGCCGACCGCGCGGTAGATCGCGGTGACGTCCCAGTCCTTGAACTCGCCGGTGCCCTTGACGTTGCCGGTGCCGTCCAGGGCGGTGCGCTCGGTGCGCAGGCCGGTGACCTTGCCGTCCTCGCCGAGGACCTCGGCCGGCGACTCGAAGAAGTGCAGGAACAGCTTGTGCGGCCGCTCGCCGACGTCGCGGATCGCCCAGTTCTCCAGGGTCTTGGCGACCATGTCGGCCTGCTTGTTGCCGCGCCGGGTCTCGATCGAGCCCGCGTCGTAGTCGATGTCCTCGGGGTCGACGATGACCTCGATGTTGGGGGAGTGGTCCAGCTCCCGCAGCTCCATCGGGGAGAACTTCGCCTGTGCCGGGCCACGGCGGCCGAACACGTGGATCTCCAGCGCCTTGTTGGCCTTCAGGCCGTCGTAGACGTTCGGTGGGATCTCTGTCGGGAGCAGCTCGTCCGCCGTCTTGGCCAGGATGCGGGCCACGTCCAGCGCGACGTTGCCGACGCCGAGCACGGCGACCTTCTCCGCCTCCAGCGGCCAGGTGCGCGGCACGTCCGGGTGGCCGTCGTACCAGGAGACGAAGTCGGCCGCGCCGTACGAGCCGTCCAGCTCGATGCCCGGTATGCGCAGCTCACGGTCGGCCGTCGCGCCCGTCGAGAAGATCACGGCGTCGTAGAACGCCCGCAGGTCGTCCAGGCTGATGTCGTTCGGGTAGTCGACGTTGCCGAAGAGACGGATCTGCGGCTTGTCGAGCACCTGGTGGAGGGCCGTGATGATGCCCTTGATGCGGGGGTGGTCGGGGGCGACGCCGTACCGGATCAGTCCGAACGGAGCGGGCATGCGCTCGAACAGGTCGATGGACACACCGGGTTCGGCGGCCACCTCGGACTTGAGCAACGCGTCGGCGGCGTAGATCCCGGCGGGGCCGGCTCCGACGATGGCTACCCGCAGGGGGCGGGGCATGATCAGGTTCCCTTCGAGAGGCGATAGATCGTCTCGAACGGGAAGCCTAAACTAAGGCAAGCCTAAGTCGGTACGCGGGTCCGACCTATGAGCTCATAAACCAATTCTATGGGGTGTCCGCGGCCTCGATCGACGCACCTGGGTTGCCGCACCGCGCGGGCGGTACGGCAACCCAGGTGCTCCGGTCAGCCGATGTGGTAACTGTCCCCGTACACCTTCCAGTTCAGCGGTGTGTCGAGGTCGAGATTGCCGTTGCGCAGGAACACCCGCTGGGCCGTGTCGACGCGGCTGGTGTCGCTGTGCGCCTCCTCCTGCTTCATGGCCCACACCCGCGCGTCCAGGAAGGCATTGAGGTACGCGACCTCGTCGCCGCCCTGGGCCGGCGGCCGGGCCCGGTCGAGGGCGCGCCTGCGGATGTTGCGGAAGCTGGTCGGGTCGGTGCCGTCGCCGTGCATGACGATGGCGTCGTAGTACGCGAACTGGCCGAGCACCCGCAGGCCGTCGGCCTTGCCCTGGCGCACGGCCGGGTTGAAGTACACCCGGTCGCGTTCGTCGTTCTGCGCCTGTCGGAACGCCTGGTCCTGCGCGGCCCGCGCCCAGTCGCCGGGGTAGTCCGGGTCGAGCCCGTCGTGCGAGTCGGTGCCGTTCACGCGGCGCAGCGCCGGCAGGTACGGGGCGAGGGCGTTGCCCGGACGGCGGTCGGCGTACAGCTCGACCAGGTCGAGCATGTCGCCCGTGCCGGAGCAGAAGCCGATGATCCCGGCGGTGTAGCCGCGGCCGTCGCCGATGTCCTCGATGTACTTGTACTGCGCCTTCCAGTCGAGCGAGGAGTTCTCCGCGCTCGACACCAGCTTCATGGCGATCTCCTTCTTCGCCGGGTCGTCGAGGCCCGCGGCGGCGCAGAGCGCGGCCGCACGCGGGGAGTTCAGGAGCGGGGCGGATGCCAGGGACGCGCCGATCAGGGCGAGGAGTGTGCGGCGCGACGTGTGCGTGGGGTGCTTCACGGCGGCTCCAAAGGGTGGTGGGGGGTGGGGAGTTGGCCGTACGTCACTGATAGGAAGGTTTCCTATCAGAAGCGGGATGTGATGTGCACCGGTCACGTCAAAGGTTCGTACCTATGTACAAACGGGCGCCCTGCAAACAGACGCCGTACCACCGGGCGCCGCTACGGCAGCGGCTGCTCCGCCCAGATCACCTTGCCCGCCGGCAGATACCGCGTGCCCCACCGCTCGGTCAGCTGCGCGACCAGGAACAGGCCGCGGCCGCCCTCGTCCGTCATGGCCGCGTACCGCAGGTGCGGCGATGTACTGCTGCTGTCGAAGACCTCGCAGATCAGGGTGCGGTCACGCAGCATGCGGACGCCGATCGGGTCACCGCCGTACCGGATCGCGTTGGTGACCAGCTCGCTCAGGATCAGCTCGGTGGTGAAGGACAGCTCCTCCAGCCCCCACGCCTCCAGCGTCCCGGTCACGGCGGAGCGCACCTGGGCGACGGCCGCCGGGTCGGGCGGCACCTGCCACTCGGCGACCTGGTCGGACCCGAGCGCCCGCGTACGCGCCACGAGCAGTGCTATGTCGTCGCTGGGCTTGGCCGGCAGCCGGGCCTCCAGGACGGCCTGGCAGGTCTCCTCCGGCGAGCGGCCCGCCCCGGCCAGCGCGTCGCGCAGCAGCTCCAGGCCCTGGTCGATGTCGTGGTCGCGATCCTCCACGAGCCCGTCCGTGTAGAGCACGAGCCGACTGTCCTCCGCCAGCTCCAGCTCGGCCGTCTCGAACGGCAGCCCGCCCAGGCCCAGCGGGGGGCCGGCGGGCACGTCGGGGAACTCGACGGCGCCGTCCGCCCGGATCAGGGCCGGCGGCGGATGCCCGGCGCGGGCGACGGTGCACCGCCGCGACACCGGGTCGTAGATCGCGTACAGACAGGTCGCGCCGGTCACCGGGGCGCTGTCGCTCTCCTGCGCCTCGTCCTGGTCGATGCGGGCGACCAGCTCGTCGAGGAGCGCCAGGAGTTCGTCCGGCGGCAGATCCAGGGCGGAGAAGTTGTGCACCGCCGTACGCAGCCGGCCCATGGTCGCCGCCGCGTGCAGGCCGTGCCCGACGACGTCGCCCACGACGAGCGCGACCCGCGAGCCCGACAGCGGCAGCACGTCGAACCAGTCGCCGCCCACCCCGGCCTGTGCCGGCAGATACCGGTAGGCGATGTCCAGGGCGTTCTGCTCGGGCAGGCTGCGCGGCAGCAGACTGCGCTGCAGGGTCACCGCCATGCTGTGCTCGCGGGTGTACCGGCGGGCGTTGTCGATGGACACCGCGGCCCGGGCGACCAGCTCCTCGGCGAGCTCGACCTCCTCGGCGTCGAACGGCACGGCCTTCTGCGAGCGCCAGAAACTGACCACGCCCAGCACCAGGGACCCCGCCCTCAGCGGCACCGCGATCAGCGAATGGATGCCGAACTCCACGACCTGCGCCGACCGCTCCAGATCCTGGGCCCGCCAGCCCGGCGCCTGCTCCAGCCGCGGCTCGATCACGGCCCGCCCGCCGTGCAGCGCACGGGCCTGCGGCGAGGAGTCGACGAACCGGATCTGCTCGCCCACCGGGTAGAGCGGGGCGTCCTCGCGAACCCCGCTGCACGCCGTGCGCCGCAGCCCGGTCACCGCCTCCGGCTGCCCGCCGCCCAGCACGGGCTCGAACAGGTCGACGGTCGCGAAGTCCGCGAACCGGGGCACCGCCAGCTCCGCGAGTTCCTCGGCGGTACGGGTGACGTCCAGGCTGGTGCCGATGCCCACCCCGGCGTCGTACAGCATGTTCAGCCGCTCGCGGGCCGCCTCCGCCCGGCCTGACAGGGCGCGCAGCTCCGTCGAGTCGCGGAGGGTGGCGACGCTGCCGGACGGGCGGCCCCGGAGGTAGGTTGGGCGCTGGTTGACCGCCAGCAGCCGGTCCTTGACCAGGTGCACCTCGTCCGTGGCCATCCGTCCGGAGTCCAGCAGCTCGGCGGTGTCGGGCGCGAGCCCGAGCTCGGCCACCCGGCGCCCCTCGGCGTCCGCGGGCAGGTCGAGCAGGCGCTGTGCCTCGTCGTTGGCGAGCAGCAGCCGCCGCTCGTCGCCGACGATGATCACGCCCTCCCGGACGGCGTGCAGGACGGCGTCGTGGTGCTCGTACATGCGGGTCATCTCGTGCGGGCCCAGGCCGTGCGTCTGCCGCATCAGCCGTCTGCTGACCAGGGCGGTGCCCCCCGTGGACAGGGCGAGCGCCACGGCCGCGGTGATCAGCACGAGCGGCAGCTGCCGGTCCGCGGTGCCGCCGACGGTCGCCTTCGTCACGCCGGCCGACACCAGCCCGACGACCTTCCCGTCGGGCGCCTTGATGGGCACCACCGCCTGCACCAGCGGGCCGATGGTGCCCGTGAGCTCCTCGACCACGACCTTCCCGCCCAGCGCGGGTTCGATGGTCCCGACGAACTTCTTCCCGATGCGGTCCGGCTTGGGGTGGGTGTAGCGGATGCCGTCGGTGTTCATGACGACGATGAAGTCCACGTCGGTCGCCTCGCGCGCCGCCTCGGCCCGAGGCTGCAGCACGGCCGTGGGGTCGGGGCTGTCCAGCGCCTCCCGAGTGCCCGGCGCGTTGGCGAACGCCTCGGCCACGGCCACCGAACGATGGCGGGCCTCCTGCGTGGTGTCGTACCGCACCTGCAGCACCAGCGCCACCACCGCCGCGACGACCAGCAGCAGCACGATCACCACCTGCAGCAGGAACACCTGCCCGGCGACACTGCGCCCGCTCACGGCGGACCGCAGCGCGGAGAACCGGCCCTCGCCCGTCTCGTCGGCGGGCGCGTCGGGCGGCGCTCCGCGTGCGGGCACGCGGAGGGCGCGGTCGGGCGTACGCCGTGCGCGCTGACCGCTGGGAAGTCGGGCCGACCGGGCCCCGGATCGACCCAATAGTCGGACCATGTGCCCATGTCTACACTGCCGCGCCCCAGGAGGCGAGAGACGTCACGGACCGTGACACGACCCGCCCCCACTCATGCGGGTCGATCACGGGAGTGATCCACAGAATCCGGGCAACTCCCGTGCCCGCAACAGGGTTACGACGACGCGGGTGCCGCCGGAGCACGGCTTGCGCGCAGCCCGCGCGCCGTCATTTACCGGGCAGCGGAGCGGCACGCCGCGTGGCGAGCAGCAGGGCGATGTCGTCGGGGCGGTCCGCCGTGTGCCGGGCCTTCGCGGTGAGCTTGTCGGCCACGCCCGCCAGCGCGCCGCCCGCGGGGGAGGGCGGGGCACCGGCCCTGGCCAGCGCCACCCGCAGTGCGCTGATGCCGTCGTCGATGTCGACGCCGGGCCGCTCGACCAGCCCGTCCGTGTACAGCGCCAGCACGGCCCCCGGCTCCATCCGCAGCTCCGCCACCGGGTACTCGGCCCGCGGATCCACGCCGAGCACGACGCCGCCGGGCAGGTCGACGACCTGCGTACGGCCGTCCGGGCGGCGCAGCAGCGGCGGCGGATGTCCCGCCACGGCCGCCCGCGCGACGCCGGTGACCGGATCCAGCCGGATGTAGCAGCAGCTCGCGAACAGCCCGGGGTCGAGGTCGATGAGCAGCCGGTTGGTGCCGCTCATCACCTCGTCGGGCGGCCGGTCCCCGACGGCGAAGGCGCGCACCGCGCTGCGCAGCTGGCCCATGGTCGCCGCGGCCTGCACCCCGTGACCCTGCACATCGCCGATCACCAGCGCGATCCCGTCCCCGGCGGCGACCACGTCGTACCAGTCCCCGCCCACCTCCATGCCCTGGGTCCCCGGCAGATAGCGTCCCGCGGTCTCCACCAGCGGGTGCTCCGACAGCCGCCGGGGGAGCAGCGCCTGCTGCAGCCCGCGGGCCAGCGCGGCCTCGCTCTCGTAGCGCTGCGCCTTCTCCATGGCGTGCGCGATCAGCCCGGCCAGCGCGGTCAGCACCGCACGCTCCTCGGAGCTGAAGCTGCGCGGCCGGTCGAAGCCTAGGATGCAGGAGCCGACCGAGCGCCCGGAGGCGATCAGCGGCAGAAAGGCGCGGGCGCCCTCCGTGGCGTCCAGCGCGATGCCCGGATAGGCGTCGGCGAGCTGCTGCATCGAGTCGAAGAACAGCGGGCGCCCGCTGGTCAGCGTCTCCACTCCGGGCAGCCGCTCGTCCAGCCCCACACCGTCGAACGGAGCGAGGAACCCCTTGGGGAAGCCCGACTCCCAGGCCAGGAACAGATGCCGCTCCTGCAGCAGGTAGATCGCCAGTCGGCGGCCGCCGAACGCGGGCAGCAGCTCCCGCATCACCACGGCGGACACCTGCCGCGCCGTGACCGCCTCCGTCAGCGCGATGGCGAGGACGATCGGGCGGTACAGCGGAGCGAGCGACGGCCTTCCGGCCGTCTCCGGCGCGGCCAGCGCGTCGGGCCCGCCGGACGGGCCGTCGGCCATCCGGTGTCCCGGCCGGAGCGTGCAGGTCAGCAGGTCCGGACCGGGGTAGACGGACAGGGCGAGCCAGTCGCCCGCGTACGGCCTGGCGGCGGCGGGCTCACGGCCATGGGCGGAAGGCCTTCGGACATGGAAGTGCACCGGGTCCGGAGACAGCAGCGCCCCGCGCAGATGGTCCTCGACGGAGGGCTGGTTCAGCCAGGGCACGCCCTCCCACAGCGGCCGGCCCAGCAACTCGGTGCGCGGCCGGCGCAGCAGCGCCGCGGCCGGCGGATTCGCGTAGACGACCGTGCCGAGCCGGTCCAGGCAGAACACACCCTCCGGCAGCAGGTCGGCCGCCGCGTCCGCCACCGTGCCCGGCCCCGGATCGAGGACGACACCGCGCACAGCGGCGGCTCCCGGCCGGCCCGGGTCGTCGTACGGCCCCCAGACCTCGACCAGCCGCAGCGCACCGTCCGCGGCGCGCGCGTACAGCGGCAGCGCAGGTGAGCGGCCCCCGGCCGCCTCCCGCAGCGCCGTCAGGATCCGTTCGGCGTCGCCCGGGGCGATGGCCTGCGCGAACGCCTCCACCGTGCCGGCGGGTTCCCCGGCGGTCCGGCCCAGGACGGGGTTCAGCCGCTCGTCCGCCGTCACGGCGCCCGTCACCGGATCCCAGGAGAACCGTCCAAGACGCCCGGCGGGCGGTCGGCCGGGCGGCGGGCGGACGCACCGCGGCCCGCCCTCCCAGGACACCGCCGACGGGTCCTCGTCCTCCAGCTTCTCCAACGCCACGCCCAGCTCCTCGGCCAGCCGCGCCAGCCGTTCACGCTCGGACAGCAGCTCGGTGGCATCCGACGCCGAGGGCCGCAGCACGGTCAGCACACCGAACACGGTCGACCCGCCCGCGACGGGGACATGCAGGGACCCGAACTGGAACGGCAGACCGGCGGCGAACTGCGGATAGCGCCGCATCGTCTCCGTCGCGTTCGGCAGCACCACCTCGACGCCCAGCCGATAGGCGTCCGCGACCGGAAACGGCCGGTCCACATGCAGCCGCCACCACGGCCGGAACAGCGGCCCCGGCAACCCCTCCAGCACGGCCAGACGGAGCAGTCCGGGCGTGCCGGAGCGCAGATAGACCCCTCCCGCGTGGCCACCGGCCGCGCTGATCGCCTCAGCCGAGGCATCGATCAGCAACGCCGCCAGCCTGCCGGGCGTCCGCTCTGCGCCCTCGGCGCTCCCAGTCATCGGCCCTACCTCGTCCGTACGCCATCACGCGTGCGACACAGCAAGAATGCGCCACCACGCACCTTGCCCGCACCTGGGCGGCTTGACCAGAGGTGTGCGAGCAGCCGTCGTGTACCCCTGATGCGCGAGCAGGCGCGGGACGAGTCCCGCACCCCGCCGACCCGCTCCCGCACCCCCGGCATCGCCCGAAACCCGAAACCGCGCGCCCGCCCGCCCCGTTGTCGATGCGGGCCCCGCACACCACCGACCCGCGGCGGTCTCACCGGCCCGGAGCTTTCCGGCCAGTCGGCACCGGGACCCGGCACAGGAGTCGGCAGGGCGGGTGCTCTCGGGAAGACTCGGAACCAGGCCGGCCGGCGTACCACAGGCAGGAGACAGCCCATGGAGTACTACGACCTCGGCACCCACACCCGCGCCGTGACCACGCCCTCCGCCCAGGCCCAGCTCTGGTTCGACCGGGGACTGACCTGGACGTACGCCTTCCACCACGAGGAGGCCGTCGCCTGCTTCGAGGCCGCCGCCGCGGCGGACCCCGACTGTGCCATGGCCCACTGGGGCATCGCCTACGCGCTCGGCCCGAACTACAACAAGCCCTGGGAGTTCTTCGACGACCAGGAACTCGTGCACACCGTCGACCGCACCCACGCCGCCGTGGAACTGGCGCACGAGAAGGCCGTCGACGCCACTGCGGTCGAACAGGCGCTGATCGCCGCCCTGCGCGCCCGCTACCCGCAGGCGAAGGCCGTGGAGGACTGCTCGGTCTGGAACGCGCCGTACGCCGACAGCATGCGCGCGGTCTACGAACTCGCCCCCGACGACCCCGACATCGCCACCCTGTACGCCGACGCCCTGATGAACCTCACACCCTGGCAGTTGTGGGACCTCAGGACCGGCGAACCGGCCGAGGGCGCCCGCACGACGGCGGCCAAGGCCGTCCTCGACCGAGCCCTCGCCACCGACGCGGGACGCGACCACCCGGGCGTCGTGCACCTGTACATCCACCTGATGGAGATGTCCCCCACCCCCGAGCTGGCGCTGCCCGTCGCCGACCGGCTGCGCGGACTGGTCCCGGACGCCGGGCATCTGCACCACATGCCCTCGCACCTGGAAGTGCTCTGCGGCGACTACCGGCGGGTGGTCTCGGACAACACCCGGGCGATCGAGGCGGACGAGAAGTACCACCGCAGGGCCGGGGCGATGAACTTCTACACCCTGTACCGCTCGCACAACTACCACTTCAAGATCTACGGGGCGATGTTCCTCGGCCAGTCCCGGGTCGCCCTCGACACCGCGGCGCAGCTGGAGGCGTCCATCCCGGAGGACCTGCTGCGCGTGCCGAGCCCGCCCATGGCCGACTGGCTGGAGGGCTTCCTCGCCATGCGGGTCCACGCCCTGATCAGGTTCGGCCGCTGGGAGGACATCCTGGACCTGCCGCTGCCCGCCGACCCCGAGCTGTACTGCGTGACTACCGCGATGATCCACTACGCCCGTGGCGTCGCCCTCTCCTCCACCCACCGGGTCCCGGAGGCGGAGGCGGAACGCCGGCTCTTCCGCGAGGCGGTCGCCCGCGTTCCCGAGACGCGCATGCTGTTCAACAACACATGCGCCGACATCCTCGCGATCGCCTCGGCGATGCTCGACGGCGAGCTGGAGTACCGCAAGGGTGACCACGAGGCAGCCTTCGCCGCCCTGGAACGCTCCATCGAGCTGGACGACAACCTCCCCTACGACGAACCGTGGGGCTGGATGCAGCCCACCCGGCACGCCTACGGCGCCCTCCTCCTCGAACAGGGACGGGTCGAGCAGGCCGAGGCGGTCTACCGGGCCGACCTCGGCCTCGACGGCACCCTCCCGCGCGCCTTGCAGCACCCCGGCAACGTCTGGTCCCTGCACGGACTGCACGAGTGCCTGATGCGCCTGGGCCGGATCGAGGAGGCGCAGATGGTGGCCCAGCAGCTGCGGCTCGCCGTCGCGCTGGCGGACGTACCGGTCGAGGCGTCGTGCTTCTGCCGGCTCGACACGGGTCACGGTGCGGCGGCCGAAGTCGGTTGCTGCGGCGACTGAAGGGGCCCGTGCGTGACGGGGACGGGACTGTCGCCCGGGGACGCGGTATGTTCGTCGGGTGAACTAGGTTTCACAGTGAGCCCGTGAGCCCGTGAGCCCGTGAGTCTCCCAAGGAGTCGTCGATGAACAGTGCCCAGTTCCCGGAGGCCGGTACCGCGGCCGGTACGGTCCGCGGGCGCCGCGAGGGCGCTCTCACGGTCTTTCGCGGCATCCCGTACGCGCAGCCCCCGGTGGGCGGGGCGCGCTTCACGGCTCCGCGGCCGCCCGAGCGCTGGGACGGCGTCCGGGAGGCGTCAGCGTTCGGCCCTCCGCCCCCGCAGGAGCCGTTCGGCCCCGAGGGCGCTCCAGCCGACTCCGGCCCGGGCGGCGACGACTGGCTGACCGTCAACGTCTGGACGCCCGAGGCGGATCCGGCGGCCCGACGCCCGGTGATGGTGTGGCTGTACGGCGGCGCCTACAAGTTCGGCTCCGCCGACAACCCCGGCTACGACGCCGGCCGCCTCGCAGGTGAAGGCGATCTGGTCGTCGTCACCCTGAACTACCGCGTCGGCGTCGAGGGGTTCCTGCGGATCGAGGGCGCCCCCGCCAACCGCGGCCTGCTCGACCAGATCGCCGCACTGGAGTGGGTGCGTGAGAACATCACCGCCTTCGGCGGCGACCCCGGCCAGGTCACCGTCTTCGGCGAGTCGGCCGGCGCCGGCTCCGTCGCCGCACTGATGGCCATGCCGAGCGCCCGGGGTCTGTTCCACCGCGCGATCGCGCAGAGCGTGCCCGGCACCTTCTTCTCGGACGCCCTCGCCGCGGACATCGCCGAGGCCCTGGCCGGTGAGCTCGGGATGCGTCCGACGGTCGCCGACCTGTCCGGCCTGGACCCGCGCAAGCTGACCGAGGCGAGCGCCGCGCTGAGCGCCCGGATGCGGGAGTACGTCCACCGGTGGGGGCCCGTCGCCCTCACCCCGACCCCGTACTCCCCGGTCGTCGACGGCGAGGTGCTCACCGCGACGCCGTGGGAGGCCCTCGCGAACGGCGCCGCCCGCGACGTCGAGCTGATCGTCGGGCACAACCGGGACGAGTTCCGTCTCTTCATGATGCTCGGTGGACTGCTCGGCCAGGTGGACGAGCGGCTGGCGTCGACGACGCTGGGCCTGTTCGGACCGGTGCCGGACGCCGAGAACGCCTATCGTGCGGCGTTCCCCGACGCCTCGGCGGAGCACCTGTTCGAACTCGTGCAGTCCGACTGGCTCTTCCGTATGCCCTCGCTGCAGCTGGCGGAGGCGCAGGTGGCCGGTGGCGGCCGGGCGCACCTGTACGAGCTGACCTGGCCCGCCCCGGCCAACGGCGGCGTCCTCGGCGCCTGCCACGCCCTCGACGTGCCCCTCACCTTCGGCGTGTACGACGGGCTCGGCGCCATGCTGATCGGGCCCGAGCCCACACCGGAGGCCGAGGCCCTCTCGGCCCGCTTCCGCTCCGCCTGGACCGCGTTCGCCCGCACCGGCGACCCCGGCTGGCCCGCCTACGGCACCGCGAGCCGTCTCGTCCGCCTCTTCGACGCCGAGCCCACGGTCGCCGCGTATCCGGAGGAGGCCTCGCGGCGCCTCTGGGAGCGGCATACGTTCGCGGCGCTGCCGCTGGGCCCGGCCGCGACCGGCTGACGACACCCGCACGGGCCGAGACGGCCGCACTGGCTGACGGTGTCGTGACGGGCCTCCGGCGGCGGGACCGGCGACGATGCGGGGGCGTGCGGGACATGCCCTCCCGTCCGACGGTCACTCACGCCCTCCCGTGTGCCTCCTGCGAGCGCCGCGCCAGCGCGTCGATGACCACGGCGGCGAACAGCACCCCGCCCGTGATCATGAACTGGACGGCGGTGGGGGTGTCCGTGATCACCATGCCCGAGGCGATCGACTGGATGACCAGCATGCCCAGCACCGCGGACCAGGTCGTGCCGCGTCCGCCGAACAGGCTGGTGCCGCCGATGACGGCCGCCGCGATGGCGTTGAGGAGCAGCAGGCCGGAGCCCGAGCCCTGACTGACCGAGGTGATGCGCGAGGCCAGGAACAGACCGCCGATCGCGGCCATGGTGCCGGAGACGGCGAGCACCGCGGTCTGCACGCCCGTCACATTGAGGCTGGCGCGACGGGCCGCCTCGATACTGCCGCCGAGCGCGTAGACCTGCCGTCCGTAGTGCGTGCGGCGCAGCAAGACGTCGAGACCGGCCACTACCACGAGGAAGATCAGCAGGGCGAGCGGCAGCCCCTGGAACCGGTTCAGCAGATAGGCGGCGGTGAACGCGACCGCCGCGAGGATCCCCGTACGCACCATGATTCCCCGCAGCGAGCGGTGCGGCATGCCCATCATCCGGCGCCGCCGCCTGTCCTGCTGGGACCCGAGGAGGACCAGGCCGGTGCCGACCGCCGCCAGGCCGTAGGCGGCCGCGTCGTTGCTGAAGTAGTGGCTGGTCAGCTTGGCGACGAGCCCGTTCTCGTCGAGGTTGACGGTGCCGCTGGTGCCGAGGATGTACAGCATGACGCCGTTGAAGGTCAGCAGCCCCGCGAGGGTGACGACGAAGGCGGGCACCCGGGTCTTGGCGACGGAGTAGCCCTGGACGGTTCCCGCGACGGTACCGGCGAGCACCGCCGCGATGAGGGCCAGCCATTCCGGCACGCCGTTGTTCACGTTCAGTACGGCGAAGACGGCGGCGGCGAGCCCGCTGATCGAGCCGACCGACAGGTCCAGTTCGCCGATCAGCAGGACGAAGACGATGCCGACCGCGATGAGGCCCGTACCGACGATGTCCACGCTGAGATTGGACAGGTTCCGGGGCGACAGGAAGCTGCTGTTGAGGGACTGAAAGGTGATCCAGACGGCGGCGAGGACCAGGACGACCGGGAGCGAGCCCAGTTCGCCGGCGCTCAGCTTGCGCCGCAGGACGGCGATGCCGCTCTCCATGACCCGGGCGAGGGCCGTTCCGCGGGACGTCCGGCGGGCCCCGGCGGTGGGCGCGGCGGGTGCGGTCCGTGTGCTGTCCGCGCTGCTGCGCATCCCTTTCACCACCCTGCCTCCCGATGGGCCATCCGGCGGGGCACGTTCTCCGTGGCGCCGGTGATGGAGGCGATGATCTGCTCCTGGGACGCGGTGTTCACATCGAAGAAGCCGTTGTTGCGGCCCAGCCGCAGCACCGCGGCCCGGTCCGCGAGCGCCTTGACATCGCCCATGTTGTGACTGATGAGCAGCACCCCGAGACCCCGGTCGCGCAGCCGGTCCACCAGGTCCAGGACCTCGCTTGTCTGCTCGAACCCCAGCGCCGCCGTCGGTTCGTCCAGGAGGAGGACCCGCGGTTCGCCGAGGAGCGAGCGGGCGATGGCGACCGTCTGCCGCTGACCGCTGGACAGCGAGACGACCGGGGCCCGCAGATCGGGCACCCCCCGGGTCAGCCGCTCCAGCAGATGACTGGTGCGGCGCTCCATCTCGACCTCGTCGAGGAACCCGTACCGGCGGACCTCCTGGCCGAGGAACAGATTGCCGACGACGTCGAGGTTCCCGCACAGCGCGAGGTCCTGGTAGACGGTGGCGATGCCGAGGTCCCGGGCGTCGTGCGGGCGCCTGATCTGGACCGGCCGGCCCTCCCACTCGATGACGCCCTTGTCCGCCGGGGTTACTCCGGAGATCACCTTGACCAGGGTGGACTTGCCGGCCCCGTTGTCACCCAGCAGCGCCACGACCTGCCCCGCGCGGATCTCCAGCTCGATGTCGGCGAGGACCTGGACGGCCCCGAAGCGCTTGCACACGCCGCGCAGCGTCAGCAAGGGGGGACTCGGCACGAAGACCATCTCCTTCCCACGGCCGGTCCGGCGCCCCGAACCGGCCGGTCAGGTGAGTCCGGCCCTGGCACAGGCGGCGTCGAGTTGGGGGGTGCAGATCTGCTGGATCGTGTACACGCCGTCCTTCACGACGGTGTCGTCGATGGTGTCCACGGTGATGGTGATCGGGGTGAGCAGGACCGCCGGAACGGTGCCGCCCGTGCTGGTCCGCACCCGGTCCGGGGCGACCCGGTCGAGGCTCTCGCCCCGGGCCGCGGCCACCGCCAGCGCGGCACCGGCGGACGCCTCGGGCTCGAAGGGCTTGTAGACGGTCATGTACTGCTCGCCGGCGAGGATGCGCCGCAGCGCCCCGAGCTCGGCGTCCTGCCCGGTGACGGGGGGCAGCGGGTCGACCTTGTTGGCCTTGAGCGCCGAGATGCTGCCCGCCGCGAGGCCGTCGTTGGCGGCATAGACCCCGTCGATGTTGCCGGCGCCCAGGGCGGAGATGGCGCCGGACATGTTCATGTTGGCGACCTCCGTCCTCCACTGCCGGGTGTCGTACGCCTTGGAGATCTCGACCTTGCCCTCCAGCTCGGACAGGGCGCCCTTCTTGAACGACACCGCGTTGGGGTCGCTGGGATCGCCGTTCATCATGACGATCCGGTCGCCCATCGCCCCGTCGCTCATGGCCCTGAGCAGCGCCTTGCCCTGGAGTCTGCCGACCTCCTCGCCGTCGAAGGAGGCGTAGCCCGAGATGGGGCCCTCGGCGAGGCGGTCGTAGGCGATGACGGGGATGCCCGCCTGGTCGGCCTTCGTGACCGTGGGGCGCAGTGCCTTGGAGTCGACGGCCACCAGCAGGATCGCGTCGACCCCGTCGGCGATCATCGACTCCATCTGGGCCTGCTGAATGGCGACGTCGTTCTTGGCGTTGGCGTGCTCGACCTCGCAGTCCGCGCACAGTTCCTTGATCTGCCGGTTGAGCATCGGCCTGTCGTTCGTCTCCCAGCGGGCCGTGGTGGAGTCCGGCAGCAGCACACCGATCCGCGGATGGTCGCCCCCGCCGGAGTCGCTTCCGCCGCTGTCCCCGCAGGCCGCGAGCGCGACGGCCGCGACGGCCGCGGTCACAGCTACGACCGCCCCCCGTGCGCAGGCCTTCATGTGCGGGACCTCCCTTTCCTCCACCGCGCGGGGTGAAGAGGGCGGAAAATACTGCAAGAAATGCGGGCAAAGCGGCTATGCCGTAAGTGTGGCACCGGCCGCGATGAACTGCGAACGCGCCCGGATCCGAGTTCGATGGGCGTCTGCTCGACCTTCGATCGACCTCCGGTCGAGTGTCGATCGAAGGCGGGCCTCAAAGGATCTGTCTGCTTTGCCCGCATATGAGACGCTGGTAGCTGAGCGCCCCCATCTCAGTCTGTCGGCACCTGTGGCCTGGGGCAGGAGGAAGGTGCGGACATGCCTCATGACGGCCGTGCCCGGGCCGGCGTCTCGCAGCTACGGGCATCGGAGGCCGGGGCTGCGGGCACCGGTTCACCGCCTCCGGCGCGCGAGGCCGTCGCCCCGGGGGAGCGGGCCCTGGCGTTCGCCGGAGCGACGCTGGCGGCTGTCTACGTGCCCGGCGCCGGCGAGCAGGAACTCCGGTTGCTGGAGACGGCCGGACTTCCCGCGTCCCGGCCCGGACTCTCCGCGTCCCCATCAGGTCTCTCCAAGTCCAAGCGCGGACACCCCGCGTCCGGGCCCGGAGCCGCCCTTTCCCGGCCCGGACACGCCGTCACCCCGTACGCCCTGCCGGAGCGCCTGCCCCTGCCCGGCGGCTCGCCCGCGGCGCAGGCCTACCGCACGGGTCGGCCGCTGTGGCTGAACCCCGCGGCCCTCGCCGCTTACGAGGGCGGCACGGCACCGGCGGCGGCACAGCTGTCACTCGGCGCGCTGCCGCTCGGCGCGGAGGGCCGACGGCTGGGCTGTCTCGTGGTCGTGGGGGCCTCCGGCGACGGATTCGAGACCGAGCAGCAGCGCTTTCTGGAGCGGTACGCCGACGCCGTCGCCGCCCTCCTGCGGGCCGGACCCGACCGGCCCCCGTCACCCCCGCTGCTCGGCCCCGCGCTGCGCGCGCTGCGCGTCGGCTCCTTCGTCCTGGAGCCGGACACCGGCGTGATCGACGCGGACGACATGCTGCTCGAACTGGTCGGCATCACGCCTGACGACTTCGACGGCAAGGCGGACACCCTGCTCGCCAACGCCCTCCCGGAGGACATGCACGCGCTGATGTCGGTCCTGGAGCCGTCCATCCCCGCGTTCGCCCGCCGGGAGCTGGAGTTCCGGGTTCGCCACCCCACCGGCGAGGTGCGCTGGCTGACCCTGAGATGCCGGGTGGCGGCGCGCTCCGACGACCGGCCGCAGCGACTGCTGGGCGTGGTGACGGCGACCTCGGTGCAGCGCCGCAGCGCCGACGACGTCTCCCGGATCCAGTGGCTGACCGCCGCGCTCGACGACGCCACGACCGTCGAGGACGTCGGCCAAGTGGTCGTGACCGCACTGCGCGAACCGCTGGCCGCCGACCGCGTGGCACTCGCCGAACTGCGCGAGGACCGGCTGGTGGTCATCGTGCTGGACCCTCCGACCCCCGCCGCCTGGCCGCAGGCCTGGAGCTCCGAGTGGCGCTCGGAGTGGCCCGACGCCTCGGTGCGCGCCCTGCCCACCCTCCAATTGGCCCTGCGTGACGGCCGGATGGATCTGTGGCCCGCCGGTACCCCCCTCGAACCGGGCCTCGCGGGCATCGGCGCCGGCGGCCTCGCCGTCCTGCCGCTGCCCGCCAAGGGCGGGATCGTCGGCGTGTGCCTGGTCGGCTGGGACCAGCCGCACGAGTTCGCCACCGAGGAGCGGTCCGTGCTGACCGCGACCGCGGCCCTGATCGGGCAGGCGCTGGAGCGAGCGCACGCCTACGACGCCGAGCAGGAACTCGCGACGATGCTCCAGCGCAGCCTGCTGCCCCGCCGCCTGCCCGAACTGCCCGGCGGGAAGGCCGTCGCCCGTTATCTGCCCGCACGGCGCGGACTCCAGGTCGGCGGCGACTGGTACGACGTCATCGTCATCTCCGAGGACCGGGTGGCCCTGGTTATCGGAGACGTACAGGGACACAGCGCCGGAGCCGCGACGATCATGGGCCAGATGCGGACCGCCGTCAGGGCGTACGCCGTGGAGGGCCACCCGCCCGACGTCGTCGTCTCGCACGCCAACCGGCTGCTCGTCGGCATGGAGACCGACCTCTTCGCCACCTGCTGCTATGTCGAACTGGACATGGAGGAGGGCAACGCCCTCTTCGTCCGGGCCGGACACCTCTCCCCGCTGGTCCGCCACCCCGACGGCTCCACAGAGGAGGTGGAGGTCGAAGGAGGACTCCCGCTGGGCGTGCTCGCCGAGGCGGAGTTCCCCATGACCGCCGTGGCGCTGACCCCCGGCACGGTGCTCGCCCTCGTCACCGACGGCCTCGTCGAGGCCGCCGACCTGCCCCTGGACGAGGGCATGGACCGGACCCGCCTCGCGCTCGCCGCGGCCGACCCGGCCGACACCGGGCGGATGGCCGACGCGCTGCTCGGCGACGAGGGCCGCCGCGAGGACGACGTCGCGCTGTTGCTGCTGCGCTACGACGGCATGACGGCCCGGCCGATCCGGGCCGGCTGGGTGGTGTGGCGGCTGCCCGACGCCGTCATGCACGCCCGCCGCTTCACCGCGCGCACCCTGCGCGGATGGAAGGTCGAGGAAGCAGCCGACGGTGTGCTGCTCGTCGTCTCCGAACTCGTCACCAACGCCCTGGTGCACACCCAGGGCCCCGTCCGCCTCGACCTGATCCTGCGCGGGGACCTGGTGCGCGTCAGCGTGAGCGACGCCTCGCCGCGGGCCCCCGCCAAACCGGTGATCGTCGACTGGGAGTCGACCGGCGGCCGGGGCCTGCTGCTGGTCGAGGCGATGTCGGACTCCTTCGGCTCGGTCCCGGTGGCCGGCGGCAAGCAGGTGTGGAGCGAGATCCGCGTGCCCCCACCCGAGCCGGCCGCCGCGGCCCCGGAGTCTCGAACGCAACGAGGGGGCCTGCCATGAGGAACCGCACCCGTACCCGCACACGGCAGGTCGCCGCGGCCGTCGTCGCCGGACTCCTGACGCTGACCCTGGCCGCCTGCGGGGGAGATGACGAGGCGAGCACGGACAGCTTCACCATCGGCCTGCTCTTCCCGAACCGGGTGACCCCCCGCTGGGAGAAGTGGGACAAACCGCTGATAGAGCGGCGGCTGAAGGAGCTGTGCCCTCGCTGCACCGTGCGGTACGCCAACGCCGACGGCGATGTGGTGAGGCAACGGCAGCAGATGATCTCCATGATCACCAAGGGGGTCGGCGTCCTGATTCTCAACCCCACCGACAGCAAGGCGATGCGCTCCTCCATCCAGGAGGCACGCCAGGCGGGTGCCTCGGTCGTCGTTTATGACCGGCTGGCCGAAGGACCGATCTCGGGCTTTGTCAGCTTCGACGGCGCACAGATCGGCAGACTCCAGGGCGAGGCACTGCTGAGGGCCATGGGGGGCACCGGGAACGTCGTGATGATGAACGGCGACCCGACCAGCGCCAACGCGGCGTGGTTCCGCAGGGGCGCGCTGTCCGTCATCACGGGCAAGCTGAAGATCGCCAGGTCCTACGACACCGCGGCCTGGAGCAGCGACAACGCCCACGCCAACATGTCCGCCGCGATCGCGGCCCTGGGCTCGGACCGGATCGGAGGCGTCCTGGCGGCCAACGACTCCATCGCCGAGGGAGCCATCTCCGCTCTGAAGTCGGCCGGTGTCCGCGAGCTTCCCCCCGTCACCGGCCAGGACGCCGACCTCGACGCCGTACAGCGCATCGTCAAGGGCGAGCAGTACATGACGGTGTACAAGCCATTCACGGAGGAGGCCGCCGCAGCCGCCAACATGGCCGTCGCCCTGGGGCGCGGCGAGGACGTCCGGGACACGGCCACGACGACGGTGGACAGTGCCACCACCGAGGACATCCCGGCCGTACTGCTCACTCCGCGAACGGTGACGGTCGGCGACATCAGGCGGACACTCGTCGACCACGGCGTGTACACGATCGACCAGATCTGCACCGTCAAGCTCCGGCCCGCCTGCGCCCAGGCCGGACTCTCCCCATGACGGGCCCCACACGGCGGAACTGACGGCCACTCGGAAAATCGCCGTCCCGTACAACCCTTGGGCCGCGGCGGACGTCTGCTGTACGGGAACTCGTGTTCCCCCACAGCTCATCCATCCGTCACCGTCGCTTCACCAGAGGACCTCATGCCCCACACCGCTCCCGGCCACCGCCTGTTCCGACGGACCGCCGGCGCGATCGGCGCGGTCGCCCTGATCTCGCTGGGTGCCGCGCCCGCCGTCGCCGAGGACACCGCCCCCGGACTGGTGCTGGGCGAGATGGCCCCCTTCGAGGGGGTGAAGCCCGGCAGCTCCTTCGAGGTGCCCGCGACCTTCACCAACACGGGCACCGAGGCCCTCGACAAGGTGTGGCTGTCCTACACCGTCAGCCACGGGCTCAACCACACCGAACTGCCCTCCAACTGCCTTGCCTGGAAGATCTGGGGATTCGACGAGATCCCGGTCAGCACCAAGGCGGTCTGCGAGTTCGACCAGACCGTGAAGCCCGGCGTCGTCTACGCGCCCGAGAAGGCGATGTCGGTCGACGCGCTCGACAGCGCGCTGTACGACAGCGTGCGCGTCGTGGTGAACTCCCAGAACGACGCCCCGGGGGACGAGGCCTCCTCGGAGCCCGTCCAGGGCACCGGCCCCGCGATGAAGCTGGTCGAGCGGCCCGACGCCACCCCCGCCGCCCCCGGCTCCGCCGAGCACGAGGGCTGGGACGCGAAGGACGTGAAGGTGACCGCCGCGAACACCGCCGACCTCCAGGTGACGGGCGCGCGGTTGAAGGGCCGCGTCGGAGACACCGTGGACCTGAAGCTGAAGTTCACCAACGCCGGCCCCGCCTGGGTACGCAGCACCGGAGGGGTGGGTGTCCCGCTGCTCCACGTCCTGGTCAAGATGCCGGCCGGGACGTCGGTGACCAAGGGCAACGGCTACTGCGACAAGGTCGCCTCCGGAAGCTACGAGTGCGGCGTCAGCCAGAACTGGGTCAACGAGGGTGACGGGGAGACGTACACCTTCAAGCTGAAGATCGACAAGGCGGTGCCGGGCGCCAAGGGATCGGTGGCGCTCGACGACCGGGCCCGGCCGTTCGACAAGGACAAGGCCAACGACAAGGCCGCTATCACGCTCGACGCCACCGGCAGCGGCTCGACCGGCGGCAGCGGCTCGACGGGCTCCACCGGAGGCTCCGGCTCCGCCTCCACCGGCGGCGCGGGCAGCACGGGCGGTTCCGGCTCCACCGGTGACTCCTCCGGCGGCGGTTCCGCGACCGGCGGGACCTCCACGAGCGGCGACTCGACCACCGGTTCCACAAGTTCGACCACTGCCTCCGGCGACCTGGCGAGCACCGGCTCCGGCTCCACCCTGCCCGTCGCGGGCGCGGCGGCAGCGGCCGTCGGCATCGGCACGGGCGCCGTCCTGCTCGTACGCCGCCGCCGCGCGGCACACCGGTAACGACCGGACCGGGGGGGGGGGGGGGGGGGGGGGGGGGGGGGGGGGGGGGGGCGGGGGGGCG
>NZ_JAQMYP010000042.1 GCF_028369295.1 Streptomyces sp. HD
GACGACGGGTGGGACTTCTGAGATGAAGGCCCTCGACTACTTCTCCACGTTCGCGAAGGAGGGCGGCCGCGTCGGTAGCGGCGCCCTCGGCTGGGGGTCCCCCCGAACGGAGTTTGGGGGAGGGCAGGGCGGAGTGTCGCGATGTGTGCGCTGACCCGCGTGCACCGTATGCGCGCCGCTCCGGACGACCCTGCCGACCTCCCGGCCACGCCCTGATCAGGGCGTGAGCGCCGGGCCACCGAGAGGAACACCTCCCCGTGCCTGCCACCCCCGCCCCGCGACGGACGCTCGCCGTCCTGGCCGCGCTGCCGCTGCTGGCCCTCGCGGCCTGCGGCTACGGCTCGCAGGCCAAGGAGAACACCGAGCAGGCCATCGCCGGGGCGGCCAAGGTCGACGGGCTGGACTCGGTGCGGATCGGCTACTTCGGGAACCTCACCCACGCGACCGCGCTGGTCGGCCGGCACGAGCGGCTGTTCCAGAAGGAGCTGGGCGGGACGCGGGCGGAGTACATCCCGTTCAACGCCGGTCCCTCGGAGATCGAGGCGCTCAACTCGGGTTCCATCGACATCGGCTGGATCGGCCCCTCCCCCGCCGTCAACGGCTACCTCAAGTCGAACGGCGAGAACCTGCGCATCATCTCCGGGTCGGCCTCGGGCGGTGTGAAGCTCGTGGTCGACCCGGAGAAGATCAAGTCCCTGGACGACGTCAAGGGCCGGAAGATCGCCACGCCGCAGCTCGGCAACACCCAGGACGTGGCGTTCCTCAACTGGATCTCCGAGCGGGGCTGGAAGGTCGACGCGCAGAGCGGCAAGGGTGACGTCTCCGTGGTCCGCACGGACAACAAGATCACGCCGGACGCCTACAAGTCGGGCTCGATCGACGGCGCCTGGGTGCCCGAGCCGACCGCGTCCAAGCTGGTCGCCGAGGGCGGGAAGGTGCTGCTGGACGAGGCGGACCTGTGGCCCGGCGAGAAGTTCGTGATCACGAACGTCATCGTGCGGCAGGACTTCCTCAAGGAGCACCCGAAGGCCGTGGAGGCTCTGCTGCGGGGCTCGGTGCGGACCAACAAGTGGATCGACGCCAACCCGGAGAAGGCGAAGGCCGCGGCGAACGCCCAGCTCAAGGCCGACACCGGGAAGCCGCTGCCGGCCGGTGTGCTCGACCCGGCGTGGCAGTCCATCCAGGTCACGGACGACCCGCTGGCCTCCACCCTCGGAACCGAGGCCGAGCATGCGGTGAAGGCGGGGCTGCTGGAGCAGCCGGATCTGCGCGGCATCTACGACCTCACGCCACTGAACAAGGTCCTCAGGGCCGAGGGCGAGAGCACGGTCGACGACGCCGGTCTCGGCGTGAAGTGACGTCGTGAGCAAGGCACTGACCCCGATGAGTCCCAGGAGGTGACGACCATGGCAACGGCACTCGCCAAGGCCGCCGACACGGATGCGTCCGTGAAGCACGCCGCGCGCATCGAGCACGTCTCGAAGTCCTTCGCCGGCCCCGCCGGGCAGCAGCTCGTCCTCGACGACATCACGCTCGATGTCGCGCCTGGCGAGTTCGTCACCCTCCTCGGGGCGTCCGGCTGCGGCAAGTCGACGCTGCTGAACCTGGTGGCCGGGCTGGACCGGCCCAGCGCGGGCAGCATCACGACCGACGGGCGCCCGGCCCTGATGTTCCAGGAGCACGCCCTCTTCCCGTGGCTGACCGCCGGCAAGAACATCGAACTCGCCCTCAAACTCAGGGGAGTCGCCAAGACGGAGCGGCGCGAGCGCGCCGAGGAACTCCTCGAACTCGTCCGGCTGAAGGGCGCGCACGGCAAGCGGGTCCACGAGCTGTCCGGCGGTATGCGCCAGCGCGTCGCCATGGCGCGGGCGCTCGCCCAGGACAGCAAGCTGCTGCTGATGGACGAGCCGTTCGCGGCGCTCGACGCGATCACGCGGGACGTGCTGCACGACGAGCTCACCCGGATCTGGCGCGAGACACAGCTGTCCGTCCTGTTCGTCACGCACAACGTGCGTGAGGCGGTGCGGCTCGCCCAGCGTGTCGTCCTGCTGTCCTCCCGGCCGGGCCGGGTCGCCCGCGAGTGGACGGTCGGCATTCCGCAGCCGCGTCGTATCGAGGACGCCGAGGTGGCCGAACTGTCCCGGGAGATCACCGAAGAACTGCGTGGGGAGATCCGCCGCCATGGCCAGCACTGAGACGACCGCCGCCAAGGACGGCAACGATCTCGCCGGACTCGAAGCGGGTCTGGACGCCCTGGAGACGGTCCAGACGGGCCGTACGCCGCTGCGGCGGACCCTGACCCAGAAGGTCCTGCCGCCCGTCGTCGCCGTCGCGCTGGTGCTGGCGGTGTGGCAGTTCCTGGTGTCGTCCGGGATCGCCGGGGACCCGACGAAGCTGCCCGCGCCCGCGGACGTGTGGGGTGAGTTGCGTGAGGCCTGGCTGCAGGGCACGCTCCACGAGTACATCTGGACGTCCGTCTCGCGCGGTCTGCTGGGCTTCCTGCTGGCGCTGGTGATCGGGACCCCGCTGGGGCTGCTGGTGGCGCGTGTTCGGTTCGTGCGTGCGGCCATCGGGCCGATCCTGTCCGGGCTGCAGTCGCTGCCGTCGGTCGCCTGGGTGCCGCCGGCCGTGATCTGGCTGGGCCTCAACGACCGGATGATGTTCGCGGTGATCCTGCTCGGTGCGGTGCCGTCCATCGCCAACGGGCTGGTGTCCGGCGTCGACCAGGTGCCGCCGCTGTTCCTTCGGGCGGGCCGCACGCTGGGCGCGACGGGGCTGAAGGGCACCTGGCACATCGTGATGCCGGCTGCGCTGCCGGGCTATCTCTCCGGTCTGAAGCAGGGGTGGGCGTTCTCCTGGCGGTCGCTGATGGCCGCGGAGATCATCGCGTCCTCGCCCGACCTGGGTGTGGGACTGGGGCAGCTGCTGGAGAACGGGCGCAACACCAGTTCCATGTCCATGGTCTTCTTCGCCATCCTGCTCATCCTCGTCGTCGGCATCGCCATCGACCTGCTGATCTTCAGCCCGCTGGAGCGGCGGGTGCTGCGCAGCCGAGGCCTGCTGGCAAGGAGCTGAACCCGATGTACCAGAAACCGGTCCTCCTCGTCATCGCCCACGGCAGCCGCGACCCTCGGCACGCCGCGACCGTGCACGCCCTCGTACGGCGGGTCCGTTCGCTGCGCCCCGACGTGCGGGTGGAGACCGGCTTCCTGGACTTCAACATCCCGTCGGTGCGGGGGGTGCTGGAGTCGTTGGCGGCGGAGGGCGTACGGGACGTGGTGGCGCTGCCGCTGTTGCTGACGCGGGCGTTTCACGCGAAGGCCGACATCCCTGCGGTGCTGCGGGATGCGCCGCGGCAGCTGCGGATCCGGCAGGCGGAGGTTCTCGGCCCGTCGCCGCTGCTGATGGCGGCCCTGGAGCGGCGCCTGTACGAGGCGGGCCTGACGCCCGCCGACAAGTCCTCGACCGGGGTCGTGCTGGCCTCGGCGGGGTCCACCGACCCGGAGGCGATCGCAGTGATCGCAGAAATCGCGCGGGAGTGGCGGCACACCGGTTGGTGCGCCGTGCGGCCTGCGTTCGCCTCCGCATCTCTTCCTCGCACCGAGGACGCTGTGCGGGAGCTGCGGGAGCTCGGCTGTGAGCGGGTGGCTGTGGCGCCGTATGTCCTGGCGCCGGGGTTTCTGCCGGACCGGATCGTGCGGGGTGCGGGTGGGGCGGATGTGCTGGGGGATGTGTTGGGGGCTGCGGCTGAGGTGGCGGCGGTGGTTGTGGAGCGGTATGAGGGGGCTGGGGTGCGGGTTTTGGCTGCGTAGGCCTTCGGCGGGTGGGCGGGGGCGATGCCTGCGGCAGCCTGCTGGTGTTCGGTGGGGGTGCGCGTAGCGCCTGCGGGTGCGTTGTGGGTCGAGGCCGCGCCGGGGGGTGTCCGTCCTCGGACCGGCGGCTGGCGTAGGCCAGGAGGTGCCGCGTCTTGACGCCGGCCACTGCGGGCGGACACCCCCCGGCACGTCCCCTTCCCGCCGTACGCGACTGCAGGCCGTTGGGGGGACGCGCCATCACCGCCGTGCGCCGTCGCCTGCGCCCGGCCCGCCGCGCTGCGGGCGGTCGCCGGCCCGCCCAACGCGACTGCAGGCCGGTGGGGGGGGACGCGCCATCACCGCCGTGCGCCGTCGACTGCGCCCGGCCCGCCGCGCTGCGGGCGGTCGCCGGCCCGCTCAACGCGACTGCAGGCCGGTGGGGGTACGCGCCATCACCGCGGTGCGCCGTCGACTGGGCCCGGCCCGCCGCGCTGCGGGCGGTCGCCGGTCCGCCCAAACCTCGGGCGGTCGTTGCTCACGTAGCCGCAGGCCGTCGTTGCTCACGCAGCCGCAGGCCGTGTTGCTCGCGTAGCTGCGGGCAGTCGTGCCGCTGGGGCGGCACGGGTGGGCGCGGCCGCACCCCGTCTCGCCGGGCTGCGCACCCTCCCTCGGTCAGCCATCGCGCGGGGGCGGTCGCGGCTGGTCAGGAGCGCTTCGATTCGGGAAAAACCGTCTCCCCGGGAGCATGGATCTGCTGGGATGTTCCCCGAAGAGCTATCGGGGGAGAGCGGCGCACGTGGCTGGACGCGAGTTCGGGCATTACTTGGGGCTGCCACGGGCGTTGGCCGGGCTGCCGTTGAGTCCGCTGGTGCCCGGTTACGCCCAGCTTGTCGCCGCGCAGCACGCCGCGGGGTTACGGCACCTGGGCGCGGCGCTGCTGCCGCCCGGCGGTGGTGGGTTACGTGTGCTCGACGGGCTGTACTTACCGTCCGGGGCCCGTGGGCGGCAGCGGGTGGACGGCGCTCTGCTGGACGGCCTCGCTCGGACCGCGAGTTCCACGGCGTCGGTCGTGGGGCTGCTCGCCGAACTGCAGCGTCGTGATCCGCAGGCGCTGCGCAGGGTGGTGCTGTATCAGCTGATCGGGCTGTTACAGGAGCGGGAGCCGGGTGAACGCCCGCGTTCTGCCGTTGAGTTGGGGGTTCATCCGGACGAGGTCGCCGGGATCGTGGCGGCGGCGCGGCTGCGGCCCGTCCTCAGTCGGCAGCAGCTTGATGCCGCCGAATCTCTCGCCGATGCCTGGGAACGGCACCGGCTGCACCGGGTGCGTGGGCTGTTGGCGCGGCTGCCGCAGGACCGTACCGATCCGGCGCTGGAAGCGCTGCGGGGTGCGCTGTCCGTCCGGTTGAGGGCCGTTGAGGACGCCCTGCGTGCGGCCCGGGAGGCCGAGGGGCGCGGAGACGTCGAGCGGGCGACCGAGGAGTTGCTGGGTGCACTGCGTGAGGCCGTTGATGATCGGCGGGCTCTGCGTGCACTGGTTCGTCATCATCGGCCCCGGTCCAGGGGGCCCTCCCCGCTGCGTGCCGAACTCCGTCCGGATCATGTTGAGTTGAGCTGGGACGGGACGGACGGGGAGGGCGAGCGGGACTGGCTGCTTCTGTGCCTGTACCGGGACCCGGTGGGTGCGGCCAAGGTGCGGGAGGTGGCGGTACAGGGGCGTGGTGCGGCTCGGGACACCGTCGTTGCCCTCGGGTCCAGCGTTCGGTATGCCGCCCTTCCGTTGCGCGACGGGGTGGTCGCGGGGGCGCCGTACGTTTCGCGGCGAGTGCTTGTCGCACCTGAGGTGGAGGGGCTCGTCCTCGTGGATGGGCCCGGGCGGGTCGAGGGCTCCTGGCGGCGGCCGGCCGGTGCGACCGAGGTTACGGTCGAGTGGAGTGGGATGGGTGGGGGTCGGAGTGGGGGGCAACTGGCTTCCCGTGCCGATGGGTTCGCCGCTACTGGTCTCGCCATCGGTGCGCACTCCTTTCGCGTCGTCTGTCGGTATCGGGCCCCCGACGGAACCCTCGTCCCCTCCCCCGGCGTCCGCGCCACCCGCACCGTCCATCCCTGGCCCGACCCAGTCCGCACCCTCACCGCTCGCCCCGACGGCACGGCTCTGCGGTTCGAGTGGACCGGGGCGCGGGACGGTGAGGTCCGTCTTGTGCGGTGGCCCGGTGATGCCCCGGTACCGGGCAGCGAGCTGCGTACCGAGCAGCTTCCGGCGCGGCTGGACCGGCCCGAACGGGCCGGGGTGCTGGATCCGCCGCCGGGCGGGTTCACGCGGGTCGCCGCCGTCGCCGTACTCGGTGATCGGGCGCTCGCCGGTCCCGTGGTCGACGTGGAGGTGCTGCGGGCGGTCACCGGGCTCGTCGTCCAGCGGCTTCCGGAAGGACAGGCGGCGGTCAAGCTCGACTGGCCCGACGGCGTCGGTCAACTGGTCGTGGAGTGGGAGCCTTTGAGCGGTTCGGACGTGGACGCCGTCGGTTCCGTCCCTGAGGGAGGATCCGGGGGCGGTGGTCGGCGTACCGTCACCGCCCATGCCTACCGCCGTAACGGACTGCGGTTGTCCGTCGGGGCGGGTGGGGTGCTGGTTCGGGCCTCCGCCGTTGCTCAGGTGCCCGGGGCCGTCGTCGTGCCTGCCGCCGTCGCCGAGGTCGTGCTGCCGCCCGACACCGCGATCGGTTATCAACTCGTGCGCGGGCCAAGGCGGTTGCTGGGCCGGGGCCGTACCCTGTTGCGCGTCACCCTGTCCGCTCCCCTGGGGCACACGGGCGTCCCGGAGTTCGTGTGCGTCGCGCGCAGTGGCACCCTGCGGCCGCGCACCGCGACCGACGGCACCACCGTGCTGCGCATACCCGGCACCGACCTGACCCGGCACGGCACGGTCGAGCAGGAGTTGCCGGCCGTACCCTGTCCGGCCCCCTACACCCTGCGCGGCTTCCTGCTGGGTGAGCACGCGGCCGCCGTACGTCTCGAAGAACCGTCCCCCGCGACCCTGGTGGTGCGCTGACCATGACGACCGTGATCTGCCCCTACTGCTTCGACCGCTCGTCCGCGGCCAAGCTGCCCTACCGCTGCCTGATGACCCCGAGCGGCGTCCGCGGCGGCACCCCCTGCGGCCCCCAACGTGACGACATATGGGCGGGGTTCATGGGGCCGAGCGCGCCCCCGGCGGCCCGGATGCGCGGTCCCGTGTTCGCTCCGGGCCGCAGGCTGCCCGCGGTGGCCGGCGGGCTGCGCGGTGGCAGCAGCGTGCCCTGTCCCGACTGCGGGGTGCCCACCCCGGTGCGGGTGTGCCGGGCCTGTCACAACGATCTGCCGAGCGACTACTGCGACCAGGACAGCCGGATCATCGCCCTGGTCGGCGCGAAGGCCTCCGGCAAGAGCACCTATGTGTCCGTGCTGGTCAACGAGTTGAACCAGCGGGTGGGGCAGGCCTACCACGCCTCGCTGGCCGCGATGGGACAGACCACCCAGCAGCGGGACAAGGAGATGGCCGAGGACCTGTACGAGCGGCTGCGGCTGCCGGACGCGACGCGGCCGGCCGCCCTCGGCTTCAACGATCCGCTCCTGTACCGGCTCAGCGTGCCCCGACGCGGACGGCCGGGCTCCGGTACCCGGCACACCACGCTGGTCTTCTTCGACGCCGCGGGCGAGGATCTCGCGGGCGCCGAGGCCATGGACCGCTACACGCGCTATCTCAGTGCCGCCGACGGCATCGTGCTGCTCGTCGATCCACTTCAACTCGGCTCCGTTCGAGACCGGTTGCCCGTGCACGACGGTCCGCCGCTGCCCGTCGTCGAGACGGCGCCGCAGCAGATCGCCGCCGACCTCGCGGCCCAACTGCGCGCCCACGGCAAGGGCGGCTCCCGCGGCCGGGTGTCCACGCCGATCGCGGTGGCCGTCACCAAGACCGACATGCTCAAGTCGCTGCTCGACCCGCATTCGCCGGTGCTGCGCAACGCGCCGCACACCGAGGGCCGGTTCGACCAGGACGACCGGCTCGCCGTGCACGAGGAGATCCGGTCCCTGATGGCCGACTGGGACTCCGGGGCTCTCGTACGCCAACTGGAGCTGGACTTCGCCGAGTTGTCGCTGTTCGGGCTGTCGGCCCTCGGTGCGCCGCCGCCCGCCGAGGCGCCCGCGGACGTACCGAAGTCGGGGCCGCAGCCGGTACGGGTGGAGGACCCGCTGCTGTGGCTGCTGGCCCGGCGGGGGCTGCTGCCCGTGCGGTCCGCCGCGAAGGGACGCGCAGGGAAGGGACGTGTCAAGTGACCCTCGCCCAACTGCACTACACCTCGGCACCGCCCGGGCCGGACGGCTCGGGGTTCCGGTTCACCGCGGTCAGCGCCGGGGTCCCGCAGGGGCTGCTGCGGGAGGCCGAGCAGCTCATCGGCTACGAGCCCCCGCGTGACTTCCCCGCCCGGCCCGACGCCGAGCAGCTGAAGAGCTTCCCGAAGGCCTTCAGTTTCTCCGACCTCACCGACGGCGGGCGGCTGTTGAGCCGTTCCGTGTACACCGGGGCGGACTACAGCGGCCGATGGGGCAACTTCCACGCGCACGCGCTGCACCTTCCGTCGGGCGTCCGGCTGCCGGACGGCGCGCTGCCGATCACCGCGTGGGAGTCGCCGCGCTGGGCCGACACCACGCCTGCCGACGGCCGGCCCCACCCGATCGACCGGTTCGAACCGTCCGGGCTGCTCCGCAAGGACAGCCTGATCGCCTTCGCCGTGTCCCGGTCCGACCGTCTCGCCGCGTTCTTCGCCGACCTGCGGGCGTTGACGGAGGATCCCGACGCCGCCGGTCAGATCGTCCTCGTCGAGCACGACAGCGCCGATGTCGCCCAGTGGATCGCACTCGCTTGCGCGGTGCTGCCCCGCGAACAGGCACACCGGCTGACGTTCACCACCTACACACGGCGTCCGCAGCAGGCCCGCCAGCAGATCATCGGCGTCCTGCCGTCCTCGGAGTCGGTCAGCCACGACCACCGCTACCGGGTTCACGACTGTACGGCCCGACCGGCGCCGGAAGCGGTGACCGATGCCTGGGCCCGGATCTGCGCGCGCATCTGGTGCGCCGGGCGCCCCGACCTGTTCCGCGACACCTCCACGGAGACCGGGCCGCTGGCGGTGGCCGCGCTGGTTGCGGGCGTCGAGTTGGGCACGGCGGGGCGTACGGCGGCTGCCGGGTGGGCGGTCGAGCATGCGGGCACGCTCGCCGACGACACGTTGACCGCGCTGGTGGGCGCCCTGTGCGAGGGCGGGGGCGGGGGTGCGGGCGGAGATGGCGATGGTGAACATGCCGCGCTGGCCGCCCTGTTGGCCCGGCTGGAGGGGCAGTTGCCGACTGTCGTGACCGCGCCCCTCGCGGCCCGGGTGCTGGTCTCCGCCGTACGGGGCCGGGGGCCCATGCCCGCTCTGCGTGCCGGGTCGCTGACCGCCGAGGCTCAGGCCACGCTGGCCCGGGATCTGGCGCCCTCCCTTCGCGCGGGCATCGCCGATGAACGGGAGCCGGCCACCGGCCGCCCCCTCGCACTGCTGCGGACAGCGGACCTGCTGGACATCGACTGCCAGGACCTGCTTCCGGAGCTGGCGGGACGGCTGGCCCGGGGGCTGGTCGCGGAGTCTTCTGCGGGCTCGGTGGGGTCGGCGGGGTACGGGGGTTCGGCGGGCCCCGTGGGTTCGGCGGGTCCGGTGGGTTCGGCGGGTCCAGTGGGTTCAGCAGGCTCGGTGGGTTCGGCACGCGCAGCGGGTGCTTCGGGTGGTGCGGGCGGGGGCTCTGCGGGGTACGGGGCAAACGATGCGGCCGGGTACGGGGAGGGGCGCTCCCCGGCTGACGGGAAGGGCCGTCCCCCGGCCGAGGCGTGGTGGAGCCAAGCCCCGGGCGACGGTTCCGGCAGGACGGCGTCCGTAGATGGTTCCGGCAAGACCGCGTCCGTAGATGGTTCGGGCCGGTCGACGCCTGCCTACGGTTCGGGCCGGTCGACGCCTGGTGGCGGTTCGGGCCGGGACTCCGCCGGTCACGCGGATGGTGCGTCGGGGCCCGGGTCCCTCGGAACCAGTCGCCAGGCGGGCGACGCCTGGTGGAGTCAGGCTCCGGGCGACGGCCTCGGCAGGACGCCGGACGGCGGTTCGGGGCACGCCCAGGCCGGCGGCCCCGCCTCCCTCGCCGGCAACCCGCCCGCGGAGCCTGCGTCCCCCTGTCCCCCCGCCCTCCTCGACGCCGTGCGCGAGCATCCGGCCCTGCGTATCGCGCTGTTCGGTGCCCTGAACGCGCTGGCGCAGGCCGACCCGCCCGGTGTGGCACGGAGGCTGGCCGGGACCGGGCTGCCCGTGGACCTGCAGACCGGGTTTCCGCATCTGCAGATGTGTGTCATGCCGGGCGAGCCCGTCGGCGGCAGCGGCGGTGACCGGCTCGGGCGGTTCCACGGTGTGCTGCGCAGCGCTGGTGTCTCGCCGCACGCCGATACGGCGGTCCTGCGCACCGCGCTCGACCTGGTGTGGTCCGGCGTTCTGCCGACCGGCCAGGAGGCGAGCCTGCTGCTCAACCAGCTGGGGTCGGACATCCACCGCGCGGCCGGTACCCGGGACATACTGATCGACGCGGCGCTCGCGGCGCCTCCGGACGACCCCGACGTCCCGGTGTTCGCAGCCGATCTGCTGCGCTGCTTCCCCACGGAACTGCGGCCGGGGCAGCGTGCCGCGCTGCTGTTGCTGGAGTTCGCCGGTCTGCTCGGTACCGAGGGCGAGGGCGAGAACTGGGTCGAGCGGGCGTTGGCGTTGCGGGACGGTGCGGCCGAGCCCGTGCCGGGGACGGTGCTGGAGCGGGTGGCCGACGCCCTCGCGTGGCGGCTCGTCCTGCGGCCGGAGCCCGAGAGCGAGTTGTACGCCCTGGCCAGGGCGGCCGAGCCGCGGCTGCTCGCGGCGTACGAGCGGGTGGGGCGTTCGGACCGGGTGGGTGACCGGCTGCGGACGGTGCCGTCGTATGTCGCCGTCTGCTTCGGTGCCTGGAACGCCTTCGCCGGTACCCGGCCGGAATGGGACGAGACACGGACGGCCCTGTTGACGAAGGTGCTGCGGCCGATCGTGCGGGCACTGCCCGCCGAGGACGTCGCCGCCGTCGAGCAGGCCCTCGGGCGGGCGGGGCGCGGCAGGCTCGACGCGTTCCGCGCCTGGAACCGTCCGGGCGCACTGGGGCGGCTCGCCGGCCGGCTGTCCGGCCGTGGCCGGCGCGGCGCGGACCAGCCGCCGGTGTGGCCCGGGGACGTGGAGCCGCCGGCCGAGGGGCGGCGCCGATGAACAACGTCACAGCCGTCGTGGCCGCCGCCGGTCCGGCTCGTGAAGGGGATCGCCGATGAACTCACTCACTCCGGCCCTCCCGCTCTTCCTCGTGCTCGGCCCGATCCTCGTCATAGGTGTCGGCCTCTGCCTGTTCCGTGCGCTGTGGCAGTTCCTCGGCGTCGGGGTGAGTGCCGTGTGGCAGGGGCTCGGGCCCTGGCAGGTGGGACGGTCCGATCAGCGGATCCCGGTCGTGGGAGCGGGCGAGCCCGCTCATCTCGGGTACTGGTGGCGGCAGATGCGGGTCGACGCCGTCTCGGCCGCCGGATACGGGATGCGGGTCATCTGGACGACGTTCTCCGACCCGTGGATGGGGCGGTTCGTACGGAACCTGTTCCACGGGATGCGTCCCTCGGGCATCCGTGGCAGCTCGCCCGGCTCCCGTTTCCTGCTGATCGTCCTCGTCGGGCCCGGCGTCGCCCTGGGCGCCCTGCTCGGCGCCGCGCTCGCCACCGTCGGCCTCGGCATCGTGCATGCCGTGTTCGCCCTGCTGCTGGGCCTGGTCTGGCTCGGCTGCGCGGCGGCCGTACCGGTGCTGCGGGGCGTGGAGCGCGGGTGGCTGCTGGTGCGGGGAGTGCGCGTCAAGTGCCCGTACCCCGGCTGCTATCGGCCGGTGCCGCTGGCCGTGCACCGGTGCCCGGGCTGCCGGGCCGAGCATCGTGCGCTGCGGCCGGGACGGTACGGCGTGCTGTGGCACGCGTGCACGTGCGGGCACCGGCTGCCGACGACCCGGCTCGCGGGGCGCGGCAAGCTGGCCGCACTGTGCCCGCACTGTGCCCGGGCCCTGCCGGAGACGGCCGGTACCACCCGGGTGGTGCACGCGCCGCTGGTCGGCGGCACGTCGTCCGGCAAGACCATGCTGATGGCGGCCATGGTGGAGGGCCTGCACGCGTGGGCGCGGCGCGGCGATCTGACCGTCGAGTACGCCTCCGACGAGGACCGGCGTACGGCCGCCGACCTCAACCAGGAGCTGAAGCAGACCGGTTGGGCCCACGCCACCACCGGCGGACAGCCGCGTGCGCTGATGCTGACCGTGGCGCGCGGGCGGCGGCGCAGGCTGCTGTATCTGTACGACCCGATGGGCGAGTCGGTGAGTGAGGCCGACCGGGTGCGTGCCCAGCAGTACTTGGCGCACGCGAACGGCATCGTCCTGGTTGCCGACGTCCTCGCCGACCCCAAGGTGCGCGGCAGGCTGAGCGCCGATGACGCCCGGCGGGCGGGGGACGCACGGCCCTCGGCCCAGGGGCCCTGGGAGACGTATCAGCGGCTGATCGGTGAGCTCACGGCGCTGGCAGGCCGGCGCGGGCGGCTGTCGGCTGCGGCGGTCGTCACCAAGCGGGATGTGCTGGACCAGCTGTCCTCGCTGCCCGTGGCCGGTGCGCGGATCGACACCTGGCTGGAGGACATCGGCCTCGGCGGCTTCGTGCGCGCTCTCGGGCACGACTTCCGGGCGGCGCGTTACTGGTCCGTCAGCGCTCACGCCGCCACCGGTACCGGACCGCTGGAGCCCGAGCAGCGCAGGGCGGCGGAGCCGGTGTTGTGGCTGCTCGCGGCCTCGGGGCTGAGGACCGGGGCGCTGATCGGGCCGGGCTCGGGGTCGGGCGGCAAGGAGCGCAGACTGCGGCTGCGCGGCAGCGGCGAGAAGGAGAGGAAGTACAGCCCGGCATGACGCAGGTGACCAGACCGATCGGGCGGGGACGGCGGATGGCGGCAGGCCTGTTCGTCGCCTCGCTGGTGCTGACGGCGGCCGGGGCGGCGCTGCTCGCACTGTCGCTGCTGCCCTGATCCCCGAACGTAGGGGAGCCCTCGGCTCCCCTACGCGCGGACATCCCAACCACCGGAAAGGACAAGCGAAGTGAGCGACATTCCCGGCGGGCCGATGGCGAACCGGCCGGTCCACTTCATCTGGCTGCTCGACTGCTCGTACTCGATGCAGGGCGAGAAGATCGCCAGACTCAACTACGCAATCAGGGAAGCGATTCCCGAGATGCGTTCGGTGGCCCACGACAACCCGGCCGCCCAACTGCTGCTGCGCACCATCACGTTCTCCACGACGGCCCAGTGGCACCATCCGACGCCGGTCCCGGTGGACGACTTCACCTGGCAGGACGTCGAGGTGGACGGCATGACCAACCTCGGTGAGGCGTTCACGCTGGTCTCGCGGGAGCTGCAGAGCCCGCCGATGCCGCAGCGGGCGCTGAAGCCGGTGCTGGCGCTGGTGTCGGACGGTGTGCCCACGGACGACTGGAAGGCGGGCCTGAAGGCGATCGACGCGACGCCGTGGGGCCGTAAGGCGGTGCGGGTCGCCATCGCGATCGGCGCCGACGCGGACCGCTCGGTACTGCAGGAGTTCCTCGGCAACCCCGAACTGCAGCCGCTGGACGCCAACAGCCCCAAGCAGCTCGCGGCGGCGATCCGCTGGGCGTCCACGGCGGCGGTGAAGGCGGCCTCGCAGCAGATGGCGAGCTCGGCGGACTCGGCCGTGAAGCAGCCGTACGCGCCGCCGGTCCTCGACGACGATGACGACGACGTGTGGTGACGCTCGGGGTGCGGCGCTGGGAGACGCTCGGCGACAGCGTCCAGGGGGTCAACAAGCGGCACAACCAGGACTGGTACGCCTGTGAGGGCACCGGTCACGGTGACGACCCGCTGGTCCTCGCGGTGGCCGACGGGCACGGTTCGGCCGTGCACGCGCGCAGCGGGCTCGGGGCGCGGTTCGCCGTGGACCGGTTCCTGCTCCGCGGGGCCGAGTTCGGGCGGGCCGCGCGTGACTGTCATGAGCCGGGGCGGCTGGCGCGGCTGATGACGTACGCCCGCGACGACTTCCCGCGCGCGCTGGTCCACGACTGGCGGGAGGCGGCCCTGGGCCACTGGGCCCGGCACCGTCCGGTCGCCGACGAGGGGGCGAAGGAGCCGGAGCAGGACCAGAAACTGGCGCTGTACGGCACGACGCTGATCGGCGCGGTGCTCACGCCGTGGCTGTTCGTGGCGTGGCAGATCGGCGACGGGGATCTGGCGGTCGTCGAGCACGACGGGGCGTTGCGCCGGCCGCTGGCGCCGTCGGAGGAGGACCTCGGCGACGAGACGGAGTCGCTGTGCGGCCGGCAGGCCTGGCGTGCGGTGCGGATGCACTGGGCGCCGGTGTTCGACGAGGCGCGGACCCCGCGGCTGGTGGTGCTGTCGACGGACGGGCTGTCGAAGAGCTTCGCGTCGGCGGACGGGTACCGGGAGTTCGTGGCGGGACTGGACGGGCGGCTGACGGCCGAGGGCAGTGACGGGGTGCGGGCCTCGCTGCCCCAGTGGCTGGGGCAGGCCTCGCAGTACTCCGGCGACGACACGACGCTGGCGGCGGCGCTGCGCCCCGTCGGGCCGGTGGGCGAGGACACCGAGCCGGCGGCGGACGCCGGGGCCATGGATACGGAACGGAAGACGGAGACGTAGAAGATGAGCGGCATGCTCGACAGCGGGACGCGGCTGACCGCGGAGAACGGCGACGACGTCGAGATCATCGACATGCTCGGCGCCGGCGGGCAGGGCGAGGTGTACCGGGTGCGGACTCCGGGCGGTGAGAAGGCGCTCAAGTGGTACTACCCGACGTGTGCGACGCCCGAGCAGGAGGCGATCGTCAGGGAGCTGGTGGGGCGTGACTTCGACGACGACCGGTTCCTGTGGCCCGAGGCCTATGTGCGCGATCACCGGGGTTCGTTCGGTTATCTGATGGCGTTGCGCCCGGACCGCTTCAAGGGGCTGCCGGATCTGTTCCGGCGCCAACTGCGCACCAGTACACGGGCGTTGCTGACGGCCTGCCTGTACACGGTGGAGGCGTACCAGGCGCTGCACTCGCGCGGTATCGCCTACCGGGACATCTCCTGGGGGAACGTCTTCTTCGACCCGGCCACGGGTGATGTGCTGGTGTGCGACAACGACAACGCGGTCGTGGAGGGCGACGTCAGCGGCATCTCGGGGACGATGAAGTTCATGGCGCCGGAGCTGGTGCGTGCCGAGCCGGGGGCGCGCCCTGGCACGCAGTCCGATCTGCACTCGCTGGCCGTGCTGCTGTTCATGCTGCTGATGAACCATCATCCGCTGGAGGGCCGCCGGGAGTTGGGCATCCACTGCTTCGACGAGGCGGCGGAGAAGCGGCTGTACGGCAAGAGCCCGCTGTTCGTCTTCGACCCGGCGGACGACTCGAACGCGCCCGACCCGATGGAGCACGCGACCGTGCTGGCGACGTGGGACGCGGCGGTGGGGACGCTTCAGGAGCTGTTCCGGCGCAGCTTCACGACCGGACTGCACGACCCGGCGGCGCGAGTGCGGGAGAGCGAGTGGCGCAACGCGCTGCGGGCGGTGCTGGACTCCGTGGTCGAGTGCGCCGCCTGCGGTCGGCAGAACATGACGGAGCCGGGTGAGAACCCGCCGTCACGGCCGTGCTGGGGATGCGGGGCGCGGCTGGTGCTGCCGCCCCGGCTGACGGTCACGACGCCTCCGCCGCGCGCCCAGCACCACATCCGGCTGCGCCGGGCGGCCCGCGTCCAGGCGCACCATCTGCTGCCGGAGCCGACGCGTCACGACTGCTCGGACGCGAGCCTGGTCGCGGAACTGGTCGAGCACCCCAGCAAGCCGGGCCGCTTCGGCATCAAGAACCATTCGAAGGACACCTGGACGGGCACTCGCTCCGACGGCACGTCCCAGCAGATCGGCCCCGGTCAGACGGTCCCGCTGCGCTCGGGTCTGGAGCTGGAGTTCGGGGGCGGGGTGCGGGCGGTCGTCAAGGCCAGGTGACCGCCGTGAGTCGTCATGGTCGAGTGACCGCGGTGAGATGAGCGGGCCGGGCGCCCCGCAGGACAGGCGGGGCGCCCGGTGTCACAGTCCGAGCACGCGGCCGATCTCCTGGACCAGGGCGAGACTGCCGCTGCCCGCCGCCACGCCGATGCCGATGGTCTCCAGGGCGGAGCGGATACGGCCGCGGTCGGCGGTCCGGCCGTCCTGCCCGGTGCCGGCCAGCTCGCCCTGGATGACCTGCGCCTGCGGCACGAGCGCCGGATTGTCGGCGCGCAGCCGCTCGACGAGCTGCTCCGCGAGGCGCAGGACCGCGGCCGGGTCGGCGCCGTTGTTGATCTCGATGCGTCCGTGGTCGCCGATGTTGGCCGGACCGTTGATGTTGCGGATGTTGAACGTGCTCATGTCCCGCCTCCTGTGATGTGCGCGGTTCAGGGCCTGGCCGGGGGCTGGCCGCCGCCCTGTTGCCCTGGGGCACCGCTCCCCTGCGGCCCGCCCGGACTGTTGATGGTGCCGCCGGTGCCGATGTTGCTGGGGCCGTTGACGTTGTTGATGTTGTAGGTCTGCGTGATGATCTGCTGCGCCTTGTCGAACGAGCTGGTGTCGATGTTGTGGTCCTTCAGGAACCGCTCGGTCGCCGTGAGCACACCCTGCTGGAGCCGGTTGAGGAAGTCCGCCGCGTCGGTGAGCTCGTTGTGCCCGGCCTGGTCCCAGTCGCCGTACCGCTCACGCAGACTGTCGGGGGCGCCGTAGTCGTAGATCACATGCTGCCTGGTGATGTCCCGGCGGAGTTTGCGCAGGAACTTCGCGGAGCGGCGTCGTCGCCGGTTCCGCTCGTTGATCCGCCGCGGAGCGCCGCTCAGCTCGGGCCACAGGCGCAGCGTCGCGTACGCGACCAGGCTCCGCCAGCGGTCGAAGGGCGCCACCGGCAGCCGGTCCACCACGTGGAAGCGGCCGTGCAGCGGCGGTATGGCGTAGACGGCGACCTCCCAGCTCAGGCTGGGCCGGTTGAGGATCGCCCTGACGTACATGGACACGACCATGCGTCCGCCTTCTCCGACCCGTTCCAGGCAGAGGTGGGTTCGCATGGCCGCGCCGGGTTGGTGCAGGCCCGCCTGGACGAGCTGCTTGGGGATCTGGGCGTGCGGCCGTCGGGTGCGGTCGGGCACGAGGTCCGGGAGCAGGTAGGCGTGGCTGCCGAGGACGTAGAGCCGGTTCCTGGCCCGCAGGCCGTCCAGGCCGGAGATCTTCTCCATCTCGCGGGCCACATAGGTGTGCAGGTCGATGGCGTCGAAGGGCAGCATCGGCCGGGTGCCGCCACCCGACGCCGCGGCGGGCTTGCTGATGTCGATGGGCTGCCACACGACGACTTTCCCGAGCTGGATGTGACCGCTGCCGACGAACGGCTTGTCGAGTGCGGCCTGGTCGGCGTACGGCAACACGTTGGCGCGTTTGAGATCGTTCAGCCACGCCTCCGCCTCGGGCTCCACGGGTGGGGCGAGCCCCTCGGGCTTCTCCTGGCCGTGGAGCACCTGCTGCGCCGCCACACGCGCCCGGGACTCGGCGTGATGGATCAGCCACCAGGTGGCGACGAGGACGCCGAGCAGGCCGTAGAAACCGGCCTGGACGACCGTTCCGTGACCGCCGGCCAGTCCCCACAGGAGGGCGAAGAGGGCGACCACCAACAGGGCGCCGAGCCCGGCCAGCTGCCGATCGAGCGCCTCCCGTCGCCGCACGGCCACGCGCGCGTGCCGAGCCAGGGCGACGAAGTTGATGCCGAGGGTCAGTCCGATCGCGTCCAGCCGGTCGCCGGTGAGCTCGCGGTCGACCTCGGCGGCGAGGTCGTCGTCCAGATGAGCCGATGCGCACAGCCGCCGGGTCACCCCGTCCTTGCGGTACTGCGGCAGCGACGGTAACGCTCTGCCCACCACGGTGACCTGCCCTTCCTGCCGAACTCGCGCGCTTCACCATAGGGACAACGCCCGCTATGTGTCTCGGAGTTGGGCCAAGTCGCCATAAGAGGGTCAGGGTGTGCCGGCAAGCGCCTCGTCGGCCCGTCGCACCAGCTCCCCCACCGGCATCGATCCCGCCACCCGTCGCTCCCGTGCGAAGGTGTTGGCGAGCTGCTGGAGGAGTTCGTTCAGCGGCGTCGGTACGCCGTGCAGGCGGCCCAGGAGGGCGATCTCGCCGTTGAGGTAGTCGGCCTCGATGGTGCCGGTGCCGCGGGTGAGGGACTGCCAGGAGGAGCCGCCGCCCCGCGGGGTGCCGTCGAGCGGGACGAGGGTGACCTTGTCGCCCCGCACGGCCTGCTGTTCCTCGGCACTCGCGTAGGCGATCCCGGCGGCGTCGAGCACGGCCGCGCCCTCGGCCCGCACGCGCCGCAGCAGCGCCGTCGCCTGCTCGTCGGCGACCGGGCCGGTCACCGCCTCCAGTGCGTTGCCGAGGTTGCCCAGCAGTTTGGCGTACTGCCAGCGAGCCACGTCCGCCACGACCGGCGCCTCGAAGTGGGACTTCTCCAGGTCGGCGGCGACGAGGCGGGCGGTCTCGTCGGCTCCCTGGGGGTGACGGCCCAGATGCAGGATGCCGGTGAGGGGGCTGCCGGCCGCGGAGACGATGCCGGGTTCGACGTAGGTCGACGGCAGCCAGACGCAGACGCCGTACACCCGCCGGAAGAGCCGCAGGGCGAGGCGTTGGCTCTCGACGCCGTTCTGTGCGCAGAACAGCGGCAGGCGCTCGGCCGCCGTGCCGCCGCCCGCGACCGGTACGGCAGCCCAGGCCTGCAGGGCGGCCGTGCTGTCCTGTGTCTTCACAGCCAGGACGAGGACGTCGTCGGGCCGCAGCTCCCCGAGCACGCCCGGCCCGTCGGCGACCGGCAGCCGGTGGACGAGCTCGCCCTCCGGAACCCTGAGTCGCAGGCCGTGGTCCCGTAGGGCCTCGAAGTGGGCACCCCGCGCGACGAGCACGACCTCGTGCCCCGATCCCGCGAGCCGCCCGCCGATGACTCCTCCGACCGCTCCGGCCCCGATGACGATGTAGCGCACGGTCACTCCCCCTCGGCGTGGAACGGCGTCCCCTGGTGGAAGTACATCTGCCACCCGTCGTCCGTCCGCCGCCACAGCGAACTGCGGTGCACATGCCCGCCGTTGTATTCCGTGTCGAAGGTGAGGTGGACGACGTCGGGGGCGAGCTGGACGCCCTCCATCCCTGAGACCACGACGGGCCGGGGCCGGCCCGGCTCGGTGCCCGCGACCAGCGACTCGATGATCGACTTCCGCGACCAGTACCGCCCGGACGCGCCGAACTCGCGAAAGTCGGGATGCAGCAGCGCCCCGAGCAGTTCGGCAGAGCCGCGCACCTGCGGGTCCATGAGGCGCAGTTCGCCCTCGATGGCGGCCTCCACGGCGGTGTTGCCGGCGTCAGTCACGAGTCATCTCCACGAGTTTCAGCACGGTGTTCCAGTTGCGGCTCGTGGCGATCAAACCCTTGTTGAGGCGGGGGCGCGACAGGATTTCGGCGAGCTTGGAGCGGCCGAGGCCGTTCGGGGCGTACAGGTACAGCGCGCGGTCGCCGAGCCGGAACTCCTCCGGGAGGTGGGCGGCCTGGTCGATCTCGGCGAAGCGGTCGGCGTCGACCGGGGCGGAGAAGTAGGTGACATGGAGCTGCTTGGGCTCCAACTCGGCTGCGGGGAACGGGCAGTTGTCGGCGATCGCCCTGAGGTAGGCGTGGTCGCGCACGATCACGTCCACGGCGAAGCCGAAGTGCTTCTCGATCGCCGACGCGACCTCGGCGGCCAGGGACTCCTCGTCGCCGCGGTCGGCGGAGAAGACGGCCTGACCGCTCTGGAGGTAGGTGCGTACGCCGTCGAGGCCGAGGCCGGTGAGCAGGGTACGCAGATCGGCCATCGGGACTTTTCTGCTGCCGCCCACGTTGATCCCGCGCAGCAGCGCCGCATACGTCGTCGTCATCCGGCCACCTTAAGGGCGGCCGTCGTGCCCCGTGGGGGTGGGCACGACAGCTGCCCAGGCCCGTAAGTTACTGAGCGGTCAGCACGATGCACAAGCTCTTCCCCTGATCCGCGCCCCCGATCCGGCCGGATAGATGTAAGGGACCGCGGTCCTACCCAGTGGGGAGGCCTCGGGGTCCGAGCGGATGAGTTCCGGCCTTCGCACTTCACCGGGCAGCACGACGAGATGCCTTTATCCGGCTCATACCTTCGAAACGAAAGGTGGAGGCAGGGGGCCGCCACCGCAATCAAGGGGGCAAGCCCGTCATGGGGAACGGAGACACGCGAGTGCGGGGGCTCGCCGCTCGCGCCGGCGGCTGGAGCGCCCGGCATCGATGGGCTGCCGTCGGTATCTGGGTGCTGTTCGTCGTCCTGGCGATGGGGCTCGGCTCGGCGGCGGGCCGGGTCGACGTCAAGGACAGCGACCAGCTGAAGGGCGAGACACACACCGCCGCCAAGATCATCGAAGACGCCGGGATCGAGGAGCCGGCCAGTGAGACCGTCCTGATCCAGGCGAAGGACGGTTCGCTCAAGGCCACCGACAGCGAGTTCCGGTCCGCCGTCACCGCCGTCGTCGACGCCGTCGAGGGCACCGGCAGGGCCACTGACGTGACCTCGCCGTACGACACGCAGACGATCTCCAAGGACGGCCGCAGCGCGCTGGTGCAGTTCGACATGCGCGGTGACTCCGACACCGCGGGTGAGCGCGTGGAGCCGGTGCTGAAGGCCGTCGAGGACGTCCAGAAGAGCCATGAGTCGCTGCGGATCGAGGAGATCGGCGGCGCGAGCATGATGAAGACGTTCGACGACGCGTTCGGGGACGACTTCCAGAAGGCCGAGTACTCCGCGGTGCCGGTGGCCCTCGGCATTCTGCTCATCGCCTTCGGCGCGCTGGTGGCGGCCCTGCTGCCGGTGCTCCTTGCGGTCACCGCGATCATGGCGACGATGGGCCTGATGGGCATCGTCAGCCACGTCATGCCGATGAGCGACACCGCCAACTCCGTGATGCTGCTGGTCGGCCTGGCCGTCGGCGTCGACTACTGCCTGTTCTACCTGCGCCGTGAGCGCGAGGAGCGCCAGGCCGGCCGGGACCCGCAGACCGCCCTGAAGGTCGCCGCCGCCACCAGTGGCCGCGCGATCATCGTTTCCGGTGTCACGGTGTGCGTGGCGATGGCGGGCATGCTGTTCACCGGTCTCGCCGAGTTCGAGGCGATGGGCCTCGCGTCGCTGATGGTCGTGGCGGTCGCCATGGTCGGGTCGGTGACCGTGCTGCCGGCGCTGCTGTCGCTGCTGGGCGAGCGGGTCGAGAAGGGCAAGATCCCCTTCCTGCACCCGGAGAGCAGGCTCCGGCGCAACAAGGGCGGCGCGAACCGCGAGAGCCGGTTCTGGACGGCCGTGCTCAAGGGAGTGCTCGCGCGGCCCGTCATCTCGGTCGTCGTCGCGGCCGGTGCGCTGCTCGCCATCGCGGCGCCCGCGCTCGGCATGAAGACCCAGCAGCTCACCCTGGACAAGGAGTTCGGCGACTCGCTGCCCATCGTGCAGACGTACAACCGGCTCAACGCGGCCTTCCCGGGCGGCTCCGAGCCGGCCGAGGTGGTCGTCAGGGCGAACGACATCAACGCTCCCGAGGTGAAGTCCGCGCTCGCCGACTTCCGTGAGCGGGCGATCAGTTCGGGTGCCTCGCGCGGCCCGGTCGACATCAAGCTGCACGACGACCAGAACGTCGCCTTCGTCTATGTCCCGCTGGTCGGCGGCTCCGACCTCGACAAGGCGGGCGCGAGCCTGGAGAAGCTGCGTGACGAGGTGCGGCCGGCCACGCTCGGCAAGGTGGACGGCGTCGAGGCGCCGATCACCGGGCAGGTCGCCGGTTCGAAGGACTTCAACGACCAGCTGGCCGGAGCGGTCGTCCCGGTCTTCGCGTTCGTCGTGGTCTTCGCCTTCGCGCTGATGCTGCTGTCGTTCCGCTCGCTGACGATCGCCGTCACCTCGATCGTGCTGAACCTGCTGTCGGTGGGCGCGGCGTACGGCATCCTCGTCGCCGTCTTCCAGCACGGCTGGGGCGCGTCGCTGGTGGGCGCGCAGGGTGTCGGCGCCATCATCACCTGGCTGCCGCTGTTCCTCTTCGTGATCCTGTTCGGCCTGTCGATGGACTACCACGTGTTCGTGGTCTCCCGGATCCGCGAGGCGCGGCTGCGGGGCCGTACGACGAAGGACGCGATCCAGCACGGCGTGGTCACCACGGCCGGTGTCGTCACCAGCGCCGCGGTCATCATGGTCGCCGTGTTCGCGATCTTCGGCACGCTGTCCATGCAGTCCATGAAGCAGATGGGCGTCGGCCTCGCGGCCGCGGTCCTGATCGACGCGACGATCATCCGGGGCGTGCTGCTCCCGGCGGTCATGGCGCTGCTGGGCGAGCGCAACTGGTACCTGCCGAAGTGGCTGCACCGTCTGCCGGACCTGACGCACGACGAGGCCCCCGAGGCCGTGACACGTGGGTCGGCCCGCGACGACGAGGGTGAGCGGGTGCCTGTCTGACCCCGCCCGCCCGACGAGCAGGGCCCGTTGACTCCGGGGGAGTCAACGGGCCCTGCTCATTGGGGCGTCCGCTCACGCTTCGCGTACGGCGGCCAGTTCGGCCTCGATCAGGTCGGCGGCCCGCCTGGTGCCTCCCTCGTGGGCCATGTCCGCCTGGACGTCCATCAGACGGCGGGCGACCTCGGAGTCGTCGACCAGGGCGAGGGCGATCTCGCGCAGGACCCCGGCGGTGGCCTCCTCCGTCGGGACGTGCCGGGCGACGCCGAGCGCCTTCAGCATGTCCGCGTTGCCGAACTGGTCCACGGCCTGCGGTACTGCGATCATCGGGGTGGCCGTGGCCAGCCCCTCCTGGCTGCCGCCGGCGCCGGCGTGGGTGACGAACAGGTCGGCCTGCTTCAGGATCGCCAACTGCGGCACCCAGGAACGCACTTCGACGTTCGCGGGCAGGTCCCCCAGCTCGGCCGGATCGACGTGCCGGCCGACCTGGAGCACCAGGTGCCAGCCGGGGAGGTCGCCGAACGCCTTCACGCACTCGCGGTAGAACGCGGGCTGCTTGGTGAAGGCCGACCCGAGGGAGACGAGCGCGACCTTCTCGGCGCCCGCCGGGCGCTGCCAGTCGCCCTCGGCGGACCGGTCGCCCTGGCAGGCACCGACGAACGTGTACACGCTCTCGTCGACCCGGTCGGCGTTGGGCTGCAGCGCCCTCGGGATGAGGACGATCGAACGGTCGGGGCGGCCGCCGAACGCGTCGGGGTCCAGGGTGATGCCGTTTCCCTCCAGCCAGGTCCGGAAGCGGCGGTAGTACGCCTGGCCGCGCTCGGTCTTCTTCGGCTCCGCCCACATCGGCTCGGCCACCTCCTCCTCGTAGCCCTCCCAGGCGACGAGGTTCGGCGAGAGCGAGATGGCGGGCACGCCCCAGCGGTGGGCGAGGACGCGGGCCGGGTAGGAGGCGATGTCGTGCAGGACGAGGTCCGGCTCGTCCCCGTCGTACGCGTCGATCAGCTGGGGCAGCGCCTGGATCGCGTCGGCCAGGAACGGCTCGACGTTGTCCAGCAGGGTGCTCCCCCATGCCTCCGGGTCGGCGTCGGGTCCGGGCAGGGTGGAGTTCCAGAGTTTCGGCTCGGCGCCGGTCTCGGCGACCTTCTCGGCGAAGGCCGGCGGAATCGCGTACGTGACCCGGTGCCCACGCGCCACGAGCTCGCGGATCACTTCGAGGCTGGGGTTCACGTGGCCGTGGGCGGCGATCGAGAACATGGCGATGTGAGCGGGGCGGGCGGTGCGGGGGGTTGTGGTCATGCCGTGGAGGCTATGCGAGACGATACGTCTCGTGCAATTTTATTTGAGAGAGGCAGGCCCGCACCGACCACGTCAGCGCTGGTAGCGGGCCAGGACCAGGTTCCCGTCCTCCTCCAGGCGTTCACGCAGTTCGGTGAGGCCGATGGCGCCGCTGTAGTACTCCTGGAAGGCGGGCGTGGCGACCTTGTCCTTCCACTCCGGGTAGCCGCGCACGGACTGCGCGGGTGCCGAGCGCAGGTGTTCGGCGAGGGCGGTGCCGGTGGCCCAGTCGTTCTCGGTGGTGTGCAGGGCCGGGTCCTTGAGGGCCGCGGTGCCGGTGGGCAGCATCCAGTCGCCGAGCGCGAGCCGCACCATGTTGTCGGGGCGGAGCAGGAAGTCGATGAACTCGGCCGCCTCCCGTTTGTGCGGGCTGTCCTCGGCGATGGACAGGGTCTGCGGGCTGACGCCCTGGGTGAGTCCGTCGGCACCCGCCGGGGCGGGCAGCACCTGCCAGTCGAAGCCCTTCGGTGCCTGCTGCACGATCTGCTGGCGGTACGAGAAGCCGAGCGGGACCATCGCGTACCGGCCGCCGAAGAAGCCGGGCAGAGTGTCCGAGCCGCCGCTGCCGAGGGTCGTGGGCGAGGCGCTGTGGTCGGTGTTGGCCTGGTCGTGGACGGTGCGCGGCATGACCTCGTCGGCCGCCTCGAAGCGGACGTTGACCTTGTCGTCGGCGCCTCGGTGGAAGAGCTGTCCACCGGACGAGAGGGACAGGTTGAGGGTGGCGGAGACGGGCTCCTTGAGCGGCCAGGCGACGCCGTACTTGCCGTCCCCGCTGAGCTCTTCGGTGATCCTCCTGAACTCGGCCCAGCTCCAAGGGCGTTCAGGGGTGGGAATGCGTACGCCCGACTCCTTCAGCCATTTCGCGTTGGCGATCAGCACCCGCGGCTCCTGGAGGAACGGCACGCCGTAGATCCCGTCCCCGAAGGTCGCCGTCTCCCAACTGCGCTGCGGGATGTTGGACTTGAGCCGCTGGGGCAGCAGGTCGGTCAGATCGGCGAGGTAGCCGCCGTACGCGAAGTCGGCGAGGTCGTCCGAGGCGTCGTGGATGATGTCGGGCGCCTCACCGCCCTCGAAGGAGGTGAGCAGCTGGTCGTGGATGCCGTCCCAACTTCCCTGGACATACTCGACCTTGACGTCCGGATGGCTCGCGTTCCACTCCTTGACCAGCTCCTTGTTGGCCTCGACGGACTCCTCCTGCCAGGCCAGGGACTGGAAGCGCAGGGTGATCGGGCCGCCCGCGGTGCCACCGCCGTCGCCGCTGCACCCGGCGAGCAGCAGGGCGAGCGCGGCCACCAGGCTCGACAGCAGTCTCGTACGCATCAGTTCTTCACCGCCCCGCTGAGCATGCCGCCCGTGATCCGTCGCTGGATGACCGCGAACACGACCAGTGAGGGCAGTGTCGCGAGGAACGCGGCGGCGGCCAGCGGGCCGAGGTCCGCGACGCCCTCCGCGCCGATGAAGTGGGTGAGGACGACCGGCAGGGTCTGTTTCTCCGGGGTCTTCAGCAGGACGAGCGCGAAGAAGAACTCGTTCCACGCCGTGACGAACGCGAACATCGCCGTCGCCACGATCCCCGGCGCCAGCAGCGGCGCGGTCACCGAGACGAGGGTGCGCAGCCGCCCGGCCCCGTCGACGGCCGCCGCCTCCTCCAGCTCGGGCGGCACGGCACGGACGTACCCGACGAGCATCCACAGCGCGAACGGCAGCGCCCACACCACGTAGACCATGATCAACCCCGGCATCGAGTTGATCAGCCGCAGGTTCTTCAGCACCAGGAACAGCGGGATGATCACCAGCACGAGCGGGAACGCCTGGCTGACGACCACCCAGCCGGTCGCCGCCCGCGCGAGCCGGGTGCGGTGTCGGGCCATGACGTACGCCATCGGGGTCGCGAGGAGTACGGCGATCAGGGCGGCGCCGACCGCGGCGATCAGGGAGTTGAGGGCGGCGTGCAGGAGGGGCTGTTCGTCGAAGGCCTGGCGGAAGTTGGCGAGGGTGGGGTTCTTCGGGATCCAGGTGGGGTGCAGGCTGGCGAGCTCGCCGGGCGGCTTGAAGGCGGTGGAGATCAGCCAGAGGAAGGGGAAGACGAGGAAGAGGAGGTAGGCGAGCAGGGCGGCGTACTGGCCGGCACGGCCCATGGTGCTGGTCCTCATGACTCGTCACCTCCTCTGAGCCGGCCGACGAGGAAGAGGGCGAGGAGGATCGAGATCATCGCGACCATCACGCATCCCATCGCCGCCGCGTAGCCGAACTGGCCGTAGCGGAAGGCCTCTTCGTAGGCGAAGAGCATCGGCAGGCGGGTGCGGCCGCCGGGGCCGCCGCTGGTGAGGACGTAGACCAGGGCGAAGGAGTTGAAGTTCCAGATCAGGTTGAGGGCGGTGATGGAGAGGGCGACGGGCCGCAGGGCAGGCCAGGTGACCGTGCGGAAGCGGCGCCAGGCTCCGGCGCCGTCGACGGCCGCCGCCTCGTGGAGTTCGCGCGGGGTGTTCTGCAGACCGGCGAGCAGGGTGACGGTGGTTACGGGCATGCCGGCCCAGATGCCGACGACGATGACGGCGGGCAGGGCGGTGGACAGACCGCTGAGCCAGTCGCGGCCGTCGCCGAGGCCCAGATCGCGGAGTGTCTCGTTGAGGATGCCGGCGTCGGGGTTGTAGACCAGCCGCCACATGACGCCGACGACGACCTCGGGCATGGCCCACGGGACGATCGCCAGGGCGCGGGCCAGCCAGCGCAGCCGCAGGTCCTCGTTGAGGAGGAGGGCGAGGCCCAGCGCCAGCAAGAACTGCGGCACGGTGACACCGACCGCCCAGACCAGGCCGATCCGGAACGACTCCCAGAACAGGGTGTCGTGCAGCAGGTCGCTGAAGTTGAGCGCGCCGATCCACTGGGTGGGTTCGGTGCGTCCGGACTGGGCGTCGGTGAAGGCCAGCAGGATTCCGTAGAGCAGCGGTCCGACGCTCAGGATCAGGATGGGGATCAGCGCGGGGAGTACGAGGAACCAGGCGCCGTGGTCCGCGACGCGCCGCTGCCCGTCACGCCTCTTGCCGCCCGGCACAGGTCTGACCGGCCTCTCCGCCTCGGTCACCGATGTCACGAATCAGCCCCTTTGCACGGCTCGGGTGGGCTCCGTCATGGTCGTGAAGGCGCCGTACCCCGTCAAGGCAGTGCGCACGCGGTCCGACCTGTGGAAATGCAAGACTGGGCGCGGATGGCGGGAATCCGACACCGTTCGCCGCCGTTCACGAAGGCGTACGACCACACGGAGGCGGACGATGGACGAGGCACGGGCGCGGGACCTACTGGCCGCGGCGGGGGTACTGCCCCGACCGGCCCAGGACGCGCGGCTGCTCGCCCTGGGCGAGAACGCGGTGTTCGCCGCCGGTGACCTGGTCGTCAAGGTGGGCCGGGACGCCGAACTCCTCGACCGGGCGCGGCGCGAGCTGGATATCGCGGTGTGGCTGGCCGAGGCGGGCGTGCCGGCGGTGCGGGCGGCCGAACCGAAGGCGCTGCTGGTGGAGGGGCACCCGGTGACCGTGTGGCACCGGCTGCCCGATCCGGTACGGCCCGCCGAGCCACGGGATTTGGCCGAACTCCTACGGGTCGTGCACGCCCTGCCCGCGCCCTCCTTCGCGCTGCCGCCGCGGGAGTTGCTGGGCGGGGTGGAGCGCTGGCTACGGCTGGCGGGCGACGCGATCGATCCGGCGGACGCGGCGTATCTGCGGGAGCGGCGGGACGGTTTCGCCGCGGCCGCCGCTGGGTTGACACCTCATCTGACACCCGGGCCGATCCATGGAGACGCGTTGCCGCGCAATGTCCATGTGGGGGCGGACGGGCCGGTGTTGGTCGATCTGGAGACCTTCTCCTTCGATCTGCGTGAGCATGATCTGGTGGTCATGGCCCTGTCCCGGGATCGGTACGGGGTGCCCGCGGCGGCCTACCAGTCGTTCGTCGAGGCCTACGGCTGGGATGTGCGGGAGTGGGACGGGTGCTCCGTGCTGCGGGGGGCTCGGGAGACGGCCAGCTGCGCGTGGGTCGCACAGCACGCGCCGAGCAATCCGAAGGCGCTGGCGGAGTTCGAGCGGCGGGTGGGGTCGTTGCGGGAGGCGGACGAGGCCGTGCGGTGGTATCCGTTCTGAGCGCCTGGAGTCGGTGGGCCCTGGAGTCGGTGAGGGCCTGGAGTCGGTGGGCCCTGGAGTCGGTGAGGGCCTGGGCAGCGCTCTGACCTGCTGACGCCGGCCGGTGCCGCCCGATGCCATGCCGCTGTTCAGGATCGATCACCGGCGGCGCGCAGGTCCCCGCGCCCAAGGGGCGTCGGCGCCGCGTTCCTGGATGGTCGTCGCGGTTCGGCGCAGCTCGGTCAGAACCGTGCGGAATGCCGTGCGGGCTGTGCGTTCGGGGCGGTAGAGGGCGTCGATGTGGCGTCTCGCCTGGACGCCGCTGAGGGGTCTGAGGACGAGTGCGGGGTGTGGGCGCATCGTCCAGCGCGGCATCAGGGCGATGCCTCCGCCGGCCGCGAGGGCCTCGGCCACCACGGCGAATTCGTTGATCCGGTGGGCCAGACGGAGGCGGCGCCCGGCCGCTGCGGCGATGGCCTCGATGACCGCGAACACCGGGAAACCGTCGTGCGCCGTGATCCACGTCTCGTCGGCCACGTCGCGCGGGGTGACGCGGCGCTTGGCGGCCAACGGGTGGTCGGCCGGCATGGCCACGTCCAGCGGCTCCCGCAGCAGCGTCGTCGCCGCCACCGTGTCCGGCCACGGCGGGGCGTGGTCCAGCCGGTGGGCGAGGACGATGTCGTAGTCCCGGGTCAGTCGGGGGAAGTCCTCCTGCGGTACGTCCTCGTCGGCCAGCCTCGGCACCGGCCGTCCCGGACCGGCCAGCGCACGGAGCAGGAGCGGGAAGAACGCGGTGCCCGCGCTGTGGAACGCCGCCACCGACACCTCCCCGTCCGGCCGCTCGACGAACTCCTCGACCGCGTGCCGGGCCCGCGCGAGCGCCGTCTCCACCTCTACGGCCGCGCCCGCCAGCGCCTGCCCGGCGTCGGTGAGCACAAGGCGACGCCCTTGCCGCTCGGTGAGCGGCACCGGGATCGAGCGTTGCAGCAGCCGTAGCTGCTGGGAGATCGCCGACGGCGTCACCAGCAGCGCCTCGGCGACCGCCGTGACGCTGCCCAGTTCGCCGAGCTCCCGCAGGATCCTCAGCTGCCGCTCGTCCATGGCCTCGGTTCAGGGGTGGTGGTGGGTGGAGTCACAATGAAGTGCCGCTAAATGATCGTTTTAGAAAGTGGTACTGGGCTTCAGAGTAGCTTCCGGTGCACCGTGGTCGCGTGTCCGACGTCCGCCGTACCGATGCGGTACTCCTCCTTGTCGCGCTCGTCTGGGGATCCAGCTATCTGTCCGCCCAGACGGCCACCGCCGCGCTGCCCGTCCTGCTGGTCCTGTTCGCCCGCTACGCCCTGTCCGCCGTCGCCTGCCTCGGCGTAGTCGCCGTCCGAAGGCGCGGGGCGCGCCGGTCCCGCCGGTGGACGGGTGCCGAACTGCGGGCCGGTGTGCCCCTGGGCGTGACCCAGGCGGCGGTCCTGCTCGTGGAGACGTACGGTGTCGCCCACACCAGCGCCGCCAACGCCGGTCTCATCATCAGCCTGACCATCGTCCTCACTCCGCTCCTCGACCGCGGCGGCCGCCGCGGCACCCTGCCCGGCTCGTTCTTCGCCGCGACCGCCGTCTGTGTCCTGGCCGTCGGGCTGCTGATGTCCGGCAACGGCTTCCACGCGCCCCGCCTCGGCGACCTGCTGATGCTCGGCGCGGCGCTGATCAGGGCCGCGCATGTCGCACTCGTCGGCCGGTTCACCGCGGGGCGACCGATCCGCCCGTTGCAACTGACGACTGTGCAGACCCTCGTGGGCACGGCGCTGTTCCTGCCGGCTGCGGCCCATGACCTGCCGACGCTGGTCCACACCGACCCGGCGACCTGGGCCCAGCTCGGCTATCTCGCCCTGTTCTGCAGTGTGTTCGCCTTCCTGGCCCAGACCTGGGCCGTGCAACGCACCTCCGCCAGCCGGGCCAGCCTGCTGCTGGGCACCGAACCGGTCTGGGCCGTCGCGGTGGGCGTGGCCCTCGGCGGCGAGCACCTCACACCGCTCACCGGCCTGGGGGCGGCGCTGATGGTCGCCGGTACCTACTGGGGGCAGGCGGTGGAGCGAGCGCACCGGAGCACACCCGAACCCCCACTCCCACCGCCCCACGCTCCCGACCAGGCCCCCGCCGAGCCGCCCGCCACGGCCCTCGACAAGGCCCTCGACAAGGACTCCGAATGCCTGAACACACCCGCAACACCAACGACACCTACGACCACCTGATCTCCCTGCTCGACTCCTCCTCCGTCGACTACCGCCTCATCGACCACGCCCCCGAAGGCGCCACCGAGGCCGTCTGCGCGCTGCGCGGGCACCCGGCTTCCGAGGCCGCGAAGTGCATCGTGCTGCGGGTCAAGGTGGACCGGCGCACGACGCGCCACGTCCTCGCCGTCGTCCCGGGAGACCGACGGGTGGACCTGGACGCCGTCAGGGCGCTGTTCGCCGCGCGCTACGTCGGCTTCAGCGACGCGGAGACCGCCGAGCGACTGGCCCGCGCGGTCCCCGGCACCGTGCTGCCGTTCAGCTTCGAGCCCGACCTCGAACTCGTCGCCGACCCCGAAGTCCTGGCCCAGCCGAAGCTGTACTTCAACGCCGCCCGTCTCGACCGCTCACTGCTCATCTCGGGCGCCGACTACGAACGCCTGGCCAAGCCCCGCATCGAGCGCATCGCGGCGTCGGCAACGGAGTAGCGGAGAGCGCCCGGCGACGACGTGACGGAAGGCGCCCGGCGACGGCGTACCGTACGGATCCCTGCATCAGGGCGACAGAGGATGCCCGGCACCGGCGTGCCGGAGGACGCCCCGCATCGGTGAATGACACGCGGCCGCGGGAACGAGACGACCGGCTGCCCGCCTGTCAGCCGAGACGCGGCGCCGCCCGCCCCCTCAGAGCGCCTCTCCCGCCACCGTCTCCCCCGTCGGCTCCCGCAGCGGCCACGTGCCGTCGACCACCGCCGTCGCGTCGCCCTTGCGGCGCAGGAAGTTCTGGAAGTCCGCCGCCCACTCGGCGTACCACTCGATCTGGCGGCGGTGCAGCTCCGCCGGGCCGAGGGCCGCGATCTTGGGATGGCGGACGGCTATCGCACCGGCGAGCCGGGCCGCGGCGAGGGCGTCGGCGGAGGCGTCGTGAGCGGAGTCGAGGGCGATGCCGTACTCCCGGCAGACCGCTTCGAGGTTGCGCTTGCCGCGGCGGTAACGGTCGACCCAGCGGTCGATGGTGTACGGGTCGATGACCGGGGCGGGGTCGATGCCGCCGAGGCGGTCGCGCAGGGACGGCAGTCCGTACCGTCGCAGTTCGGCGGAGAGCAGGCTCAGGTCGAAGGCGGCGTTGTAGGCGACGACCGGCACGCCCGTCTTCCAGTAGGTGACCAGGACCTCGGCGATGGCGTCCGCCACCTGGTCGGCCGGGCGGCCCTCGGCGGCCGCGCGTTCGTTGCTGATGCCGTGCACCGCGACCGCGTCCGCCGGGATCTCCACGCCCGGATCCGCCAGCCACTCCTTGCGCCCTATGGGCTGCCCGTCCCTGACCTCGATCACGGCGCCGGTGACGATGCGCGCCTCGCGCGGATCGGTCCCGGTCGTCTCCAGGTCGAAGCCGATCAGCAGCTCACGGTGCCAGCCCATGGGCGGTCCCCCTTCTTGGTGGTGCGTTCCCCCAGTGGTCTCCACCTTCCCATGTGCCACTGACAATCAGAGGACCGCATTCCGCCTACCCGACAGCTGCGGGACACTTCAGGACACTGGTCGCGAATCCGCCCACATCAACTCGAACTCCTCGCGATACGTAGGGAAAAGCCCGCCTTCATCGATCTCGTCCGACTTGACCACCCTGGCGCCGTTGCGCAGCACCAGCACCGGCGCCTCCAGCCCCCGGGTCCGCCGCAGATAGGTCTGCACGACCGCGATGCCGTCGGTGCCGTCGCCGTCCACGAGGTAGGCCGTGAAGCGGGGCGTCTCGTCGAAGACCTGGATCTCGAAGGCGCCGGGGTCGCGCAGCCGGGACCGCACCCGGCGCATGTGCAGGATGTTCATCTCGACCGCGCGGCTCAGCTCGCCCCGCTTGATGCCGAGTTCACGCTCGCGCCGCTTGACCGAGCTGGAGGCCGGGTTCAGGAACAGCAGCCGCATCCGGCACCCGGACTCGGCGAGCCGCACCAGACGCCGCCCGGAGAAGTTCTGCACCAGCAGGTTGAGGCCGATGCCGATGGCGTCGAGCCTGCGGGCACCGCCGAAGATGTCCTCGGCCGGGAACTGGCGCAGCAGCCGTACCCGGTCGGAGTGCACGGCGACCACGTCGGCGTACCGGTCGCCGACCAGGTCCTCGACGGCGTCGATGGGCAACCGGCGCGCGGAGGGCACGTCGCCGCTGCCGCCGAGGATCTCCAGCAGCCGCGCCGAGGCCCGCTCGGCCTGGTTCAGGACCGCCTCGGACAGGGCCCGGTTGCGCGAGACCACGTTCCGGGTCACTTCGAGCTCGTCCAGGGCGAGTTCGACGTCCCGGCGGTCGTCGACGTACGGCTCGAAGCACGGCCAGTGCTGCACCATCAGCTCGCGCAGCTGCGGCAGCGTGAGGAAGCTGAGGACGTTGTCGTCGGCCGGGTCCAGCAAGTAACCCTTGCGGCGGCTGACTTCGCGTACGGCGACGGCGCGCTGCACCCATTCCTGGCCTGCCGGTCCGGCCGCCGCGACCACCCACTCGTCGCCGTGGACGGGCTCGTAGATGGGACGCAGAACAGCGGCCACGACCGCGCGCAGCCGCTGTTCGACGAGGTTCAGCCAGATGTAGGCCCGGCCTGCCCGCTGGGCGCGCGTACGCACCTCGCGCCAGGCGTCGGTGCCCCAGTCCAGCTCCGGGCCGATGGAGCTGGTCTCCATCGGCCTGGCCAGGGACACCGTGCCGGGTGGGACCTCTGTGGAGTTCCCCTCGTGACCCTCGTCACCAGGGGGCAACTCCAGCCCTCCCGAGCCCACCCGCGCACCGCCTTCCGCTCCCCCGAGCACTCCCCGTCCCAACGATCAAGGAAGGGTACTCCGGGAGCGGTGGGCGGTGCAGCCGGATGGACAGGGTCGTTTCTCAACTATCCCGGCCGACGTGCCCGTTGATGCCCTTGAGGTCGGCCGGAGTGAGCGGATTCATAGCGGTCACGTCACGCGGGACGATGGAGAAGCCCTGCCAGTGGACCGGCATCGGCTGCTGGTCCTCGTCGCGCACGATGTGGTGGAAGCCCACGTTCATCCAGACCACGGGGTGAGTGAGGGACTGTCCGTTGACCCACTTGTCGACGTCCTTGGGGTGGCCGGCGGCGCAGGCGCCCAGGTTGCCGCTCGCGTACTGCTCGCACTTGTTGTACTCGGTGAAGTACACGTCGCGGTTGGTGAAGGAGCGGCCCGGGTACTTGCTGGTGGCGCCCGGAACGAGCTCGTACGAGCGCGCGTGCCCGTCCTTGTTCTTGCCCGACTGGCTGACCACCCGCCACCAGCGCATGTTCTTGGCGTCGCCGGCGAGTTCCTTGGTGACCTTCGTGAGCGTCGTCTTGTTGGTCGGACCCCGGTCCCCCGCGGCCGGGCTGACCTTCGAGTCGTACTGCTCGACCCGGGTCTTGGAGGAGCCGTCGAGGCCGAAGTCGAGCCGCCAGAAGACGTTGTGGCTGTGGCTGTCGGCGTAGTCCTTGGCACCCTTGCCGATGGGCCAGCCGCGGCCGTCACCGGAGTCGTAGTCCTCGGGGGCGAGGCTGCCGGTCGCACCGACGTTCATGGTGAGGGTGCCGTCGTCCTGGAACCGCCACTCGGTGATGTACTCGTACCAGCTCACCTTGTTGATGGTGTAGAGCAGCAGGTCCTTGCCCTGGGCCTGGTAGGTCTTGCCGATGCCGCCGTTCAGGGGCTCGGTCTGCAGGTGGTACGCGTGGCCCCGCGAACGCGTCGTGGCGCACAGGCCCTTGACGTCCTGGGAGGCGGAGTACATGGGCTCGCGCACCTTGACGGTCTTGATGGTGCCGCCCGGGCATTCGGCGGGCTTCAGGTTCAGCAGGCCGTTGCCGAAGTTGTACTCGGTGACGTCGTTGTACTCGGCCTCGCCGTCGTCGTACGGCACGTGGATCTGGGCGAGTTTGGCGCTGTTGAGGACCTTGATCGGCTTGGCCTCGCCGGGCGGCTGGTAGGAGATGTCCTCCAGGACGACCCCGGAGGTGCTGTTGAAGCGCCAGCACATGCGCCAGGTCGTGCCGGTGGAGAGCTTCTGTTCGATGCGGTAGGCCGCGCTGCAGTTGGGGGCCGGGGCTGCGGCCGACTTCGGCTGGGCGGCGGCCGGACCCGCTCCGGTCGTCGCGCCGGCGGCCAGTGCGGCCAGGGACAGGCCGAAGGCCGCCCCCCTGCGAGCACGGCTGATTCTGTTCACGCGCATGAAGAGGTGACTCCCTTACAGGAGATGCGAGTTGGAAAAGTGAACGGATGTCGGCCCGGCTCAGCCGAGGCGGATCACCTTGCGGGCGCTCAGATCGATCACGAAGTCCCGGGCATCGATCCACGAGCCGTTCTTGATCTTCGGGAACAGTCGGGTGCAGCGGTGCTCGCCGCACTTCTCGACCGAAGCCGACCCGCCCGCGGCGGCCCGGTACACCATGCTGCTCAGCTGCAGCTGGTCCGGGGAGGTGAGCTCCTTGCCGGTGGCGTCCTTGTAGTCCGCCTTGAGGTCGGCGCCCAGCGGATCGGCGATCAGCAGCTTGGCGGCCTCGTTCTGCTCGGCGAGGCTCAGCGGCGGCTGGACTCCGTGCTGGGTGGCGGTCTGCTCGACCTTGCCCGTGTCGAGGTTGACGGTCTTGGTGACGAGGGTGTCGTCCCGGTAGTCGTAGACCGTCACATCGGCGCGTCGGGGAGCGTTCGCGTTGTCGACCTCGTCGGCCTCCGGCTCGGCGAGCTGGACGTCGATCCGCTGCGGACCGCGCGCGCCCCTGACGTTCTCGCTGCCGTCGATCAGCTGCCGGTTCACCGCGAGCTTCTCCACCCGCGTGATCTCGTCGTCGGTCAGCGGGTCATTGCCCTTGCCCCGCTCGCCCTCGGCCGGCGCCTGCTCGACGACGCCGGGCTGCACGGCGGCGGCGTCCTGCCCCTGAGCCCCCTGCTGGGCGGACTGGCCGCTGCCGTTGGTCCCTCCGCTTGTGTCGGCCCCGGCCGTCCCGGGCAGGGTGACCCCGACCATCACGGCGGTTCCCGCCACCGCGATGGCCGCACCGGCCACCACCTTGCCCAGATGGCGGTGCACTATCTTGCGCACATCTTCCTCCCCCTACTCCCCTGAGCCCCCGGGAGTACGTGTTTGCCCCACTGGTTCGGCATACCGCGTATGCACTGGTCGATCGATAAGAGGGACGTAAGTCATAGGTGGTTCCATCACTTTCGGGGAGACTCGACGCCAAGGGACCCCCGACGGCGCGCTCCAGCTGAAAGAGTCGTATCCATGCAGGTCTGGCCTGGAGAGGCATATCCACTCGGTGCCACCTACGACGGCGCCGGCACCAATTTCGCGGTCTTCACCGAGGCCGCGGACCGAGTAGAGCTGTGTCTGCTGCACGACGACGGCTCGGAGACGGCGGTGGAACTGCGGGAGAGCGACGCGTTCGTGCGGCACGCGTACGTGCCGGGCGTCATGCCCGGGCAGCGGTACGGGTTCCGGGTGCACGGCCCGTACGCTCCCGAGCACGGCCACCGCTGCAACTCCGCGAAGCTGTTGCTCGACCCGTACGCCAAGGCGGTCAGCGGCTCGATCCGCTGGGGCGAGGAGGTGTACGGCTACCACTTCGACAAACCGGACCGGCGCAACGACCTGGACTCGGCGCCGCACATGATGTCGTCGGTCGTGGTCAACCCGTACTTCGACTGGGGCGACGACCGCCGCCCGCGCACCGAGTACCACCACACGGTGATCTACGAGGCCCATGTGAAGGGCCTGACGATGCGTCACCCGGGGCTGCCCGAGGAACTGCGCGGCACCTACGCCGCTCTCGCGCACCCGGCGGTCATCGAGCACCTCACCGAGCTGGGGGTGACGGCACTGGAGCTGATGCCGGTCCACCAGTTCGTGAACGACCACAGGCTGGTCGACATGGGCCTGAACAACTACTGGGGCTACAACACGATCGGCTTCTTCGCCCCGCACAACGCGTACGCCTCCTGGGGCGACCGGGGCCAGCAGGTCCTGGAGTTCAAGTCGGCCGTGCGGGCGCTGCACGAGGCCGGCATCGAGGTCATCCTCGACGTGGTCTACAACCACACGGCCGAGGGCAACCACCTGGGCCCCACGCTGTCCTTCCGGGGCCTGGACAACGCGCAGTACTACCGGCTGACGGACGACCCGCGCTACTACATGGACACCACCGGGACCGGGAACTCGCTGCTGATGCGGTCCCCGCACGTCCTTCAGCTGATCATGGACTCGCTGCGCTACTGGGTCACCGAGATGCATGTCGACGGTTTCCGTTTCGACCTCGCGGCCACCCTGGCGCGGCAGTTCCACGAGGTGGACCGGCTGTCGTCGTTCTTCGACCTGGTGCAGCAGGACCCGGTGGTCTCCCAGGTGAAGCTGATCGCCGAGCCGTGGGACGTGGGCGAGGGCGGCTACCAGGTGGGCAACTTCCCGCCGCTGTGGACCGAGTGGAACGGCAAGTACCGCGACACCGTACGGGACCTGTGGCGGGGCGAGCCGCGCGCGCTGGCGGAGTTCGCGTCCCGGCTGACCGGCTCGTCCGACCTGTACCAGGACGACGGTCGGCGCCCGCTCGCCTCGATCAACTTCGTGACCTGCCACGACGGGTTCACCCTGCACGACCTCGTCTCGTACAACGACAAGCACAACGAGGCCAACGGCGAGGACAACCGGGACGGCGAGAGCCACAACCGGTCCTGGAACTGCGGTGCGGAGGGCGACACCGACGACCCGGCCGTGCTGGAGCTGCGGGCCCGTCAGATGCGCAACTTCATCGCCACGCTGATGCTGTCCCAGGGCGTGCCGATGATCAGCCACGGCGACGAGTTCGCGCGCACGCAGCTCGGCAACAACAACGCGTACTGCCAGGACAGCGAGCTGGCGTGGGTCGACTGGCCGCAGGCCGGGGAGAACGGGCAGAGCGGGCAGGACAGGGCGGATGGTTCGGGCGGGGAGGACGGCTCGGGCGGCGAGGACGCGGCCTCACTGCCCCGCGAGCTGCTCGCCTTCACGCGCGCGATGGTGTGGCTGCGCCGGGACCATCCGGTCTTCCGGCGGCGGCGCTTCTTCCACGGGCGGCCCGTGGAGGGCACCCACGACGATCTGTCGGACATCGCCTGGTTCACTCCGCAGGGCAACGAGATGGCCCAGCGGGACTGGGACCGGACGCAGGCGTCGGCGCTGACGGTGTTCCTCAACGGCAACGCGATCTCGGAGCCGGGCTCGCGCGGGGAGCGGATCTCCGACGACTCGTTCCTGCTGATGTTCAACGCCTCCCCCAAGACGCTCGATTTCGTCGTGCCGGTCAACCACGGCCGCCAGTGGCAGGTGGTCGTCGACACCGCCCGCACGGACGGGGTGCCGCCGGGGACGGGCACGAAGGTGCAGGCCGGGGACCGGCTGACGCTGGTGGACCGGAGTCTGACGGTGTTGCAGCGGCCGGTCTAGGACGGCGCGGAGGGCGCGGACGGGGTGTGGGTGCGTACCTGCTCGGTCCCGTCCCCGTCGGGCACACGCGCGTGGAGGTCGATTTCGGCGGCGCGTGCGGTGTACGACGCCGGGCGCGCCGTCAGCGCGATCGCGCAGGCTGGTGCGGCGACCAGGCTCGCCGCCGCGAAGGCCGCCGCCGGGCCGTACGACTCGGCCAGACGGCCGGTGACCGCGACCGCCAGAGCCTGCCCGCCGACGAGGGCGCTCGTCGCGAACGCCATCGCCTCGGCGAGCCGCTCGGGCGGCACCACACGCTCGGTCAGCCCGAACACCGTGATGAGGTGCGGGGCGTAGGCGATGCCGAGGACGGTGACCGTGGCGTACAGCGCGGGGAGGCTGTCGGTCCACACCAGAGGCAGGGACAGCGCACACGCTGCCGCGGTGGCCACCCGCCAGCGTGCGACGAGGGCGATACGGGCCGGCAGCCCGGCCATGGAGAGGCCCGCGACGGCGCTCATCACTCCCATGGCGGCGTACACGAGCCCCGCCTGATCCGGTTGGCCGAGCCGCTGGGTGAGGGCGGTGATGCCGGCCTGGCAGGCGCCGAACATGGCGCCCTGGAGGGCCAGGGCGGTGCGGAGGGCGTGGACGGGGCGGGGGATGCGCGCCGGGGCGGGGCCGGTGCGCCGTTCCCGGGACATCGGCACGGCACCGGTCCGATGCAGCGCGAAGCCGCTGCCGCACAGGGCCACCAGCACCGCCGCCCCGCCCAGCGCGTACGCCGGATGGGCCGCCACCGCCGCCAGGCCGACCAGGGCCGGCCCCAGGACGAAGGAGATCTCGTCCAGGGTGCTCTCGAAGGAGAGCGCGGCGCCCACTGTCGTCTCGCGGGCCCCGGACCGGCGGGCGAGAGCGACCAGACGTGCCCGGGCCATGGGCCCGATCTGCGGGACCGTGGCCCCGGCCGCCGCCCCCAGAACCGCCAGGGCGGCCGTGGACAGCCCCGTGAGCGCCCCGGCGACCAGTCCGGCGATCGCCAGGGCGTTGGCGAGGGAGAAGGCGAGCACGACCGTCCGCTGGCCGTGCCGGTCCGCCAGTCGGCCCACCAGCGGGCCGCAGGCCACCTGCCCGACCGCGAGCGCGCCGCCGGTCAGCCCCGCGGCCGCCAGGGAGCCGCTCGTCCGGGCGACCAGCAGCACGCTGCCGAACTGGATGGTGGCGGTCGGCAGCCGCGCCAGGAAGGACACGACCGGCAGTAGCGGCCCGGTCAGGCCGATCACCTGGCGGTAGGGCTCCAGCGCGCCGCGACGTCCCGCGGTCCCCCTCTTCCTCATCACTCGAAGCTAGGCACGCGCGCGGGCCCGCGTGGAGGGGACGATGACACGAAGCGCGGTGGGGCGGGTACGTAGGTTTCCATGACACCTGAGCGACCTGACCCGATGGTGCCGACCGCCACCTACCGGCTGCAGCTGCAGCCCGCGTTCCCGTTCGGGGCCGCCGCGGCGGCCGTGCCGTACGTGGCCTCGCTCGGCGTCTCGCATCTGCATCTGTCCCCCGTCCTGGAGGCCGTCCCCGGTTCGGGGCACGGCTATGACGTCGTGGACCACGCGCGCGTGCGCGAGGAACTGGGCGGTGAGGAGGGGCTGCGCGCGCTGGCGCGCACCGCGCGCGAGCACGGGCTGGGCCTGGTGGTGGACATCGTGCCGAACCACATGGCCATGGCCCCGCGCCACAACCACGCCCTGTGGGAGGTGCTGCGCGAGGGTCCCAAGTCGCCGTACGCGCGCTGGTTCGACATCGACTGGGAGGCGCAGGGCGGCCAGGTGCTGCTGCCGGTGCTGGGGCACCCGGTGGGCGAGGAGCTCGGCCGTCTGGAAGTGGACGGCGATGTCCTGCGCTACTACGACCAGGTGTTCCCGCTGCGCGAGGGCACCGGGGAACTGCCGCTGCCGCAGCTGCTGGACGCCCAGTGGTACCGGCCGGTGTGGTGGCGGCTGGCTCGTACCGAGCTCAACTACCGGCGGTTCTTCAGCATCTCGGAGCTGATCGGCCTGCGGGTGGAGGACCCGGAGGTGTTCGAGGCCACGCACGCGAAGATCCTCCAGCTGCTCCACGAGGGCGTGATCGACGGGCTGCGCATCGACCATCCCGACGGGCTCGCCGACCCCGACGGGTATCTGCGGCGCCTGAACGAGGCGACCGGCGGGCGCTGGACGGTCGTGGAGAAGATCCTGTCGGACGGTGAGCACCTGCCGGCCTCCTGGCCGGTCGCGGGCACCACCGGATACGACGCCCTGCGCCACGTGGACGGCCTGTTCACCGACCCGGCGGGGTTCGGGGAACTCCTCGGCCAGTACCGGCGGTTCGCGGCCCCTCAGACGGACCGCGGCGGCGACTGGGAGGCGACGGTGCGGCGGGCGGCGTACAAGGTGCTCACGCACGAGCTGGCCGCCGAGATCGACCGGCTGACGCGGGTGGCGAGCCGTGTGTGCGCCGCGTCCCCGGAGCCCGCGCTGCGCGACCGCGCGCCCTGGGCGCTGCGCACCGCGCTGCAGGAGCTCCTCGTCCGGCTGGAGGTCTACCGGCCGTACGCCTCGGGTGACGCGGCCCGGGTGGTCACCGAGGAGGCCGCCGCGCAGGCCCGGCTCGCCTTCGTCGTGCCCGAGGAGGCCGGTGCGGTCGACGTCGTGCGCGACCTGGTGCTCGGGCGGGCCGGTGAGGGACCGGAGCATGTGGAGTTCCGGACACGGTTCGCGCAGACGGCGTCGGCGCTGCGGGCCAAGTCCGTGGAGGACACGGCCTTCTACCGCTATGTGCCGCTGCTGTCGGTGACCGAGGTGGGCGGCAACCCGGGGAGTCCCGCGGTCTCGCCCGACGAGTTCCACGCGTACTGCGCGCGCGTGCAGCGCGACTGGCCGCTGACCGGGACGGTCGCGTCGACGCACGACACCAAACGCAGTGCCGACGTACGGGCCGCGCTGGCCGTGCTCACCGAGTGCCCGGAGCGCTGGGCGGACGTCCTGACGGAAGTGACGCGCGACGGCGAGGGCGTACCGGACGCGCAAGCGGCATGGGCCGCCTGGCAGACGGTGTTCGCGCTGGGCGAGGGGGACGTGGAACGTGTTCAGGGGGCGCTGCTGAAGCATGTGCGCGAGGCCGGGCTGTTCACCAGCTGGACGGAACAGGAGCCGCCGTACGAGGAGGCGGTGGCGGCGTTCGTCGCGGCGGGGCCCTGCGGGGCGCCGGGCGAGCGTGTGGCCGCCTTCCGCGGCGGCCTGGAGCCGCACGTCCGGGCGAACATGCTGGGCATCGCCCTGGCCCAGCTGACGATGCCGGGCGTCCCGGACGTCTACCAGGGCACCGAGGGCGAGTACCGGGCGCTGGTGGACCCGGACAACCGGCGGGCCGTGCGGTTCCCGCACGAGGATCCGGGCGACAAGGGCGCGGTGACGACGGCGGCGCTACGGCTGCGCAGGCGGCGCCCCGATGTGTTCGGCGACTCGGCGTCGTACACGCCCCTGCCCGCCGAGGGCCCGGCTGCCGCCCACTGCGCCGCCTTCGTGCGCTCCGGAGAGGTGGTGACCGCCGTGACCCGGCTGTCACTGCGGCTGGCCCGGGCGGGCGGCTGGCGCGACACGCTGCTGCCGCTGCCGCCGGGGCGGTGGGCCGATGTGCTGGCTCCGGGGCGGGAGTTCACCGGGCACGCGCGCGTGGAGGAGCTCTTCGAGCGGCTGCCGGTGGCGTTGCTTGAGCGGATCGGCGCGGAGTAGCCGTGGGCGAAGAAGCCGTGCGCGAAGAAGCCGTGCGCGAAGAAGCCGTGCGCGAAGGAGTGCGGCTGCCCGGCGTGGACAGCTGCGCCGCACGCCGTGCCGTCCCGCCGGCGACCGGCTCGTACCCGCGCGCGCTCCGGGGGCCTGTGCCCGATGGCAGGCGCGTGGTGGCGCAGGCCGATGTGCGCTGCACCGCCGGGCTTCCGGTGTCTCCCGGTGCGCGGCCGGAAGGTGACCGGTTCGGAGCGCGTCTCGTTCTGTGACTCCTGGGGTGCATGGGACAACCTCTTGGAGCGGCAGGGCGGGCGTCGCGCTCCCGTCGAGGCCGGCGGCCCCCACCCTCCGACGGTGAATGCAACTGGGCGCCCCCTGGCGCCTCCCCCGTGAAGTCCTTGACACGTCAACGAGACCGTGGGGTACTGCGGATTGCGAAGCCGGGCGGACGTGACGGGGGTGAGTCTCCTGCCGGAGCTGCGCTACCCCACCCTTGCCGAACTGGTCCTGTCCGCCCGTGCACTGGCCGCTCACCGTCCCGGCCTGTGCACACTGAGACAGGTGGGTACCTCCCGGGGCGGCAGACCGCTGATCCTGCTCTCCATCGGTCACGCCCGACGCGCGGTCCTGGTGGTCGCGGGTGCCCACGCCAACGAACCGACGGGAAGCGCCACCCTCCTCGCCGTCGCCGAACGCGTCCTGCGCGACCGGGACCTACGGGCCGACATCTCCTGGCACTTCCTGCTGTGCGCGGACCCCGACGGGGCGAACCTGCACATCACCCCGGCGCCCCGGAGTCTGTTCGAGTACCACCAGGGCTTCTTCCGGCCGGCGGCCCCGGAACAGCCGGAATGGGCGCCGGCCGCGCTGCCCGCCGACCGGCTGCCGCCGGAGACGCGCGCGCTGACCCGGGTCATCGACGAACTCCGCCCCTACCTCCAGGTGACCCTGCACGGCACCGACCTGGGCGGCAGCTGGGTACAGCTGACGAAGGATGTCCCCGGGCTCGCCGAGCCGTTCGCGAAGTCCGCCGCCGAGCTGCACATCCCGGTGGAGACCGGCGCCTCGGACGCGGCGGGCTGGCCCGCGGCCGGACCCGGGGTGCATGTGATGCCGGCGCCGGGCGCGGGGGCGGCGTATCCGAGCATGCCGGACGACGCGCGCAGCAGTACCTGGTACCACGTGCATCGGTACGGCGGTCTGACCGCGGTCGTCGAGGTGCCGATGTGGGCGAGCGACCTGGTGGACGACCCGGCTCCGCATCCTGCCCCGGCCAGGGCGATGCGGCGGCTGGGGACCCGGCTGCGGCGGGACGCGCTGGAGGTGGAGCGGGTGCTCGGCGAGGCGCTGCCCCGGCTGGACGGCGTCGACGGGCCCCTGTTGCGGGCCGCGAAGTGGGCACTGGAGCTGGTGCCGGGGCTGGCCGCCGACTGGATCCACACGGCGCCGGCCGACGACACCATGGCGTACGTCGGGAGCGTGGACGCCTTCGGGCGCCGGCTGCCGCTGCGGGCGGCGGCCATGCTGCTGCGCGTCCTGCGGGAGGCCGATGACCGTGCGGCACCGCACCTCGAACACCTCGTGGCGACCTGGAGCGACGCCTTCACCGAACGCTTCCGCGCCCGCTGGGTGCCCCTGGAGGACCAGGTCGAGCACCAGTCCCGCACGGTCGTCGCGGCGGCACTCCACGCACGGGACCGCGCGGCATGAGGCAGGCGACAGGCTGCGTGGCGCGGCAGGACGGCGCCACGCGCGCGTGGGCGCGACGCCGTCCTCCATGCGCGCGTGAGACTCGCCGACAGGTGTACGAAGGCTCGGCGGCCGTGTGGGCCGTCCGGGTCAGCTGTCCATCGTGAACACCGAGCCGGTCCGCGCGGCCAGCGCGCAGGAGTTGGAGAAGGTCTCCCGGTACTCGACGGACCGTCCGCCCCATGTCCCGCGCGCGTGGGCGGTGACCGGCGCGTAGATCATCGTGCAGAAGGTGTTGTCGGACTGAAGCTGCTGGAGCCGGCTGATGTCGCCGTCCACCTTGGCGAGCTGTGCGCAGGCCTCGACCGCGCGGTCGTGGCCCTGGGGCGGGTCGCAGGTGAGGAGGATGCCGCGGCTGTGGCCGCCCTCGCCGCGCGTGCCGTTCTGTCCGCCGTCGCCGCGCGTGTCGCCGTGTCCGCCGTCGCCGGGGGTGATCGTGAGGAAGAGCCAGTTGGTCGGACCGGGTTCCCGGACCGGCTCCTGAGCCGCCGCGAGGGCCGGAACGGTGCCGAGGACCAGGAGGGCTGCGGCGGCCGACAGACCGGCCCGGACCGCTTTCGCCGCGCGAGTGTGTTCAGTGAGGGAGCGCCTCGGGTGGGAATGCGTCATTCCCGATGCATCGGCACAGCGGCCCCGGCATTCCACCCCGACTCACCCGAACGGGAGCACGCGGGCGCGTACCGTCCGGCGAGCTCGAACGTGGCCAGCACCACCCGCGACTGGTACTCCACCTGCCGCGCGACCGGTATCCAGCGCGCCCCGCAGCCGTCGCGATAGTCGTCGCACCACTGGTCCAGGAGCCGCTCCAGCTCCGGCATCACTCCGGCCGGGTCGCGCCCCGCGCCCGTCACGAGCTGGTGGAGCAGCCCTGCCGTGCGCAGCGCCAGGCGCCGTCCGGCGATGCGCAGGGCGGCCAGATGGGCGGTGCTGAGCGGCGGGAGGGGGCGGGCGCCGCCGGTGACCGGGATGTCGGGGTCCCAGGTGTCGGCGAGCCCGGGGCAGACCAGTAAATAGTCGTCCACCGGGGCGAGCAGCCGGGCCGTCTCCGGTCCGGCCGGAAGGTGGGGGCGCAGCCGCTCCAACAGCCGCTCCAGGAGCCGGGTGTCGTGGCGCAGCGTGTGGCTCACCACGCGCAGGACCGTTTCCTCATCGGTGGGCGGAGCGCCGTCCTCCACCGCGGCCACACCCCACATCGGGGCCTCGACGATCGCCGTGATCGTGCCGTGCCGGTGCGGATGGAACCACGTCGACTCGACGGCCGCCTCGGTGATGGCGGCGGCCAGATCGCCGCGGCGCGGCCTGGGGATCCGGTAGACGGCGGGTCCCAGTTCCGGCCAGTACAGGGTGTCGTAGGGGCCGAGCTCGCGCGGGATGCCGAGGCGGGTGGCGCAGTGCGCGACACGCTGGGCGAGGCCGGGCAGGTCGTGGGTCAGCTCGACGAAGCCGCCGCCGACGTCGACCCCGTGCAGGGAGCACTGGAGGAAGGGCCGCAGTTCGTCCTGGAGTTCGAGCAGGGCGCGGGTCTCGGGCAGCACGACGGCGTCCGCGCCGTCGGGCAGCCATTCGGGCTGTTCCATGAAGCCGGGCCGGAAGAAGTGCCGGAAGTAGCCGCCGAGGGCGTACGGACCGCGCAACCAGCCCTCGTTCCGGCGCAGACCGTCGGGGTCCAGGCACAGCAGCAGGTTCCAGGTGGCGTCGGCACCCTCGTGCAGCCGGGGGTCGGCGAGCACCCTGTCGGCCAGTCGCAGTACGGTCGCGCCGCCCACCGGTTCGTTGGCGTGCGGGCCGGCCACGATCAGGGCCTGACGGCTGCCGTGTCCGACGGACAGCAGCAACATGGGCGTGCCGGCCCGGGAGGTCCCCACCCGGCGCAGTCGCGCGTCACGGGGGCGGCGGGCGACGAGTGCGGCAGCCCGGGCGCCGAGCTCGTCGACCGTCGGATAGCGGAGGAGTGGCGGCAGGGCACACCTCCACAATGTGGTGCCGTCGATTCACCTGATGTGCATGGTGTACGCACAGTCAGTCACGAGTTGACGACTACGTCAACACCGCAGAAGGTCAAAGGGATTCGGGTCGCCGCGAGGTTGCGGTCAGTGCGTGGCAAGCCGGAACGACATCCGGCCGAAGCCGATCTGATCGCCCTCGCGGACCACCACGGCCCCGATGACGCGGCGGCCGTTCACCGTGGTGCCGTTGGTGGAGCCGAGGTCACGCAGGACCCACATGCCGCACTGGTGGCTCAGTTCGGCGTGCACCCGGGACACCGTCTCGTGGGTCAGCCGCAACCCGTTCGCGGGGTCGCGCCCTATGCGCAGCGGATGTCCGGTCGCGGGGTGGGGCAGCAGCAGCTTTGGCAGCCGCTCGGACTGCCAGGCCCTGCGCAGCCGTACGGTGAAGCCGGAGATGGCCTCGACGGTGCCGAACACCAGGCGTGACACACGGCTCTCGACGGGCAGGTCGGCGGTGAGTACGGCGAGCTCGTCGGCGCGGCGGGCGGCGAGGGCGAGTTCCATGCGTCGTACGAACGTGTCGTGCGAGAGCCGGCCCATGGCGACGCCGTCACGCAGCACCTTCAGCGCCTTGTCGCGCTCCGCGTCGGAGAGCCGCGCGGGGTACGTGTTGAACTCGAAGGACGACGTCACGGTGCTGATTGTCGGTCAGTGAACCCGCGGTGTCCAGAAAACGGGGAAACGGCGGCCACCCGCGCGTGCCCGACGGGACCGGCCGCGACACCCGCCGCAAAAGGGATGATTCAAAAGCGGATTGATCACGTTTGAAGCACCATGGACGGGCTACATCACGGTGAGCAGACGAAGGGGAACCGTCCGTGCAGTTCGAGGTGTGGGCACCACAGGCCGACCGTTTGACGCTCCATTGCGAGGGCGCCACGCGCGCGTTGGAGCGCGATCCCGATCGCGCGGGATGGTGGTGGGGGGAGGCGGAGGCGCGGGACGGGACGCGGTACGGCTTCGCGCTCGACGACGGTCCCGTGCTGCCCGACCCGCGCTCCCGCCGGCAGCCGGACGGCCCGGACGGACTGAGTGCGGTCGTCGACCACGAACGGTACGAGTGGCGTACCGAGTGGGCGGGCCTGCCGCTGCCCGGCTCGGTGCTGTACGAGCTGCACGTGGGCACGTACACGCGTGAGGGCACGCTGGACGCGGCCGCCGAGCGGCTCGGACATCTCGCGGAACTGGGCGTCACCCACGTCGAGTTGATGCCCCTGAGCCCCTTCCCCGGGCGGCACGGCTGGGGCTACGAGGGCGTCTCGCTGTGGGCCGTGCACGAGCCGTACGGCGGACCCGAGGCGCTGAAACGCTTCGTCGACCGGGCGCACGAGCTGGGCCTGGGCGTGGTCCTCGACGTCGTGCACAACCACTTCGGCCCGTCCGGGAACTACCTGCCGGTCTTCGGCCCCTACCTCACGGACACCCACCAGACGCCCTGGGGCGCCGCCGTCAACCTGGACGCCCCCGGCTCGGACGAGGTGCGCGCGTATCTCGTGGAGAGCTCGCTGTCCTGGCTGCGGGACTACCGGATCGACGGGCTGCGTCTGGACGCCGTGCACGCGCTGGCGGACACACGCGCGTGCCACTTCCTTGAGGAGCTGTCGACGGCCGTCGACGCCCTGGCCACCGACCTGGGCCGGCCGCTGTACCTGATCGCCGAGTCCGACCTCAACGACCCCCGGCTCATCACCGCGCGCGAGGCGGGCGGGCTCGGGCTGCACGCCCAGTGGAACGATGACTTCCACCACACCCTGCACACCGCGCTGACCGGCGAGTCCCAGGGCTACTACGCCGACTTCGCCCGCGCCCCCATGGCGGGCCTCGCCAAGACCCTGGCCGGCGGCTACTTCCACGACGACACGTACTCCAGCTTCCGGGGCCGGCGCCACGGCCGCCCCCTGGACCGCGCGCGCGTGGCGGCGCACCGCCTCCTCGGCTACAGCCAGACCCACGACCAGGTCGGCAACCGGGCCCAGGGCGACCGGCTCGCGAGCCTGCTCTCCCCCGGCCTCCTGGCCTGCGCGGCCACGCTGACGCTGACCGCGCCCTTCACGCCGATGCTGTTCATGGGCGAGGAATGGGCCGCGAGCACGCCCTGGCAGTTCTTCACCGACCACACCGACCCGGAGCTCGCCGAGGCGGTACGGCGCGGCAGACGGCGCGAATTCGCGGCGCACGGCTGGGCCGAGGAGGACGTGCCCGACCCGCAGGACCCGGCGACCCGGGAGCGCTCCTGCCTCGACTGGTCCGAGCTCGACGGCGAGCCCCACGCGCGTGTGCTCGACTGGTACCGCCGCCTCATCGCGCTGCGCCACGAGCAGCCCGATCTCACCGATCCCGACCTCGCCGACACCAAGGTGGCCTACGACGAGCAGGAGCGCTGGCTCGCCTTCCGTCGCGGCGACGTCCGGGTGGCCGTCAACCTCGCCAAGGAACCGGCGTCGATCCCGCTGGGGCCCCGCAAGGCGGCCGTACTGGCGGCGTGGGAGCCGGTGGAGGCGCCGGGCGCGGACGGGGTGCTGCATGTGCCCGGGGAGTCGAGTGTGGTGCTGTTGCAGGGGTGAGCCGGGCCAGGGGGCGCGGTGCGCCGGTGGCGCAGGTGAGCCAGGGGTCAGCGGCGAGCCGGGGGCAGTGAGCCAGGGCGTTTGCTAGAGCTCCTCGTCCCTGTCGTCCTCCTCCCTGAGTTCCGTCACGCGCTCCAGCAGGATCGCCTCCCACGCGTGTCGCAGCTGTGTCCTCAGCAGCGAGAGGGGTGCCTCGCCCTTGCCTTCGAGGCGGTCCGCGAGGTGGGCGACCGCGTCGCAGCGGGCGAGCCAGAGGCCGCGCAGGCAGGGGCGGGCCCCGTAGCCGGCCAGGGTGGCGGCTCGGACGGCGGCCGGGGAGCCGACGGCGAGCGCGAGACCGGCGATGTCCTCGGCGGGGTCGCCGACGACGGTGTCGGCCCAGCCGAGGACGCCGCGCACCCGGCCGTCGGCGCTGACGACCAGGTGGTCGGCGGTGAGGGCGTGGTGGACGAGGACCGCGGTGCCGGGCTGGGCCGCGAGCTGCACGGCGGCGGGCTGGGTCAGCTGCCGCATCCGGACGGCGTCGAACTCGTCGGCGGCGGCGAGGCGCCCGGCGGCACTGTCGGCGGACCGGCGCAGGGCCTCCAGGGAGCGCGGGGCGGTGCGCGGCACACCGAGCGTCTCGGCCTGCCGTACCGGAATCTCGCGCAGCCCCGTGAGCAGCCCGGCCAGGTCGGCCTCTCCGACGGCGGACACGTCGTGCTGTGCGCCCGCCCCGCCGGGCACCTTGGTGTCCAGGGTGTAGGTCAGCCCGGCCGCCCACTCCCCGTGCGCGACGCTCGTCGGCACCGCGACCGGGACGTGCGGGCGGACGAGGTCGCGCAGGCGCAGTTCGCGGCGCTGGCGGACGGCGGCCGCCCGGTCGGGGGCAAGGCGCAGCACATGGCGGGTGCCGACCCACCAGGTGGCGGGCTCGGCGCCCGGGGAGGCGGGACGCACCTCGGGTCCGGCCGAGTCGGCCACACCGTCCTTGAGCAGGGAACGGACCAGCCGGCGGACGGTGTCCGCGGTGGGTGTCGGTGCCTGGGTCATGGTCGCGCCGTTGTCGCTCGGGGGTCTACGGGGGCTCCTTGCTCCGGGATCGGTCGCCGGGTCAGTCGACTATGACCAGCTCGCGGGTCGTGTCGTTGAGGCGCCGGCCGCCGTCCCCGGTGACCGTGACGATGTCCTCGATACGCACTCCGAAGCGGCCGGGCAGATAGACGCCCGGCTCCACGGAGAAGCACATGCCGGGCACGAGAGGCTGCTCCTCGCCCTCGATCATGTACGGCGGCTCGTGCGTGGTGACGCCGATGCCGTGCCCGGTGCGGTGGATGAAGTACTCGCCGTACCCGGCGTCCGCGATGACCGCGCGGGCGGCCCGGTCGACCTCCTGGCAGGCAACACCGGGCCGTACGGCGCGGAAGCCGGCCTCCTGGGCCTCGCGTACCAGGTCGTGGACGCGGCGCTCCTCGTCGGTGGGCTCGCCGACATGGACCGTGCGGGAGGTGTCGGAGCCGTAGCCGTCCCGCAGGCCGCCGAAGTCGAGGACGACCATGTCGCCGCTCTCGATCACTCGGTGGCCCGCCTCGTGATGCGGGTTGGCGCCGTTCGGGCCGGAGGCGACGATGGTGAAGTCGACCTGGGAGTGGCCGAAGTCGCGCAGCAGGTCGGCGAGGTCTTTGGCGACGTCCGACTCGCGGCGTCCGCCGAAGGGAACCTTCCGGATCTCCTCGAACGTTGCGTCTGCGGCCGCACCCGCGGCCGCCAACAGCTCCACCTCGGCGGTTTCCTTGACGGCCCGCAGCATCGGCAGGGCGTCGGTGAGGGAGGCGTAGGAGCTGCCGGGCAGCGTCTTCTGCAGGGCCAGCAGATGCATCGCCCAGGCGTTGTCGCTGATGCCGAACCGGCCGCTCGCGTCGAGGAGGGCGGCGGTGGCGGCGTAGGGGTCCTGGCCGTCGGTCCAGTCGCGCAGGGTCAGGACGGGCGCGCCGGAAGCCTTGGCGGCGTCCGGGGCCTCCAGGGCGGGGACGACGAGGACGGGATCCCGGCCGGGAGCGAGGACCAGCAGGGTGAGCCGCTCGGTCTCGGCGGGGGGCGCGTAGCCGGTGAGCCACACCATGTCCGGGCCGGGTGCCACCAGGAGCCCGGCCAGGCCGGCGTCCGCGGCGGTCCGCGCGGCCCGTTCCATCCGGGCCCGGTAGTCGTCGGCGGTGAAGGGAGCGGGTGCGGTGCCGGTCATCCGGGCCTCCCTGGGCGCGTGAAAGGACTACGGGCAGCATCCTGCCCGTACGGAGGGGGCGACGCGAGCCGGTCGACGCGCCTTTCGGGCGGCGGGTCGGGAGGTCCGTCGGGCGGCCGGCGGGGCATGGCGGCAGCCGTCCGGTGCCATGGCATCAGCTTTCCAGCGCCATGCGGACGCCGAGGAGCAGCAGCACCCCTCCGGAGACCTGTTCAAGGCGTCGGCGCACGCCCGTGCGGGACAGCACGGTCTTCATCCGGCCCACGAACCACACGTACAGGCCGTAGTAGCCGACCTCGTAGACCGCCCAGAGCGCGGCGAGGCCCACCATGGCCGGCAGATGCGGGGCGCCGTGCGGCACGAACTGCGGCAGGAAGGACATCGCGAAGACGGCCGCCTTGGGATTGGCGAGGTTGAGCAGCAGTCCGCCGCGGTAGGAGGCCCAGCCGCTCTTCGGCGTGCCCTCCCATGCGCTCTCCTCCGCCCCCTTGGCGCGCCGCGCCTGCCGCAGCGCCTGGATGCCGAAGCCGACCAGCACGACCGCGCCGACGATCCGCATCACGTCGTACGCCACCTCGGACGCCGTCAGCAGTGCGGTCAGGCCGAAAGCGGCGACCGAACCCCAGATGAAGACGCCGGTCTCGTTGCCGAGCACCGTCAGGAATCCGGAGCGCCTGCTGTACAGCGACTGCTTGATGATCAGCACGGTGCTGGGCCCGGGCGAGGCGGCGATGAGGGTACAGGCCCCCAGGAAGGCGATGAGGGTGGTCGGCATGGGGTCATCGTGGCCTTGCCGGCCGTGCGTGGCCAGTGCTTTTCCCGGAATTCCCCGGGGATGGGGGTGGTCAGGTGACGACGCCCGGCACCACCGTCAGCCACTGGTGGTCGCCGCCGCGGTGGCGCACCGTCAGGGTGGCCGCGTCGCCCGGACGGGAACCGGCGACGGTTCGCGCGAGGTCGGCGGCCGAGCCGATACGGGTCTTGTCCAGCGCGAGGATCACGTCACCGCGGACCAGACCGGCCGTGTATCCCGGGCCGGGCACGTGGACCCCGACCACCAGGGCCCCCGACTTCCGGGCGTCCACGGCCTCCACTCCGAGGGTCGCGACGGCGGCGGGGACCGGTGAGGAGGTCCGGGTCGAGGGGGGCTGTTTCGAGGAACCGGGATGCGCGGAGACGGTCGGGCTGCCGGGAAGGCCCTGCCCTGCCTGCCGCTGCAGCTCGGCGAGTCTGCTCATGCCGATCACCGTGGCGCCCAGCGTGCCGAGTCCGACTCCGGACAGGAGCAGGATCATCCCGGCGAGAACGGCGACCAGAAGGGTCGCGAGTCGCCGTCGGCGTGGGCGGGGCGCGGCGTGCGGGCGCTTCGCGCCGGAGCCTGACTTGGCGCCGTCGTCGGGCCGCTGACCTGGCATGGGCTTGGGTCGCAACGCAGTGTGTTCCATCGGATCGCCTCCGTCTGGTGACTACCCTGCGCACCGGCGCACAACGAGCCACGATCGAGTGAGACTGACCAGTGGTCAAGAACGGGAAGCCATAGGCGTCACGGCGGAAACGGGACGTCAGGGTGGGCGAGCATCTGTGGCGGGCGGCCGGCTCACACCCCTGCGGCCGGTGAGTCGTCGCCTTGCTTCAGTCCGGTGCGTCGGGGCGCGGCTTTCCTCCTCAGGCCGGTGCGCCAAGGGTGCGGCCTGCCTCCTCAGGCCGGTGCGCCAAGAGTGCGGCTTCCCTTCTCACGCCGGTGTGCCGAGGGCACGGCCTCCCTCCCCCGCCGGTGCGCCAGGTGCGTACCCCCCGCTCCTCACGCCCGTTCGACCAGCGCCTCCGCGACTCCGGCCGCCGCTCCCCCGAGCACCCCCGCGTGCACCAGTTCCGTCCGGTGTACGACTCGCGGTTCCGTGATCGGTACGGCCGCCGTGCCGGGCACCCCGGTGGCCGTCGGGCGTGGCAGCAGGGTGAGGCCGTGACCCGCCGCGGACAGGGCGATGAGGGCGCGGACGTCGGTGCCCTCGTAGCGCAGGGCGGTGCGGAAGCCGTGGCCGCCGTTCGCGGCGCGGAGGTGGGCGAGCGGCAAACCGGCGTCGGGGGCGTCCAGCCAGCGGGCGTCAGCCAGGTCGGCGAGGCGCAGGCCGGTCCGCCGGGCGAGCGGGTGGGTGTCGGGCAGGAGGACGCAGACCGGCTCCTCCCCCACGCCGTAGGTGGTCAGCGGTGCCACGTCGGGCAGTCGCAACGGGTCGCTGGGGGCGGCCAGGCCGTCCACGAGGCCGAGATCCGCCGTCCCCGTGGCCACGGCCGCGGGGACCTCGTCGCGGGGCAGCACACGCAGGGTCACCCCGGAGGCCGGGAGCGCGGCGAGGACGCGTGGTCCGAGCGCGGTCGACGAGGTCGCGAGCGTCAGCCCGTGAGCGGGCGCGGCAGCCATCCGTACGACGTCCGCGCGGGCCGCCTCCAGGCGCAGCAGCAACGGGCTCGCGTGTTCGAGGAGCCGCTCGCCGGCCGGCGTGGGCGTGACGGGGCGACGCGTGAGCAGCGGGGCGCCGAGGTCCTGTTCGAGCGCGGCGATGTGCTGGGACACCGCCGACTGGGTGTAGCCCAGCTCGCGCGCGGCCTCGGAGAACGAGGCGAGGCGGGCGACCGTGACGTAGGTGCGCAGCAGGTGCGGGTCCATGGCGGACAGCATCCCGCACCCCATCAGCACCGCTTATCGGAGGTGCAGTAATCATCGTTGGACGTGAAGTACGGGCCGCGCCCAGGATGAAGGACATGACGAACTCCGCAGCTCGGACGGCCAGGATGGCACAGGCGACTCAGACGACCCAGACGCCACATCAGACAGCACAGAGGACACGGACGGCGCGAGCGGCAAGGCTCGCCCTGGTCGGGGATCGCTCCCCCAACGTCGCCTCGCACACGCGCGTGCCGCTTCTGCTGGACGCCCTCGCCGAACGCGAGCGGCTCGTCCTCGACGCCTACTGGATCCCGTCGCAGGACGCGGCGGCCGAGGACACCGTCCGCGGCTTCGACGCGGTGTGGGTGTTGCCGGGCAGCCCGTACCGCAGCGAGGCGGGTGTGCTGTCGGCGATCCGCACCGCGCGCGAGGAGGGAATCCCGTTCCTCGGCACGTGCGGCGGCTTCCAGCACGCACTCCTTGAGTACGCCCGGGACGTGTGCGGGCTGACCCGTGTCGCCCACGCCGAGAACGACCCCGGCGCCGACGACTTCCTCATCGAACCCCTGGCCTGCTCGCTCGTCGGGCACGAGGCCGTTGTCCGGATCGCGCCCGGCTCGCTCGCCCAGTCGGTCATCGGCTCGGAGCGGACCGTCGAACGGTACTTCTGCGCGTACGGCCCCTCCCGCCACCTCGACACCCTGAGCGCGCACGGGCTGCTCTTCTCCGGACACGACGAGGACGGTCACGTACGGATCGCCGAACTGCCCGGCCACCCCTTCTTCCTGGCCACGCTCTTCCAGCCGGAGCTGTCCGGCGACGGCTCACACCCGCACCCGGTCGTCCGGGCGCTGGCGCGAGCCGCCGTCGAACACGCGGCGCGCAGGGTCGCCACGCGCGCGTGACGCGAGACCCGCAAGGGACGGCGCCACGCGCACGTGCGTGCCTCAGCCCGTGTGCCCCGCCCCGTGGCCGCCGTGTCCTCCGTGCCCGGCGCCATGGTCGAACTTCAACGCCTCCGGGGGCATGACGACGAAGGGCCGCATCATGCCCATGTCCTCGTGCTCAAGGAGGTGGCAGTGGTACATGAAGCGGCCGTAGGCGCCGTCGAACCGGCCCATGACGCGCAGCATCTGGTTGCCCGGCACCTGGAAGACGTCCTTGTACCCGAGCTCGTTGGGCGCCAGCGGGATCGAGGTGCCGGCGTCGTACCGGATCGGGCTGCGGGTGCCGCCCACCGCCGGGTCGAAGCCCGAGACGTCGTAGGCGTCCCGGCCCAGCAGCTGGAAGTCGGCCAGGTGGATGTGCATGGGGTGGACGATCGGTGCCAGGTTGAGGAAGCTCCACTGCTCGTGGCTGCCCTCGGCGATGGTGAAGCCGAGGCCGTCGTTGAACGTCCGTGCCGTGCGCCGGTAGGTCTTGGTCCTGCCGTCCGGGCCGGTGACCTGGACGACACCCTCGGTGGGGACCTGGATGTCACCCGGGTCCTCGACCTCCGTCATCTCCCAGATCTCCGGGTGACCGCCGGCGCCCTTGGTGGCGGGCGGGGTGAGCACGATCAGGCGGTGGCCGTGCTCGATGTCGTGCGTGAGCCGGCGGAAGGAGCCGGAGAGCACCTCGGGCAGTTCGAAGGTGTCCGTCTCACAGCTCTCCCCGACCCGGAACTCCATGACCGCCGGATAGCGCACGTCGCCCGCCGGGTCGGGTACGCCGGGCGGCTGGTTGCGGCCCTTGTTGACCAGCCGGAGCGTCCGGCCCGCGAGAGCGCGGAAGTCGACGAGCAGGTCGAAGCGCTCGGCCGGTGCCGCGCTCAGCGTGGGCAGCGCGCCGTCGAAGTCGATCGGCACCGGCCGCGGCAGCAGCCCGCCGTCGCTGCCGATCTGGTGCACGATGCCCGGGACCGGGTTGTCGTCCTCGTCGACCAGGACGAGGTTGTAGATACGCGCGTTGGACGCGTTGACCAGCCGGAAGCGGTGCCAGGCGGCGTCCACGTCGGCGTACGGCCAGATGCGGCCGTTGACCGTGGTGTACGGGCCGGTGAACGGGATGGAGACCGGCTTGCCCGTCTCCGGGTTCTTCTCCTGGACGATCACCGTCTTGTGCAGCAGCCGCCCGTTGAGCCGGCCGTCCTCGTCGGTGTCGAGGTTGCGGTCGGCCAGCAGCAGCGGGATCTCCCGCTCACCGCAGGGCAGATGGAGGGCGTCCTCCTCCTCGTCACGGACGAGGTAGGTGCCGTACAGGCCCGCCATCACGTTCCACCGGGTGATGTTCATGGCGTGGTCGTGGTACCACCACTGCACCGCCTGGTGGTCGTTCGGATACTCCGACAGCTGGGCGTCGCCGAAGCCGACCGCGTTGTCCGCCCAGCCGTCGTTGCCGCCGCCCGTCTGGGCGCCGTGCAGATGGGTCACCGACCAGGCGGGCAGGGCGGTGACGTCCTTGTTGGGCTCGACGCCCTCACGGCCGGGCTCGGTGGAGGCCTGCGGACGGCCGTCCGTGCGCAGCGGTACCTCCACCGAAGTGACCGGGTACTCGCCGTCCCTGGGGATGCGGTTGGTCCAGGCGATGCGGACACGCTGTCCGCGCCGCACCTCGATGGTCGGGCCCGGCACCTGGCCGTCGTACCCCCACATCAGGGTCGGCGGCAGCTGCGGATGCAGTCGCACCCAGGTCGGGCGCAGGGCGATCTCGGTTTCGCGCAGAACGTCGTCGGACGCGGGGCGCAGGACGGGAGGGACGGGCAGCGGGGCCGCGTACGGCGTGAGCTCACCGGCGTCGAGCGGCCGCTCCCCCTTGTCGGCCCCCTTCGCTCCGGTCCCCGTGTCGCTGTCCGTGAGCCTCTCGATGATGTCGGTCAAGGTCGAACACCCCCGTGTGTTCTCGTTGTCTGTTCCCCTCACCCCAGAAGACTCGCGGCGCCCCGCCCAAGTTCCCTGAATATCCCGTTCCGCACGAAAAGTTTCGGAAACGGCATCCGGAGGCGGGAAGTCCGTTGTCAGTGGCGGCTGTTACGTACTGCGACGGCGGTGCGAGCTCTCGGAGAACGTCGCGAACGGCGTACGAGAGCTCGCCGAGAAGGCCGCGGCGGGCGTGCGGGAGGTCAGCTGAGAACGGGTACGGCCGACGGGCGGTCCGGTAGGAAGCCGTGGGCGCGGCGGGCCAGGAAGTCGGGCTTGTAACGGTCCACCGACCGGTGCCAGTTCAGGATGCTTGCCATGTAGTTCCGCAGGTCGGCCACGTAGTCCCCCATGGCCTTGCGAGCCTCGTCCGAGAGGCCGAAGTCCTCGTACACGACGGGCAGTTCGTGCGCAGCCACGTGCTCGAACTGGCGCATGCGCTGGGTCATCAGGTCATGGACGACTCCGAGTGCGGTGGGGTAGTCGACGCCGAAGAAGTTCTGCACGACGAGGATGGCGTTGTGGATCTCGCCCTCGTACTCGATCTCCTTCTGGTAGGAGAACACGTCGTTGATGAGCATCGAGTAGTCGACGGCGGCGTTCTCCAGGGAGCGCACGGGCCCGCTGCGGTAGACCTCGGGCGGGACGGCGGGGCCGCAGCCCATCCGGCACAGGTTGAGCGTGAGGTCGGCGCCGAAGGTGGCGCGCCGCATCTCCAGGTAGTCGACCGGGTCCGGGATGCGGTTCTGGAGCTGGTTGGCCAGCTCCCACACCCAGCTCTCCGTCATGGCGTTGACCGCTTCCTTCAGGGAGCGTCGCTGGGCCGGTGTCATCTCGGCCGTCGTGCGCGTCCAGAGGTCGACGAGGCCGCACTCCATGCCGCCCAGCGGAGAGACGGCCACCTCTCCGTCGAGCGGCATGCAGTCCGACAGGCGCCGGGTCGTCAGACGTGCGGCGGCCAGGTCGCGGCGGTGGCCGAAGACCAGCGGGTAGTAGTCGTCGGCATACGTGCCCCAGGCGAGCCACTGCGCACTGAGGTCGAGTGCTTCGGGCGTGGCGTCCGGGTCGAGGCCGGCGGAGCACAGCGCAAGGTCGTAGGCGGCGAGTTTGTCCTCGTCCCAGACACCCTCCCGGAGCATGCCCATGCGGTGCATCCACTCGGTGAGGTGGGTGCGGGCGTCGGCGAGGTGCGGGCTGAGCTCCACCCGGAACGGCATGTAGAAGTCGGGCAGCCGGGACGGGCCGACCTTCTGGAAGGGCATGTGCGTGTACGCACGGAGGCGTTCGGCGCCGGCCGCGGCGAGCAGCGCACCGACGTCGGCCGCGGAAGTGCCGGGCCCGGTGGGTACCTGCCACGGCGCGGAAGTCCGCGCACGTTCGTTCATGTACCGGCTGGAGCGCATGTGCCACTCGTGGCCGCCGGACTGCCAGTCCTGCAGCCCCTGGGTGTACGCCGCGACCGCCGCGACCTCCTGCGGGGTGAGGCCCTTGTCCAGAGCCAGGGCAGGGACTTCGGTGAGGGCGGTGTGCTCGAACTGGTGGAGCCGGGAGGTGAGGACGTCGTTGACAGTGTCGGCGGCCTGCTGGGTGGTGCAGTCGAAGAAGGTCTCCAGGACCAGGACGCCGTTGCTGAGTTCGCCCTCGTCCTCGACCTCGCGCTGGTAGGAGAACAGGTCGTTGCGCAGGTGCACGGCGTCCGAGAAGGTCTCCATCAGAACCCTGAGCGGCCTCGACTCGGCGACGGACGCGGGCACTTCGGCCGTCGCGTACTCGACCAGGCCCGACGACCAGGGGGCACCGCCCACCTTGCGGCGCATCTCGATGTACTCGACGGGGTTGGCGATGCGCCCCTCGTTGATGTTGGACAGTTCCCAGAGCGACTCGTTGAGCAGGTGTTCGGTGGCGACCGCGAACCGGCGGCGCCAGTCGGCCGACATCGAGGGCACCGTGCGGGTCCACAGGTCGGCGAGCCCCGCCTCGACCGGGTTCTGCGGCTCGGGCATCGGGGTCGACAGGTCCATCGGCATGAACATCGGGAGCCGGTCCAGATAGGCCTTGCCGCCGACGCGGTCCTGGGTGCGCTTGAAGATCTCCAGGAAGTGGTCGTCGAAGAAGAACACCCACACGTACCAGTCGGTGATGAGGGAGAGGGCTTCGGCGTCGCATTCGGGGTGGGTGTAGGCGCAGAGCAGACCGTAGTCGTGCGCGTCCAGGTCGGCCTGCTCCCAGATCCCGGACCCCTCCAGCATGCCCATCTCGCGTGCCCACTCGGTCGAATGGGCACGCGCCTCGTCGACGTGCGGGTTCAGCCGCGCGGGATACGGCATGTAGAAGTGCGGGAGTTCGAAGGGCTGCTGCGTCATGGCCCGGCCCTACCCCCGGGTCCCGAGGGGCATCCGCCGCGCGGGACATGATCACACCATCGCGTGAATCAAGGGTGAATCCGGGAGTTCTCGCCGTGCCTTGTGGCGTTCATCTCTACGCGCGCAGACTTCTCGCACCTCATGTGTCCCCCTCCCACACCGGAGTCGCGATGACCCACACCGGATCCCTCTCCCGCCGCACGGCGCTCGCCTCCCTCGCCGGGGCTGCGCTGGCCACGACCGCGGCGTTCCCGGCCGCGGCGGCCGAGCGGCACGGCCGCCGGTCCGTGCGGTTCGCCACTTTCAACGCCTCCTTGAACCGAGCCACCCAGGGCGCGCTGATCACCGACCTGTCCACACCGGACAACGCCCAGGCGCGCAACGCCGCGGAGACCATCCAGCGGGTCGACCCGGACGTCCTGCTGATCAACGAGTTCGACCACGACGAGCAGGGCACGGCGGTCCGTCTCTTCCTGCGCAACTACCTGTCCGTGGGCCACAACGGGGCGAAACCGATCCGCTTCCCGTACCACTACACCGGCCCCGTCAACACGGGTGTCGCCACCGGCATGGACCTCGACGGGAAGAACGGCGCCGTCACGACCCCCGGTTCGGACGCGTACGGGCAGGACGCGTACGGCTACGGCTGGTTCCCGGGGCAGTACGGCATGGTCGTACTGTCGAAGTTCCCGATCGACACACGCGCGGTGCGGACCTTCCAGCGCTTCCTGTGGAAGGACATGCCCAGCCACGTCATGCCGCCGGGCTACTACAGCGACGAGGCCCGCGCGATCCTCCGGCTGTCGTCGAAGAGCCACTGGGACGTGCCGGTGTGCATCGGGCACTCCACCGTGCACTTCCTTGTCTCGCACCCGACGCCGCCCACCTTCGACGGCACCGAGGACCGCAACGGACGCCGCAACCACGACGAGATCCGCCTGTGGGCCGACTACGTCGGCGGGCGCCGGCGCAGCTCCTACCTCTACGACGACAAGGGCGTGTGCGGTGGGCTGCGGCCCGGGGCACGGTTCGTGATCGCGGGCGACAACAACGCCGACCCGTACGACGGCGACAGCTACGACCACGCCATCCGGCAATTGCTCGACCACCCGGCGGTGCACCTCCCGGCCACTCCCCCGGCGAGCGCGGGCGGCGTGGAGGCCGCGAAGCTCCAGGGCGGCGCGAACGCCTCGCACACCGGCAACCCGGCGTACGACACCTCCGACTTCGGCGACACCTCTCCCGGCAATCTGCGCGTCGACTACGTCCTGCCGTCCAGGGGCCTGATACCGGCCACCAACGGCGTCTTCTGGCCGACGTCCGACGACCCGCTGTACCGGCTGGTGGGGGACGGCAGGACGGTGCCGACGTCCGACCACCGGCTGGTGTGGCAGGACGTGCGCCTGGGCTGAGCGGCGGAGGGCGAACGCGGGCGGGCCGACTACCGGTTGCGCACCGCCCGCCCCACCTCCGACCTCAGTGCGACGAACTCCGCCAGGCCCCGGGTCCTGATCTGGTCCCGGGTGCCGGGGAGTCGGACGGGCAGGTCCAGGACGACCTTGGCGCCGGGCCCCGGGGAGAGGACGACCACACGGTCGCCCAGGTAGACGCTCTCGTCGATGTCGTGGGTGACGAAGACGATCGTGGCGCCGTCCGTGCGGTGGACCTCCAGGAGGAGGTCCTCCAGGTCCTCGCGGGTCTGGGCGTCCAGGGAGCCGAAGGGTTCGTCCATGAGGAGCAGGGAGGGGCGGCAGACCAGGGCGCGGGCGATCGCCACCCGTTGCTGCATGCCGCCCGAGAGCTGCCAGGGGTGGCGCCGGGCCGTGTCGGTGAGGCCGACCCGGGCCAGGATGCGGTCGGCCTCGGCCCGGCGTTCCGCTCTCGGCAGGTCCCTGCGGCGCAGCGGCAGCGCCACGTTCTCGCGGACCGTGAGCCAGGGGTAGAGGGAGCGGGCGTAGTCCTGGAAGACCACGGCCAGGTTGTCGGGGACGCCCCGCACGGGTGTGCCGTCCAGCGTGATCGTGCCGTCGTACGTGGGAAGCAGGCCCGCGACGGTGCGCAGCAGTGTCGACTTGCCGCAGCCGGACGGGCCGACGACGCACAGGAGTTGGCCGTCCGGCACGGTGAGGGTGATGTCGTGCAGTACCTGGTGGTCGCCGTAGTGCTGACCGACCGTGTCTAGGCGGAGCATGCGTGTCCCTGGGCGGAGGAGGCGGGGGGCGTGGGGGGTGGCGTGAAGGTCATACGGTCGTCGCCCTCCCCTTCCCGACCAGCCGCCTCTCGACCGCGAGCAGGCCGGTGTTGAGGAGGTACCCGAAGGCGCCGAGCAGGGCGAGTGCCGCCCAGACGGTGAGCAGGTCGGAGCGGGACTGGGCGTCGGTGAGGGTGAAGCCGATGCCGTTCGCGGTGCCCGGCAGCAGTTCCGAGAACACCATGAGGATGAGGGAGAGCGAGAGGCTCAGGCGCAGGCCGGCGAAGATGCGGGGCAGCGCGGAGGGCAGGATGAGGAAGCGAAGCCGTTCGGCCGGGGTGAGGCGCAGCACTGCGGCGACCTCCAGGCGCAGCGGGTCGGTGTTGCGGGCGCCTTCCGCCGTGTTGATCAGCACCGGCCAGACGGCGCTGAAGACGATCGACGCGATCTGCATCGGCGTACCGAAGTCGAAGATCACGACGAAGACGGGGACCAGGGCGGGCGGCGGGACGCTGCGGGCGAACTGCAGAACCGGGTTGCACAGGGCGTACGCGCGCCGCGAACGGCCGACCGCGACACCGAGGGCGATCCCGGCGACGGCGGCGAGCGCGAACCCGGCGGCCATCCGGCCGAGGCTGGGCAGCACGTCGGCGACGGCGGCGTCGGTGAGGAAGCCGTGCCGGACGGGCCCCGAGAACCACAGGTCACGGGCGTGCCGCGCGATCTCCGCGGGCGGTGGGAAGTAGACGCTGCCGTGGGTTCGGGCGACCAACTGCCAGACGGCGACGGCGAGGACGAGGACGGTCCAGCGGAGCAGAGCGTGACGTACGGGAGCGGGAGCGGGGGCGAGGGTGCGGCGCAGTGCGGCGCGGGACTGGTTCATCAGCGCACCTCGCAGGGTGAGGCGCGGAGCTTGGGTCGGCCGCATGAGAGGAGCTTGGGGCGGCCGGATGAGAGGAGCTTGGGGCGGTCGTACGCACGACCGGCACCGCTCTGCCCGGCAGCCGTCGATGGCGTCACCCGCGCGGCAGGACGACGGCCCACCCGCACCTCGGCCGCCACGGACCGGTCACCCCGCGCACCCCCGTCAAACAACCCGCCCCACACCGAACGCCACGCCCCCGCCACCTCTCCCTCGCCCGCACCCGCACCCGCACCCGCACCCGCACCCGCACCCGCACCCGCACCCGCACAATTCAACTCACCCCACCCCCCGCCGCTCCGGCGTCCAGGGAAACAGCCGCCGCTCCCCCCACACCAGCACCCCGTTGATGACCAGCCCGAGAGCCCCCGCCCACACGACCCCGGCCAGCACATCCCGCGTCCCGTCCGTGGCCAGTCCCGCCTGGGCGATGAAGATGCCGAGTCCTTCGCCGAAGCCGGCGAGGATCTCCGTGGCGACGGCCAGGATGAGGGCGACCGCGGCCGAGATGCGGATGCCGGCGGCGATGAAGGGGGCCGTACCCGGCAGTTCGACACGGAGGAGGACGGCGAGGCGGCCGAAGCCGAAGACGCGGAGGGTGTCCTTGGCCAGGGGGTCGGTCTCGCCGAGGCCGTAGATGGTGTTGAAGAGGATCGGCCAGACCGACGCGTACGTCACCAGCGCGACCTTGGTCTCGGTGCCGGAGCCGAGCAGGAGGGAGACCAGCGGGATCAGCGCGACGGACGGCAGCGGCCGCAGGAACTCCACGATCGCGCGCACGGCGGCATCGACGACCGGCACACTCCCGAGGACCAGACCGACCGGCACGGCGATGGCGACGGCCAGCGCGAGCCCGAGCGCCCAGGCGCGCAACGTGGCGGCGATGCCCTCCAGGAACACCGAGTCGCCGGCCAACTCCACCGCGCGGGCGACGACTTCGGAGGCGGGCGGCAGATAGCTGCGCCGCACGAGACCGGCACGGGAGACCGCCTCGCAGCCCCCGAAGGCCACCACCACGCCCAGGGCGCCGAGCAGCAGCCGCTCCTGACGGCCCTTCACGTCACCTCACTCGACCATCAGCGTCGCCGGATCGATCGGCTTCTTCAACATCCCCTGCTTCTCCATCAGGTCGGTGAGCCGCTTGAGCTGTGCGGCGTCGATGGTGGGCGGGAAGACGGGGAGATCGATGGACTCGGCCTGCTTCTCGGTCACCTTGGTGTACGTGGGCAAGGTGTCGCGTACGACGGACGGGTTCTCGGCGGCGATCCGCACGGCCTTCTTCAGGGCCCGTTGGAAGGCGGCCAGCGTCTTGCCGTTTCCGTCGGCGTACTTGCTCGTGCTGATGTACCCGCTGAGCGGAATGCCCTCCACGGGTGCCGACGAGCCGTCGACGAGGACCCTGGCCTTCAGCTCGTCCTGGATGGAGCTGTCGTAGGGCTCGACGGCGTGCACCGCGTCCACCTGCCCCTTGTCCAGGGCGGCGCCCAGCTGCGGGAAGGGAATCGCCCGGTAGACGGGACGGCCGACGCCCTGTTTCGCCAGGATCTCGTTGAAGGTGAGCGACTGGACGTTGTTCAGGGTGTTGACCGCGAGCTTCTTGCCTTCGAGGTCGGCGACGGTCTTGATGTCCGAGTCCGCCGGCACCAGAACCTCCATCATGCGCGGCGCTGCCCGGATCGCCTCGGCGACGATGCGTATGTCGAGAGTGCCCTGCTCATGGGCTTGCAGATAGGTGACGTAGTTCGCGCTCGCGACCATGTCCATCTGCCCCTTGGCCAGGGCCGGAATTGCCTGGAGGCTCTGCTGGACCTGCTGGATACGGACGTCGAGACCCTCCTTCTCGAACAGGCCACGGTCCCGCGCGATGTAGAGGGCGACACAGTCGATCAGCGGCAGGGCGGCCACCCTGACGGTCTTGCGCCCCTCGGCCCCGGACGAGGAGTCCCCGTCGTCGCCGCAGGCCGTGAGCGCCACCAGCATGAGCGTGGCCACTGCGACCGCCGCTGTCCTCGTTCCCGCGCGCAATTGACGTAACGGCATGTCGACATGACTAGCAAGAATTTGTCATGATCACCACATACACGTCGCCGCTGTACACGTTCAGCACAGCGAACAGGACCCGTCAATCTGTCGGTCTCCACCGATATACGCCACCTTGGTCACATGACCTCCTTCATGCTCCCCCACGAGCTGCACGGCGACGGCGCCCACAAGGCGTTCGCCGTGCACGGCTGGTTCGCCGACCGGTCCGCCTACGCGGGCGTCCTCCCCGACCTCGACCGTACGGAGTTCACCTACGCCCTCGTCGATCTGCGCGGCTACGGCGCCGCCAAGCAGGCGGTCGGCGCGTACACGACGGCCGAGGCGGCCCTCGACCTGGTGGAACTGGCCGACCGGCTCGGCTGGGAGCGGTTCTCGGTGGTCGGCCACTCGATGGGCGGCGCGGTCGGACAGCGCCTCCTCGCCGTCGCCCCGCACCGGCTGCGCAGGCTGGTCGGGGTGTCGCCGGTGCCCGCGTCGGGGCTGGCGCTGCCGCCGGAGCAGTGGGAGCTGTTCGCGGACGCGGCGCACCGGCCGGAGAACCGGCGCACGATCATCGACCTCACCACCGGTGGCCGCCGCCCGGCCGCCTGGCTCGACCGTATGGTGACCCGTTCGCTCGCGGTCAGCGACCAGAAGGCGTTCCGCGCCTGGCTGGACTCATGGGCCGGGGAGGACTTCCACTCCCGCGTCGAAGGCTCCGCGGTTCCCGCCCTGGCCGTGACCGGCGCCCTCGACCCGGCTCTCTCCGCCGACCTCATGCGCCGGACGTGGATGACCTGGTACCCGCGCGCCGAGCTGCATGAACTCCCCTCGGCGGGCCACTACGCCATGGACGAGACCCCGCTCGAACTGATCCGGGTGATCGAGGACTTCCTGCGCGCGGACCACTCCGGCGAGGGCGAGCAGGCGTGACGGTCCACCACGCTCCGCCCGTCCCCGACGTCTTCGACCCCCGTCAGTACGCCACCGGCGTCCCGTACGACGCCTACCGGGTCCTGCGCGACCACCATCCCGTGGTCCGGCAGGACGAGCCGGAGGTACTGGGCTGGCCGGCCGGACCCGGGTTCTGGGCGGTGACCCGGCACGCGGACGTGGTGCGGGTGCTCAAGGACTCCGCGACGTACTCCTCCCACATCGGCGCGACGCAGATCCGCGACCCCGACCCGGATGATCTGCCGTTCATCCGGCGCATGATGCTCAATCAGGATCCGCCGGGGCACGGCCGGTTGAGGCGGCTGGTCAGCCGGGCGTTCACCCCGGGGCGTATCGACCGCTTCACCAGGGTCGCGGAGGACCGGGCGCACACGCTCCTAGCGCGCGCCCTGGCGGAGGCCCGCGCCTCGGACGGCACCGTCGACCTGGTCACCGCCGTCACCGACGACTACGCCCTGCTCAATCTCGCCGACCTGCTCGGCGTGCCGGAGGCCGACCGCAGGCTGCTGCTGCACTGGACGCAGCGGGTGATCGGCTACCAGGACCCCGACGAGGCCGGTCCCGCCGTACTGGACGAGAAAGGCCGGCCGGTCAATCCGCGGTCGCCCGCCATGCTGCGGGACATGTTCGGGTACGCCCAGCAGTTGGCCGCCCACAAGCGGCGCTACCCCGACGACGACGTGATGACCACGCTCGCCCACGATCCCGAGCTCTCCGGCCCCGAGCTGGAGATGTTCTTCTTCCTGCTCACCGTCGCCGGCAACGACACCGTCCGCAGCGCGGCACCCGGCGGACTGCTCGCCCTCGCCGAGCACCCGGAGGAGTACGCACGCCTGCGGGACGGAGCGGCCGAACTCCCCGCAGTCATCGACGAGTTGCTGCGCTGGCACCCGCCCGTGCTCACCTTCCGCCGCACCGCCGCCGAGGACACCGAACTGGCCGGCCGTCGTATCCGCGCGGGCGACAAGGTGGTCGTCTTCCACGCCTCCGCCAACCGTGACGAACGGGTCTTCGCCGACCCGGACCGGCTGGACCTGTCCCGCGCACCGAACCCGCACGTGTCCTTCGGCGACGGCCCGCACGTCTGCCTCGGCGCGCACTTCGCCCGGCTCCAACTGCGCGTGCTCTACCGGGAGGCCTCGCGGGTACTGCCCGAACTGCGGACGGCGGGAGCGCCCGGACGCCTGGTGTCGAACTTCATCAACGGAATCAAGTCGCTGCCCGTACGGATCACTTGAGCCGGGCCGGCCGCACCACCCGAGCCGGTCCGGCCGTCACGTCACGTCACGTCACGTGCGTACCTGGATGAGCGCATGCGTCCCACCGGTCCGCCACTTCTGCCCCTCCGCCGCCACCAGCGCCGCCTCGGTGCGGGCGTCCAGGCCGGTGATCACGTCGGACTTCAGGGTGCGCAGGGCGGCGACCGGGCCGGGGAAGTGGGCGGTGACGTCGGTGAAGGGCGTGGTCGGGGGCCAGAGCCGGTCGCCGACCAGGCGGCGGTAGTTGAGGTCGCCCTTGACGACGGTGAGGGTGGCCGAGGCCAGCTCCTCGCGCAGATCGCCGGGCAGCTCCGCGAACGGCAGCGGGGCGGCGGCGAAGGGATGGGCGCGGACGGTGAGGCGACCGTCCGTCATGGCCGACCAGAGGGTGTGTCCGTATGTCGCGGCCGCGCCCGGTGCGGCCGTCAGCCGGCGCAGGGCGTCGAGTACGTCGGTGTGCGTGGCGTCGGAGACGTAGTAGGGGTACGGCTTGACGTGGAGGACGGCCCGCCCGACGCGGTCCCGGTCGAGGAGGTGGGCGATCAGGAGCAGGTCGGGGACGAGTTCGCGGCCGGCGTTGTCGGCGATCAGGCACAGGGTGGCCCGGCCCGCGCCGTCCGCCCCCGTGGGCGGGAGCAGGGACCAGAGGGTCTCGCTGTCGTCGGACACCAGGGGCGGGGTGTCCGACGACCCCTCGTCGTGCGCGGCCGACAGCCGGAAGCCGAGGTCGGCGCGGTTGCCCCACAGGGAGCCGTGCAGCAGCGCCCGGTTCTGTTCGTCGGCGGGCAGGTCCGCGAGGGTGTCGAGGGCGGCCAGTTCCTCGTCCGTCTCCGGGGCGTCGAGTTCGGCCAGCTTGGAGGGGCGGAAGGGGTCGACGCCCTGCCAGGGGCCGGGGGTGAAGTGACCGACGGCTTCGAGGAGTTGGCGGTAGAAGTAGCTCTCCGACCACAGCCACGGCACATCGAACCAGGAGCGGCCGACGAACGCGTCGGCGCCCCAGGCCGTCCAGCGGTCCCGGTCGTGCGCGTCGGCGGGAAGCGGTTCGATCACACCCTCGGTGCAGCTCGCGAGGAGCGCGTCCAGCGCGCGGTGCTGCTCGGGGCCGTACGGGAAGGACTCCCGTACCTGCCGGATGATCGCGGGATGCCGCTCGGCGAGCACGCTGTGCGGGAACGAGCCGGGTTCGTTCCCGAGCAGCAGCACGGGCGTGAGCGGGGTGTCGGACCTGTCGGGCATGCGGCTCACCGTATCGCGGGCGTCACAGGACTCTGATCTCCCGCTCCAGCTGAGTCGCGAGCGTGAGATAGGGCGCCCTGCGGGGCACCGGGACCAGGCCCCGGATCATCAGGTGCCACATCTCGGCCACCCTGCGGGGCTGGCGTGCGACGGGTTCGAGGGAGCGGCCGACCACACGGGTGCCGACGAAGAAACAGACCAGGGAGTGGGCCGCGGCCTCCACGTCGACGTCCGGGTGGATGTCGGACTCCTTGGCGGCGGCGTGGAGTTTGCGGGTGGCGATGTCCAGGAGCTCGGTGAACGGGTGCCGCAGGGGCGGCCGTATCACCACTCCCCCGGTTGCCAGGCGCAGGCCGGCGCGCGGGATCGGGCCCTCGACGGTCAGGCGTGTGATGCCGAACGTCGTGCGGATCAGCGCCTCCAGCGAGGACTGGCCCCGGACGTCCATCTCGTTCGCGACCTGGCGGGAGGCCCTGGACTGGAGCTCCATGATGGCCTGCGCGAGATCCTCCTTCGCCGCGAAGTGGAAGTACAGGGCGCCCTTGGTGACCTGGGCGTGCTCCACGATGTCGCTGAGGCTGGTCGATTCATAACCGTGACGGTCGAACAGCTCGGCGGCGGCTGTGAGGATCGTGGTGCGGGTCTGTTCGGCGCGTAACTGCCTCACCATCGGCTGGACTCTCTCCTGGCACTGAAAAGAACGGGACATGCCGTTTGTTTCTTACTCCCTGTACAAGATAACTCACCACTTCCCCATTGCCACCGCACACTCGAAGACTGTCGACTCCCCCTGCTGCCCCACGACTTGGACATCCGTGTCGTGTGCGCCCGGTTTGTCCAGGATCTCTATCCAGGTGGGGCGGTCGAGTTCGGCGTACTGGTGGAAGACGGTATGGAACGAGACGGGCGCCCTGCGGCCGTTGTGGGCCCGTACGGCCTGGCGTACGGCCTCCAGCAGCAGCATTCCGGGCACATGGTCGAGCGGATGGTCGAAGAAAACAGCATGGGCGGTATCGACTCGCAGCCGCCAGCGGTCGGGGTTGCCGGTCGGGGCGAGGACGACGTCCGCGGGCAGCACGCGGTCCACTTCGGCGGGTGGCAGTCCGGGCGGAAGGGGCAGCGCGGACACGCCCGTCGCGGTACGGCCGCCGCGCAGCCGGCGGTAGACGGCCTCGCTGGTCCAGGTGGCGGCCACATGCCCGGTCGCGACGCGTTCACCGCCGAGCCGTATCTCCGTGTCGAAGCGGAATCCGGCCGGGCGGCCGCCACGCAGGTCGACGTCGGAGACGGCTATGTGGACGACGGGTTCGGCGGGTACGGCGCCGACCGCCAGATGCTCGGGGCGCGTGGTGATGCGCAGTTCCTTGAGCACGAACTTGTGGCCCAGCGGGACCTCGTAGGCGGTGTGCGCGACGAGCGTGCCGGCCTGGCGAACGGTTTCCGCAGCGAGCAACGGCTCGTACGCCGTTCGGTCCGGCGACACGTGTAACTGGTGGGCGCGCGGCCACTGGGCGAAGACGGTGAACCGGTCGGCGTCGGTACCGGCTCCACCGGTGATCAGCGTTTCGGCCACCGAGGCACGATGGACGAGCTGGCGGGGTACGGTGGCGGTCAGGCCTTCCGGCACCGCCGACAGCTCGGCGAGCGGGTTCGTGGTGAGCCGCGAATGAGGCATGTCCCCTCCAATGGGTCCCCCCGTTTGTGCGATGACAGACGGCGAGGTGCCCGTGCCGCGAGCGTTAGAGTACGAGGCGACCGGTTTGTTTTCAATGCGGCCTCGGGTCGCCCGCCGTGCCCGAATCCGCTCCGGCGCACGCCGGGCGCGCACGTCAACTCGGTGCGCTCCGGGGGCTGATGAGGCATACGGAGAGGCGGTTATGGCGAGGCAGGAGCGCGCCGTCAGAACGCGAAGGCTGATCCTGGAGGCCGCCGGCGCGGTCTTCGACGAGCACGGCTACTCCGCGACCACCATCTCGATGGTCCTGGAGCGGGCGGAGGTGACCAAGGGCGCCCTGTACTTCCACTTCCCGTCCAAGGAGTCCCTCGCCCAGGCCGTGCTGGACGAGCAGGTGTCGCTCGGCGCGGTGCCGCCGCAGCCCTGCAAGCTACAGGAACTGGTCGACATGACCTTCGTGTTCGGGCGGCGACTGCTGCGCAACTCCCTGCTCAAGGGCAGCGTGCGACTGGCGGTGGACCAGAGCGCGCCGCCCGGCGTCGACCACTCCGGGCCGTTCCGGCAGTGGGTGGAGCATCTGGTGGTGGTGCTGGAACAGGCCCGCGCACAGGGCGAGTTGCTGCCCACCGTGCAGCCCAGGAAAACGGTGGAACTGCTGGTCGGGGCGTTCGCCGGCATCCAGTTGATGTCCCGGGCGCTGACCGACCGGGAGGATCTCGCGGAGCGCATCTCGGTGCTGTGGGAGCACCTCCTGCCGAGCATCGCGGTCCCTGGCATGCTGCCCGGCATCGACTGGGAACCCGACCGCGGGGTCCGTGTGCTGGCCGAACTCGACGCGGCGGACGTCGAAGACGTCGCCATGGGCCTGTCCGCACGCTGAGGGCCGGTACACCGAGGGCCACCACGCTGAGTAGCCGAAGACCGACCGGAGTGACGGTTTCCGTCAGCCGGTCGGTCGGTGGGAGTGACGGTCGCAATGAACGACGGGCCGGCCGATGCCCCATCCGCATCGGCCGGCCCGCCCGTCTTCGGTACGCGGCCGTCGACCGCGTCAGCTCAGAAGGTGAGCTTCCAGCTGTTGACCCGGCCCGTGTCCTGGGCCGCGGTGTCCTGGACGCGCAGCTTCCAGGTGCCGTTGGCGGTCTCGCCGGAGGCGTTCACCGTGTAGGTGGTGCTGACGTCGTCCGCGGAGTCCGAGGAGCTGGCGGACTTCAGGCGGTAGGTCGAACCGTCCGGGGCGACGAGGTCGATGACCAGGTCACCGCGGTAGGTGTGGGTGATGTCCACGCCGACCTGCAGAGCCGAGGGGGCGTTGCCGCTGCGGCCGCTGACGGTGATCGGGGACTCGACGGCGGAGCCGTTGTCCGGGATGGAGAGCGCCGAGGTGCTGGTGAAGGTGGTGCTGCCCGTCGAGCCCTCCGTGCCGCCGGAGCTGCCGCTCACCGCCTGCACCGTCTTGGCCGCGTCCGCCAGGCCCGCACCGCAGCCGCCCGAGCAAGTACCGGGCAGAGCACGCGAGTTGGTCTTGATCGCGGACTCGATCTGCGCCGGGGTCAGCGACGTGTTGGCCGACTTCATCAGCGCGGCCAGGCCCGCGATGTGCGGGGCGGCCATGCTGGTGCCCTGGTAGTACTTGTACGTCTCGCTCGACGGGCCCTGCGTGCCGGTGTTCAGCGTGGACAGGATGCCGTTGGCCGTGGTGGTACGGGTCTCGCCACCCGGGGCCGCGATGTCCACGGACGAGCCGAAGTTGGAGTAGGAGGCCTTGGAGCCGGAGCGGCCCAGCGCGGCCACCGAGACGACGTTGTTGCAGTTCGCCGGCGAGGAGTTGGAGGCGTTCTGGTTCTCGTTGCCCGCCGCGACGACCACCGTGGTGCCGCGGTTCACCGCGGCGGTGATGGCGCTCTGGGTCGCGGCGGAGCAGGCGCCGCCACCGCCGAGGCTCATGTTGATGACCTTGGCGACGTTGGTGTTCGCGGGGACGCCGGAGACCGTACCGCCCGACGCCCAGGTGATGGCGTCGATGATGTCCGAGTCGAAGCCGCCGCACTGACCGAGGACGCGCAGCGGGGAGACCTTCGCGCCGTGCGCGATGCCGGCGATGCCCTTGCTGTTGTTGGTGACCGCGGCGATGGTGCCCGCGACGTGGGTGCCGTGCCAGGAGGAGGAGGTGGCCTGCCAGCCGGTGTCGCACTGGCCGTCGGTGGTCCAGTCGCCCGGGTCGGCCGGGTTGCTGTCACGGCCGTTGCCGTCGTTGGAGACCGCGGTGTCGGAGATGAAGTCGTAGCCGCCGACGATGTTGGCACCGAGGTCGGAGTGGGTGACGTAGCCGGTGTCGATGACGGCGACGGTCACCCCGCTGCCGGTGGTGACGTCCCAGGCGCCCGGCACGTTCATGCCCGCGGTGGACTCGAAGAGGTCCCACTGCTTGCTGAACTCGGTGTCGTTGGGGGTGGCCAGCGGCTTGTTCAGCCGGTCCGGTACGACGTAGGCGACCTGCGGGTCGGCCTGGTACTCGGCGACGACGTCGGCGACGTCCCGCTTGGTGAGGTTCTCGCCCAGGTCGACGAGGGCGGCGCCGGAGCCGAGGCGGCGCTGGAAGTCCAGGCTCTCCCCGGCCTCCTCGCCCTTGGCGGCGGCGTCGGCGTCGGCGGCCTTGTTCGACTTGGCCTCGGCGGCGCCGGCCTTGTAGCCGACGATGAGGCGCTCGGCCGTGGTGCCGGGGGCGGCCTCGGTCTGTGCCGTCGGTACGGCGGCCTCCTGGGCGGGGGCGTCCTGGGCCACGGCGACGGTGGTGGCGGCCGTGAACAGCGCGGCGGAGACCGCGGCGACGGATATCAGCTTCCGTCTGAGGGGTGCAGAAGTACGCAAGGGGAGTGCCTTTCGGGGCCGGCCGTACTCCGGGCAGCGCGGAGCGGCGGACGTTTTCGCTTCGTCCTCGAAGCGGCGGGGGGTGTTTCGAAAGTGCGGGGGCGCGGCGGCCGGCCTGGCGTGAACTACGGGCTACGAGCTACGACCCGTTCGGGGTTACCTGTGGGTCGGCTGTGGTCGAACAATAGGCAAAGGGAAAGTCATCCGGATACAGGGGAAACCCTCGATCAGGCCGGAAAACCACCCTCTACATCGTGCAGTCGACCGGTAATGACGGACTTTGCCCGACTCGTCACGCACTGAACGCGCCGGGCCGAATTCCCGTACTGCACGAGGACCCTTCCCGCGCCGGCCGAGGAGACGTTCCGGATGCCCCGGATGCCCTGGATGAGATCGCACCGCGCCGCCCTGGCGGCCGCCGCCGCAACGCCGTTGCTGCTCACCGTGTGGGCGGCGGGACCCGCACAGGCGCATGGCGCGCCGACGGATCCGGTCAGCCGGGTGTACGCCTGCTCCCCCGACGGCGGCAGCGCGTCCAAGTCGGCGGCATGCCGGGCGGCGGTCGCTTCGAACGGCGGCCCCTTCACCGCCTGGGACAACCTGCGGATCGCGAATGTGAACGGTCGGGACCGGCAGGTCGTGCCCGACGGAAAGCTGTGCAGCGGCGGGCTGCCCGCCTACCGGGGCCTCGACCTCGCCCGCGCCGACTGGCCCTCGACCCGGCTGACCCCGGGTGACTCCCTGACGATGCGGTACGTCTCCACGATCCCGCACACCGGCACGTTCCGGCTCTATCTCACCAAGCCCGGCTACGACCCGACGAAGCCGCTCACCTGGTCCGACCTGCCGGAGAAGCCGTTCGCTGAAGTGACGGACCCGGCACTGACGGACGGGGCGTACCGGATCAGGGCGAAGCTGCCGTCCGACCGCTCCGGGCGGCACGTGCTGTTCACGATCTGGCAGAACAGCAGCACGCCGGACACGTACTACTCGTGCTCGGACGTGGTGTTCCCGGCGGGCGGCGGCGGAAGCGCCGGGGGCGGTGGCGGCGGGAGTGGGGCGTCGTCCGGCTCGGGTGCGGACGCGGAGGGCGACAGCGGCCGTACGGCCGACGGTCCTTCGCCGGCGAAGGACCCGGGCGGCGCCAAGGCGGGCGGGCCCGCATCGCGTACGCCCGCCTCGTCCGCGGCTTCCTCCCCGGCCGGCGGCGAGACCCCTCGTGCCCAGGGCGACAGCACTCCGGTGGCGTCCGACGGGGCCCCGGACACCGGACCCTCGACGCCGATGCTGGCGGGCGGCGCCGCCGCGGTGCTGGTGCTCACCGGGGGCGCCGCCCTGGCGCTGCGGTTGCGCAGGAGGTGAACTCCGGCGCGATGGGCGTCAGTTGACGTAGACCGCCGCGCCGCTGCCGGTCACCGGGGCGTACTTGGCGGTGAAGTAGCCGTTGGCGAAGCAGAGGGACGAGCCGGAGACCTTGGTGAACTGCGCGCGGGTGAAGTTGATGGTGTTGTCGTCGTTGCTCGCCGTACCGGCCAGGCTGGGGGCCTGGTAGACGCAGTTGATGCTGCCCAGCAGGGTCCGCAGGACGACCGTCGTCTGGATGACGGAGCCCTCGGCCGGGGTGACGGTGACCGTGCCGTCGGAGGCCACGGCGGCGCTGTAGGGCAGGTTGTTGACCGTGATGCCGGTGACGCCGAGGACGCCGACCACGTTGGTGGTGCAGCTGGCGGCGTCGAAGGTGTGCGCGGAGACCGACTCCGTCGCGGTGCCCGGCGCACCGGGGTTGTCCGTCACGGTGGCCGTGAACTGCGACGACGTGCAGGAGATGCCGCTCGTACCGGTGGCGCTGGAGTAGAACGTGGCGGCGGTGCCGCTCGCCAGCGGCGCGGTGAGGACCTCGCCGGCCGCGACGGCCGTACCGCCGACGGAGCCGGCGGTGAGGACGGCGCCGTCGGCCGCGGACGCGGGGACGGCCGTGGGGAGGGTGAGCGCGGCGACGGCACCGGCGAGGGTGAGCAGGGAGCGCATGCGCATGCGGATGTACCTCGGCTTTCGTTGCGGGGGTGTGCCCCGAGGGCCCGGGGGACTCAGGGGGATCAGGGGATCGACAAGTGGGGGGTGCGCGAGTTCTTGGGTGCCGTTGCCGGTCCGTGACGCCTTCTCCGTACGTCACGGACCGGCAACGGCTGGGGGTGGCCGGCACGGACCGAGGGGGAAAGTGACCGTGACGGCGCCATGGAGTGAACTCGCGTAAATGTGAAGGACATCAGTCCGGGAACGCGGGCAGAGGCCGCGCGGGCGGCGGATCCGGCGCCACGGATCCAGGGGGGAGCCAGGGGAATTTGTAGACCTGAGAGTCATTCAACGTCAAGCAGTTGAAAGGGAGTTGATGGCGGCAACAGGTCCCGTGCCGGAGCCCGGGAACCCCTTGAGTCACAGCTGACGCACAATCAACACCCTTTTTCCACAACTACCTTGACCCTTGACTGTAACCACCGGTAACTTCCCGGCTTGGCTACTGCGGAGTACGAGAAAGCCCTTGCATCCGCCGGGAGTTGCGAGGAGACGTACGCCGTGGGCGCTGTCCGCGCCAGGACAACGTGCCGCTGATGCCCTACCCGCACTTTTCTCTGCACCTGGGAGCAGTTATGGCCTTGTCCGAGAACCCGGAAAGCGGTTCCGTGCCCGAAGCGTCCGAAGCGTCCGAGACCCCCGACGGCCCTGCGAGACGCGGCCGGGTCCGGGCCCGCCGGGCCGCCGTGATGGCGGTGCCGGCCACCCTGGTCGCCGGAGCGCTCGCGGTCCTCACCGCCGAGGGCGCGCTGGGCGTTCAGTTCGCCATCTCCGGCATGCCCTTCACGGTCACCGCGACCGAGCTCAACGGCACCGGGTTCGAGCAGTTCGGCGGCCTCGACGAGATGGCGCCGGGCAGCCCCAACGCAGGGGACACCGGTGGGCAGGTGCTGGTCGTCACGTCCGCGATCAAGAACGCGACGCTCACGAAACTGTGTCAGAGCGTCGACCTCGGCGGTACGAATCTGCTCATCACCGCCGGTGGTGGGGCGGAGAAGGTGTCCGCGTCCGATCTGACCACCGACTCGACCGAGCTGTCGGGTGACGCGGCGTTCAACAACATCGAGATCGGCAACGACGCGAGTACGTTGACCAAGGCCGGGGTGAGGGGGCCGATCGGTGTCTTCAGCCAGCAGGCCGACACGGTGCGCATCGCGAATCTTCGGCAGACCAACTACGCGACGACTGCCGGGGTGTTCAAGCTGCCGGGTCTGAAGCTTCGCTTCAGCAGTTCGGGTTGCTGATGAGCGGGGTGGATGGATTCCGGTCGGCCTTCCGTCGTTGGCGGGCCGACCGGCCGTTCTGGGGCGGTCTGCTGCTCGCTCTGGGCGGGGCGTGGATTCTGCTCACGATGAAGGCCTCGCTGAAGGTCGTCCTGCATGTCGGGATGCAGGGACTGGCGGGGTATCTGCTGCCGGCGCTGATGGTGCTGCTGGGTCTGCTGGTTCTCTTCAACCCGGCGCAGCGGCTCTTCTACTCGATCACCGGGATTCTGGTCACTCTGGGAACCTGGCTCACGTCGAACCTCGGTGGGTTCTTCGTGGGCCTGTTGCTGGGCGCGGTGGGGAGTTGTCTCGCGTTCGGGTGGCTGCCGGATCAGGAGCCTCGGCGTAGTCGCCGGCAGCGGAGGAAGGACATGGCGACGGCACCGTAGGGGTGGGACGCCGTGCCCTTTGCGGGCGCAAGCGAAATGGGAGGGTCGGGCGCCGGTTCACGCTCCGGCCAGCGGTTCATCACGATGTGGCAGCGACGACTTACGCGGTGTGGTTGCACACTTGACTACCGATGGTCACACGCGATTGGCTCCGCCACAGCGAGAGTTCACCAGGTCGGCGAACTCCCCGTCCCACGTCGGCCGTACTCTCGTTCGTTCCCCCGGCTCGGCCGCACAGCGAGGTGCCGCACCCTCATGAAGACCCCACCCCCCTCCTCCGTCCCCGTTCGCTTCGCGGCCCTCGCGTCCGCCGTCTGTCTGCTGCTGGCCGGTTGCTCCGCCGTCGACGGGGCCGACGACGCGTCGGGCGCGGACGCGGCGGGCACCTCACGGCCGAAGGTCGCCCTCATCACCCATGGCGGCGAGGGGGACGCCTTCTGGGAGCTGGTGCAGAAGGGTGCGCAGGCCGCGGCGGCCAAGGACGGCATCGACGTGACGTACGCGAGCGACTCCGACCCGGCGGGACAGGCCGAGTTGATGCGGGACGCGATCCGGCAGAAGGTCGACGGCATCGCGGTGACCCTCGCCAAACCCTCGGCGATGACCACTCCCGTCGACGAGGCCCGCAGAGCGGGCATACCCGTGGTCGGCCTCAACTCCGGTATGGACGACTGGCAGTCCGCCGGACTGCTCGGGTACTTCGGCCAGGACGAGAGCGTCGCGGGCCGGGCCGTGGGCGACAAGCTGGACGAGCTGAAGGCCCGGCACGCGCTGTGCGTGATCCACGAGCGCGGCAATGTCGCCCTGGAGGCGCGCTGCGCGGGCGTGAAGAAGGCGTTCGGCGGCGAGACCGAGAACCTCTATGTGGACGGCACCGACATGGACGCGGTGACCGACTCCGTCGCGACCCGCCTCACCCAGGACCCGAGCATCGACGAAGTCGTCACGAACGGCGCTCAGTTCGCGCTGGCCGCGGTGAAGTCGGCCGAGGAGGCGCGCAGCAGGTGCCGGGTCGCGACCTTCGATCTGAACAAGGACCTGGTGCGCGCGGTCCGGGCCGGGGACGTGCAGTTCGCGGTGGACCAGCAGCCCTATCTGCAGGGCTATCTCGCGGTGGACTCGCTCCAGCTCTACCGCACCAACGGCAACACCCTGGGCGGCGGCGAGGCCCCCGTCCTCACCGGGCCCGCGTTCGTCACCAAGGCGAATGTCGCCGCGGTCGCGAAGTGGGCTGCCGATGGGACGCGCTGAGCGGACACTTCTCCCCGCGCTGTCGCCAAAGATTCGGCCAGGTGTGGCGCGTACGGTCACATGTACGGATAACATCCTGCGAACCCCCTGTGCCATACCGGACACGCCGCCACCCCTCGCGCTCGTCCCCCTCCCGCACCGCCCCCCCACCCGCTCATCCCCCGCCCGCACCCGCTTCCGCGTGCCCCCCACCCCCTCCGCGCTGAACGCCCCCGCCCTCCGCTGATCGCCCTAGGACGACAATGTCTCCACGGACAGGCCCCCGGCGCCGCCTCGGCTCCATACGTCTCTCCCTGATCCTCCTGGCGCTGGTGCCCGGCGTCACGCTCGCCGCCGTCTGGAGCGTGACGACGATCCAGATGTTCTCGGAGGGGCTGCGGCTGCGCTCGCAGACCGAGCTGAGCAGGTCGACCGGGGCCATGGGCACCGAGGCCACGCTCGCGCTGCAGCAGGAGCGCAGCTACTCAGCCGTATGGCTGGCGTCGCGCCGGGAGGAGGCCCGTGCCGCGCTGGACCAGCAGCGCCTCAAGACGGACAAGGCGGTCGCGAAGCTGCTCGGGCAGTCGGACGAGATCCAGCAGGCGCCGTCCCGGGTCAAGGACCGGCTGTACTCGGTCCTCGCGTCGGCGGGGAGCCTTGAGTACTACCGGGGACAGGTCGACAACCCCACCGACATCAAGGCCGCACAGGCGCTCGGCCAGTACACGTCGATCATCGACGACCAGATCCACGCCTTCCAGGAGCTCTCCCAGGTCGACGACGGTGATCTGACCTCGCAGGCCGGTCCGCTGGTCTCACTGGAGCACGCGGCGGAGCTGGTGTCCCGGGAGGACGCGCTGCTGACGCTGGCCGGGCCCGCGGGGAAGATGGACGACAAGACGTGGACCGAGTTCGCCGAGATGGTGAGCACCCGCCGCTGGCTCGTCGGGGACCAGATCGTCCCCGCGCTCACCGGGACCGCCAAGGCGGACACCGAGCAGATCCTGCGCAGTTCGCAGTGGCGGATCCTGGAGTCCGTCGAGGACCGGGTGCTCGCGGCCCGGGCGTCGGCGGGCGACCACGGGGACATCGTGATCCCGGACGTGCAGAAGCAGTGGCGGGCCGCGCTGATCGAGGTCTCCGACCAGTACTCGGTGCTGATCCAGCAGCAGACGTCAGCACTGCTGCAGCGCAGTGCGGAGAACGCGCGTGACCTGCTGATCAAGGCCGCCTTCCTGAGCGCGGGCGGGCTGGCCGGCCTGCTGCTGTGCGTCGGGATGTCCTGGCGGATCACCCGCTCGCTGTCCCGCCGGCTGCGTGGCCTGCGCGAGGCCACCCTGAGCCTCGCGCAGGAGCGGCTGCCGGACGTGGTGGCCCGGTTGGAGCGGGGCGAGACGGTCGACGTGGAGCTGGCGACGCCTCCGCTGGACTACGGCCATGACGAACTCGGCCAGGTGGCCAAGGCGTTCAACACCGCGCAGCGCACCGCCGTGCACACCGCCGTCGAACTCGCCGACACCCGGCGCGGCTTCCAGAAGATCATCCTGGGCATCGCCCGGCAGAGCCAGAACCTGGTCAACCTCCAGCTCACCAAGCTGGACGCGCTGGAACGCGCGCACCAGGACCCCGAGGTTCTCAAGGGCCTGTACGAACTGGACTCCACCGCCAGCCAGTTGCGCCGTTACGAGGAGAACCTCGTCATCATCAGCGGCGCGCGCCCCGGCCGCAGCTGGAGCGAGCCGGTCGCGCTGATCGACATCCTGCGCAGTGCGGTCGGCGAGGTCGCCGAGTACCAGCGGGTGGAGGTGCAGACCGAGGAGGAGGTGCATCTCGCGCCGCCCGCGGTGGCGGACGTCATCCATCTGCTGGCCGAGCTCATCGAGAACGCCACGCTGTACTCCCCCGCTCCCGCGCCGGTCGGGGTGCGGGCCGCGATGGTGGCCAAGGGGCTGGCCGTGGAGATCGAGGACCGGGGCCTCGGCATGTCCGAGGAGGACTACGACTCCTTCAACGCCCAGTTGGCCGAGCCGCCGCAGTTCGACGTGGTGGCGCTCGCCGACGACCTGCGGCTCGGCATGTTCGTGATCGCCCAGCTCGCCCAGCGGCACGGCATCGCGGTCACCCTGCGCTCGTCGCCGTTCGGCGGCACCACGGCGATCGTGCTGATCCCGCACGACGTCGTGGTACGGGAGGTGCCCGCCCCGCAGCAGGAGCAGGAGGAGGGCGAGGTGGAGGGCGAGGTGGAGGTCGAGGTGGAGGTCGAGGTCGAGGTGCAGCACGTCGGCGCCGCCGAACCGGAGGAGCCCGTACGGGATTCCCGCCCCGTCGTCCCTGCCCGCACCGCACCCACCCCGGCGGCCCCCGCACCGTCGGCGCGCCGCGACGGTCTCTCCCCGCTCCCGCGCCGCGTACCGCAGACCAGCCTGGCCGCCGAACTGCGCGAGGAGGCCACGCCCGCCGAAGAGGACGGCTGCACCGACGACTTCACCGCCGAGCAGGCCGCCTCCTCCCTGGCCTGCTTCCAGCGCGGCACACTCCAGGCCCGCGACGACAGCAGCGACGACGCCCCGGACGCGCCCGACACCGCCGACCAGCAAGGCCCGTCCGCCCTCGCCCGGTTCCAACACGCCACACTCCAGGCCCACGACGACAGCAGCGACGACGCCCCGCACGCGCCCGACACCGCCGACCAGCAAGGCCCGTCCGCCCTCGCCCGGTTCCAGCGCGGCACACTCCAGGCCCGCGACGACAGCGGTGACGACGCGCCCGACGCGTCCGAGGCCGTGGATCAGCGGGTCCCGGCCGCGCGCCGGGCCCGCGACGACGTCGCCGCCTCCGACGAGCCGCCCGCGGCCGACTCCGCCGCCTCTTCCCGGGCCGCCGCTCCCCCGTCCTCCCCTCCGTCCGCCGACCGCTCATGAAGGACATCGCCATGACACGCCCCAACCCCGCCACGGACACCCTGCTCGACCAGTTGCTCACCGGACTCGTGGATCGGGTCGCCGACGTCAACCACGCTGTCGTCCTCTCCGAGGACGGGCTGGTGGTCAGCAAGTCCGTCGGGTTCCTGCGCGACGACGCCGAGCGGCTGGCGGCGACCGCGTCCGGCCTGATGAGCCTCAGCAAGGGCGTCAGCATGGACTTCCGGGGCGGCCCGGTGCGCCAGGCGCTGATCGAGATGGCCAACAGCTATCTGATCCTGACCTCGGCCGGTCCGGGCGCCCATCTCGTCGTGCTCACCAACCAGGGCGCCGACGTCGGTGTGGTGGCGTACCAGATGAACATGCTGGTGAAGAAGATCGGCGAGCACCTGTCGGCGGCACCGCGGGCCCATGTCGGTCCTGGCGCGTGAGGTGAGCGGAGACGATACGGCGGGCCGGCTGGTCCGTCCGTTCACGCTGACCGGCGGCCGGACCCGGCCCAGCCGCAGCGACTTCACGCTGATCACGACGGTGACGGCGGTGGATCCGCCGCCCGAGCGGGCGCCGCGCCCGCAGCCCGATCAGGTGCGGATCCTGCGGCGCTGCGCGCGGCCGATCGCGGTGGCGGAGCTCGCGGCCCATCTCGACCTGCCGGTCAGCGTGGTCACCATCATGCTCTGCGATCTGCTGGAGGCGGGTCTGATCACCGTTCATCCGCCGCACCCCGTCACCGCACGCACCCCGGACCTGGACCTGCTGCAGAAAGTGAGGGACGGTCTTGGCCGGCTCTGACACCACCGTGGAGGCGGTCGCACCGCCCGACACGGTCAAGATCCTCATCGCCGGCGGCTTCGGTGTCGGCAAGACCACCATGGTCGGCTCGGTCAGCGAGATCGCCCCACTGCGCACCGAGGAGCCGCTGACCGTCGCGGGCCTGGGCATCGACGACCTCAACGGCATCGAGCAGAAACGGGCCACGACGGTGGCCCTGGACTTCGGCCGGATCACCATCAGCCGGGAGCTGGTGCTGTATCTGTTCGGTACGCCCGGACAGCAGCGGTTCTGGTTCATGTGGAACGACCTGGCGATCGGCGCGCTCGGTGCCGTGGTCCTGATGGACGTCCGGCGACCCGAGTCGAGCTTCGCGGCGATCGACTTCTTCGAGCGCCGGGGCATCCCCTTCGTCGTGGGCGTCAACGGCTTCCACGGCGAACACCCCTACCCCGCCGAGGAGATCCGGGACGCCCTGGCGCTCCCGGCGCATGTACGGGTGCTGCTGTGCGACGCGCGGGAACGCGAGTCGTGCCGGGACGTGCTGATCGCCCTGATCGACCAGCTGATCGCCGACGCCCGCAAGGCGAGCTGAGCGGCAGGGACTTCGAGCCGGCCGGGTCGAGTGGCGGAAATCCGCCAAGGATGACCATGTGATTGACGCGAACCCCACACTCTCCTACGTTCTGGTCGATTCACCGAACTTCGTTCGGGATATCGACCCTACGCACTCCCCACACCCCCCTGGAGAGCCGCATGACGACCCCCTCCCGCAGACACTTCCTCGGCATGGCCGCGACGCTTCCGCTGGCCGCGACCGGCGCGCTGACCCTCGGCACGGGCACCGCCCACGCCGCCGACTCGGCGTACGCGATGGTCTACTTCACCGAGTCCAACACCATGCTGGAGGCGAACTACAACCTCCATCTGGCCGTCAGCACCGACGGTCTGCGCTGGACGCCGCTCAACCAGAACGCCCCCGTCGCCTCCCCCACCCTCGGCGCCGGCGGTCTGCGCGACCCGTTCCTGCTGCGCAAGCAGGACGGCACGTTCGTCGTCCTCGCGACCGACCTGAGCGGCACGGACTGGACCCGCAACAGCGTCTACATCCACGTCTGGGACTCCGCCGACCTGCGCACCTTCACCGGTTACCGGCTGCTGAAGCTGCACGACATGACGGGCACGCACAGCTGGGCGCCGGAGGCCTTCTGGGACGCCTCACGCGGCCAGTACGGCATCCTCTACTCGTCGGTGAACAGCAGCGGCCACAACGTCATCATGGTCAGCTACACGACCGACTTCCGTACGACGACGAGCCCCCAGGTGTTCTTCGACCCCGGCTACGACGTCATCGACGGCAACCTCACCGTCGGCGTGAACGGCGTCAACTACCTGTACTTCAAGCGGAACGGCACCCTGGTCGGCGCCCGCTCGACGACCCTGACCCCCGGCAGCTTCACCCCGTTCAGCACGGCGGTCAACCACGGCGGCACCGAGGCCCCCACGGTGGTCAAGTCGCTGACCGGCAACACCTGGTACCTCTGGGGAGACACCTACACACCGAACGGCGTCTTCTACGTCTGGCAGACCGGCAACCTGGCCGCCGGCACCTGGACGGCGCTGGACCAGAAGCTCTACACGCAGCCGCTCAACTCCAAGCACTGCGGCATCCACCCGATCACCTCGGCCGAGTACAACAACCTGATCGCCAAGTGGGGCGCCCCGGCCTGGAACCGGCTCAAGTCGTACAACTACCCGTCGCGTTACGTCCGGCACAGCGGCTTCGCGGGCCGGATCGACGAGTACCCCTTCGACCCGTTCCCCGACTCCCAGTGGAAGCTGGTGCCGGGCCTCGCCGACTCCTCCGCCGTCTCGTTCCAGTCGGTCAACTACCCCACCCGGTATCTGCGGCACTACAACTACGCCCTGCGCCTCGACGCGAACGACGGCACGTCGACCTTCGCCGCGGACGCCACCTTCCACCGCACTGCCGGGCTCGCCGACTCCTCCTGGGCGTCGTTCCGCTCGTTCAACAACCCGACGCGTTACATCAGGCACGCCGACTTCGCGCTGCGCATAGACCCGGTCTCCACGGCGAGCGAGCGCCAGGACGCCACCTTCCAGGTCGGCTACTGAACAGCCCCCGGACAGCGGTGAGCGGGGCTGTGGCGGCGCCGGCCGGCCACAGCCCCGCTCCGCGGTACGTCAGTTCAGGCCGGCCGACTTCAGCCAGGTCTTGGCCACGTCGAGCGGGTCCTTGCTGCCCAGCTGGACCTGGGAGTCCAGGTCGAGGAGCGTCTTGGTGTCCAGCTTGGCCGAGACCGCGTCGAGCGCCTCGACGCCCTCCTTGGAGAGGCCGCTCTTGTAGGCGAGCGGGGTCACGTTGGCGAAGCCGAAGAGGTTCTTCGGGTCCTTCAGGACGACGAAGCCCTCCTTTTTGATGGTCGGGTCCGTGGTGAAGATGTCCGCGGCCTGCACGGTGTTCTTGGTCAGCGCCGCCTGGGTCAGCTGGCCGCCCGCGTCCAGCGCCTTGAAGGACTTGAACTCCAGGCCGTACTCGGACTCCAGGCCCTTCAGGCCCTGCTGCCGGGTCTGGAACTCGGGCGAGCCGCCGATCACCAGGTCCGGGGCGATGTCCTTGAGGTCCGCAAGGCTGGACTCGGCGGTCAGCTTGTACTTCTTCGCCGTCTCGGCGTTGATGCTGACGGAGTCCTTGTTCTCGGCCGGCGAGGACTCCAGCAGCGTCAGCTTGGCGTCCAGCTTGCTCTTCACCGCGGTGTTCACGGCCTCGGCCGACTCCTGCTCCGCCTTCGGGTCCAGGTAGGACAGGAGCGAGCCGTTGTACTCCGGCAGAACCGTGATGGAGCCGTTCTTCAGCAGACCGTAGGTCGTCTCGCGGCTGCCGATGTTGGGCTTGTAGGTGACCTTGATGCCCTTGGCCTTCAGGGCCTCGCCGTAGATGTCGGCGAGCAGGATGCTCTCGGCGAAGTTGTTGGAGCCTACGACTACCGTGTCGCCGCTCGCCTCGCCCTCGGCGAGCGGGTCGGACTTGTCGTCGGAGGAGGAACATCCCGCCAGCAGCGCCGCGGTGGCGGCGAGCGCGACGGCGGCCGCGCCGGGATGGTTCCTGAAGGACCTGCTGCGTGAGGCGGTGAAAGTCACGATTCCCGTTCCGGATTCAGTGGGTTGGGAGAGCTCTTTCATTGATCCAAGCCAGCCGGTTCTTGGTCAGTCAAGAGCGGCCAGGTCACCGATTGGCCTCAAAAATCGGAAGGTAACGGGCAGTTGCGCTCCGATGTGAAGGCGGGACGGTTGGGGTGCCGGGGGAAGTAACGGATTCTTGACGTACAGTTCCGGTCACGGCATTTCAAGGGCGGTACCGTCCCCCGGAAAAAGCCGGTCCGTACTCGTGCAACAGCGGTCACGCAAGACCCCTGCGCGCCGTGTGACGCCCACGAAGGAGGCAGGGTGGCCAGTCACCAGGCGGGCGTACCCCGTCCGCGTCGGCTGCGCGGCTTCGCCGTTCGCTGGCCGTTCCGGCGCAAGCTGAATCTGCTGGTCGGTGTGCCGCTCACCCTGGTCGCCGCCCTCCTCGCCTATCTGATCGCCGACCAGACCGCGCAGTCGCGCAACTCGGCGGACGCCGCCCGGCTGGTCCGGGAGAGCGTCGAGGTCGCCACCCTCGTCGACCGGCTGGCGGCCGAGCACCAGCAGGCCGTCCTGCTCTCGGTACGGCACGAGACCGCCCAGCGCGAGGCGCCCTCGCCCGCCGCCTACCGCACGGCGCAGTCTCTGGTGAACGCCCAGGTCGAGCGGGTCCGCGACGCCTTCGGGGACCGGCTGCCGGAGGGCGAGGCGCAGGCACTGCGGGCGGTCGAGGGCCTGAGCAGTCTGCGTGACACGGTCGAGCAGCAGTATCTGGCCGCCGAGAACATCGACCCCGCGTACACCCACAGCGCGCAGGGCCTGATCGACGGCCTGGGGCTGGACCGCAACCCCGACCTCGCGACCACCTTCACCGGCAGCCTGCTCGACTCGCTGCTGCGCGCGGGCGCCGCGCACAGTGCCTTCGAGACCGGCGTGTTCTCCGCGTCGACCGGTGACTCCAACGCGCTCATCGAGTTCATCGGCGCGATCGGCTCCTACGACGAGTACACCCACCAGGCCGACCGCTTCGCCCGGTTCGCCACCGAGGCACAGGCCGCGCAGCTCTCCGGGATCAAGTACACCGCCGCCCAGAGCGTCATCAGCCGGCACTTCGCCGAGCTTCAGATCGACCCCGGCGCGGTGCAGGCCGACTCGCCCGCCGAGGTCCGCAAGGCGCTCGCGGAGGCGCTCGACTCCTACCCCGCCTATCGCGACCAGGCCAAGACCCGGTTGGCGATCACCACGTCGCTGATCGGCCAGATCGCCGACCGGGCGGACCACGCCTCCGAGGAGGCGGCGCTGCGCGCGGTCCTGCTGCTGGGGCTCGCCCTGCTCGGCTTCGCCGTCTGGCTGGTCCTCGCGATGCTGGTCCGCCGTTCGGTGCTCCGCCCGGTGCAGGCGGTCACGGATGCCGCGCGGCAGGTCGCCGTCGTCGCCGAGCGGGAGCTGGCCCGGGTGGCCGACGACGACGCCGAGGACGACGGTCCGCCGCGGCTGCGCGAGATACCGGTGACGGCGCGCGACGAGATCGGTGAACTCGCCGAGACGTTCAACCAGGTGCAGACAATGGCCGCCGCCCTGCTGGAGCGGCAGGTGCTCAGCCGGCGCAACGTCGCGGAGATGTTCGGCAACGTGGGCCGCCGGGTCAGCAACCTGACGACACGCCAGCTGGCGCTGATCGACGCGGTGGAGCGGGGCGAGACCGACCCCGCACTTCTGGAGCGTCTGTACTCCATCGACCACATCGCGGTCCGGCTGCGCCGCAACGCCGACAGTCTGATGCTGCTCGCCGGCATACACGAGGCCGACCTCGACGCCGGTCCCACCGCGCTCACCAACCTCGTACGCGCCTCGCTCGGCCAGATCGAGGGTTATCAGCGGGTGGAGCTGCGGGCGCGGACCGAGGCCATGGTGGAACCGGAGGTCATCGGCGACCTCACGCTCATGGTGGCCGAACTCCTGGAGAACGCCGTGTCGTTCTCGCCGGAGGGCAGCCCCGTCGAGGTGACGGTGGCCAATGGAGAGCACGACGCCGCGGTGATCGTCGTCACCGACCACGGCCTGGGCATGAGTGCCGAGCGCCTCGACGAGGAGAACGCCCGGCTGATCCGCCGCGAGCGACTGGACCTCGTACCGACCAAGGTCCTCGGCCTGTTCGTGGTCGGCACGCTGGCCCGTCGCTGGGAGATCACGGTCACGCTGTCGCGTACGCCGGGCGGCGGTGTGACGGCCGAGGTGACGGTGCCGTCGTCGCGGCTGGTGACGGGGAGCACGACCGGCGCCACGGCCATGGCGGCGCTGGCCGCGGTGGCCGAGGCTGCCGAGGTGACCGCGGCGGCGCCCGCCGCGAAGACGCCGTCGGCCCCGGTGTCCGGCCCCCGTCCGTCGGCCGCCGTGCCGGAAGCCGCCGTACGGACGGTGGACGGCGACGCGGACGGCGACGCGGACGGCGACGGACTGCGGCCGCTCCCCCGCCGGGTCTCCCAGCGGGCAGTCACCCCGGGCCAGACGCCGCCCGTCCCCGACGCCCCCGACGGCACCCGCCCCCTGCGTCGCCGGGTCCGCGGTGCGACACTCCAGGTGAACGGCGTGGCCCCCGAGCGGCAGGCGATGCTGCCCCAGCCGGTGCGGACCGTGGACGCGGAGGCCGTGCGGGCCGCGATCGAGGAGTTCGAGGCCGCCGTGGAGCGCGCGCACCGCGACAGCCGAAACAGCGGCGATCGAAGGGACACCGGAGAACACTCCGCCCCAGCCACACCCCCAACCCCCCATGTGCACGACCAGAACGACCCCCCGGAAGGAGCGGAGCAGTGAGCACGTCGACAGGTGGCACCCCCTCGGGAGGCCCCACCCCGGCCGAACTGCAGGCCGCCGCAGCCGACTTCACCTGGCTGCTGAAGCGCTTCGCGACGGAGACCGCCGGCGTCGTGGACGCCATCGCCGTCTCGTCCGACGGTCTCCTCATCGCCGTGTCCGAAGTGCGCGAGCACGCCGACTCCGAGCGGCTCGCAGCGATCGTCTCCGGCATCACCAGCCTGGCCGCCGGCGCCTCCGGCAACTACGGCCTGGGCGGCCTCAACAAGGTCATCATCGATCTGGAGGGCGGCCATGTCCTGGTCTCCGCGATCGGCAGCGGCGCGGTGCTCGGCGTGGTCACCGACAAGGAGGCAAAGCTGGGCAACATCGCCTACGAGATGACGGTGTTCGCCAACCGGGTCGGCGCCGCCCTCAGCCCGCAGCTCGTGCTGGAGCTGAAGAACAGCGTCGGCGCGGCGTCGGCCCGCTGACCGGGCCGACGACAGACCGAGGAGAAACGGACGACCCCATGGCGGACGGCACCCCACCGCCGGACCCGAGCGGCCCGGACCCGGTCGGCCCCGCCTCCGCCGTGCGGCCGTTCCTGCTAACCGCCGGCCGGGTGGCGGACGGCGCCGACGGCCCGTCGATGCCCGTCGAGACCCAGGTGGTGGCCACCGCCGAGGGCCTCGACGCGCTCGACCTGCTCCGCTTCGAGCAGCACGACATCGTCGCCGTGTGCCGGCTGCCGCAGTCCATCGCGGAGATCGCGGCCCGGCTGCGGCTGCACCTCAACGTGGTGCGCATCCTCGCCGAGGACCTGCGCGCCGCCGGGCATCTGACGGTGCACGTGCCCGACTCCGACGTCGTCCATGACGCATCCGTCCTGCGCAGGGTCATCGACGGCCTGCGCGCCGTCCCCGACTCACGAGGGGTACTCAGTGACACCGACTGAACCGGCCACCGTACGGCCGCCGCTGCCGGTGAAGATGGTGATATCGGGCGGCTTCGGCGTGGGAAAGACCACCACGGTCGGCTCGATATCCGAGATCGAGCCGCTGACCACCGAGGCCGCCATCACGGAGGTCGCGGCGGGTGTGGACGACCTCACGCACACGCCGCGCAAGACCACGACCACGGTGGCGATGGACTTCGGCTGCCTCACCATCGACCCCACCCTGAAGCTATACCTGTTCGGTACGCCCGGCCAGCAGCGGTTCGGGTTCATGTGGGACGACATCGTCGAGGGAGCGGTCGGCGGGCTGGTCATCGTCGACACCCGCCGTCTCGACGACTGCTACGCCGCGGTCGACTACTTCGAGCACAAGGGCATCCCCTTCGCGGTCGCCGCCAACGCCTTCGACGGCAAGGTCGAGCACACCCTGGAGGAGATCCGCTGGGCGCTCGACGTGGGCGACGGCGTCCCGGTCGTCGTCTTCGACGCCCGCGAGCGCGGCTCGGTGCGGGACGCGCTGCTGGTCGTACTGGAACTGGCGCTGGCGCGCACGGGGGGCTGACATGCCCGGCATCGACGGTCTCTCGATTACCACCGGTTCGGCAACGCCCCAAGGGGCGCGGGGCTGTATCGATATGCGGCTCCGCCGCGTGGGCACGACCAGCCCCGACGCTGCCGCAGCCGCTCGACTGCATATCGCGGCACCACCAGCAGAGCGCACCCGTACCCAGTGACTGATCACGCAGTTCCCCGCGCCCCTTTGGGGCACTGACGAATCCGGGCACAGTTCGCCTCGGTCTGCCCCTCAGCCCCGCCTGCGCACCCCCGCCGAGACCGCGAGGCGTCCCAGTGTCCAGAACACCGCGAGGGTGGCGAGGGCCAGGCCGGCGACCAGGGTGGCGCCGCCCACGACCTTCTCGTAGTTGCGCTGGTAGAGGCCGTCGATGATGTAGCGGCCGAGGCCGCCGAAGCTGACGTAGGCGGCGATGGTGGCCGTCGAGACGATCTGGATGGCCGCCGAGCGCAGGCCGCTGAGGATCAGCGGGAGGGCGACGGGCAGTTCGACCCGGAACAGGACGCCGGCCTCGGCCATGCCCATGCCGCGGGCGGCGTCCACCGGGGCGGGGTCGACGGAGCGCATCGCCTCGTAGGTGGTGACCAGGATGGGCGGGACGGCGAGCACGACCAGCGGGATCATGACGGGGGCCATGCCCAGGCCGAGCAGGATGAACATCAGCACCATCAGGCCGAAGCTGGGCAGCGCCCGGGCGGCGGTGGCGATGAGGGCGAGCGTGTTGCCGCCGCGGCCGGTGTGGCCGGTGAGCAGGCCGACCGGCAGTCCGACCGCGGCGGCGATGGCGAGCGCCGTCAGCGTGTACTGGATGTGTTCGGCGACGCGCGTCGGGATGCCGTCGTAGCCCTGCCAGTGGGCGCTGTCGCTGAAGAAGGCGTTGATGAAGTTGAGGACGTTCACCGGGCGGCCTCCTTGACGGCGAGCGTGCGCGCGTTCTTGCGGGTGCCGCGCGGCATCCAGGGCGTCAGCAGCACACGGAGTCCGATCAGCGCGGCGTCCACGAGCAGGGCGAGGACGGCCGTACCGATCACCGAGAGCCACACCAGGCGCGACTGGTGGTAGATCATGCCGCTGTTGAGCAGGTTGCCGAGGGCTCCCGCGTTGCCGATCAGCATGCCGACGCTGACCAGGGAGATGCTCGACACCGACGCCACCCGCAGTCCGGCGATGATCGCGGGCGCAGCAATCGGCAACTGCACCTGGAAATAGCGCCGTACGGGCCCGAAGCCCATGGCGGTGGCGGCGGCCAGCGTCTCCTGCGGCACCGACCGCACGCCGTCCACGATGGCCGGGACCAGCACCACCAGGCTGTACACGGCCAGCGGGATCATCACCGTGAGGTCGCTCAGGCCGGTGTAGTCGATGAGGATGACGAAGAACGCGAGGGACGGAATCGCGTACAGCACGGTCGTCACCCACAGCACGGGCGGGTACAGCCAGCGCAGCCGCACGCACAGCTGGGCGACGGGCAGGGCCACGAGCAGTCCGGCCAGCACCGGGATCAGGGCTTCGCGCAGATGCAGTCCGACGAGCCCGAAGTAGGTGTTCTGCAGGTCGCTGGGCATACGGAAGAGGTCGTTCATGGCGCGACCTTCTCGCCGTCCTGGACGTCGCCGCCCTGGACGTCGCCGTCCGTGCTCCGCTCCGCGTGCGCCCCGCGGATGGCCTCACCGATGGTCAGCTGTGAGACGACCCCGGCGGCCCGCCCGTCGGCGTCCACGGCGACGGCCCATCCGGTGGGCGAGAGCACGGCACAGTCCAGGGCGGCCCGCAGCGAATCCGTACCGGCGACGAACGGCCGCCCGTGCGGCACCAGCCGGTCCGTCGCGATCTCCCCGGCGGTGAGGGCCCGCGGCTCGCTCCAGCCGAGGGGCTTGCCGTCCGGGTCGGTGACGAGGAGGTACGGTGCGTCGCCCGCAGCGGCGGCGGCGATCTGCTCGGCCGTGGCGTCGACGGCGACGACCGGCTCGGTCAGCAGCTCCAGGCCGGCCGAGGGGAAGAAGGACAGCCGCCGGATGCCGCGGTCGGCGCCGAGGAAGTCCTCCACGAACGCGTCGGCGGGGTGGGTCAGCAGCTCGGCGGGCGGGGCGAACTGGGCGAGGTGTCCGCCGGTGCGCATCACGGCGACCATCGTGCCGAGCTTGACGGCCTCGTCGATGTCATGGGTGACGAAGACGATGGTTTTGCCCAACTCCTCCTGGATCCTGAGGAGTTCGTCCTGCAGCCCCTTGCGCACCACGGGGTCAACGGCCGAGAACGGCTCGTCCATCAGCAGCACCGGCGGATCCGCGGCGAGCGCCCGCGCCACACCGACGCGCTGCTGCTGTCCCCCGGACAACTGGTACGGATACCGCTTGGCGAGCGCCCCGTCGAGGCCCACCCGCTCCATCAGCTCCCGCGCCCGCGCCCGCGACTTCTCCTTGCCCCAGCCGAGCAGACGGGGCACGGTCGCGATGTTGTCGAGGATCGTGCGGTGCTGGAAGAGACCGGCGTTCTGGATGACGTAACCCATGGACCGGCGCAGCGTGTTCACGGGCTGCTGCGCGATGTCCACACCGTCGAGGAGGATGGTGCCCTCACTGGGCTCGACCATCCGGTTGATCATCCGCAGCGTCGTCGTCTTCCCGCAGCCCGACGGCCCCACGAGAACGGTGATCGAGCGGTCGGGTATCTCCAGCGACAGTCGATCGACCGCCACCGTGCCGTCCGGGTACCGCTTGGTGACTGAATCTATCCGTATCAAAACGCCGAATACCCTTCGGGTTGGGCAGAATTCGCCCGCTTTCGATCACGGGCCCGGGCCGTTGAGGCCCGAGTCTAGACGGCTCGTGTTGCGGCAACCTTGCGGTGACCTGCCTGCGAGTCCGCTGATTCGCAAGACGCCGCTGGGGCGGTATGGGTCAGGAAGTACGGCACGGCTGTGGGCGACTACGACGGCCTGTACCGCCTGGACACCTCCGACGTCGACTGAGGCCGGGCGCTGCGCAGGGCGGCGAAGCAGCGGCCGCCCGCCGTCCACTGGTCGACGGCACGCCAGCCGGCGCGCTCCGCGTGCCGCAGCAGGGCGGGGGTGCCGAGCCTGGCCCAGGGGAAGAGGGTGCCGTTTGCGCCCCTGGCGTCGGTGACATGGACCTGGACCCGCTCGTCGAGGTCCAGGTCCGGCACCGTCTCGACGATCAACAGGCCGCCGTGGGCGAGGAGTTGGGCCATCCGGGCGAGCAGCGCCGTCGGGTCGCCGCCGATGCCGACGTTGCCGTCGATGAGCAGGGCGGTGCCCCAGCGACCCTCGCCGGGCAGCGGGTCGAAGACGGAGCGGCGCAACGCCTGGCCCCCGACCCGTACGGTGCGGGTGACAGCGGCCTCGCTGACGTCGATGCCGAGCACCCGCCGCCCCTGCCGACCCAGCGCCGCCACCAGCCTCCCGGGCCCGCAGCCGACGTCCAGCACGGCCCCCTCGCAGTGCCGCAGCACCTCCAGGTCCGCCGCGTCGGCGTCCGCGCACCACCGCTCCACGTCCAGCGGCAACAGCCAGCCGTCGGTGCGGCGCAGGAAGAGGGGCCCTCGGCCGCGGCCGAGGGCGCGCGTATAGGGGTCGGTGGACCAGGGGGCATCGGACCGGAGGTCGTCGGACCGGGCACCGTCCGGCCGGGCACCATCCGGCCGGGCACCGTCGGGCCGGGCACCGTCCGGCCGAGCACCGTCCGGCCGAGCACCGTCCGGCCGAGCACCGTCCGGCCGAGCACCGTCGGACCAGGGGCCGTCGGGCCGAGCACCGTCCCGCCGAGCACCGTCGGGCCGAAGGTCGTCCGTGGCCTCGGCGGGTTCCGGCTGGCGGACGATCCGTGCCACCGCCGCCTCTCGCAGGCCGCTCATCGGTCCGCCGCCGAGGAGAGGCGGGCCAGCGTCGTCGCGAAACGGCCGCCCGGTGCCGACTTGGCGACCAGGCCGGCGTCGTACGCCGTGTCGACGTCCCGCAGACACGGCAGGTCCCGCACCCGCAGGTCCGCGAGCCGGGCACGCTGTGCGGCACCCGTGTGCGGCGTCGACATCGGTACGCCGCGCAGGCGTGACGGGTCGGGTTCGGCCAGGCCCAGCGCCCAGAAGCCGCCGTCCTCGGCGGGGCCGAAGTACGCGTCACGGTCGGCCCAGTCCACCGTCAGCAGCTCCGGCGTCACCTGCGGGGTGTCCATGCCGATGAGCAGCGCCGGGCCGTCGCACTGCGCGAAGGCGGCGGCGAGCCGTTCGTCGAGACCGCCCGCGCACTGCCGTACGACGTCGAACCCGGGCGGCAGCCAGGGACCCGGTGTTCCGTCCAGGACGAGGACCCGGCGCCGTGCGGGCGTGCGCGCCACGGCGTCCAGCGTGTCCGCGAGGGCCGCCTCGGCGAGCGCGGCCGCCTCCTCGGGTGTGAAGGGCGGCGTCAGCCTGGTCTTCACCCGGCCCGGCCGGGGCTCCTTGGCGATGACGAGGAGCGTGGTCAAGAGCGGGCCCCTTCCCTGACGTTCGGGCCGGCCGGTTCCTCGGCCAGCACCCGGCTCATGTCCCGTACCGCCTGCCAGCTGCCGCGCCATGTCCCTGTCACCTTGGAGGCGCCCGTGCGCGGGTGGTACGGCACGTCGTACTCGGCGATCCGCCAGCCCGCGTCGGCGGCGCGGACGACCATCTGAAGGGGGTATCCGCTGCGCCGGTCCGTCAGGCCGAGGGCGAGCAGGGGCTCGCGGCGGGCGGCGCGCAGCGGGCCCAGGTCGTGCAGGCGCAGGCCGGTGCGGCGGCGCAGGAGGCGGGCGAGGGCGAGGTTGGCGGCACGGGCGTGCGGCGGCCAGGCTCCGCGTCTCCTCGGGCGGCGGCGGCCGAGGACCAGGTCGGCCTCGTCGGCCGCCAGGCGCCGCACGAAGGGCACCAGGTCGCCCGGGTCGAGGGAGGCGTCGCAGTCGCAGAAGCAGACGATGTCGGCCGTGGCGGCACTCAGGCCCGCGTGGCAGGCGGCGCCGAATCCGCGCCGCGTCTCCCGTACTACGGTCGCGCCGAGGGCGGCCGCGATCTCGGCCGAGCCGTCCGTGGAGCCGTTGTCCACGACGAGCGCACGCCAGCCGGGCGGGATGCGCTCCAGGACCCAGGGCAGCGCCTCGGCCTCGTCGAGACAGGGAAGCACGACGTCCACGGACGCCGGATGAGGAGCACTCGCTCGTGGTGATGGGGTCGTCACGGCTTTCACCCTACGAGCGAGAAAGGGACATATCAGACTCATGCTCCTTACGAAACACGGACGTCGGGGCCGGATGGCGCCACGCGCGCGTGTGGGGTGCGAGGCTGGCGGCATGGAGCAGCAACAGTCGAACGCACAGGCCGGGGCCCGGGTCCTCGTCGTCGAGGACGACCCCACCGTCGCCGAGATCGTCTCCGGGTACCTCGACCGCGCCGGTTACGTCGTGGACCACGCCGGTGATGGCCCCGACGCCCTCACCCGGGCCGCCGCGCACTGGCCGGACCTCGTCGTGCTGGACCTGATGCTGCCCGGCATGGACGGTCTGGAGGTGTGCCGCCGGATGCGCGGCCGAGGCCCCGTGCCGGTCATCATGCTGACGGCGCGCGGCGACGAGGACGACCGCATCCTCGGCCTGGAGGTCGGCGCGGACGACTACGTCACCAAGCCCTTCAGCCCTCGTGAACTCGTCCTGCGCGTCGAGTCGGTGCTGCGCCGCACCCGGCCGGTCCGGCCGTCGGGCGCAGTGCGCGCGGCAGGGCTCTCGGTCGACCCGGCGGCCCGCCGCGCCACCAAGGACGGCACCGAACTCCCCCTCACCATCCGCGAGTTCGACCTGCTCGCCTTCTTCCTGAACCACCCCGGCCAGGTCTACAGCCGGGAGGACCTGATGCGGGAGGTGTGGGGCTGGGACTTCGGTGACCTGTCGACCGTCACCGTCCATGTCCGCCGCCTGCGCGGCAAGGTCGAGGACGACCCGGCCAGGCCCCGGCTCATCCAGACCGTGTGGGGCGTCGGCTACCGCTTCGACACGACCGGCACCGCGAACCCGGAGGTGTGATCATGCGCGACACCCTCCTCATCGCCCTCTTCGCCTTCCTCGGCGCCGCGGCCGCCGGAGCGCTCGGCGCCTGTGTCCTCCTGCTCATCCGGCGCCGTTCGCTCATCACCCACCTCGCCGTCGTCGCGGGCGTCGGCGTCATCGCGATGCTCGCGGGCACGCTCGCGGTGGCGCAGGCGATGTTCCTGTCCCGGCACGACCTGAGCGTCGTCACGACCGTCGTCGCCATGGCCGCCGTGGTCTCCCTGGCCACCGCCCTGCTGCTCGGCCGCTGGGTCGCCGCCCGCAGTCACGCCCTCGCGCTCGCCGCCCGCTCCTTCGGCGACGGCGGGGCCTTCACCTCGCCGGACGGCCCCGCCACCGCCGAACTCGCCGCGCTGAGCCGCGAGTTGGAGGCGACCAGCGCCAGGCTCGCCGAGTCCCGCGAGCGGGAACGCGCCCTGGAGTCCTCGCGACGTGAGCTCGTCGCCTGGATCTCGCACGATCTGCGTACCCCGCTGGCCGGGCTGCGGGCGATGGCGGAGGCGCTGGAGGACGGGGTGGCCGCCGATCCCGGCCGCTACCTCAAACAGATCCGGATGGAGGTCGAGCGCCTCAACGGCATGGTCGGCGACCTCTTCGAGCTGTCCCGCATCCATGCGGGGACGCTGGCGCTGAGCCCGAGCCGGATCTCGCTGTACGACCTCGTCGGCGACGCGCTCGCGGGCGCGGACCCACTGGCGCGCGAGTACGGCGTGCGGCTGGTCGGGGGGCGGGTGGAGCCCGTGCCGGTCGAGGTGGACGGCAAGGAGATGAGCCGGGTGCTGGGCAATCTGCTGGTCAACGCCATCCGCCGGACACCGGCCGACGGTACGGTCGCCGTCGCCGCCGAAAGCTCGCCCGAGGGCGTCGTGTTGTCCGTGACCGACAGCTGCGGCGGCATTCCTGAGGAGGACCTGCCGCGCGTCTTCGACACCGGCTGGCGCGGTACGCATGCCCGGACGCCCCCGTCGGGCGCCGGGCTCGGTCTCGCGATCGTGCGGGGCATCGTGGAGGCGCACGAGGGCCGGGCCACGGTCCGCAACGTCCCTGGTGGCTGCCGCTTCGAGGTGGGGGGGGGGGGGGGGGGGGGGGGGGGGGGGGGGGGGGGGGGGGGGGGCGGGGGGGGGGGGGCGGGGGGGGGGGGGGGGGGGGGGGGGGGGGGGGGGGGGGGG
>NZ_JAQMYP010000043.1 GCF_028369295.1 Streptomyces sp. HD
CCCGCAAGCTGTAGCTCTTTACCGCCGATTCTAGTCCGCACGGGTTAAAGAAAGGCGCTAAATGTAGGGGGTAGGGCTGCTAGTGTTCGCGGTGGAGGTAGGCGCACATGGCATCCGAGGACGAGCTGTTCGCGAATGTGGACGCGCTGCTGGAGGAGGAGCCGCAGCTCCCGCCTCCGGCGGAGCGGGCCCGGCTGCGCGAGGCCGCCGGCATCACTCAGGCCCGCATGGCGAAAGCCTTGGGTGTGACCGAGCAGACCGTCAAGAACTGGGAGAACGGGCGCTCCGAACCCAAATCGCCGCGCCTGGAGGCGTATCAGCGACTGCTGAACGGGTGGGCAGTGAAGTACCCCGCCCACGACGCCCCCGGTTCCACGCCCACCCCGGCCCCGGTGGCCGCGCCCCAGCCGGAGGTGCCGCAGACGTTCACCGGCCCGGCCGCGGGCGGGCCCGAGAGCGCCGCACCGGTGGAGGCGCCCGCCGGCCGACCCGGGCCGGAGCGTCCGCTCGCCCGCCGCACGGCCGCATCGTCGCGACGTCCGGTAGTGCGGAAGGCCGCTGCGACCGCCGTCGACCCGCGCTTCCCGCACGGTCCGCTCGCGGTGCTGGACGGCGACGGGAATGCCTACGGTGTCGACGGGATCGTGCTGGACTGTCCGGCGTCAACGATTCCGGAGCTGGTGGAGTGGACGCTGCGTGAGTCCGGTCTGGGCGCCGCGAAGTTGCACCGCTACGGCAAGGACAGCGACCCGCTGATCGTGCTGACCGGCGCGGCCGCCGTGAAGCTCGGGCTGCCGGAGCGCCTGGAGGGCCACGAGCAGCGCCGTTCCCTGCGTCTGCCCGAAGACCACCCCGTCGTCAAGCAAGTCGCGAAGGCCCGCTGGCAGTTGACTCAGCGTGGGTTCGGGCCGTGGGCCAGGATCTACCGCAAGGCGCAGGGGCGCGAGCGGCAGTGCGTGCAGCTGGCGATCCTGTCCTGGGACGCCCTCGATGAGCGGTCCTGGCCCGGCGTCTCCGAGATGGAGCCGGCCGACATCGCCCGCATCCTGGGTGTGTACGCCCAACGGGTCATCACCCCGCGCGGATCGACGGCCGTCTCGGGCCTGGAGCTGATGACGGCGATGCGCCCGCCGACGAAGGCCGTGCGGGACGAAGCGAGCGGGAACTGGGTGTCCGGCCACAACCCCGGCTCGCTCGGCACGGAGCCGATGGACCCGGCGCCGCCGGAGGCCACTCCCGAGCACCCCGTGGTCGTCAACTCGGGCTGGAAGGGCGGCTTCCTGAACGAGGAGGCCTACCAGTGGGTCCGCGACGTCGACCTGCTCACCGCGCAGGAGTGCACGCTGCCGTGCGCGGTCGGCCTGGACCTCAACACGGCGTTCCTCGCCGCGGCAGCCCGACTGGTCGTCGGGCTGTCCGCACCGGACCACTTCCACGCTCCGACGTTCAACCCGAAGATCCCTGGCTCGTGGCTGGTCGACCTGTCCTACATCGAGCTGGACCCGCGCCTGCCCAGCCCGTTCACTCCGGACGGCAGCAGGCCGACGGGACCGGCCTGGTACCAGACGCACACCGTCGCCTACGCCCAGGAGCTCGGCCACAACGTGGAGCCGATCGAGGCGTACCTGCGCCGTGAGACCGGTGCCTATCTGGACCCGTGGCACGACCGGTTGAAGAACGCCTACGTCGACACCCTCGCCGACCTCGGCGTCACCAAGGACCTGTCGGACGCCGAGTTCCTGGCGGCGATGGAGAAGCACAAGCAGGTCGACCCGGCGCTTGCCGCCGTGCTGTCCGCGATCAAGGCCACGGTGAAGGGCGGCGTCGGCAAGCTCAGGGAGCGGCCGCAGGGCAAGTCCTACAAGGAGGGCGAGCGGTGGCCGGCCCTGGAGCGGCCGACCTGGCGCCCCGACATCCGTGCCGCTGTCATCAGCAAGGCCCGGGTCAACATGCACCGCAAGCTGCTCAACATGCAGCGGCTGACCGGCCTGTACCCGCTCGCGGTGCTTTCCGACTGCGTCGTCTACCCGAGCCCCGGCGCCTCCCCGCTCGACTTCCTGCCGTACGCGGCGTCCGGCAAGGCACAGCCGGGCGGGTTCCGCCTCGGACCGACGCCGGGCCTGGCGAAGCTGGAGGGCGTCCAGGCGATGGCCTGGGCGGTCGACCTGATGGAGCAGGGTTTCAACCCGGCCCGCCACATCAAGGGCGGCGACGCCGTCCTGGACGAGGGAGAGTAGGACTGTGGCGGGAGAGATCGAGGACGCCATCGAGCGGGCCGACCGGGAGTCATTCACCCGGGAGCCGCCGAAGACGCTCAAGGGGCAGATCGGCTACCTGATCCGGCAGTTGGGCAGCGCGAAGGCCGTAGCCCAGGAGATCGGCGTCACTGCCGACTCCGTCAACCGCTACCGGCGCGGCGCCCGCAAGCATGCTCGCGCCGACGTCGCCGTGAAAATCGACGACCTGGTGCGGCGGCGGTGGCAGCCGCAGGTACGCAGGCGCCGGCAGCGCCAAGCCGCCGCCACCGGCGGGATCACGGTGGAGACGAGGGCCCGGTTCGGCTACACCGCGCCGGTCGGCACGACCGACGACGGACGGTTCCGGCGCCTGACCGTACACCTCCCCCCGGCCTACGCACAGCGCCTGTTCGACGCCCGCGACGCAGGCGCCAGCGACCAGGAGATGCGCGGGATCATCGCTGAAGGGTTCAAAGACATCTATTTCCAAGACGGGGGTTCCCGCGCCATGGGACTGTCGGACGTGGATATCAATGACATCGACTACCTGGATCTCGACTACTAATTTCTGAGCCTTTCATGGCGAGCATCAATTGCCCGTTCCCGGACCCGAAGAATGACGCCGAACGCGTCGCGAACCGGCAGGCCGACGACGGCTACCAGGGCCAAGAAGAGGAAGGCGCCGACTTCCTCCGAGGCCGCCGAGCGCCGTGCCGACAGTGCCGCCCACTGGATCACGCCGACGACCGGCGAGGGCACCTGGGCCCTCCCCAACGCCGCCACCGGCCGGCTCCCTGACCTCTGCGGCCAGTCCACGAGCGACGGAGCCGAGATCGTCGTGTGGTGGCCGAACTCCTGCTCCAGCCGGCGCTGGAGGGTCATCGACGTGCCTCCCACGACCGACAGCTGATCAACCGGCGTACCGACGCACACCAGGGCTCCGACCTGGGGTGCGTCGTTGAGGTCTCGCGTGTCCACGGAAATTCGGCGAAGCCTCTTCCCCTGCAACCGCAATGGCCGAAAATGTGTCTCTCAGCCCGTGGCCCGAGCTCCGGGGGGAGCGTGGGGCAAGGCGGCCTAGGGGGGACGCATGAACACATGGGCGGTGCCCGGGTACACCGAAACACTGGAGCTTGGCGCGGGGGCCAGCGGACGGGTCGTCCTGGCCGTGCACGAGGAGACCGGTGTGCCGGTCGCGGTGAAGTACCTCAGCGAGACACTGCGCGACCGGCCCGGCTTCGTGCACGACTTCAGGGCGGAGGCACGGCTGCTCGGCGGGCTGGAGAGCCCGTACGTCGCCGTGTTCTACGAGTACGTCGAGAGCCCGGACGGTGCCGCCATCGTGATGGAGCTGGTGGACGGCGTCTCGCTGCGGGCCCTGCTGGCCAGCGAGGGGCCGTTGGAATCGGAGTCGGCGCTGGTGATCCTCAAGGGGTCGCTGCTCGGCCTGGCGGATGCGCACCGTGTCGGTGTCGTCCACCGGGACTACAAGCCGGAGAACGTCCTGGTCGAGCCGGACGGAGCGTCCAAGCTCGTCGACTTCGGGATCGCGGTGGACGCCGGCGCCAGCGTCGGTGTGGCCGGAACCCCTGCCTACATGGCCCCGGAGCAATGGACCGGCGCACCCGCCTCACCCGCCGCCGACGTGTACGCGGCCACGGCCACCTTCTTCGAGTGCCTGACCGGCCGCAAGCCGTACACGGGTGACCATCTCGCCGAACTCGCGCTGCAGCACGTCGAGGCGCCCGTCCCCGCCGAGGAAGTCCCCGAGGCGGTGCGTGAACTGGTGCGGCACGGTCTGGCCAAGGACCCGGATGAACGGCCCGCGCACGCCGAGGAGTTCGTCGCGGAGCTGGAGGCGGCCGCCGGTGCCGCCTACGGGCCCGACTGGGAGGAACGCGGCCGTGGCCGGCTCGCCGCGCTGGTGGCTCTGCTGCCGCTGTTGCTGCCGTCGGCACGCAGCGCTCCGCACACGACCGTGGACACGGCCCGTACGGTTCTGCGGCCGGACGCGGTCCGGGATCCCGGCGGTGGGGGAGGCCATGACCCGGACCACGGCTGGGCGGGATCGTGGAAGCCCAGCAAGGCGGGGGCTCTCGTGTCCGCAGCGGTCGTACTCCTGGGCATTCTCCTGACATACGGCATCGAGCACACCCCGCAAGCGGACCCACAGCAGGCGGCACAGGCCCTGGCCACCACCAGCGCCCAGCCCGGCGAAGTACCGACGGGACCCACCACCACCGCTGCGGTTTCCGCATCGCCGTCCTCGTCCCCGGCGTCCACCGCGTCACCCGGCCAGTCGTCCTCTCCCTCCGCGAGCACCACTGCAGACGCGACTGCGGGGCCCGGGACCACGGACCCGGACCCGGAGACGACACCACCCGACGGGACGACATCGACGGTCCCGACCGCCGAGGTGCCGCCGACGACCGACGCTCCGGCCCCCACCGCGGTCAAGGACGTCGCCGTGTCCGACTTCCGTCAGACGGGACCGACCACCGCCACGGCGACCCTGGGCGTCACCACGGACGGCACCGGGCCGGTCACCATCACGGTGGCGTGGTTCACGAGCAACACCGCGGGTCAGCTCGGCACACCGGACGGCGCCTCCCAGACGTTCGAACGCAGCGGCGCCACCCAGTACGCCCTGACCGTCGACCACACCTTCCTCAGCCGCAGCTGCTACTGGGCGGTGCAGATCACGACCACGCCGGCCTCCTCGGACGGCGGCGCCTCACAGCAGCTCTTGACCAGGCAGTGTGAGATCGGATGACCACGCGGAACGACGACGCCGAGCGCGAGGACGGCGAATACAGCGCCACCGTCCTGGCCAGCCACTGGATCCAGCGCCCGGAGCCGGACGCGACCCTCCTTGAGCCGCCGACGCCGACGCCGACGACGGCGACGGTGCCGGATCGCGTCGAGGGCACCGTGCTGCGGTTCGGCCCGGGGGTGACCGCCGCCGTCACCTACCGCACCCACCGGACGCTGCCCGCCGTACCGCCACCTGCCGGGCGCCCGGCCACTCACCGGCGGCTGCGCAGACACGCGCTGCCCGCACTGGTGCTGATCGGTGTGCTCGCCTTCCTCGCCTGGCAGCGGCTCGGCCCGTCCATCGACGTGCGCACAGTGAGAGTCACGGCCCGGCCGACCGTGCTGACGTGCGATGCCACCGCGGACATCGTCGCCGTCGTCACCACGAACGGCCGGCCGGGCACCCTCTCCTACCGCTGGATCCGCAGCGACGGCACCGCCTCGGGCATCCTGCGCGAGGAGGTGGCCCGGGATCAGAAGCAGGCACGTCTGCACCTGCGCTGGACCTTCCAGGGCAAGGGCCGCCACACCGCACGGGCCGAACTACGCGTTCTCTCCCCAAGCCACCCGGAGGCAGTCTCCCAGTTCACGTACGACTGCCAGTGAGGCTTGCCCCGTGGCTGTCAGCGGTCATCGTGCCGACGGCCGAGCCCCCGGTGAATGACGGACGCGTCGACCGAACCAGGATTTCCGGGCAGGATCCGGGGATGCGGGGGCGCCTGGCCCGGCCGCCGTCAGTGAGTCACCCGGCCCGTTCCTTGTGGTTCATCCGAGCTGGCCCGTGGAGAGAGACAGGATGAAGTAGCGGAAGGTTCCCGGGCGCTGACCGGCCCCGGGCTGGCTATGCCGGTGAGTTTCGGCAACACCAGAGGGCTTGCGGTGGGAGCATGGACGCGGCTGATCATCTCCGTCCAGGAAAGCATGGCATGGCCACGGTGACAGGCATTGAGGCACGCAGCTCACAGCACTGCGAGACGACAACTCTGGGTGTGCTGCTGCGGCACCAGGGACTCGATCTGTCCGAGCCCATGCTCTTCGGCCTCGGAGCCGGTCTGTCCTTCATCTACTGGGACAGCAAGAACATGGGCTTCCCCTTCCTCGGGGGACGGGTCAAGCCGTTCGACCTCAGCAGAAACCTGGCCAACAGACTCGGGCTGGAGCTTCTGGTCCAGGAGACCACCTCACCCCGCAGGGCTTGGGAGAACGTGGTGCCCCTCATCGACTCCGGTCGCCCCGTCGGACTGCAGCTCGACAGTTACTACTTGGACTACTTCGGGTCAAAGGTGCATTTCGGCGGCCATGTCGTCGCCATGCATGGCTACGACGACCACAACGCCTACCTGGTGGACACCGACCAGCAAGGCGGAACGGTGTCCACCAGCCTGACCAGCCTCGCGCAGGCCAGGGCCGCACGCGGCCCGATGACCGCCAAGCACCGGTCCTTCACCCTCACCGTTCCGAGGAACCTGCCCTCGCCCCAGAGCCAGATCATCCCCGCCATCACCGCCTGCGCCCACGCCTTCCTCAACCCGCCCATCGCCAACCTCGGCCACCGAGGCATCGAGAAGGCCGGCAAGCTGGTACGCACATGGCTCCAGCGCACGGACAACCCTCAGCGGGACCTGCCACAGGCCGCCCTCCTGATGGAGAAAGCAGGCACGGGCGGCGCCCTGTTCCGTAACTTCTACCGGGACTTCCTCGCCGAATGCAGCCACTTCCTCGACAGGAGTCACCTGCGCACGGGCCATGAGTTGTACACCGAGGCAGCCGCCCTGTGGACGGAAGTCGCAGCACTGATCGCAAAAGCCGGTGAATCAGACAATGAGCAGTGCCTCATACAGGCAGGCACCATCCTCTGCGATCTTTCACGCATAGAGCGCGAGGCCATGCAGGCGCTGAACTGCCTCGCATGAGGCCAGCGGCTTCGGGGCGGCTCTGAGCCGATGAGGCCCAGCTATTGTCCCTGGATGCGATGGTGTTCCAGGACCAGGGTCCGGGGGCGTTTCAGGTCAGGTGATGCCCGGCGATGGGGGACTGGGCAGGTGGAACAGGGATGCCGGAATCGGTGGCCCGGCTGCGCAGGCTCGGGAGAACCCCTCGTCGACCAGTTCGGCAAATCGCCTACTGCGCCGCCCACGTGCGGTTGCCGTAGCCTTCCAGTTCCCTCCCTGCATTTCCCAGAATTCGCGGCCGATCTCTCCCCGGAACAGATGCATTGCGGCGCCCTGCACGACCGATGCGCTGAGGCGATGGACGATGAAGTCCGCATGCCAGAAGCTGATGATCAGGTTCACGTAGGCGTGCTGCTTGGCCCGCAGCGCTGGGACGGGCCGGGGCGGTGGGCCCCAACACACCAACAGCTCCGGGTCGTTGAGCAACCATGACGTCAGTTCTCGATGCGCTGCGAGCTGGGCGTCCTCCCGGTCGTTGTGGACCTGCCGGGCTTGGTAGGCCAGGGATGCGGCGACGCCGGCGAGCGCGATGCCGGAGAAGAGGACGGAGATGGCCGCGTAGGCCTGGCTGACGTTGGCCAGTTGGGGCCAGTCCGTGCGGGTGCCGACGGCACCGGCGAGCAGGAACGGCGTCGCTGCCACGAGCGCGATCAGGGCCAGGGCGAGGAGGAACCCGCCGGCGATTGTGCCCTTCGTCTGCGTACGCGCAGCGCTCATGGTGCCCCCAGACTTCGCGTCGGACTTGCATCGTGCGAGGGGCCAGGGGAAACGGCAAGGCGATGTGCAGCCTGCTCTGCACGGCGTGGTGCGAGTGCGGGCGGGCCGGTTCTGCGGCGCCAAGTACCGGCAATCGGCATGAGGTCGTAGGCGGTCAGGGACCTGAGGCCAGAGGCTTGAATGAGGCCGGCTTGGCTCCTGTCTTCACGTGGTTTGTCGTCGACGCGTACGCGTTGGGCAGAGGGGAAAGCAGAGAGAATGGCTTGATCACTTACGGATGGATTGGTGCCCGTGGCCGGCGACTGGCGGACGGATCGGATCGGGGCTGCTCTGCGAAGTGAGAACCCCACGGTACTGCGGCGGCTTGAGGCGGGGTTCGCGGTGATCGGCGACGTGCAGTTCTTGCCGGGCTACTCGGTTCTCCTCGTGGATGAACCCGGTGTCCAACGGCTGTCTGACCTGCCGAGAGCCAAGCGGCTGGCTTTTCTGTCCGACATGGACCGGCTTGGAGAAGCCGTTGAGCGGGTCGGCCAGCGTCTGGACCCTGATTTCCGCCGGGTCAACTTGGAGATCCTGGGCAACACGGACCCGTTCTTGCACGTCCACGTCTGGCCGCGGTTCGAGTGGGAGCCGCCCGAGTTGGTGAACAAGCCCGTGTGGCTGTATCCCCCTGACCGGTGGAGTGACGAGAGCTTCAGGCTCGGCCCGCAGCACGACGTACTGCGGGACGCGATCAGCAGTGAACTGGACCGATTGAGTTCGATGGCCTGAGGAGTGAGCCCGCCGACCGCCAGGTCAGCCGAAGGCCGTCGGTGAGGGCGCAGATCATGTGGTTGACGCCGCTCGGGGCGATCTCCCACTGGATCTTGTCCAGGCACTCCTCGGGCGCGCCGGAAATGGAGAGGCGATCGGCGAGCTCCGGGCTGGTCAGCTCGATGCCGCGGACGAGGTCACCGGCGGCGATGGCGTCGATGACCGGTTTGAGCTCGCCGGGGCCACCCCGTTACGGCGCAGCTGCTCCTCGGGCATCGAGGAGGCATAGATGCCGACCATGCTGCGGGCCGCCTCCCTCGCGGCCGCGAAGTCGAATCCGGTGGCGAAGACGACCCAGGCGCCGATGTCGAGCGACTGCCAGTCCCTGCCCGCTCGTTCGGCACCGGCCCAGATATGCCGCACCGCGTAGTCGTACGCCTCGCGCGTGCAGCTCAGCGCATGGTGGCAGCAATCTCTCCACCTCGCCGACCGGGCCGGTCACCTCACCTCACCACCGGGGATCCGGCGTCGCCAACTGGCCGGCACGAAAGACCATGCGTGCAGAATCCAAGTCCGGTCGCGCATTTGTCCATGGCGGCGCTCCGTAGAGGTGCGTACAACCGGTATTGCCGAAACACGACCGGCCAGCAAGAGAGGAACAGCACATGTCCAGCCCGGGCTTTCGCCGACGTTGGAGGTGGCAACGTCTCCGTGAGTCGGCAGATGCCCGGCATTCCCTGCATTCGGGCTGACCAGCGTCACCTTTTCAACAGCGTCAACTGCGCAACTGCCCATATCAGCGGGATCTACATCTGCTCAGCGGTCGCAGGCTCGTGTGGCCGACATCCGGCGACCAATTCGAGGCTGCAATAGGGCGCCACCAGGCCCGCCTTGAGCCGCGGGACTGCAACAGCGGGACGAACCAGCGATGGCACCTGCCGTAACCGATCACTGCCGGAACCGCTCACCGAACCGGTGAAACGGCCTGGCCCCGGGCCGCGCGGTCACGGGCCAGGCACCTACCAGGCACCTACCGCTACGAAGACGGAGCAGCCATGGAACCTCTTCGAAGACTCGCAGTCGCCGCCGTCGCCATGGCGGTCGCGTTGGCGTGTGGCAACGCACTGACCACTGGGTCGACGGCCTTGGCGTGGGCAGCCGCCCCGCGGGCCCCGAAAACACAGGCGGTCGCACCCGACGCCACGTTCACGGTCACCATCGGGTCCTCGGGCTCCTACGCGCACCCGACGGACACCCCCGCCAGTACCTATATCGACAAGGACGGCACGTTCTACTTCCAGCAGTCCGCCGCGCTGTACGGCAAGAACGACCCCCGGTACTGGGACTTCTTCACCGGCGCGAACTTCGACGACGCCAAACGATCGGCCGCGATCAGTGACGCGGTGAATCCCGCCAACCCCGACGACAAGAACAACGACACGACCTGGCGGTGCAACAACAGCCCCACCGGCGTGAAGTCCACGAACGCACCTGCCGGCTCCGGCTACTCCCAGCGCAACTACTGCGACCTGTCCGGAGTGTGGGTCGATCCGGACACCGGCGACTGGTACGGCCTGGTGCACAACGAGTTCACCCCGCAGCCGTTCGGCGATGGCATCCACTACGACGCGATCGACTACGCGGTCTCGACGAACCAGGGCAAGACCTGGAGCATCAAGGGCCACGCGATCACCTCCCCGTACAGCACCCAACGAGGCGACAACCAGCAGTTCCCACACAAGACGTACTACTACGGCGACGGCGACCAGCGGCTCTTCGCCGACACCGCCTCCGGGTACTTCTACGTCTTCTACGGCTCCCGAGTGGTCGAGAAGGGCGGCGGCTGGAAGGCCTTCCAAGCACACGTCGCCCGCGCCCCCATCGCCAAGAAGATGGCGTCGGACTCCTGGGAGAAGTGGTACGACGGCACCTGGTCCCAGCACGGCGTGGGCGGCCGGGAAAGCAACATGGAGCCGGTGAGGTCCTCGAACTCGAAGGGCTACACGCCCGTCGAAGACGACTACGACCCGACCAACCCCGGCACCGTGGAGGAACAGATCACGGACGGTGAACTTCCCCCGACCTCCCCGCTGTTCGTCATGAACATCACGTACGACGCCCACCTCGGCCTGTACATCGGCACACCCGAGGTCGTGAAGAAGCCGGGCCCGCAACAGTTCTACGTCACCGACAACCTGGCGACCCAGAAGTGGCGCCTGGCGGGCGATTCCGGCAGCTACACCTCCAGCTCCTGGTACCGCTGGTTCCTCGACGGCGCGAACAAGACCAACTCCACGATCGTCGGGAAGACGTTCCGCTCCTACTGCTCGATCGAATGCGCCGGCTCCAGCGGCGAGTACGCCAACGTCACCGTCGACTCAAGCGCGCCCGCCAAGCCCCCCTTCGACCCGACCAAGACCTACCGGATCGACAGCGGGAACGGCCGCGTACTCGCCCAGGTCGCTGACGGCTCCGCCACCACCTCGCTGGCCGCCGCCACCGGCTCCGACCGCGAAGCGTGGTCCTTCGCCGCCAACGGCGACGGCTCGTACCGAATCGCCAACGCGGCCACCGGCCGGCTCCTGGGAGTCGCCGGCACCCACACCGCGACCCGCGCCTGGGGCACCGAGCCGACCGTCACCGCGCCCGGAACCAGCGGACCCACCGTCGGCCAGCAGTGGTTCATCGTCCCCGGCACCTCCACCGGCGGAGCACAGGACGGCACATACCGGCTGGTCAACCGCTACAGCGGCCTGGTGATCGGCATGTCCGCAGACTCCGCACGCCTCGCCGAGACCACGCCCGCCCGCTTCTGGACCAACATCACGGGCAGCCCCGTCGGCGGATCACGCACCGCCGCGGAACAGAGGCTGAGGATGACCGCCGTCGGGTCGACAACCGGAAGCCTGAACGGAACACGCACCCTCACCACCGGCGGCAAGGCACTGGACAACCCGAACCACAGTCAGGAGCCGGGCACCGCGCTCATCACGTACACCAGCACCGGCGGGGCGAACCAGAAATGGCGCTTCACCCAGCAGCCGGACGGCACGTACGAGCTCGTCAACAGCGAATCCGGCCTGTGTGCGGACGTCTCAGGCGCCTCCTCCTCCGCCGGGGCCAAGGTGATTCAGTGGACCTGTCACGGAGGCGTCAACCAACGCTGGCTCGTCACCAGGCTGGCGAACGGCGCGTACACCGTCGCCTCGGCGAAGAGCGGACTGCTGCTCACCACCGCCTCGACCTCCGACCACTCCCCGGTGACCCAGGAGACGAACACCGACTCCGCCCGGCAGCACTGGACGATCACATGACGTCAGTCCCCGCTGCGCCATCCGTCGGCACAGCGGTTCCGCGCCGTGCAATGCGCTCACGACGGCGCGAGGGTGGGGCGGCGCAGCACATGGCCGGCGTCCTCGGCGAAGGTGAGGTGCTCGTCCCGGCACACAGCGGGCTGCCACTGCTGCAGGCGCCTCACATGTCGTCGTAGGACGGACGGTCACACGCGCCGCGGATCCGGCACCCGCATTCCATTCGCGGCAACCTGCAGCTGTAGTAACGGAGTTGGATGTTCAGGGTGTCCGGGCTTCGGTCTTCAAGGGCGCCCGCCCCAGCGGATGCCATTCGCACCGCGGATGCGGACGCGTTCCTTGCGCTGGGGGACCAGTACGTCGGGGTGGCGGGCGTCGGCGTTGTGCCGGTGCCGTTCGGTAGGACGGCGACATGCCTGCCTGTCCTCAAGTCTTCATTGCCCCAAGCCCGTTGGGGAGTTCATGGCTGTGCCGGGCACCCCGTTGAAGGCAGTCGAGGTTGGCCGACTGGCGGCGGTTGAAGGGCCGGCCTCGGTGGAATACATCAGCGGTCTTCAGTGGGGTCCCGGAGAGCGCAGGTCCGTGGACTGGTCGCGTCCGCATCGGTTGCCCAGCCTTGGCGGCACTGCGGGGTCGCTCTAGGTACCTTGCCGGGTACGGGCGGTTGCATCGAGGGAAGGGGAGTTCCTCGATGTCGTGGCGAAGGTGGTGTGGGGTGCGGCGGAGGCTCTCCAGGCAGGGGACCGCGACGGGGGCGTCGACACTGCTCGCATTCGGGGCAGGCGCGCTGGCCAATCTGGCGACGTCGCAGTGGACGTGGACGGTGGGAGTCTCCCTGTCCGTACTGGTCGCGGTGTGGGTGAGCTTCGAGGTGTGGCGGGTGGACCGCGAAGCCGACCTGAGCGGGCGGGGCGGGGCGAACGGCGGGGCTGGAGCGTCCGAGAGGTACCGACGACCCTGGATGGCACCGCCGCTGGACTGGATCGTGGAGCGGCCGGAACTGGCCGGTCGGCTGATGTCCGCGCTGCTCGCGCCCGAGGCCACCGAGGTGGGGATGACCACCGGGCTGCGCGGCGCTGGAGGGTTCGGCAAGACGACGCTGGCGGCCTGGGCATGCCGCCAGCCCCAGTTGCCCGGGCGCTATCCGGGCGGTCTGCTGTGGGCGACCCTCGGCCAGGAGATCCGCGGCGCGGATCTGGCCGAGCGGATCAATGACCTGGCCTGGGTGCTGAGCGGGCGACGGCCCACGCTGTCCGATCCGGACGCGGCGGGGGCCGAGTTGGGGCGACTGCTCGACGAGCGGGCGGAGCCGGTGCTGCTGGTCGTCGACGACGTGTGGGAGGTGTCGCAGCTACGGCCGTTCGGATTCGGGGGGCGGGAGTGCACCCGACTCATCACCACCCGGATCCCCGACCTGCTGCCCGCCGGAGGCCGGCATCTCGTGGTGGACGCCATGTCCACCGAACAGGCTCGGCTGCTTCTCACCGAGGGCGTGGCCGGGCTCCCCGCCGAGACCGCCGAGGGGCTGGCCAAGGTGGCCGGCCGCTGGCCCGTCCTGCTCAATCTCGTCAACGGCGCCTTACGGCGACGTATTGAGCGGGGCCAGTCGACGCGCGAGGCCGCCGAGCACGTCATGCGGACCTTGCTCGCCGACGGTCCCGGCGCCTTCGACCCCGCACGCCCCGCCGACCGCAGCCGCGCCGTGGCGGCCACCGTGGAAGCGAGCCTGACGCTGCTTCAGCCGGCCGACCGGAACTGCTGTCTGGACCTGGCCGTCTTCCCTGAGGACGTCGACATTCCGCAGGATGTGCTCGGGCTGCTGTGGCCCCGGGTACGGGTGGATGCTCTGTGCGAGGAACTCGTCGGCCTGGGACTCGTGGCTGACTATCGGCTCGATGCCCCCGGGCCCCGGCTGGTGCTGCACGACGTCATCCGTGCCTATCTGCGCACCCGGCAGGGACGTGACGCACGCAGCGAGGCGCACCGGCGTCTGATCTCCGCCGCGACCACGCTTCTGGCTCACCACGACAATGATCCGAGACCGTGGTGGACCATCCCGGCCGACGCCAACTACCTCTGGCGCTATCTCCCTTATCACCTGGCCGCCGGCGATCAACGCGAGGAACTGGCCACGCTCGTGTGCGATCTGCGCTGGGTCGAGGCGAAGACGCGCCGGCTCGGTTCCGTGGTGGGTGTCGTGGCAGATCTGGAGCTGTCGGACACGCCCGACGCCCTGGCCCTTCGACAGGTTCTCCAGAACGCTGCTCACTTACTCGGCCCCATCGATCCGCCCGAGGCCCTGGGGGCGACACTGGCCAGCCGCCTGCACGACGTCCCGGCGCTGGAGACCGAACTCCACCGCTACCGACAGACCCTGCCACGGCCCCGGCTGGAGCCGAACTGGCCCCTGCCGGACCACCCCGAGGCGGACCAGCCGCGGCGTACCGGTCACAAAGGTGCTGTGACGAGCTGTGCGTTCTCTCCCGACGGCACTCTGCTCGCGACCACGAGCAATGACCACACAACCCGGCTGTGGCGGGTGTCGGACAGAACCGAGCATGCCGTGCTGTCCGGGCACACCGGTGGCGTATGGGACTGCGCGTTCTCTCCCGACGGCACTCTGCTGGCCACCACGAGCAATGACCACACAACCCGACTGTGGCGGGTCTCCGACGGCACCGAGCATGCCGTGCTGATCGGTCACAGGGACTGGGTGACCAGCTGCGCCTTTTCGCCCGACGGCGTGCTCCTCGCCACCACCAGCGAGGACGGAACCGCACGGCTGTGGCAGGTAACCGACGGCACCGTCACGGCCGTACTGACCGGACACAGCAGGGGTATCACCGGGTGTGCCTTCTCCCCGGACGGCGTCCTGCTTGCGACTACCAGCAATGACCACACAACCCGGCTGTGGAGGATCTCCGACGGCACCGAGCACGCCGTGCTCACCGGACACACACGCATGGCGGACAGCTGCGCCTTCTCTCCGGACGGTACGTTGCTCGCCACCTCGGGCCACGACGACACGGCACGGCTGTGGCGGATCTCCGACGGCACCCAGCACGCCGTGCTCACCGGCCATTCCAGCTCCGTGTACAAATGTGCCTTCTCCCCGGACGGCACCCTGCTCGCCACCGCGAGCGCCGCCGACGGCATCCGCCTCTGGCGGGTGTGCGACGGCACGGTGAAGGCGCAGCTCACCGGGCACACGGGCTGGATACGGGGTTGCGCGTTCTCACCCGACGGCGCGCTGCTGGCCACCACCAGCAACGATCAGACCACGCGGCTGTGGCGGGTGACCGACGGCAACGAGGTCGCCGTCCTGGCCGGCCACACCCGGGTGTACCGCTGCGCGTTCTCGCCCGACGGCATGCTGCTGGCCACCACCAGCGACGACCACACGGCCCACCTACGACAGCTGCCCGACGGTGCCGACCGGGCCGTACTGACCGGTCATACGGACCGGGTGTACAGCTGCGCGTTCTCCCCGGACAGCCGACTGCTGGCGACCACGAGCAACGACCGTACAACTCGCCTGTGGCACACCGCGGATGGCGCCGAACACGTCGTCCTCACCGGCCACGGCAACTGGGTGACCGGCTGCTCCTTCTCCCCGGACGGCACCCTGCTCGCCACTGCGAGCCAGGACAAGACCGCACGCCTGTGGCACATCGGGGAGGCCCGTACCCGGGCCGTCCTGACCGGCCACACCGAGGGCGTGACCAGCTGCGCCTTCTCGCCAGACGGCACATTCCTCGCCACGACCAGCGGCGACCGGACCGCACGGCTGTGGCGTGCCGACGACGGCAGCCCACATCTGGTTCTGGCGGGCCACACCGACGCAGTGACCAGCTGCGCGTTCTCGCCCGACGGCACGCTCCTCGCGACGACCGCCGACGACCGTACCGTGCGATTGTGGAGAGTGGCCGACGGGACGGCGCGGAAGGTGCTCACCGGACACTCCAACTGGGTGGAGAACTGCTCCTTCTCCCCGGACGGGGCTCTGATCGCGACAACGGGTCGCGATCAGACCATACGGCTCTGGGACGTGGCCACCGGCCGCTGCCACTGCGCGCTGCGCCTCGCGAGCGATCTCACCGGGCTGTGCTGGCACCCGGAGGGCGAGCTGATGTGCACCACCGGCGGGGCAGGTGTGTACGTTCTGGCCTACATGCGGTGAATCGACACCCGCCGTCCCCACCCCTCACCTGGTGCTGACGGTGCGGAGCACCGTGAGCACCAGGGCGCGGGTCACCTCGACGATCTCCGAAACCGAAACCTGTTCCTGCGAGCTGTGGGCGACACCGATGTCACCGGGACCGAACTGCAGGGTCGGGATGCCCGCGGCCGCGTAGAGCCGCAGATCGCTGCCGTACGGAGCACCGCGTTCGGCGGCGACAGCGCCCCGGTTCGCCGCGGCGTGAGCCTCCCGCACCACCTGGCGCAGCGGATGTCCGGCGGGCAGACGACCACTGGCGAACTGGCCGCCCGGCCAAGTCACTGTCGCCGGGTTGTCGCGCAGCCAGGGGTCGGCCGCACAGGCCTTGGCCACGCACTGTTCCAGGGCGGCTCGGGCCGTCGCCGGGTTCTCATCGATGCGGACGCCGAACCGTCCCTCGGCGACCAGCAGGTCGGGCACGCTGCTGGACCAGTCGCCTGAGTGAACCGTGCCGACGGACAAGGCGTACGGGATCGCGTACTCGGCCATCAGCGGGTCGGGGTCGGCGTTCCGCTCGGCCTCCAGTCCGGCGAGGGCCCGGTGGATGGGCACATACGCGTCGATGGCACTCACGCCCGCGTCGCGGGAGCTGGCATGAGCGGCCAGGCCCGGAACCGTGATCCGAAAGGTCAGCGCGCCGGCATTGGCCGTGATCAGGGTGCTGCTGGTCGGCTCTGTGATGACACAGGCGTCGCCGCTGTGGCCGCGCCGAAGCGTGCCGAACGCGCCGAGCCCGCCGTCTTCCTCGCCGACCACGAAGTGCACCGCCACCCGGCCGCGCAGCCTGACCCCGCTGGCCCGGATCGCCTCCAGCGCAGCGAGATGTGCCACCAGTCCGGCCTTCATGTCACAGGCACCCCGGCCGTGCACCGTGTCCCCGACGACCCTTGGCACGAACGGGTCTCCGTTCCACCGCTCCGGATCACCGGGCGGTACGACATCGACATGCCCCTGGAGGATCAGAGTCGGTCCCTCACCGCCGTCCTCCGTCGTTCCCACAAGCCCCCACGCCTCGTCGCGAGGCGCCTCCGAACCGGGGAAGTCCGGGTGCGCCAGCAGCGTGGGAAGGTCCATGGACCACAGGTCGACGTTCAGCCCGAGCCGGTCCAGACGCCCGGCCAGATGGTGCTGGATCTCCGACTCGGCCGGACTCCCACTGACACTCGGGATCGAGATCAACTCCAGCAGGGACCGGGCAATGGCGGCCTCGTCGATCGCGGCCAGCGCGGCAGCCTCCTGGGAACTCAATTCGGCACTGAACACGTCGGTGGTCATGGGCGGTTGCTCCTGTCACGGCTCAGTGCGTCACTGCTACGGCACGGTGCTGCCCCACCGGATCTTAAGGGCCGACAATTGGGTACTCAATCTCCATATTTAGCCGACTGGCAGCGATTTTCCGCGCGCGTAATCTCCGATGGAACGCGTGCCGTGCGTTTGTGAATCACGGGCTCTGGCACTCGGGCGACGCGCTCGTGGTCGGGGCTGCATTCGCGAGCTCGCCCCTGATCGGTGCGGTCACCCCGAGCAGTGCGACCGCGCCGGTTGCGTGCTCTTCGGCGCGGGCCGGGCCGCACCCCTCGTCGGACGCACCGGCAATCCGGCTGCCGGTGTCCGCAACCGCTCTTCGGCTGTCAGCGGTTGCCCGGGTCCACCAGACCGGATTCGTAGGCGAGGACCACGAGTTGGGCCCGGTCGCGGGCATGGAGTTTGGTCATGGCCCGGTTGATGTGGGTCTTCGCGGTCATCGGGCTGATCACCATGTGGTCGGCGATCTGTTGGTTGGACAGGCCCCGTGCGGCCAGGGCGACTGCTTCGCGTTCGCGTCCGGTCAGCTCCTCCAGCGCGGCACCGACGGTGGGAGGCGGCTGGCTGACGTACCGGTGGATCAGCTTGCGGGTGATGGACGGGGCGAGCAGGGCGTCGCCGCGGGCGGCTACCCGCACGGCGTGCAGGAGGTCCTCCGGCACGATGTCCTTGACCAGGAACCCTGCGGCGCCGGCGCGCAGTGCTTCGAAGACGTACTCGTCCATGCCGTAGTTGGTCAGGATGACGACGTGCACCCCGGCCAGGGCCGGGTCCGCGGCGATGCGCCGGGTCGCCTCGATGCCGTCCATGACCGGCATCCGGATGTCGATGAGAGCGACGTCGGGCAGGTGCTCCTGGGCGAGCGCCAAACCCGCCTCTCCATCGGTGGCTTCGGCAACCACCTGGATGTCGTCTTCGAGGTCGAGCAGCGCGCGGAAGCCGCTGCGGATGAGTGGCTGGTCGTCGACCAGCAGGACATGGATCATGATGCTCGTTCCACGGGGAGTTCGGCCTGGACGGTGAAGCCATGCTCGGCGCATGGTTCGGCGCGCAGTCGGCCGCCGAGGGCGGTGACGCGTTCGCGCATGCCGAGCAGCCCGAGGCCGGGGGCCGGAGCGTCGTCGGGGGTGGCCTTGCCGTCGTCGTCCACTTGGACGGACAGCCCGTCGGGACGGTATTCGATCCGAACCGCCGCGGTGGTGGCAGAGGCGTGCCGGGCGGTGTTGGTCAGCGCCTCCTGGACGACGCGATAGGCGGTCCGGCCCACGGCGGCCGGCACATCGTGCCGTTGCCCTTCGATCGTCAGCGTCGCGTCCAGGCCCATCGAACGGGCACGCTCCACCAGTTCCGGCACGTGCTCAAGGCTCTGCGGCGGGTTCGTGTCGTCGTCGCGCAGGGCCTCCAGTGTCGCGCGCAGCTCCCGGGTCGCCTCCCGCCCGGCCGTCTGGATCGCGAGCAGCGTCTCGGGTACCTGCTCGCCGCGCCGGCGGGCGACGTGGACGGCGACCTCGGACTGCACCTTGATGATCGAAATCTGGTGGGTGAGGGAATCGTGCAGCTCCCGCGCGATGCGCAGCCGTTCCTCGTCGGCGCGGCGCCGAGCGGTCTCCTCCCGGGTGCGCTCGGCTTCGTCCGCCCGCCGCTCGGCCTGCCGCAGCGCCTCCCCGGCGGCGAAGGCGGCGATCAGCCAGGCGATCTCCAGCACGTTCCGGGCCTGTGCGAACGCCTCGCGCGCCGGCCCGTCGCGGAAGACCAGAGCCGTGAGAGGGAGGACGACGAGGAGGGACACGGATGCCGTCACCGTCAGGGCGTGGCGCCCGGTCCGCACGGCGCCGTACACGGCAACCAGATACGAGACCGCGAGCACCTCAAAACCCGCCGCCTCGTACCCCACCGCGCACAGACCGGTGACAGCCAGCACGGCCATCGGAGCCCTGCGACGGGCGACCAGCGCCAGACCGCCCGCCGCCAGCAGCACGGCACCGAACCACTCGCGCCCCCCGGCCGGGGGCTGCCCGGACAATCCGGTTCCCAGCAGCAGTGCCGCCACGCTGACGGCAACCGCCCAGTCCATGGCAGCGGGCGGGACATGAAAACGCCCTGTGTCCATGCGCGCACCCTAGCCGGACAGTGCCGCGGGGGAGTCCCGCCCACGGACGAGCGGTCGGCTACCGCACCCGCGGTACTTGCTCGCCGCCTGCCGCATGCGAGGCAGTCGACTGCTGTGCCGACGGCAGTCCGAAGAGACTGCGCCCGGCGAACGACCAGCAGTGCGGTCGGCAGGCACTCTCGGAGCACAGCGGAAACCGCAGGGAATCGCGGCGCACGAATTGGAGGAGAGTGGCATGAGCGCAACAGATGTGCTGACAGTGGCCGCCGAGGGCGGAATCGTCGGCGACGGGCGGACCGGGGCCAACCTGGCCCTCGGAGTAGGCCTCATCGGAGTGGCCCTCGGCCGGCTGGCCCTGGCCCGCGTCGCCGGGCGCATCAGCACCGGCAACGCGCGCACAGGCGCCCTGTCGGCCATGGCGGTGGGCCTGGCCGGCGTGGCCCTCGCGGCGCTGCATCTGGCCACCTCCAGTGGTGGCCCCGGCACCGGCAACGGGATGGTGGGAGCCATCGTCGCCATCCCATTGGGCCTGATCGCCGTCGCCCTCGGCCGGCTCGCTCTCGCCCGCTCCCGACGCACTGAGCGAACCGCCGACCGCTTCGGACCCGAGCGGGAGTTCAGGTCCACGTCGTAACCAGCCGGGCGGCGGTGGGCGGGCGTGTTCATCGCAGGGTTTGCGGGGGCTCGGTTTCCACGTGGGGCTACTCCCCGGGTTGCGGGCGTATTCGAGTCCGGTGATGCAGGTGTCTGCGACGGGGATGGCCATGACGCCGTCGAGTTCGCCGCAGACCGAGATCGCCGACGGGCGTCCGGTGCCGACCGTGGACGTGAGCCGGTCCGACGCGCCGTGCGCCACCGACTCTCGGGCAAGCGGTCCTGCTGGAGGGCACCAACTACAACAGGCAGGCGAACCGCGGGTGGGGCAGAGCGGCCTTCCGAGTGTGCCGGGTCCGGGTCGCCCGTTCATGAGTGGCTTCAACCAGGGGCAGCTGGTTGGTTCGGACAGCGTGCGGCTTCACGGGCACTGCAGCCACTGGCTGTACCAGGTGTGAAATCCGGGGGCCGCCGGGACGAAGCCTCCCCAGTCCGGGTCGATCCGCCAGACTTCGCCCGCTCGCGGACCGTTCAGGATCAGCCGGATGTAGCTACCGCAGCCCTCTTCGGCCAGCATGAGCGTGCCGAATGTCAGCTCATCGGCCGACGCCGCTACGCGGCCGGGCAGGGGTTCATTGAGGGGGAACGGCGCGGCAAGTCGGCCCGGCAACCGGTCTTCGTTCCACTCGTCGTCCACGGCCCACTCCTCGCCGTCGTCCGGGCGGGGGAGTGTGAGCGGCATCAATCCGTGACCGGGACCAGCGGGACCGTTTCCCACCTGCGCGACAAAAGACCGGTACTCCGGCGGCAGATTGATTCCGTGGGATTCCTCGAAAGCCCTGATCTCCGCCTCGGGCAGCGCAGGCGCCGACTCGTACCGGTGTGTACTCGCTCCGAAACGCTCCAACCTCCGGTCCTGGGCCGCCATCTCCCGCAAACGAGTGCGTACGCCGTCCTTGTCCCAGCTCTTCACCCAGCGACCGTAACAAGCACAATGCGCGCGTGAGCAGGGGCGTCACCGCGTCGACGTCGGGCATTTCGCGACTAGGCGCGGGAGCGGAACCACTACGCCGCAAGCAACCCGGTGACATCGGAAGGCCGATGCAGTCCACGGCAGCCCCTACGACGACACAACCCACGCCGCTCGTACTCTCACTGCCGCTGGAACTCAGCCTTCCGCCGTACTTCTGCTGTGTGGCGTGGTCCCCCCCACCCCGACGATCCGTACGCTCCCAGGTGGTACTGATCCGTAGCCATCGGTTCGCCGGCAATGGAGGCCCACCGTGCACCCTGGCCATTCCCGTCTGATGATCTGGACAGCCCTGGTCGCCCTGTTCATGGCGGTCCTGCCGGCGACCGCGACCGCGACTGCGGCCGTCGGCAGCGGGGGCGAGGGCGGTGTCGCCCGGGTCGTGGCAGAGGAGAAGGTCGGACCTCGTCTCCTCGACCTGACCGTTTCGTCGCCCGCTCTGGGGCGTACCGCCAAGGTACGGCTGCTGACCCCGGACGGCTGGGACGAGCGGCGGAGTGGCCAGCGGTGGCCGTTGCTGTTCCTGCTTCACGGCTGCTGCGACACACATGACAGTTGGACCCGCGAAACCGATGTCGCGACGCTGCCGCAGCTGCGCAGCACGCTGGTCGTCATGCCCGAGGGCGGACCGGCCGGCTGGTACAGCGACTGGTGGAACCACGGCAACGGCGGCCCGCCGGCGTGGGAGACCTTCCACCTGCGTGAGCTGCGCCCGTTGCTGGAGCGCGACTATGGCGCCGGTCACCGCCGGGTGATCGCCGGGCTGTCCATGGGTGGCCTCGGCTCCCTGCTCTACGCCGCACACCACCCCGGCATGTTCCGGGCAGCGGCGAGCTACAGCGGCGTGGTGCATCCCCTCTACGGCGACTTCCCGTACGGCCTGATGGACTTGTTGAGGGAGTTCGGCGAGGACCCGCTCGCCCTGTGGGGCGACCCGGTGGCCCAGCGCACCATCTGGGAGGCGCACGACCCGTACTACCTCGCGAACCGGCTGCGCTCGACCTCCGTCTTCCTGTCGAGCGGCAACGGCACCGCCGGCCCGTTCGACCCGCCCGGGGCCCATGACGACCTCGAAGCAGTGCTCAACGAAATGAACCACGCTGTCGCCGGCCGACTGAAGGCCGCCGGAGTGCGGCTCACCACTGACTTCTACGGGCCCGGCACCCACGACTGGCCTTACTGGGAGCGTGAACTGCACCGCTCCCTGCCGCTACTGCTGCGCGCCCTGCGACAGGCTTGATGACCGAGCCCAACCAACGGTTGCAGCTGCGATTGCGTGAAGAACAGGCTCGACGAGGCCCAACCGACTGTGCGTGGGTGAGGCGGGTTTCACCGAAGCCCGGCAATCAGAACTGTTTCACGGTCGACCAGGTGGCCACGTTCTCGGGGTGCACCAGATCCGAGGTCGTGCCGGTCAGACGACGGTCGAACCGACTACGGGTCCCGGCATAGCGCCCGCGCGAGCCGCTGTCCCACTTGACGATGAAAAATATCGAGTCACCGTCCACTTTCCCGCCGGACTCCAGGGAGCCTTTCATGCTGCCGGTGTTCGCGCTGCCCTTGAGGAGGCCATTACTGTCCTGGAAAAGGGTCAGACCGACACCGATTCCGTTGCTTTGGTGGAGACTCCACTCACCCTGTGCGCTGAAGTTTGCTGTCATAGCTGTGCCTTTCGCGCGATCGACTCGGTGGGTACGACGTGGCCTGCCGATGAATTGTCAATCTATTGCTGGATGTTGCGGTGTCCAGAGGTGGCACATATTCCGGACCGTTTCGCGAACAGGAGGTACTTGAGGGGCTAAGGGGCGTTCTGTGGGTGACCTAATAGCTGTTCCGTAACTGATCCTTGGAATGATGGTGGTTGGTCACTTGTCGAAGCCCCGGCGATGGTGGAGTCCACGCTGACCAGGCTGAGATCGGCGTCGTCGCAACCACCGACACTCCCTCGTTTCATCTCCCCGTGCGGCCTCACCGGGCGGGCGCAGGAACGTCGCAGGATCCTCCCGCATGGCAGGCGCTCCCGTAGGAGGACTCCGCGTCGCCCTCGTACGGGCACTCGCCCGACCGGGGGTTACCAGCGTGATCGTCGGCGCGAAGCGCCCCGACCAGCTCACCGAGAACCCGGCCGCCGGCCACTTGGTCCCCACTGACGAGGACCTGGCTCAACTGGAGCCCGTGAGTGGCGGAGCCTGAGTGTTCTGGCTGGGCGCCTGGAGGGGAGCATCGTCCGCTGCAGCATGGGCGGCGACGGTGATCCGGAGCTGTTGGTAAAGGCGCTCGTCCTTCAGCCCTTCACCGCCCCCGAAGTGAGGCCTTGAACGATGTGGCGGCTGGCAAAGGCGAACAGGAGCATGGTGGGCAGGATGGTGAGCACAGCAGCCGCGGACATCGAGCCCCAGTCGATGTTGAAGCTGGAGATGAAGCCGTTCAGGGCCGTGGGGACGGTCTTGTTGCTGTCGCTGTTCATGAGCGTCACCGACAGGAAGAGCTCGTTCCAGCAGTTGACGAAGTTGAAGATGAACGCGGCGATGATGCCCGGGCGCATCACCGGCAGCAGGACCCGGAACAGCGCTGCGAACCGCGACAGGCCGTCGATCATGGCTGCCTCCTCAAGCGCGTCCGGGATGTTCTCGAAGAAGCCGCGCAGCATCACCGTGCAGAACGGGATGCACACCGCGATGTAGACGAGGATCAGGCCGAGTCGGTTGTCGACCAGTTGCAGGTCGGTCATCAGCAGGTACAGCGGTCCCAGCGCGATGAACGACGGGATCATCTGAGTGACCAGCGCGGCCATCAGCAGAGCGGACTTGGTGCGGAACTCGAAGCGGGCCAGCACGTACGCCGAGAGCATCGAGATCGCCGTGGCCGTCGCGCCGGCCACGGTGGAGACGATGAGGCTGTTGGCGAGGTAGGTCCCGAAGTCGGCCGTACTGAACAGGCCGCTGTAGTTCTCCAGGGAGAACCGCTCGGGCCAGTAGGCGAGCGGGAACTGGAAGATGTCGCCGGGCGCCTTGAGCGAGGTGACGGTGATCCAGTAGAGGGGGAAGACGGTGAAGAGCAGCCACATGCCGAGGAAGGTGAACTTGACGGCACGGCCGGCCGTGGACTCCTTGCCGATCACGGCCTCACTCCCTTCTTCTCGCGCGTGGCCGTCAGGAAGAACACCGCGAACACCAGCAGCGCGGCCACCACGAGGAGGCCGAGCGCGGAGGCTCTGCCGTAGTCGCCCTGCTGAGTGATCTTGATCATCCAGGTGGTCACGATGTGCGTCTCGTTGTTCGGCCCGCCGCCGGTCATGCCGAAGATCAGGTCGGGGAAGTTGAAGATCCAGATCACCCGAAGCAGCACGGTCAGCGCCAGCGTGGTGCGGATGTACGGGATCGTGATCTGGAAGAGCGTGCGTGCCTTGCCCGCGCCGTCCAGCGCCGCCGCCTCGTAGAGCTCGTCGGGGATCGACTGGAGCGCGGCCAGGATCATGATCGCGAAGAAGGTGACGCCGTACCAGATGTTGGCGATGAGGACCGCCGCCATGGCCGCCTTCGGGTCCGCCAGCCAGGCGATCGGCTCGTCGATCAGGCCTGCCTTCTGGAGCAGGTCGTTGACGACACCGAACTCGCTGTTGAACAGCCAACGGAAGAGGACGCCGATCAGAAATCCGGAGATCGCCCAGGGGAAGAAGATCAGCGCCTGGTACAGGCCGCGGAAGCGGAAGCGGCGGCGCAGCCACAGCGCGAGGGCGAAACCGATCACCAGCTGAGGGACGATCGAGCCGAGCACCCAGAGCGCGGTGTTGCCCAGTACGGTGCCCCAGGCGGGGTCGGCGAAGACGTCGCGGAAGTTCTTGATCCCGACCCAGGAGGTGTCGGTCAGATCGGTCAACTTCCAGTTCCGGAAGGCCATCTGGGCGCCCGCGATCATGGGGTAGTACGTGAAGACCGCCACGAAGACCGCGGCCGGAGCCATGAAAGCGGCGATGCGCAGACCGCGCCGGGTGGTGAACTCCCGTCGCCGGCCCCCGCGGGGGAGGCCTCGCTTGTGCGAGCCCTCCCCACTGCCCTGCGCCGTCGTCTTCGTCGCCGTTGTGGACGTCACGGACATGTCTACTGCTCCTGCTGCCACTTCTCGGTCCAGAACGCGTCCCAGCCCGCGACCAGCTTCTTGGGCGTGGTCTTGCCGAGGATCAGCTTCTGCACGTCGGCGTCCGCCTTCTGCTGCCACTCGGCCCACCAGGTGACACCGCGCGGCTGGGTGACGACCAGGTACTTGTCCGGCTGCTCGGTCATCGTGACGTAGCTCGACCAGGGGCCGGTCTTGTAGAAGGGGTCGCTGGTCGCCGACTTGAGGATGGGCACCAGGCTGTTCTTCTTGGTGAACGTCGTCGACGCCTCGCCCTGGGAGAGGAACTCGACCAGCTTGACGGCCTCGGCCTTGTGCTTGCTGCCTTGGGCGACACCCCACCCGGCGGTTGCCAGCGGCTGCACGGTCTTGCCGCCGGGTCCGGCCACGAGCGGCGCGGTGCCCCACTGATCCTTCGAGATGGACTTGGACTCGGAGACCGTGGCGATCACTTCGGGGTCCTGGAGCAGGAATGCCGTGGAGCCGTTGGAGAAGGCCTCGACCATCTCCGGGTAGCCCCAGGCGACGGACGACTTGGGGGAGGCCTGCTTGAACAGCTTGAGGTAGTTCTCCATGGCGTCTTCCGCCTCGGGGGCGGAGAAGATCGTACGGCCGTTCTTGAGCTTGAAGCCGTTCGCCGGGTCCACCTGGCCGGCGAGGTAGGCCTCGATGGCGGCAGTGGCGTTGCTGTTGGAGTTGGCGCCGCCGCGGAAGGCGTAGCCGTAACGGCGCTGAGCCGGGTCGTGGATGGCGGAGGCCTGCTCCAGCAGCTCCTGCCACGTGGCCGGCGGTTTACCGAAGCCCGCCTCCTTGATCAGGTCGGTGCGGTAGAAGAGGCTCAGCCCGTAGAAGCCGTACGGGACGAAGTACGTTCTGCCCTTGGCGTCCTTCGAGGCGTTGACGGCGTTCTCCGTCATGGCCTGCCAGCCCTTCCAGCCGGCGAGGTCCTTCTTCATGTCGTAGAGCCAGCCATTGTTCGACCACGGCCCGACGGTGATGTCGCGGACCTCCAGGACGTCCACCCCGCTGCCGGACTGGAGCATCTGCTGGAGCTTCTGGTCGGCCTGCTCGGTGGGCGGGGAGACCAGGTTGACCTTGATCTTGGGGTTCTGCTGCTCGAAGTCGGCTATGAGGTCCTTGAGCAGGTCGGTGCGGGTCGGGTTCGTCAGGCTCTCGACCATGTTGAGGGTGACTGTTCCGCTCGCGCCGGGGCTCATGGTGGAACAGCCGGTCACAACCATCGCGGCGGCGGTGCCGAGCGCGAGAGCTGCCGTCCTTCTTCTCATTGTGCTGACCTCTTCCTTCAGTTTTCTCGTGCCCACTGCCCGAGGACGGGGACGCATTCCTCGGCGAAGTACTCGTAGTCGGCGGCGGTGTTGTAGACGTGGGCGGACAGGCGCATGTAGCCGATGCCGTCGAAGCTGGTGAAGGCCGCCTCCACGCCCAGTTCGAGAGCCACCCGGTCGCGCAGCGCGTCGGCCTCGATGCGGTCGGCGGCGAGCCCGTCCGGGAGGCGCACCAGGCGCATGCCGGGGACGGGCATGCCGACGTCGACCGCGGTGTCCGCGCCGGTCAGTTCGGTGACCGCGGTGCCGATGACAGAAGCGCCGTAGTCGGCCAGGTCGTCCATGTAGCGGCGGGCGGCGGGCCAGCCCCAGGTGCGCTCGATGAAGCCGAGGGACGTCGGCGCGGCCAGGTAGGACGTGGCGTCGACGGTGCCCTGCTGGTCGAAGCGGTCCGGATAGGGATCGGCCGCGGCCCAGGAGTCGATGAGGGGGTGGAGCCGGTCGCGCAGCGGGCCGCGGGCGACCAGCGCCGCGGTGCCGCGCGGGGCACAGCCCCACTTGTGGAGGTTGCCGGTCCACAAGTCGTACGTCGCGTCGGCGAGCGGGGCGGCGAGCAGTCCGGGCGCGTGCGCGCCGTCGACGAGCACGGGGATGCCGAGCCGGCGGGCCTCCGCCCCGATGCGTTCCACCGGTAGTCGCCGCGCGGTCGCGGAGGTGATCTGGTCGACGACGACGAGTTCGGTGGCGTCGCCGAGTTCGGCGGCCACGGCTTCGTACGCATGGTCCTCGTCCGCGTCCAGTGGCACCCGGGCGGTACGGACCTGGCCGCCCCATCGGCGTGCCAGCCGCTCGGCACCCATCGTCACGGCCCCGTAGCCGTGGTCGGTGACGACGATCTCCCCGCCGGGACGCAGGGTCAGGGCGGAGTAGACGACACTCGCGCCGGCGCTGGCGTTCGGCACCAGGGCGAGGTCGTCGGCGCTGACGCGCAGGAAGTCGGCAAGCTCGACTCGGGTGGCGGCGAGGCGCTGCGGCAGCGCCGGGAACCACACCACGGGGGAGCGTTCCATCTCCACGCGCAGCAGTTCCTGCCGTTCCTGAGCCACCAGCGGAACCGCCCCGAAGGAGCCGTGGTTCAGGTGCTTGAGGGCAGGATCCAGCGACCACGCCCGGTCGGCGGGCCGGCCGTCCCCCAGCAGCAGAGGGCGCGGTGCGGTGGTCACCTCGGTCTCGCTCACAGGACTCCACATCTGGGCAGGGCGGGACCACGGAAGATGAGGCTCCGCCAGACACGTTTGATGACTCGGTATCCTGCACCGCCTTTCTCGGCGGAAACAAGGGTCGTACAGTGAAAGTCATCAGATGACTTTCGAGTGGCATGCATTCGACACATCAGAGACTCGCTACAGTGCTCCGAGGGGACAGCGTCTGATCGCCGGCCCACCAGGCGAGGAAGAGGGGACGAATGTCCGCAGTCGAGAAGGCGTTCCACGGCCTACGGCACATGATCGGGACGGGGCGCCTCGGTCCGGGCGAGCGCATTCCGCCCGAGGGCGAGCTCTGTGAGGAACTGGGCGTCTCGCGGGGGTCGCTGCGCGAGGCCGTACGGATGCTGGCCGCCCTGGGCGTCATCGAGCCCCGGCACGGCTCGGGTACGTACGTCTCACAATTGAGGCCCGAGGACGTGATCGGCAGCCTGTCCCTGACCCTCGAACTGCTGCCGCTCTCGGGCCTGTTGGAGGTCTACGAGATCCGGCGCGTCCTGGAGGCTCACGTGGCCGCACAGGCGGCGGCGCGCTGCACACCCGAGGCCGTGCGCACGCTCTTCTCCCTCATCGAGGACATGGAGGCCACGAGCGACCCCACCAAAGCCTCCGAACTCGACCACCGCTTCCACGCGGAGATCGCCCGCGTCGGCGGCAACCCCACCCTCGCTTCCCTCCTGGCGGTCTTCCGTGCCCGCTCCCGCAAGTACCAGGTCTTCACTCTGCCCGAAGGCCCTGACCTGCGCCGGAAGAGCGACGACGACCACCGCGTCCTGGCCACCGCCATCGCCGACCGTGACCCCGTCGCCGCCGCCGGCGCGGCACAGGCGCACGTCGCCCAGACGGAGCGGTGGCTGCGCGCGTTCATGCCGCCGGTGGAGGAGACCGACGCCACGGAGTGACCGTGTGGGACTGGCACGTCCAGGTCCAGCGGCCGCCTGTTCGGCTCCAACCGCGCCATCACGATGCCCCGTCGACGGCGACATCGGCACGAACCCGCCCTACCTACGCCTCGTAACGGCAGCGGCACGCCAGTGAAGCGGGCTACGCGACCGGCCCTGTGACCGCGTCGGGGCGGGGCACGGATGACCGTACCTCCCCGCCAGGTGGCACAAGGTGCCCGTCACGTCAGGGGGCAACGATCGGACCGATTCGGCAGTCGTAGGGAGTGACGGATTTCCGTCTCTGGAGCACTCTGCCAACTACCGCCCCTCGTCTGGTGGCCGGCAGCAGGGCCTGTCACCCCTGGGAGGGTTCATGAGCCGCTTCGCAGCACCGCCTGGCGACAGACCGAGCGGCGGGCGCGACATCGCCGAGCCCTTCGTCGGCGCACGCGCCCCGCAGAGTGAGTTCGTCGGTCGCGCGACAAGCCGCGGTGTCGTGCTGGGAACCGTCGTCGTTCTGCTGGCAGGGGGCGGCGCCTCGGCCAACGCCGCGACCAGCGGACCGGTGGTCAGCGGTGCCACCATCAACTCCGGACATGATGTCATCGTGGGTATCACGCACGACGTGGTGTTCCCGGTCACGGTCAGCGGATCGGACGATTCCGGCCTGTCCCTCGTCGACGTGGATCTGAAAGGGCCGCACGGCGGCTTCTACACCACCGACGCATTCTGTGAGAGCGCGACGGCCTGCACGACGGTGTTCACCGTCAACGCTCACCTTGCGCCAGGCGGCGACGATCCGGTGGACCTCACCAACGCCAACGCGGGAGCATGGTCGGTCGACGCCCTGGCCGACGCCAACGACGGCGATTCCGTCTTCGCCCCCGGCGTGGGGTCGTTCAGCCTCAAGCGTGCCGCGCAGCTCACGGTCAACGCGTCACCGGAGCCGGTGACCAAGGGCGCTCGTATCACCGTCACCGGCGAGCTCGTGCGGGCCAACTGGGACACCTATCGGTATGCGGGATACGCGGGTCAGAGCGTGAAACTTCAATTCCGCCCGAAGGACAGCAGCACCTACACCACGGTGGCCACCGTAGGGACCGGCAACACCGGCACCTTGCGCACCACGGTCAAGGCGGTCAAGGACGGCTACTGGCGGTGGAACTTCCCCGGCACGACCACCACCGGCCCGGCCAAGGCCACCGGTGACTACGTCGATGTGCGCCCCTGACCCGACAAACACCGTAAGCAGGCAGCGTCTGTCAGGGGGACCCGAGTTCCCGCTCGCGCTGGAAGCGGTCGGCACGCCGCTCAGCTTGAGTTTTAACCTCCGACCAGGTGTTGAGAGTTGCTGCGCGGCACGAATGGGCAGGTCGCATTGCTCCCAGTCCCGGTCCTTCCCCCTCGACGAGGGTTTCGGGACACCGGCCGTGGGGCGCAAGGTCTGCCGGTGTTCCATAGCGCCCATCCCGGCTCACGGGACGTAGCCACTATGGCCGACCGCTCCGTCGGCCCGGCGCGGTGAGGAAGCAGTCCGACGCCCGGTGGGTGACGGAGCGGTCAGTGAGGTGCCTGGTCAGGGCTGGCGGGCGGGCTGGAACAGCTCGATGAGGTTGCCTGCCGGGTCGGCCAGCAGGATCTGACGTCCTCCGGGGCCGGCGACGACCTCACTGCGGAAAGCGAGACCGGCACTGCTCAGCCGAGCGATCTCGGCGTCGAGGTCGTCGTAGGTGAGGTGGATACGGTTGCCGCCCGCGACGGCTGCCTCCTTGGGGGTGGCCCGGGCGCCCGAGCTCGCCGGGCCCGACAGCAGCAGCCGCAGCCGGCCGCGGAGCACGTCGGCGAAGGCAGGGGCGGCGCTGGTGTGCAGCGTGAACCCGAGGTGGGTGGTGTAGAAGTCGGTGGCGGCCTGCACGTCATCGACGAGGTAGCGGACGCTGACGTATTCGTCGTGAGTGGTCATGGCTCGGACCTCGAAACGGTGTCGGGGATGTTCAGGGCCGGCATCAGGAACCTGATGCGGGTGTCTATGTCTGCGGCCGCGTGCTGGAAGGCCGCGTAGCCGGCCTGGCCGCTGTCGTCCGCTGCGCCCGGGTCGGCCATGCTCCAGTGGACTTGCCGCGGGCCGAACTCCGGGCAGACCTCGCGAGCCTTGTCGCACAAGGTGATCACGTGGTCGAAGCGGCGGCCGGCCAGCGTGTCCACGTGCTGGGTGCGGGTACTCCCGCCGGAGAGGTCGATGCCGAACGACTCGCGCAGCACCCGGACCGCATGCGGGTGCAGGTGCGGTTTGGGACTGGTGCCCGCGCTGGCTGTCGTTACGCGGCCGCCGGTGTGGTGGCGCAGCAGGGCTTCAGCGATCGGCGAGCGGGCGCTGTTGCCGGTGCACACGAAGAGCACCGCCACATGGTGGGATCGTGCCCCAGTGACCGGACGGCATGGGAGTGCGCGGTCCTGGCGCAACGCCGGGTGCAAGGCGGCGCCGCTGGCTGCAAGCGCCTCAGCGCAATGCTCCAGGTCGAGGTGGTAGTAGCTGTCCCGGCCATCGAAACTGCTGCGTCTGGCCGCAACCAGGCCGCCGTCGCGCAGCAGCCGCAGGTGATACGACACCAGGTTCTGGGGCTCCCCGACGCGTTCCACCAGTTCACGGACCCGATGGTCGCCGTCGGCGAGTGCCGTCAGCAGCCGCCAGCGCAGCGGATGCGCTGCCAGTCGGAGGAACTGGGGCGGTGTGGCTGTCACGTTCCGGGGATGGAATCCCATATGTCGAAGGTACATCAAATGAGATTGATGCATCAACCTCGATCGATCGGTTGCCGGCGGGTGCGGCGGGCCGCAATCGCGCTGTCCGCGCCCGTCGAGGTGGCATGACCTGGATCACGTCAAGAGGCGGCCTGATCTTGGAATGCGCGGATTCCCGCCGTCGCCGCACTGTTGACCGGCTTGCCCTGTGTAGGGGTGCGCTGGGCAACGGGGCTCGACGCGGCCGGCCGAGGTGGGTGTCCCGCGACCTCGGCCTTCTCTGCTCCCTCGTCCCTGTACCGCTGTCTTCGAAAGGTTCTCCCGCACCATGGGTCTGGCTCTGCCGGCCCTTGCTGTCGGTCGTCGCGTTCGGCATCGGCACGACCGAGTTCGCCACGATGGGGTTGCTGCCCCAGATCGCTGACGGGGTCGGGGTGTCGGTCCCCATGCCGGCAACCTCGTGTCGGCCTACGCGCTCGGCGTGGTCGTCGGTGCCCCCGTGCTGACCGGCATCGGTGCACGCGTACCGCACAAGAGGCTGCTGCTCTTGTCGGGACTGTTCGTGGTCGGCAACATCGCCTCCGCACTCGCCCCGAACTTCGGCCTGCTGTTCGCCGCGCGTTTCCTGGCCGGGCTGCCGCACGGGGCGCTGTTCGGCGTCGGCGCCGTCGTAGCCTCCCGGCTGGTCGCCCCCGAACGGGCTGCACGCGCCGTGTCGAGGATGTTCCTCGGCCTGACGGTCGCCAACATCATCGACGTCCCGGCCGGCACCGCGCTCGGCCAGCAGCTGGGCTGGCGGTCCGCATACTGCGCCGTCGCCGTCATCGGGCTTGTCGCGCTCGCCGCACTGGCCGCATTCGTCCCTCACCAGCCACGCGGTCAGAAGGCTGGCATCCGGCACGAGGTGCGGGCCATGGGCAACCGGCACGTCGCGATCGGACTGGCCACGGCGGTGGTCGGGTTCGGCGGCTTCTTCGCCGTCTACAGCTACCTCGTGCCGATGCTGACACACCTGACGGGCATCTCGGACACCTCGACCACCCTGGTCCTCGCGCTGTACGGCGCAGGCATGACGGTCGGAACGCTGATCGCGGGCCCTCTCACAGACCGCGCCCTGCGCCCGACTCTGTGCGGGGCTCGCCCTTCTCGCGGCCGGGCTGGTGACGTTCTACTTCACCGTCCACAGCACCGTTGCGGCCCTGGTCACCATCACCTTCATCGGTGCGATGGGTGCCTTCATCACCACCCCCGTCCAGATGCTGCTGATGGCGAAGGCCAAGAACGCTCCGACGATGGCCGCGGCCTCCAACCACTCCGCCTTCAACCTGGCCAACGCGGGCGGCGCCTGGCTCGGCGGACTGGCCATCTCCGCGGGTGGGGCTGGGCCTCACCGAACCTCGTCGGCGCCGCGCTCGCCGTAGCAGGACTCGGCCTGGCCTTCACGGGCGGCCTGATGGACCGGGGCGGCCGGCGCTCCGAGAGCTCCGAAGTGATCACGTCGTCCGCTGCGGAAGCCCCGACGGAAGGGGCACCCATCACCCCCGCCAAGGGATGACCACGGCTGCCGACGTCGCTTCGCGGTCGGGCACGCCCGCAGACCGCGGACAGGCCTGCGCGCCAGGGGTCCGCCACACAGCCGCCCCTGGCGGCAGCGCCAAGTGCCGCCGCGGTCATCGACCTGTGCCTATGAAAGTGCAGGGACAGGCCTGGCTTCCGTATTTTCGTGAGCCCGTGCAGGAGTCATTGATCGAGGCCGGGTCATTCTTCAGCCCTCGCATGCGGGCGCCGGCAGTCCGCCCAGCGGCAGCAGATCGCGGAAGCGGCGCCCCGCCACGGGCACATACGTACGAGGCCTGCGGAATGCGGATCTAAGACGATCAGGCCTTGAGCCCCACGCCACCGAACATGGCTACCTCGGCGGGCAGATCGGTCTCGATGCCATCCGGTCGCCAGCGGTTGCAGGACACGACGCCCGGATCGAGGAGCTCCAGCCCGTTGAAGAACCCGGCGATGTCGGATGGCGTGCGCTGGGTCAGCTTCGGTGTGCCGTGCTCGTTCCAGAACGCCACCGCGGCGTCGACGTCCGGCATGTCTGGCCGCGTGATCGTATGTGAGAGGACGAGGTGGCTGCCTGCAGGCAGCCGGTCCGTCAGACGACGCACGATCCCCGACGCCTCATCGTCGTCCTCGATGAAGATGACGACACCGAGCAGCATCAGCGCCACGGGCTCACTGAAGTCCAGGGTTCGCCCCGCCTGCTCCAGGATGGTGTCGACGTTGCGCAGATCCTCGTCGAGATAGTCGGTGCGGCCCTCTCGCGTGCTGGTCAGCAGGGCTTCGGCGTGGGCCAGCACGATGGGGTCGTTGTCGACGTAGACGATGCGGGCGTCCGGAGCGATCCGCTGAGCGACCTCGTGGGTGTTGTCGGCCGTGGGCAGGCCGGTGCCGATGTCGAGGAACTGCCGTATCCCGCGCTCTCCGGCGAGGTACTGAACGGCGCGCCCGAGGAACTGCCGATCGGCGAGGGCGTAGTCGCCGATGCCCGGATGCAACGCGCGGATCTGGTCTCCGGCGGCCTGGTCGACCTTGTAGTTGTCCTTGCCGCCCAGCCAGTAGTTCCAGATTCGGGCCGTGTGCGGCTGGTCGGTCTTGATTCGCTTGCGCGCCTCGGTCGCGGCAGCGGAAATCTCGGTCACGCGATGTCCTCCAGATCAGCCCGATTCAGGGGTCAAGGAGCAACCTAGCGGCAGGAGTTGGGGAGAGCGACTCCGCCCGGGGCGAGCGCAGCGCGGTACTGGCCTGGCCACAGTCATCGCATCCTCCTATGAGGTACCCGGCTGCTTCCCGGCAGCCCGACGCTTCGTCCGTCAACTCTGCAGTGCGCAACTCCCGTGCAGTGCCGTACCACTACGGCACTGCCAGGCCCCCAACGCGTCAAATAGACCTCAGATTGGGTGGTTCCGGCATGAACGGACCGGGTCTGCGGGCCGTATTCTTACCCGATCGAGGTGGGTATCCCGCCGAATTCCTCGGTCTTGTGGGGTTTGTGCTTACGGGTCGTGAGTACTGCGGCCGCGGGGGATGAGGGGCAACCATGGTGACGGCGAGTAACACGGTGCGGACAGGCAGCGTGCTTCCGGTGGACGCGGCGCGCTGGGCGATGTGGACCTTCGTCCTCGTCAACGTGGTGATCGTGGAGGTGTTGTTCCTCGACGCCGGTTCGGGCAAGAACGACGTACTCACAGTCGCCAAGTTCTTCGGACTCAACGCGGCCCTGCTGCTGCTGTTCCAACTGCTGCTCGTGGCCCGGCTGCCGTGGCTGGACCGCCGCATCGGGATGGACCGGCTCACGGTGTGGCACCGCTGGGTCGGCTTCACCCTGCTGTGGACCGTCCTCACCCATGCCACGCTGGTGGTGCTCGGCTACGCGAGGCTCGACGACACGTCCATGAGGAAGACGTTCGTCGCACTGAGCGGGGTGCCGGCCTCCCTGCTGGGCATGCTCGCCGCGGCCGTCATCGTCGTGATCGCCGTGATCTCCACCCGGCCCCTGCGGCGCCGACTGCGGTACGAGGTCTGGCACGGCCTGCACCTGCTGCTCTACGTGGCCCTGGGCCTGGCATTCGTCCACCAGTTGCAGGAGACGACGACGTTCACGTCCTCCGCGTTCGCCACGGCCTATTGGTGGATCCTGTGGCTGTTCACCTTCGGCGCGCTGATGACCGGTCGTGTCGTCATGCCGCTGTGGCGCAACGCCTACCACCAGTTCAGCGTCGCGGCCGTGGTGCCGGAGTCGGACAACGTGGTCTCTGTGTACGTCACCGGCCGGCACCTAGACAAACTTCCTGCCCGGGCGGGTCAGTTCTGTATCTGGCGGTTTCCCGGGCACCACCACTGGTGGCTGGCAAATCCCTTCTCACTGTCGGCGGCGCCCGACGGGCAGGGGCTGCGCCTGACGGCGAAGGCGGTGGGCAGCGCGAGCGCCGGCCTGCGATACGTTCCGGTCGGCAGCCGTGCCTTCGTCGAGGGGCCGTACGGGGCGTTCACCTCGTTGCACCGGACCCGGCGTGGCGTCCTGCTGATCGCGGGCGGCGTGGGGATCACGCCCATACGGGCCATGCTTGAGGAACAGACGACCGGCGACGCCGTCGTGCTGTACCGGGTGCGCAGCGAGGCCGACGCAGTGCTGCTGAACGAGGTACGCCACCTGGTCGCGCTACGGGGCGGACGGTTGCACCTGCTCACCGGCAGAACCGGCGAGGGCGGCGCCCCGCCGTTCGGCGCGAGCAGCCTGCATCAGCTGGTCCCGGACATCACCGGACGCGACGTGTACGTCTGTGGCCCGCCAGCCATGACCAGGGCCGTGCTCGCCGGCCTGCGAGAACTGCGGGTCCCCTCGCGACAGGTGCACGCCGAGAAGTTCGGCCTGGCCTGAACAGAAAAGGGTCCCGACGTCGAGACGGCCAGATGCGGGGCAACTGCGTCGAGTTTGCCCGCCGAACCGCCGCCACGGCCTGGAACCTGCGGTGCTCAGAGTGCGCCGTGGCAACGAGACGCGCGGCGTTCCGTAGGCGGCACCTGGGCGCTGAAGGTGCCGCTGTGTGTGGCACCAGGGCTGCGAAGGCCCGGGCCGGTCCACGACGGCGTGTGGTGGACCGGCTGGAAGCGGCATGGTCCGGCACCACCCGCACCCACACCCGCACCCATACCCGCACCCGGACCAGCCACCACCGGCTCCGGCTCCGGCTCCGGCTCGATGATGCCGGATGGCTGTCGTCCGCCATCGGACGCCTCCGCCACTGCCCGAAGACGACCTCCGCGGCCTCCAGTCGGGCCCCCTCGATCCCCGGCAATTGCCTGCGCAGCAGTTCAGCCAGCTCGGCCAGATGCATCCGTCGTTCGAAAATCCACGTCAGCACGTCCACGATGGCGATCCCTCCCGCGGCCGAAGCCACGCGGAAAGCCGAGCCCGCACCCGGAAGCGCAAAAGCCCCCTGACGGACGATCACGTGCTACCGATCTCCGCTCCGACCAGCACGAGAATCCCGTCGAGACGCCACGCCAACACCGCTGACCAGCAGGGAATCAGGATGACGTGGCCTCATTGCCCGCCGTGACCCCGGGCGGCTAGGGTCCGACCACGAGTGATCGCACAGTCGTCGAAGCGTGCTGCCCCACAGCGGGACCGCGTCGACACGGGGGGAAGTTGTGAGTACAGAGCCCGATTCCGTGGCACCCATATCCGCACCGAACACCGGCCCGGATCCCCGGACCAGCTACGGCCTGGACATGCCGGCACCCGACGCTGGCCCGGCCGTCCGCACCGGCCCCGACTCCGGCAACTCCCAACCGGCGGACCAGGCACACCAGATGCCCGCCCCGGGCGGCCCCACCGACGTCCGCGACCGGAATCCCGCACCCGGGACGAATCCTGACCCCGGCTTCAACCACAACGGCGTCCAGGCCATGTCGGCCGGCACCGGCCCGGGAAGCGCCACCGGCCCGAGCGGCACCCCCGCTACCCAGGCCGGCGGCGCGGACGACAACGGTTACGGTGTGAGCAACGCCGAACTCGGCAAAATGGCCGACGAGTTGGACCTGGCCGCCCAGATCCTTGAGAAGGCGGACAAGGGCTTGGCGGAATCCGACGCCACAGCGCGTAGCCACAACATGCTCACCAGCGGACACATGCTCAAATCGACAACGGGCGACTGGGACGACGAAATCACCCGCCTCGCCAAGCAATGCCGCTCAATGGCCGACAAGATGCGCCAGACGCACACGAATTACACGGCTCAAGAAGAGCGGACGGCGCAGGATTTCCAGGCGATCCTGGCTTCTCGCGAGGGGGATGCGTAATGGCAACGCTAACTGACCGGCCGGAGGGGCAGGACCACGCGCACCCCGATGCGGTCGAGCGGCAGGACATCACGGTCGGGGAACTGGAAGACGTACGTCCGCAGGCCTGGTCGCGGGCGGCCGGCGAGTGGGCCGACCTGGCCGCGGCGGCCACCGAGGCCCGGGACCACATCCAGAACGTCCTGCTCAAGCTACCCTTCGTCTGGGCGGGCCCGACTGCCATGATGGCCCGCATCCAACTGTCCGTACTGCATGACGAATTGACCATCGCACACCGCGAGTCAAAGGCTGCTTCAGCCACCCTCGAAGCGGCGAAGAGCGGCTTCGAGCTCGCCCGCACCTGGCTTGGCGAGGCCCAGGCGATGGCCCGGTCGAAGGACCTGACCCTGCACGACAGCGGCGGCGTCACCATTCCCGAGCGGGACTACCCGCCCAACGACCCGGACAGCGCGGGGGCGGCCCGGCAGGATCAGGAGAACGCGGACAGCCTCCTCACGCGCGCGACCGCCGCCCTCAGCTACGCCGCCGACGTCAACGAGCACACCGGCTACGAACTCGAACGCATCAAGAAGGCGGTGGCGTACACCGTCCTGGACGACCAGACCGAGACCGCCGTCAATGCCGACACCAAGGGCGCCAAGGATCTGAACCGCGTCTTCTCCGGTGCGGGCGGAGTGCTGCTCCCGCCGCCCCCACCCGACAAGGGTTCCGGCGACTACAACACCCGCGAAGCCACCGACGAGGACCGTGCCATCAAGAACAAGATGGGCTTCTTCGCCATGGGTTCCCCCGCGGTGCTCGGCGGCCCTCAGTCGGCCAAGCACATGCTGCACTACCTTTCCAACACCGGGGAACCGCTGGACATCGACGTGGACGCTTTGATGGGCGACCTCCCGGACATGAATCGCAACGTAGAAGCCCAGCTCGCGGAGAACGCCCCCAACTGGGAGGCGCAGGCCCTCGCCGAATACGAGCGCACCGGGAAACCCGTGAAGTATGTCCAGCAGACAGGCTGGCAGGGCTGGACCGCCGAGAAGGACCCCGACTGGTATCACGCGGTCGGCTCCTTCCACTACAACACGGTCGCCCAGGTCGAGGTCGTCCCGGGCCCGGACGGCGAGCCCAAGACCACGATCCGCTACCAGACCCACGTGTACGACCGCTACAACTGGGACGCGAACAAGGGGACTCCGGTACCCGCGATGGGCAACGTGTCGGACGCCCAGATGGCCAGGCTCCACCAGTCGGGTCAGGCCAAGGAGTACGACATGGGCGGGCAGAGCGAAGTGCGCACATGGAACGGGTGAGTACGCCTGTGGGCCCCCCGAGGCCGCGCCGGCGCAGGTGGCTGGTGTGGTTCCTGGCCTTGTGCGTGGTGTGGACCCTCGGCGTGATCGTTTGGGCGGCCGTCGCGCTGCTCACGCCGGCCGGTGACAGTTCGCAGGAGGCCGTGGAGCGCAAGGCGGGGATGCACCACGATCAGCATCAACCCGCGGGCCGCTACTACGTACCGACGTACGCCAGGGTGGAGAAGGACGGCACCGCGGTGCTCCGGTACGAGGTGGGCAACGGCCAGGACTCAAGCGTCAAGGACTTCCTTCGCACGTACGACATCACCGCCGAGCCGAAGCGCACCAGCCCGTCCGAGGTGACGTACGCCGACCGCTTCGGCGACGTACGGCGAACGTTCACGATCACCTACAACCCGTCGCCTGAGCCCGGTGGGTACGACTACGCGCGGATCACCGTCAGAGCCAGTGGCACCGACGCAAGCTGAAGGGCCGGGAGCAGGCCGGGAGATGTGGAGCCGTCAGCCCCGAACTCCCGTCCCGCGGCAACGCATCGCGGCGAGGCCGACGACCACAGGTCGGCCTCGCCGTCGAGCAGCTGCCCACTACTGGGTCGGGGGCAAGATCACCGCGGCCCGCCAGAACAAGATCACCGGCGCCTGCGCCACCGCGAACGCACCGCCGTCGAGCACGAGCTGCGGCAGAGGCTTCACTTGCCGGCCGACGGGATCCGCGTGTTCCCGCTGTGGCTGACCCCCGTGCCGTGCGGCCACGTTCACGGGCTGGTCATGTCTCTGATGGGAGTCGGCGTCCGTCGAACACAGTGCGTGGCATCCAGCGGATGGCGGCCGCCACCCGGCGAGGGCTGTTCGCTTGGAGCAGCCGATGTTCCGAGTTGGCCAGGAACTCGATGAGATCGGCTCTGCCGGCGTTCTCGGTGACCGGGATGGCAAGGCGCACCGTATGAGGCCCCCACGGGGTCATGTCGAGGCGTTGCAGTCCTTGCACCCAGTTGTACTTGGGAGTTCCGGCCAGCATGACCGCGATGACGGGCGGGGGACAGAACGCGGGAAAGTGCGGGTGGGCCAGTTCGTTGCTGACCAGGCCCAGGGCCCCGCCGAGATCCGAGAACCTCGAATTGCCGATCTTCAGGTCCTGGTAGGCGAACTGATCGATCGGTGTCATGCGCACGTGCCAGGAAGCAACCTCTGCGAAGGAGATGACGCCGAACTTCAGACCGATGCCCGGATTGCTTCTGCTGATCGACTGTAGTTCCGGGATCAACTCCCGTATCGCGAAGTTGGTCGCCGCGAGGACTCCGTGGTCGGCCATGGCGAGGGCCCGGTCGACGAGGAAGTAGAAGTGCACGGGGCCCGGGGAGTCGGGATCTGGTGCGGGGATGTGAGGTTCTGGCCTGGAGATCTGTGCCCTGTTGCGGAACAGGGCGATGGAGTCACCGCTGTTGCGGATCCGTTGATGGGGATCAGGCCAGTTCTTGGCCCTGAGTTCGGCACGGACGTGCCGGTAGAGGGTGTCCATGGTCAGTAGCTCGGGGCCGTCGGGAATGCCCTGGGACACGGCTCGGATCAGTTCGCCGGTGAATGACGTATACGGCTCGTCCTCGGGCGCCAGAGAGATCTTCGTGGCGCCGGATGAGGTCATCACGTACGCGCCCTCGATATCGGTGAGGTCGGCCGCATCGGGTGTGGGGCCCAGGTAGCCGGTGAGGGCGCGTGCGCTGTAACAGCAGTCCAGGATGACCACCTTGCGCTGGGCGTTGCACTCCTCCACCACGAGGCGGCGTACCTCTTCGTAGGGCAGTGCCCGGTAGAGGCGGCCGTGATCGGAGTTCGGCAATGCCAGGAGCAGATCCCCGGAGTGGGAGATCAGGCCGTGGCCGGCGAAGTAGAAGACGAAGGTGTCCTCGGCCTCCGTCGCGGCGTCGTGCACGGCATCGAGAATGGCATCGGAGGAGAGATCGGAAAGGATGCGGCAGTGGTCGGGCTGCCGGAGGCCGAACAGGTCTGGGGCGCTCAGCAGATCGGCGAGAGCCGTGACCGTGCGCGGCACCGATGGCAGGGCGGAAAGGTGACGGTAGTCGTCGATGCCCACCAGCACGGCGCGGGACCGTGAGGGATCGGCGAGTTCCATCAGTCATTCTCCGGGACGCGTCTTTGGGCTGCCCGGAGTGCCTCGGCAATGCGTTGAACCGTCTCCTCGGAGCCGTCCGCGAGGGTGAGGGGCTCGCCCGTGACGATCAGGGTGACGGGTGCGGGTGCCCGGCGTGCATGCCGCCAGGCGGAGTAGGACAGGGCGAGATTGAGAGCGGAGAAGCCCTGGCTCAGAATCAGGTCGATCACGTCGACCGTGCCCATGGCGCCCGCGGCAACGGCGGGGTTCAGTTCGATCTTCGCGTGCTGCCTGAGGTCCGGGTCCTGCCGTAGCCAGCGGTACAGGTCGGTGAGGGTGTCGTGATCCTCTTCCTGCACGGCGATCTGAATGCGCATACCTGTCCCCCCGAAACCGCGACCTTGGCGGCAGGTTAGTAGGTGCCGGCTTCTCAAGTGTGCTCTTTGGGAAGGTGGTTGGGCGTGGTGCCCTCCGCCCGGATGTGCGCTTCGACTCGCGCCCACAGGGGCGCGTGGACGAGCACACTCAGCTGATCGGCTTCGACCCGCTGTGTGCCGCAAGAACATCATCAAGCAGTTCTACGGCCGGCCACACCCGGATCGGTCACCGCCCGCAGCGACGACCTGTAAAGCCCCGCCCTTCGTGACTCGTCCCGGCACCGGCGCTTGGGTGCGCACCGCGACCACACCACTGCACGCACGTGACGCAGCCGCTCGGATCATCCGGGTGAGTGCTGTCAGCCAGGACTTCAACCGGCCAGCTCGTAGAGGCTCCACCCCACCAGCCACAGGCCGATCACGACACTGCCGAGCACGATGGCCTGCTGCGAGTGGCCCTCCATCCAGGTGCGCAGCCCCAGGAGCCGGCGCTGGGCCGCCGCCGGATTGAGTGCGACGTACAGCTCGGCCGTGAGCAGACTGGCGGTTGCGAGGACGCAGAACGCGCACAGCACCAGCCAGGTCGAGAGGTGGGAGGTATCGGCGTCAACCACGGTGACGGCGCCCGCAGCGACGAGTCCCCACGGCTGGAGAAGCACGGCGAGTCCTGCAGCGGGCCAGATGGAGCCGCGGTCCATCCGGGCGGTGAGGGAAAGGGACGATCTGTCGCGTGGCGGCGAGGCGGTGTTCCCGCTCGGCGGGTGGTCGTGGACGGGGCGGCGGTGTCGGCGGACGCCGTACACGACCAGCGCCACCCCGATGACGAGCTTGGCCACGAGGCTCGCCGTGGACGGAGGCGACCTCGGCTCCGGTGGCTGCCCGCCGGTCAGCGTCAGGACCAGAACGATCACCGCGACGAGACACGCCACCCATCCCGAGATGAAGGTGAGCCCTGCCCGTACGCCTCTGGCGTGTGCCACCACCAGCACGAACGCCATGAGGGGGAGTGGGTCGAGCGTGATGGCGAGGGCGATGAGCAGCAGGTCGAAGACCATGGGGCGATCCCATCAGGCACCGTACGGGTCGAGCCTATGCACGGCCGTCACCCGTCGCATCTCTTGACGGGTGACGGCCGTGAGCCGTCGGCTGCGCGTGCGGCGGGGTGCCGCGGCCCGCTTCGTCACGCACTCTGGAGACGGGAAGGAGCGGCTCTATGGAGACGTTTGCAGCAGTGCCGTCGCCGACAGGGATCCGGACACCATGCCCAGGCTCCGCCGCCGGCAGTTGATGCGACGTGAGGGTACGGGCAAGGACTCCGGCACCCCGCCGGGCCGGGCCGGCGGGGTGGAATGCGAACCTGGCCCCCGTCGGCGGACCCGCTCCCTGCTGCGCGCGTCATGGTGGCGTGGCCGTATCGGGGAACTGACTGCCTGGCTGGAAGCCGTCCACGCGCGGGTGGAGACCCGCTTCCCGGTGGTCACAGCGCTGGTGGACCGCATGGTGTCGGTGAACATCTTCGACTCCGCCACCCGCATCGCGGCGCAGTGCTTCCTCACGGCGGTTCCGTTGCTGTTCGTGCTGAGTGCGTACGCGCCGTCGGCCGTGCAGGACCAGGTCTCCGCATCGATCCGTGCCGTCTTCGGTCTGACCGGGCCGGCCATGGCCCAGGTTGAGCAGGCGTTCCAGCCGCCGAGCGACGATCTGCGCCAGGCGACCGGCCTGGTGGGTGTGCTGATGGTGCTGCTGTCGGCCACCGCGGTGAGTCGCGCTGTGCAGCGGCTGTGCAGACGGGCCTGGCTGCTGCCCCGGGCAGGGGCGAAGGTCGCTCCGTGGAGGTGGCTGGCGTGGATCGGCCTGTGGCTCGGCGCGCTGGTCGTGCAAGGGATGCTGCGCAACGGGTTCGGTCTGGGGGCGGTGCTGGGATTTCCGGTCGTCCTGGTCATGCAGACGGCCATGTGGTGGTGGACCCAGCACCTTCTGCTGGGCGGTGCAGTCCGCTGGGCGCCCCTGCTGCCAGGGGCTGTCATCACGGCGATCGCGGTCAGTGTCCTGTCCGTGACCGCGCACCTCTACATGCCACGGGCGCTCAACAGGGCACTGGCCGATTACGGTTCCGCGGGGTCGGTCTTCGTCCTGCTGTCCTGGCTGATCGTCGTGTGCGTGGCCGTTGCCGTCGGCCTCAGCGCCGGCGCCGTACTCTCCCAAGAGCCCTTCCTGAGGCGCCGCCTGGGAACCCCGACGTCCCCGCCCGGCGAGACCGATCACGCGTGACAGTCCGGCTCGGGTGCAGCCGGTGGCGTGAGACGGGAAAGCCGTTGGTCTCTTCCTGGTCGACGGCACCGAAGGGGTCCTACGGTGCACCTCGGGAACCGTTCGCACGACGTGGAGGTCCCCGAGGGGCCGTTCGGTCTGCGCCCCACCGTCGAGGGCGGCCGGATCATCCGCCGCCACCTCCACGAGAACAGCCTGTTGATCGCCCGGGCCCGCGGGTCCGTGAGATCGCCTGTGGTTTGCAAGTCCGCGCGCAGAGTGACGAGCCAGTTCTCGGCGTCCACGGGGCCGGCGGCACCTGGCGTGCGTATGTCGATGGATTTCAGCGATGCTGCGGGATGTCGGATTTCAGCAATGCTGCGGGACGTGGTGGTCTCCGGTCAGGTGGCGGCTGACTTCTGGGCTTTCCACACGGGTGCAGCGGTGCCCCGTACTCGGCTGGGTCAGCGCCCCATGTGGCGTGACCGGGGCCGCGGGGTGGGGCGGCGCTGGCCTGGCGTGGTGCGCCTGGCTACCGCTTCCCGACGGCGTAGGTCAGGTGGGTCACCCGGGATGATGCGTCCGTGCGGGTCTGGTCGAGGGCGAGGCGGGCGCGGTCCACGTGGTCGAACAAGCGGATGCCGGTGCCGAACAGCACGGGCGCGAGGGTGATCGAGAACTCGTCGATCAGGCCGCTGTCCAGGTACTCCTGGATCGTCTGGGCGCCGCCGGCGATGCGGACGTCGCGTTCGCCGGCGGCCTCGCGGGCATGGTCGAGGGCGCTGGAGATGCCGTCGGTGACGAAGTGGAAGGTGGTGCCGCCAGGCCGCTCCCACGGGTCACGCTTCTCATGGGTGACGACGAAGACCGGGGTGTGGAACGGCGCCTCCTGCGGCCATGCCAGCTCGCCGAGGTCGAACATGCGCTTGCCCATGACGCTCGCGCCGGTGCGCTCGTACGTCGCCCGAGCGATGTCGTTGTCGATGCCTTCCTCGCCGCCCTCGCCGAGCTTGAGGTTCTCCCGGATGAACCGCTGCGGGAACAACCACGCCTGCAGCTCCGACCACTTCGAATTCCAGCGCCTGACACCCGGATCGTCCTGTTTCTCGGGCGAGAAGGCGTCCCCGGCCGGCACGGGCTCGGGTGCCATGAAGCCGTCGAGGGACATCGTCACGCTGAAGAACACCTTCCCGGCCATCAGCCCTCCGCTCCCTTCGGTGCGGTCTCGTTCCGGCCGGTGTCGTTCCGGGCGAGTTCGGCGAGGTAGGCCGCCAGGTTGCGCAGCGTCTGCTCGCCGCCCTCGATCGCGTGGTACTTCTCCACCGCCTCGTCGCGCAGTTCCTTGGGGAACACCGTGCGCATCACGATCCGGGTGTCCTGGCCGGCCGGCTCGATGGTCAGGACCGACTCGAAGGCGTTCGGGTCGTCGCGGGACTCGCCGTGCAGCAGCGCGATCCGCTGTGGCGGGACGATCTCGGTCCAGGTGATCCACTCCTGGTAGTCGGTCCCGTCCGGCCAGTGCATCACGAAGTCCCACTCCCCGCCGATGCGGAACTCGAAGGACCGCGTCGCGGTGGTGAACCCTGTCGGTCCCCACCACCGCGACAGGTGCCGGACTCGCCTGAACGCCTCGAACACAAGCTCCCGCGGGGCGCCGATCACCCGGGAGATCACGATCTCGCGGTCCGCGGTCGTGTGGTCAGGCTCGCCGCCGCTACTGGTCGTCGTCATCCGGTGGTTCCTCCTGCCGTGCCTGCTTCAGATCTCGCACGTATTCGTCCAGGCGGTCGAAGGTCTCGTTCCAGAACCGTTCGAAGCCGCCCACCCACTCGTGGACCTGCTGCAGCCCGTGGGCGTTCAGGCCGTACAGCCGCTGCTTGCCCGCCCCGCGCACTCGAACCAGCCCGACCTCGCGGAGCACCCGCAGGTGCTTGGACGCCTGCGGCTGGGTCATCCCCAGGTCCCGCGCCAGTTCGGTCACCGGCCGCTCGCCGCCACGCAGCAGCACCAGGATCTCCCGCCGCTGCGGTTCGGCGATCGCGTTTGCGGTTCCAGGAGCCTTGCCGGCCGATCTCGACGGTGAGGTCCACTTCAGCGGCCAGCTCGGTGAGAACGGCCAGGTCCGCGCCGCCAGAGCCCTCGATGACGAAGGAGGTCAGCGACTTGGCGGGTCCGACGATCGCATACGGCGCAAAGACCGCCGGCTCCCCGGACGTCCAGCCGGCGCTCTGCAACCTACAACCAGTCCAAGGGCTACCGGCCGTACGCCGACGGCCGGGGCGAGTACGGCAAGAGGTTCAACAACCTCACCAAGTTCGTTGCCTCTCAAGGAGCAGAGCGGCAAGGACATCTGACTGTGGGGGAGCCTCAATTCCGCGATACGAGATCAAGGAATAGGCGGAAGGACCGGACGTTCGAAGAATCGGACGCCCGCGATGCTGCTCGTTGTGAGCATCTGTCGGCGTCCGTTCCGTCCGCTACCGGAGACCCCCGGCCATCCGGTGCACCCACGAAGTTCCGCACGCCGCCGACGTACGATTCCGGCTGCTCCATCGCGGCGAAGTGCCCGCCCCGGTCGATCCCCGACCAGTGAGGGCTTCCCCTTCACAGCGACCGGCGAGGATCAGCGGTCGAACGGCTTCCGCACCGGGTGGCCTCCAGGCTGGGGCAAGCCCCAACGGCATGAACGACGAAGCCGCCCGCCGGTCCCGTGGCGAGCGGCTCGTGCTGTCGGCGTTCAGAGATCGAGGTCGGCGGCGGCGCACTGTAGGCGTCCTGGGCCGCTGGACGACACCGGCACGTGCCGATGGCGGGATTCGAACCCGCGTTACCCGCTTGAGAGGCGAAGTAGCCGCAGCCTGCGCACCTGAACGAGGATCACCGTAGTCCAGGGGTTCGTCGGCAGGCACCCGATTTTCGGGGCGCACCGGGGGACAGGCCGGTGAGCCCTGTGGTCACCGCGCCGGTAGTAGCACCCCGGGATTGAGGACGCCGGCGGGGTCCAGAGCGGACTTGGCAGCGTTGAGTGCGGCGGCGAAGGGGCCGGGACGCTGGCGGTCGTACCAGGGCCGGTGATCGCGGCCGACCGCATGGTGATGGGTGATCGTGCCGCCGCTTGCCGCGATCGCCTCGGACACCGCTGCCTTGACGTGGTCCCACTGACTGACCATGCCGCCCCAGCGCCCGGGCGCGTACACGCTGAAGTACGGCGCCGGGCCGTCCGGGTAGACATGGGTGAACCGGCATGTGAGCACTCCCGTCCCGGCGACCTCGGCGATGGCCCGCCGGGCCGCCTCGGTGACTGCGTCATGCAGTGCGCCGAACGTGTCCCAGGTGCAGGCCGTCTCGAAGGTCTCGGCGATCACCGAGTGGCGGGCCAACGCGTCCCGTTGGTAGGGCATGCGCAGGAACGACGAGCGCCATGTACCGGCGGCGGACTCACCATGCGCGTTGCCATCGGACTCGCTTGGCGCGCTGCCGCCGGACCGTCCCGCGGTGTCGGCGGACGGCTCTCCTCCGTGGTCCCGGCACAGTTCCACGGCTCGCTCCAAGCAGGCACGCACGGGGTGGTCCGCCGATTCGAAGGCGAGAACGAGTACGCCGCCGCCGACGCTCACGCCTGCGTTGATCAGTGCCTCGGTCGCGTCGAGCAGGCGGCAGTTCGCCGGGTTCAGCCCGCTCTGCGCGACGGCCCGGGTCGCCGCCACGGCCGAGTCGTAATCGCTGAAGCGCACGGAGGCACCGGCACGCCAACGCGGGCGCTCCTGTAGGCGCATCCATGCCTCGGTGATGATCCCCAGTGTTCCCTCGCTGCCCAGGAACAGCCGGTCCGGCGACGGTCCCGCGCCCGAGCCCGGCAGCCGCCGCGACTCGCTGATCCCGACGGGCGTCACCACGCGCATCGACTCGACGAGGTCGTCGATGTGCGTGTACAGCGTCGCGTAATGCCCGCCCGCACGGGTGGCGAGCCAGCCGCCCAGCGTGGAGAACTCGAAGGACTGCGGGAAGTGACGCAGGGTCAGGCCGTGTGGCCTCAGCTGGTCCTCCAGTCGCGGGCCGAACACGCCCGCCTGGATCCTCGCGGCCCGGCTCGTGGTGTCGATCTCCAGGACCCTGTTCAGACGTTCGAGATCGATGGTGACGGCGGCGGGGTGATCGTCGCACCGCGGCTCGACTCCGCCGACCACCGAACTGCCACCCCCGAACGGAACCACCGCGAGGCCCTCACGTGTGCACCAGTCGAGCAAGTCGGTGACGTCGCGTTCATCGCGGGGCCGGGCGACGAGATCCGGTACATGGCCCAGATCACCGTGCAGATTGCGCACCACGTCCCGGAACGACTTGCCGTGCGCGTGCGCCGCCCGGTCGGCCGGGTCGGCGGAGCACAGGCCGGCGAGCGAGGCCGGTGGGGTCACGCGCGGCCCGGGCAGACCGAGCGAGGCGATGCTCGGCGGCTCGTGATCTGTCAGCTCGCCCGGCATCAGGGCCTGCACCCGCCTCAGCAGCGTATTGAGTTCCGCACCACCCACGGCGTCCTCGACGTTGCCCCAGCCCCACCACGATCGCGTCATGTCTCCCCGCTCTCCCTGCCTTCGAACTGCCTGGAATTGACCCTGAGGTAAATTACCGTTCAGTCATATCGTTGGCTAGGATGAGCTCATGGGCAAGGCCGGAACCAAGGGTGTCTCCCGCGTCGATCGGGAGCGGCAGATCATCGACGTGGCCGTGGAGGAGTTCGGCAGGCACGGCTACGCAAGCGTGTCCGTCGCCACCGTGGCCCGACGTGCGGGGATCTCCAAGCCGCTGATCTACAGCTACTTCGACTCCAAGGACGGCCTGTACCTCGCCTGCGTCCACCACGTCGGCGCACTCCTGGTGGATTCGGTGGCCGCCGCCCGGTCCCGCAGCGGATCGACCGGTCACGCCATCGACACCCTCACGGCGATCTTCACCGCCGTCGAGCACTGCCGGTACGCCTGGTCGGTCCTCTACGACCCCGCCGTGCCGTCGGCCGGGGAGATGCACAACGCCGTCAGCCTCTACCGCGAGCGCCTCGCCGCCATGGGCGCCGCCGGCGCCGCGCAGCTGCTGGCCCGCGCCGGCCACGAGGACCCACTCGACCACGACCTGCTCAACCACGTCTGGCAGCACACCGTCACAGCCGTCATGCGCTGGTGGCTCGGGCACCCGGACCAGAACACCTCCGAGATGGTGGCCCGTTGCGCCCGCCTCCTCGTGGCGCTCGGCATCGGCTGACCCAGGTGCATCTCTCCGTACGCGTCCACGCGGACGACGACGGCCGCATCCCCGCCCCACCGACCGGGTCCAGTCCGTCCTGATACGCATCGGCCAGGGAGCTTTGGCCGACGTCAGCGGACATACCGCCGTCGACGCCGCCGCCCTCGCTCTCCCCGTCCTCGACGACACGGTCGTCCTCGACGTCACGGTCGACGGCCACGGTTTCGCCCTGGCCGCACCGCCCGATTCCTCAGGCGCGGAACGTGGCCACGGACCGTCGCGATGCGGACCCCGGCTACGTGCCCTCGGTGGCGCCCTGACCGTAGAGTCCGCGCCCGGCGAGGGCACCCTCCTGTCCGCCGCCGTCCCCCTGGAGGCGCTCCCATGACCACTACCCGCGCGAGGAGGCGTTCGCGCCGACCGCCAAACCCGCCCCGGCCGTGGTGCTGATGGACCTGCAACTCGGCCAGGGCATCGACGCCGTGGAAACCCCCCGCCGCGCCTCCTCCGCTCCTGGTCCCTTCACTCACGTCTTGGACCGGACCACCTACGACTGGCTGTATAGCTCTCAATGAGTGTCGTTTGTCGATGAGTTCGGATGTCATCCAGAGGGCTTGCTGACATCCGAATGTCGGTGAGTTTCGATGTCACTCGGGTGCGAGGGCAGAGCGTCAATAGGGTGTTGCCATGCCGTATCTGCCGATGCCGCTCCGACTCGAAACCGCTCGACTGACGTTGCGGCCGTGGACCGAGTCCGATGTCGATGCCCATCGCACGCTCGTCTCCGAACGGGGCGATGGCACGCCCTCGATCGAGCACAACCAGCGGATGATCGAGGATCAGCGCACTGCGTCGGCACTGACAGGAATTGCTCTGCTGGCCGTCATCCGCCGCGATGTGGGCGACTTCATCGGGTATTGCGGGCTCACCGTCGGTCAGGCTTCTGTCGACGAGCCGGAGATCGCGTACGAGTTGTTCCGGCGCGTGCACGGACAGGGCTATGCAACTGAGGCGGCCTCCGCCGTGCTCGACGCCGCGATCACGACTGGGCGGAAGCGGCTCTGGTCGACAGTGCGTCCCTGGAACGCGCCATCGTTTCGCGTCCTCGAAAAGCTCAGGTTCGAGCGCGATCATGTCTCAACAGATGACCGTGGCGAACTGGTGTGGCTTACTCGCTCTCTGCCGTAAGAAGCTTTGCCTAAGCTGCACATAACAAGGCGAGTGGTGTTTCGGCGCAGGTCGGGGCCTCGATGCTCATGCGACCGGGGCGAATGGGCCTCCGGAGCGGTGTGCCGGTCTCGGTCACCGGACATGCCTCGACGCGTAGTCGACGAAGGCCTCGATGGCCTCCTTGGCCGTCCTGTTCAGTCGGTTCCGTGCTCCCGTGCCCTCGGCCGTCGATATGTCGCGCGTATAGTTCAGAGCCGCCTGGTGCCCGGGCCACCAGGGTGTCGTCCTCGGTGACCAGCTTGACGCGGTAGAACGCCTGGCATGCGACTTTCCGCAGACGGTGGCCCTCGTGGTAAGCCCTCTGGTACGCCTCCCCATCAGGATCCTCCTGCTTGCGGAAGAAGCGCTCGGCCTGGCCATGCCGGAAGTCCTCCACCGCAGTCGCGAAGGAGGTATACGCGGCGATCCGCTCGTCGCGCAACCTCTGTTGCTTCGCCGCGAGTCGCTGAAATGGATAGGTCACAACGGCACCCAACAGCGTGCCTGCCACTGCCACAACGCTCGTCCATATCGGCTCCATGACCACATCCGAGCACAGGCGCCCCGGCGCGTCGGGGATCTGGGCCTCTTCTTCAACAAACGCTCGCATGCGGCGGGCCCGCGTGGGGGGCGGTCCGCCCGAAGCAGGGGCTGGGCGGACGTTGTTGTCGGTCATATGGTGATGGCACGGACACCTCCGACGGCCCCCGCCTCGCTTCCCGGGCGGATCTCCCCACGACGCGTCGCAACGTAGCCGCGGAACCAGCTGATACGAGATCTCCGTCGCCGCGTACTCGTCCAGCAACCGCTCGAAGACCCGCTTCGCGGTGTGCCGCTGCTTCGGCTGAGCGTCCAGATCCTTGCGCAGCATCCCGTCGATCACCGGCATGTAGGGATCCAGCCTGGTCGGGCGAGGGGGCAGCTTCCTGCGCGGCTCGGGCCAGACCAGATCCAGTGCCTTGCGGACCGTCTGCCAGGTCGCCCTGTACTTGCGCTCCAGCGCACGCATCGACATACCGGCACGGTGGTCACGGCGGATCGCCGCATACAGATCGGCCTTGGATTTCGACAGACGCATTGGCGCCCCCAGCGGGAGAAGTACAACCACCGTCCCACCACAAGGACCCAAGTGCCTCTAAAATTCGGCGACTTCGCCTTCGCCGAGAGGGTGGTGCCATCCGCACTCAACGACAAACGACATCGCGACTCACCGACAGAGTCACCCAGCCCCCTGGTCGGCACTGGGCTGGACACCGCAAGCCAGACACCCGGCCCGGGGACGGAGGAGGCACAGGTGCAGGGTTTCGAGACGGGGCAGACGGTCGTACGGCGCGATGTGTACCGCAGTGGCCGCGTGTGGGGCGAACAGGCCCTTCGGGTCGTCATCGACACGAGCGAGGCTCTGGTGACGGCCTGCGCGCCCGGCGCCGAAGCCCGCTGGCCGGTCCTGTATGCCAGGGCCCGCGCCGACGGTGACCGGGCGGTGCGCACCGAGGCGTTCGACGCGATGGCCGCGGGGGAGTGGGAGCTGGCGCCGACGGTGTGGCACGAGACCGAGCTGTTGCTGTGGAAGCCGCCGGCCGCGCGGTTCAGCATCAACGCCTTCTACGCGGAGGCCGGGATGCGCAACTGGTAAGTGAACTTCGAACACCCACCCGCCGTTCGACGGACGGGTTCGCTCCTTCGACCTCACCGTGGACCTGGTGCGACGGCTCGGCGTCATCAGCGACACAGAGCACCAGGCCGTCGACGACGCCCGCGCCCGGGTCCTCGCGATGGTCGAAGAACGCTCCGGTCCGTTCGCGGACGCCGACGCGTGGACGTCCTGGCGGTGGAAGCCGGCCTGGCCCGCGTCACGCCTGCCGTAGCGCGCCTGCCGAGTGCGTCGGCCTCTCCTTCTGAAGCACACGGGGGTCGCGCTTCCTGAGCTAGACCCACCGGCCGTGTAGCCGGTAGCTGCGGTTGGACAGTTCGGCGTCAGTGCCTGTGTCTGATCCCGCCATGCCAAGGCTGTACAAGCATCAGCACTCGGCATGAGGACGTAGGCCGTCACGGAACTGATGCCGTTGGTGATCTTCGCCTGTGCACTGCAGCGGTGCATGGCCGGTTTCATCTCTGCCCTGTTCCCACTCCGCACGGTGGTCATTCAGCCTTGCGGTATTGCGGGCCCAGCCAGAGCGAGGAGCATGAGTGCGATGACCAACGCGCGGAACAGCGGAACAACATCCGAGGTCAGCGCCTCGCAGGCGAGGGCTGTTCCCATCACCACAGGCATGACACAGTTCGATGACATCTATGATCAGCCGGACCCTCGGGCCTATTTCCGCGTGTTGGGCCCGCTGGAGTACCAAACACCCCACCATGCGCAGGGCATCTTCCGTCGCGTGCTCGCGGCTTGCGATCTGGAAGCCCACCCGGCAGAACCGGCAACGATGCTGGACATCTGCTGTTCATACGGCATCAACGCCGCCCTTCTCAATCATCGAGTGACGTTGGATGACCTGTATGCCCACTACACATCGCCGCAGGCCACTGCGCTCACCACCGCCGAGCTGATCGAGTGGGACCGCGCCTATTACGCGGCTCGACGGCGCCCTGACCCGGTCCGGGTGATCGGACTCGACGCGGCCGCGAACGCCATCTCCTACGCCTGCGCAGTCGGCCTGTTGGAGGAAGGGTTCGCCGAGAACCTCGAAACCGCGACTGCCTCTGCGGCTCTGCGCCGCGCCGCGAAACGCGCCCGGCTGATCACGATCACCGGCGGGACGAGCTTCCTGTCCCCTCGTACTTTCCAACGGCTCCTGACCTGTGCCCACGATCCGGTGTGGGTTGCCGCCTTCGTGCTGCGTACCGGCTCCTACCAGTCCATTGCCGCATGCCTGGCCTCACACGGACTGGTCACGGAAAGGGACGCCACGCGAACATTCCCACAACGCCGCTTCGCCGGCGCGGACGAGCAGCAATACGCCATAGATGCCGTGACTGCGGCCGGCGAAGAGCCCCACGGGAAGGAGACACACGGCTGCTTCCACACGACGCTGTACCTTTCACGCCCTCGCGAAGATGCCGAGGCATTTCTCCTGGCCGACCTGATGCGAAGCTGCTGAAGCCTGGCCCACCCGACAGGCAGCACACGTCGGCGCACCTCTAGAGATCACCAACAGCATCCGGAACTGCGGCCAGAGCCATTTTCAAGCGTCGGGGGACGGAAGCACAGGAACCAGCGTGTTCCACCCCGTGGGCCTGTAGGCCCTGCGGGTTCTTCGCTGGGCGGAGCCGTCCTGGTGGTGTTCCAGGGATCAGACAGTAGACCGCCGTCTGCGCTCGGACGGCGCTGCGACCGCGGCGGCGGGAACGGCGCTGCTGTTCGCCGAGGTGCAACTGCCCGCAGTGCGGCACGAGAGGTTCACCGGCCAGCTGTGTGCAGGACGCACTGGGGGATCTGCTGGACCTGGTGGTGCTCGCAGGCGTTCGGCGGTCATGAAAGCAAGGGCATGATCTGGAACGGGCTGAGTCGTACCGCGACGAGCTGTACCGCGGCGGTGCGCTGCTCTACTCGTCTCCGCGGCTGACACTGCGCGGGACCCGACGGGCGAGCGACGGAGCCCTGGTGGTGACCGGCTCTCCCTGATGCCGCCTCGGGCCGGCCTGGGCCGCCTTGGCCTTGCGGGTGCTGACGTAGGTCACCCGCGGGCCCCAGATGTCCGCCACCGGTTTTCATGCATCAGCTGCACAGAGGGCTGCCGCCGCTGCCGTAGCGGTGGGTCTTGCGCTGGCAGCCGGCGCACAGACCGACCTGGTCGCCGGGGCAGATCAGCGCGGACGGGTCTGGCTCCGAGAGCGGAGGCGGGGGCGTAGTCATCGCGGGAGGTCCTGTTCCGGGCGACGAACACCCGTCACCTCGACCGCAGAATAGCCGCTCGAATGGCACTGTCGTTCGAACCGCGCCCGGTCGGGCAGCAGCCACGTGGCCCCCGGGAGGTGCGCTGGGTGTTGCGGTGGATGCTGCGCGACGTGTTGCGCTGGGCGCTGCGGTAGGTGTTGCGCGACCCGTCACGTCGCACCCGAGTCCGGGCGGGTCACCATGGGTGCACGGCGTGGTCGGGGCGCTGACATCCCCGTTGCGGCCCCCGTTCGCCCATGTCCTGGCTGGAGTTGAGGATGAGGGAGGGGCGGGATGGGCGGCGCGGACGCAGCCGGGGATCGGGGCGTGCTCGCCGGTGTCGCGCGTCGCCGCCGCGCCGGGTCGGGTCGGGCTGCCGACAGAGCAGACGGCCGGGGCCAGGAGTCGTTGCGGGCGGAGTCGTTGATGCGGTCGAAGCAGTGCAGGAGGATGTGGAAGTGCTCAAGGCCACCCGGCTGATGGGCAGTTGGGTCGTGCAGCCAAAGTAAGCACCACCTGGTCTGCGACGGCCCGCGGCACCCCGTTCAAGGTCCATCACCACCGCGGCCAATGTCAACGACGTCACGCAGACCCTGGCTCTGGTCGACGGCATCCCGCCCCTCGCGGGCAAGTCGGGCCGCCCCCGGCGGCGGCCTGAAGCGCTGCTCGGCGACAAGGGATACGACAGCAATCCCAACCGCCGGGAACTACGCAGGCGACGCATCCTGCCGGTGATCTCACGCAAGGGCCCCCGAACATCAAGGGCCTGGGCGAACTCCGCTACGTCGTCGAGCAGACCTTCGCCCAGTCGTTGACTCACCGGCCGTGAAGGTGACGTAAGGAAAACGTGTGCAACGGGCAACCATCGAGCGGAAACGTCCCTCTGACCTGATGCGCAACACCAGTGGATGCCCTGGTGTGCCACCAGCGAACGGAGATCCCGAAGAGACATTCAGGACAACATCCCAGCAGTCCTGACTCACTACGGCCCCAACGCCCTGCCTCGCCGACCGTGCGGCGGGCCACGGGGGTGACCTGTGCGGACCACAACTGCCGCATGTCCAGAAAGTACTTGATGCACCACCGAACACAAACGTCCGTCCGTCTTGCCGCGGTCGGCGCGGCCGCGGCGATCCTGCTTGCCTCGCCCGGCGTGGCATCGGCAACGTCCACTTCTGCCGTGCCGACTGCGACGCCGTCCGGCTCCTCTGGGGTTCCGGGCACCCGGGAGGATGCCTCCCTCGCGCCGTCAGGTATCCCGTCCACGTTCCGGCCTACGGATGAGGCGAAGCAGGAAACCACTGCTCCGGCATCCCCTGCTCCCAGTTCTGAGGCGGGCCCCTCGAAGCCGGAGGGTCCCGCGAAGGCGAAGCCGGGAGGCTCCGCGGATCCCAAGGAATCGGCAACGCCGGATGACGGGTTGAAGGCGACACCCGAGGAGATCGCGGAGGCGAAGAGGGCGGAGGCGTACTGGGCGCCGGAGCGCATCGCGGAGGCGGTGCCCGCCAATCCGGACAAGGGTGTTGAGGGCTCGCCGACGCTGCGCGGCCTCATGAGGTCTCCCTCGCACGTCGACAACAACGGTGTGGCCACCGCCGGTGTCTTCCTGATCAGCCAGGACGACGACCCGCAGTCGGATCCGGGCAAGCGCGACCAGTTCTGTTCCGCCTCCTCGGTGGCCTCGCCCACCAAGTCACTGGTGCTCAGTGCCGCGCACTGCCTCAACGACAACGACCGGTTCCGCAATCTCGCCTTCGCCCCGGGGTGGAAGGTGGACCCGAACAACAAAGCCAAGGGCATCGCACCGTACGGAATCTTCCCGATCAAGAAGGGCAAGATCTGGATCGACGGGCGCTATCTGTCCCAGGGCACGGTGAAGGCGGATGACCTCGACTTCGCCTTCCTGAAGACCGGCCCGAACTCCAAGGGCCAGTTCCTGGAGAACGCCACGGGGATGGGTAACTAACTGACCACGCTGCCGGCCTCCGGGAACCTGAACCAGAAGAATGTTTCCCTGATCGGCTTTCCGAGCGGGGCCAAGTCGCCGCTCGTCTGCCCCTCGACCACCACCAAGGAGTTCGAGGGTCGCTTCCTGGAGATAGCCTGCGACGGGTTTGCCCCCGGTGTGTCCGGCAGCCCGTTCCTGCGGAACTTCGATGGCAAACGGGGAGATGTCATCGGCGTGATCGGCGGATACAAGACGGGCGGAAAGTTCGACAACGTCTCCTATTCCTCCCAGTTCGACGCCGATGTGGTGCGCCTGTACAACCATGCGGTCAACGACTCCGCACCGGATCGACCGACCGGGATCGACGGCATGGGCGACGCCGGCCTGTGGACCCATGCCGAAGCCGCCGCCACCGGCCAGTTCCACACGTCCTCGCAGAAGACGCAGGACGGCGACCTGATCGTCAAGTGGTCCGATGGAGAGGTCACCCTGTACCCGGGCGACCAGTCACAGGGCTTCTACACCGGCTGCACTGCCGGCCAGCCCTGCGAGACCCGGCTGGCGAAGCCCAACAAACTGTGGGCGGACCACGCCGAGGTCATCACCGCGGGCGACTACACCGGTTCCAACGCCTTCGACCTGATGGTCAAGTGGAGCGACGGCGAAGTCACGATCTACAAGGACATCGACGAGACGACGAAACTGCCCACCGCCAGCGATCAGCACCCGGCGAACGAGATCAAGATCGCCGCTGCCGGTTCGACATGGAAGTACGCCAAGGGCCTGGCGACCGGCAAGTTCGGCGGCAACAAGTGGCCCGACGACGTGGTCGTGCGCTGGGTCGACGGCGAGGTGACGAAGTACACCAACGTCGACGGCACGGGCTTCCACGCCGAGCAGAAGCTCCAGGCCTCCAATGACCTGTGGAAGAACCACGCCACGATCATCGCGGGCGGCGACTTCGACGGCACCACCAACTCCGACTTCGACCTGCTCGTCCGCTGGTCCGACGGTGAACTCACCGTGTACGAGGACCTCGGCGCCAACAGTCTGAAGAAGGAGCGGAAGCTCAAGCCCGCGAACCAGCTGTGGACCCACTCCCGTGTCCTTGTGCCCGGCGAGTTCGGCGGCAACCTGTGGGGGAGGACGACCTCTTCGTCCGCTGGTCCGACGGAGAAGTGACGGTCTACGGAAACACCCAGGCCGTCGCGCTGGGCCGGGAGTACCAGCTCGTGCCCCCGCCCGCCAGGGGTACCGCGCTCCGTCGCGGGCAGCACAGCGGCCGGCCCGCCGGAGAGGAGACAGCCGCCGAAGAGTCCTGCGACTCGGTGTGCGGCCCCGGTCTGCTGCGGCGGATCACCGCAGACAAGTGAGCAACAACCCGCGTTGAGCCGGCGGCGGGGCGACGGCCCCGCCACCGGCCCCGTACCTACGGTGGATACATGCGTATACGTCAATTCCTGCCGGTCTACGTCGCAACGATCGCTCTGCTCGCCGGCTGTGCCGAAGCCAAGGAGGAGCCGAACGGCGCAGCGGACCGGTCATCGGCGCCCGCCGGCCGGCAGAGCAAGCAGCCTGGTGACGGCAGCCGGGCCTGGGAGCCGGATGACGCGATGCAGCGGGCGGAGCGGGCCCTGAAATCGGCCTCCGACAGCGACGCGCGTCCGGAACTCGTCGACACCGCGAGCGCGTTCGTCGCGAGCGGCATGGACAAGAAGCACAAGACGCCCGGCGACCGGCCGTACCTGCTCAGCATCACCTGTGACACAGACGGGATCGGGGAACTCACCCTCACCTTGTCGCGAGGCGATCAGGAGCAGGCGTACGGGATCGAGTGTGGGGACCGGGAGGCCGACCAGTTCAACATCCCCGCGGGTAAGCCGTTCACCGCACGAGTCGACCCGGTCAAGAACGGCACCGGCCTGATCCTGTGGCGCCTGGGCACCATCGCCCAGGACGCGGTGGAGGGGTGTGACGACGACATCGACGGTTGTGACGGCTGAGCGGTGGACGCTCTTTGAGCAACAGTGTCGGAGCTGCCTGAGTTCTGTGCGGCCACGATCCGCACCCGCGTGGCGGGCCGGGCACGCGCGGTCTGGTGTCGCCGCCCGAAGCGTCTCCGGTGCCCGACATCCGGGGGCGGAGGGCGGCCGTCAGTGAGGGTTCTTCAACCTGCTGTGCTGACCAGGAGTTGAACGCTCCTGCGCAACGAGGACGCTCCTGGTAGACGGGTTCTCGACCAAGATCGCCCGTACTGCCAGGAGCTCCGTGTGCTCGTGTACCCGTCGTCGTTCGATCTGTGCAGCCGTTGCTGGCAGCCGGAGCACAGCCCAACCTGGTCACCGGGGCAGCTGAGCGCGGACGGGTCTGGCTCGGACACCGGGCGGGGACATCGTCATCGCGATTCCGGTTCTGGGTGACGAACACCGGTCACCTCGACCACGGAGTACCCGCCCGAATGACACTCCTGTTCGACAACCTGCTGTGTGGCCGAGGTCGTCGGGAACCAGGGCGGGACGTTGTCCGAGCCACCTCGTAGCACCGGTTGGCGTCGCTGGTTTCGGCCGCCGTCGGTGAGCCACCGGCTCATTTCTTGCGGTTCGCGGGTGTCGGCCCGAGGGGAGGGACGAAGGGGAAGTTGGCGCACGGCTCCGGCTGTTGACCGGCCCCGGGGCCGTGGCGGCGATCCTTGCTCAGGGATGGCGTGGGGCGGGTTCACGCGGAGCGCAGCGGGTGACGACAGCGACGGCACGCGGGAGCGATGGCTCCAGCAGGGGGCCGGGAGTGAGGAAGCCGTTTTCGACCGGGCAGAGTTCGTCGACGGGTATGCGGTGCTGCGCCGGGAGACCGATCGCGGCGGTGTGGGACTGGTGCACTCGCTCACCGACGGGAACGCCGGCCCCCAGATGGTCGTCCGGGCTCTGAGCCGACGTCATGGCGATCGCCTTGCCGCCTGGTACGCGTGCGTGGTCGCGGCGCAGACCGGCACGCAGGTGACCGAGCCGTACGTGCCCCGCCTCCTGGCGTACGACATCGGTGGGGGCGGCAAGCCGTACGACGCGACATGGGCGCAGCTGGCCGGGGTGCTCGGGCAGCCGGCGCCGTACTGGTTCCACACGCTGCGCGACCGCGACGCGATCGCCGCCTGGCGCACGGGCACACCGCCGGCGGTCGTGCCCGCACGCGACATCGCCACCCCCGTCTCAGCGCTCGTGGAGCTCGCCGCCGACGAACCGGACGGCTCCCCGGCCGCCGAGCTGTGCCGGTACCTCGCCCGGGATGTCCGCCGCCGCGGCCACGCCTCGGCCACCCTCGACATGGGCGAGCTGCGCAAGAACGCCGCCGACGGAGGGGACGGCGCCCACCTTGTCCTCGGAGCGGTACCGGCCCCGGTCACCCGCCCCGTCCCGAAGGAGCCGACGGAGATGGTCCGCCGCGCCGGCTGGCTGAGCATCACCGAACGCCGCGATGTCCTCGCCCACCGGGTCGCGGACTTCGCCCAGCGCTGGGACGGCGGCCAGGACTGGCACACCGGCGCCGTGACCAGCGTGTACCCAACCCTCTGCACCACCGCCCGCGAATGGGCCCAGCGTCTGGTCCCCGCCGACACTGACCAGCCCCCCACCGTCCTGGAGAAGGTCCTGCTGGACAACGCCCGTGACGCCGACACCGACGTCCTCCTCCATGACCCCGTCGCCGGCCTCCCCGTGCTGCACCGCGCCCCGGGCACCGACAACACCGACCTCTTCACCTTCTGCCTGCAGCGGCTGCCCACCCAGTCCCCGCTCGCAAGCGTCACCCTCAGCGGCAGCATCAGTTGGATCCGCACCCAGGACGGCACCCTGTGGCTCGCACCCGAGAGGGACGGCTGGGGAATCGGCTACGGCTACTCGGGCAGTGGCTGCCACACCCTCGCCGGTCTCATCGACGTTCTCCTCGACCAGTTCTGTCGGGTGTCTCACGCCGTGTCACCCGTCGGCTGTCTCAGCTTCCGGGTCATTTCCTCCGGTACCCGCGTTCGGGGCGAGCCGCTGACTTGCGACATGACATCAGCGTGAGACTGCGTCGGAGAAAAGGACACCCAGTTTGAGACCCCACAGGATGGGGTCCGTGGGCGAGGTCGAGGTCAGTACCGCCAGTGCCAGCGGTTGTCCGTCGAGTCCAACCTGCAGTAGATCACTGTGCCCGACGAGTTCGTACCCGAGGTGCCTGCCAGCACCTTCGGGCAGTACTGCCCAGCCTGATAGCAGTTACCGGCCGGAGACTTCGGTGTGCACCCAGCAGGCTTTGGCGGTGCGTAGGTAGGTGTTGACTTCGGCGGCGTGTTGGTGGGCGTGGGTTCGGGCGAGTCAGTAGGGGGCGGCGTTGACTTCGATATCCCTTTGCGCAGGCACAGGTCGTAGGTGTCGTCGAAGTAGATCGCGTAGGACTTCGGTCCGATCTTCTTTGCCCGGCAGACCAGGGTGTCCTTGTGTCGTGCGATCGAGGACAAGTCGGTCACGGAGGAAACCTTATGGTCCTCGTTATAGGTGTAGATGTTGATCTCGTAACCCGCCGCCCAATTGCCGTGGGCGTAAGTCATGAAGTCCAGTGAGAATCCAGAGCGGTCAGCGTGCTTCGCCGCGTTACCCACGCTCTTCTTGACCAGGGCGCCGGTGCCGGGGAAGGGCTCGGCCGACGGGGGTGGCGTGGGGGTGAACCCGGCTTCGGAGGCGGCTGTATGTGGCGTGTCACTCTTCGCGTCGATCTCTCCGCTGCTGCACCCGGAGAGCAGGGCAGCGCAGGACGTGATCAAGACGGGTATGACGGCGCGTCTCACTGAGTCTCCTGGAGAGGGGGGGCCGGCCAGGAAGTTACCAACAGCAATGCGTGCGGGTCCGTCGTGGGTAGGCTCACCACCCAGAACGGATTGCCATCACCAGCACCGTGCTCCCGTCGACACGCCGACGGAAGCATGCTCGAACGGCTTCACTCGAACGACTGATGGCCGCGACCCGCAAGTCTCAGCTCCGTGTCGGATCCGAAAATGATCCGACATCGATCGTGAGATTCCGACACGAAATCTGAGATCCCACAGATGTGTAGGATCTCGCGCTCCTCTTCATACGAAGGCCCCGTGGCCTGCGGCTTCTCCGGCTGCCGCACGCTGCTTCACCAAGATCTGTCTCAACTCCCGCTGCATTTCCCCGGGGAGAACAGAGAGGACGTCGAACCGGCAGGCCGCTGATGTCCCGCCCCAATCGATCTTGCCGCCGGGCGACGCCCTGACCTGCGGAGAGACTCAGTCGGGTGCGACATCGGAACCTTGCTGTCTCACTTGAACTTGTCGGCAGAGCGGGAACGGCGGTCTCGTCTCCGCGCGAGGCTTGTGCTGACCTGCGTAACACGATCCGTAAGTGACGACAGGGTGACCGCGATGCCTGTTGAGGGCGAGTACGAGCCGAGCCCGGCGCGGTGGGCGCGTGAACAGGTCGAGCACTATGAGAGTTCGAGCGGCACCCAGGGCGCGACGGTGTGGGACACCGGCAGCCCCGCACCTGACCACCGGCTCACCCCACCGACCAGGGATCCTCACCCAACTCCAAGCCCGAAACGGGCATTACCCTGCTTACCGCACTCTGACAGCCGCCGTGCCCGGTCCCTTGGCGGCGGGGTCGGTTTGGCGTTGGGCTGCGTACCAGCCCAGGGCTCGGATGAGGGCTTTGTGCTGACTGGGCGGGAGAAGGTCATTGAGGGCTTTCCACGCCTCGTTGACGAGTGTCCGGCCGTCGTCCAGGCAGGCTTCCAAGGCGCCGCTGTGGGTGAGGAGTTCCGCGGCGTGGGCGGCGCCGTCGGGACTTTGCTGGTAGAGGCTGTCGCGCAGGCGGTGGCGGCCGTCGTGATCGAGGAGGCCGGTGGCGTGTGCGACGGGGTAGGTGATGCGGCCGTTGAGGAGGTCCTCGGCGGGTGTCTTGGAAGATCGGCCATGCTTTCGGTCTTCCGCGCTGGTGACACCGTCGAGCCCTGCGACGTCGTCGCTGATCTGGTAGGCGGTGCCCACGGCTTCGAAGTACCGGCCCAGCGCCGTGATCTGTTCCTCGCCGGCACCGGCCAGTACCGCGGCGGCTTCGGCCATGCACCGGACAGGGACGCCGGTCTTGAGCCGGTGGGCGGTGTGGACCTGGGAGAGGAGCTGGTGGTGGCTGCCGGTGGCCACAGCGTCTTCGAAGGCACTGCGGGGTCCGGTCAGGTCGAGGGCCTGCCCTGTGTGTCCGGTGCGCAGGGCCTGGAGGCAGAGGCGGTAGACGCGCAGCATCGTGGCCCCGTCGTGCTGAGGGATGCGCTGCAGAATGGGATCGAAGGTGATGTAGGCGAGAGTGCCGGCATTGATAGCGGTGGGAATGCCGAAGCGGTGGTGGACTGTGGGCCGCCCGCGGCGCAGCAGGGAGGCGTCTTCGATGTCGTCGATGACGACGGAGGCGGTGTGGAGGAGTTCGGACACGGCGGTCAGTGGCCGGTAGGGCTCTGGGTCGACGCCCAGCAGGCAGAAGACGGCGCCGGTGATGTAGGGGCGCCAGGAGCGTCCCGGGTTGTCCAGGAGATGGCGCAGCGGGGCGATAAGGGACTGGTGGAGTCGGTCGAGGGTGTCATCGTCCAGCGGGGGGCTGGTGTCGGCGCCGGTGAGCGCGTGCACGATAGCAACGTCGGGGCTCGCCGGATAGACGGCAGCGGCCTCGGAGATGGAAATCGCGGAGATCCGGCGCATGTAGCGTTCCACGTCGCCGACCGTGCCGGAGGGCAGGGTTTCCATGAAAGCGTTCCCAGAGACGCGCGTGCCGTTCATGGTGCCGCTGACGGCGGCGGGGGCCTCGCAGAAAGCGCTGCCGCTCAGAACGGTGCGGATCTCATGACCGGCGGCAGTGGCCGCGACCACAACGTCCAGGCCGAGGCCGGGAATGCTGAGCACGGCGGTGGTGGGGTAACTCTCCAGGCTGGCCAGGGAAGTCCAGTGCTGGGTGGCCTGCCAGGTGAGGTCGTGGTGATAGCTGACCGAGCCGTCGGGGGCGACGGCGGTCGCCCTGGTGAACAACGGCGTGCTTTCCGCGGTGACGGGATCGGTGTGCTGGCCTCGGATGACGGCGATGTCCCAGCCGTTGGCGAGCTGCACACCACTCCACAGCCAGGAGCGGTCGGCAATACCCTGCACCCGACTGGAGCGGCGGAGCCTACCGCCCCAGTCGTTCTCCAACCAGGAGCGCCCCTCGACGCATTCCCAGGCGCTGCCTTGGGCCCGCACACGACCGCTGGCACGTAGGCGGGGGATGAAGTACGAAGTCGTCGCATCGCTCCCGTCGGGGCGAGGCCCGGGGTAGTGGCCATGCACGTCGAACTGCGGGACGGCCGGCTTCTGTGGCGTCAGACGCAGTTCCAGTTCCACCTCGCCCTGGACGGTGAAGAGGAAACTTCCGTCGTCCTCGGCACGCAGCGCGGCCTGTTCGCCCAGCACAAGGTCCAGCCGCTCGGCGCAGTCGGCGACCTCGCCCTTGAGCAGGCGGTCGGGCAGGGGAACTCCCTCGGCCAGAACGTCCGTCAGGGCACTGCGGACCCGCGGATCCATCGCCTCGTCCCCGCAGACCGAGGCACGGATCGTTTCCACAAGATCAGGACTCAACCAGCTGCCGCACACCGGTCCCTGCGGGCCGCTGCAACTGAAGAGCAGCCCATAGCCAGGGCCGGTGCCCGACCCGCAGCCATGGCCCTCCCGGAAGACAGCGGCCGTCCAACGGTAAGCACCGCCACTCTCACCGCGAAGATCACCGCTGAGACACCATGCCTCCATCTCGGCCTCAGGGTGCGGCGTGCCGAACGGTGCGGTGGCAGCATCGGCGCGAGGTGCGGGCAGCGGCGCCGCAGGCGCGGGAATGGAGCGGGTGTCGTGGGTCACGGACAAAACCTAGGGTGGTCGTGACCAGCGGCTGCCTTACAACCAGGGTTCTCACCGGTACGGATGGTTCATGGGCCGGCCTGCCGCTTAACCCGTGACCCCGCCGACGTCGTGGCGTTGGCCACCCGGCCGGCAACGGCGAAAACTTGGGAAGGGGGCCCGGTGGAGGTCAGCGGTGTGCACCACGCCTACCGCCGTCGGCGCGAGGTCCTGCGCGGGGTGGACCTGCGGCTGCGCGGCGGGGTACTGGCCGGGATCGTCGGGGAGAACGGGGCGGGCAAGACCACTCTGCTGAAGATCCTCTCCGGTGAGCTGCGCGCGGATCGCGGCACGGTCCGCCACGACGGCAGGTTCGGCTACTGTCCGCAGGCGGCCGTCCTCAACGACGCGCTCACCGTCCGTCAGCACCTGGAGTTCTTCCGGGCCGCCTACGCACTCCCCGACCTGCACCGCGCCGAAGAAGTGATGGACCGGCTGCACTTTCGCAAGTACGACCAGCAGCAGGCCAAAACGCTCAGCGGCGGCACCCGCCAGAAACTCAACCTCACCCTCGCTCTGATGCACGACCCGCAGGTGCTGCTGCTGGACGAGCCCTACCAGGGCTTCGACTGGGAGACCTACCAACGCTTCTGGGACCTGGCCGCGCTGCTGCGCCAGGAAGGCCGCTCCGTCCTGGTCGTCTCCCACCTGGCCTACGACACCGCCCGCCTGGACGAGCTGTGGCGCTTGGAAGACGGCCTCCTGCAGCCTGTACAGGAGGCGTTGGTCTCATGAAGGGTCACGGCCACGCAGGGCTGTTTGTCACCGCGACCCGGTACGCGCTGGCCGAGCATCTGCGCAACCGCTTCGCGATGGTTCTCATCGCCGGCTTCATCCCGCTGTGGACCACCCTCGCCTACCTTTCGATCCCCAGCACCCGGACCAGATTCCAGCTCAGCGCCACCAAGGACATCCTGACCCCGGCCGGCAACCAGCTCACTGAAATCACCGGTGCCCTGAACGCCGTCACCCTGATCATCGGCTTCATGATGTTCGCCTCCGCCTTCGCCGGCGGCAACTTCGACCGACGCCTCGCACTGGCCGGCTACCCCCGCGCCCACCTCCTCCTCGCCAAAATCACCTCTCTCACCCTCGCCTCGGGTGCCGTCGCCGCCTACGCCACCGCCCTCACCCACCTGCTCTGGACCCCCGAGCAGCCCCTCTTCCTCGCCGCCGCCCTGTTCAGCGCCGCCATGACTTACGGCGCCATCGGGGTCGCCCTTGGCTCACTTTTGAGGAAGGAAGTCGAGGGCATGTTCACCATCGTCATGATCAGCGTCATCGACCTCGCCCTGCAGAACCCGATCGCGAACTCCGGCTCCGACAGCCCCGTCGTACGCCTGTTGCCCTCCTACGGGGCCATGCAGGCCAGCACCGCCGCCGGCTTCTCCACCACCGCCCTGCCCAGCTACCTCGGCATCCAGCTGCTCTGGTTCATCGCCGCCGCGCTCATCAGCCTCGCCGCTTTCCATCGCCGCACCCGCAACACCCTCCCGACGCGCACCCACATCCCCCATAGCCGACACACCAAGTTCAGCGCAGCAGACTCCGAACACGCCTGATCAGCCAACACTGCTCCGGGCCGGGAAGCCAACGTCCCCGAACGCCGACGTCAGCCCCCTGCGTCGGCCGACGCAATCAGGGGGCCCAGGTCAGCTGGCGTATGCCGGCTGTCCGCAGCCCGTGCAGATGTAGATCTCTCCGGGGTAGTCGCGGATACTCGCACCCGTGGCGCTGGCCGTCCGGCGGCGTGCACGGGTGTACCGAGGATCACTGTCGTCACAGAGGACGCGGATGTCCTGCTTGCGGCGGCGGTCACGGGTCATCGGGAGTCCTCCCTGGCACGCCCACGCCCGCGCCGAAGCGAGGAGCAACAAGTCGCCGTACGCGATTCGGGGAACCTTGTCCGTCTGCGGGGCGTGGGTGCTGGTCCGCGGGGATTCCGGCGCTGCGTTGCCGCCTCGCCGGGCATCCCATCCGCGCACCCGCAGGGCTCAGGACTTCCAGAACGGAAACCTGTCAACAGCTCACGGACATGTGCGGCCCGTTCGAGGACCTGGAGCCGTTCACCTTCCTGTAACTGGTCCAGCACCACCGAGGCGATCTCCTCGGCATCGTCAGCCGCTGGGCCGGGCTGGTCGGGAATCAAGGTGCCCGATCGGAGAACAGCAACTTTTTCAACGACAGGTGCAGAAGCCGGCCCCGACCGTCCTTGAGAACGACCTCATTGCCTGCCGTGGTCGCGGCCATCTCCACCACCTCGACGGCCTCCCCGTCGTGGCGAAAACGTGTTCCGACCCCCACCCGGGCTCGGGCCCCGCTCACGCTCCCTGCCTCAACACATGTGCAGGGCTGAGGGGTTGGTCGAGATCTGTTTCGGAGATGATGCGCCCAAAGCAAGTGATAGACCGCGGCACGGACGTGGGGCTCGGGCCAACGGGGCAGGCACCGGACTGCCTCGTCCAGCAGGACGCCGTCGAGGCCGGCTCGGCGTAGCTCATCCAGGATCTTGGGTGAGAGTAACCAGTCCCGCCGGTAGCCGGCCAGAAAGCGGATGTTCTCCAGTTCCGCCTCCGACGGCTCATTCCAGACCTCGTACCGTCAGCAACGGGACTCCACCGCACGCCGGGTCCAGTCGAAGGTGGATGCCACCTCGGGCCGACGCAGCCGTTGACGTGACTTGACGTCAACCACGATCGGTTCCTGGCCGGTGATCAGCAGATAGTCCGGGATGTGCTTGCGGACCTTGCCCGCCACCACAGTCTTCATCGAGAACGACTGAGCCGCGATGCGGTGTACGGAGGTATCGAAGTCAGCAAACAGAAGCCTCGCCAAGTTAGCCGCGACTCATAGATCACGTGGTCACGCATCGTCGCCGACCAGTAGGCCCCGGAATAGTGCCTCTGCCCGGCCAACGGAATGTGCGCCACGAGGTCGCCGATCCCAGGAGATCGATAGGCAATGTCATCCACGGCAGACCCTCGACACACTTGCCATCGCGCGAGCGAGCACTTACCACTGCGGTGGGACCATCCACGGTGTCCCCAACCGGGTGAGGCACCGTACACCCGCGATGCCCACCCTCCGCGAGGAGGGCAGGCAGAACCTGCCCCTATCACCCGAATGGGTGAGTGTGCTGAGCTGCAATTCTCAGCACAACGCCATATATGGCCCTGATGTGCAGTCAGCTCTGAGAATATGGCGCCGTTTTTGAGAACCTACACTGGAGTTTGCTCGGGGTAGTCGTGGAGGTCTGCCATGCCCCGAACCATCTGGTCCGGCGCGATCAGCTTCGGCCTGGCCACTTCTCTGAACTATGCGGGCCCAAGGCGCGCCGGAGCCGTCCCCCGCCGACCTGAAAATGCGACAACTACCCTCTCGCGGAACTGAGCCCGCACTCCGCCCTGGCCCACCCCGCGTCTGGACGCACGCGTGAGTCCGCTGCACCATCATGAAATGGGCGAAGTGACGTGGACCGGACAGGACGGTACGTTTCACTGGAACGCGGCGAAGAACTGGAGCCCGTCGGTCCCGACTGCCGAGGACGACATCGTCATCCCGGATCGCACGCCCTGGAACATACCCAGTGTCGCGCCGGGGACAAGGGTGCGCAGCGTGCGCCTGGAGGGTGGCGGGCTTCAAGGGCGTCTGCAGGTCGCCACCCACTTCACATGGCTCGGGGGCCGTGTCCGAAACGGTGTCGAACTCGGCGCCGCGCAGCTGATCCTGCGGGGTGAAGGCCCGTTGATCGAGATGGTTGGAGGTGTGGTCACCAGTGCGTACACCTCGATCGACGGAGCTGAGATCAATGTCAGTGAGGGCATGCAGCTCGTCAACACAGGGCAGTTGACGACGGTTGGCGTCTGCCGGTTCGTCTGGATCGCGGGGATGCGCTGCTTCCTCATCAACCGAGGCGTGCTCAGCGTGACGTCCGGAAAGCTGACGCTCCACGACATGGTGACCGAGCTGTCGCACTCGACCCTCATCGAGCCAGGAGCGGTGATCAGTACGGAACGCGGCGGCTGGCTGGTCCTGCACCAGGGCGCCGAGGTTTCCGGAGGAGGTCGGCTGACCGTGGGGACCGGCTTGTACGCGGTGAGCTCGGCAAAGGTCGCGGCCGGCACCACCCTCGAAATGGGCCCCGGTACCCACCTCAGCGCCAAGCCGCCACCAGGCTTGCCGAGCGGCGTGGTCCCCGGCACGCAACTACTTGTGGTCGAAGGTGTCTTGGAATGGACGGGCGGCACCGTCGAAGGAAACGTACGGCTCGGCAAGAAGGCCGTCCTCAACGCCCATGGCCCGCAGCCCCTGTCACACACCGGTGGCCTCGTTACTCTCACCGGCAGCGGAGTGATCGCGGGCCCCGGTCTCCTCCAGGGGCACATCGCGCGACTGCGTAATGAGGGCGACCTGCTACTCAAGGGCCCACTGACCATCTCCCGCGGCAACGGCTACCTCATCGAGAACACCGGCACGCTGCGCATCGACGCGGGCGGCGGCGAGGTTCGGGACGAGGGTAACGGGATCAGCAACACCGGCCAGTTCACCATCGAGCGAGGAACACTCCGGCTGGGATCCGACTCACAGCGACTGAAGTTCTTCGCCCCGGGCACCTTGCGCGTCTACGAGGGGGCAATTCTGCGCGTCGACCAGCCGCTGGTCGTGAGCGGCGGTGCGCTTACCGGGCGCGGCCGTCTCGTCGCAGCCGTAGGGGTGCAGGGGAAGACGAAGGTGATCCCCGGGGAGTCGGCGAAGCCGGGGACCATTACCGTGGAGGGCAACTGCTCCCTCGGCACTGACACCGAACTGCACATTGCTGTCAACGGCACCATTCCCGGCACCGGCCACTCCCGGCTGCTGGCCTCCGGCCAGGTCACGGTGGGCGGACGCCTCGTGGTCGACACCGCCAGCACGTACGTCCCCGCGCTCGGCGAGGACATCGAGATCGTCTCGGGCGGCACCAACACCGTCGTCGAAGGCAGGTTCGCCAGCGCGTCTATCCCGCAGCGCGCCTCCGGGGTGCCGTTCTGGCGGGTCGTCTACCGGGGCGCGGGCGTGCATCTGGTTGGCTCGCAGATCACCCTCGGGCTCGACATGCAGCACCCGCCTGCGGACGCGAAGCTCAAGAAGTTCGTTGCCGCCTCTCCGTACCGGTGGATCGGCTACTACCTGCAAGCCCCCTGCCACAACGGGAGTTGGAACGGCAAGCGTGCCTTCCTGGAGTCCCTGGGCCTCGGGATACTGGTGATCTACGCGGGGCGCCAGACCGTGGGCATGAGCAACTGTAGCGTCAACGACACCACACCGACCCGTGGTCGAACAGACGCCCAAGATGCCACCACTCGGGCCGCCGCGCAGGGGTTCACCCTTGGTAGCTGGGTCTATCTGGACGTCGAGGGCAACACGGGTTCGGCCCCGGACCCCCAGATCATCGGGTACGTGCAGGCGTGGGTGGGAGAGATGCTCCGACTCGGCTCCTTCCAACCCGGCCTGTACATCCACCAGAAGGAGGCACAGCCCCTGCACGATGCCGCCATGCGCGCGTTCACCGCCCACGGGCGGACGGACCGCCCTCGTTACTGGGTCGTCGGCGGCCCGAAGGTGGTCGACCCGGCGCAGGCCCCAGCCCGCAGCGGCGTACCCGAAGCGGTGGCCTGGCAGCAGAAGATCGACTACGCGGAGACACGCGCTGGCATCACGCTCACCATCGACCGGAGTGTCTCGGTGCTGCCAGCGCCTTCAACCCCCTGACCCATCAGCGAAGAAAGCGTCGACCGGCTCAACTATCGTGACGTGACCGTCCGCCAGCCCGAGCGGACGAGAGATCACCCAGCTGGGCTCACCGGCCTATCTCTGGCGACTCCATGCCCGGTAGACGCTCAACTGGCCAAGCGAAGAGCTCAGTCACACCGCAAGAGGATGGGCGGCTGAACTCGGTGGCACCAGGGGAGGCTCGCAGCGGTGTGAATCGGGAGGCCTGCGTCGTACGCTGATTGTAGGGTCTCGTCGCTCGTGGCAGAGGCCGTGCTCGCTGACCTGCGGCTCTTCCGGTGTCTCAGGCTGGTGGCCAGCTCGCCAGTCTCACGAACGTGGCATTTCCTCGTGGTCTTGGCTGACCGTCGTGATCGGGCTACCCGACTCCGATCCGGGGGGATAGTCAGTGGGGTCGGGTTTGGGTGATGCGCCACAGGCGGCGGGGCAGGTGGCCTTCCTGGAAGGGGTGGACCTCGTTCAGGGCCCAGCCGTCGGCGAGGGCGTCGACGAGGGTGCGGGGGAAGAAGTGGACGGCGAAGCCTCCGTGTTCCCAGATGTCGTCGCCGTGGGCGATGCCGGCCCCGTAGTGGGCGTCGCCGGTGTGGCGAACGGTGTAAACGAGCGTGCCTCCGGGCCGCAGCACCCGGGCGACGTCGTCGACGAGGGCCTGGATCTCCTTGGTGGACAGGGCCATGCACAGCAGCATGTGCGCGAACACCGCGTCCACCGACGCGTCGGGCAGCGGTAGCGGCTCGCGGACGTCGTGCACTGCGGTGCTGACCCGCTGGTCGATGCCTTGGGCGCGGGCGGCGGCTTGCAGCTGCTGAAGGCCGACCGGGCTGAAGTCGGTGGCCTGGACGGTGAAGCCCTGTGCCGTGAAGTAGAGAGCGTCGCGGCCGTGGCCGGCGCCGAGCTCCAGTACGTCCCGTGCCCCCTCGGCTCGGAAGACGTCGGCGGCGTGGACCGCGGGCGCGGAGGGCTCCTCGCCGTACATCCCCGGGTGGGCGGCGTACGTGTTCTGCCAGTGCGCCCGCTGCGCCTCGGTCAGGTCCTCTTCGTTGCCTGTCACGGTCCTCGTCCCTGTGTACTGGTCAGTGGGCTGAGCGTAGGCCCAAGCTCCGTGCCGCGCGGCCAATCATCCACGCTTCCGTGAATTCAGGGATTTCTGTACTGTCGAGGGGTGCTGACCGTTGCTTCCGACATCGAGGTGCTGGCTCGTTTCGGCCGCGCGCTCGCCGACCCGATCCGCTGCCGGATCCTTCTCGCCCTGCGCCAGGCGCCGGCCTACCCTTCCGACCTCGCGGACGCGATCGCCGTCTCCCGGACCCGGCTGTCCAACCATCTGGCGTGCCTGCGGGACTGCGGTCTCGTCGTCACCGTCCCGGACGGGCGCCGCACTCGCTACGAGCTCGCCGACGAACGCTTCGGCCACGCCCTGGAGTACCTGCTCGCCGCGGTGGTCGCGGTCGAGTCGGACCAGACCTGCCTCGATGCCGCCAAGGAGGGCTGCTGCTGATGGCCTCCATATCCATCGGGCCGTCTCCGGTCCGCCGTGACGCCCTCGCGAAGCGGATACGCCTGCTGGTCGCCGCGACGATCACCTACAACGTCATCGAGGCGGTCGTCGCGCTCACCGCCGGGACGCTCGCCTCGTCGACCGCGCTGATCGGCTTCGGCCTCGACTCCGTCATCGAGGTGTCCTCCGCGGCCGCGGTCGCCTGGCAGTTCTCCGTCCGCGACCACGCGGTGCGCGAGGCGCGGGAGAAGGTCACGCTACGGATCATCGCGGTGTCCTTTTTCGCGCTGGCCGCGTACGTGAGCATCGACGCCGTACGCGCGCTGGCCGGCACCGTCGAGGCTGACCGCTCCGTCCCCGGCATTGTCATCGCCGCGCTCTCCTTGGCGGTCATGCCGTTCCTCTCGGCCGCCCAGCGCAAGGCCGGGCGCGAACTCGGCTCCGCCTCCGCGGTCGCGGACTCCAAACAGACCCTGCTGTGCACCTACCTCTCCGCCGTCCTCCTGGTCGGCCTGGTCCTCAACGCCACCCTCGGCTGGTCCTGGGCCGACCCGATCGCCGCCCTCGTGATTGCCGCCATAGCCGTCAAGGAAGGCCGCGACGCCTGGCAGGGCAAGGGCTGCTGCGCACCCACCGCCCACACCCCGGCCCCCGCAGCAGGGACCGCCGCGGCCGTGACGGACACGTGCGGCTGCCAGCCGGGCTGCACCTGCTGCTCGTGAACATCTCGTTGCACGGCCGCGCCCGCCCCCTCCGGTGCGCCGATACTGATCCGGCGATCGGGACAGGGCGGGAGTCGCGGTGGAGTGGACGATCTGGGCAGGCTTCGCGGCCGGCCTGCTGATCTCGAAGGTGACCGCGCCGGTCGGCGTGTCCGGGGCGGTCTTCCTCCTGCCGGTCCAGCTCAGCGTCTTCGGCGTGCCGAGCCCTGCGGTCACGCCGACGAACCTGCTGTTCAACGTGGTCGCCGGGCCGGGCGCCCTCTGGCGCTACCGCCGCGACGGCGCTCTGCGCGGCACACTGGCCCGGCGCCTCGTGCTCTGGACACTGCCCGGCGTCATCGGCGGCGCCGCCGTCCGCGTCTTCGCCCTTCCCAGTCCCGGCGTCTTCAGGGTCCTGGTCGCCGCCCTCCTGCTGCCCCTGGGCGCCTGGCTGATCCTGCGCACCCTGCGCCCGGCCCCTCGCCGGACGGGCCCCGATGCCGACGAGCCGTCGGCACCCGCGCTCGCCGTACTGGCCCTGGCCGTGGGGGTGGTGGGCGGGGTCTACGGGATCGGTGGGGGCTCCCTGCTCGGGCCGATCCTCGCCGCACGCGGCATGCCCATGCGCCGCATCGCACCGGCCACGCTCGCCGCAACGTTCACCACCTCGCTCGCCGGAGCCGTCACGTACGCCGTGCTAGCCGCGGTGAGCTCCGGGCCCGTCGCACCCGACTGGTGGCTGGGCCTCGCCTGCGGCCTCGGGGGTCTGATCGGCGGCTACCTCGGGGCCCGCCTCCAGCCCCGCCTACCCGAGACCTTCCTTCGCCTGCTGCTGGGCACGCTCGCGGCCGCCCTCGGCGCCCTCTACGCCGTCCAGGCCCTCACCTGACCAGGTCCCCAGCGCGCTCGGACTAGGGTGGTGGCGTGCACCACTGCACCGTCAGCCAGGCCGCTGAGCTCCTCGGCCTCAGCACCGGCATCGCCCGCCGATGGGCGGACGCGGGCCGCTACCCCGCGACCCGGCAAGGCAGCAAGAGACTGATCCCGGGCCCGGACCTGGCCGCGTTCTGCGTGCAGCTCGCCCAGGAGAACGCGGACGAAACGGAATCGACCACCTCGGCCCGCAACGCCATGCCGGGCATCGTCACCTCGGTGATCCTCGGCGACGTCACCGCGCAGGTCGAGATCCAGGTCGGCCCCCACCGCGTGGTCTCCCTTTGACAATGAAGTTAGTCGACCAGGTACGGCCTGACCTGCGAGGACTAAGAAGCCGTATCTCTATCGGTCATCAGGACAATTGGGATCGAACAACGGCCCAGGTCGGGTGATCTCGGCCGGGTGGCTGGCACGAGAACAGAGCCCCCTGGGAAGCTCGGGGTCGCGCCGCCACTCGAGTATCAGGAGTCCCTGTTGTTCCAGTCCCGTGTGCCGGTCCCCGCTCCGTCCAAAGCTCCCGCTTGGCGCGGTGCGATCGCCTCGTGCACCGGTTCGGGGTCGGTCGGCCGACTCTTGGAGTCATGCCGCGTCGGGGTTGAGTAGGACGATTTTGCCGATGTGGTGGGCGTCCAGGATGCGATGGGCTTCTGCGGTTTGGTCCATGGGCAGGGTCCGGTCGATGACGACCTGCACCGTTCCGTTCTCGATCAATGGCCATACATGTTCCTGGACTTCGGCCACGATGGCTGCCTTCTGTCCAGCTTGGCGGGAGCGCAGGGTGGTGCCGTGCACGGATGCACGCCTGGCGAGGAGTTCGACGAGGTTGAGTTCGGCCGTCAGGCCGTTCTGCAGCCCGATGACGACCAAGCGCCCGTCGAGGGCCAGGGAGTGGATGTTGCGCGGAAGGTAGTCGCCGCCGATGACGTCGAGGATCACGTCGTAGGGGCCGTGCTCGGCGAAGTCCTCGGTGCGGTAGTTGATCGCGAGGTCGGCGCCGAGTTCTCGGACCCTGGCAGCCTGCTCGGGGCCGCCGACGGTGGTGACGACGCGGGCACCGTGGGCCTTGGCGATCTGAATGGCTGTCGTGCCGATGCCGCCGGCTCCGCCGTGCATGAGGAAGGTCTCGCCTGGCTTCAGCCCACCGGTCATGAAGACGTTGGACCACACCGTTGCGGTGGCTTCCGGCAACGCTGCCGCCTGGACCAGGCTGACGCCCTTGGGCACCGTGAGCAGCTGCCCTTCAGGGACAGCGACCTTCTGCGCGTATCCGCCTCCGGTCAGCAGTGCGCACACCTCGTCGCCGGGCTGCCAACGCGTCACACCCTCGCCGAGAGCGCTGATCCGTCCGGAGACCTCCAGGCCCGGGTAAGGTGACGCTCCCTCCGGAACCGGGTACAGCCCCAGCCGCTGTGCCACATCGGCCCGATTGACGGCGCTGGCAACGACGTCGATGACCACTTCACCCCTCGCGGGGACGGGGTCCTCCACATCGATCCACTGCAGGACTTCCGGCCCACCGGGTTCCTTGATCGAAACTGCTTTCAAGACATTCCTCCGAGTGCGCCGCCTGACGGACGGCACATACGCCGGTCCGACGTTGTGAAAATGCGAGTGAGAGGGCACGCCCGGCAGGCTCACGCTGGTCCGGGGCCGCCGCAGAAACTCCGCCCGAGCCTGCCTGTCCAGCCCGCGCACTGGAAACTGACGAGCCCAGGACCCGGACAGCCCTGAGCTCGAAGAACAAGCCACCTGTCACCGACAAGACGCGAGCAGAACCGTCAAACGCCCCGAGACACTTCACGAGCAGGACCGGTCCGGCCGATGCGGATCAAGGTCAAAGTTGGCGCAGCGTCTCGATGATCTTTGCCGTGACGACCTTGGTGGAAACGGGGTTCTGTCCCGTCACGAGCCTGCCGTCAGCGGTGGCGAAGGGGGTCATCGGGATGGTGGCCTTGACATAGTTCGCGCCCCGCTTGCGGAACTCGTCCTCCACCAGGAACGGCACCCGGCTCTTCACCATGGCGACTCGCTCCTCCGCGGTGGAGAACCCGGTGACCGTGCGGCCCTCGACGAGCAGGGAGCCGTCGGAGAGCGTGATGTTCAGCAGTCCGCAGGCACCATGGCAGACCGAGGAGACCACGCCGCCGTTCTCATAGATATCCCGCGCGACCTGCTGAAGCGCGGCACTGCCGGGGAAGTCCCACATGACGCCATGCCCGCCCGTGTAGAAGATCGCTGCATACTCGGCCGGGTCGACGTCGGCCGCCTTCCTGGTGTGGTCCAGGCTCGACATGAACGCGCGATCGTTCATGTACTTGCGAACCTCTTTGTCGGCCAATCTGACGCTTCGCGGATCCAGCGGTACCTGCCCCCCTTCCGGACTGACGATGTCGACCTCGAATCCAGCCTGGCGGACTCGGTCGTAGAAGTGAACCAGCTCTGCGATCCACAGCCCGGTCCGGTGGGGGTTCGTTCCGTAGGTCGACTGGTTGGTGACCACGGCGAGGATCTTGCTCATCTGTGTGCCTCCGGCGGTGAGGCAGGGCTGTGGCGGCTGCCCGGATCACGAGCTTTTTTCATGGCCACGACCTGCGAAAGAAGAGTGAGACGGCTTGTGAGGAGTCGGCCGCCTCAGTCGCCGTTGTCATAGGTGCCGATGTCGTCCGCGTGCCTCACTGCGCCCGTACGGGGCCGGCTGGCGAAAGCAGCGTCTGGTGCCCCTCCCAGGCGCAAGCGGATATGCGAGGTTCAGGCCAGCTTCTTGAGGATTTCGGCTGCGGCGGGTCCGGCGGAGGCGGGGTTCTGGCCGGTGATCAGGTTGCGGTCGACGACCACGTTCGGGGCCCATGGCTCGCCCTCCTGGTAGTCCGCGCCGATCTCGACCAGACGGTCCTGGAGCAGCCACTTGGCATTGGCCGCAAGGCCCGTCTGGGTCTCCTCGGCGTTGCTGAAACCGGTGAGCCGATAGCCGGCGAAGGCGTTGCCGCCGTCGGCCGTGGTGGCGGCGAGCAGGGCGGCCGGTGCGTGGCAGACCACGCCGAGCGGCTTGCCCGAGGCGAGGGCATGGATGAGGAGCCTGCCGGAGGTGGCGTCGACGGCCAGGTCCTCCATCGGGCCGTGGCCACCGGGGTAGAAGACGACGGCGTAGTCGGCGAGGTCGACGTCCTCCAGCCTGATGGGGTGCTGAATCTCGTCGATCGAGGCGAGGGCGTCCGCCACCTTCTTCGCCCCCACCTCTCCGCCGTTGAACTGCGGCGCCAGGCTGCCCTGGTCCAGAGGCGGTACGACGCCGCCGGGTGTGGCGACGACGATCTCGTGGCCGGCGGCCGTGAACGCCTGGTACGGGGCCACGACCTCCTCGGCCCAGAAGCCGGTCGGGCGCTTGGTGCCGTCCGCCAGCGTCCAGTGGTCGGCGCCGGTCATCACAAAAAGGATCTTCGACATGGTGTGGTGGTCTCCGAGAGCTGGGGGTTCACGCTTTGACGTTTCGACTTCAGAACGTCAGCGCTCCTACCTTCGAAACTAGAGCCGCCGAAGAAATCGCGCCAATGAAGGCATCGATACCAGGTATCGACGAACCGATGCCCTGCACGGGGACGAATGGCAGGTGGCTGCCGTGCGTACCTCGTAGGCTCGACGCCGTGAGCGATCAGGACACTCATGGGTTCGGTCCGCTGGACCTGAACCTGTTGCGCACCTTCCTTGCCGTGCACCGCCTGGGGTCCTTCACCGCCGCTGCACGGCGGCTGGGGCTGTCGCAGTCCACCGTGACCACGCAGATCCGGGCGCTGGAGAACCGTCTGGGCCGTGAACTGTTCGAACGCCGGGCGCACGGTGTCACCTCGCTGCCCCACGCGGACGAACTTGCCACGCGACTGTCAGGCCCCCTGGATCAGTTGGCCGACATCACCGGCGAGGAGCCGAGCAGCACCGCGGGACCGGTGCACCTGGCCGGGCCCGCAGAGTTCATGAGTACCCTCGGCCTTCAGACGCTGGCTCCGCTGGTCGCGCAGGGCGTCCGGCTGCGGGTGGCCATCGGACTGACCGAACCGCTGCTCGAGGAAATGCGGGCCGGACGCCACGACCTCGTCGTCGCCACCCGCCGGCCCCGGGGCCGGACGCTGCAGGCCGAACTCCTCGCCGACGAGGAGTTCGTCCTGGTTGCTGCCCCCGTCTGGGCCGAACAGCTCATGGGACAGGAACTGCCTACTGCCCTGGAAAGCCTGCCCATGATCGCCTACGCCGAGGACCTGCCCATCGCCCGCCGCTACTGGCGCCACGCCTTCGACCGCCGCCTGCACGTCCAGGCCGCGATCACCATCCCCGACCTGCGCAGCGTCCTCACCGCCCTCACAGCAGGCGCCGGCTGGAGCGTCGTGCCCGGCTACCTCTGCCGGACCGAACTCGCCTCCGGCGCCCTCCGGCTACTGCACCAGCCGGAGGCCCCCCCCGATCAACACTGCCTACCTCGTCCAACGCCCAGGCAGTTCCATCAATCCTCACGTCACGCTCGTCCGTGAGCATCTGCTCGCCGCTGCGAAGACCTGGTGAGCCCAAGCCGGTATCCCGAGGTCATGTCGGGCTGGCATCGGGTTGCGTCGCCGGCACTCCCGATCAGCTGGGGGGACGAGCCAACACAGCGCCATTCGTAACGCAGAGTAATAACCCTCTACCGATCGTGAGCTGGTTCTGATCGAACACGGTCCTTGGCCGGGCGATCTCGGCCGGGTGGTGAGTACGGGGCCCCTAGCTCGGGTTTGCGACCACTCGAGTGCCAGGAGGTCCTGTTGTTCCAGTCTCGCGTCACGGTCCCCGTCTCGTCCAACTCCCGCATGGCGTTCCCGGTGACTTTGCGGCCTTCCAAAGCCCGTCAGCGACAACATTGCCGCAGGTCAACGGCTTGCGCTGCCGCTAGATGCCGCATCTCAACCGATCATGGAACGTGCGGGTCGAACAGGTTTCCCGCCGGGGTGATCTTCCCGTTGTGCGCGCATGAAGACAGGGCCTCTCGGTAGCTCGGGGATGCGAATCTGACCGAGCAGCGCCGGGAGGCCCTGGTGTCGTTGTTGTACGCGTCCGAACCCGTTCAGTTCAACTCGGCTGCTCCATCGTGTGATTGCCTCGCGCACGTGTACGGCAACGCGGCCGACCATCCGGACCGGGAACGCCGGTATCCCTCCGACATGACGGACGCGGAATGGGCGGCCGTCCGGCCTTTGCTGCCGGTGCCGGCCTGGCTGAAGGGCCGGGGCGGGCAGCCCGAGGGCTACTGCCACCGCCAGCTGCTGGACGTGATCCGCTACCTGGTCGCGGGCGGGATCTCCTGGCGGGCGATGCCCGCGGACTTCCCCCACTGGGGCCGGGTCTACGCCTTCTTCCGCCGCTGGCGCGAGCACGGGCTGCTCACGGAGTTCCACGACCGGCTGCGCGGACGGGTGCGTGAGCGGGAGGGCCGTGAGGTGGAGCCGACGGCGGGGATCATCGATGCGCAGTCGGTGAAGGCCGCGGCCTCTGTGCCGTCCGTCTCGCGCGGCTGGGACGGCGGGAAGAAGGTGGGTGGCCGCAAGCGGCACATCGTGACGGACTGTCTCGGTCTGCTGTTGGTCGTCGCGGTGACCGCCGCGAACGTCGGGGACCGGGATGCCGCGATGGGCCTGCTGATGCGGCTGCGGCGCCTGCACCGTGACATCTGCCTGGTCTGGGCCGACGGCGGTTACACCGGCGGCATCGTCGACTGGGCACGGGAGAAACTCGCGCTGACCCTTCAGGTCGTCAAGCGAACCGACGACATGGAGGGGTTCGTGGTGCTGCCGAGGCGCTGGGCAGTAGAGCGCACGTTCGCATGGCTGATGCATTCACGCCGGCTGGCCCGGGACTACGAGACGTTGCCGGCCAGCAGCGAGGCGATGATCCGATGGTCGATGGTCACGCGGATGGGACGGCGCCTGGCACGGCCGCGGGCCGCCGGCCCGCGCTGAACATCCCCGACGTCTCCAGCACGAGCCACCCGCGCTCCGCCAGGCGCCTGGCCTTCGAGCGCACCCCCTCGACCTTCGCCGACGTCGGCTGAAGGCCCAGCACCACCGCGATCTCCTTGGCCTTCACCGGTCCTTGGCCCGCCGACTGCCGCTCCTCGAGCACACCCAGGATCCGCTGATAGTCCGGCGCCAGCACCGTCACCGGCAGTCCTTCGCGCCATGGCGGCACGATCGAGCCCGGCACCGGCGCAGGTGAGGACACGGCTTCCGTCTCCGCCTTGGTCACAGCGGTGGTCTCGGCAGCCGTGGCCGCCAGGGCCTTGACAGTTCCTCCCGCGCGATCACCCGCCGGTCCAGCTCGATCTCCGCAGCCTCCAGTACCCCGGACAGCCGCGCGACTTCCTCCCGAAGCCCTTCCACCCGCACACGGGCCGCTGTCTCCCGCTCCTCCAGCATTCCCAGCACCGACGCCATCGCGCACCCCTTGAGCATAGAGGGGAAACAAGACGCCGGATCCCTCCCTCATTCGGAGCTGCACCATGCCTGACCAGCAGAAATCAAGCGATCACGTTCGGTTGAGATACGGCTTCTGACGTCATGCGGTTTGGGCTGCACCGGGATCTGCGGAAGATCCGCCAGGGACTTCAGGCGGGCGACGCCGCGTTCCACCGGTGCCCATGCCGAGGTCAGCGCCCGGTTGACGGTCTTCTCGGTGAGGGTGAGTTCCCGCAGGGGCTTGCGTTTGATGCCCGTGGTCACCCAGAGGCCTGCACCTTGGTAGGCGAGGACGGGGACGCCCTGGCGCTCGCAGATGCGGATGATCCGGTGAGTGCGGGCAGCGGTCAGGTCGTGGGCTCGGCCCGGTAACGTGGGTGAGAGCCACAGCAATTGGCCGTCTGGATCGGTGACCACCTGCACGTTCACGCCGTGCCGGCGGTGTGGGAATAGTCGGCCCGTCCGTCTCCTGCCCGGTCGCACTCGGCGAGCGTGCCGTCCAGCAGGACGAAGTCCACATCGTCCTGGCGCAGGACCTTCAGCAGACCCGGCCCACGGTCGGCGAGCAGGTGGATGACTGCGCTGGTGTAGGCATGGGCGGTGGTCTCGCTGATCCCGAAACTGGCGGCGATCTTCGCCAGGGTGGTGTGCTCGCGCAGGTACACCAGTGTCACCATCGCACACTGCGACGGGCGGTGAACCGTCACCTGATCGGCTGCCATCTCGAACAAGCTCAGTGCCCGGCGAAACAGTGACGAACTGCGACGAGATGAACACCGTGCGCCTGTTCGATGTGCATGACCCCCGTCGCATCAGGCTCCTCGGCAAGCCTCTCGCCAACCAGCCCGGCCTCGGTACAGCGCTGACATTCAGTTCGGACAGCCGCACCCTGGCTGTGGCGTCCGGCCTGCACAGTATCGAGCTGTGGGACGCATCCTTCCCGGACCTTCCACAGCGCCTGGGTAAACCACTCCTTCGTTCGTGTATGCGTCATGGGCACCGTTCGGTGCGTAGCCGGTTTGCTTTGGTGGAGTCCGGTGCCTGCAGGTCGGGGTCTTCGAACAGTACGTGGGGGAGTTCGACGAGTGCTTCGTGGACGTAGTTGTGGAATGAGGTGAGAGTGGGTGCGGTGTGTGGGAGGGGAAGCACTCCGAAGTGGATGTAGTGGAGCATTTTGCGATGTAGTTGACCGGGAGCAAGCACGGTCATGAGGGTGCCGAAGTCACCGCCCTTGAAGTGGGAGGCGGTGACGAAGCATTCGTCGGCGCTGTTGTAGACGCCGTCGTCGCCCTTGTAGCGGTGGTTGAGGTCTTCTCCGCGGATGTGCGCGGCGGGGATGCCGCTGGCGATGAGGTAGTCGCTGCCGGCCCGGCTGAGGCTGATCTTGTCGGCAGTGCCGTGGAACATGTGGCGGCTGCCGGGGACGTACAGCTCGACGCTGGTTCCGCGGGCGGTCAGTTCGGCATACAGCTCGCGCGCGCGGTCCAGGCGTGCTGCGAATTCTTCGTTGGGGTGCACACCGTCCACCAGTGGATGCTGGGCTGCGACTTCGATGAGGGTGCGGGGCTGGCTGCGGCGTGCCGTCATCAACTCACGGGCCTGTTCCAGTTTCTTGTCCCACGCAGCCCGTACATTGGTGGTCTGATCAGGCAGGCTCGTCATGCTGGCATGCCTACCCCGATCAGGGGCCGAGCAGTTCTGTGGCATGGCGTGAGGCGACGACGTCCCAGGTCCGCTCGAAGTGGCGTATGCAGACGTTCAGCAGGGAGCGGTCACCGCCGCTGAGCATGAGCGAGGCGGTCTCTGGGGCACGGGCGGGCGGTAGCGTCATGGTCAGCCACCCCCAGTGGTCGTCGCAGAGGACGAGGGTGGATCGCAGGTGGGTGGTGAAGTACCCAATCTCTACCGTGCCGCGGGAGCCCGGTCGGCTCCTGCGTGGAGCGGCTGCCTCACGGAGGATGTCGAGCAGCCGGTTGCGGACGAGGGCGACTTCGTCAGAGATCTTCACGCCCCGGGGGCCGTGAGCTGACTCCGACTCTTCAACATCTGTGAGGAAGTTGCCCTGCGGGTCGGGGAGCAGCACTTTGATGTGCCCGCCGTCAGTGAGGGCTTCGATAAAGGACTGCCGGTAGATCTCCAGGAGACGGACTGCGCTGGTCGACATGATGCGCGTGGTGAGGGCACGTGCCAGGTTCTCCCGCATGTCGGGTCCCGCCACGCCGTCGATGCTTACTCGCCTGATGCCCAGACGGTCACAGGGATGGAGCAGCTCGGCGTGGAGCGCTTCGAACTGCTCGGGGACAGAATCGGCTCGCACCCAGCCCACCGCCGAACTGTCCCAGGCTGCGCGGTTGAGTGCAGCGGTCACCTTCGTTGCAAGGTCGCTCGGGTTGCTCCAGCTAGCCCGGACCACATCGGCCTCCACTCGAGCGGTGAACTCGGCCAGCTTGCGCCGCCGCGCGGTGGTTCGCTCCACGTTCATGGCGGGCAGGGAACTGACGTCTTCGTGAATGAAGGCGTACAGGGGCTTCTTGGCCTGGGCCGCGTAGTGGTACTCGCTCTCGGTGTAGCTGAGCTTGTTGGCGGGGTTGATCGATCCGTACATGCCAGCGATGACGAGGACGTAGAAGTCGCACTCGTCGATGAAACGCTTGATGATCGGCCAAGCCTTGTCCGGGCTGGCGGGGAAGTGCTCCATGCCCACGGGAATGAACTGGTTCATTAGGAGAGCGTCGGTAAGTGTCCGGCGCTCTTCTTCCAGATCTGTGCGCGTGGAGCTTATGAACACCTGGTAGCGCTTCTGCATCAATCCCCCCGGAGTGCCCGGTCCGTGCTGCAGCGGCGTAGCTGCCGTCGGCACGGACACGTAGCCGGTTGTACCCGGTGCAGGCAACAGGCAATGCACCGTTGCAGAAGATGCTCATATCTGCACATGAATGACCTCATGCGTCCTCGTCCTCGCCGACCTCGCCTACCAAGGTGCAGGCCTCTGGGTGACCACGGGCATCAAACGCAAGCCCCTGCGGGAACTCACCCTCACCGAGAAGACCGTCAACCGGGCGCTGACCTCGGCACGGGCACCGGTGGAACGCGGCGTCGCCCGCCTGAAGTCCCTGGCGGATCTTCCGCAGATCCCGGTGCAGCCCAAACCGCATGACGTCAATCGCCAAGGCCATCCTCACCCTGTAGCGGCAACGCTGAAGAAGCTCACTGAGCTTGATTTCTGCTGGCCACAGCAGCTGCTGAGCGGCTCGGGACCCGCTTGAGAGGATCGGGGCATGGCGGACTCACCTATGCAGATCAATGCCCTCGTCGTGGATGCCGCAGACCCCGAGCGGCTCGCTGGATTCTGGTCCGAACTTCTTGGTAGGCCGGTCGTGGCCCGTATGGGCCCATATGTCTGGCTGCGGCGGGAAGGTGGTCTGGGGCTGGGCTTTCAGCAGACCGCCGAACCCAAGTCCAGAAAGAACCGGATGCACTTCGACATCACCTCTCCTGATCCCGCCGCCGAACAGCAACGGGTCGAGATGCTCGGCGGGCGCAGGCTGGAGCAGTACGCCGGCGGCGGGTTCCTGGTGATGGCGGACCCCGAGGGCAATGAGTTCTGCATCATCCCTGAAGGTCCCTTCGAACTCGACGATCTGGGGTGCGCGAACTACCTCGGCTGATGGTCAAACCTCCATGGCCCAGGGCAGTCGGGTTTGATCACCGCGGGTTGGGTGGTCACTCGTGACGATCACTGAGCGGCGCAGCCCGCGCACTGAACCACGACCGCAAGCGTCGCCCAGCCGCCATCGGTGCGAAGGGCGAGCCAGTGCCTGTTCAGTGGTCCTGCCGCCGCCGTATCCAGTAGGCGATGTCGCGTCGATGAACCATCTGCACCAGCGCGTCGATTCTGACGCCGGATTCCATCTGTATGGAGAGGACCTTTCCCTGGCAGAGGGTGACTTGCTCGCCCAGGCGCAGCGCTCCTCTCGGACGTCCGGTGAACGTGGAGCGTGGCTGAATGAGCCTTTTCCAACCTCACGCTGATGCGTGCTGAAGGCCGTCCTCGTCCTTCACCACGCATCAGCGTGAGGTTGGAAAAGGCTCCCTACGTTGCTCTGCGGGAGGCGGTGAGCCCTTCGTATGGTTCACCCACCCAGGGGCGCCGGGTGTGGTTGAAAAGGCTCTGCCTGTTGTGGCTCTCAGTGATTGGCCGCCCGGTGCCCCACGACGACTCGGCTGCCAATTAGGAATTGCGAATGATCGCTCCGTAGGGAATCGACAGCGAGGTCGTCCGTCGGGAGGCACCAGCAGCACACCGCACGGAGGCACCACATGACCGCGATTTGGGCCGGCATCGACGCAGGCAAGACCCACCACCACTGCGTCGCGATCGACGAGAGCGGCCGCCGGCTGCTGTCCCGACGCGTCGCCAACGACGAACCCGAACTCCTCCAACTCCTCGCCGATGTCATGGCTCTGGGCGACCCGGTGACCTGGGGCATCGACCTGGCTGACGGCGGAGCCGCCCTGGCCATCACGATCCTCTTCAACCACGACCAGCCGGTGCATTACATCTCCGGCCGGGCCATCCACCGCGCCTCCGAGAGCTACCGCGGCGAGGGCAAAACCGACGCCAAGGACGCCGCCGTCATAGCTGACCAGGTCCGCGTCCGCCGGGATCTGCACCCCTTACGCGCCACCAACGACACCGTCACCGACCTCAAGATCCTCACAGGCCGGCGCACGGACCTGGTCGCCGACCGCACCCGCACCGTCAACCGCTTGCGCGCCCAGCTCACCGGCGTCTTCCCCGGCCTGGAACGGGCCCTGGATCTCACCAACACCGGCCCGCTCACCTTGCTCACCGGCTACCAGACCCCGGCGGCCATCCGCCGCATCGGCGCCAAACGGCTGGAGACCTGGCTGCGCAACCGCCATGTCGTGCGCCCCGACCGGCTCGCAGGGATCGCCATCGAGGCCGCTGAACGGCAGCACACCAGCCTGCCCGGCGAGAAGCTGGCCGCGGAACTGGTGCACACACTGGCGAAGGAGGTGATGGGCCTCAACCAACAAGTGGCCGAACTCGACAAGGACATCGAAGCCCGGTTTCGCGACCACCACGCCTTCGACGTGATCACCAGCATGCCCGGCCTGCGCGTCATCCTCGGCGCGGAGTTCCTCGCCGCGACCGGCGGCGACATGACGGCCTTCAGCACCGCCGACCGCCTCGCCGGCTTCGGCGGCGTCGCCCCGGTGCCCCGCGATTCCGGGAAGATCAGCGGCAACCTGCGGCGCCCGCAGCGATACAACCGCCGCCTCCAACGCGTCTTCTACATCTCGGCGTTGATCAGCATCCGCCATTGCGAGGAATCGCGCCGGTTCTACGACCGCAAACGCGCCGAGGGCAAGCGCCACACCCAGGCCGTCCTCGCCCTTGCCCGCCGCCGCGTCAACGTCCTCTGGGCACTCCTACGCGACGGGCGGTGCTACGAGCTCACCCCGCCCAGTGCCCTCGCGGCTTGACAGACCGCATTAGGAATCACTGTTTTCGGGCTGCGCCTCGGCCTGGGCCGCAGCAGCCGTTGGCTTCGGCGCGTCGGGGGCCGTGTAGAAAACAGAAGTGCCCTGCTTGGTGCGTTGGGCCTGGCTTTTGGCCACGAGCCCTTCGAGGGTGACGCGCACGACCTTGGTCTTGATGTCGCGTTCGGGGTGGGCCTGGCCGAGCGCCGTGGCGATTTCCGCGGCGGAGCGCGGTTCGCTCTGGTCGGTGAGGTGGCGGCGGATGAGCGCTACCAGGGTGGGCTGGGTCGTCTTCGCGGTGGCTGCGGTCTTGGCGGGCTTCTGGGCGGCTGGCTTCCTGGCCGTCCGGCTCTCTCGCGCGGCCGTGGTCTTGCGCGCTTTCCGCTTGCCGCTCGGCTCGGCGCTGGATTTCTGCCGGGGGGAGGGTACTGCCGCGCTCTCGGGCGTGAGCGCAGGCTCAGCCGATGCCGGCGCGATACCGAGCGCCTGCTGCATGTTCACGAGCACGGTGTGGTCATGCTGCAGGGCCGTCAACTGTTCCTGCAGAGAGGCGATTTCCGCGCCGATGCGTTCCTGCTCCTTGACGTTGCGTTCGAGATCGCCGGTCACCTGGGCCATGTACTGCGATGCCAGCTCGGTGGTGGGCGTTGTGCTCTCGGGCATGGTGCTGACCTTTCCTCGGTTTGCGGCCGCGGTGCAGGGCCTTGCGGGGGCCTGCGGCCCCGGGTTCCGCCCTCGAGGCCTGATGCCGAGGCAAAACGGGAGACCGCAACGGCCGCAGAGGACCTTGGCGTAGAGATAGTACGGACATGCGGAGCAGGTTGTTCCTCTCAAGTCGTGATCTCTTACCTGCCGTCGCCCTCAGGGCTGTGCTGTCTGGTGCGGTCGGGGCCGGTGCGCGGAGAGAACGGGTGCCTGGGATTGGGGCAGCTGCCAGAACACTTCGTCGGTTTCCCGGTTGTGATGCCAGACGTGCAACGTGCGCGTGGTCACCAGCCGGTCGAGAAGGTCTCCGGTCTGCTGCGGGGAGTGCCCGCACAGCCGCGCAAGGATGTCCATGTCAGTGCAGTGCTCGGCATGCGCTGAGGTATGTGCGGCCAGCACGAGAGCGGTCAGCCGCAGGGCGGGCGGTGCGGCCGGCAGGGCCAACGGCGCGGGGTGCAGCGCCCAGTGGGCAGCGCGGCAGCGGGCGCGCCGCCCGGGCACCTGATCGAGAACCGTGGCATCGAGCAGCCGCAGCTGCATGGGTGCCGACCTGAAGTCCGGCAGTTCCAGCCAGTGCGCGTGGGCCAGTTCCTGCCACAGCTCGCGGTGCCCGCGCAGGCACATGCCGCGCAGCAGACCTGCACGCAGCCGGACATGACCGCGGGTATCGGCGCGCAGGGCGCACTGCAGGGCCAGTAGCCGGGCGGCAGGAGAGGTGAACCGGGGCAGCGCTGTGCCCAGGTAGGTGAGCATCTCCCGCACCCGCACCCGCTCCTTGAGCCCGAGACGGAGCCTGCCGTGCGTAGCAGGCGGCGGGGGACAGGCGGCGGGATGCGGGCGGGAGGGGCCGAGCAGGGTGTCCGGCACGACGGCGGTGTGGCTGGTCGCCGACGCGCAGGCAGAGCAGGTATCGGCGAGCCGCCAGGAGCGGCCGCAGCGGTCGCGGGTGAGGGCGAGCAGTACCGGCCCGGCACAGCCGCGGTGACGCGGATGCCATCCGCAGCCCCGCGTCCGGCACTGGCAGCTGCGCAGGTAGGCCGGCAACGCGTCGGCTCGGGCGTGGCAGGCCAGATGCGCGAGGGCGGCGGACCGCGCGGAGGAAGCATGAAGGGGAGAGGTGTGAGCGGTGCATGAGGGGCAGACGAGCCTCAGGCCGCCCGCTTGCGGACGCAGCTCCACAGTCCAGATCCGCCGCACTGCGCCATGCGCGCCAGCAAGCCTCATCGGCTGGTCGCCCTCCCAACTGCCCGCTCCACGATGGTCGCCTGTCCCGGCGGCAGGAGGCCAGGACGGACGCACCGTAGTGCAGATTCCTGCACCGCGAATGTCACCCCCATCTCCGCAGATAGTGCAGAAGTCTGCACTGACAGGGCAGGGGTCTGCACCGTCGGATGGTGGAGTGACGATCTTGCCGCCCGACCCCGACCTCCACGCGCTGCGCATCACGCTGGCGCGCCTGCGGGGGCAGCGCGGCTGGACCTTCGATGAACTCGCCGACCGCAGCGGCCTGGCCCGGCGCACCCTCATCGACCTCGAACACGGCCGCACCACCGGCAGCATCACCACCTGGCACACCCTCGCCCACGCCTTCGACGTCCCCATCGAGGACCTGCTCGGCACCCTCTGCGACAACCACACCCCGCCGGCACGCCCGGCGTCTGACCCCTTCACTCCGCCCGGTGCGCACCCGGTTGCAAATCACCCGAACCGACGAGCAGGCATCAAACGCCTGATCGCATCCTGGCATGCGTGTTCGGGTTCGCTGGGCCAGCCGCGGGACACACCCGCCGAGACGCTGCCCATCCCGGCGTGTCACTTGGCACGGTCCACGCCATGCGCCCAACCCCCTCCACCTCGGGCTGCCACTGGGACGGCAGCCCCCGCAACACCCGACACCCCCGTCCCCTGCGCGTGGCCGCCACCAGCCCCAGCCGCCTGCTGCGCGCCGGCCACAGCGGCCGCTGCCGCAACTGCGGCCACCGCATCGACCTCTACCCGCGCACCGACCAGCGGCCCATCGCCCTGCACCCCGCCGAACTGGCCACCGCCCACGTCCCGGAACCCTGCCGCTGGCACTTGAGCGGCGGCATCGCCCACCCCCACGGCGACGGCAGCGCCTGGTGCCGCATCCCGCACACCATCCTGTGCCCCGCCCGCACCCCCACCTGCCCCCTCGGCCCGCACCTTCAGGCGGCACGCCGCCAACTCGCCGTCCGCACCCGCCGCCTGATCGACACCGGGGCCTTCACCCCCACGTCGCCGCCCGCCAGCAGCCCCCCAGCCGCCGACAGCGCCCACCCGATCGTGCAGATCCTGCTCGTCTGCTACCTCGCCCCGGGCCCACTCGCGGCCATCCGCTGCGTGGCCCAGACCCGCCACCGCCACCGCTGCCCCCAGCCCGTCCAGGCCCCCGAACGGCCCGCCGGACGCTGGAGACTGCTGCCCACTGGCGGTCTCGGCCACGACCAACTCGCCCTACCCGACACCCTGATGGCCGTCTACGACCTCAGCCACTTGCCCGCCACCGAGCAACAGCGCTGGCGCACCCAGCACTGTCCGGCACACGCCACCGCGGACAGCGCCCCCGATCTCACCCTGGTCGGCTGGCAGGTCTTCGACCCCCTCTTGCACGCCGCCCACATCCGCACCCGCCTCCCACACCCGCCAGCACCCCACAGAAACAGGGGCTGACGATGCCCCACCACGCCCTGGAGATCACGCTCACCCGCCCCCTCTCCCCGGCAGCCCTGCACCGCGCCGCCCGCAGGCTGCCGCTCGCCGCCAACCATGACGCCACCCGCCTCATGGCCCTCGTACCGGCCAAGACCCCCGACCGGGCCGCCCGCCGACTGCGCCACCGAATCGAGACACAGCTGCCCATCGACGTGATCACCACGCACTACCCCGACGCAGACCACAAGGTGCTCCTCAACGTTGTCCTCCTGCCCACCGTGCACGCCGCCCTCACCGCCGAAGCCCGCCTCGAGGGCCAGAGTCCTGAGCGCCTGGTGGAACGGGCCGTGCACCGGGCCCTGGCCGAACACGCCGATCAGGAAATCGCCCGCCTCGGCCGGGCCGTGCGCCGGCTGCTGGCCCACACCACCCCCGTCCACCTGCTCGCCGCCGTCGGGCATGTGCTCACCCGACTCCCCGAAAGCCCCACGCCATGAACCCCACCGACGAACAGACGGCGGCAGCCGACGCCTTCACGGCCGGCAACCACCTAGCCCTGCAGGCCGGCGCCGGCACCGGAAAAACCACCACACTCGCCCTGCTCGCCCACGCCACCACACGCCGCGGCCGCTACCTCGCCTACAACCGCGCCATCGCCCAGGACGCCACCACCCGCTTCCCTCACACCGTCCTGTGCAAGACCACCCACGCACTCGCCTACGCAGCCATCGGCCACCGCTACACCCGCCGCCTGAACGCCCCCCGCCGCCCGGCCTGGCAAACCGGACAAACCCTCGGCATCACCAAGCCCATCCGCATCGGCGAGCGCGAGGTGACACAAAAAGCCCTCTCCAACGCCACCCTGCGCACCGTCACCCGCTTCTGCCACACCGCCGACGAGGCCATCACCCGCCACCACGTACCCCACCTGCGCGGCCTCGAAGACACCGACCTCCACACCGAACTCGCCGCCCACATCGTGCCCTTCGCCCGCAAAGCATGGGCCGACCTGCAACACCCCGACGCCGGCACCGTCCGCTTCGACCACGACCACTACCTGAAAATCTGGGCCCTCACCCAGCCCCGCATCGACGCCGACTTCCTGCTCCTCGACGAAGCCCAGGACACCGACCCCGTCGTCGAACAGATCTTCCTCGCCCAACGCGACCACGCCCAACTGGTCATGGTCGGCGACTCCGCCCAGGCCATCTACCACTGGCGCGGCGCCAAGGACGTCATGACCGGCTTCGACGGCACCCAGCTGGCCCTGTCCCAGTCCTTCCGTTTCGGCCCCGACCTCGCCGCGGAAGCAAACCGCTGGCTGCACCTGGCCGACGCTCCGATCCGCCTCACAGGCACCCCAGCCGTACCCACCGAACTCGGCCCCGTCACCCAGCCGGACGCCGTCCTGTGCCGCACCAACGTCGGCGCCATGGCCCAGGTCATGACCCTCATGACCGCCGGACACCACGTCGCCCTGGCCGGCGGAGGAGACAGCCTGCAGGCCCTGGCCCTAGCCGCCCGCGACCTGAAAGAAGGCCGCCGCACCCACCACCCCGAACTGATCCTCTTCCCCTCCTGGGGTGACCTGCAGGACTACGCCGCCCACGACCCGGCCGGACGCGATCTGCAGCCCCTGGTCAATCTCGTCGACACCCACGGCACCGACGCCATCCTCGCCGCCGTCGCCCAACTCGCCCCCGAGCCGCACGCTCAGATCACCGTCTCCACCGCCCATAAGGCCAAAGGGCGCGAATGGCTCCGCGTACTCATCGCAGACGACTTCGCCCGCCCCCAGGACAACAGCACGGACGGCCAGACAGACAGCACATCATCACCCGATCCCATCGACGATGCCGAAGCCCGACTGGCCTACGTGGCCGTCACCCGCACCCGCCAGCGCCTCGACCTGGGCGGCCTGTCTTGGATTCACCACTACCCCGACGGCACCCCGCCCCATTAGAGGTCGTTCTGAACTGAGGGTCGGTGAGGTCTTCCCGGTTGCGCATGAGTCGGCGCCTGGCCTTCCGCCACGGGGCGCAGGCCGGCCTGGCCGCGTCGGCCCCGCAGGGTGGCGGTGGTCTGGCGCCGGACGATGTTGAGTATGCGGATCACGGCCCGGCAGCCGGGGGACATGTCGATCGCGACGTAGCGGATCTGGCGACGCCACTGCAGTGGTGTCGTGGCGAGCCAGGCCAGGACGCGAGGGGCGCGGCACTCGATCTGGCCGAGCAGGCATGGACGCCGAAAGCGTCCACGAAGCCGGTGTGCCAGCGGTCTGCCACGGGCTCCCACCGGCCGGTTCCCGCATACTGGCGCCACTGCGTACGGCCCCGGCGGGTCTCGTCGATCCCGAGCACCTCGACGAGCTTCCGCGCCGCAGCAGTGACTTCCTCTCCGGCGGTGCGGAAGGCGTTCATCACCGTGGGCCAGGGCAGGCCCGGGTGTCCCAGGCCGCCTGGACGACCGTGGAGGCGGCGTCGCCCACCCGCCGGTCGGCCGCCATTTGCAGTCAACCTGCGCGACTGGCTGGCCACCGGAGCCGGTGCGGGTGTCGACGGCCTGTACCTGGCCGGCCGCCAGGTCGCCGCCCCGACATGCGACCTGGGCATTTGGTTCACAGACTCGCTTCCGCGCCGCCTGCAGTCCCATGCAGCGTGTCGGTCGAGGCGATCGAGCCATCGCTGGCACGTGCCTCACGAGGTTCCCTCGCTTCGCTTGGCGAGGCGTGCCCCGCCATCAGTGCTGAGTTGCTCACAAGGCGGCCGAGCGCATC
>NZ_JAQMYP010000044.1 GCF_028369295.1 Streptomyces sp. HD
ACCGTGAACGTCCCGCTCGCGGTCTCCCTGAACGAGGTCCAGGCCCCGCAGAGCGCCGAAAAGGCCACGCTGACGGCCCAGTTGAACGGCGTCGACGGCGGCCGGTCCTTCAACGTGCTGAACGCCGAGGTCGCCAAGTCGACGGCGACCGTCGAGGGCGGTAAGGCCGAGGGATACACCAACCTCACCCACGCCAAGGTCCACCTCCCCGGTCTGCCGCTCCTCTCGCTCATCGAGGTCGGCCAGGTCACCTCCAAGGCGACCTGCGAGGCCGGGAAGACACCGACCGCCTCGTCCAACCTGCTCGGCGACGTCACCGTGCTGGGCAAGAAGGTCACGCTGACCGCGGGCGGCACCACCAAGGTCGAGGTGCCCGGCGTCGGCGACGTGCGGCTGGACTACTCCAAGACGCAGACCACGTCGCGTACGGCCGCCGCCACCGCGCTCGAACTCAAGGTCTCCGTCAACCCGCTGAAGCTGAACGTCGCCGACGTCCAGGGCACCCTGACCCTCGCCAAGGCGACCTGCGAGACCCCGGCCGGGTCCGCGCAGCAGACCGACCCGAGCGGCGCCCCGAGCACCGGCCCGGCCGGCGATGTGAAGCCCCAGGGCCAGGCCGCCGACGACGGCCTCGCGGAGACCGGCGGCAACTCCATGACGCCGTACATCGCGGGCGGCGCACTCGCGCTCCTCGTGGCGGGCGGCGGAGCGGTGGCACTGGCCCACCGCCGGAAGGCCTGAGCAGCGAGGGACGCCACCCGGGGGCTCCCGCTCGGCGGCGGCACCCGGGGACGGCTGCCCTGCCTGAGGGACGGCGGTACCCGGGACGGCTGCCCGTCTGAGCGGCGGCGCCCGGAGGCGGGCGTCCCGGCTCAGCGGTCCGCCGGGTCCAGAGCCCGCTCCAGCGCCGTCAGGAACCCCCTGACCGTCGCCCGGTCCCGCACCGCCAGCCGCAGCCACTCCTCGCCCAGCCCGGGAAAGGTGTCCCCGCGCCGCACCGCGAACCCGAGGTCGCGCAGGTGCCGTCGCACGGTGGCCGCCTCCGGCAGCCGTACGAGGACGAAGGGACCCTCGGCCGGCTCGACGACCCGGAGCCCGGCCGAGGCGAACCGGCCGAGCCCCGTGACGAGATGGGCCCGGTCGGCGGCGACGCGGTGGGCCGCGTGCGCCGCCTCCGCCAGGGCCCGTGGTGACACACAGGTCTCGGCGGCGGCCAGCGCGGGTGTGGAGACCGGCCACAGGGGCTGGGCGCGCTCCAGGTCGGCGATGGTGTCCGGGGCGGCGAGGACGTAGCCGATCCGCAGTCCGGCCAGCCCCCAGGTCTTGGTCAGGCTGCGGAGCACGACGAGACCCGGCACGTCCGTCCGCTCCGCCAGCGCCTCCCGCTCGCCCGGCACCGCGTCCATGAACGCCTCGTCCACCACCAACATCCGCCCGGGACGGGCGAGTCGGGCGATGGCCGCGGCCGGGTGCAGCACCGACGTCGGGTTGGTCGGGTTGCCGATCACCACCAGGTCGGCGTCCTCGGGGACGGCCTCAGGGTCCAGCCGGAACCCGTCCTGCGCCCGCAGCAGCACCCGGTCGACGGTGTGCCCGGCGTCCCGCAGGGCGGCCTCCGGCTCCGTGAACTGCGGGTGCACGACCACCGGCCGGCGCACCTTCAGGGCGCGGGCGAGCAGCACGAACGCCTCCGCGGCCCCCGCGGTCAGCAGGACCCGCTCCACCGGCAGCCCGTGCCGCGCAGCCACCGCCGCCCGCGCGGCCCGCCCGTCCGGGTAGGCCGCGAGCGAGCCCAGCGACTGCGCGATCCGCTCCCGCAGCCACGCGGGCGGTGTGTCCGCGCGGACGTTCACGGCGAGGTCGACGAGCGCCGAGCCGTCGTCACGGACCTCGGCGTCGCCGTGGTGGCGCAGGTCGTGCTCGCCCTCAGTGGGCATGGGAGTGGGCGCCGTGATGGTGGTGTCCGTGGTGGTGGCCGTCGTCGTCCGGGTGGAAGTGCGGCTGCTGCGGCATGCCGACCTTGTCCTCGAAACCGGGCAGCGCGATGCGGTACACGCACGAGTCGCAGTTCATGCGCAGGTCGCCCTTGATGGCCTCCTCGTACCGCTCCATCACCAGGTCGAGCAGCTCCGGCTCCGGACCGATGACGTCCGCCGAGAGCACCTCGACCTCCGGGTGCGCCTCCGCCCAGCCCTCCGTCTGCTGCCGTACCCGGTCCGGCAGGATGCCGGTGAAGAGGAAGTAGGGCAGGACGACGATCTTCCGCGCCCCCAGCTTCACACACCGGTCCAGGCCGCTCGGCACGTCCGGCGCCGCCAGCGACACGAACGCCGTCTCCACGCCCGCGTAACCGCGCCCCTCCCACAGCAGCCGCGCCGCCTTGTGCACCTCGGCGTTGGCGTCCGGGTCGGTCGAGCCGCGCCCGACCAGCAGCACGGTGACGTCGGCCCGGTCCCCGGGCGTGCGGTTGCCCTCGGCGCCGAGCGCCTCGTCGAGGCGTCGCTCCAGGACGGACAGCAGCGCCGGGTGCGGGCCCAGCGGGCGGCCGTAGGTGTACGAGATCCCCGGGTGCCGCTCCTTCTCGCGGGCCAGCGCGGCCGGGATGTCGCCCTTGGCGTGCCCGGCGGACACCAGCATCAGCGGCACGGCGGCGAACCGGCGCACGCCTCGCTCGACCAGCTCGGTGACGGCGTCGCCCAGCGGCGGCGGGGACAGTTCGATGAAGCCGCCCGCGACGGGAAGTTCGGGGTTGCGGCGACCCAACTCCCGTACGAAGTCGCGGAACGCCTCGGCCCCGGCATCGTCCCGGGTGCCGTGACCGGCGATGAGCAGGGCGGGCGGCGGGGTGGTCACGATTTCTCCTCGGAGTGGGATGCGGGGTGGTACAGCAGGGCGTTGAGGGCGGCCGAGGCGACCGCCGAACCGCCCTTCTCGGACACGTTGCTCACGGCGGGCAGCCCGCTCTCGCGCAACGCCGCCTTGGACTCGACCGCGCCGACGAAGCCGACGGGCAGGCCGATGACGAGCGCCGGGGCGGCGTCCAGGGTGAGCAGCTCCTCCAGCGCGGTCGGCGCGTTGCCGATCACCCAGAGGGCACCCGGGCCGACCTGCTCGTAGGCGAGCCGGACGGCGTGCGCCGAGCGGGTCAGGTCGGGGCCGGCCACGGCGTCCTTCAGCCGGCAGACGGTCTCGCGCCGGGTGATCCCGGCGGCCACCATCTCGACGTCGACGACCACTGGCGCCCCGGAGTGCAGCGCTGCGTGCGCCTTCGCCAACTCGCTCTCGTCCATGACGAGGTCGGTCGCGTAGCCGAGGTCGGCGGCGGAGTGGATGACCCGCTCCACGACCGCCCGGGTCAGCGGCGGGAAGTGCGAGGTGTCCAGGCGGGCACGCAGCCGCCGGTAGGACTCCTCCTCGATCGGATGCACGACGCGGTTCACTCGGTGCCCTCCTGCGATGCCTGCCAGCGGTAGCCGCGCGGCGTCACCATGCGCCCGGCGATGTCCCGGGTCGCCGTGTTGCCGACGGTCACGACCGTCATCATGTCGACCGTCGCCGGGTCCAGGGAGCCCAGTGTCGTGAGCCGACTGGACTCGTCCGGCCGCGACGCGTTCCGTACGACACCGACCGGCGTCGTCGGCTTCCGGTGCTCGGCGAGGATCGTGAGGGCCTTGGGCAGCTGCCAGTCGCGGCCCCGGGAACGGGGGTTGTAGAAGGTGACCACGATGTCCGCCTCGGCCGCCGCCCGCACCCGACGCTCGATGACCTCCCACGGAGTGTGCAGGTCGGAGAGGCTGATCGACACATGGTCATGGCCGAGCGGCGCACCGAGGATCGCGGCAGCCGCCAGGGCCGCCGTCACCCCGGGTACGCCGATCACGTCGATGTCGTCGGACGCCTCGGCCAGCGCGGGGGAGGCCATGGCGTACACGCCCGCGTCCCCGCTGCCGATCAGCGCGACGGTCTGCCCCTTGCGGGCCTCCTCGACCGCCGTCCGGGCCCGCTCCTCCTCGGCACCGAGCCCCGACTCCAGGACCCGTGTGCCGGGGCGCACCAGGTCGCGGATCTGGTCGACGTACTGGTCGAGGCCCACCAGCACGGAGGCGCCCTGGAGTTCGGCCTTCGCGCGAGGTGTCAGCAGATCCCGGGCGCCCGGCCCGAGCCCGACCACCGCGAGCCGACCGCGCCCGGGACGCCGTACGACGGCACAGGTCGCCATCGCGGGCTGCCCGTCGGCGCGCTCCGACTTCCGCTTGGGGACGAGGAGTTCACCGCCGTGCACCAGGGCGGCGGCCTCGGCGACCGAGGGGGTGCCCACTGCGGCGAGGGGTGCGTCGGAGGGGTTGGGGACCTCGACGGCCGCCAGCTCCTCGGCGGAGTGGGTGACGAGGGGGACGCCGAGTCGTGCGGCGGCCTCGACGATGCCGGGCTCGTCGGCCTTGGCGTCGACGGTGGCGAGCTCGGCGAGGGACGCGGGGGAGAGGCCGGCGTCCCGCAGTGCGCTCTTCACCAGTCCGAGGACCTCGTCCGCCGGGGCGCCCTTCGAAGCGCCGACGCCGACGACGAGGGACGGCGGACGCAGCACGACCTCGTGCTCGGCGGGCTCGACCAGCCGGTCCGTCAGCCGGATCGCGTACGAGCCCTCGGCGCCGACCCGCAGCGGCGGCAGGGGCCAGTCGAGCTCGGCCCGCAGAGCCACCGGCTCACCGTCGAGCAGGGCCCGCGAGACGGCGGCGACATCGCCCTCCACCGGGAACCCGAGCGTGTCGAGGCCGGGCACCCCCACGGCATCGGTCGCGGTCGTCACCACGGGCTCGGCGCCCAGCAACTCCCCGATCTCCCGGGCGAGTTCATTGGCGCCGCCGCCGTGCCCGCCGACCAGCGACACGGCGAACCGCCCGCTCTCGTCGACGCACACCACACCCGGGTCGCTCGTCTTGTCCCCGAGCAGCGGGGCGATCAGCCGGACGACCGCCCCCGTGGCCAGGAAGCACACCAACTGCTCGCACTCGGCGAACGCCCGCCGCACGGCGTCCTTGACGGGACCGTTGTACACGCGCGTGCGGTCCGGCCACGCCACGGCCAGCCGGTCCCGCGCCGCCGCCCCCGCCGCGGTGGCGGAAATGAGGCCGATCACTGGGCATCTCCTTCAGAACAGGCTTGAGGCCGCACGCCCCACAGCAGGAAAACCGGATTGGTCGCCGCGAGCCGGGTCACGTCCCCCGGCAGCGGCGCGAGCCGGGACGACTGCAACAGCACCCCGTCGCAGGAGAACCCGGCACTCGTCAGGGCCTCCCGGGCGGCCGGCACCCGGTCGAGCGCGGCCATCGCGACGACCACCGTGCGCCGGGCGCGCCGCGCACAGACGCTGACGACGGCGGGCAGTTCGCGCCCGCCGCCGCCCACGAACACGGCGTCGGGGTCGTCGGTGAGGTCCGCCAGCGCGTCCGGCGCCGCGCCGTGCACCACATGCACGTCCACGCCGTGCGTGGCGGCGTTGGCGCGGATCCGCTCCACCCCGTCCGGGGCCTTCTCGACGGCGACGGCCGCCGCCCCGAGCCGGGCGCACTCCACGGCCACCGAGCCGGAGCCCGCGCCGACGTCCCACACCAGGTCGCCGAGCCGCGGACCGAGCCGGGCCAGCGCCAGCGCCCGTACCTCGAACTTGGTGATCATCGAGTCGCGGTGCGCGAAGTCGGCCTCGCCCAGGGCCCAGCCGGCGGGCCGCGGTTCAGGCCCCGCGAGCGTCCGTACGGGACCGAGCAGCCGCGTCTCGTCCAGGCAGAGCACCACGCTCACCGACGTACCCCAGTCGCGGCCCGCCGCCTCGGCGGGCGTCAGCCGCTCCACGCGCTCGCGCTCCGCATCGCCCAGGGCGGAGGCGACGACCAGCACGCGCCCGGTGTCCCGCAGCGCCGCACCCAGCTCGGCCGGCCCGGCGCCCGGACCGGTCAGCACGGCCACCTTGGGATGGGCCCGGCAGATGTTGACGGCCGTCCGCGGATCCCGCCCGTGCGCGCTGACGACGACCGCGTCGTCCCAGGTCAGCCCCAGCCGCGCGAACGCGGTGGCCACGGACGACACCCCGGGCCGCACCTCCAGCCGCTCCGACCCGAACCGCTCGGCGAGCGCCCGCACGATCCCGAAGAACCCGGGGTCACCGGAGGCCAGCACCACCACCGGCCGCTCCTTGGCGACGTACTCCTCGACGGTGTCCAGGGCGGGCGCGAGCGCCCCGAGCACCACCCGCTCCGCCCCGTCCGGCAGCCGTACGGCGTCCAGATGCCGCCGCCCGCCGACGACCAGTGCGGCACCGGCGAGGACGTCCTCGGGAGGCGGCGCCCCCGTCCCCGTACCGACGACCGTGATCGGCCGGCCCGAGGTCATGAGCTCGCCCCTCGTTCGCGCAGCGCCCGGCGGGCCTGCGGGTCGGCCTTGCGATACCCGTGGAAGTGGCCGGGGTGGTAGAGGTGCGAGCGGGTGCCCTGTGCGTCGAGGGCCGGTCCGACCAGGAACAGGGTGTGCTTCCAGAGCTTGTGCTCCTTGACGGTCTCCTCCAGCGTGCCGATGGTGCACCGCACGACGAGCTCCTCCGGCCAGGTCGCCTGGTACGCGACCACGACCGGCGTGGACGTCGGATACCCGCCCTCCAGCAGCTCCCGCACCAGCTGGCCGCTGCGGGCCGCGGACAGGAAGATCGCCATGGTGGTGCCGTGCTTGGCGAACTCCCTGACCTCCTCCCCGGGCGGCATCGGCGTCTTGCCGCCGCCGAGCCGGGTGAGTACGACGGACTGCGCGACCTCGGGGATCGTCAGCTCCCGCTGGGCGAGCGCGGCCACGGCGGAGAAGGCGGAGACCCCGGGCACGACCTCGGTCGCGACACCGAGGTCGGCACACCGGTCGAGCTGCTCCTGGGTGCCGCCCCACAGGGCGGGGTCGCCGGAGTGGATCCGGGCGACGCGCAGGTCTTCCCGGTGAGCCCGCTCGTAGACGGCGACGACGTCCTCCAGGGACATGGTCGCCGAGTCGAGGATCTCGGCATCCTCGCGCGCGTGCTGCAGGACCTCCGCCTGGACCAGGCTCGCCGCCCAGATCACCACGTCGGCCTCGGCGATGGCACGCGCGGCACGGAACGTCAGCAGATCGGCGGCGCCGGGGCCGGCACCGACGAAGGTCACCTTGCCGGTGGGGGCATCGGCCATGGGAACGGTCCTCTCCTGCAAAGGGGGTTCAGCGGGGGTGGTGGGTGTGCGGGGTGCGGGGCGTCGTACCGGCGTCAGAGCTTGCCGCCCCGCCCGCCGTCGCGCCGAGCGGGGGCGATGAGCGTCGAGAGGTAGGGCAGGGGGCTGCCGTCGAGGTCGGCCGCCGACCGGATCGACTCCTCCTCAAGGCCCAGCGCCGACCCCCACACCGCGTCCTCGGTCCGCCCGGTCTCCCGCAGTGCCTCGGCGACCTCCCGCGCCTGCCGCCCGAACTTGTAGGCGACGACCGTCCCGGGCCCGGCGAGGGCCTCCTTGAGCACGGTCGCCCCCGCGGTCACGGGCACGAGTGTCAGCGGCTCGGTCCCCTCGGTGAGCACGGCGCCCGACCGTGCGGCGAGGTCCTGCATCGCGGTGATGCCGGGGACGGTCTCGACGACGGTGTCGGGCACCAACTCGCCGATGGTCTGGGCGAGATAGGTGAAGGTGGAGTACACGTTGGGATCGCCGATGGTCGCGAAGGCCACGGCGGCATGCCCGCGCAGCAGCTCGGCCACCCGCTCGCCCGCGGCGTCCCAGGCGGCCTCCCGCCTGGCCCGGTCGGTCCGCTCGTTGAGGGCGAACACGACCCGTACGACCTTCTCCTCGGGCACGTAGTGCAGCACGGTCGCCTCGGCCCGCCCCCGCTCCCCGCTGTCCATGACGGGTACGACGACGACATCGGCGGCACGCAGAGCGTTGACGCCCTTGACGGTCACCAGCTCCGGATCACCGGGACCGACCCCGACTCCGATCAACCTGCTGCTGCTCATGACGTCCGGCACCTCTCCACGAACCGATGGGCGACACCGGGCCGCGCGGCCCAGTGCGTGTGCAGATAACTCGCGTGCACGCCCTGCTGTACGAAACCTTCGACCCGCGGCCGAGGGGCCCTGACCCCCCAGGCGGGCGCCGCCCCCGAGCCCGGCTCGACGACGGTCCGATGAAACTCGTGCCCCCGCATCCGCGTCCCGGCGACGGCGAGCGAACTGTCACTGACGGCCACGGCGTCCCGGTACCCCAGCGTGAGCCGCTCGCTCATCCGCGCGCCGGCGTCCAGCACCCCGCACATCGGCAGCCCGTCGAGCTCACGGCACAGATAGAGCAGCCCGGCACACTCGGCGGCAACGGGAGCGCCGGTCGCCACCAGGGCGGAGACGGCCTTGCGGAGGGGTTCGTTGGCGGACAGCTCGGACGCGTACACCTCCGGGAAGCCGCCACCGATCACCAGGCCACGGGTGCCGTCGGGGAGCCGTTCGTCCCGGAGGGGGTCGAAGGGCACGACTTCGGCACCGGCGGCGGTGAGCAGCTCGGTGTGCTCGGCGTAGGAGAAGGTGAAGGCGGGACCACCGGCGACGGCAACCCGCACACGCCGATTCGCATCATCCTGCCTGTCCGGCGCATCAGCCTGCCCGTCCGGCGAACAATCCAGCCCGTCCGGCGTTTGAGGACGAGGTCCTTCGGGCCGAAGCGGGGGTCTGGGGGCGGCAGCCCCCAGGGTCGGGACGGGAAGGGGCGGCGGGGGCGAGGAAGCCAAGACCTCAGCTGCATCCCAAGCCGCACACGACAACGCACCCGCACTCCGCGCCAGCCCCAGCAACCCCTCCAGATCACACCCGGCACGCACCTGCTCGGCCATCGCCGCCACGGCCTCCACCGCGGCAGCGCGCCGCTCGGCGACCGGCACCAACCCCAGATGCCGCGACGGCGTGTCCACCTGGGCCACCCGCCGCAGCACCCCCAGCACCGGCACCCCGGCCGCGTCCAACGCCTCCCGCAGCAACTCCTCGTGCCGGTCCGACGCGACCTTGTTGAGGATCACGCCCCCGACCCGCACCTGCGGATCCCAGGACGCGAACCCGTGCACGAGCGCCGCCACCGACCGGGACTGCGACGACGCGTCCACCACCAGCACGACCGGCGCCCGCAGCAGCTTCGCCACATGAGCCGTGGACGCCAGTTCACCCTCCCCGGCGGCCCCGTCGTACATCCCCATGACGCCCTCGACCACAGCGACGTCGCATCCGCGCGCTCCGTGCAGGAACAACGGCCCGACCAACTCCGGCCCGCACAGATACGCGTCGAGATTCCGCCCCGTCCGCCCGGTGGCGAGCGCGTGATACCCGGGGTCGATGTAGTCCGGCCCCACCTTGTGCGGGGACACGGCAAGCCCCCGCGCGGCGAACGCGGCCATCAACCCCGTGGCGACGGTGGTCTTGCCGCTGCCGGAAGAAGGCGCGGCAATGACCAGCCGAGGGACGGACGAGGAACTCATCTCGACATCACCACTCGATGCCTCTCTGGCCCTTCTGGCCCGCGTCCATGGGGTGCTTGACCTTGGACATGTCGGTCACGAGATCGGCGAGGTCGACGAGCTTCTCGGGCGCGTTCCGCCCGGTGATCACGACATGCTGGGTCCCCGGACGGTTCCGCAGCACGTCGACCACCTCGTCGGTGTCGACCCACCCCCAGTGCATGGGGTAGGCGAACTCGTCCAGCACATACAGCTTGTACGTCTCGGCGGCCAGGTCCCGCTTGACCTGCTCCCAGCCCTCCCGAGCTTTCTCCTCGTTGGTCGAGTTGTCACCCTGGATGTCCCGCTGGACCCAGGACCACCCCTCGCCCATCTTGTGCCAGTCGACGGACCCGCCCTCACCACTGGCCCCCAGGACCCGCAGCGCGTTCTCCTCGCCGACCTTCCACTTCGCGGACTTGACGAACTGGAACACCCCGATGGGCCACCCCTGGTTCCAGGCGCGCAGCGCGAGCCCGAACGCGGCGGTGGACTTGCCCTTGCCGATGCCCGTGTGCACGACCACCAGCGGCCGATTACGCCGCTGACGTGTCGTCAGCCCGTCGTCCGGCACCACACTCGGCTGCCCCTGAGGCATTACGCGACCCTCCTCTTCGACCCGCCCTGCACATCCCGCACCAGCCCGGCGATGGACTCCGCGCGCAACTCGTCCAGCGTGACCGCCGTACCGCCCAGCTCACCCGCGAGCTGCCCCGCGAGCCCCAGCCGCACGGGCCCCGACTCGCAGTCCACGACCACGGACGCGACGCCCTCCGCCGCGAACAGCCGGGCCGCACGCCCCGCCAGCGCCACCGGCTCCGGCCCACCCGTGGCCCGGCCGTCGGTCACGACCACGACGAGTGCCCGCCGGGCAGGATCCCGCAGCCGCTCCACCCGCAGCACCTCATGCGCCTTGAGCAGCCCGGCCGCGAGGGGTGTACGCCCGCCCGTCGGCAACGACTCCAACCGAACGGCGGCAGCGTCCACGGACGACGTCGGCGGCAGCGCCACATCGGCGGCCGACCCCCGGAACGTCACCAGCCCCACCTTGTCCCGCCGCTGATACGCGTCCAGGAGCAGCGACAGCACGGCGCCCTTCACGGCACTCATCCGCTGCCGGGCCGCCATCGACCCGGAGGCGTCCACGACGAACAGCACGAGGTTCCCCTCGCGCCCTTCGCGCACGGCCTGCCGCAGATCGTCCCGGCGCACCACCAGCCCAGGCCCCGACCGCCCCCGGGCCCGCTGATGCGGCGCCGCCGCCTGCACGGTGGCCGCCAGGTGCAGCTTGGTCAGCGCCCCTCGGGGACGCCGGGCACCCGTGGTCCTGCCGTGCTCGGTCCGCGCCCGCGAACGCCGCCCGGCGGCACCCTCACCGATGCCCGGCACGCTCAGCACCTTGGTACGGAAGGGTTCCGACGCCCGTACGGGGGTCTGCTCCCCAGCCCCGGAGGCCTGCGGCTCCCCGCCCTCACCGGCCTCGGGGCCGGCGGCCGAGTCACCCCCTTGAGGGCCGTCGTCGGACTGCGGCGGCTGCCCGCCGCCTCCACCGGGACCGTCCGGATCAGGATCAGGGTCCGGATCCTCGTCCTCGGAACCCCCGAACTCCTCAAGGGTCTCGTCCAGCTTGTCCTCGTCGAGGCCGGGCGCGTCGAAGGGGTTACGGCGCCTGCGGTGCGGCAGCGCGAGCAGCGCCGCCTGCCGGACGTCCTCGGCGAGCACATCGGTCCGCCCGGCCCAGGCGGCGAGCGCGGTGGCCGTACGGGCCATCACGATGTCGGCCCGCATGCCGTCCACCTCGAAGGCGGCGCAGGTCGCCGCGATCTGCCGCAGCGCCCCGTCGCCCAGCCGCACCGACGGCAGCAACTCCCGCGCGGCGACGATGCGTCGACGTACGGCGGCCTCCTCGTCGGCCCACCGCGCGGCGAAGGCGCCCGGGTCGTCGTCGTATGCGAGACGCCGCCGTACGACCTCCACCCGCTGGTCGGGCTCCCGCGAGGCGGCGACCTCGACGGTCAGGCCGAACCGGTCGAGCAACTGCGGGCGCAGCTCGCCCTCTTCGGGGTTCATGGTGCCGACCAGCAGGAACCGGGCGGCGTGCCGGACCGACACACCCTCGCGTTCGACGTACGACGCGCCCATCGCCGCCGCGTCGAGGAGCAGGTCGACCAGGTGGTCGTGGAGGAGGTTGACCTCGTCGACGTACAGGATGCCGCGGTGGGCGTCGGCGAGGAGGCCCGGCTCGAAGGCCTTCACGCCCTCGGCGAGCGCGCGCTCGATGTCCAGGGCGCCGACCAGCCGGTCCTCGGAGGCGCCGACGGGCAGTTCGACCATGCGGGCGGGGCGTTGCGTGCCCGCGCCCGTCTCCTCGTGCGGCCCGTCCGGGCACGCGGGGTCCGGGGAGCCCGGGTCGCAGGAGAAGCGGCAGCCGGGGACCACCGGGACCTCGGGCATCAGCGCCGACAGCGCGCGTACGGCCGTCGACTTGGCGGTGCCCTTCTCGCCGCGCACCAGCACACCGCCGACCGCCGGTGACACGGCGTTCAGCAGCAGCGCGAGCCGCAGGTCGTCCTGGCCTACAACGGCCGTAAAGGGGAAGGGGGTGGTCACTTCTCGTCGCCCTCCAAGTCGCCTTCCAGCTCCAGGTAGGTGGCGCGCAGCCGCTCCAGTGTGTCGGCGTCCGGCTCGGCCCACAGCCCGCGGTCCGCGGCCTCCAGGAGCCGCTCGGTGATGCCGCGCAGCGCCCACGGGTTGGACTTCTTCATGAAGTCCCGGTTCTCGGCGTCGAAGACGTATTCCGCGCTGAGCTTCTCGTACATCCAGTCGTCGACCACGCCCGCGGTGGCGTCGTAGCCGAACAGGTAGTCCACGGTCGCCGCCATCTCGAAGGCGCCCTTGTAGCCGTGCCGGCGCATCGCCGCCATCCAGCGCGGGTTGACCACCCGGGCGCGGAAGACACGGTGCGTCTCCTCGCCGAGGGTGCGCGTCTTCACCTGGTCGGGGGTGGCGCTGTCACCCACGTACGCCTCGGGGTTGGCACCCGTCAGGTGCCGCACCATGGCGACCATTCCGCCGTGGTACTGGAAGTAGTCGTCGGCGTCCACGAGGTCGTGCTCACGGGTGTCGACGTTCTTCGCGGCGACCGCGATCCGCTTGAACGCGGTCTCCATGTCGCCGCGCGCCGCCCGCCCGTCGAGCCCGCGCCCGTAGGCGTAGCCGCCCCAGACGGCGTACACCTCGGCGAGGTCGGCGTCGCTGCGCCAGTTGCGGGCGTCGATCAGCGGCAGCAGACCGGCGCCGTACGCGCCCGGCTTGGAGCCGAAGATACGGGCCGTGGCCCTGCGCCGGTCACCGTGCTCGGCGGTGTCCTCGTCGGCGTGCGCCTTCACGAAGTTCCGGTCGGCGGGCTCGTCCAGCTCGGCGACCTTGCGCACGGCGTCGTCGATCAGGCCGACGACGTGCGGGAACGCGTCCCGGAAGAACCCGGAGATACGGACGGTGACGTCGATGCGAGGCCGCCCCAGCTCGCTGAGGCCGATGATCTCGAACCCGGTCACCCGGCGTGAGGCGTCGTCCCACACCGGGCGGCAGCCCAGCAGCGCGAGGATCTCGGCGATGTCGTCGCCCTGGGTGCGCATGGCCGAGGTGCCCCAGACCGTCAGGCCGACGGACTTCGGGTACTCACCCGTGTCCTGGAGGTACCGCTGCACCAGCGAGTCGGCGAGCGACTGCCCGACCTCCCAGCTCAGCCGGGACGGGATGGCCTTGGGGTCGACGGAGTAGAAGTTCCGGCCGGTCGGCAGGACGTTGACCAGTCCGCGCGTCGGCGAACCGGACGGACCCGCCGGGACGTAACCGCCGTCGAGCGCCTTGAGGATGTGGCCGATCTCGTCCGTGGTGCGGGCGAGACGCGGCACGACCTCGGTGCAGGCGAACTCCAGCACGGCGACGGCGTCGGGGACTTCGGTGCCGAGGACGTCACGGACGAGGCCGGGGGCCTCGGACACCGCCCAGCCGTTGGATTCCATCCCCTCCGCGACCCGCCGGCACAGCTGCTCCAGCAGGTCGATGGCGTCGGCGGCCGTGCGGGACGGGCCCTCGACCAGGTCGCTCAGCTCGACCGGGACCTTCACCGGCGCGCCCGGCTCGGCGAGCAACTCCTTCTCCACCAACCCGAAGTGCTCGGCCAGCGAGGCCCGCAGCCCCGGCAGCGCGTTCGCCTGCCCGCCCCACACCTGCGAGGCGCGCAGCACGGCGAGGACCAGGTTCACCCGCGGCTCGCCGACCGGGCCGCCGCCGAGGATGTGCAGGCCGTCGCGGATCTGCACGTCCTTGATCTCGCACAGATAGCCGTCGATGTGCATGACGAACTCGTCGAAGTCGTCGTCGCCCGGCTGCTCGTCCACGTGCAGGTCGTGGTGCAGCTCGGCCGCCTTGACCAGCGTCCAGATCTGGGCGCGCACGGCGGGCGCCTTCGTCGGGTCCAGGTCGGAGACGAGCGCGTACTCGTCGAGGAGCTGCTCCAGCTTGGCCAGGTCGCCGTAGGTGTCCGCGCGGGCCATCGGCGGCACCAGGTGATCGACGACGGTGGCGTGGCCGCGGCGCTTGGCCTGGGTGCCCTCGCCGGGGTCGTTGACGATGAACGGGTAGATCAGCGGCAGGTCGCCGAGGACGGCGTCCGGGGCGCAGCCGCCGCTGAGGCCGAGGCCCTTGCCCGGCAGCCACTCCATCGTGCCGTGCTTGCCCATGTGCACGATCGCGTCGGCGCCGAACCCCGCTTGAGAAGATGCAGTCTCCAGCCACCGGTACGCCGCCATGTAGTGGTGCGACGGCGGCATGTCCGGGTCGTGGTAGATCGCGATCGGGTTCTCGCCGAAGCCGCGCGGTGGCTGGATCATCACGACGACGTTCCCGAACTGGAGGGAGGCCAGCACGATGTCGTCCCCGTCGACGTACAGCGAGCCCGGCGGCTCGCCCCACGCCTCGGTCATCGCGTTGCGCAGCTCCGGGTCGAGCTTGTCGAACCACGCCCGGTAGTCGGCGAGCGGCACCCGCGCGGGCGCCGACGCCAGCTGGTCCTCGGTCAGCCACTCGACGTCGTGCCCGCCCGCCTCGATGAGCCGGTGGATCAACTCGTCGCCGTTGTCCGGGTACTCGGTCACCCCGTACCCGGCCTGCCCCAGCGCGTCCAGCACCCGCACCGCGGAGGCGGGCGTGTCCAGGCCGACCGCGTTGCCGACCCGCGAGTGCTTGGTCGGGTAGGCGGTGAAGACGAGCGCGAGCTTCTTGTCGGCGTTCGGCTTGTGCCTCAACCGGGCGTGCCGTACGGCGATCCCGGCGACGCGCCCGGCCCGCTCCGGGTCGGCCACGTACACGGGCACGTCGTCCGGGCCCTGCTCCTTGAAGGAGAACGGGACGGTGATCAGACGGCCGTCGAACTCCGGGATCGCGACCTGCATCGCCGCGTCCATGGGGGAGAGGGCGGCGTCGGACTCGTCCCAGGCGCTCTTGGACGACGTCAGGCACAGGCCCTGCAGCACGGGGACGTTCAGCTCGGCCAGCCTGCCGATGTCCCACGCCTCCTCGTCGCCGCCCGCCGACGCCTGCGAGGCGTGTGTGCCGCCCGCGGCGAGGACGGTGGCGACCAGGGCGTCGGCCTTGCCGAGGATCTCGTACAGCTCCGGATCCGCGCCGCGCAGCGAACCGCAGTACACGGGAAGGGCGTTGGCGCCCCGCGCCTCGATGGCGTCGCACAGGGTGTCCACGAACGCGGTGTTGCCGCTGAGCTCATGGGCCCGGTAGAAGAGCACGCCCACGGTCGGCCGCCCCTCGACGAGCGGACGCTCGCCGTGGACGCCGTACTCCGGCATCTTCTGCGGCTCCACGAACCCCTCGCCCGTCAGCAGCACGGTGTCGGAGAGGAACCGGGCGAGCTCGGTGAGGTTGGCGGGCCCGCCCTCCACGAGGTACTTCAGCGCCTCGGCGACCACACCGGCCGGGACCGACGACTCGGCCATCAGCTCCGCGTCCGGCACGGCCTCGCCGCCCAGCAGCACGGTCGGCACGCCCGACGCCTTGAGCTTCGCTAGCCCGTCCTCCCAGGCCCGCTTGCCGCCCAGCAGCCGTACGACGGCGAGGTCCGCGCCGTCGAGCAGCGCGGGCAGCTCGCTCTCGACGTCCACGCGGGTCGGGTTGCCGATCCGGTAGTCGGCACCGGAGGCGGCCCGGGCCGCCAGCAGATCGGTGTCGGCGGTCGACAACAACAACACAGTGCTCATGCGGGCGCTCCCGGTGGAATGAAAGGCAGTCCTTGCGGCGCGCCCGACTCGATGAGCCGCCAGAGCGCGTCCGTGTCCGCGTGCTGTTCGATCAGGTCGCCGAGCCGGTCGAGCTGCTCCTCGCGCAGCGCGGCGAACGAGGTGTCGGCGGCCGGCACGAAGCGGCGGCCCGCGGCAGCGGCCACCTCGCGCAGGAAGGCCCGCCGGAAACCGTCCGACTCCAGCGAGCCGTGCCAGTGCGTGCCCCAGGTCTGGCCGACCCGGCAGCCGTCCAAGAAGGGTTCGCCCCCCGTGATTTCGGCGATCCCGTGATGAATCTCGTACCCCTCGACATGCTCACCGAGGGCTTCCCCGGTCGGCCGGGTGAGGGTCTTCTCCCGGGCGAACCGCACCCTTACGGGCAGCACCCCGAGCCCCTCGACCTGCCCGCGCCGGCTCTCGACGTCGTCCTCGATGTGCTCGCCGAGCACCTGGAAGCCACCGCAGATGCCGAGGATCGGCCGCTGCTCGGCGGCCCTGCGGACGACGGCGTCGGCCAGCCCGCGCTCCCTCAGCCACTCCAGGGCGCGGACGGTTCCCCGGGTGCCGGGGAGGACGACGAGGTCGGCGTCGGCCAGTTCCTCGGGCCGGTCCACGAACCGTACGACGACGCCCGGTTCGGCGGCGAGCGCGTCGACGTCCGTGAAGTTGGACATGAGCGGGACGGCACAGACGGCGACGCGCAGCACGTCCTCCCCGACCGGCGGGGCGACGTTCGACTCCCGGACCGTCCCGCGCAGAGAGACCCGCAGTCCGTCCTCCTCGTCGATCCCGAGCCCGTGCCGGAAGGGCAGCACGCCGTAGGTGTGCCGTCCGGTGAGCCCGTGGAGCATGTCGAGGCCGGGTTCGAGGAGCGAGACGTCGCCGCGGAACTTGTTGACCAGGAACCCGGCGATCAGCCTCTGGTCCTCCTCCGACAGCAGCGCGACGGTCCCGAAGAAGGAGGCGAAGACACCACCGCGGTCGATGTCGCCGACGATCAGCACGGGCAGCCCGGCATTGCGGGCGATGCCCATGTTCACGATGTCGGTCCGCCGCAGATTGATCTCCGCCGGACTCCCCGCCCCCTCACAGATCACCGCGTCATACGTGCCCCGGAGTTCGGCAAGACAGTCGAGCACGGTCCCGAGAAGCTTCTGCTGCCGTCCGCCGTGCAGCCTTTTCCCGGGGGACACTGCACCTGATTGCGGCTGCGCCGCGGGCCCAGCCCCCCCGAAGAAACCACGCGCGCTCAGCTCACCGACCGGCTTCCCGAGCAGCACGACCTGACTGCTCTGCTCGCCACCGGGCTTGAGCAGCACGGGATTCATCAGCGCGGTCGGCTCGACGCGACAGGCCTGCGCCTGCATGGCCTGCGCCCGCCCGATCTCGGCGCCCTCCCGAGTGACGAACGAGTTGAGGGACATGTTCTGCGCCTTGAACGGCGCGACCTTCACACCCTGCCGCACCAGCCACCGGCAGATCCCGGCGGTGACGACGCTCTTGCCGGCGTCGGAGGTGGTGCCGGCGACGAGAAGCCCACCGCCCGTCATGACGTACGCCCCTTCGTGATGCGGCGCGCGGCGACACAGACGCCGAGCGCGAGCCAGCCGACGCGCTTCGACAGCCGTACGGCGCGCTCGATGTCGGGTGTGCCGACGGTCCGCCCCGACGCGTTGAGCACGGGCCGCTGCTCGACCCGCCCGCCGTAGGACAGCGTCCCGCCCAGCCGTACGCCGAGCGCCCCCGCGAACGAGGCCTCGACGGGCCCGGCGTTGGGGCTCGGATGCTTGCCGGCATCGTCACGCCAGGCCCGCACGGCCCCCCGGGAATCACCCCCGGCGACGGCGGCGAGTACGGCGGTGAGCCGTGCCCCCGGCCACCCCGCCACGTCGTCGAGCCGGGCCGAGGCCCACCCGTACCGCAGGTACTTGGGCGACTTGTGCCCGACCATGGCGTCGAGCGTGTTCACGGCCCGGAACCCGAGCAGCCCCGGCACCCCACCGACGGCACCCCACACGAGCGCCCCCACCACGGCATCGGAGGTGTTCTCGGCAACGGACTCGACCACCGCCCGCGCGATCCCGTCCGCGTCCAGCGCCTGCGGATCCCGGCCGCACAGATGGGGCAGCCGCGCCCGCGCCCCATCGACGTCCCCCGCCTCCAGGGCACGCCCGATCTCCCGCGCCTCGCGCGCGAGCGAGGTCCCGCCGACAACGGCCCAGGTGGCGGCGGCGGTCAGCGCGACGGAGGTGGCGGGAGACGTACGTACGGCACATGCGGCGAGCGCCCCGACGGCCACAGCGCCACCGGCGCACACGACGGTGTGCACCGCACCCCGCGCGCGGTCGTCGCGCCACAACACTCTCTCCACTGCCCCGGCGGCCCGCCCGAACGCGGCGACCGGATGCCCCCGGCGCGGATCGCCGAGCAGCAGGTCACCGAGGAGTCCGGCGGCGGCGCCGTACGCGAAGACGCGATCGGCACGCATCGGGGTCAGCCGACCGTCGGTTCAGCCGAAGGGCCGGCCGTGGGGCCGGCAGTGCATCTCGATCGGCAGGCGAGCATCGCGTTATGTCCTCACTCAGGGTGTCCACGCCCTGGTTCGACGAGACCGACGACGAGAGTTCCTGACTCCCGGGGCTATCTACCCCGGTCACAGTGGCGGGACCGCGCCGGATTCACACCGGCTTCCTCTTCTGCCGCCGTACATGGCCCCGGCAGTCCACCACGGGGTTGGAAGGGGCGTCAACTTGCCGTTGACCTGCGGTGGGGGAGTGTGGAGAACCCCACACCGCTACCACGCCGACCTGCCCCCGGTGTCCGACTTGAGAGGCAATTCCCCTGTGCGGGGCGGTCTTCCACAACCCGCTTGCGGCTGTGCGTCATGGCCCTCTGCAATAACGCGTACGGGGATAAAACACGCGGGAGGGACAAGCCAGTTGGCGTACGTGGTCGAGAGGGCGCCGTACGGCGGCGCCGCCTTCCGCCCGGGACACCCGGCATGACCGCCCGTTTCCCGGAAGCCCTCGGGCCGGCGGTGGCCCGGCTGCGGGGGCCGGACGGCAGGACCGTCGGCACGGGATTCCTGCTCGCTCCCGGCACCGTCGCCACCTGCGCCCATGTCGTGGCGGACGCCCTCCGTACCGACGCACGGGACGGGACGGCCCCCACCCTGCCGGTCACCGTGGAGTTCCCGCTGCAACGCGGCTCCGCGGTGTACGAGGCGTCGGTGTCGGCCTGGTGCCCGGTGGCACCCGACGGCAGCGGCGACATCGCGCTGCTGCGGCTCCCGGAACAGCCGGCGCCGGAACCGACCGAGGTCCCCGTTCCCTCCGCGACGCCGGGCGGCCCATCACCGGTCCCCCTCGCCGGAGTCGGCGACGTCTGGGACCACCGCTTCCGCATCCTCGGCTTTCCCGCCACCGCCGAACACGGAGCCTGGATCGGCGGACGGCTGCGTGGCGCGGTCGGGCAGGGCTGGATCTCGATGGAGGCCGACGGCACCGCGTACCGCATCACCCCCGGCTGCAGCGGAGCGCCGGTCTGGGACGAGGAGTCCGGCGCCGTCGTCGGGATGACGGTCGCCACCGACCGGGGCCCCGACTCGGTCACCGCCTACCTCATCCCCGCGGAAGCCCTCCTCGCTCTCCAGCCGGGCCGGCGCGGCTGCCCGTACCGCGGACTCGACGCCTTCCGGGAGGAGGACGCCGAGCAGTTCTTCGGCCGGGAGGAGGAGACGGAACGGCTGCTCGACGCGGTGGACCGGCACATCGTCGTGCCGGTCGTCGGACCGTCCGGCAGCGGCAAGACGTCACTCGTGCGCGCCGGGGTCCTGCCCCGCCTGCGGGCCCGGGGCCACACCGTCTCGGAGATCCGCCCCCTGCCCGGCACCCGCGCCTCGCTCACCCTGGCCCGCGCCCTGATCCCCGTCCTGGAACCCGGCCTCGGCACGGCCGAGCAGGAGCGCGGCGCCCTGGCCCTGGCGGACCTGCTCGACTCCGAGGGCGGGCCGAGCCCGGCCGACCTCGGCCTGCGCCTGCTCGACCACTGCGGCCCGAGCGGCCATGTGCTCTTCCTCAACCAGCTGGAGGAGACCGTCGCCACCGAACCGGCCACCGCCCGCGCGCTGCTGGGCCTGGTGGTCTCACTGGTTTCGGCTCCGGCCGACGGCAGACGGCTGCGCGTCCTGGCCACCCTGCGCTCGGCCTCCCTCGACGGCCTGGCGGACCCCGCCACCGCCCGGGTCCTCAGCGACTGCGCCCAGGTCGTGGCACCGCTGGGCCGAGCCGGGCTCCTGCGCGCCGTCGAGGGACCGGCGGGCACCGTCCCCGGCCTCACCCTCGAACCCGGCCTCGCGGAACGCGTCGTCGACGACGCGCAGGACGAGCCGGGACACCTCCCCATGGTGGAGTTCGCCCTGACCGAACTCTGGTCCCGCGAGCGGGGCATCCGCCTCACCCACGCCGGATACGAGGCCCTGGGCGGCGTGGCCGGGGCCCTGTCCGGGCATGCGGAGAAGCGGGTCGGCCGCGTCATCGCCGCGCATGGCGAGGCGCCGGTCCGCCGACTGTTCACCCAGCTGGCCCGCCCCGACGACACGGGCGGCTTCACCCGCAAGCCGGTCCGCCTCGCGCTCCTGTCGCCCGAACTCCGGGCAGCCGCGGAGGCCCTGGCCACCGGCACTCACCTCGTCCGCATCACCCACGGCCCCGACGACGACCCCATCGTCGACCTCGCCCACGAGGAACTGGTCCGCTCCTGGGACCGCCTGGGGGAGTGGCTGGACGAGTCCCGGGTCTTCCGCGCCTGGCAGGAACGGTTGCTGCAGGCGCTGGCGCACTGGAAGGAGACGGGAGGTGAGTCGGGGGCGTTGCTGCGGGGTTCGATGCTGGCCACGTCCGTGGAGAGCCTGGAGGATCCGGATCGCCGCGCGGACATCTCACCGGCGGAGCGCGACTATGTGCAGCTCAGTCGGCGGCATCAGCAACGGGGCCTGCGGCGGTGGCGGTTGGCGACGGCGGTGATGGTGGTGCTGGCGTTGGTGGCGGGTTGTCTGGCGGTGTCGACGTGGCTCGGGCGGATGGCTCTGGAGGAACAGGTACGGACGGCGGCGTCCCGGCGACTGGTGGAGGATGCCGCCCGGCTGGCCCCGACCGATCCGGGCATGGCCGCGCGGCTGTCGGTGGCCGCGTGGCACAACGCGCCGGGCAAGGACGCTCGGCAGGCGCTGCTCCAGGCCTATCTCGGTGGCATGTCGGTGATCTCCGTACATGGGGGGCAGGGGGCCGAGCCCATTTCGAGCATCGACGTCACCCCGGACGGCTCCACAGCCGTGACCACGTCAGCCAGCCGGGACGGTGTCGCGCACGCCCGCGTATGGACGGGGCTGAGCGACGGGCGGGCGAGCTCGTGGTCGGTACCCGGGCTGACGGGCGGAGAAGCTCCTGTACGCGCCGAGTTCAGCGATGACGGCGGGCTGCTGGCCATCGTGACCGCCGACGGAGCGGTCCACTGTTACGACGTTCGGGCTCACCGACACCTGTGGACTGGTCATCAGCCTGTACTGGGGACCGGGCGCATGGGCCATACGGCGGCGATCGACTTCTCGGACAGCGGTCGGCTGCTGCTCCGCCTCGTCGCCGACGATCTCGCCGAGCCGGGGGCGGCACACAGCTCTCACGTCCAGGTCTGGCAGAGCCGCACGGGAAAGCCTCGGAAGACGTCGCAGCAGGGGCTGCCGAGCGGTCGGGAGGCGAACGACGCCGCGCTGGTCCGGGAGGGCCGGGACGTGGTCTATCTCAGTCGGTACGAGGGCCACGGGAAAGCACGGGTGCAGAACCTGGCGACCGGCAGGGACCAGGACACGGTTCCGGATGCCGAATGGCTCTCCCACCGGGGCGCCGGGGTCGTCAGGGACCGGGGGCACGGGTGGCATCAGCTGAGGCGGCTGACGGGCTCCGGTGGTGTCACGGGACAGCGATTCCTGGCCGTCGAGCCGGAGGGTTCGGACCTCACCGGTCGCTATGCGCAGGTGCGCAACGGTACCCAGGTGAGCCCGTACGAGGTGGTCGACGTGGAGACCGGCAGGCGGTATCGCGTGCCCGGCTTCGCCTGGCGCGCCACCGGCGAGGAACAGCCCGTCGGTGTCCTCCCGGGTGAGAAGGCCGGGGCCGCCCCGCGCATCCTGGTGGCCTCCGGCTCGGATCTGATGGTGCTGAGGACGCGGGAGGAGCGCAGCATGCCGCTGCCGGACCCCGAGCCCGGTTTCGAGAGCGGGGAAGGCCCCTCGTACACGAGAAGCCGGGGAGGCGAGTACCGCGCGCACATTCACAACGACGGCAGCAACGACACGACGACGGTGACACTGGTCGTGGCCCGTCGGGGTGAGGAGAGCCGGGCGGAACCGGTGACGCTCAAGGAATTCAACGGGGAGGCCCAGGGGTTCTTCACCACGGACGGCGACCACTTGGTCGTCTGGGGCGATGACAAGGTCGCCGTCGTGGATCCGGACAGCCCGCAGGACATGCGGGTGTGGCCCTCTCCGGGCACCGTCACGGTCGTTCCCCTCCAGGACAGCGAGGTGGCCGTCCTGGAGGACCGTGGCCTGGTCCGGTACGACGTCGCGTCGGGCGAGGAGACGGTCCTGGACGAACATCCCTGCGGAGAGCTGGGACTACCGTGCCGTGGGCTCGCTGTCCGTCCCGGACGCCGTGAGGAGGTGGCGGTCGGGCACAGCAACGGCGAACTGGTCATCTGGAACACCGAGACCAGGCAGGCACGCAGGGAAACCGGCATCACCGTGGCGGACACAGGGGGTGGGCGGGGGTGGGTGGGGTGGGTGTATCTGCGAAGCCTGGAATTCGATCCGCGGGGCCGGACGGTGGCCACCCCACTGGACTCCAGAACCATCCAGCGATGGGACGTGGAGACCGGCGAGCGCGTGGGACCGGCCGTCGAGACGGACGGCAAGCTGTCAGTGGTGGCGCTGGCCGACGACGGAAGTCTCCTCCTGGCCGTCGACGGCGGCCTGTCCTTGTGGCGACCGGGGGACCGCGAGCCCTATGTCACGCTCCCTTTCAGCGCCGTCCCGGACGGCATCCACGTGACGGCCGGCCATGTCACCTTCCGCCACGGCAACTCCGAGCTGAGCATCCCCCTCGACCCCGAGGCCTGGCACAAGGCCCTGTGCCGTCACTGGACCCCCTATACCCGGGAGGAGAGCGCCATCCTCGATGGCGCCGGAGCGGTGAAGGACTCGCCGTGCCTGTAGGGCCGGAAACGCCGACCGGGTGGGCGAGGACCGTGGTCCCCTCCCACCCGGTTCGTCGTGCCGTTGCGTCAGGCCACGATCAGATAGATCCCGTACGCCACGGCCGCCGCGCACGCCGCGAAGCACGCGTACGCGCCGGTGACCGCGAGGGCGGCCGAGCCGCCCTGGGCCGAGGCCTTCTCCTGGCGGGACAGGCCCGCGATGCCGAGGGTGAACAGGCCCACCAGGGCCACCGTGACCACGAGGCTGACGCCGAAGACGGAGCCGAGGGCCGCCCAGTCGATCTTCATGTTGCTGCTTCCTTGAGTACCGGGGGAGAGGAACCGGGCGGGGTCAGACCGCGGCCTGGGAAGGCGTCTGCTCGGCGGCCGGAGCCGGGATCGTGGCCGACAGCTCCTCGCTCGTCGTGCCCGCCGGCGGCGGGGTCACGGCGGCGATGGCGGTGGTGACCACGCCGGGCGCCTCGTCGCTCTCGTTGACGTTCGTGTGGTCGACGACCTCGCGGCGGGAGATCTTCCAGATGGCCGCGCTGGAGGCGATCAGGAAGACGGCGACCACGGCCGTGCCCCACGTGCCGAAGCCCGTCACGTACTCGGCGAGTGCGCCGACCAGGGCGGCGGCCGGGAGGGTCAGGCCCCAGGCGACGAACATCCGAGTGGCCGTCGACCAGCGGACGACGCCGCCCTTGCGGCCGAGACCGGCGCCCATCACCGAACCGGAGACGGAGTGCGTGGTGGAGAGGGAGAAGCCGAGGTGGGACGAGGCCAGGATGACCGTCGCGGCGCTGGTCTGGGCGGCGAAGCCCTGCTGCGGCTGAAGGTCGGTCAGGCCCTTGCCCATGGTGCGGATGATGCGCCAGCCGCCGAGGTAGGTGCCGAGCGCGATGGCCAGACCCGCGGAGAGGATGACCCACATGGGCGGGTCGGAGTCGGGAGCGACGGCGCCGCCGGCGACCAGGGCGAGCGTGATGATGCCCATCGTCTTCTGCGCGTCGTTGGTGCCGTGGGCGAGGGAGACAAGGCCGGCGGAGGCTATCTGGCCGGCCCGGTAGCCCTTGGCGGCGGACTTGCCGTCGGCCTTCTTGCCGAGGGTGTACGTCAGGCGCGTGGCGAGCAGCGCGGCGATGCCCGCGACCAGCGGGGCGGCGATCGCCGGGATCAGCACCTTGGTGATGAGCGCGTCGCCGTGGACCGCGCCGATACCGGCCGAGGCGACGGTGGCGCCGATCAGGCCGCCCATCAGGGCGTGCGAGGAACTGGAGGGGAGACCCACCAGCCAGGTCAGCAGATTCCAGAGGATCGCGCCGACCAGCGCGGCGAAGATGACCTCGGGACGGATGCCGGTCTCGTCGACGAGACCCTTGGAGATCGTGTTGGCGACCTCCACGGAGAGAAAGGCGCCTACAAGGTTCAGCACGGCGGACATGGCCACCGCGACCTTGGGCTTGAGCGCACCGGTCGAGATGGTGGTGGCCATCGCGTTGGCGGTGTCGTGGAAACCGTTCGTGAAATCGAACGCGAGTGCGGTTACCACCACAATCGCGAGGATCAGCGAGAAGTTTTCCATTTACCCAGGCAATCGTTCGAGGTCATTGGCCGGACGAACGTAAGTAACCTGAATGAACGGAAGGTGAACTGGGGCAGGCCGCACGGTGTCCGGGAGGGAGGGTTTCCCCTATGAATCGGGGGCTCCCGCTCCGGTGATCGCCGCGCGACCCGGACGCCGCAAGGCTCAGTAGCCTCGGGCGAACTTCCTCAGCTGGGCCATGGAGCCGTTGAAGAGATTCTGATCACCCGGCAGGCTGCCGCCGTTGTCGTACTGCCAGAAGGTCCAGAACTGCCATCCGGCCGGCAGGGAGCCCGCGGTCGAGGCGTTGTAGCGGGCTGTCCACAGCGCGTGGTTCGAGGCGAAGGCACGGCTGGCGCCGGTGCAGGTGTTCCACCAGTGCGTGTTCGTGTAGATCACCGGGCGGCGGCCGGTGAGCCGCTTCACCTCGTTGCTGAAGGACTGGATCCAGTTGACCATCCTGGCCTTGCTCAGTCCGTAGCACTTGTGCTTGCTGTACGGGTTGTACTCGATGTCCAGCGCAGGCGGCAGGGTCCAGCCGTCCGACGTCCAGCCGCCGCCGTTGCGTACGAAGTGCCGGGCCTGTGTCGTACCGGACGACTTGTCCGGCAGTGCGAAGTGGTACGCGCCGCGCACCAGGCCCGCGTTGCGGGAGCCGTTGTACTGCTGCTTGAAGTGCGGGTTGCGGTAGGTGTGGGACTCGGTCGCCTTGACGTAGACGAACCTGGCGCCTTTCGCCTTCGAGCTCTGCCAGTTGACGTCCTTCTGATGGGAAGAGACGTCGTGCCCTTTGGGTTTGCCGGCCGCGGCAGCCGGTATCTCGGCGAGTGCGGTTCCCCCCAGGGCGAGTGCCGCCACGGATGCCGCTATGAGGCGGGAGCGGTGACGGGACGGTTTGTGATCACGGGCCATATTTCCCCCCGGAATGGCGTCGTGCACGACAAATCTCCCAGAGATTACTGGAAGATCGTTGAATGCCGATCGATCTCCGGCCAAGAGTGAAGAGAGGGTGATGTATCCGGATATGCGACCTTCCGGACGTCGTGCTTCCGTCCTAAAGTGCCTCGGCCGGTCGGGGACTTGAGGGCGTGGTGGGGGTGTGGTGGGTGTGACTGGCAGGATCGCCCCATGGCTGACGAGCGGCGGGACGAGCGGGACGTTCGGGATGTACGGGATGCGCGGGAGGGGGCACGGGAAGCGGGGGATCTCGGGGAGCCGCGGGGCAGGGGCGTGCGGCCCGAGGAGGCGGATGCGTGGGAGACGCTCGTGGCGACTGCTCGGCGCACCGTGTCCGACGGGCTGGTCGTCGGGACGTCCGGGAACGTTTCCGTGCGGGTCGGCGACACCGTGCTGGTCACGCCGTCGGGAGTGCCGTACGACCGGCTGACGCCGGAGGACGTGACGGGGGTCGACCTCGACGGCAGTCAGGTGCTGGGGTCGCTGGTGCCGACCAGTGAGCTGCCGATGCATCTCGCGGTCTACCGCGCCACGGATGCCGGTGCCGTCGTCCATACTCACGCGGTCCACGCGACGGCCGTCTCGACCCTGGTTCCCGAGCTTCCGCTGATCCACTACATGGCCGGCGCCCTCGGTGGGCCCGTCCGGGTTGCCCCGTATGCGACGTACGGCACGCGGGAGTTGGCCGAGAACATGCTCCAGGCACTCACCGACCGCACCGCCTGCCTCCTCCAGAACCACGGCACGATCACCTACGGCACAACCCTGGACCAGGCCTACGACCGCACAGCCCAACTGGAGTGGATGTGCCACCTGTGGCTCACGGCATCCTCCGTGCCGGGACTCGCACCGACGCTGCTGTCGGAGGGACAGGTGGGGGAGGCGGCGGAGCGGTTGCGGGGGTATGGGCAGCGGGGGTGACGGTCGCCTGCGGCAGCGGGGGTGACGGTTGCCTCCGGCGGGGTGACGGTTGCCTCCGGCGGTGGGGGGTGACGGTTGCTTCCGACGGGGTGGCGGTTGCCTCCGGCGATGGGGATGGGGGATGCCTCCGGGGGTCGGGCCGGGGGATGTCCGCGGAGGCCTGACGCTGTGCGGTGGGGGTGCTTGTGGGGCCTGCGGTTCCATGGGCTGTACGGCGGCACCCTCTCGGCGCCGGCCCACATCACTCAGCCCGTCCGGCGTTTGAGGACAAGGCCCTTTCGGGGCCGGAGCGGGGCCTGGGGCGGCAGCCCCAGCGGGGTCCAGGGGCGGAGCCCCTGACGGGGCCGAAGGGGCGGCGCCCCTGGGGATGGGACGGGTAGGGGCGGCGGGGGCGAGAAACCCGCGGACGGGAAGCCGTCAGCGGCGGGCGCCCCACGAACCGACCCCCACCGCACCCCACACTGCTCCGCACCCCCTACACCGCTTCGCACCTCACACTGCTCCGCACCTCACACTGCTCCGCACCTCACACTGCTCCGCACCTCACACTGCTCCGCACCTCACACTGCTCCGCACCTCACACTGCTCCGCACCCCCTACACCGCTTCGCACCTCACACCGCTTCGCACCCCACACTGCTCCGCACCCCACACCGCTGCGCTCCCTACACCGCCTCGCACCCCCCGCCGCTCCTCACCCCAAGCCGTCCTCCCACTGGCCGGTCCCCCTCTCCGCCCGGACACTGGAGTCGTGCGCACTGTCAAAGCGACGGCCGCCGCCGTCACCGTGGCTCTCGCCGCCGGCGCCGCAAGCGTCGCCGCCGGGCGGTTCGCCAGCGGGGCCGCGTTGTCGGCGCCGCCCGGGAAACCCCTGCCCACCGAACCCCGGCTCACCGTGCACGCCACGGCCGCCGGCCAGATCGCGCTGACCCGCGACCTCGCGTCCCTGCGCCCCGGCACCTACGGCCTCTCCGGCGACGGCTCGCACGCGGTCATCGGCCCCGTCCTCACCACGGCGAACCACTCCGCCGACACCGTCGTACGCCGCCTGGAGCGCGTCACCCACGGCACACTCCAACCCGGCGACAGCGTCTGGCTCACCCCGAACGTGTACGTCGGCAACCCGAGCGCCGCCCTCGGACTCGACCACGCCGACATCGACATCCCCGGCGAACTCGGCGCCCTGCCCGCCTGGTTCGTGCCGGCCACGCGGGACACCTGGGTCATCGCGGTGCACGGCCTCGGCACCACCCGCGAACACGCCCTGAACGTCATGGAGTTCCTCAACCGACGCCACTTCCCGGTACTCGCCCTCTCCTACCGCGGCGACCTCGGCGCACCCCGCCCGCCGGACGGCCTGAACCACCTGGGCGAGACCGAGTGGCGCGACCTGGACGCGGCGATGCGCTACGCCGTGCGGTACGGAGCCGAGCAGCTCGTCCTGCTCGGCTGGTCCACCGGCGCGACGATGGCGCTGCGGGCCGCCGCGCACTCCGGGCTGCGGGACCGCGTCTCCGGTCTCGTCCTGGACTCCCCGGTGCTCAGCTGGGAGGCCACCCTGCGCGCCCTCGCCCGGGCCCGTCACACACCGAGCGCGCTGCTGCCGCTCGCGGTCCGCGCGGCCCAGGGCCGCACCGGCCTGGACACCGACCGCGTCACCGAAACCGGCGCCACCGACATCCTCGGAGTGCCGACGCTCATCTTCCACGGCCCCGACGACAGGGTCGCCCCCTGGAGCCTGTCCCGCCGCCTGGCCGAGGCCCACCCCAACCTGGTGGCCCTCAACACGGTGAAGAACGCCCCCCACGGCGCCATGTGGAACGCCGACCCCGAGGCGTACGAAGAGGCCCTGCGCCGCTTCATGACCCCGCTCATGTGACGCCCGTCGGCCTCCGGTATCCCTTGTGCCGTCGGCCCCGGCCCGTTCGCCCCCTGGGTTCCACGCCCCTCCCGCACCGGTGCCACAGGTTCCGTTTAAGCCCGTACCACTGGCCTGTTATGGGTGCCTCACCGCTCGCAGGACCCCGTGCGTTGGCCATCCCCGTCGCCCCTCGTGACATTCCGTTTGGGTTTTCGGACCGTCAACCGGAAGACTGCACCCGTGACGTCCCGTATCCCGCGCGACTCCAGGCTTCGACTCGTCCGCCCGCGACCCCTGGCCGCCGCCCCCAGAGCCGTGAACCAGCGGCGCCCGCGCCGCCCCGTACCCCGCCCTCCGGAGGGCACACCGGCCCGGGCCGAGCTGGCCAGAATGGCTCGCTCCGGTCTGGCCGCCGCGGCCCGCGTCGCGCACTGGGCCGACGCCGCCCTGCGCCCCGGCCGCGACGGCGCCGGCGACGACGGCAAGGGCACCCTCTCCGACGCGACCGCCGAACGGGCGGCGAGCGAACTGGGCCTGACCGTGGCTCAGGTGCGCGCCGACTGGGACACCGCCCGGCTCGCCGGTCTTGTCGAGGTGCACGGCGACACCGCCCGGCCCGGCTGGCGGCTGCGTGCCTGGGACCGCGACGACAGTGCCGTACTGCGCGGCTGGGTCGCGCTCTTCGACGCCTGGTCGCTCGCCCACCCGGAGCCCGACGACCTTGAGCACGGCGCCGTCGCCGACGTCGTCTCGGCCCTGCCCCAGGTGCTCTCCTTCCTCCAGCTGTCCGCCGGGCCCGTCCCCGTCGAGCAGCTCCTGGACCTGCTGGAGCAGCGCGTCACCGAGCTGCGCACCGAGCGCTGCGAGATCGCCTACGGCCCGCAGCCCGAGCCGGTCGCCGACGCCGCTCCGGCCGCCGAGGACACACCCCTCGCCCCGCTCCTCGACTGGGCCCTGCACGCCCTCGCCTCCGTGGGCGCCCTCACCTGCGGCGACGGACAGGCCACGCTCACCCCGCTCGGCAGCTGGGCGGTCTGGGTCAAGCTGGAGCAGATCTGCGTCGCCGCCCAGAGCCCCGCCGGGAACATCGAGCAGGCGGCCGAGGACATGCTCCGCGGCTGCGCCCAGCTGCGCCCCAACGCCGCCCGCGACGAGTACCGCGCCTGGCTCGCCGCCCGCCCCGTCGGCAGCGCCGTCACCGAACTCCTCGGCGCCGCCCGCGGCGATGACGCCCTGCTGCGCGGCCTCGCCTTCGAGGCGCTGCGCGTCGTCGGCGCCCCCGCCGAGCCCGACGTACGCGCCGTCCTCGACGAGCCGACCCTGCGGCCGTACGCCCTGCTGTGGCTCGCCGAGCACGACGGCGTCGACCCCGAGGACGCCCACGAGGTGCTCACCCGCGAAGAGGCCACCTGGCTGTGGGTCGACACCGCCGCCGCCGTCGCCGACCACGGCGAGGCCCCGATGCTCGTACGGCACCTGGCGTCCGCGCTCCAGCCCACCGTCCCCGCGCTCCTCGACGAGGTGCGCGCCGTCGGTCACCCCCGCACCGTGCAGGTCCTGGTCGCGCTCGCCGCCGCCCACCCCGACCCCGCCCTCGCGAAGGCCGTACGCCGCGCCGCCTTCCAGGTGCACACCGGGGGGAGCTGACCGGGACCGGCGTCAGCCCCTGATCTCGGGGGCGTAGGTGCCGAAGCTCCACACATTGCCCTCGATGTCCCGGGCCATGTAGTCCCGCGAGCCGTAGTCCTGGTCCGTCGGGGGCATCAGGATCTCCGCGCCGTGCTCCACGGCCCGCCGGTGGTGTGCGTCGACGTCGTCCACGACGACGTACACCCCGGTCGTGCCCGCGTCCTCCATCACCTTGTCGAAGGCGCTTCCGGTGCCCTTCGAGCCGAGCATCACCGCGCCGTTGCCCTGTGCCAGCTCGGCGTGCGCCACCTTGCCGTCCTCGCTCTCGTACACCGCCAGCTCCGTGAACCCGAAGGCCTCCGTGAGCTGCCTGGCCGCCGCCTTCGCGTCCGCGTACAGCAGCGTCGGGTAGATGCTGGGACGCCCACCGCTCGTGCCTGCCATGCCGATCACTCCTTTGTGACCCATGTGATCAATCGCCGCCGCCGGCCGGGAATTCCACCCGCCGCCCAGTCTTGCAGCGGCCACTGACAACGGCCCGTGAGACGAGGTACCGCGCCCGGGCGGAGGGCCGAACCGGGGGGAGAGGCCGAGTGGAGTCGCCCGCGCCTGGCTGGCGGCTCACGGCGGCATCGGCGTCCTGCACCCCTCGGCCGCCGCATCCTCGCGGTCGTGACGCCGCCCCGCGTCACCGCGTACCGGATCGCCGACGGCGACCTGCGCCGGGTGCTGCCCGCGCGCGAGGGCTGCGCCTTCCGGCCCGAACGTGCCGTACATCACGGCAGGGCGCTCCTCGTCGCCCGGCCCTGCCCCCACGCGGCCCGGACCGCCCAGCTCATCGCCCTGGACGACCTGGGCCGGATCACCCCGCACCGCAGACCGCTCGGCAACCAGGTCCGCGACGAAGGCGGCCGGCTCCGGTCCGAACACCCGATCCCAGAAAAAGTGGTTGCACGGCCCCGTTAGACTTGGCCTCATGGCCATTCTCCTCGCGCATTAGACGGCGGGAACGTCCTCAGCCGCCCATCCCGCCACCCATCCCCGCCCTGGAGTCTGTCCGTGATCTCCGCCTCCGGTATCGAGCTGCGCGCCGGTGCACGCGTCCTCATCGAGTCCGCGACCTTCCGTGTCGCCAAGGGTGACCGCATCGGCCTCGTCGGCCGCAACGGCGCCGGCAAGACGACCCTCACCAAGTGCCTCGCCGGCGAGGGCATCCCCGCCGGCGGCAGCATCACCCGCTCCGGCGAGGTCGGCTACCTCCCGCAGGACCCCCGCACCGGCGACCTCGACGTGCTCGCCCGTGACCGCGTCCTGTCCGCGCGCGGTCTGGACGTACTGATCCGCAAGATGCGCGAGAACGAACAGCGCATCGCCAACGGCCAGGGCGCCACTCGCGAGAAGGCCCTCAGGCAGTACGAGCGCCAGGAGACGGAGTTCCTCACCAAGGGCGGATACGCCGCCGAGGCCGAGGCCGCCACCATCGCCGCCGCGCTCAATCTGCCCGACCGGGTGCTCGGCCAGCCGCTGCACACCCTCTCCGGCGGTCAGCGCCGCCGTATCGAGCTCGCCCGGATCCTGTTCTCCGACGCGGACACCCTGCTGCTCGACGAGCCGACCAACCACCTGGACGCGGACTCGATCGTCTGGCTGCGCGACTACCTCAAGACCTACCGCGGCGGCTTCATCGTGATCTCCCACGACGTCGACCTGGTCGAGACGGTCGTGAACAAGGTGTTCTACCTGGACGCCAACCGTGCCCAGATCGACGTCTACAACATGGGCTGGAAGCTCTACCAGCAGCAGCGCGAGGCCGACGAGAAGCGCCGCAAGCGCGAGCGGCAGAACGCAGAGAAGAAGGCCGCCGCGCTCAACGCCCAGGCCGACAAGATGCGTGCCAAGGCCACCAAGACCGTCGCCGCGCAGAACATGGCCAAGCGCGCCGACCGGCTGCTCGCCGGCCTCGACGCGGTCCGTGTCTCCGACAAGGTCGCCAAGCTCCGCTTCCCGGAGCCCGCGCCCTGCGGCAAGACCCCGCTCACCGCCGAGGGCCTGTCGAAGTCGTACGGCTCCCTGGAGATCTTCACCGACGTCGACCTGGCCATCGACAAGGGCTCCAGGGTCGTCATCCTCGGCCTCAACGGCGCCGGCAAGACCACCCTGCTCCGCCTCCTCGGCGGAGCCGAGAAGCCCGACACCGGCGAGGTCATCGAGGGCCACGGCCTCAAGCTCGGCTACTACGCCCAGGAGCACGAGACCCTCGACCCGGACCGCACCGTCCTGGAGAACATGCGCTCGGCCGCCCCCGACATGGACCTCGTCGAGGTCCGCAAGGTGCTCGGCTCGTTCCTGTTCTCCGGCGACGACGTCGACAAGCCCGCCGGGGTCCTCTCCGGCGGCGAGAAGACCCGTCTGGCCCTCGCCACGCTCGTCGTCTCGTCGGCGAACGTCCTGCTGCTCGACGAGCCCACCAACAACCTCGACCCGGCCAGCCGCGAGGAGATCCTCGGCGCGCTGCGCACCTACAAGGGCGCGGTCGTGCTCGTCACCCACGACGAGGGCGCCGTCGAGGCGCTCCAGCCGGAGCGGATCATTCTGCTTCCGGACGGTATCGAGGACCTGTGGGGCGCCGACTACGCGGATCTCGTCGCCCTCGCTTGATCGAATACGTGATCACCGGCGTATGGATCATTCGGCCCATCGGTGATCCATCATCTGTGTGAGATCTCCTCGTACCGAGGTGTGTACTACATCAATTTCACGGCCGAGTCCTTTATCGACAAGGGCTCGGCCGTCCCGCGTCCCTGACCTGGCACTTCGCGAAAGAACCCGTTCGGCCGTACGGACGCAACTCAGCGGAATTGCGGATTCCACATGTGGGGATGTGCTCCTGTCGTCAAAACCATGTCTCACGGACCTTGCCGAATGGGTGGCCATGAAGGCCCGGAGGGGTGATCATGAGGAGACCAGAGCGCACTTCCCATGAGGAGGCACGGGTGGCCGAGACTCTGAAGAAGGGCAGCCGGGTAACCGGCGCCGCGCGCGACAAGCTCGCGGCAGACCTGAAGAAGAAGTACGACTCCGGTGCGAGCATTCGGGCGCTGGCCGAGGAAACCGGTCGCTCGTATGGCTTCGTACACCGGATGCTCAGTGAATCGGGCGTCACGCTTCGTGGGCGTGGCGGGGCGACGCGGGGCAAAAAGGCCGCATCGTCCTGAGCCCGGGCGGCCCATCGGCTTCGATGGTGGCCACCCGGTCGGTCGGCTGACTGGCCGGGTGGTTACTGTGCAGTCACTTAGAGGGTGCCCTCAGGGCATCCCATGATGACGGCACGCATCGGAGGCACCCCATGGCTTCGCCCGACCAGGAACTCGCTCCCCTGCTCGACAAGAACGGCGTACGGCTCACCGTCGACGGCGTGATCGCCACGGTGACGCTGACCAACCCGGCCAAGCGCAATGCGCAGAGCCCCGCCATGTGGCGGACGCTCGGCGAGGCCGGACGTTCACTGCCGGGCAGCGTGCGCGTCGTCGTGCTGCGCGGTGAGGGCAAGTCCTTCTCCGCCGGGCTCGACCGGCAGATGTTCACGCCGGACGGGATCGAGGGCGAGCCCTCCTTCATCGACCTCGCGCGCAGCAGCGACGGTGAACTCGACGCTGCCATCGCCGAGTTCCAGGAGGGCTTCACCTGGTGGCGGCGCAACGACATCGTGTCCATCGCCGCCGTGCAGGGCCATGCCATCGGGGCGGGCTTCCAGCTCGCGCTCGCCTGTGACGTGCGCGTCGTCGCCGACGACGTGCAGTTCGCCATGCGTGAGACCAGCCTCGGGCTGGTGCCGGACCTGACGGGTACGCATCCGCTGGTCGGGCTGGTCGGATACGGCCGTGCGCTGGAGATCTGTGTCACCGGGCGGTTCGTGTCGGCCGAGGAGGCCGTGAGCAGCGGGCTCGCCAACCTCGCGGTGCCCGCCGACCAGCTCGACGACGCCGTACGGGATCTGGCGGGGGCCATCGCGGCCGCGCCGCGGGATGCCGTGATCGAGACCAAGGCGCTGATTCGTGGTGCCGTGGATCGCACGTACGACGAGCAGCGCGGCGCCGAGCGGGCCGCGCAGGCGCGACGGCTGCGGGACCTGGCCGGTCTCGGCGAGTGAGCCGGATGGGCCGCTGAACCATGCGCTGATCAGCTGACGGCCGTCACCAGTACCGCCACCGTCGGATGATCCGCCAGGGCCTCGCGCACCCTCTCGCGGACCTCCCGGGCCACGTCCACGGCCCGGTGGTCGGCGCTCACCGCGATCTCCACGCGCACATACCGGTGCGGCAGGGCGGCCCCGGTCTGCCGTCGTTCGATGTGCACCGCATGCCCCAACCCGCCCAGGGTGCCCGTCAGCCGGGTGACACCCGCAGTCGCCAGGGCGGCGGCTGCGGCACGCTCCTCGTCGGGGTCGCCCGGCTTCGCCGCCCGCGCCGGCTCCGGCTGCCGTACGGGAACGGGTTCGGCGTCCTCGTCGAGCAGGGCCGTCACGCGTAGGTCCACCTCGGTCACCGTCAGGCCGAGGCGGTCCGTCGATGTGGTGGCCAGCAGTCCGCGCAGCCGTTCCGCCGTCGTCGGCAGCGGCTCGGCCGCTGTCGCCGCGAAGTCCGCCGTCACCCGGAGCGGGCCCGGCGGCAGGGCGCTCGGCGGGGGTGGTACGGCGGGCTCGTGCACGTCCTCGGGGTCGGCGAGCCCGATCCGGAGCACGCCCAGGCGCACGCCGCGCATGCCCTGGGCCGCGTGCCGCAGTACCGCCGCGGCCGCCTGCTCGGAGATCCACGCGCCGTCTCGCACGCCGCCCAGCGGCAGCAGCCTGCCGAGCCCCACTTGATCCCTGACCGCCCGCGTCCACCGGTCCGTCGTCCGGTCCGTTGTCGTCATTCCTCCAGCCTGCCGCATCCGTGGCGCGCAGGGGCGTAACCGCGCTTACCGTGGTCGAAGGGGACACAAACCGAGAGGGACATACGGCGATGACCGACATGGACCAGAACCGGACGCAGCACCCTGAGGAAGAGATGTCGCCGCCGTCGACTCGCAAGGCGACCAAGCGCGGCGGTGGGGACCCGGCGACCCGCGGGCGGACCTCCATCGCCGACGGTGTGGTGGAGAAGATCGCCGGACTGGCGGCGCGTGATGTGGTCGGCGTGCACGCGATGGGCAGCGGGATCAGCCGCACCTTCGGGGCGGTACGGGAACGCGTGCCCGGCACGTCGAAGTCCGTGACCCGTGGGGTCAAGGCAGAGGTCGGCGAGGTGCAGACCGCGCTCGACCTGGAGATCGTCGTCGAATACGGCGTGTCGATCGCCGACGTGGCACGGGCCGTACGGGAGAACGTGATCGCCGCCGTGGAGCGGATGACCGGCCTTGAGGTCGTCGAGGTAAACATCGCGGTGAGTGATGTGAAGCTGCCCGAGGAAGAGGAGGAGGAGTCGGAACCGCGGATCCAGTGAGATCCGGATCCGTGCGGCATCTGCGGTACCGACAACAGATCGGAGGGCACCATGAGCATGGCCGTCGTCGGCATGATCGCCGGCATGGCGCTGGGCTTCGCCGGGTACTTCGGCGGATTCGGCGCCTTCCTGCTGGTGGCGGCGCTGGGCGCCGCCGGGTTCGTCGTCGGACGGTTCGTGGAGGGGGACTACGAGCTCGGCGACTTCTTCCGCCCGCGTGACAGCCGGCGCGAACGGCGGTGACATCCGTGAGCGGCGGGGCCGTGGAGCTCCGCAAGCCGCCGGCCGCCGTCCCGCCCGGTGAGCGCGGGGCGACGCGGATCGCCGACCGGGTCGTCGTGAAGATCGCTTCCGAGGCCGCACGCGAGGTGGTGGGCAAACCGGCCGGGGACGCCGCCCGGCCGTACGCCAATGTCGTCGTCGCCCATGAGACCGCCCGGGTCCGTATCCATGTCGAGCTGGAGTACCCCACCGACATCGGCGCCCGGTGCTCGGCGGTGCGTCGGCATGTCGCCGAGCGGGTAGGCGCGTTGGTGGGCATGGAGGTTCCGGAGGTCGTCGTGCACGTGGAGCGGCTGCACCCGGCGCCCGTGCAGGGCACGGCACAGGGGAGGACGCGATGAGCGAGTCCCAGGGCTCCGAGGGCACCACACGACAACTGCCGGTCATCGAGAAGGACACCGCACCCGACCCGCTGGACCAGTCGGCGTCGGCGGCGGACTACCGGCCCCCGCCCGCAGCCGACGGCGAGGGCGACGGCGACGGCCGCTTCTGGTCGGCGCGCCGGATCCCGGCCGCGGTCACGGCACTCCTGCTCTTCCTCGTCGCCGGCTTCTTCCTGTACGACATCGCCTCCGTGCGCGCCGACCGGCCCGCCATGCGCTGGCGCCGGGAACTGGCCCGCCAACTCGCCGAGCGCCCCCTCGACGACACCTGGGTGCTCGTCGGCGCGGGCGTCGCCGCCGTCCTCGGGCTCTGGCTGCTCGTCCTGGCCACCACGCCGGGCCTGCGCTCCGTGCTGCCGATGCGGCGCACCCACCCCGACGTCCGCGCCGGCCTCCACCGCGACCTGGCCGCCCTCGTCCTGCGCGACCGGGCCATGGAGGTCTCCGGTGTCCAGTCGGTACGGGTACGGATGGGCCGCAAACGGGCCGACGTCCGCGCGGTCGCCCACTTCCGCGAGCTGGACGACGTACGCGCCGACCTGGACACCACACTCGCCGACGCCATCAGGGGCCTGGGCCTGTCCCGCCCGCCCGCGCTGTCGGTGCATGTCCGCCGGCCGGGACGGAAGGGGTGAGGGCCGTGCTCAGGGTGGTCAACCGGGTGCTGATCGGGATCGTCGGACTGGTGCTGCTCGTGATCGGCGGTTCCGTACTGGCCGTCGGACTCGGGCTGGAACCCCCGTCCTGGTGGATCCACGACAGCCGGCACGACGTCCTGCTCAGCGACGCCGAGCGGACGCGCTGGCGGGACGACGGCTGGTGGTGGCCGACGGTCATCGCCGTGCTGGCCGTCCTGGTCCTGCTCGCCCTGTGGTGGATCACCGCCAACCTGCGCCGGCGCCGGCTCGCCGAGGTCCTGGTCGACACGGGCGACGGCGAGGGCGCGCTGCTGCGGGGCCGGGCCCTGGAGGGCGTACTGGCGAGCGAGGCGGCGGGGCTGGAGGGCGTCCAGCGCGCCCACGTCCACCTGACGGGCCGCCGCAGCACGCCCGCGGCCCGGGTACGGCTCCTGCTGGAGCCGCACGTGGATCCCGGGACGGCCCTGAACTACCTCACCGCCGAGGCGCTCGCGCACGCCCGTAATTCAGCGGGCTTGGCGGAATTGCCGACCGAGGTCCGTATGAAGGGCGTCAAGCACCGTGCGGAAAGGGTGAGTTGACCGTGCGTCGAGCGGCCTTTCAGAAACCGTGCCGCATTCCGCCGTCGACGGGCAACATGATTCCCGTCAAATAGGAAGCGGCAGGCGACAGAAGAAATGCCGCCGCACGTCCGAACTCCTCCGGAGCGCCGTACCGCCGCAGCGGAATACGGGACTCGTTCGCCGCCCGGGTCGCCTCGGGGTCGGCGGACATGCCGTCCAGCTCCCGCACCCGATCCGTGTCGATACGCGCGGGAAGCAGCCCCACCACCCGAATGCCCCGTGGCCCCAGCTCATCGGCGAGGGACTTGGCGAATCCGGCGAGCCCGGGGCGCAGTCCATTGGAAATCGTCAGCCCGGGGATCGGCTCGTGAACCGAACCGGACAGCACGAATCCGATGACCCCGCCGGCTTCGAGTGCCGCTGCCGCCGCCCGCGCGAGTCGTACCGCTCCCAGGAACACGGATTCGAACGCGGCCTGCCACTGTTCGTCCGTGTTGTCGGCGACGAAACCCGCCGGCGGCCCGCCCACGCTGACGAGAATGCCGTCGAACCCACCGAAGTGCTCACGTGCGACGGCGATCAGCCGGGCCGCCGCCTCCGGATCGGCGTTGTCGACGGCCACCCCGACGGCGTTCGCGCCCAGCTCGGCGGCGGCCGCGCCGGTTCGCTCCTCGTCCCGCCCGGTCAGGACGACCTTCGCCCCGTCGGCCACCAGCTCACGCGCCGCAGCGTTTCCCAGGCCGCGGGTGGCCCCCGTGACGACGTACACCCGGTCCTTCAGTCCAAGATCCATGGCCCCTATCCTGCCCGGTCCGCCCCGAACAGGGCGAGGGCGGTGTGCACCAGGCCGATGTGGCTGAAGGCCTGAGGGAAGTTGCCGAGCTGGCGGCCGGCGACGGGGTCGTACTCCTCGGACAGCAGGCCCACGTCGTTGGCGAGGCCCACCAGCCGGTCGAACAGCTCGTGCGCCTCCTGGGTGCGGCCCGTCATGTGCAGCGCCTCCGCGAGCCAGAACGAGCAGGCCAGGAACGTGCCCTCGCCGCCCGGCAGTCCGTCGACGGTCGTGCCGTCCACGCCGTAGCGGCGCAGGAAGCCGTCATGACTGAGCTCGGCGCGGATCGCGTCGATGGTGCCGACGACGCGCGGGTCGTCGGGCGGCAGAAAGCCCACGCGCGGGATCAGCAGCAGGGCGGCGTCGAGTTCCTGGGAGCCGTAGGACTGCGTGAAGGTGTTGCGCTCGGCGTCGTAGCCCTTCTCGCACACCTCGCGGTGCACCTCGTCGCGGAACTCGCGCCAGCCGTCGAGGTCGCCCTCCAGACCGGGGTTCAGCTCCAGGGTGCGCACCGCGCGGTCCGCGGCCACCCACACCATCACCTTCGAGTGCACGAAGTGCCGGCGGCCGCCGCGTACCTCCCACAGCCCCTCGTCCGGCTGCCTCCACTCCGTGCGCAGCCACTCCATCAGGGCGGACTGGATCGCCCACATGTGCGGCTTGATGGGCAGGCCCTCGTGCCGGGCCAGCGCCAGTGTGTCCATGACCTCGCCGTACACGTCCAGCTGAAGCTGGTTCACGGCCTCGTTGCCGATGCGTACGGGCGCGGAGCCGGCGAAGCCGGACAGCCACGGCACCTCGAACTCGGGCAGTCGCCGCTCGCCCGCCAGGCCGTACATGATCTGCAGGTCGGCCGGGTCACCCGCGACCGCGCGCAGCAACCAGTCGCGCCAGGACTCCGCCTCCTCCCGGTAGCCCGCCGACAGCCCCACGTTCAGCAGGAGGGTGGAGTCACGCAGCCAGCAGTAGCGGTAGTCCCAGTTGCGGACGCCGCCCAGCTCCTCGGGCAGGGACGTGGTGGGGGCGGCGACGATGCCGCCGGTCGGCCGGTAGGTGAGGGCCTTGAGGGTGATCAGGGAGCGGATGACGGCGTCGCGGTAGGGGCCGTCGTAGTGGCAGCGGCCCGACCACTTCTGCCAGTCGCGGACGCTGGCGCGCAGCGCCTTGTGCGGGTTGACGAGCGGTGGGCGCGGCTCGTGCGAGGGGTGCCAGGTGAGGACGAACGCCACCTTCTCGCCCTTCTCGACCGTGAACTCCGAGTGGGTGCCGAAGTCCTCGCCCCAGGTGTGGACTTCGGGCTCGCTGCGCAGCCAGACCGAGTCCGGGCCCGCGACGGCCACCCGGTGGCCGCGGGACTTGCGCACCCAGGGCACGATCGAGCCGTAGTCGAAGCGGATCCGCAGGGTGCTGCGCACGGTGACGCGGCCGTGCAGGCCCTCCACGATGCGCACGAGGTCGGGGGCGTGGTCGCGCTGGGGCATCAGGTCGGTGACGCGGATCGCGCCGTCGGCGGTCTCCCACTCGGTGTCCAGCACCAGGGTGTCCGGGCGGTAGGCGCGCCGGGTGCAGGGGCCCTTGGTGTGCTTGGGGGCGATACGCCAGTGGCCGTTGTCCTTGTGGCCGAGGAGTTTGGCGAAACAGGCACCCGAGTCGAAGCGCGGCAGGCACAGCCAGTCGACGGAGCCGTCCCTGCTGATCAGGGCGGCCGTCTGCTCGTCGCCGATGAGGGCGTAGTCCTCGATGCGGGGGTGCACGCAAGTGCGGGTTCCCCGAGGGCCGGTGGGCCAATCCAGGTGGGGGCCGGGGGAGTGATGCGTCAGGGGAGGGGCCGCGGGAGTGGCATGGCGGCGGTCGATCCGGTGCCGGAGAAGATGACGCCGGGGTCCGTCGGGGCCTGGTTGAGGACCCACAGGCCGATCAGAGTGGCCAGGGCGAACACGACCGCGATGAGGACGGCGAGCACGAGCCGGCGCCGGCGTTCCCGGCGCAGCCACTCGCCGCGCGCCGTGCGATAGGCGTCGGGCGGGGGCCGTACCCCGTCGGCGAGCGCGGCCAGCGCCTCGCGCAGTTCCCGCTCGGTGTGGTCCGGACCGGTGCCACGCGACCCGGTCGCATCTCGATGCGTCATCGCCGGGCCTCCATCGCCTGGGTCAGGGCGGCGAGGCCGCGCGCCGTATGGGTTTTGACGGAACCGCAGGAGATCCCCATCGCCGCGGCGATCTCGCTCTCCTTCAGCCCGAGCCAGTGCCGCAGCACCAGCGCTTCGCGCTGGCGGGCCGGCAGCTGCTGCAACGAGTCGATCAGAACCCGCTGGTCGTCCCGCAGCAGCGCGGTGCTCTCGGCCGAGGCGACGAGCTCGTCGGCCGGCTTCTCCACATGCTTGCGGGCCACTTGGAGATGCCGTATCCGCATCCGCGTCAGATTGCACACGGTGGAGCGCAGATACGCCTCCGCCGCCTCGGTGTCCCTCAGGCGCCGCCACTTCCGGTAGATCTGGTAGTAGGCCTCCGCCACGACGTTCTCCGGGTCGTCGGCGCCGAGCAGGACGGCGAGGCGCAGCATCGACGCGTAGTTCAGCTCGAACAGGCGGGCCAGACCGGCCTCGCGCTCCAGGTCCGCCGGGTCGCTCACCGCGGGGGCGAGCGGCACGGCCGGTACCGGTGGGCCGCCGCCCTCTGGTCTCAAATGCTGTCTCACGGGTTGTTCGCTCCCGTCTCGGGGCGCCGTCTGACGCTCAGGCGTGACGGCAGGTCGGTCAGATCGGCGCCGCGCGGGACGCCCAGACGTTCGAGTACCGCGGTCCCGGCCACGGCGACGACCAGGTTGAGCAGCAGGGCGGCGAGCCCGGCGTAGATCTCCGGTCCGGAGCCGAGCGCCACGATCGACGAGAAGCCCTCCCGTACGACCAGGTAGGTTCCGGCGACCATGCCCACGGCCCACCCGGCGAGCAGCGCCCGTGGATGCAGCCGCCCGGTGAACAGTCCCACCGCGACCGCCGGGAAGATCTGCAGGATCCAGACCCCGCCGAGCAGCTGGAGGTTGATGGCGTCCTGGTCGCGCAGCCCGAACACGAACGCCACCGCGCCCACCTTCGCGGTGAGCGACACCGCCTTGGCGATGCGCACCTGCCGCTTGGGCGTGGCCGTCGGATGGACGTATTCGACATACACATTGCGTACGAAACTGGTGGCCGCCGCGATCGACATGACCGCCGCCGGGACCAGCGCCCCCACGGTGATCGCCCCGAACACCAGCCCGGCCAGCGGCGCCGGCATCAGCCGGTCCACCAGCATCGGTACGGCCGCCTCGGCGCCGCCCGCCGGAGCGCGCACGCCGGTCGCGAGCGCCGCGATGCCGAGGAAGCCGAAGAGGGCGAGCAGCCCGGTCCAGGCGGGCAGCGACACGGCCGCCTTGCGCAGGGTGCGGGGGCCGTCGGCGGCGAAACCGGCGGTCAGCACATGCGGGTACATCAGCAGGGCGAGCGCGGAGCCGAGGGCGAGGGTGGCGTAGGCGGGCTGTTGCTCGGGGGTGAGGAGCAGCGCCGGGCCGCCGAGGCGCTCGGCCGCACCGTCGAAGACGGCACCAGGGCCGCCGACCCGGTCCAGGACCAGCCAGGTCACCGCGGTCAGCGACACGAAGACGGCCACGGCCTTGAGCGCCGAGATCACGGTGGGGGCACGCAGCCCGTGCCGGTAGGTGGCGACGGCCAGCCCGGCGAACAGCGCCACCATCGCCAGATCACCGGCCGCACCCCGCGGATACAGACCGCCGGCCGTCAGGATCGCCCGTATCCCGAGCAGTTGCAGCGCGAGATACGGCATCGTCGCGAGGATCCCGGTCAGCGCGACCACCAGGGCCAGCGGCGGTGAGCCGTACCGGCCGCGCACGAAGTCGGCCGCCGTGACATAGCCGTGCCGATCGGCCACGGTCCACAGCCGGGTCAGCAGCACGAAGGCCAACGGGCAGACGATCACCGTGTAGGGCACCGCGAAGAAGGCGGGCGCGCCGTTGCCGTACGCCAGACCCGGCACGGCGGCGAAGGTGTACGCGGTGAAGATCGTGCCGCCCAGCAGCAGCCACGTCCACACCGGGCCGAGGCTGCGGTCGGCCAGCGCCCAGCCCTCCAGCGCGGGAAGCCGGTCGCTGGGGCGCAGCCGCCGCGCCGTGACGGCGAGCAGCGACGCCCCGCCGATCACGGCGAGAAACGTCGCGGTCATGGCGCCGTCGGCCATGGGTCACCGTCCTTGGTGTGCCTGTGCCCTCGCGGGAGAGTTGCGCGGGCGGCCGGAACGGAGGACAGGGAACCGGCGGGAAATTTCCTGGAAATTCGCTGTCAACCGGTCCGAGGGGGTGGGCAACTCTTGCACAGACCGACAGCGAGCGGGAGAGGAGCGCAGGCCATGGCACGGACCGGTCATCACCGGCTACGGCGTGTCGCGATCGCCGTACTGCTTCTCGCGCCCGCGGCAGGACTGCTGTGGGTCCCCTGGTACGCCGGTGCTGAACCGAAACTGGCCGGCACGCCGTTCTTCTATTGGTACCAACTCCTCTGGGTACCGGGGTGCGGCCTCTGTCTGCTGGCGGCGTATGCGCTGACGGACCGACATCGCTGATTCGTACCTCTGCTTCCTCTGCTGCACCCCCTTGTCCAGGTCAGGAGTCGCCATGCCCACCTCAGCCGTGCCCGAATCCCGCCGCGGAGCGCCGGAAAAATCACCGATGTCGCCTAAGTCGGTGGCGATCTGGAGCGCCGTCGCCCTCGCCGGCGCCCTCGGCTGGGCCGTGCTCGCCCTGTCCCGGGGTGAGGACATCTCGGCCGTCTGGCTGGTCGTGGCGGCCCTCGGCTCGTACGCGATCGCCTACCGCTTCTACTCCCGGTTCATCGCCCGGAAGGTCCTCCAGGTCGACGACACCCGCGCCACCCCGGCCGAACGCCTGGAGGACGGTGTCGACTACCACCCCACCGACAAGAGGGTGCTGTTCGGCCACCACTTCGCGGCGATCGCCGGCGCCGGCCCGCTGGTCGGCCCGGTCCTGGCCGCACAGATGGGCTATCTGCCGGGCACGATCTGGATCATCGCCGGCGTGATCTTCGCCGGTGCGGTGCAGGACATGATCGTCCTGTTCCTCTCCATGCGCCGGGACGGCAAGAGCCTCGGCCAGATGGCCCGGGACGAGATCGGCAAGGTGGGCGGCGCCGCCGCGTTGATCGGCGTCTTCGCCATCATGATCATCCTGCTCGCGGTGCTCGCGATGGTCGTCGTCAACGCGCTGGCGGAGTCGGCATGGGGCACCTTCTCGGTCTCCATGACCATCCCGATCGCCCTCTTCATGGGCTTCTACCTGCGCTGTCTGCGCCCCGGCCGGGTCGTGGAGACCAGTCTCATCGGTGTGACCCTGCTGCTGCTCGCCATCCTCGGCGGCGGCTGGATCCAGGACTCCTCGCTCGCCGAGTACTTCGTCTGGAGCCCCGAGACCCTCGTCTTCTGCCTGGTCGGCTACGGCTTCGTCGCCTCCGTACTCCCGGTGTGGATGCTGCTGGCGCCCCGCGACTACCTGTCGACCTTCATGAAGGTCGGCACCATCGCCCTGATGGCCGTCGGGGTGCTGATCGCCGCCCCGAACCTCAGGGCCGAGCCGGTGACGGAGTTCGCGTCGAGCGGCGCCGGACCGGTGTTCGCCGGTTCCCTGTTCCCCTTCCTCTTCATCACCATCGCCTGCGGCGCCCTGTCCGGCTTCCACGCCCTGGTCTCCTCCGGCACCACGCCGAAACTGATCGAGAAGGAGTCCCAGGTCCGGCTGATCGGCTACGGCTCCATGCTCACGGAGTCCTTCGTCGCCGTCATGGCGCTGATCGCCGCCTGCGTGCTCGAACCCGGCCTGTTCTACGCCATGAACTCCCCGGCCGCCCTGCTCGGCCCGACCGTGGACAGCGCCGCAGAGGCGGTGAAGAACCTCGGCTTCACCATCACCCCGGACCAGCTGACGGCCGCGGCGCAGGCGGTCGAGGAGGAGACCCTGATCGGCCGCTCGGGTGGCGCGCCCACGCTCGCCGTGGGCATGTCGGAGATCTTCTCCGGGGTGCTCGGCGGCGCCGGGATGAAGGCCTTCTGGTACCACTTCGCGATCATGTTCGAGGCGCTGTTCATCCTCACCACGGTGGATGCCGGCACCCGCGTCGGCCGCTTCATGCTCCAGGACATGCTCGGCAACGTCTGGAAGCCGATCGGCCGGGTCACCTGGAAGCCCGGCATCTGGATCACCAGCGCCCTGGTCGTCGGCGCCTGGGGCTACTTCCTCTACGCCGGTGTCACCGACCCGCTCGGCGGCATCAAGCAGCTCTTCCCGCTGTTCGGCATCGCCAACCAGCTGCTCGCCGCGGTGGCCCTGGCCGTCACCACCACCGTGCTGATCAAGTCCGGCAAGCTGCGCTGGGCCTGGGTCACCGGCATCCCGCTCGCCTGGGACGTGGCCGTCACCTTCACCGCCGGCTGGCAGAAGATCTTCTCCGACAACCCGGCGATCGGCTTCTTCGCCCTGCGGGACAAGTACGCGCGGGCCATCGAGGACGGTCAGCTGCTGCCGGGCGCCACGAACATGGACGACATGCACACCATCGTCCTCAACAACACGGTCGACGGTGTGCTCATGGCCGTCTTCCTCCTGCTGGTCCTCACGGTCCTGGTCAACTGCGCGGTGGTGTGCGTGCGCGCCGTCCGCGCGCCTCATCCGCCGGCGACGACCGAGGCGCCCTACGTCGAGTCCCGTATCGAGGCGCCCGAGCAGTCCGGTGAGCCGCTCGTGGGTGTCCGGTCGTGATCGTCCGACGGTGGGCCGGGGCGGTGCGCTGGTATCTGCGCGAGCTGACCGGGGAGGCCGAGTACGACCGCTATTGCGAGCGCCACCGTCGCCATCACCCCCATGCCCCGGTGCCGACCCGACGGGAGTACGAGGTGCTGCGGACTCTGCACAGGGAGGAGCACCCGCAGAGTCGCTGCTGTTGACACCGCACATCGATCCAGCCCCCGCGCCTCTTGAGTACGTCCACTGCACGTACCCAAGAGGCGCGGGGAACTGCGCGAGCAACCACGAACCACCCGCACGCGCCCATGAGACAGAAACCCCCGCGGCGAGAGCCAGATGCCGAGACGCCGATCATCCCTACTGATCCGCCCCGAACTCGACGACAGCCCCCTGCACCGGACCCTGCTGGAACTCCGCCCCACCCAGCAGCTCCACGGCTTGGGCGCCGGCCGCAGCAGCCCCGCATGGGAACCCGTGGCCGACCTGCTGCACGCCACCGGCCGCGACTGGGACCGCCGTGTCCACCGGCCTACCACCTGATGCTGCGGTACCTGTCCCCGCGCGGCCACGGCACGGTCCCCGACATGATGGACTTCGCCTGGCAGGCAGCCTTCCAGGCACCGCACGGATCCCCGGTCGCCCTGCTGCCGGTGACGGCCCGGGTGGAACTCGCCGCCCACCGCCAGGCGCGGTCGGAGCAGTCGGCGCTCGACGGGCTCGGCGAGAACGCTCACTGGAGCGAACCCAGGGCGGTGCAGGAGATCGACACGGCCCTGTCCCGGTGGTTCCGCGCCGCCGCCACACCTCACGCCGAAGCCGTCGCCGACCTCAACGTCCTGGCCTTCGCCCTGTCCCGAGCCCACCGCCCGGACGAGGCGGCCCTCGTCTTCCGGCGCATCGGCCGCCATATGACCGCCCACCCGTGGGACCTGCTGCCTGCACCGGAACGCACTTTCCGCTACTGGCGGGACCAGACGACCGGACGGGGGACGTGACGGGGCCCTCACAGCTGGCGTCAGGCCGAGCTGCCGGGGCAAAAGGGCCCTCGCGGCTGGTGCCGTGGCGCGAGCTGCCAGGCCGGCGGGGCCGCGCCGCTCCTACCGCGCCGCTCCTACCGCGCCGCTCCTACCGCGCCGCTCCTACCGCGCCGCTCCTGCCGGGCGGCGCCCCGTGCTACACCGGGGCCGGCGTCGTCTCCGACTCCTCCGGTGCGGCCGGCTTCGCCTGGTCGCGGGCCTCGCGGCGGGCCAGGATGAACCAGCCGAGGGGAACGCCTGCCGCGAACAGCCACCACTGGATGGCGTACGCGTAGTTCAGCGGGGCGTTCTCGTCGCCGGGCCTCCCGATCAGCTCCGGGGTGTCGCCCTTGGGCTCGGGTGTCGTCTGCACGACGTAGCCGCCGAGCACCCGGGCGTCGAGGCGCCGGGCCTCCTGCTCGCTGTTGATCAGCATGACCTGCCGGTCGGGGAGGCCCTTGAGGTTCTTGATGCCGCTCGCCTCGGTCGTCTCGTCGGGCATCAGGCGCCCGGTGACGGTGACCCGGCCGCTCGGCGGGGCGGGGACCTTGGGGAACGCCGTCTGGCTGGGGCCGTCGGCGGGGATCCAGCCGCGGTTGACCAGCACGACCTTGCCGTCCGTCAGGACGAGGGGGGTGAGGACGTGGAAGCCGACCTCCTCGTCGGCGTTGACGCGCCGCCTGACCACGACTTCCCGATCGGTGTCGAAACGGCCCTCGGCCGTCACGGTGCGGTACCGCTGCTTCGTGGTGACGGTGTGCCCCGGGGACGTCAGCTCCTCCACGGGGACCGACTTGGCGCCCAGCGCGTCGTCGACCAGCTGGTTGCGGGCGGAGCGCTCCTCGTAGCGGTGCATCTGCCAGATGCCCAGCCTGATCATCGTGGGGATGAGGAGCAGGGCGACCAGCGTGAGGATCACCCACTGCCGGGACAACAGGAAGCGGTACACCCCACGACCGTACAACTCGGTCGTGGGGTGTCTTCAGGCGGGTACCGGTCCGGACGGGCGGCGGTGGGGGCCCGGCCGGGGTCACACTTTGTCGACGATCCCCACCTTCCCCTCCGCGCGGGCGCAGTGGGCGCCGCAGTACCAGTGACCCTCGACCTCGACGCCCTGCCCGATGATCTGGACGCGGCAGTGCTCGCAGACCGGGGCCATACGGTGGATCGCACAGGAGAAGCAGTCGAAGACGTGCACCGCGCCCTGCGCGTGCACCTCGAAGCTCATGCCGTAGTCGTTTCCGCATACTTCACATGTCGCCATGCGCCACAGGGTGAGCCGTCGTCGCGGTCCGGGCGAGGGGGCTCGGGGCGAGTCGCGCGGCAATCACCCGTCCGTACGGTCACTGCTCCGACGCCGGTTCCACGTCCCTGAGGAGCTGCCCGAACGCGGCCTCGTCCACCACCGGCGTCCCGTACTGCCGGGCCTTGACCACCTTCGAGGTGCTCGCGTCCGGGTCGTTCGTGACGAGCAGGCTGGTCATCCGGGACAGGCTCGTCGACACATGCAGCCCGGCCTCGATCGCACGGTCCTCCAGCAGGTCGCGCTCGACCGACGTGTCCCCGGAGAAGGCCACCCGCATGCCCTGTTTGAGCCTTCTGCCCTCTTCGTAGCGCCCGGGGTTGGGGTAGGGGCAGGCGGGCCTCTTCCGGGACGGGCGCCAACTGGTCGGCCGGTACCCGCTGTAACCGCCGTGCCCGCCCGCCTGCTGTCCGATCCGGGGCGTGGCGGTGTCCCGCCACTCGGTCAGCGGCCGGCACTCCTGCAGCGGCAGCCGCACACTGCCCGCCGCCGCGGCCCGCAGGCTCGGCCGGAACGCCTCCGCCAGCACGCGCGCGTCGTCCAGCGCGTGGTGCGCGCGCTGCTGTACGACGCCGAAGTGCGCGGCCAGCGACTCCAGCTTGTGGTTGGGCAGCGGCAGGCTCAGCTCCTTGGACAGCGCGATGGTGCACAGCCGCTGCCGTACCGGGGCCTCGCGCTCCGCGCGCGCGTACTCCCGCGCGATCATCTGCCAGTCGAAGACCGCGTTGTGCGCGACGAGCACCCGGCCGTCGAGCCGGTTCGAGAACTCCTCGACGATGTCGGTGAAGAGGGGGGCCGCTTCGAGCACGTCGCTCGTCAGACCGTGGATCCAGACCGGGCCCGGGTCCCGCTCCGGGTTGACCAGGGTGTACCAGTGGTCCTCGACCTCGCCGCGCGCGTCCAGCCGGTAGACGGCCGCGGAGATTATCCGGTCGTCCCGGGCCAGGCCCGTGGTCTCCACGTCAACGACCGCGTATCCCTGGGGATACGCGGCCGGCCACGCATGGGGGGAGGGCGCTGCGGTCGTACGGTCTTCGAGCATGGTCACTGAGGATACGGGCCGCCACTGACAGCCCTGACCGTCAGGTGCCTTGCCGCGTCCGCCTGTTCGAACCCGGCGAACACGCGGGCGTCAACCGGTCGGCGTGTACCCGGTGTTGCCGTACCGTGCCGGGCCCGGTGCCCGCCCGGGAGCGTCGGTACGTCCGGGATGTCCCCTGCGGTGCGATCCTCCGCATGTGACCGAAGCAACGCATGACGAGGCCCACGGCGGCGCACTGAGCGAGCGGCTGAACTGGCTGCGGGCGGCCGTTCTCGGGGCGAACGACGGCATCGTGTCGACCGCGGGACTCGTCGTCGGTGTGGCCGGCGCGACGGACGACCGCTCGGCCCTCCTCACCGCCGGGCTGGCCGGGCTGCTCGCCGGGTCGATGTCGATGGCGGCGGGGGAGTACGTCTCGGTGTCCACCCAACGCGACTCGGAGCGGGCCGCGTTGGCCCAGGAGAAGCGGGAACTGCGGGAGCGGCCCGAGGCGGAGCTGGAGGAGCTGGCGGGACTGCTCCGGCGCCGTGGGCTGTCCCGGGACGTGGCCATGGAGGCGGCCGTCCAGCTGACGGAGCGGGACGCGCTCAGGGCGCACGCGCGCGTGGAGCTCGGTATCGACCCGGACGCGCTGACCAACCCGTGGCACGCGGCGTGGGCGAGCTTCGTGGCGTTCACGGCCGGGGCGCTGCTGCCGTTGCTCGCGATGGTGCTGCCGTCGGCGGACTGGCGGCTGCCGGTCACCGTCGCCTCCGTCCTGGCCGCACTCGCCCTCACCGGCTGGAGCAGCGCCCGCCTGGGCGGCGCCGCGCCCCCACGCGCGGTGCTGCGCAATGCGGCGGGCGGGGCGCTGGCGATGGGGGTCACTTACCTGGCCGGGACGCTGCTGGACGTGGCGGGCGTGTAGGGGCGGGCGTGTAGGCGCGCGGGAGCAGGGGGCGTAGGGGAGCTGATCCTGGGCCGGACCCGGGGGACCGGGGTGAGCCGGTCACCCGTCGCCGTCCCGGCCCGGCTGAACGGCGGTGGGCGCGGGTTGGGGAACATCGCGCATGTGGCGGAGCGGGGAGAAGAACACGAACCAGCCGGCCGCCCACGTACCGACGAAGGCCAGCCAGAGTGTGGGCCGCACCCCGATCAAGGTCCCCAGCGCCCCGCCGAGGACGCCGCCGACCGGCAGCGTGCCCCACGCGACCCAGCGCACGGCCGCGTTCATCCGGCCCATCAGCTCCGGCGGCGTCACCGACTGCCGATAGCTGAGCTGCGCGACGTTGTACACCATCACGGAGAAGCCCGTGATGCCCCAGCCCAGCGGGAACAGCAGCACCCCCCAGCCGCGCCAGGCGGCGGCCGCGATGACCTGTGGCGCGCTGAACACCAGCATCGACACCCAGATGATCCGAGCCGAGCCGATCCTCTTGGCGAGCCGGCCGGCGAACACTCCGCCCGCGATCGCGCCGACGGCCGAGCCCGCCAGGATCAGCCCGGTCAGCGCGGGACTCACATGCAGCACCCGGATCAGGAAGACCATCGCCAGCGCCGACGTCATGCCGGAGAACAGGTTCGCGGTGCTCGTACACGCCACGATCCGCCGCAGTATCCGGTGCCGGACCACGAATCTCAGTCCCTCGGCGATCTGGCTCCGCAACGTCTCGTCCTCGCGTCGCGCGGGCGGCGGCTCCTCGCGCGTCCTGATGCCGGACATCGAGAAGACCGAGACCGCGTACGAGATCGCGTCGGCCGCCATCGCCCCCGCCGCGCCGAACGCCGCGACCAGCCCCCCGCCCAGACTGGGACCCCCGAGCTGCGCGAACGCCTGCGTGGTCGCCAGCTTGCCGTTGGCGTCCATCCGGAGATCGGCGCGGATCAGCGACGGCACATAGCTCTGGTACGCGACGTCGAAGAACACCGTGCACACGCCGGCTGCGACAGCGACGACGTAGAGCTGGGCCATCGTCACGGTGCCGAGCGCGGCCGTCAGCGGTACCGAGCCGATGATCAGCAGGCGGAGGATGTTGCAGACGAGCATGACGGACCGTTTGGAGCCGCGGTCCACGAGCGCGCCCGCGGGCAGCGCGATCAGCGCGAACGCCGCCGTGGTGGCGGCGGTCAGCAGCCCGACCTGGAACGTGCTCGCCTTGAGCGCGACGACCGCGACCAGCGGCAGAGCGACCTGGGTGACCGCCGACCCCATCTCACTGACCGACTGCCCACTCCACAGCAGCATGAAGTCCCGCTGACGCCACAGGCTCCGACCGTCGTACTCCGACCCGGCCTCCCGTAAGTCCTTGGCCACTTCCGTCACAGCACCGACTCCGCTCTCGGATCCACGGCCCGGACTGGGCCGCTGATCACCATCACGCCGGCACGGTGCTCCCGGTTCTCGCCGGCATCCTCCGCTTCGCCGTCTCCCGCTCCGGATCCGAGCGATTTCCGCTGGTCAGTGACCCGCTCGGCCCCCTCGAAGCGCGCCGGGCGCCGACCGCGACGTACGGTGAGACGCGTGCTCGAACACCCCCCGAGCGCACGCCCCACCAGCGACGAGAAGGACCCTCGCCATGCGCGCCACCACCATCCACGCCCCCTTCGACATGCGTGTGCAGGACGTGCCCGACCCCGTGCTCCAGGAGTCCACGGACGCCGTGGTCCGGGTGCTGCGCGCCTGTATCTGCGGCAGCGACCTGTGGGCGTACCGGGGCGAGGCGGCCCGGCAGCCGGGGCAGCGCATCGGCCATGAGTTCCTCGGTGTCGTCGAGGAGGCGGGTCCCGAGGTGACCGGGGTCAGGCGCGGCGACCTCGTCGTCGCGCCCTTCATGTGGTCCGACGGCGTCTGCGACTACTGCCGCGAGGGCCTCACCACCTCCTGCGAGCACGGCGGCTTCTGGGGGTCCGTCGGCTCCGACGGAGGCCAGGGCGAGGCCGTGCGCGTCCCCTACGCCGACGCCACCCTCGTCCAGCTCCCCAAGGACGCCGCCTCCGACGAGCATCTGCTGTCCGCCCTGCTGACCCTCTCCGACGTCCTGGGCACCGGTCATCACGCCGCCCTCGGCGCCGGGGCCCGCCCGGGTGCCACGGTCGCGGTCGTCGGTGACGGTGCCGTCGGGCTGTGCGCGGTACTCGCCGCCAAGCGCCTCGGCGCCGAGCGGATCATCGCGCTCGGCCGGCACCAGGTCCGCACGGACATCGCACGCCGCTTCGGCGCCACCGACGTGGTCGCCGAGCGCGGGGACGCGGCCGTCGAGGCCGTACGCGAACTCACGCGCGGGCAGGGCGCACACGCCGTGGTCGAGGCCGTCGGTACCGAACAGTCCATGCGTACGGCGGTCAACATCACCCGGGACGGCGGCGCCATCGGCTTCGTCGGTGTGCCGCACGGCAGCGGCACCGGGCTCGACCTCAGCGTCATGTTCGACGGGAACATCGCGCTGCGCGGCGGCGTCGCTCCGGTCCGCACCTACATCCCCGAGCTGCTGCCGGACGTCCTGGACGGCACGATCGACCCGTCGCCCGTCTTCGACCTGACGGTGGGTCTGGAGGACGTCCCTGCCGGCTACAAGGCGATGGACGAGCGCACCGCGCTCAAGGTCCTGGTCGCCAACTGAGGCCGCTCACCAGCGGATCGGCACCGGCAGCGCCGTCAGCAGCCCCGACAGTGCGACCACCACCCCCAGGACGACGACCTCGGCCCGCGCGGGAGTACAGGCGGTCAGCGGGTCGGCAGCCCGGCGCAGCCGGATCCGCGCCCAAAGGGCGAGCGCGGCGACGGCCACCATGAGGATCACCTTGGCCAGCAGGGCGCGCCCGTACGCCGTGTCGGTCAGCTGCTCCAGGATCGTGTCCGACGGCATCCGGCGCAGTGAACTCCACACCCCTGTCGCGGTGACGGCCGCGAGGAGTACGGCCGCCACGCGCGCGTAGAGCCCCAGCAGCGCCGCGCCCGCCTCCCTGTCGTCCCACCCGCGCAGGGTCCGCAGGGCGTACAGCAGCCCGCCCGCCCAGAGCGACGCGCAGAGCAGGTGCACCAGCGTCAGTCCGGAGCCCAGCAGCGGGCCGTGCTCGGTCGTGGGGTGCGCCCGCAGCGACTCGGCGACCGCCACCGCGGCCAGCGGCCACACCTGGGTCGCCGGCCGGCGCGAGAGGGCGCACAGCCCGGCCACGGCGAAGGCGTTGACCTCCAGCAGGGCGAGCTTGCCGTCGCGCGACGCGTAGAGGCCGCCGACGTCGAGGTCCGCCGGGCTGGTCGGCACGAGGTTGCCCGTGGAGACGACCGAGGCGAGGCCCAGGGCGGCGACGAAACCGGCGGCGGCCGCGTACGGCGCCCAACTGCGGGGCATGGCCGGGGGAGTGCCGGGCATCGAGCGGGCCAGCCGACGCAGGAACAGTTCCCCCAACGGGACGCACAACGCCGCGAACAGCACCGTGCGCAGCAGCGCGATCCCGGCCGTGCCGGGCGCGGGGGCCTCCCCGGTGCCGTGCAGCGCGGCCGACGGCCCGAGCAGCGGGATCAGCGCCGCGAGCGCGACCAGGACGAGCACGGCGACGGCCCGGCCCACACCGGGGCGCCCCGCGGGCTCACCCCCGGCGGACACACCAGGGGAAGGTCTGGTCAACGTCACCTCAGGATCTTCACAAAGCAACACAGAGCCGGGCAAGTGCCGGAAAACAAGTGGCGGTACGGCATTCCGCCCAGGGATACGCTTCCGACGGCCCCGGCGCTCAGACCATCACGCGGAAACCGGGGCATCTGCCGCGCGGGCCCACCCCTGCGGAGCCGGGGTCTCTGCCGATCAGCCTCGGCATCCGGAACCGGGGTCTCTGCCGCTCGACCCCGCCCCACGGGGCCGGGATTTCTGCCGCGCGGGCCCACCCCTGCGGAGCCGGGGTCTCTGCCGATCAGCCTCGCTACCCGGAACCGGGGTCTCTGCCGCTCGCCCCTGCTCCACGGGGCCGGGGTTTCTGCCGCTCGCCCCCGCCCCACGGAACCGGGACCTCTACCGCTCAGCCTCGTCACACTGAGCCGGGATCCTCGTCGCTCAGACCCATCCCGCCGGATCCGCGCCCCAAACCCCCGGCGGCCGCCCCCAGTCGGCGGGACCGCCCGTGAACGACACTGGTGGCAGGGCGTACCGCAACCGCCCGAGGGGGCTGTCCCGCTCACTGAGCCAGGCGTCCGGAGCCGCGTATACCCGCTCCCCCCGCGGCCCCGGCCGGAGCCCGTTCACCAGCCACTGCGCGGTGCGCGCCAGTGACAACCGTACGCACCGGCCGTACCCCTGCTCCCGCTGCTCGGTCAGTGCCCGCAGTACCGCCGCCGCCAGCAGATACCCCGTCCCGTGGTCGAGGGCCTGCGCGGGCAGTGCGCCGGGTCGCTCGGTCGATCCCTCGATCGCGGCGATCCCCGTGGCGACCTGGACGAGACTGTCGAACCCGCGCCGCTCGCGCCAGGGTCCGTGGTCTCCCCATGCCGACAGCTGCGCCACGACCAGCCCGGGCCGGCGCTCGGCCAGCGCGTGTGCCGACAGTCCGAACCGGTCCAGGGCGCCCGGCCGGTAGCCGGTGACCACGACGTCCGCAGCGGAGAGGAGTTCCTCGAAGGCGCTCCGGTCGGCCGCCAGGTCCAGCGTCGCCGAGCGCTTCCCGAAACCCGTGTCGGCGTGCTGGTCGGCGAGTTCGGGCAGCTGCGGCGCGTCCACGCGCAGGACGTCGGCGCCGAGCAGGGCGAGCGTGCGTGTGGCGACGGGTCCGGCGATGACCCGGGTCAGGTCCAGTACACGTATCCCGGCAGCGGGCAGCAGGGGAGTGCCGTCGAGCACCGGGAGCGCACGCACGCGTGCCGTGTCCAGGCGTTCGTGCTCGACGAGCGGACGCCGGACCACCTCGGCGGCCTGCTCGTGCGCCGCCCATTCCTTCGGGGTGCGCAGCGCCACGGCCAGTCCGCCGGCCGCATAGACGGCCTTCTCCACCTCGTGAGAGGACCGCTCGGCCAGGGCCGCGCCCACGGCGTCCGGGTCCTCCTCGGCCACTCCCAGCGCGGCCAGGAGCGGGGCCCGGTGGTGGGGATAGTTCGCGTGCGTCCGCACCCAGCCGTCCGCCGTCGGCCAGAACCGCGACAGCGGCGCGAAGTTGACCGGTGCGCGGCCGTCGACCAGCAGATGCCGTTCACTCACGAACGCCGTGGCGATGGCGCCGTCGTCCAGCCGCACCCCGGGCACCTCGGCGAGCCCGGCCCGCCGCGCCCCCAACTCGGCCGCGGCCAGCGCGCACGCGCCCACGCACGCGCGCGCCAACTCCCGTACGGGAAGGCGCGCATGAAGCGCACCCTCCCGCACCACGGTCGACACCCGGGGGAGCAGGGCAGGATCGCCGCCCACCGCGGACCAGGCTGTACTGATTTCAGTCATGACTGCACTATGCAGTATTGACTGAATCAATATGTTCAGTCGACGGCGTCCAGCGCGTCAACGACGCCGAACCCGTAGAACCCGTTGAACCGCTTGCCGCTCTCGCACACCGCGTCCTGCTTGCCGTCGCCGTCCTGGTCGTACGACTCCGGGCAGCCCGGGTTGTCCGCCTGGGCCTTCAGGAGCGCCTGCAGCATCGCCGGAGTCGCCTTCGGGTACTTGGACTTCAGCAGCGCGGCGACGCCGGAGGCGTGCGGCGAGGCCATCGACGTGCCCTGCAGCCAGCCGTACTCGCCGTTCGGCATGGTGGACAGGATGCGGCCGTTCTGCGACGGGGTGTCCGTCGGGATCTGGAACTTCCGGTCGCCGCCCGGGGCCGCGATGTCGACGACGCCGTAACCGTAGGACGAGTAGTACGACTTCTCGTTCTTGACGCCCGTCGCGCTCACCGTGACCACGCCCGGCAGCTGGGTCGGCACATCGAAGCACGTGTGCGGGTCGATCGTGCGGTTGACCGGCGTGGAGTCGTCGGGGCTGGTGTCGTCGACGATGGAGTCGGCGTCCATGTCGTGGTTGGAGTTGCCCGCCGAGGCCAGGTTGAGCGTGCCCTTCTTCTGGGCGTACAGCTGGGCCCTGTTGACCGCGTCAACGATGGCCTTCTGGTCGGGGTCGTCCATGCAGTTGTACAGCCACGGGTCAACGTAGTAGCTGTTGTTGGTGATCTCCACGCCGTGGTCGGCGGCGAACACGAAGGCGCAGACGACGTTCTCCGGGTAGAAGAGGCCGTTCTTGGGGTCGCTCACCTTGATGCCGGCGACCTTCACGCCGGGCGCCACACCCGCGACACCGATGCCGTTGCGGGCCGCGGCTATCTCACCCGCGACATGCGTGCCGTGGTAGTCCTCGGTCGGGTTGTACGGACGCCAGGCGCCCGCGCTGGTGTCCGGGACGCCGCCGACGCAGTTCGCCGACTGGGACGCGGAGAAGTTCGGGGCCAGGTCCGGATGGGTGTCGTCGACGCCGGTGTCGATGACGGCGACGGTGACGTTCGAACTGCCCGGGTTGATCTTGGCGGCCTTGTCGGCGCCGATCGCCCGCAGGTCCCACTGGTCGGCCTCAAGGGGCTCGCTGTCGGCCGCCGCGTCGGACACCCGCGCGGTCTTCGTGGCCTGCTTCTTCGTCAGCAGCTGGACGGGACCCTCGTCCGTGGTGCCGGCGGCGGTCAGCGGCGTCGTACGCGTCGCACCCGCCGACTCCACCCCGCGCACCTTGCGCATCACCTTGGCGAAGTCGGGGTTCGCCGAGTGGACGACGATCACGCCGATCTTGTCGTACGACGTCACGACGGTGCCGTCGGCCGCCGCGATCGCCTTCTTCACCGACTCGATCGTGCGATGGTCCGGTCGGGTGTTGACGACATACGCCAGGGCGGTCGCGTCCGCGGCCTGTACGGACGGCTCCCCGAGCGGTGCGGCCGAGGCCGCCGCCGGCAGGAAGCCGAGCGAGGCGGTCAGTGACAGGGCGAGGGGTACGGCGAGGCCGAGTCGGCGTCTGGACCGCAGATGAGCCATGGGTTCTCCACATCATCCGGAACGGAAGGCCCGCCCGAAGCAGGGATGGGTGGCCGGGCAGGTACATGACGATTCGTGCTGGAGCGAAGTTATCCCTGATCTTCCGGGCCAGCAATCACTGATCCGAGCGACTTCGGAAAGAAGCCTTCGGAGTTGAACCGGTCCTCGCGCGGCGCCGTGACCTTGGGAAGGAGGCGCGAGCAGGATCGAGCCCCCTGTCGGATCACGCGCCGTGGCCCTAACATCGCCACCCGGCTCAGGTGATCCACGTCACCATGAGGAACAGAGCCGCATGCCCGTACCCAACTCGTCCCCACCCCCCGACCCGCCCCCGTCCACCGACGCAACAGAGCCCGCAACGCGAGGAGACTCCGTGGCCACCGACGCACCGCCCCCCTCGAAAGAGCAACACAAACTCCCTTCCCCCGAGGAGTTCGCCGAGGTGCAGGAGAGCGCGGAGTTCGGTGAACTGCGCCGCTCCTACCGCTCCTTCGCCTTCCCGCTGACCGTCGCCTTCATTGCCTGGTACCTGCTGTACGTCCTGCTCTCCAACTACGCGGGCGACTTCATGGGCACCAAGCTGTTCGGCAACATCAACGTCGCCTTGGTCCTCGGTATCGCCCAGTTCCTCACCACGTTCCTCATCGCCTGGTGGTACTCGCGCCACGCCGGCGCGAAGCTCGACCCCAAGGCCGAGGCCATCAAGACCCGTATGGAGGGCGGCGCATGAGCCCCGCGATGACCCATGTGCAGCTCGCCGCCAACGAGGCCAGCGAGCACCGTCCGCTGATCATCACCCTGTTCGCGTGCTTCGTGGTCGCGACCCTGTTCATCACCATCTGGGCCGGCCGCCAGACCAAGGACGCCGCCGACTTCTACGCGGGCGGCCGCTCCTTCAGCGCCTTCCAGAACGGCCTCGCCGTCTCCGGCGACTACATGTCCGCCGCGTCCTTCCTCGGCATCGCGGGCGCCATCGCCCTCTTCGGATACGACGGCTTCCTCTACTCCATCGGATTCCTGGTCGCCTGGCTGGTCGCCCTGCTCCTGGTGGCCGAACCGCTCCGGAACTCCGGCCGCTACACGATGGGCGACGTGCTCGCGTACCGCATGCGCCAGCGCCCGGTGCGCACGGCGGCCGGCACCTCCACGATCGTCGTGTCGATCTTCTACCTGCTCGCCCAGATGGCGGGCGCCGGCGTCCTGGTCTCGCTGCTGCTCGGCATCACCACCGACGCCGGCAAGATCCTCATCGTCGCGCTCGTCGGCGTCCTGATGATCGTGTACGTGTCGATCGGCGGCATGAAGGGCACCACCTGGGTCCAGATGGTCAAGGCGGTCCTGCTCATCGGCGGCACGATCCTCATTACGTTCCTGGTGCTGCTGAAGTTCAACTTCAACATCTCCGACCTGCTCGGCAAGGCCGCTGAGAACAGCGGCAAGGGCGCCGCCTTCCTGGAGCCCGGCCTCCAGTACGGCGCCACCGGCACCTCCAAGCTGGACTTCATCTCCCTGGGCATCGCCCTGGTCCTCGGCACCGCCGGTCTGCCGCACATCCTGATCCGCTTCTACACGGTGCCCAACGCCAAGGCCGCCCGTAAGTCCGTGAACTGGGCGATCGGCATCATCGGCGGCTTCTACCTGATGACCATCGCGCTCGGCTTCGGCGCCGCCGCGCTGATCTCCCAGGACGAGATCATCGCCTCCAACCCGTCCGGCAACACGGCCGCACCCCTGCTCGCGCTGCACCTGGGCGGTGTCGACTCGGCATGGGGCGCGATCCTGCTCGCCACCATCTCGGCGGTGGCCTTCGCGACGATCCTCGCGGTCGTCGCGGGTCTGACCCTGGCCTCGTCCTCGTCGTTCGCCCACGACATCTACGCGAACGTCATCAGGAAGGGCCAGGCCACCGAGAAGGAGGAGGTCAGGGCCGCCCGCCTCGCCACCATCGGCATCGGCGCCGTCTCCATCCTCCTCGGCGCCCTCGCCCGCGACCTCAACGTCGCCGGCCTGGTCGCCCTGGCCTTCGCGGTCGCCGCCTCCGCCAACCTGCCGACGATCCTCTACAGCCTGTTCTGGAAGAAGTTCACCACCCAGGGCGCGCTGTGGTCGATCTACGGCGGTCTGATCGTCGCCGTCGGCCTGGTGCTGTTCTCGCCGGTCGTCTCCGGCGACCCGAAGGCGATGTTCCCGGACGTCGACTTCGCCTGGTTCCCGCTGAAGAACCCGGGCATCATCTCCATCCCGTTCGGCTTCCTCATGGGCTGGCTCGGCACCGTCCTGTCCAAGGAAGAGCCCGACGCCCGCAAGTACGCGGAGCTGGAGGTCCGGTCCCTGACCGGCACCGGCGCCCACTGAGCACCACCCCCGAGCGGCCGCGTCGTAGGTCTCTACGACGCGGCCGCGTCTTACGTCGTGGGATCGGGCCTGTGTCACTGTCAGTGCGGTCACGTAGGCTCGCAGGTGACGGACGTTGAATCTGGTCGTGACGAGGGAGGGGGCCCACGTGCTCATCGACACCTACGGCCGAGTGGCCACCGACCTGAGGGTCTCGCTGACCGACCGCTGCAACCTGCGGTGCACGTACTGCATGCCCGAGGAGGGCCTGCAGTGGCTGGCCAAGCCCGACCTGCTCACGGACGACGAGATCGTCCGCCTGATCGACATCGCCGTCACCTCCCTCGGTATCGAGGAGGTCCGCTTCACCGGCGGCGAGCCCCTGCTGCGCCCCGGTCTGGTGGGCATAGTCGAGCGCGTGGCGGCGCTCACCCCCCGCCCCCAGATGTCCCTGACGACGAACGGCATCGGCCTCAGGCGCACCGCGTCCGCCCTGAAGACCGCGGGCCTGGACCGGGTCAACGTCTCCCTGGACACCCTCCGCCCCGACGTCTTCAAGACCCTCACCCGCCGCGACCGCCACAAGGACGTCATCGACGGCCTGTACGCTGCCCGCGACGCCGGCCTGACCCCGGTCAAGGTCAACTCGGTCCTGATGCCGGGCCTCAACGACGACGAGGCCCCCGACCTCCTCGCCTGGGCCGTGGAGCACGACTACGAACTGCGCTTCATCGAGCAGATGCCCCTGGACGCCCAGCACGGCTGGAAGCGCGACGGCATGATCACGGCCGGTGACATCCTGACCTCCCTGCGCACCCGCTTCGAGCTGACCCCCGAGGGCGAGGAGAAGCGCGGCTCGGCCCCGGCGGAGCGCTGGCTGGTGGACGGCGGCCCCCATGTGGTGGGCGTCATCGCCTCCGTCACCCGCCCGTTCTGCGCGGCCTGCGACCGCACCCGCCTGACGGCCGACGGCCAGGTCCGCACCTGCCTGTTCGCCCAGGAGGAGACGGACCTGCGCGCAGCCCTGCGCTCCGGCGCTCCCGATGAGGAGATCGCCCGCATCTGGCGCCTGGCGATGTGGGGCAAGAAGGCGGGAGCGGGCCTGGACGACCCGAGCTTCGTCCAGCCGGACCGACCGATGTCCGCGATCGGCGGCTAGCTGCAACGCCTCAAGGGGCGCGGGGAACTGCGCGACCAACCGCGACGGGCCGGCAGACGCGTAAAGGCGTGCACCACCTCGGACCGATGGCGCGCCATCAGACTTCCGGCGCTTCCCATTCCTCCAGCAGCACAACGTCCTTCAAAAACCCCCGCACCCCGAGGAACTGCGACAAATGCTCGCGATGCTCCTCGCACGCGAGCCACGTCTTGCGCCGCTCCGGCGTATGAATCTTCGGGTTGTTCCACGCCAGCACCCACACGGCATCGGCACGGCAGCCCTTGGCAGAACAGATAGGCGTGTCACTCACGGATTCGTCTCACAGATGCGCACAAAAGGCGACGCCGAGCAGCCACGGGGGGAGCTGCCCGGCGTCGGTCCATCGCTCCGACGGGGGATGCGGAGCGTCCACGAAGTATGTCATGGGTAACCCGTCCCCCGGCACCGGAACAACACTATTGATCTGAGCTTTTCCTGAGCTTGGCGCGGAGTCGCCTGCGGAGCGCACCGCTCCGCAGGATCACGTTGCGTCGTGCGGTTTGCTTTGTTCGCCCGGCGCGGAGTCATCCGCCACATCTTCCGGGACCGATTCCGCAGAACCGTCATTCGTCCCCTGCGGCGCGATCATCGGCCGCGTGGGCGCCATCACGAACGTCGACGGCAGACCCGGCGCATTCTCCCGCCCGGCGTTGGCGATCACCACGGCGATGTACGGCAGGATCGCCCCGAGAACCAACGCCACGATCGCGACGTGCCGTTCGACGTTCCACAGCGACGCCGCCAGGATCACCGACACCGTACGGATCGACATCGAGATGACGTACCGGCGCTGCCGGGCGCGCACATCGTCCTGGAGCCCCGCTCGGGCCCCGGTGATCCGGAATACCTCGGACTGGCCGCCCGCGTGCAGCTTCCGCATCAGATTCCACCATCCGCCCGCATCGGACTCTCCCCCTGTCCGTACCCGACCGCCCCCGGTCGGAGACCCGGGCCAGGACACCTTCCACGGTACGCCCCGTCTGCGCCGCCTACGAGACCGGGGCCCCTGTCACCTGGGGGAACGCCATCAGCCGTAACGCGTACGGCGGTACCCGGCATGCGGCGTACCGGAGCCGCACCAAGACTGGCCGTAATCCTCACCCCGAGGCGTAGGAGGCGGCCATGGGCTGGTTGTGGGCGATCATCGTGGGATTCGTGCTGGGCCTGCTCGCGAAGCTGCTCATCCCGGGCAAGCAGCACAGCCCTCTCTGGCTGACCACCATCTTCGGCATGCTCGGCGCCATCGTCGGCAACTCCATCGCCCGAGCGTTCGGCGTCGACTCGACACGCGGCATCGACTGGAGCCGCCACATCTTCCAGATCGTCGCAGCGGTGATCATCGTGTACGTGGGGGACATGCTGTACATGGCGACGCTGGGCAAGAAGAAGCAGCGGACGTGAGGCGATCAACGCCCTAGGGGAAGCGCCCCGAAAGGGGCGCGGGGAACTGCGCGACCAGCCACAACGAACCAGTAGCCCGCAGATCACCGCACCCCTACGGCGAATCCCGCAAAACCCTACGAGCCGGTGACCTCAACCGCCGCGAGGTTCTTCTTCCCCCGCCGCAGCACCAGCCACCGCTCGTGCAGCAGGTCCTCCTTCGCCGGCACGGCATCCTCCGCGGCGACCTTCACGTTGTTCACGTACGCCCCGCCCTCCTTCACGGTCCGCCGCGCAGCAGACTTGCTGGCGACAAGGCCGACCTCGGCGAACAGGTCGACCACCGGACCGAGCTCGGCAACCTTCACATGCGGCACCTCGGACAGCGCAGCAGCCAGCGTCGCCGCATCCAGCTCCGCCAGCTCCCCCTGCCCGAAGAGCGCACGGGACGCGGCGATCACCGCGGCCGTCTGGTCGGCGCCGTGCACCAGCGTCGTCAGCTCCTCGGCGAGAGCCCGCTGCGCGGCCCGCGCCTGCGGACGCTCCTCCGTCTGCTTCTCCAGCTCCTCCAGCTCCGCACGGGACTTGAAGGACAGGATCCGCATGTACGTCGAGATGTCCCGGTCGTCCGCGTTCAGCCAGAACTGGTAGAACGCGTACGGCGTCGTCATCTCCGGGTCGAGCCAGATGGCGCCGCCCTCGGTCTTGCCGAACTTGGTGCCGTCCGCCTTGGTCATCAGCGGGGTCGCCAGCGCGTGCACGCCCGCGTGCGGCTCCAGGCGGTGGATCAGGTCCAGACCCGCCGTGAGGTTGCCCCACTGGTCGCTGCCGCCCTGCTGGAGCGTGCAGCCGTGCCGCCGGTACAGCTCCAGGAAGTCCATGCCCTGGAGCAGTTGGTAGCTGAACTCCGTGTAGCTGATGCCCTCTTCGGACTGGAGCCGACGGGCGACCGAGTCCTTGGTGAGCATCTTGTTGACGCGGAAGTGCTTGCCGATGTCCCGCAGGAACTCGATGGCCGACATGCCGGCCGTCCAGTCCAGGTTGTTCACCATCGTCGCGGCGTTGTCGCCCTCGAAGGAGAGGAAGGGCTCGATCTGCGCGCGCAGACGGTTCACCCAGTTCGCGACCGTCTCCGGGTCGTTCAGCGTGCGCTCGGCCGTCGGGCGCGGGTCGCCGATCTGGCCCGTGGCGCCGCCGACCAGCGCGAGCGGGCGCAGGCCCGCCTGCTGGAGGCGGCGCATGGTGAGGACCTGGACCAGGTGGCCGACGTGCAGGCTGGCCGCGGTCGGGTCGAAACCGCAATAGAACGTGACGGGACCGTCCGCGAGAGCCTTGCGCAATGCGTCCTCGTCGGTGGACAGGGCGATCACGCCACGCCACTTCAGCTCGTCGACGATGTCCGTCACGGTTCTCGTGTCTCCTCGATGATCTTCGGCCGGTCGGATGACAGCCGACTGCAAACGCCTACGAGGTTATACGCCCTGACTGACAGAGCTCATGTTGAAATCGGGGACGCGCAGCGCGGGCATCGCCGCCCTGGTGAACCAGTCGCTCCACTCCCGGGGCAGGGTCTTCTCCGTACGCCCCGCCTCGGTCGCCCGCCCGAGCAGGCCCACCGGCGACTCGTTGAACCGGAAGTTGTTGACCTCGCCGGTCACCTCGCCGTTCTCGACGAGGTAGACACCGTCCCGGGTCAGGCCGGTGAGCAGCAGGGTCGCCGGGTCGACCTCGCGGATGTACCAGAGGCAGGTCAGCAGCAGCCCTCGCTCGGTGTTCGCGACCATCTCCTCGATCGACCGGTCCTCGCCGCCGTCCAGGATCAGGTTGTCGATGCCCGGCGCCACCGGCAGACCGGTCAGCCCCGCACTGTGCCGACTGGTCATGAGGTGCTTCAGCTCGCCCTCACGCAGCCACTCCGTCGCCCCGAGCGGCAGCCCGTTGTCGAACACCGACTGGTCGCCCCCGGAGGAGTGCGCGATCACGAAGGGCGCGGACTCAAGGCCCGGCTCGTTCGGGTCGCTGCGCAGCGTCAGCGGCAGCTCGCTCAGCTTCTCGCCGACACGCGTCTTGCCGCCGGGCTTGGAGAACACCGTCCGGCCCTCGACCGCGTCCCGCCCGGACGCCGACCACATCTGGTAGATCAGCAGGTCGGCCACGGCGGTCGGCGGCAGCAGCGTCTCGTACCGGCCCGCCGGCAGCTCCAGACGCCGCTCGGCCCAGCCGAGCCGTACGGCCAGCTCGGCATCGAGCGTCGTGGGGTCGACGTCCTTGAAGTCCCGCGTGGAGCGCCCCGCCCACGCCGAGCGGGTGCGGTCCGGCGACTTGGCGTTCAGCTCCAGCGTCCCGTTGGGCTGGTCGTGCCGCAGCCGCAGCCCCGTGGAGGTGCCCACGTACGTCGACACCAGCTCGTGGTTGGCGAAGCCGTACAACTCCCGCCCGCCCGCACGCGCGCGTGCGAACGCCTCGCCGAGCGCCGGGGCGAAGTCGGCGAACACGGTGGACGACGTCTCGGCCGGGCCGTCCGTGAAGTCCGGCGACGCCGATACGTCCGTCACCAGCGGCTGCGCGTCCTCGGCGGGCCCGGCACCGCGCGCGGCGGCCTCGGCTGCCCGCACCAGCGGCTCCAGCTCGTCCGCGGTCACGGCCGACCGGGACACCACCCCGGAGGCCGTGCCCTCCTTGCCGTCGACGGTCGCGACGACGGTGAGCGTCCGCCCGCGCGTGACGCCGTTCGTGGTGAGCGCGTTGCCCGCCCAGCGCAGATTGGCGGTCGACTGCTCGTCGGCGATGACGACGCACCCGTCGGCCCGCGAGAGCTCAAGGGCCCGCTCGACGATCTCGTGCGGCTTGTGCGCCTTGGGGGAGTGAGCGCTCATCGACCGGCCTCCTGGGTGGTGTTGAGAATGTTGACGCCCTTGAAGAGGGCCGACGGGCAGCCGTGCGAGACGGCCGCGACCTGCCCCGGCTGCGCCTTGCCACAGTTGAAGGCACCGCCCAGGACATACGTCTGCGGACCGCCCACCGCGGCCATCGAACCCCAGAAGTCGGTGGTCGTCGCCTGGTACGCGACGTCCCGCAGCTGCCCGGTGATCCGCCCGTTCTCGATCCTGAAGAACCGCTGCCCGGTGAACTGGAAGTTGTAGCGCTGCATGTCGATCGACCAGGACCGGTCGCCGACGACATAGATCCCGCGGTCGACGCTCCCGATCAGATCCTCGGTCGACATCCCGGCCGGATCCGGCTGCAGCGACACGTTGGCCATGCGCTGCACCGGCACATGGCCGGGGGAGTCGGCGAACGCGCACCCGTTGGACCGTTCGAACCCGGTCAGCTTCGCGATCCGCCGGTCCAGCTGGTAGCCGACGAGCGTGCCGTTCTTCACCAGGTCCCAGGACTGCCCGGCGACGCCCTCGTCGTCGTACCCGATGGTCGCCAGGCCGTGCTCGGCGGTGCGGTCACCGGTGACGTTCATCAGGTCGGAGCCGTACCGGAGCTTGCCGAGCTGGTCGAAGGTGGCGAAGGAGGTGCCCGCGTAGGCGGCCTCGTAGCCGAGGGCACGGTCCAGTTCGGTGGCGTGGCCGATGGACTCGTGGATGGTCAGCCACAGGTTGGAGGGGTCCACGACGAGGTCGTACGGCCCCGCCTGGACACTCGGCGCCCGCATCTTCTCGGCGAGCAGCTCGGGGATGCGCGCCAGCTCGTCGTCCCAGTCCCAGCCGGTGCCCGTCAGGTACTCCCAGCCGCGTCCGACGGGCGGTGCGATGGTGCGCATGGAGTCGAACTCGCCGCTGGACTCGTCGACCGACACGGCGGTCAGCTGCGGGTGCAGCCGGACGCGCTGCTGGGTGGTCACGGTCCCGGCGGTGTCGGCGTAGAACTTGTTCTCATGGACGGTGAGCAGCGAGGCGTCGACGTGGTTCACCCCGTCCGCCGCCAGCAGCCGCGCGCTCCAGTCCGCCAGCAGCCCCGACTTCTCCTCGTCGGGCACGCCGAACGGATCGATCTCGTACGACGAGATCCATGTCTTCTCGCTGTGCACGGGCTCGTCGGCGAGTTCCACCCGCTCGTCCGACCCGGCGGCCTTGATCACCTGGGCGGACAGCTTCGCCATCGCCACCGCCTGCGAGGCGACCTTGGCGGCGGCGTCCAGTGTCAGATCGACACCCGACGCGAACCCCCAGGTCCCGCCGTGCACCACCCGCACCGCGTACCCGAGGTCGGTGGTGTCCGACGAACCGGCGAGCCTGGCGTCCCGCAAACGCCAGGACGCGCTGCGCACCCGCTCGAACCGGAAGTCCGCGTGTTCGGCACCCAGCGCACGCGCGCGTGCCAGCGCGGCGTCGGCCAGGGCGCGTAGCGGAAGCGCCGTAAAGGCTTCATCGATCGTATGGGGCACGGAGGTCTCCCTGCTGTCGTGGCCTGTCGGCACCGATCATTTCGCGCGGACACGGCCACGGACCACAGGTTTCCGGCTGGAGTCGGCAACTTTCTGTAGGGACCCGACAGTGACGCCGGTAAGCCACTGTCGGTGCCCGAATGTCCGATGCCGGGACGGGACCGATAGGTTTTCGGAGAAGCCGCCTGTCATCCAGCTGTTCGGGCGGGTGTGTCAGACCCCTATCGAAAGGGTGATCCGTTGAGCCGCTCGGTTCTCGTCACCGGAGGCAACCGGGGCATCGGCCTCGCCATCGCCCGCGCTTTCGCCGACGCCGGCGACAAGGTCGCGATCACATACCGCTCGGGTGAGCCGCCGGCCGGCTTCCTGGCCGTCAAGTGCGACATCACCGACACCGAGCAGGTGGAGCAGGCCTACAAGGAGATCGAGGCCGAGCACGGCCCGGTCGAGGTTCTGATCGCCAACGCCGGCGTCACCAAGGACCAGCTCCTGATGCGCATGTCCGAGGAGGACTTCACGTCCGTCCTCGACACCAACCTCACCGGCACCTTCCGTGTGGTCAAGCGTGCCAACCGCGGCATGCTGCGCGCCAAGAAGGGCCGCGTCGTCCTGATCTCCTCCGTCGTCGGCCTCTACGGCGGCCCGGGCCAGGCGAACTACGCGGCCTCCAAGGCCGGCCTGGTCGGCTTCGCGCGCTCTCTCGCCCGTGAGCTGGGCTCGCGCAACATCACCTTCAACGTCGTCGCGCCCGGCTTCGTCGACACCGACATGACCAAGGTGCTCACCGACGAGCAGCGTGAGGGCATCGTGAAGCAGGTGCCGCTCGGTCGTTACGCGCAGCCGGAGGAGATCGCCGCGACGGTGCGGTTCCTCGCCTCGGACGACGCCTCGTACATCACTGGAGCCGTCATCCCCGTTGACGGCGGACTGGGAATGGGTCACTGATCACCATGAGCGGAATTCTTGAGGGCAAGCGCATCCTGATCACCGGTGTGCTGACGGAGGCCTCCATCGCCTTCCACGCCGCGAAGCTGGCCCAGGAGCAGGGCGCCGAGGTCATCCTCACCGCGTTCCCGCGGCCCACGCTGACCGAGCGCATCGCCAAGAAGCTCCCCAAGCCCACCAAGGTCATCGAGCTCGACGTCACCAACGACGAGCACCTCGGGCGCCTGGCCGACCTCGTCGGCGAAGAGCTCGGCGGCCTCGACGGCGTCGTGCACTCCATCGGCTTCGCCCCGCAGGACGCGCTCGGCGGCAACTTCCTGAACACGCCGTTCGAGTCGGTCGCCACGGCCATGCACGTCTCGGCGTACTCCCTGAAGTCGCTCACCATGGCCTGCCTGCCGCTGATGCAGAACGGCGGCTCGGTCGTCGGCCTCACCTTCGACGCGCAGTACGCCTGGCCGCAGTACGACTGGATGGGCCCGGCCAAGGCCGCGCTGGAGGCCACCAGCCGCTACATGGCCCGTGACCTGGGCAAGCAGAACATCCGCTGCAACCTCGTCTCGGCGGGCCCGCTCGGCTCCATGGCCGCCAAGTCCATCCCGGGCTTCAGCGAGCTGGCCTCCGTCTGGGACGACCGCTCCCCGCTGGAGTGGGACCTCAAGGACCCGGAGCCGGCCGGCCGCGGCATCGTCGCGCTGCTGAGCGACTGGTTCCCGAAGACCACCGGCGAGATCATCCACGTGGACGGCGGTCTGCACGCCATCGGCGCCTGATCCCACCCGCGTCGCCGACGCCCCGTTTCCCGCAGCGCGCGGGGAGCGGGGCGTCACCCGTTCGGGCTATCCGGCGAGGCGGCCGAGGCCGGCAACAGCGCACCCTGGAGTACGCGTTCATCCCGCGAGCCCCTCTCCCGTACGGCCGAGGAGGTCCCGTTGTGCGCTTGTTCCGCCGCCTGGCCTCAACGTCCGTCGCCGTCGCGCTCGTACTGCCCCTGTCGTACGAGGCGATAGCCCACGCGCGTGTGCCCGCCGCCGAGGTGCGGCCCCAGGAGCCGTTCGGCGCCGCATGCCGCGTCCGAGTCACCGGATCCCAGGTGACCGCTTACTGCCACAACCCCTATCCAGGTACCGATCGCGTGAGCCTGCACGTCGAGTGCGCCCGTTGGTGGGACATCGACAGCGACGGCTCACCGGTGGACGCCGGGCCCGCACAGACCGTGCGGCTGACCGGGCGCTGCTGGAAGGAGGTCGGCTCGGTGTGGGTCAGTCACGACCGGGAGGGCTGAAGCGCCTCGGACGGCACAGGAACGGATAGCTCGCCGCCTCGGCCGCGGCCGCCGTCGCGTCGCCCGCGCGGATCGCGTCGACCAGACGCGCGTGGTCCATGTGCGTCTCCGGCGTCAGCTCCGTGCCGACGTCCTCGCGCAGCCAGTCCCGCAGCACCTCGCCCAGGTCGGCGTACATCGCGGTCATCACGTCGTTGTGGGAGGCCGCCACCACTGCCAGATGGAACGTCGCGTCGGCCGCCACGAACGCCTCCGCGTCCCCCGACTCCCAGGCCTCCTCGCGCCGCACCAGCAGCGCGTCCAGCTGCTTGAGGTCCTTCTCCGTGCGCCGCTCGGCGGCCAGCTGCGCCGCGGACGACTCCAGCGTGGCGCGCAGCTCGGCGATGTGCCGGGGGTCGGCGTCGGCGAAGCGGCGGTGCATCACGCCGGCCAGCTCGCTGGTCGCCACCACATAGGTGCCGGAGCCCTGGCGGATGTCCAGCAGGCCGTTGTGCGCGAGCGCGCGGACCGCCTCGCGCACGGTGTTGCGCGCCACGCCGAGCTGCTCGACCAGCTCGGGCTCGGTCGGGATACGGGAGCCGACGGGCCACTCGCCCGAGGTGATCTGGTTCCGCAACGCCGCGATGACCTGCTCGGACAGCGCCGAGCGGCGGGGGTGGCTCAGGGGCATGGCACACCTTCGCACGGGAGGACCCGGACCGAGGGGACCGGGGGTGGACAACCAATCATCCCATGATTCTATGATGGGCCTCATGGTGAGCGAGGAAATCCGGACGGCGACGTCCACACGCATACGCACCTCCGAGGCAAGCACCCGCGAGGCCCGCACCAGCACGGAGCCCGCCACGCGCGCGTGGACGATACGGCTGCTCGTGCTCGGCATCGTGCTGACCGCGCTGAACCTCCGCCCCGCCATCACCAGCCTCGGCGCCCTCCTCGAAGAGGTCCGCGACGCGCTCGGCATGAGCGGCAGCGTCGCCGGACTCCTCACCTCGGTGCCCCCGCTCTGCTTCGCCGTCTTCGGCGTAGCGGCCCCCCGCCTGGCCCGCCGCTTCGGCCCGGGTGCCGTGGTGTGCGCGGGCATGGTCGCCATCAGCGCCGGCCTGCTCGTACGGCCGTACGCGGGAAGCACGGCCGGCTTCCTGGCCGCCACCGCGCTCGCCCTCATGGGCATCGCGGTCAGCAACGTCCTGATGCCGGTCATCGTCAAGCGCTGGTTCCCGGACCGGGTCGGCTCCATGACCGGCCTGTACTCGATGGCCCTCGCCCTCGGCACCGCGTCCGCGGCGGCCGTGACGGTGCCCATGACCGAGATGCTGGGCGGGAGTTGGCAGACCGGGCTCGCCGTCTGGGGAGCGCTCGGAGCGGCGGCCGTACTGCCCTGGCTGCCCTTCGTACGGGGCCGGGGGGCGGCGCCCGCCTCCTCCGCGCAGGACAGGCACGCGCGTGTGGAGGCGCCCCGGCTGCGGATCACCCGGAGCCGCACCGCCTGGGCCCTCGCCGTCTACTTCGGGCTCCAGGCCACCGGCGCCTACATCACGATGGGCTGGATGGCCCAGATCTTCCGGGACTCGGGCGTGCAGGCGAGCACGGCCGGGCTGCTGCTCGCCGTGACCATGGTCATGGGCGTGCCGCTGGCCTTCGTCATCCCGCGCCTGGCCACCAGGCTGCCCCACCAGGGGCCGATCGTGCTCGCGCTGGGCGCCTGCGGCCTCGTCGGCTACGCCGGGCTGTACCTCGCGCCGTCCGCCGGTTCCTGGGCCTGGGCCCTGCTGCTCGGCGTCTCCAACTGTTCGTTCCCGCTCGCCCTCACCATGGTCGGCATGCGGGCCAGGACCAGTGCGGGAGTGGCCCAGCTGTCGGCGTTCGCGCAGAGCACCGGCTATCTGCTCTCCATCCCCGGCCCGCTCCTGGTCGGCGTGCTCTACCAGCACAGCGGCGGCTGGGGGCTGCCCATCGCGCTCATGACCGGCCTGTTGATCCCGCAGATGGCGGTAGGGGTCCTCGCGGGACGCAACCGAACGGTGGAGGACGAGGCCGCGGCCCGCTGACCTCACCCCGGCGCGGCTGGCGAGGCCGGGGAGTGCGAGACTGGCCGTATGCCAGTGCTCGATCCGAACCCCAAGAACGGCCAGAAGAACATGCTGCTCGTCTTCGGCGCGTTCTTCGCCATCTTCGTGATCATCGCCGTCATCGCGACGATCGCGTCCCCCTGACCTGCCCCGTCGTGACCGATGGTGGGGCTAGCACCACCATCCCCTAGGGGGCGAGTGTCAGGGTCAACTGGGTGGATCACCGGATGGGTTGAGGGCCGGGACTTCCGTAGCTTCGAAGTGTGCCCGCGGGAGGCGGACACCGACCGATCGAAGACCTACGGAGGCGTCATGTCGGCCCCTACGCACACACCGCCCCACCCGGCGTCCACGGGCCGCGCCGACATCCGGCTGCCCTGGTGGGCCCTCGCCCTGCCGACACTCGCCTTCATCACGCTGCTGACGCTGATACTCAACCCGTCCGAGGCGCATGCCGCGACCTCCGAGCCCGCGATCACTCAGCTCTTCGAGCGTGTACAACAGCTGATCATGCGCTGAGCACGGCCAGAACCGCACGTCAACTCCCTGCGCCCCGTGGCCTGTTTCATGCGAAGCTGGGACGCATGAGCGTCGCAGAACCCCGCAGGATTGTCCTCTTCCGGCATGCGAAAGCCGACTGGCCACAGGTGACCGACCACGAGCGGCCGCTCGCCGATCGGGGCCGACTGGACGCGGCAGAGGCCGGACGCAGGCTGGCCGACACCGCCATCCCCTTCGATCTGGCCCTGTGCTCCACCGCGACCCGGACCCGGGAGACCTGGAAGCTCGCCGTCCACGAGTTCCCGCACCGGCCGAAAACCGTATATGAAGAGCGGGTCTATGAGGCCTCGCCCGGCGAGCTGATCGCCGTGCTCAACGAAACGCCCGACGACGCGCAGAACGTCCTGCTGATCGGCCACAACCCGGGTGTGCAGGGCCTCGCCGAGATCCTGACCGGCTCGGCCGACGGTGACGCACGCGAGCGGATGAGCCGCCGGGGCTTCCCGGCCGCGGCCTTCGCCGTCCTCTCCTTCAGCGGCACCTGGAAGACGCTGGAGCCCGGCGTGGCCACCCTGCTCGACTACTGGGCGCCATCCGAGTGACCGAACCACACGAAGGGGCCCGGCACCGTCATGGTGCCGGGCCCCTGTGCATGTGGGCCGAACAGGTGCGGGACCGTCAGTCCTCGTCGTGCATGTCGGCCGCTTCGACCTCTTCGCGGGTGACGCCGAGCAGATACAGGACGGTGTCCAGGAACGGCACGTTCACGGCCGTGTGCGCGGCCTCCCGCACCACCGGCTTGGCGTTGAAGGCGACACCGAGCCCGGCCGCGTTGAGCATGTCCAGATCGTTGGCGCCGTCGCCGATCGCCACCGTCTGGGACAGCGGAACCCCCGCCTCGGCTGCGAACCGGCGCAGCAGCCGTGCCTTGCCCGCCCGGTCCACGATCTCCCCGGTCACCTTGCCGGTGAGCTTGCCGTCGACGATCTCCAGGGTGTTGGCCTGGGCGAAGTCGAGCCCGAGCCGCTCCTTCAGATCATCGGTGACCTGCGTGAACCCACCCGAGACGACCCCCACTTGGTAGCCGAGCCGCTTCAGCGTACGGATCAGCGTGCGCGCACCCGGTGTCAGCCGCACCTCGCTGCGCACCTTCTCCACCACCGAGGCGTCCAGCCCCTCCAACAGCGCCACGCGCGCGTGCAAGGACTGCTCGAAGTCCAGCTCCCCGCGCATCGCGGCCGCCGTCACCTCGGCCACCTTGTCCTCGCAGCCGGCGTGCGCGGCGAAGAGCTCGATCACCTCGTCCTGGATGAGAGTGGAGTCCACGTCCATCACGACGAGCCGCTGGGCGCGCCGGTGCAGTCCGGCGGCGACGACGGCGACGTCGACACCCAGTGCCGCCGCCTCGGTCACCAGCGCGGTGCGCAGCGGCTCGGTCGCCACACCGGACACCGCGAACTCCACGGCCGTCACGGGGTACTTGGCGAGTCGGAAGATACGGTCGATGTTGGCGCCGGACTTGGTGATCCGGGCAGCGATCGCGGCCGTCGCCTCGGCGGTGAGCGGATGTCCGAGCACGGTCACCAGGGAGCGTCCGACGCCACGCGGCCGGTTGTCGCCCAGGCCGGAGATGATCTCCGCCTGCATCCTCATCGACTCCGCCCAGCTGTGGACGGTCGCCCGCAGGTCCCCCTCCGTCCCGGCGGGAGGCTGCGTCACGAGCGCGCACAGCGTGATCCGGCCACGGGTGACGACCTGCTCGATGTCGACCACGTCGACGGAGTAGGCGGCCAGCGTGTCGAAGAGGCCGGCCGTGATTCCCGGCCTGTCCTTCCCGAAGATCTTGACGAGAAGTGTGGGGGTGTCGGAGGTCTGCGAAGCGCTCATGGTGCCTCCACCGTATCCGGCACTCAGTGCCTGGCGCCCCTGAGGTCCGTCTAGCGGACACGGAACACTGGGTGTCGCACGGGTGGCGGGAGCCTTACGTTCGGGCCACGGCAGCACCAGTAGCTGTGAAACGACACTGCGGCACCTGTGGGCCCAGCCGCTTACCCAGCCCAGGTCACCCACTGAAGCCGGACGTCGGACGCCGCGCCCCGCCGCCCCCGCTCGTGGATCATGAGCGGCCCTTCGGTTTCCCCGGCGGCGGGGGAGGAGCCGGTGGTGGTGGCGGTGGCGGAGGCATCGGTCCTTCGTCCGCCCCGGACGACGACCGGTTCCCACGCCGCCGAGAAGGCCGGGACGGCCTCGGAAGCGGCCCGATCGGCCGGGCGACCGTAGGCGCGCCGTACATGTCGCTGCCGCCGGGGGGCGGCGACTCGGCGGGCGGCTGATCGGACGGCTGCTGACCGGCCTGAGGGGCGCCGGCCTGTGGGGCATCGCGTGGCGGCTCACCGTGCTGAGGGCTGCCGGCCTGCGGGCCACCGGACCGCGGCGCACCGCGCGGCGGCTCACCGGACTGCCGGTCACCGGGCCGCCGTGCTTCATCGCGTCCCGACCGCCCGTCACCTCCCGACCACGCATCGCGCCTCGACCTCGCGTCGCGTCCCCGCTCTGCGTCGTGCTCCCCCCTCCCGTCGGCTCCCCGCGCCCCACCGGGCGCCCCCGCGCCCCCGGAAGGCCGGTCCGCGCCCGGCGGACGCGCGTCCTCCGGCTCACGCAGTTCGTCCGGTACGTGCAGGTAGGGGTTCGTCGCCGGGTTCGGTGGCCGGTACGGCGTGCCGGGCGCGTACGGCCCGGACCCGCTCGCGTACGACGCGGCCCCGGCACCCTCCGCCGCCGTGGCCGCCGTACCCGCACCGCCCGTCACTCCCGCGGCATCCGGCCTCGCCCCCAGGGCCACCTCGCCCCGTGCCGCCGCAGTCGCCCGCTGCCCCGCGGCCCCGGTAGCCCGGGCCAGCGCCGCTCCCACGGCACCCGCACCCGCGCCCCACGCCGCCCCGAGGACCAGCGCCATCCCGAGGTTCCCCGCAAGCCGCACCCCGGCGCCGAACGCGTCGAAGCCCAGCACCGACAGCGAGGCATCCACGGACACCTCGGTCAGCCACGCGAGCAACGGCAGCGCCAACGCCGTGGCGACGCCGAGCCGCAGCGCACACCGCCCGGCGAAACGAAGGGCTCCCGGATCCCGTACGCCCCCATGCACCACCGGCGTCCGCACAGCCGTAAGCACCCCCGCGAGCAGCATCATCACCGCCGCCGCGACGCCCAGCAGCCACACCCGCCCGTCCAGCTCCGCCAGCCTGCCCAACGTCACGGACTGGTCCTCCCCACTGTTCAGCAGGTCGTCCAGCGGATCCGGCAGCAGGCCCGCCAGCACCCCCGTGGCCCGGCCGTCGAACGGTACGAACAGGCCGATCGGGATGCCGAGCCACACGCCGTTCGGGGCACCCAGCAGGGCGGCGCCCGCGATGCGCTTGGGGTGGTCGTCGCCGATCGCCGCGTACGCCGCAGCCGCGAGCCCGGCCGCGACCGCGACCAGCAGCACCGTGACGAGAGCGGACGCGGCGGGCCGTACGACACGGTGCACGGCGTCCCAGCCGCGTGGCAGCGGGGTGTGGCGCGAGGCCAGCAGGGCGATCAGCAGGATGCCGGCGGACCAGCCCAGGCCACCGAGCAGGGTCGGTGCCGTGTCCACGGTGAAGCCGACCGCCGCCTTCGCGTCGATGAGGTCGCCGATCTGGTCGGGCAGCAGCCCGCCGATGTCCCCGACGTCGCCGAGGCCGGGGATCTCGATACCGCCGCCGCCCCCGCCGCCTCCCGGCAGGTCGTCGAGGCCCAGCGAGCTCCCGTCGATGGTGATGACGTCGTGCCCGGCCCAGGCCAGCCCGCCCAGCGTCGCCACGAACACCGCGACCACCGCGCCCGCGCGTGCGAGGAGTTCGGCCGGTGCGATCACAACTCCCGCGCTGCGCAGGGACCGTAGGAAGAACCAGGACAAAAGGACCGCGCCGACTAGGCTCACGCCGAGTGGCGTGATCTCGATGGCAGTCGCCGCCTCCGCGCCCGTCAATCCGAAAGCGGACACGTCACCGGACGGTGTGACGGAACCACCCGCCCCAAGGGCCACCACCGCCGCGGTCATCGGGCCCAGGGAGCTCGCGGTGTCCGCCCCCAGCAGATGCAGTCCCAGCGCTGCCGTGCCCGCCATCCCGATCAACGCCCAGCTCACGGAGGCGATCGCGGACAGCAGGATGCCTCCCCACGGCAGCCGCGTGCCGTGCCTCGCGCTCTCGACGTTCGTGGACGCGCTCATGCAGACCCCCCGATCCGCCGCGCGGCCGGCTCGCCGCGCATGTCCCCCTCGCGTGGATTACCACTCTCCGGGCTGGTTTCAACCCCGTCAACGGAACCAGTCGAAGCGTCTGCGCGTGCTAGTCATAAGGCCCGACTTTCAGTCAGGGGGCGGAGCCTGAAATAGTTCCCGACGATGTTCGACATCCCTAGACTCCCTGTGTTGGGGGTAACTCGGGGGACTACTCAGTGGGGCATGGAGTGCCGGAACTCGTACTGGAATTCAACGGAAGGACCTGGACGCTTGATCCGTCCAGGTCCTACACCCTCGGACGCGATCCGCAGGGTGACATCGTGTTCGACGACGCCAGGGTGTCCTGGCGGCACGCCACGATCAGCTGGAGCGGCCGCAGTTGGGTCCTGGAGGACCACGGCAGCACCAATGGCACGTTCGTGCAGGGCCACCGCATCCACCACCTGGAGATCGGCCCCGGCTCGGCCGTGCACCTGGGCAACGGAACCGACGGACCGCGCCTGAACCTCTCCGGCACCGCGGCCTCCGTCGCCTCGCCGCAGGCCCAGCCGCAACAGCAGCCGTACGCCGCGCAGGGCGCGAACCCGGGCTGGGCACAGCAGGCTCCGGCTCAGCATCAGCCGCAGCAGCAGGTCCCGCAGGCCGGCTGGCAGCAGCCGCAGCCACAGGCCGCCTCGAAGGTGCCGCATCAGCAGGGCCCCGGCGGTGGCGCGGGGGCGCCGCCGGTCTACGGCGACCGCAGCCCCACCACGTTCCACCAGTTCGCGGTCGGCCGTGTGATGCGCATCGGCCGTGCCCTGGAGAACGAGCTGGTCGTCTCCGACCTGCAGGTCTCCCGGCACCACGCCGAGTTCCACTCGACGCCCGACGGCCGTATGGAGATCCGCGACCTCGGCTCCCACAACGGCACCTACGTCAACGGCCAGCCGATCGCCAAGGGCGGCTCGCAGCTGCTGGGCCCCGCCGACATCGTGGGTGTCGGTCACTCCACGTTCCGGATCGTGGGCGACCGCCTTGAGGAGTTCGTCGACACCGGTGAGGTCTCCTTCTCGGCCCGCCATCTGACCGTCACGGTCGACGGCGGCAAGCAGATCCTCAAGGACGTCTCCTTCGGCGTGCCGGAGAAGTCGCTCATCGCGGTCATCGGCCCGTCCGGCTCCGGCAAGTCGACCCTGCTCAAGGCGCTCACCGGCTACCGGCCCGCCAACCAGGGCGACGTCCTCTACGACAACCGGAACCTCTACAAGCAGTTCGCCGAGCTGCGCCAGCGCATCGGTCTGGTCCCGCAGGACGACATCCTGCACAAGGAGCTGACCGTCAAGAAGGCCCTCAAGTACGCGGCCAAGCTCCGCTTCCCGTCGGACACCACCGGCGCCGAGCGCGACGCGCGTATCGACGAGGTGCTGCGCGAGCTGAAGCTCGACATCCACAAGGAGAAGAAGGTCACCTCCCTCTCCGGCGGCCAGCGCAAGCGCGTCTCGGTGGCCCTGGAGCTCCTCACCAAGCCGTCCCTGATCTTCCTGGACGAGCCCACGTCGGGCCTCGACCCGGGCATGGACCGCGACGTCATGCAGCTGCTGCGCGGCCTCGCCGACGACGGCCGCACGGTCCTCGTCGTCACTCACTCGGTGGCCGAGCTGGCGCTGTGCGACAAGCTCCTGGTGATGGCGCCGGGCGGTGCCGTGGCGTACTTCGGCCCGCCCGAGGAGGCACTGAACTTCTTCGGCTACGACACCTGGGCCGACGTCTTCTCCGCCTTCGAGAACTACCGCGACTACGACTGGGCGGGACGCTGGAAGGGCTCGCAGCACTACCAGATGTACGCCGCGGACATCGACGCGATCGCGGCGCAGTCCGTACAGATGCCGCCGATGCAGGCGATGAAGCCGCCGAAGCCGCAGGGCTGGATGTCGCAGTTCATCACCCTGGTGCGCCGCTACACGTCGGTGATCGCGTCCGACAAGGGCTTCCTCGCCCTGATGGTGATCCTGCCGGCCGTCCTCGGCGCGGTGAGCCTGCTCATCGACTCGGGCAAGGGCCTGCTGCCGAACCCGGCCAACGCCACCGGCCGCATCATCCCGAACGGCACGGCCACCACCGTCCTGCTGATCCTCGCGGTCGGCGCCTGCTTCGCCGGCGCCGCGAACTCCGTCCGTGAGCTGATCAAGGAACGGGTGATCTACGAGCGGGAACGCGCGACCGGCCTGTCCCGCTCCGCGTACCTGATGTCCAAGGTCTTCGTGCTCGGCTTCATCACCGTGCTGCAGGGCCTGATGGTCGGCGTCATCGGCTTCGCCAGCCGGGAGATCCCGGAGGAGGGCCTGGTCCTCGGCAACCTGACGCTCCTGGAGCTGTCGCTGCCGATCATGGCGCTGGGCTTCAGCTCGATGATGTTCGGCCTGATCATCTCGGCGCTGGTGAAGACGGCAGAGAAGACCATGCCGCTGCTGGTCATGTTCGCGATCATCCAGGTCGTGTTCACCGGCTGCCTCTTCGCCCTGAACGGCTCGATCGGCGCCAACCAGATCTCGTATCTGATGCCGTCGCGCTGGGCGGTGGGCGCCGCGGGTGCCACGCTGGACTTCAACAAGATCAGCCCGCCGGACAAGGGCGAGAGCAACGACCCGCTCTGGGAGCACACCGTCGGCGCCTGGACCATGGACATGCTCGCCCTGATCGCCCTCGGCGTGATCTGCGGCTTCTTCGTGGCCCGCTTTCTGCGCCGGCACGAGCCCGAGGTCATGCGCAAGTAGTCCCTGTCGTACGGCCGGTCTAGGCCGTACGACGCCCGAAGGGCGGCACCTCGTCAGGAGGGTGCCGCCCTTCGGCGTACGGATGAGAGGCCCGCGTCTACCTCGCTCAGTACGCGCTGTTGACGTTGTCGATCGAGCCGTACCGGTCGGCCGCGTAGTTGGCGGCGGCGGTCAGGTTGGCGACCGGGTCGTACTGGCTGAAGGCCGTGCCCGGGACGTGGTAGGCGTCGAAGGTCGGCTTGATGACCTGGAGCAGACCGATCGACGGGATGCCGTTCTGGGCGTTTATGTCCCAGTTGTTGATGGCGTTCGGGTTGCCCGAGGACTCCCGCATGGTGTTGCGGTACAGGCCGTCGTAGGTGCCCGGGATGTTGTGCTTCTTCATGATGTCCAGCGCCTCACGGATCCAGCCGTCGAGGTTGTTGGCGTAGGTCTTGGCCGCGACCGGCTTGACCTGTATGCGCTTGGCGGACCGGCTGGCGGCCTCCTTCGCCTTGCGCTCCGCCTCGGCCTTCTTCTTGGCGGCGGTGGCCTTGGCGGCCCGGTGCTTGGCGGCGGCTTCGGCGGCGCGGTGCTTGGCGGCGGCCACGGCGGCCTTGTGCTTGGCCGACATCTCCTCGGCCTTCACGCTGTCGCGGGCCAGCTGGTCGGTGACGCTGCCCTTGACGTCCTTGATCTGCTCGTTGCTGTAGGCCACCTTGCCCGTGGGGGCTTCGGCCGTGGTCGTCTGGGCGTTGCCGGGTACCGCGGAGATGGCCAGGGCGGCGGCACCGAGGGTGGTGACACCGGCGATCGCGATCTTCTGACGCTTGGTAATGGCACGACCGAGACCACGGTTCTTGGTGTTCTTGAGCATGGCAGATGGACCTCTTCGAATAGCGCGGAGGTCGCTCGCTGTCCGGCGGGGGACACGGGTGCTTCCGGCACAAACGCCGCGGGCGGAACCCGCGGCGCTGAGCGACGAGAGCCATTCTTAGCGGCCGCAAAATTGCGTGGCAAAGGTGTGACGTACGATCCTCGATAGTGGACCCGTGAAGGGCAAAATAGGACAGACAGGACTGTCTGCGCCGCTCAAAAGGGACGGCAGTGACTACTACGGACTTTCGTACGTGACCTGCGCCCTATGTGCGGGCTCACAGCGGCCCCGTAACAGTCTCACCAGGAGTTGCTGGCGCAATGCTCTGTGTGAGGGTTCTCCGACGGCAGGATGAGATGCACGTCGCCGAACTCGTGCCACAGGTAGAGCTCCCGTAGCGCCGCCTCGTACCCGCGGTCGATCGCGGCTCCCCCCGCGACCGCCTCCAGCATCAGCAGATGCGAGGCCTCCGGCTCGTGCAGCCCGGTCAGCAGCCCGTCCACCACCCGGACCCCGCGCTCCGGGGTGACGACGAGATCCGTCCACCCTTCACGCGCGCGTACGAGCCCGTCGGCGTCCGTCGCCGACTCCACCGCCCGCACGGCCGTCGTCCCGACCGCGACGACCCGGCCGTCCCCCGCCCTGACCGCGTTGATCAGCCGGGCCGACGCCTCCGGCACCGCGAACCGCTCCGGATATGGCGGCTCGTGCGCCTCGGCCGAGGCCACCCCGGTGTGCAGCGTGATCGGCGCGAACTGCACACCCCGGCTCACCAGCTCCGTCACCATCCGCACCGTGAAGGGCCGCGCCGCGCTCGGCATCTCCGCACTGCCCGCACCGTCGGCCGACGGCAGCGCGAACACCGTCTGGTACGCCGACAACGGCTGGTCCCGCTCCGTGTACGAGTACCGAATCGGCCGCCCGTGCTCACGCATCAGCCAGAGCACCCCTGCCGCCGCCTGGGCGTCCTCACCCGCCCCCTTCCGGGACGCGGTCACCCGCGCCCACCACAGCCGCGCGCTCCGCGCACTCAGCGGCTCCTCCAGCACCAGCCGGAACCCACCCGGCAGCCGGACCTCTACCCCCGCGGGCCCGCCCGCCCGCGCGCGCGTGGTCCCCCGCTCATCGGGATCCCGCAGCTCCACCGCCCACCGCCCGTCGTCCCCGCGCGTGGAGAAGTGCACCACCACGCGCGCGTGCCCGACCCACCCGTCCACGGCCGCGGCCAGCGTCTCCGACGTGTTGACGACCAGCAGATCCCCGGCCCGCAGCAGCAGCGGCAGCTCACCGAACGCGTGATGCGACACCTCGCTGCCCCGCGACACCATTAGCCGTACGGCATCCCGGTCCAGCCCCGGCCCACGCTGCTCGGCCGGCACCCGGGCGGACAGTTCCTCCGGCACCCTCACCGCCAGCGTCATCGCCGCCCCTCCAGCAGCGAGGGAGCCCCGTAGCGCCCGCTCGCCGGACGCTCGTCCAGCAGTCGCAGGAAGGCCGGCACCACACTGGCCGGCGCCGGCCGCGGATCCTCGTCGTCCGGTACGGCCGCCGCGTACAGGTCCGTGGCCATGTCCCCGGGGTCGACCGCCCAGACCCGCAGCCCGGGCTCCTCCGCGCCGAGCACCGCCGCGAGATGGTCCAGCGCGGCCTTCGACGCCCCGTACCCGCCCCACGTCTCGTACGCCTCGGCGGCCGCGTCCGAGCTCAACGTGATCACGGCTCCCTCCCCGGACGCCCGCAGCAGCGGCAGCGCCTCCTGGACGAGGGCCAGCGCGGCGATCACGTTCACCTCCAGCGCCCGCCGCAGCCCCTCCGGCGGCAGCGCGTTCAGCCGTACGAGCGGCTCCGCGCCCAGCGCGCTGGCATTGTTCACCAGCAGGTCGAGGCCGCCCAGCTGCCATGCGGCCGCCACCAGCTCGGCCAGGTGCCCCGCGTCCGTGACGTCCCCCGGCACGGCCGTCACGCGCGCGCCGTGCAGTTCCCGGAGCCCGGACGCCGTCTCCTCCAGGGTCGCCGCCGTTCTGGCGTCCAGCACCAGATCCCAGCCCCGCGCGGCCAGCCCTTCGGCGAGCGCCCGCCCCAGCCCCTTGGAGGCCCCCGTGATGATCGCTACCGGCATGACAACCGTCCCCTCGTCCAAGACCGCCTCCGATCGGCGATGCCCTCAACGTAGGAACCGGGACGCGGACCCCGCCTCGGACGCGGGCCGCAAAGTCGCGGGGCCCTTCGACCTACGCCGCACACCGGGGGCCTTTCGCCCTACGCCCCCGCACCTGCGACCACAGGCCTAGGTCCCCCGCCCCAGCCGGCCGCCGCCACAGGTCCGATCCGGCTGTCACACCCCGCCGGTACGGTGAGGGCATGAGTCAAGGCCCCAGGTCCGGCCTAGCCGCGGTGAGCTCCGCGTTGCTGGCCATGAGCAGGCATTTGGAGGTGCGCGACGTCCTCAAGACGATCGTCGCCTCGGCCCGCGAGCTGCTCGACGCGCAGTACGCCGCCCTCGGCGTGCCGGACGACCACGGCGGCTTCGCCCAGTTCGTGGTCGACGGTGTCAGCGACGCGCAGTGGAAGGCCATCGGCCCGCTGCCCCGCCAGCACGGCATCCTCGCCGCGATGCTCCAGGAGGCCAAGATCGAGCGCCTCGCCGACGTCCGCAAGGACCCCCGCTTCGAGGGCTGGCCGTCGGCGCACCCCGACATGTCGGACTTCCTGGGCCTGCCGATCCGCGACGGCGACGAGGTCATCGGCGCCCTGTTCCTCGCGAACAAGAACTGCCCGAAACCAGAAGGAAGTTGCGGCTTCACCGCCGAGGACGAGGAACTCCTCTCCATCCTCGCCCAGCACGCCGCGATCGCCCTCACCAACGCCCGCCTCTACGAGCGCAGCCGCGAGCTGACGATCGCCGAGGAGCGCTCACGCCTCGCCCACGAACTGCACGACGCGGTCAGCCAGAAGCTGTTCTCCCTGCGTCTGACGGCCCAGGCGGCCACCGCCCTGATCGACCGCGACCCGTCCCGCGCCAAGGGCGAGCTGCACCAGGTCGCCGCGCTCGCGGCGGAGGCCGCCGACGAACTGCGCGCCGCGGTCGTCGAGTTGCGCCCCGCCGCCCTCGACGAGGACGGCCTGGTCGCCACCCTGCGCACCCAGATCCAGGTCCTGGACCGCGCCCACACCGCACGCGTGACCTTCGCAGGCCGCGGTGTGAAGGCCCTGCCCTCCTCTCAGGAGGAGGCCGTGCTGCGCGTCGCCCAGGAGGCCCTGCACAACGCCCTGCGGCACTCCGGGGCCGAACACGTCGACGTGACGCTGGACCGGCGCGGCGGCGGAGCCGTCCTACGGGTCACGGACGACGGCAACGGCTTCGACCCGAAGTCGATACGCCGCGCCGGACGCCACCTCGGCCTGGTCTCCATGCGGGACCGCGCGAGCGGGGTCGGCGGCGCGCTGACCGTGGAATCGGCGCCCGGCAAGGGCACCACGATCGAGATGGAGGTCCCCGGTGGCTGACGCAATCAGGGTGCTGCTCGTCGACGACCACCAGGTCGTCCGCCGGGGCCTGCGCACCTTCCTCGAAGTGCAGGACGACATCGAGGTCGTGGGCGAGGCGGCCGACGGCGCCGAGGGAGTGGCCCGCGCGGAGGAACTGAAGCCGGACGTCGTGCTGATGGACGTCAAGATGCCCGGCATGGACGGTGTCGACGCCCTGCGCAAGCTCCGCGAACTGGACAACCCCGCGCGCGTGCTGATCGTCACCAGCTTCACCGAGCAGCGCACGGTGATCCCGGCCCTGCGCGCGGGCGCCGCCGGTTACGTCTACAAGGACGTGGACCCGGACGCCCTCGCCGGAGCCATTCGCTCGGTCCACGCCGGCCACATCCTGCTCCAGCCCGAGGTCGCGGGCGCCCTGCTGTCCCAGGAGGAGGCCAACTCCGGGCAGGGGAGAGGGGGTTCACTGACGGAGCGGGAGCGCGAGGTGCTCGGCCTGATCGCGGACGGCCGCTCGAACCGCGAGATAGCCAGAGCCCTCGTCCTGTCGGAGAAGACCGTCAAGACCCACGTCTCGAACATCCTGATGAAGCTCGACCTCGCGGACCGCACACAGGCCGCACTGTGGGCCGTACGCCATGGCGTGACCGGCTGAAACGTTCTCCGCAGGACATGACGCTCGGCAATTCGGAGGGTTCCGCTCCGGACTGAGATTCATACCGTCGTGGGAATGTCCCCCAGATGGCGCATCCTTCGTGGATCTCCGCCGTTCTCCAGTGCGTGCTGCGGCGACTGCCGCGGCAGTCGCAAGGAGGGCTTAGAAGTGAAGAACCTGAAGAAGGCAGCGGCCGTGACGATGGTGGCGGGTGGCCTGCTGGTCGCCGGCGCCGGAATGGCCTCCGCCACTGACGGCGGGCAGGCCAACGGCGAGGCCGTGGGCTCCCCGGGCGTTGTCTCCGGCAACGTCATCCAGGCCCCGGTCCGCGTCGCGCTCAACGACTCGGGCAACACCGTGAACGTCGTCGGCGTCATGAACGACGCCTTCGGCAACCTGGCCGTCAACGAGTGACGACCCCCCAAACCAGGCAGTGACCTCCGGCCTCCCGGCTTCCTCGGGAGGCCGGTCTGCGTTTGACGCAGGTCACGGGCCTCCTCAGTGCCGGTCCAGGCAATCCCAGCCGTCCGGCGTTTGAGGACGATGCCCGTTCAGGGCCGACACGGGGGTCTGGGGCCAGAGCCCTCAGGCACGCTCACTGCACCGTCGGCGACTGAGAACCGACGCTCACCGAACCCCCCGCTCCCGCTCCTCCACAACGGAGTTGTACGCAGCGACCTGCGCCCGCCTGGCGACCCGCTCCACCGGCCGCAACGCCTCCGCCCGCGCCCCCATCTCGGCGGAGCTCACCGCACCCCCGTGCCCATTCTCGTGCGCCAGCGACACCAGCAGCCCCACCCGCTGAGCCAGCTCCAGCACCCGCACCGCCCGGGGCGGATACCCCGGGGCCAAAGCTTCCCGCCCCCGCTCGGCCCGCGCCCGATACGCATCGATCGCCGCCTCCGCCACCGGCCCCGACCCGGCGACATCCAGCCGCGACAACACCGCGGTGGCGTCCCGCAGCGCCTCCGCCAGCTCCCGCTCGGCCTCACCCAGCGACGGCACATCCGCGGGCGGCGCCTCCCGCACCGGCAGCACATGCCAGACGACCTCGACGTGTACATCACCGTCGGGCCCGGCCTCGTACACCTCCGGCACCAGCCCGAACGCGGCGCCGTGACAGACCACCGCCTCCTCGGCGTCCATCGCCCGCGCGTTGAACTCCGGAGGCCCGCTCAATCCCAGCGGATGCCCGGGCGCGGGCAGCGCGATCCGCAGCCCCGTCGCCCCCAGTGCCCGCAGCCGACCCAGCGCCAGCGTGAGCCCGACGGGCGCCGACTCACCGGGCAGCCCCTCCACCCGGTGCACCGCGTCGTCCCCGACGATCTCGTGCACAGCGTCATCCGGTGAGACAAGTCCGGCCAAAAGGGCATTTCCCCATGCGGCAAGGCGTCCTGAACGTGGTTCCGAGAGCATGCCTCCACCCTAAGGACAGGACCGATGGAATGAAGCGGTGGACCGGTGGCGTAGATTTCGTTGAGGGCTGCGCCCACCGGCGCACGCGACCACCGAGACGCCTAGCCGCCGAGACGCCGATACCGGTCACACTGCGACACCGGTCACACTGCAAGGGGAGACAACGCGCTCATGAGCGATGTTCTGGAGCTTCAGGACGTATCCGTGGTCCGTGAGGGCCGGGCTCTGGTGGACCAGGTCTCCTGGTCGGTCAAGGAGGGCGAGCGCTGGGTCATCCTCGGCCCGAACGGAGCCGGCAAGACCACCCTCCTGAACGTCGCGTCCAGCTACCTCTACCCGACCAAGGGCACCGCCACCATCCTCGGCGAGACCCTCGGCAAGCCCGGCACCGACGTCTTCGAGCTGCGCCCGCGCATCGGCGTGGCCGGCATCGCCATGACCGAGAAGCTGCCCAAGCGCCAGACGGTCCTGCAGACCGTGCTGACCGCGGCCTACGGCATGACCGCCACCTGGAACGAGGACTACGAGGAGATCGACGAGCAGCGCGCCCGTGCCTTCCTCGACCGCCTCGGCATGAGCGACTACCTGGACCGGAAGTTCGGCACCCTCTCCGAGGGCGAGCGCAAGCGCACCCTGATCTCCCGCGCCCTGATGGCCGACCCGGAGCTGCTCCTCCTCGACGAGCCCGCCGCCGGCCTCGACCTCGGCGGCCGCGAGGACCTCGTCCGCCGACTCGGCCGCCTCGCCCGCGACCCGATCGCCCCGTCGATGCTCATGGTCACCCACCACGTCGAGGAGATCCCCCCGGGCTTCACCCACGTCCTGATGATCCGTCAGGGCAAGGTTCTCGCCGCCGGTCCCATGGAGCTCGAACTCACCTCCCGCAACCTCTCTCTCTGCTTCGGCCTCCCCCTCGTCGTCGAGCAGGTCGGCGAGCGCTGGACCGCACAGGGCCTCCCTCTCTCCTGACTCTGCCCTTCACCCCGCGAAGTACCGGTAAGAACGGCCTTCAAACTGATCGGCGCCCTGTCGGCGACAGGGCCCGCGGTCATACGATGACCAGGTGGAAATCGACGCGTGGGTTTGGTGGTTGATCGGCGCGGCAGCGCTCGGCATCGGGCTCGTGGTCACCGCGATGCCCGAACTCGGCATGCTGGCGGTGGGCGCCGTCGCGGCCGCGGTGGTCGCCGGCATCTTCGGCGGTGATGCCGTCATCCAGGTCATTGCCTTCGTCGTCATCTCGACCGCACTCATCGCCGTCGTACGTCCCATCGCGAACCGGCATCGGGCACAACGGCCCCAACTCGCCACCGGCATCGATGCGTTGAAGGGCAAACAGGCCGTCGTACTGGAGCGCGTCGATGCCTCAGGCGGCCGGATCAAGCTCGCCGGAGAGGTCTGGTCGGCCCGCTCCCTCGACACCGAACGCGCCTACGAGGTGGGCCAGGAAGTGGACGTCGTGGACATCGAGGGGGCCACGGCCATCGTCATGTGACCTCGCACCGTGACCTCGCACGACGTAACTGGCCCGAACGCGCCACGGGGTACGCGACGGTCTGTCAGACTCGACCAGCAAGATCTTCAACAAACATAAGATCTGCCGAAGTTGCCGCAGCGGAGAAGGGGTACGGGGAACGACGATGGAACCGGTCATCATCGTCCTGATCATTCTGGTGGTGTTGGTCTTCATCGCCCTGATCAAGACGATTCAGGTCATCCCGCAGGCGAGCGCCGCCATCGTCGAGCGCTTCGGCCGCTACACGCGGACACTCAACGCGGGCCTCAACATCGTGGTCCCTTTCATCGACACCATCCGCAACCGCATCGACCTGCGTGAACAGGTTGTGCCGTTCCCGCCGCAGCCGGTGATCACCCAGGACAACCTGGTCGTGAACATCGACACCGTCATCTACTACCAGGTGACCGACGCCCGCGCCGCCACCTACGAAGTCGCCAGCTACATCCAGGCGATCGAGCAGCTCACGGTCACCACGCTCCGCAACATCATCGGCGGCATGGACCTCGAACGCACCCTGACCTCCCGCGAGGAGATCAACGCGGCCCTGCGCGGCGTCCTCGACGAGGCCACCGGCAAGTGGGGCATCCGCGTCAACCGAGTCGAGCTGAAGGCGATCGAACCGCCCACCTCCATCCAGGACTCGATGGAGAAGCAGATGCGCGCCGACCGTGACAAGCGCGCCGCGATCCTCACCGCCGAAGGTACGCGCCAGGCCGCCATCCTCACCGCCGAAGGTGAGAAGCAGTCCCAGATCCTCCGCGCCGAAGGTGAAGCCAAGGCCGCCGCCCTGCGCGCGGAAGGCGAGGCCCAGGCGGTCCGCACGGTCTTCGAGGCCATCCACGCCGGCGACCCGGACCAGAAGCTCCTCTCCTACCAGTACCTCCAGATGCTCCCGAAGATCGCCGAGGGCGACGCCAACAAGCTCTGGATCGTCCCCAGCGAAATCGGCGACGCCCTCAAGGGCCTCTCCGGCGCCATGGGCAACCTGGGCGGCCTGGGCGGCGGTTCAGGCAACGGCGGTTCGGGATCGGAACGCCGAGAGAAGCCGTCGATCGACTGACGCGGATTGCCGTACGACAAAGGGGCCCGCCTTCTCAAAGAAGGCGGGCCCCAGTGCCGCCAGGGGCGCGGGGAACTGCGCGACCAGCCACGCACAGCCCGCAGCCAACGAACAACCCAAGACCCAACGGCGATTAGCTACGCCGCATCCATCGCCAGCCAATCCGGCAGCGCCGCAAAGTCATCGGCCCCCAACGCCAGCAGCATCGCATCGGCGGGAGTGGGCTCGAACGGCTCCCGAAGCAACGGCATACCCGCCTGCTCAGGCGTCCGGTCGGCCTTCCGATGATTGTCCTCCGCACACGAGGCGACCGTATTCAGCCACGTGTCCTGCCCACCCCGCGACTTCGGCACCACATGGTCCACCGTCGTGGCCCTGCGCCCGCAGTACGCGCACCGGTGCCGGTCCCGCACCAGAACACCCCGCCTCGACCACGGCGCTTGTCTTCGGAACGGCACCCGTACGTACCTGCACAGCCTGATCACCCGGGGCGCCGGTATGTCCACCTCGGCTCCACGCATACGCAGTTCGGGGTGGGCCTGCTCGACGACGGCCTTGTCCTGAAGCACCAGAACGACGGCTCGATTCAACGTCACCGTCGACAGCGGCTCGAAGCTCGCGTTCAGTACCAGCGTGTCCCGCATTGCAGCCCACCTCCCGTGCGCACCTGCCCACCCCCTGGCGGACTGGGATCAACTCTGGCCGGGCACGCCGAGATGGACAACGAAATAAAAAATGCCCGCCCCCGATCACTTCCATGACCAGGGGCGGGCAAACGTTCCATGAACGTCAGGCTTCGGCGGGCACCTCGTACTCACCGATCACATGCGCACGCGCGATCGCCTTGAACCGCAGATTGAACCCGACGACGGCCGGGCTGGCGTCCGAATCCGGACCGAGCTTCTCCTGATCCACGGCGTACACCGTGAACACATAGCGGTGCGGTCCGTCCCCGGCAGGCGGTGCGGCGCCACCGAAGTCCTTCGACCCGTAGTCGTTACGAGCCTGGACGGCACCCTCCGGAAGCCCCTCGAACTTGCCGCTGCCCGCCCCCGCCGGCAGCTCGGTCACCGAGGCCGGGATGTCGAAGACGACCCAGTGCCAGAACCCGCTCCCCGTAGGGGCGTCCGGGTCGTAGCAGGTCACGGCGAAGCTCTTGGTCTCGGCCGGGAAGCCCTCCCAGCGCAGCTGCGGTGAGGTGTTGCCGGCCGCGTAGACCTGAGCGTCCTTGAGGGTCCCGCCCTGCTCGACGTCCTCGCTCGCGACCGTGAAGGACGGCACGGGCGGATGGAAGTCGTGCGGCAGCGGCCGCCTCTTGAGCTCGGTCACTTCGATACCTCCTGACGAAACAGTGGAATCAGCAGTTCCGAGCCTAGAACCAGTTGCGCTTGCTGCCGACCTCGGACAGCCACTGGTTGAGGTACGCCGCCCAGTCGGTCCCGTGGAAGTCGTTCAGGCTCACCTGGAACGACCGGAAGGTGTCACTGCCCTCGCTGAACAGCCCCGGCTTCTTGTCCATCTCCAGGACGACGTCCATCGTGTGCTCGTCCGCGACGAAGCTCAGCTCGACCTGGTTGATCCCGCGGTACTGCTGCGGCGGGAAGAACTCGATCTCCTGGTAGAACGGCAGCTTCTGCCGGGTACCGCGGATGTGACCGCGCTCCATGTCCGCGCTCTTGAAGCGGAAGCCCAGCTGGATGAAGGCATCGAGGATCGCCTTCTGCGCGGGCAGCGGATGCACGTTGATCGGGTCCAGGTCGGTGGAGTCCACGGCCCGAGCGATCGCCAGCTCTGTGCTCACACCGATGTTCATGCCACGCAGCGTCTGACCGTCGATCGTGGTGACCGGCGTCTCCCACGGGATCTCCAGCCCGAACGGCACCGCGTGCACAGCGCCCGGCTGCAGCTCGAAGGCACCACCGAGCTGCATCTTCGTGAACTCGATGTCCTGCTTGTACTCCGAGTCCTGGCCCTCGACCTCGACACGCGCCTGAAGCCCCACGGACAGGCCCTCGATGTTCTGGCTGACGGACCCGCCCTGAATCCGCACCTCGCCCTGGACGACACCGCCCGGAACGACGTTGACCTCGGTCAGCACCGTCTCGACCGAAGCACCGCCGGCCCCCAGGCTCGCGAGCAGCTTCTTGAACGCCATGACTCTCCTCTTCTCAGAGTGGATCCCTGATCCCTACAAACGCGATCCGGCCGTGGCCGGTTCCGCGCTCTCACCCTGGCAAGCCGCACGCCCCCTGACCACCCCGTTGCGACCCCCCGTCTGCACTACCCTCGGACGGCATGATCGCGACCCCCGACCGTACGCCCCTGCCCCGGGACTTCTTCGACCGCCCCGTCCTCGAAGTCGCCCCCGACCTCCTGGGCCGCATCCTCGTACGCACCACCCCGGACGGTCCGATCGCCCTGCGTCTCACGGAGGTCGAGGCCTACGACGGCCCGAACGACCCCGGCTCCCACGCCTACCGCGGGCGCACACCCCGCAATGACGTGATGTTCGGTCCCCCCGGGCACATCTACGTCTACTTCACCTACGGCATGTGGCACTGCATGAACCTGGTGTGCGGCCCCGACGGCCAGGCATGCGCGGTCCTGCTGCGCGCCGGCGAGATCGTCGAGGGCGCCGAGCTTGCCCGCAAACGTCGACTCTCGGCCCGCAACGACAAGGAACTGGCCAAAGGCCCGGCCCGCCTGGCCACCGCCCTTGACGTGGACCGAGCCCTCGACGGCACGGACGCGTGCGCCTCCGGCGAGACACCCCTGAGGATCCTCACCGGCACACCCGTTCCCTCCGACCAGGTACGCAACGGCCCGCGCACCGGCGTTGCGGGTGACGGCGGCAACGGCGACATCCACCCCTGGCGCTACTGGATCGCCAACGACCCCACGGTGAGCCCCTATCGGGCCCATGTCCCGAGGCGCCGCTCAAGTTGACGCGCCTAGGCGAGGCGCGTAACGTGGCCCGAGCCGCTGAACCGGGTACTGCGCAGTCAGCAGCCGGAGCGGCCAACCCACTACCTACGAAACACCCTCAACGGGGTCGATTTTGGCGTGCCCGCATGCCCGAATTCGAACCTCCGGAGCCCGATTAGGAATCGGGCGGGGGAATCGGTTAACGTAGTGAATGTCGAAAGGCCGACGGGCGAAAGCCCAGAGCCTCCCGGCAATCCCGCCGACAGGG
>NZ_JAQMYP010000045.1 GCF_028369295.1 Streptomyces sp. HD
AGCAGGGAGACGTCGAGCCCGGTACGCAGCACGGCGGCGCTCGCACGGCCCTCGTCACCGGTCGCGTGGGCGGTGCCCGCGGCGCCCAGCACCGCGGGACCTGCGGTCAGGGCGGCGGCCGTCGCGACGCCGGCGAGACGGCGTGCGGGCAGGCGGAAGTTCTTGCCGTTCAAGGTGGGGACCCCTCGGAGGAGACTTGCTCGGGACCTGCCAAGAATCGCGCATGCGGGGTGCCCGGTCAGCATCCTGCCGTGAGTTCACCCCTACGTGTGTTTCCCGTGCAGGTTTTCGAACCCCGGGGCACGCACGTTCTCCACAGTCACAGGCGCAACGGGGCTCTCAGCCCACGATCGTCCCGTTCAGGACGATCCGCCGAGGCGCCGCCAGCACCCGTACGTCGGCCCGCGGGTCGGTCTCGTACACCACGAGGTCCGCCGCGGCCCCCTCCTCCAGGCCCGGTCGGCCGAGCCAGGTCCGGGCCGTCCAGGTGGCCGCCGCGAGGGCCTTCGAGGCAGGGATGCCCGCGGTGACCAGTTCCGACACCTCGGCCGCCACCAGGCCGTGCGGCAGGGTGCCACCCGCGTCCGTGCCGACGAAGACCGGGATACCGGCGTCGTAGGCGGAGCGGACGGTGTCGTAGCGGCGTTCGTGGAGGCGGCGCATATGGGCCGACCACTGCGGGAACTTGGACTCGCCGCCGTCGGCCAGCTTGGGGAAGGTCGCGATGTTCACGAGGGTGGGGACGATGGCCACGCCCCGCTCGGCGAACAGCGGGATCAGGTCGTCCGTGAGGCCGGTCGCGTGCTCGATGCAGTCGATGCCGGCCTCGACCAGGTCCCTCAGCGAGCTCTCGGCGAAGCAGTGCGCGGTGACCCGGGCGCCCAGCCGGTGGGCCTCCGCGATGCCCGCCTCGACCGCCTCGCGCGGCCAGCTGGGGGCCAGGTCGCCGAGGTCGCGGTCGATCCAGTCGCCGACCAGCTTGACCCAGCCGTCGCCGCGCCGGGCCTCCTGGGCGACGTACGCGACCAGGTCCTGCGGCTCGATCTCGTGCGCGTAGCCGCGGATGTAGCGGCGGGTGCGGGCGATGTGCCGGCCGGCCCTGATGATCTTCGGCAGGTCGTCGCGGTCGTCGACCCAGCGGGTGTCGGAGGGTGAACCGGCGTCGCGGATCAGCAGGGTGCCCGCCTCGCGGTCGGTGAGCGCCTGCTTCTCGGCGATGTCGTCGTCGACGGGGCCGTGCGCGCCGAGGCCGACATGGCAGTGCGCGTCGACGAGGCCGGGCAGGGCCCAGCCCTCGACGGTACGGACGTCGTGGGCGCCGACGGGACGGTCGTAGGAGATCCGGCCGTCGACGACCCACAGCTCGTCCCGGACGTCGTCCGGACCGACGAGGACCCGGCCCTTCACGTGCAGCACCGCGCGTTCGCTCATGTACCGCACCCTAATGACCGGCTAGTCGCCCTTGCCCACCTGGTCCGAGGTCTCCTCCTCCACCTCGGCCATCGCCGGGTCGAGGAGTCGCGACAGGAAGTGGCGGGTGCGTTCGTGCCGGGGGGCGCCGATGACCTGGTCCGGGGTGCCGTCCTCGACGATCACTCCGCCGTCCATGAAGACGACCCGGTCGGCGACCTCGCGGGCGAAGGTCATCTCGTGGGTGACGACCATCATCGTCATGCCCTCGTGGGCGAGCATGCGCATGACGGCGAGGACGTCCCCGACCAGCTCGGGGTCCAGCGCGGACGTCGGCTCGTCGAAGAGCATCACCTCGGGGCCCATGGCGAGGGCGCGGGCGATGGCGACACGCTGCTGCTGGCCGCCGGAGAGGGACGCCGGGTACGCCGACGCCTTCTCCGCCAGGCCCACCCGCTCCAGGTTCTCGGCGGCCACCTTCGCGGCCGACGCCTTGTCGCGCCGGAGGACGCGGCGCTGCGGCAGCGTGAGGTTCTCGGTCACCGTGAGGTGCGGGAACAGGTTGAACTGCTGGAAGACCATGCCGATCCGGCGGCGTACGGCGTCGATGTCGACGTCCGGGTCGGTGAGCTCGGTGCCGCCCACGAAGACCTGGCCCTTGGTGGGCTCCTCCAGCAGGTTCACGCAGCGCAGCAGCGTCGACTTGCCGGAGCCGGACGGGCCGATGACGCACACGACCTCGCCCTGGTTGATCTCCAGGTCGATGCCGCGCAGCACCTCGTTGTCGCCGAAGGACTTGTGCAGGTCACGGACCTGGATCTCTGCCCTGGTACTCACTTGACGGCCTCCTGGGCCTTCGCCTCCATGCGGCGTACGACGAAGCCGAGCGGGATGGTCACCAGGAGGTAGCACAGGCCGGCGACCAGGATCGGCGTGGAGTTGGCGGTGGTACTGGCCAGGTCACGGCCGAACTTGGACAGTTCGCGCTCCTCCAGCGTGACGCCGAGGAGCAGCACGAGGGAGGAGTCCTTGAAGAGGATGATGAACTCGTTCGTCATCGGCGGGAGGATGATCCGGAACGCCTGCGGGATGACGATCGAGATCATGGCCCGTGCGGGCGAGAAGCCGAGTGACCGGGCCGCCTCCATCTGCCCCTTGGGCACCGCCTGAATGCCGGCCCGGAAAGTCTCCGCCAGATAGGCGGCACCGACCAGACCGAGCGCGATGGCGGCCTTGCCGTAGGTACCGCCGACGATCTCCGTGCCCGGGAAGGCCAGGGGGATCGCCACGCCGATGAAGATGAAGATCAGCAGGGCGGGCAGCCCCCGGAAGATCTCGATGTAGACGCCGGCGACCCAGCGGTACGGTCCGACGGACGACAGGCGCATCAGCGCGAGCACCAGTCCGAGCACCAGGGCGAAGACGAACCCGGACACGGTGTAGAGCACCGTGTTCTTCAACGCCAGCGTGATGACGTCCGGGAACATCTGCCGCGCGACGTCCCCCTGCGCGAACTGGTTCTGCAGTCGGTCCCAGTCGGCCGCGAACGCGAAGGCGATCACGGCCGCGACGAAGACGGCGTACTGGATGCCGCGCGACAGGCGACGCTTCTGGCGCCGGGTCAGGCCCTTTTTCCTCGGCTGGAGTTGTGTGTCTGTGTCGGTCATCGGTCAGGAGGAGGCGGGAGAGGGGGCGGCGGCGGACTCGTCGTACGGGCCGATCCACTGCTCGTACAGCTTCTTGTACGTGCCGTCGGCCTTGGCGTCCTTGATCGCCTTGTTGATGGCCTCGCGGAGCTTGTCGTTGCCCTTCTTCACCGTGACGCCGTACTGCTCACCGGTGTTGACCTGCTCGGCGACCTCGAAGGCGGCCGCGTTGGCCTTGTCCTTCAGCCAGCCCTGAACGACCGGGTAGTCGATGACGACGGCCTCGACCTGGCCGGTGCGCAGGCCGTTGAGGACGGCGTCGGAGGACTCGAAGGAGACCGGGTCCAGGCCCTTGCTCTTGGCGTAGTCCTCGCCGGTGGTCTGCGCCTGGGCGCCGACCTTCTTGCCCTTGAGGTCGGCGAAGGAGGAGATGCCGCTCTTCTTGTCGGCGAGGACGGCCTGGGTGGCCTCGAAGTACGGGTCCGAGAAGTCGACGTTCTTCTTGCGCTCCTCGGTGATGGTCATGCCGGCCGCGGCGAGGTCGCACTCGCCGGAGTTGAGGAACGCACCGGTCTTGAAGTTCTCGAAGGGCGTGTCGAGGATGCTCTGCTTCACGCCCAGGTCGTCCGCGACCAGGTCGATGAGGGAGACGTCGAAGCCCTGCACCTTGCCGTCGATCTCCGACTGGAAGGGCGGGTACGGCAGGTGGGTGCAGGTGGTGAGCTGGCCCGCCTTGACGAGCTCGACACCGCCGGCTGCGGTCTTCGTGCCGCTGCCGCCGTTGTCGCTGGAGGTGCAGCCGGCCACGAGCACCAGCCCGGCCGTCGCGGTGGTGGCGGCCAGAATGCGGGTCCGGCGCCCGAGGGTCGTCTTCACGGGGGGCCTCCTGTCAGGGAACTATGGGTTCCGATTATAAGGATGGGTTTGAGCACCTCAAACCAAACCGATGGCTGTGGAGCCGTTCTACCTAAGATCGGCGGAGTAGACCTCCATGAAGAAGTAGATCTCCACGAAGAAAGCGAGCGCCCTCCATGACCCACCCATTCCTCGATCTTCCCCCGCTGAGCGCCGCGCACTTCGCCTCGATCGAGGACCGGGTGGCCCGGCTGCTCGACACCCTGCAGGACGTCGTGATCATGCAGGGTGAGGCGCTGCTGCCGCTGGAAGGGGCGATCCGGGGGACGGCCGGGCCCGGTACGACCGCGCTGAACGTGATCACCGGTCCGTACGGGCAGACCTTCGGGAACTGGCTGCGGGACTGCGGGGCGACCGTGATCGATCTGGCGGTGCCCTTCCATACGGCGGTCACGGCGGACCAGATCCGGGAGGCCTTCGCCGAGCATCCCGGGATCGACTTCGTCTCCCTGGTGCACGCGGAGGCGGCGACCGGCAACACCAATCCCGTCGCGGAGATCGGCGAGGTCGTGCGGGCGCACGGGGCGCTGTTCTACCTGGACGCGGTGGCGTCGATCGGGGCGGAGCCGGTGCTGCCGGACGCCTGGGGTGTGGACCTGTGCGTCATCGGGGCGCAGAAGGCGATGGGCGGGCCGGCCGGGGTGTCGGCGGTGTCGGTGAGCGAGCGGGCGTGGGCCCGGATGGCGGCGAATCCGGGGGCGCCCCGGCGGTCGTATCTGTCGCTGCTGGACTGGAAGGAGCGCTGGATCGACGGCGGGCGCACGGCGCTGCTGCATGCGCCCGCGCAGCTGGAGATGCTGGCGCTGGAGGCTTGCGTGGAGCGGATCGAGGGGGACGGGCTCGCGGCGGTGATGGCGCGGCACCGGGCCGCCGCGGCCTCCGCCCGGGCCGGGGCGGTGGCTCTCGGCGGGGGGCTGGAGCCGTATGTGTACGAGGACCGGGAGGCCGCTCCGGTCGCCACGACGTTGCGGGCGCCGGTGGGGGTGGTGGCGTCGGAGGTGGTGGCCCGGGCGCTGGAGGTCGATCCCGTGGTGCCGCTCGCCGCGGGAGGCGGGGCGTTGGCCAAGGAGATGATCCGGGTCAATCACTACGGGGCCGATGCGACGGCGGGGGCCGTGCGGGCGAGTCTGGCGGCGTTGGGGGCCGCGCTGGCGGAGAAGGGGCTGGCTGTGGATGTGGAGGGGGCGCTGCGGGCCGTCGAGGAGGCCTGGCGGTAGTCGTGGTCCCCTGGGGAGCCGGCGGGCGTTACCGGGCACCGGGCGGGACCTCGAAGAACCAGTCGGGGTGTTCGGGTGCCTCGTAGTCGGCGTCCAGCAGCACCTTGTCGACCCTGCTCTTGACCGCTTCGGCGCTGTTCCTGGCCCCGCCGATCTCGCGTATGGCGGTCCGGAAGAGGGTGAAGTCCCGCTGGTCCAGGGCCTTCTGGCAGTCCTGGCTGCCCTGCCGGGCCTGGGCGCCGAACTGCTGCCAGAGCAGTCGGGCGCGCAGGTCGGGGATCCGGAAGTAGGAGCCGTTCGCCCACTGTGCGACCTTGCCCAGGTTGACGCAGGCGGGGCGGACCGGACTCAGGGCCTGCTTCAGGTCGCTCCAGTCGACGTCCTTGGCCGCCGCGATCGTGCGCAGTTCTTTGACGAAATGGTCGGCGTGGGCATTGGCGTGCCAGATCAGGTAGTGCCCGCCGAGGCGGTACCAGGCGTGCACCTGCTCCGCCTTCCTTTCGGCGGAGACCGGCGCGTCGGCGACGCCGCCCCACTGCTGCGTGGCGCGCTGGGCGGCCGTCGCGGTGATGATCCGGAGCTTCTGCCGCGCCTGGCCGACCGTTTCCACCGCGGCGATCCCCACCGCCACCGCACAGAGCACGAACACGCTGATACGCCGGGCGCGCACCGCCGATGGTCCTCTCCCGGGAGAGGACATCCGGGCAGGCCGGACAGGCCGGACAGGCCGGACAGGCCGGACAGGCCGGACAGGCCGGACAGGCCGGACAGGCCGGACAGGCCGGACAGGCCGGACAGGCCGGACAGGCCGCCACGCCCGGAACGCTCCTACGCGAGCGCAGACCGAGCCGACTGCCGCGACGACGACCGCGGTGACGGCCCCCAGTACCAGGGTGCCGTTGACCAGGAACAGAAACGCCGGCCCCAGCGACTGCCAGGGAGGCGTCCACGTACAGCTGGACTCAAGGGTGTTCAGGGGCGCGACGCATCCGTCCGAGGAGGTGAGCAGGATCATCCCCGCGAGGCTCGGCAGGGCCGCCGTCTCGGCTGCGATCAGCGCGCCGAGCAGCCGGTAGGGACCGCTTCTCGCGACGGCCGTGATCGCCGCGACCGCTGTCGCCGACACCAGGGCCACGAAGAGCCAGGCCACATAGCTCCACGCGAACATGCCCCCGCGCTGCTCCGGGCCGGGCTGCCAGGTGTGCATGTACGCCTGCACACCCGCGACGGCGGCCCAGCCCACGGCCCCGCCCAGCAGTCCCGGCAGCAGGACCCGGCGCAGCGGCGGAATCCCGTCCCCGGGTGCCGCCCCGTGGGTGCCGGTGCCGCGCAGGGCACCCTCGGCCCAGCGGGGCACGGCCGTGCGCGGGCCGGCGGCCCAGGCCAGCAGCGGCACCACCCAGAACACGGCGACCGCGGCGGGGATCAGGGGCAGCAGCAGTGTGCTCTGCACCGGGGGCATCACCGCGGTGATCGCGGACAACAGGGCCGGGTGACCGGTGAGGCGGCCGGGGAAGTCGTACAGCAGAGCTCTGTGCACCCCGTCGGCGGAGAACGAGAACCCGGTCGCGAACGGTCCCCCGACCATTCCCCACCAGGCGAGCCAGCAGGACAGCAGCACGACGGCGGCCGTCAGGCTGACCAGCAGCGCCGGACGTAGGGTCCGTCCTCGCCAGGTCCTGGTCCACAGGCGGGCGCACTGGGCCACCCACACGGCGTACACCACGCCGGCACATACGACGAGCAGCAGGAACTGGGGGCGGGTCGGATACCACTCGGCCCCCGAGCCGAACCCGGTGATCAGGTTGCCGGCGGTCATCCCGGCGCCGAGCCACAGCCCGCTCCGCAGACCCGAGGGCGCGCGTCCCGACGTCAGGACGGCGTGCGCGACCTCCCGCCACAGCGCGATCCCGACCACCCCGGTGACGAGGACCGCCGACGCCAGGACGACGGCCTGGTTCAGCCACGCGCCGGACACGTAGTACGGCGACAGGTAGTTCAGCACATGGAAGTCGATCAGTGCCGCCGCGGCGCCGGTCAGGAACATCGGCAGCGCTCGGATGCCGAACAGCGGCGCGGGATCGGCCAGGATGTCCCGGCGTAGTTCCCATCGCGGGTGGGTGCGCCACATGTCCAGGAACGGCGTGAAGGCCCGCCGTCGCGCGCCGTCGGCCGGCGCCGGCCCTGCGGTGCCGGCCCAGCCGCTCGGGTCGGCGCCCCAGCGCACCGCCGTCAGGTCGGCGTAGACCTCCCGGCTGTGCAGCACGTTCGATCGCGCGAGGTACACCAGCGCCACCAGGACGACGGGGAGCAGCACGCCACGCGCGGTCGTCGGCAGGCTACTGCGCCAGTTCGACGCCCCGAACTCGATGTAGGTCCCGTAGATCATCGTGCCCTCCCAGATCAGGTAGGGCACGAGCACCATGGCGAGGAACACCCGCCACAGGGCGACGGTGACGTAGGTGATGGTCACGTCCCGGTTGGCGATGTGCGCGAGTTCATGCAACAGGACCGCCCGGAAGCGCTGGGGGTCGCTGTTCCTCCCGGCGAGGAGGCCGCCGTGCAGGCACACGGTGGGACGGCCGTTGCGCCCGAACACGACCGCGCCGGTCGAGAGCGCCGTCGGGTCGACGACCACCCGCGGCGTCCGGGCCAGGCCGGCCGTCGCAGCCAGGTCGGCGAGCAGCCCGCGGAGTTCGCCGTCACGGTCGACCGACTCCAGCGGCACGACCCGGCCGCGCCTGGCCTTCCAGACCGGAAGCACGAGGAACAGCACACCCGCCGCGCCGGACAGCAGGACCGGCCACCCGGCGGTGGCCCACCACGGCGGCGGCGGGGCGTACTTGGCCATACAGGCCAGATAGGGAACGGCCTGGCTGAGGGCGCTGATCAGAGCGGGCCCGTTGCCGAGGTTGTCGGGATCCACCCCGGCGGCGAGATTGCAGCCCAGTCTGTCCCCGCTGCGCAGCGTTTCGACGACGGGCAGGATCATCGCGCCGCCGGCCGCCAGCATCAGGACCACCAGCATCGCGAAGCGGACGGTCGTGCCCACGCCGATCGCCCGCTCGGCCAACTCAGGCCGAGGATCGTAAGCAGCCACCGGATCAGCCCCGGCCCGGGGCGCCGCCGTCGGCCTGGGTGTCCGGCTCCTGTGGGGGGTCGCTCGCCTCGGCCAGCACCAGCCTGGCCACCACGGCGTCCGCGATCTCCTTGGCCCGCCGCTCGGACATCCCCCGCTCCCCGGCGGCCTCCAGCACCTGCTCCCGCACCTGGGCCAGCTGCTCCCGGGTGAGCGGCGGGACGGCGACCGGGGCGGGGCGACGGCGGAAGACCCTGCGCAGGACGGCCGTGGTGCGCTGCGCCGAGCCTTCCACGATCACGTCGGCCGCCCGCCTGGCCGCCTGGTCCACCGTCAGCCATACGACCGGTGTCACCAGGACCATGACCTCGCCCCAGCCGAACCCCAGCGGTTCCCGTCGACGGCCGCGTCCGCTCAGCCGCCGTACGACGGTGGCGTCGTCGAACCGGAACAACCCGTCCACGAGCGGAAGTTCGTCCACCGCCACGTCGGCCACCACGTCGCGGACGATGTCACGCACGTGCCTCCCGTCCGACGCCGTCATCCCAGAAGCCATGTCCGTCCCCCGAAGGCTCGCCGGCTGTCACGTCCGCAAAGTTGACCCGCACACAACAACTCTGGCACGGATTCCGAGGAACCCGGCATGGATTCCGAGGAACCCGTACGCCTGTGGGAAAGCCGGGCCGAGGCGGCCCTGCGGGGTTCGCCCGACGCTGAAAGCCGTACCGCCCCCGATCCCCCGTGCCACCCTCCCCCGCATGACGACCGACACCCCCACCCACCACCTCCCCGACGGCCGCCCGATCCCCCACTTCACCGGCGACGAGCGCCGCATGCTCGAAAGCTGGCTCGACTTCCACCGGGCGACGCTGGAGCTGAAGTGCGCGGGACTGGACGACGCGCAGGTGAGGCTCGCCGCCGCCGAGCCGTCGGAGTTGACGTTGCTCGGGCTGGTGCAGCATCTCGCGGAGTGCGAGCGGAACTGGTTCCAGCGGATGGCGGGCGGGCTGGAGCTGCCGCCGGTGTACGGGGAGGGGAACGAGAGCGGGTACGGGCTCGATGCCGGGCGCGGTATCGGTGAGGCGCTCTCGGTGTGGCGGCGGGAGATCGCGCGGGGGCGGGAGGTGTGTGCCGGGCGGGCGCTGGAGAGTGTGGGGCGGATCGCGGACGGGCCGATGGCCGGGGTCGAGGTCAGCTTCCGGTGGGTGCTCATACACATGATCGAGGAGTACGCCCGGCACAACGGCCACGCCGACATTCTGCGAGAGCACATCGACGGACTTACCGGTGCTTAAATTCTGAGTAATTCTCGAATTCCTTTTAAGGGTAGCTCCCCATTCTCTTCTGCCCGCTTTCGGCAGACCTAAACGCAAAGATTCCGCGAACGCCAACCGACGTATTTCGGGCAGGTCCCGTGAGAGTTACACGGCTGTGACGCGTTCCACATCGCGACCCCTTTGTCCGGTATTAACCGGACAGAAGGTGCATCTCGCGGCCATTTTTAGCCCATCCTCACGCCCGCGTGATAACACACCCAAGGCTCACACGTAACCCCTGACGGCCATGCAATTTCGAATTTCCCTCGGTAAATTCAATTCGCATGACTGCCGCACAAGCAGACCTGCAAATCGACCGTCCGGCGGTGGCCGACGGGGCCGCGCTGTGGCGGATTGCCAGAGACTCCAAGGCCCTCGACCTCAACTCGTCGTACAGCTATCTGCTGTGGTGCCGTGACTTCGCCGGCACGTCTGCCGTGGCCCGCGACGAGCACGGGGAACCGGTCGGCTTCATCACCGGCTACGTACGCCCGGACCGTCCGCGCACCCTGCTCGTCTGGCAGGTGGCCGTGGACGACGCCTACCGCGGCCGCGGCATAGCCGCCGCGCTGCTGGACGGGCTCGTGGCGCGGGTCGGCGGCGAGTACGGCGTCACCGGCATCGAGACCACCATCACACCCGGCAACACCGCCTCGGAGCGGCTGTTCGGCGCCTTCGCCGAGCGGCACGGCGCCCACCTGGAGCGCGAGGTGCTGTTCCCGACGGGCCTGTTCCCGGACGGGCCGCACGATCCCGAAGTCCTGTACCGCATCGGCCCCCTCTCCCTCTGACCTCCCCCACGCATCGAGGAGCGATTCGTCGTGACCATCACCCAGCCCGACCTCAGTGTCTTCGAGACCGTGGAGTCGGAAGTGCGCAGCTACTGCCGCGGCTGGCCCACCGTCTTCGACCGTGCTCGGGGCAGCCGTATGTACGACGAGGACGGCCACGAGTACCTGGACTTCTTCGCCGGGGCCGGCTCGCTGAACTACGGGCACAACAACCCGGTCCTGAAACGGGCTCTGATCGACTACCTGGAGCGGGACGGCGTCACGCACGGGCTCGACATGTCCACCAGTGCCAAGCGGGCCTTCCTGCAGACCTTCCAGGACCTGGTGCTGCGGCCGCGTGACCTGCCCTACAAGGTCATGTTCCCCGGCCCGACCGGCACCAACGCCGTGGAGTCCGCGCTGAAGCTGGCCCGGAAGGTGAAGGGGCGCGAGGCCATCGTGTCCTTCACCAACGCCTTCCACGGCATGTCCCTCGGGTCCCTCGCCGTCACCGGCAACGCGTTCAAGCGGGCCGGCGCCGGAATCCCGCTGGTCCACGGCACGCCCATGCCGTTCGACAACTACTTCGACGGCACCGTCCCGGACTTCCTGTGGTTCGAGCGGCTCCTGGAGGACCAGGGCTCCGGCCTCAACAAGCCGGCGGCCGTGATCGTCGAGAGCGTGCAGGGCGAGGGCGGCATCAACGTCGCGCGTCCCGAGTGGCTGCGTGCGCTGGCCGACCTGTGCGAGCGGCAGGACATGCTGCTCATCGTCGACGACATCCAGATGGGCTGCGGCCGCACCGGCGCCTTCTTCTCCTTCGAGGAGGCGGGCATCACACCGGACATCGTCACCGTGTCCAAGTCCATCAGCGGCTACGGGCTGCCCATGTCGCTGTGCCTGTTCAAGCCCGAGCTGGACATCTGGGAGCCGGGCGAGCACAACGGCACCTTCCGCGGCAACAACCCCGCCTTCGTCACCGCCACCGCCGCCCTGGAGTCGTACTGGGCCGACGGCTCTGCGATGGAGAAGCAGACCCGGGCGCGCGGCGAGCAGGTCGAGCAGGGGCTGATCGCCATCTGCGAGGAGAACCCCGCCGACGTCAAGGAGTACCGGGGCCGCGGCCTGGTGTGGGGCATGGAGTTCCACGACAAGGAGCGGGCCGGGCGGATCGCCCAGCGCTCCTTCGAGCTCGGGCTGCTCGTGGAGACGTCCGGTCCGGAGAGCGAGGTCGTCAAGCTGCTCCCGGCCCTGACCATCACCCCGGACGAGCTGGACGAGGGGCTCCGCATCCTCGCCCGCGCCGTCCGTGAGACCGCCTGACCGGCAGGCAGGACAGCCGGGCAGACGGTCGGGAAGAAGAGAACACCACCACCTAGGAGGCATCGCAACACCGTGATCGTCCGTTCGTTCAAGGACATCGAAGGCACCGAGCGCCATGTGAAATCGGCGTCCGGCACCTGGGAGAGCAAGCGCATCGTCCTCGCGAAGGAGAGGGTCGGCTTCTCGCTGCACGAGACGGTCCTGTACGCGGGTACGGAGACGTCGATGTGGTACGCGAACCACATCGAGGCCGTCGTCTGCGTCGAGGGCGAGGCCGAGCTGACCGACCACGAGACCGGGCGGACGTACGCGATCACGCCCGGAACCATGTACCTCCTGGACGGGCACGAGCGGCACACGCTGCGGATCAAGGAGGACTTCCGCTGCATCTGCGTGTTCAACCCGCCCGTGACCGGCCGGGAGGACCACGACGAGAACGGCGTCTACCCGCTGCTCACCGAGCCCGAGGAGGTGTGAGAACCCCATGACCACCGCCATGACCGGAAACGTCACCGATCTCTACCCCAGCCGCGGTGCCACCGAGGTGTCGACCCCGCGCCAGGACCCCGTCGTCTGGGGCGCGCCCGACACCCCGGGCCCGATCGCGACCGGCGACCTCCAGTCGTTCGAGCGCGACGGCTTCCTCGCCATCGACCAGCTCATCACCGAGGACGAGGTGGCGGTCTACCACCAGGAGCTGGAGCGGCTCGTCAGCGACCCGGCGATCCGCATGGACGAGCGCTCGATCGTCGAGCCGAAGTCCAAGGAGATCCGGTCCGTCTTCGAGGTGCACCGGATCAGCGAGGTGTTCGCGCAGCTGGTGCGCGACGAGCGCGTGGTCGGCCGGGCACGGCAGATCCTCGGCTCGGACGTGTACGTCCACCAGTCGCGGATCAACGTCAAGCCGGGCTTCGGGGCCAGTGGCTTCTACTGGCACTCCGACTTCGAGACCTGGCATGCCGAGGACGGTCTGCCGAACATGCGCACGGTGTCCGTCTCGATCGCGCTGACCGAGAACTACGACACCAACGGCGGGCTCATGATCATGCCCGGCTCGCACAAGACCTTCCTCGGGTGTGCGGGGGCCACGCCGAAGGACAACTACAAGAAGTCCCTCCAGATGCAGGACGCCGGGACGCCGTCCGACGAGGCGCTGACCAAGATGGCCTCCGAGTACGGCATCAAGCTCTTCACGGGCAGGGCCGGTTCGGCGACCTGGTTCGACTGCAACTGCATGCACGGCTCCGGCGACAACATCACGCCGTTCCCGCGCAGCAACGTTTTCATCGTCTTCAACAGCGTGGAAAACGCCGCCGTCGACCCCTTCGCGGCTCCGATACGGCGTCCGGAATTCATCGGCGCACGGGACTTCACGCCCGTGAAGTGAGCCTCACACCGGTGAGGTGACTCTCACAGCCACGCCAGCGACGCGGCCCGCTCCAGTACGTTCCGTACGGCGGCCGCGTCGCCGGTTTCGCCCCGCGGGACGGTTTCCGGGGCGTGCCGCCCGCCGACCAGCAGGCAGAAGTCGACGGGATCGAGGGCGAGTTCGGCCCGGACCGGCTCGTCCCCGGAGCCCAGGACCCACTCCGTGCCCCCGGTGACCGAGAACAGCACCGGGGGCGCGCTGGGTCCCAGGGCCAGGCCGAGAATGCGGACGGCGAGGCGGACCAGCTGGTCCAGGTGTTCCCGGGGCGGCGGCGGGACGGCGAGGCCGAGGGCGCGGCCGATGTCGTCGGTGTGGATCCACGCTTCGAAGCCGCGTACCAGGAAGTGGTCGGCGACGGGCAGCCGCAGCCCCATCAACGTCACGGCGCGCGCGGCGAGTTCGGTGTCCCCGGCCTCGGGGGTGGCGAGCAGCTCGTCCGCCTGCGCGGACCAGTCGGCCACGGTCTCCTCGGGCGTACGGCCCTGCTCGTGCGCGATGACATCGGCACTGCGGCGGTCCCAGGCGTCCTCCCAGCCCGTGCCCTCCGCGATCCGCGAGGGCGGTACACGGGCCGCCACGCCGAGCCGGGCGGCCAGGTGCTCGTCGGCGGCGAGGAGGTGCGCGACGGTGGCGTGCACGTCCCAGTCGTGCACGACCGGCGTGGCCCAGCGGCCCTCCAGCTCGGGCACCAGCGCCTTCAGCCCGGCGACGGCGACGGCGTAGGGGGCGGCGTGCGCGGCGACGCGGGGGACGGCGGGGCGGGTGCGCAGGGCGAGGGACAGCACGCCGTTGTTCCGCCCCGCGGGAGCCCCCGGCGGCGGCCCGTCCAGCAGCCGTACGGTCTCCCGCAGTCGTGCCGCCTCCGCCGCGCAGCTTCCGCACGCGGCCAGGTGCGGCCGGACCGTCACCTCCTCGGCCGGGTCGAGGGCGCCGAAGGCCCAGGCGGCCAGCAGGTCACGTACGGCCTCGTGCTCGTCGGTCATCGCCCGCCTCCTCCCCGTGCCGGTTCCCCGCGAGGACCCGTCGCGCGTTCGCGCGTTCGCTCCGGGTACTCCTCTCGTCTTCCCTGCGAGTACCCCTTCCCGCCATCATGCGCCCCTTTCGAGCGCGGGATCCGGTGGGTCGGCCAAAGTTTCCGCCAAGGAGCGCAGGGCGGTGCGCAGCCGGGTCTTGGCGGTGCCCTCGGGGATCCCCAGCTCGACGGCGGCCTGCCGGTAGGTGCGGCCCGCGAAGTAGGCGAGGTGGACGACCTCCCGTTGGGGTTGCGGGAGTTCGGCGAGGGCGGAGTGCAGCAGGAGGGAGCGTTCCCGGTCGACGACCGTCTCGTCGGGGCCGGGTCCGGCGTCGGGGATGGCCTGGAGCGTGGAGTCGTCGGCGCCGGCGTGCTTGCGGTGCCGGGCCTCGCTGCGGACCCAGTCCACGGCCCGCCGGTGGGCGAGCACGGACAGCCAGGTGCGCAGCGAGCCTCGGCGCGGATCGAAGGCGTACGGCCTGCTCCAGAGCTGGGCGAAGACCTCCTGCGCGACGTCCTCGGCGGCGGCCGGGGACCGGGTGACCCGCACGGCGACCCGCCGTACCAGCCCGCCGTACGCCCCGTACACCTCGGCCAGCGCGCTCTCGTCGCCGTACACCAGCCGCCGGTGCACCTCCGCGTCGGCAGTCGGCTCGACGGACACATCGCCCGTGGACTCCACCGGCACCACCACCCCTGACGCCCTTCCTAGCGCCCCCGGCGGGTGGGCGCCAGTGGTTCACGGAGACAGGGCGTCCAGGAGCCGATCGACATCCTCGGGGGTGTTGTAGAGGTGGAAGGCCGCGCGCAGGTTGCCCGCCCGGTCGGAGACCTCGATTCCGGCAGCGCTCAGCTCGGGCTGGCGGTCGCCGAGGCCTGGCACGGAGACGATGGCCGAACCGGGTGAGGGCACGGGTTCGTGGCCGAGGGTGGCGAGGCCCGCGCGGAAGCGGTCGGCGAGGGCGAGGTCGTGGGCGTGGATGGCGCTCGCGCCGAGTTCCTCGATCAGTTCCAGGGAGGTGCGCAGTCCGGCGTGGGTGAACAGGGCGGGGCTGATGTCGAAGCGCCGGGCGGAGTGGGCGAGGTTCTCGACGGGGCCGTAGCAGCTGTCCCAGGGGAGCTCGCCGGAGACCCAGCCGGCGAGCAGCGGTGTCAGTCCGCCGAAGTCCTCGGGGACGACGCAGAAGGCGGCCCCGTGCGGGCCCATGAGCCACTTGAAGCCGACGGCGGCGACGTAGTCGTACGCGCCCGCGTCCAGCGGCAGCCAGCCGGCCGCCTGGGAGGCGTCGAGGTAGGTGCGGGCCCCGTGCTCCAGGGCGGCGGCGCGCACGGCGGGCAGATCGGCGATCCGTCCGTCGGCGGACTGGGCGGCGCTGACGGCGACGAGCGCGGTGTCCGGGCGGACGGACTCGGCGAGGCGTTCCAGCGGGACGGCGCGGACCTTGAGGTCGCCGCGCATGTGGAAGGGGTTCACCAGGGAGGCGAAGTCGGCCTCGGCGGTGAGGACTTCGGCGCCGGCGGGCAGCGACGCGGCGATCAGCCCGCCGTACTCGGCGACCGAGGCTCCGGACGCGACCCGCTCGACGGGCACGCCCACCAGCCGGGCGAAGGAGGCGCGGACGGTCTCCACGTTCTCGTAGAGCGGGCCGAGCGGGGTGCCCTCGGCCCGCATCCGCACGGCCCGTTCGAGGGCGGCGACGGTGCGGGCCGGCAGCAGTCCGCTGCTCGCGGTGTTGAGATAGACGTTCTTCGGGGCGAACTCGGCGCGGACGAGGCTCTCGAAGGTCTCCATGGCTCCACTCTGGGCCCTGAACACCTATCAGTCCATTGCGATTTTTTGCGTGCGATCGCTAAGTGATGCTTATAGATCGGCGCCGACCTGCGGGTTCACTCAGCGCTGCGGCACCGCGCACCCGTCGGGACCGCACGCGTCGGCGTCACTATGGCCTCCCTGGTCGATGAGCCGGAGCGGCGAGCGCTCGCCCCACGCCTGCGTCAGCGCCTGTTCGAAGACCTCGGCGGGCTGGGCGCCGGAGACGCCGTACGTGCGGTCCAGGACGAAGAAGGGCACGCCGTTGGCCCCGAGCCGGGCGGCCTCGCGCTCGTCGGCACGGACGTCGTCGGCGTAGGCGGTCGGGTCGGCGAGGACCCCCCGGACGTCGTCGGCGTCGAGCCCGGCCTCGACGGCCAGCTCCACGAGCCGCTCGTCGCCCTCGGCGAACACGGACCGCTCCTCGGCGAAGTTCGCCCGGTAGAGGATCTGGATCAGCTCGTCCTGCCGGCCGTGCTCCTTGGCGAGGTGCAGCAGGCGGTGCATGTCGAAGGTGTTGCCGTGGTCGCGGTCCCGGGTGCGGTACTCCAGGCCCTCGGCGGCGGCCTGCACACCCAGGTTGTCCTCGGCGGCCTCGGCCTGCGCCTCGCTGATGCCGTACTTCTTGGCGATCATGGGGATGACCGGGCCGGTGTCGGCCTTGTCGCGTCCGGGGTCCAGCTCGAACGAGCGGTGCACCACCTCGACCTGGTCGCGGTGCGGGAAGGCCTGCAGCGCCTTCTCGAAGCGGGCCTTGCCCACATAGCACCAGGGGCAGGCGATGTCGCTCCAGATCTCGACGCGCATGTCTTCGGCTCTCTCCCAGTCGTACGGGTACGGAGACTCCCTCCGGTTAGTGGGTGAACGTTCAAGCAGCCCGGTTCATTCCCCGGTCACGGAGAAGCGCAGGAAGAGATGGTGGTCGCCCTCGGCGGGCGGGTTCTCCGGGTCCGGACGCCAGCCCCGGCCGGCGTAGAAGGTCTGCGCACGCCGGTTGTCCACGTGCACGTCGAGCACGGCCGTCCGCTTGCCGTCGGCCCGCCACTCCTCCACGCAGGCGGCGTGCAGGGCCGCACCGACGCCTCGGCCCCAGTGGTCGGGATCGACATGGAACTGGAACAGCTTGACCAGGTCGGCGGGGGCACCCTCGGGGGTGCGGAAGGACGCGAGGCCGATGATCCGGCCCTTCTCCACCACGCACCGCACATGCCCGTCCGGCCGCGCGATGGCGCCCTGCCAGACGGCGAGCCAGTCGGTGCCGTCGTCCGGGATCCCGTCCGGGTAGTACGTCGCCCGGGCGCGTGCGTGCAGGGCGGCGACCGTCTCCGCCTCGACGGGCAGCACGGTACGGATCACCCGGATCGCGGTCTCTCTGTCACTGATCATGCAACGTTGGACGTGACCCCGGACGCGGCGGTTCCGAGCCGGCTGAACTGCGCCCGATAACCGCTCGGCGTCAGTCCCGTACGGCGCACCAGATGCCCCCGCAGCGAGTCGGCGGTGCCCAGACCGCAGGCGCGGGCCACCTGGTCCATGGGCAGGGCGGTGGTCTCCAGGAGTTCCTTGGCGCGCTCGATGCGCTGGTGCAGCAGCCACTGCAGCGGGCTCACCCCGCTCTCGGCGTGGAAGCGGCGGGTGAGGGTGCGGACGCTGACGCCTGCGTGCCGGGCCAGGTCGGTGAGAGTGAGCGGCTTGTCGAGGTTGCGCATGGCCCAGCCGCGGGTGTCGGCACAGGCGTTGCCGCGCTCGGGCGGCAGCGGGGTCTGGGTGAACTGGGTCTGGCCGCCGGGCCGTACGGGTGCGACGAGGGCGCGGCGGGCGACCTCGTTGGCGACGGCGGCGCCGTAGTCGGTGCGGATGACGTGCAGGCACAGGTCGATGCCGGCGGCGTAGCCGGAGGAGGTGACGTAGGGGCCGTCCTGGACGTAGAGCACGTCTCCGCGCAGGTCGACGTGCGGGTAGCGGCGGCGCAGCTCCTCGGCGTGGGCCCAGTACGTGGTGGCCCGGCGTCCGTGCAGCAGGCCCGCCTCGGCGAGTTGGAAGGCGCCCGTGCACAGGGAGGCGATCCGCTTGCCGTCGGCGGCCGCCTCGCGCACCGCGGTCACGATCCGCGCCTCCGGCTCGAAGGGCTGACCGGTGCCGGCGACGAGCACGGTGTCGGCCTCCCGTACCGCGTCGAGTCCGTGCCGTACATACAGGTCGAGCCCGCCGCTGGTGGGCACCGGGCCCGGCTCGGCCGCGCAGATGACCACCTCGTAGCCGGGCCGACCGTCGACCTCGACCTTGCCGAACAGCATCTCCGGGATGGCGAGGTTGAACATCGACACGGGCGACGGCGCGACGACGGCGATGCGGTGCGGGGCGTGCGGCTGGGGCATGGCCAGAACCTCCGGGTGCATGGCATTCCGGCCACTACTGTACGACGGCGCGGATCATCAGCATGGAGGGCATGTCAACGAACCAGACCCTCAAGGGCGACGAACTCGCCACCACACAGGGGGAGTCGGGACCCAGGAGGTCCTCCGCCGCCCTCACCCTCACCGCCGGTCTCCTCGGCTTCGCGCTGGTCTGCCTCGACGCGTCCATCGTGAACGTGGCGCTGCCCGCGATCGGTTCGTCCCTCGGCGGCGGGATGTCCGGCCTCCAGTGGGTGGTGGACGCCTACACGCTGGCCTTCGCCGCGCTGATGCTGTCGACCGGGGCGTTCTCGGACCGGGCGGGTGCGAGCCGGGCGTTCGGGCTCGGTGCGGCCGTCTTCACGCTGGCCTCGGCGGCCTGCGGACTGGCGCCGAATCTGCCCGCGCTGATCGGCGCGCGGGTGGTGCAGGGCATGGCGGCGGCGGTCGTGCTGCCCGCCTCGCTGGCGCTGGTGCGGCAGGCGTACGCCGACCCGGCGCGGCGGGCACGGGCGGTGGCCGGGTGGGCGGCGGGCGGTTCGGCGGCGGTGGCGCTGGGTCCGGTGGTGGGCGGTGCGCTGACGACGGCCTGGGACTGGCGCTGGATCTTCTTCGTCAACCTTCCGGTCGGTGCCCTGATCCTCGCGCTGCTGGTCCGGGCCCCGCGCTCGCGTCGCCGCCCGGCACCGCTGGACCTGCCCGGCCAGGTGACGGCGGTGGTGGCCCTCACGGCACTGACGTTCGCGGTGATCGAAGGCGGGGCGGAGGGCTGGGCGGCGCTGGCGGTGGCCGTGGTGGCCGCGGTCGTGTTCGTCCGGATCGAGGCACGGCAGTCTCACCCGGTCGTCCCGCTCGGCCTGTTCCGCAACCGGACCGTCGCGGTGGCGGTGGCCGCGGGAGCGGCGGTCAGCGTGGCCTTCTACGGCCTGGTGTTCGTCTTCTCGCTCTTCTTCCAGCAGGTCCAGCACCGTTCCGCGCTCCAGGCCGGCCTGATGTTCCTGCCGATGACGGGCCTGATCGCGGTGACGAACGTGGTGGCGGGCAAGCTCGCCGGCCGCCACGGTCCCCGGCTGCCCATGCTGGTGGGGCAGGGCCTGGCCGTCGTAGGACTGCTCATGACGCTGTACGTCGACAGCGGCACGCCTGCGGTCCTGGTGGCCCTGCTCCTCGTCCCGATGGCGCTGGGCTGCGCGCTGACGGTGCCGCCGCTGACCGCGGCCATGCTGGAGGCCGTGCCCGCCGAGCGAGCGGGCCTTGCGGCCGGCGTGCTCAACGCGGCGCGGCAGACGGCGGGGGCGCTGGGCATCGCCGTGTTCGGGACGCTGATCTCCGACGGCTTCGTGGCGGGGATGCGGGTGAGCGTGATCGTCAGCGCGGCCCTGCTCGCGGTGACGGGTCTGCTCAGCTTCCGTCTCGCAGGTCCTTCGGCCAGTTCGGCCTGAACTCCAGGTGGTCGTACGTCACGACGCAGCCCTCCCCCATCGGCGACTGCGTCATGAACCCGACGAGGGCGGCGTCCGCCTCCTTCTCCTCCCCCAGTGTGAAGAGGCGGACGAAGGTCCAGTGCTCGCCGTCCCGGGAGGCGTGGAAGGCGAAGGCCCGCCCGGTCCGACTCACCCGCAGCCAGACCGAACTGCCCTCGACGCTGAAGGAGTTGGCGTCGTCGGAGTGCCCACGGGTGACCACCGTGCACACGGTCGGCACATCCGGCGAGTACTCCAGACACAGCTTGGCCCAGGCCCGCTCCCCGACATGGACGTAGAGCACCCCGGCGTCGAAGGCGGCGGCGAACCCGACGGTGACCCGGGCGATCAGCTGGAAGTCCCCCTCGGGCGAACCGAGCAGACGCGGGGCGTCGGAGGCGGGGTCCAGAGCCTCCCCGGTGGGCGGCACGAACCGGTCCTGCCGGGGCCCGGCCCATCCGGAGAGGATGCCGTCCTCGTAGAGCCAGTGCCCGTCGGGACCGTAGGTACGGAGAGGGAAGGGCAGTTCGGGAAGTTCCACGTCCATGCCTGGATTCTTCCAGGCGATGCCCGGCGACGGGGCCCGAGGGGTGGTCCCGGTCGGCGGGACCGGAAGGCGTCCGGAATCGGTGTCGACTTTCGTCGTTCGCGACCGCACCGAAGGGCGGATGCGGGTGCCCGGCGGCCGGTGTCTATCGTCTGCGCGTGGACGCAGCCAACAGTTTGCGCATGGACGCAGCCCATGCACCGCTTGCCGACCTGCCGCTCCGGGCCCGGCTCGCCGCCGCCTCACCGTGGAGCCGCAAGCGGATCGCGGGGGAGGCGGCGCTCGCCCTCGTGCTGGCCGGGCTCGCCGGTCTGTTCGGCGGGGTGGCCTTGTTCGGGGCGTGGGCCGGTGCCGTGGCCCTGGCGGTCGCCGTGCTGTCACTGGCCCGTCGTTCGCTGCCGGCGACAGTGCTGATCATCTCGTCGGCCCTGGCCGGTGGGGTGGCCGGCGTGACACCGCTGCTCATCTACGCGAGCTGGTCGGCGGGCAGCCGCATCACGCGACCCGGGCGGGCGCTGGCCGCGTACACCGCCGGGTTCGTGCTGAACGTCGCCCTCACCATGCGCGAAGCGGTCGAGGAGAAGAGCGAGCTGTCGCTGCTCGCGACCACCGTGCTGGCCGCGGGCGCGTTCGTGGCGGTGGCGGTCGTGCCGGGCCTCGCCTCCCGGTACCGCGCCCAGCGCCACGCGTTGCTCGACGCCCTGCGGCGGCACAACGCCCAACTGGTGCGCGAGCAGACGATGGTGGCGCGCCAGGCGCGGCTCCTGGAACGGCAGCGCATCGCCCAGGACATGCACGACAGCGTGGGCCACCAGCTCGCCCTGATCTCCGTGCACGCCGGGGCGCTGGAAGTGGACCCGGAGCTGGGCGACCGCCAGCGGGAAGGGGTGGGCATCCTCCGGGAGGCCTCCAGGTCGGCGATGCAGGAGCTGCGCGAGGCGGTGGGCATCCTGCGGGACGACGTCGGCGAACCCGCCGGGCAGCGGCCGGACCAGGCCGACGCCGGGCCCCCGACGGCCCGCGCGGCGGCTGCCGTCGACGGTCTCGTCGAGGCATCGCTGGCCGCGGGCGCAGCCGTGGAACTGCACCGCTCGGGCACCGTACGGCCGCTCGCACCCGCCGCCGACCACACGGCGTACCGCATCGCCCAGGAGGGCCTGACCAACGCACACAAGCACGCGCCGGGCGCCCCGATCACCGTGGCGCTGCGCTATGAACCGGACAGCCTGGTGGTCGAGGTGGCCAACGGGCCCGTGCCGGCCGGGGCTCCGGCGACCGCGCCCGCGATCAGCGGCGGTCAGGGCCTGGCGGGACTGCGGGAGAGGGCCCGGCTGGTCGGCGGCATGGTCCACACGGGCGCCACCCCCGACGGGGGGTGGCGCCTCGCCGGTGTGCTGCCCTACGGCGGTGACGCGTCGCGGACCCGGCCGCACGGCGCGACCTCCGTCGCCCCCGACGACGACTTTGGAGGGCAGCTCGGCGGGGGCGCGGCGGGCGACGGTGGAGCGGTCATCGACCGTTTCGATCCGCAAGGGGAGTTCGCCACCATCATGAGCAGCAAGAAGAAGGTCGCCCTCGGCTGTGCCGTCACCTCCGCCGTCCTGGTCCTGGGCGTTCTCGGCCTCGGGGCCTGGGGACTGACGGCACTGTTCGACGAGGTGGAGAGCGGCACGATACCGGCGAGCGTGTACAAGTCCGCGAAGGTCGGCGACGCCGAGAAGGACGTGAAGGCCAAGCTGCCGGAGGGCAGTTCCCTGCTCACCGAGGGCCAGGAGAAGCAGGGCCCGCCGCTGCCCGAGGGTGCGACGTGCCGTCACTACCTGGACGTCGACGACGACATCGTCTACCGGTTCTGCTTCCGCGACGGGAAGCTGGTCGCGAAGGAGTCCTACAAGGACGAGCTCTGAAGGGCGACGACGAGGTCGCACGGGTGACCGGATCGGGCATGATGGCGGGGCTTTGCCATCCGTCCGTCACACCGAACCCGCGCAGGAGGCCGCGTGATCCGGGTCCTCGTCGCCGACGACGAGCCGCTCATCAGGGCCGGCATCAGGATGATCCTCACCTCGGCCGACGACATCGACGTCGTGGCCGAGGCGGCGGACGGCCGGGAGGCGGTGGAGACCGCCCGGAGCACCGCGGTGGACGTGGCCCTGCTGGACATCCAGATGCCGGTGATGGACGGGCTGACCGCGCTGGCCGAGATGGTCAGGGCCGCGCCGAGGGTACGTGTGCTGATCCTGACCACGTTCGGCGAGCGCGACAACGTCCTGCGGGCGCTCGGCCACGGCGGCGCCGGCTTCCTGCTGAAGGACTCCGCGCCGCAGGAGCTGATCCACGCGGTCCGTGCGGCGGCGGCCGGCAACGCCTACCTCTCCCCGGCCGCCACCCGGCATGTCGTGGACACCCTCGCCTCCCCGGCCACGACCGCGCGCGGTGAGGAGGCCCGCCGCCGCCTGGCCGGCCTGACCGAACGGGAACGCGACGTGCTGGCCCTGCTGGGCGAGGGCCTGTCCAACGCGGACGCGGGTGCCCGACTGCACATGAGCGAGGCCACCGTGAAGACGTACGTCAGCCGCCTCCTGACCAAGCTGGACTGCGACAACAGAGTCCAGGCGGCCCTCCTGGCCCGGGACGCGGGCCTGGAGTCGAACGCGGACTGACGGTTCCGTCGCGCCCCAGAGGGTACCGAGCTGCCTCGACATACGGTTCGGCAACGCCCTCAAGGGGCGCGGGGAACTGCGCGACCAGCCACGACGGCGCCGCGGACGAGCGACGACATGACTCGGCACTCCCAGCGGAGCGGCTAACGCTCCAGCGCGCCGTTGAACCTGCGGGGCAGCCCCAGCGGGTTGTCGTCCCGGAGCTCCGCGGGAAGCAGCGCCGCGGGCGCACCCTGGTAGGCGACCGGCCGCATCCAGCGCTCGATCGCCGTGCCGCCCACGGAGGTGGACGTCGAGGTCGTCGCCGGGTACGGACCTCCGTGATGCTGGGCCGGCGCGACGGCGACACCTGTCGGCCACCCGTTGACCAGCACACGCCCGGCCAGCGGCGTCAGCTCCGCCAGGATCTCCGCGCCGCGTCCCTCACCGGCGGCCTCCTCGGCCGACAGGTGGACGGTCGCGGTGAGGTTGCCCGGGAGCCGGGACAGGACGGCCTGCGCCTGCGCGTCGTCGTCGTAGCGGACGACTACCGTCACCGGGCCGAAGCACTCCTCCAGGAGCAGGTCGTACGCGCCCTCGCTCGTCAGCTTCTCGGCCGCGACCGTCAGGAACCCGGCGCTGACCGTGTGCTCACCGCCCGCGCCCGGCGTCACCGGCGACTCGACCTCCGGCAGCTCGGTGCGCTCGGCGACCCCGGCGATGAAGTTGTCCCGCATCCGGTGGTCGAGCAGGACGCCGGCCTCGGTGTCGCTGACGGCGTCCGTGAGCGACTTGACCAGGCCGTCGCCCGCGGCGCCGGACGGCACCAGCACCAGACCCGGCTTCACACAGAACTGGCCGACGCCCAGCGTCATCGAGCCCGCGAGCCCCGTGCCGATGGCCTCGGCGCGCTCGGCCGCCGCGGCCTCGGTGATCACGACGGGGTTCAGGGAGCCCAGCTCGCCGTGGAACGGGATCGGCACCGGTCGCGCGGCCGCCGCGTCGAAGAGGGCGCGGCCCCCCCGGATCGAACCGGTGAAGCCGGCCGCGGTGACCAGCGGGTGCCTGATCAGCTCGATGCCGGCCTCGAAGCCGTGGACGAGGCCGATGACGCCCTCGGGGATGCCGTGCTCGGCGGCGGCCGTACGCAGCACCTTGGCGACCAGCTCCGACAGGCCCGGATGGTCGGGGTGGGCCTTGACGACGACGGGGCAGCCCGCGCCCAGCGCGCTGGCGGTGTCGCCGCCGGCGACGGAGAAGGCGAACGGGAAGTTGGACGCCGAGTAGACGGCGACGACGCCGAGGGGCACCTTGTAGCGGCGCAGGTCCGGGATCGGCGGGGTGGCGGTGTCGTCGGGGTGGTTGATGACGACGTCGAGGAAGGCGCCCTCGTCGACGATGTCGGCGAAGGCCCTCAGCTGGTAGCAGGTGCGGGCGAGTTCGCCGGTGAGGCGGACCGGGCCGAGCGCGGTCTCGGCGTCGGCGGCCTCGACGAGCTGGTCCTTGGCCGCCTGCAGCCGGTCGGCGGCGCTGCGCAGGAAGGCCGCGCGGACCGTGCGGTCGGCGAGGGAGCCGCGCGCGTCGTGCGCGGCGCGGACGGCGGCGTCCACCTCCTGTTCTGTGGCCTCCACCGCAACCTGTTCACGCTGCTTCCCGGTTCGGGGGTCGACACTCCAGACTGGTGCTGCTGCCACCGCGGGTCCCTCCACACATGTATTGCCGCAGTACGGGGTCATCCACCAGGCTCGTTCGATATACTGAACGCTGTCTCTGATGATGAATATGCTGTCGGAGACTATATCTTCAGGTCCTCGTCGAACGAAGGGGTCAAGGGCGATGTCGGCTGGCGAGACGGGCGGCGGGGCGCAGGTCAAGTCCGCGGTACGGACGGTTGAACTGCTCGAATACTTCGCCGGACGCCCCGGCATGCACTCCCTCGCGTCGGTCCAGGAGGCCGTCGGATACCCCAAGTCCAGCCTCTACATGCTGCTGCGCACCCTGGTCGAGCTGGGCTGGGTGGAGACGGACGCGACGGGCACGCGGTACGGCATCGGCGTCCGGGCGCTGCTGGTCGGCACGTCGTACATCGACGGCGACGAGGTGGTCGCGGCGGCCCGCCCGACCCTGGACCGCCTCTCGGACGACACGACGGAGACCATCCACCTGGCGCGGCTGGACGGCACCAACGTGGTCTACCTCGCCACCCGCCAGTCCCAGCACTACCTGCGCCCCTTCACCCGGGTCGGCCGCCGCCTCCCCGCGCACTCGACCTCCCTCGGCAAGGCGCTGCTCAGCACCTACACGGACGAGCAGGTCCGCAAGATGCTCCCGGAGACGCTGCCCGCGCTGACCGAGAACACGATCACCGACCGCGAGAAGCTCATCGAGGAGCTCCACCAGGTCCGCGAGCAGGGCTTCGCCGTGGACCGCGAGGAGAACACCCTCGGGCTGCGCTGCTTCGGCGTCGCGATCCCGTACCGCACCCCGGCCCGCGACGCGATCAGCTGCTCGGTGCCGGTGGCCCGGCTGACGCCCGCCCACGAACAGATGGTGAAGGACGCCCTGTTCGACGCCCGGGACCGGCTGACGCTGGCGACGCGCCGCCTCTGAAGGATCCCGTCTCCCCCGTGCGGCGGAGACGGATCGTCGGTGTGCAGGACGTGCTGGTCGGGGTGCTCGCGGGAGCGTGGACGCATGACGCAGTCACTCGCCCCCGCCCCGGTCCTGCACACCCCGAGTCCCAGCCGGACCCGCCGCGCGCTGCGGGCCGTCGCCATCGTCTCGTGCGTGCCGTATCTCTCGCTCAAGATCGCCTGGGTCGCCGGGAGCCACGTCGGGATTCCCGAGGACAGCGGACTGCTGGACCACCGGGTCTCCATGGCGGTGGTCAACAGCGTCTCCGTGCTGCTGGACAGTGCCGTGATCGTGCTCGCGCTGGTGCTGACCAGGCCCTGGGGGCTCAGGGTGCCCGCGTGGCTGCTCGCGTTCCCGGTGTGGGTCGCCACCGGGCTGCTCACTCCGATCATGGCCGGGTTTCCGCTGCAGCTCGTGGTGCGGGCCTTCGGGGGCAGCACGCGGACGAGCGCGGGCGGTGAAGCCTTCCTGGACGAATGGGTGTTCGGGGTCGTGTACAGCGGGTTCATCGCTCAGGGGATCTCCCTGGGGGCACTGTTCGCGCTCTATGCCCGGGACCGCTGGGGACACCTGTGGCGGGGGCTGGTGTGGGAGTTGCCGGTCGGTGTCATCGGGGCCGCCCAGCGGGTGAGCGCGGTGGCCGCGGGGATCCTGGCGCTGTTCCCGCTCACCGTGCACGTGCTGTGGGCCTGCGGGGCGACGGCGGGGCTGAGCGAGGGGCGGGTGTCGGAACGGACCGGTGACTTCTACGCCCTGGAGACCGTGTACGCCCTCTTCCTCCTCGCCGCCGTCACCGGTGGCTGCATGCTCGCCTTCCGCCTGGGCCGCGCCCTGCCCGTGAAGGTACCGCTCGCCCTGGCCTGGGTCGGCTCGGGTGCCGTCACCTGCTGGGGCGGCTGGCTGTCGCTGGCCTCCCTGGGCGGCCCGGACGACATCGCCGACCGGGCCACACCGCTGATGAGCCTGACCTACGCTGGCCAGATGATCGTCGGCATCCTCGTCGCCACCGTCGGCGCCTACTTCCTGGCGGAGCGGTCCGCGGTGAAGCGGTCGACGTGAGCGGACATCTCCGGCTCCTGTTCGGGCGGCGGGCGCGGCGGCGCTGGATCCATCTGATCCTCGGCGGCGCGCTCGCCATGCCCTACGTCTTCGTCGGCCAGCTCGTCGTCGGGCCCGCCACCGACTCCCGGTATGTCTTCAACGACCTGCCCCTGCAACTCCTCTCCTTCGCCGTCGGGTTGCCCCTGGCCGCCGTCACCGCCGCCCTGTTCCCGCTGACCCGGTCCCTGGAGGCGGGTGCGGTGCGGTCGCTGTGCGGGGTCGACGCGGGGCTGCTCGCCCACGGCCCCGCACGGACGCGGGCCGCGAAGGGGCGTACGGCGGCCTGGTTCACGCTGCATCTCGGGTTCGGCGGGATCATCTCCGGGATGTCGCTGGCGGTGCCGCCGTTCGCCGGGTTCCTGGCCGCGCTGCCGCTGATCGTGTGGCTGGGCGGTGCGGAGTTCGTCGAACTCCCCGAAGCCCTCGACCACACGTGGGTGCTGGCGCTGGCGCCGCTCGCGGGGGTGGCGACGCTGCTGGCGCTCGCCTGCTGCGCGGCGGCCGCCGGCACGCTCCTCGCCCGCTGGGCGCCCGCGCTGCTCGGGCCCGCGCCGGAGGACCGGCTCGCGGCGGCCGAGGCGCGCGCCGCCGACCTCGCCGTGCGCAACCGGCTCGCGCGCGAGCTGCACGACTCCGTGGGCCACGCCCTCAGCGCCGTCACCCTCCAGGCGAGCGCGGCCCGCCGAGTCCTCGACACCGACCCGGAGTTCGTGCGCGAGGCCCTCGCCGCGATCGAGGACACGACCCGGCGCACGGTCGGTGAACTCGACGCCGTGCTCGGCGTGTTGAGGGACGGCGACGCTCCCGGTACGGCCCCGGCGCCCACCCTCGGCGGCGACCTCGACTGTCTCCTGCGCCGCACCCGGGCGGGCGGGACACGGGTGACGGCCACGGTGGGCATCGACCCCGAGGCGCTGCCGCCGGTGCTGTCCCGCGAGGCCTACCGCATCGTGCAGGAGGGGCTGAGCAACGCCCTGAGGCACGCCGGTGAGCGGGTGACGGTGACCCTGCGGATCGAGGCCGCCGACGGGCAGCTGGCGATCACCGTGGAGAACCCGCTGGACCACGCCCCCGTCTGTCGCCCCGGCGGCGGCCACGGCCTGCGCGGCATCGCCGACCGGGCCCGACTGCTGGGCGGGACGACGGAGGCCGGCCCCGCACCGGGGATGTGGCGGCTGCATGTACGACTGCCCCTGAAGGGACCCGCATGACGATCCGGATCGTCCTCGCCGACGACGAACGCATGGTGCGCAGCGCCCTGCGCGCCATCCTCTCCGCCGAGCCGGACATGGAGGTGGTCGGCGAGGCGGCCACCGGCGCCGAGGCCGTGACCGTCGTACGGGACCGGCGCCCGGATGTCGTCCTCATGGACGTCCGGATGCCCGAGATCGACGGTATCCGGGCCACCGAGCAGATCCTCGGCACGCTCGACGATCCGCCCCGCATCGTCGTCGTCACGACCTTCGAGAACGACTCCTATGTCTACGACGCCCTGCGCGCCGGAGCCGCCGGGTTCCTGCTGAAGCGGGCGGACGCCGACGCGCTCGTGCAGGCGGTACGGCTGGTCGCGCGCTCCGACACCCTGCTGTTCCCGTCGGCCGTCCGGAACCTCGCCGCCGAGCACGCGCGCGCGTACCCGGCACCGCCACCCTGGGTGGCGCGGCTCACGGGACGTGAGAGCGAGGTGCTGAGGCTGATGGCGCGGGGTCTGACCAACGCGGAGATCGCCCGGCGCATGGAGGTCGGTCCGGCCACCGTGAAGTCGCATGTGGCGGCGGTCCTGGCGAAGACCGGCACCCGGGACCGCACCCAGGCGGTGATCGCCGCGTACGAGGCGGGCTTCATGAACAGTCGATGAGAAAACGGGGCGCAAGGGAACGATTGCCCTCATCCCGCTCGTCTCCTCGGGTGGGATGAACAAGACGATCAGGCGGGTGTCCGTCTTCGTGCTGCTGCTGGTGTTCGCTCTGCTGGTCAGGGCGACATGGGTGCAGTTCTACGACGGCCAGGCACTCGCGGACGACAAGGACAACCGGCGGAACACGATCGCGCTGTACAGCGAGCCGCTCGGCAACATCGTCGTGGGCGGCAAGTCGGTCACCGGCTCGGCGCGCACCAAGAACGGCGACCTCGCGTACAAGCGGACGTACACGGACGGCTCGCTGTACGCGGCGGTCACCGGCTACAGCTCACAGGCGTACGGCGCCACGCAGCTGGAGGGCGTCTACCGCGATCTGCTGGACGGCACCGACAACCGTCTGAAGAGCGTGCTGGACACGGTCACCAACAAGCGGTCGGCCCCCGGCAACGTGATCACGACGATCGACCCGGACGTGCAGAAGGCCGCGTACGACGCGCTCGGCGACAAGAAGGGCGCCGCCGTCGCGATCGACCCCGGCACCGGGAAGATCCTGGCGACCGTCTCCACTCCGTCGTACGACCCGTCGCGGATCACCACGGGCGACTCGGACGCCTGGACGCAGCTGACCAAGGACTCCGACAAGCCGATGACGAACCGCGCGCTGCGCCAGCCGCTGCCGCCGGGTTCGACGTTCAAGCTGGTCGTCGCGGCGGCCGCGCTGGAGGACGGGCTGTACAAGTCGGTGGACGACAAGACGGTCAGCCCGAACCCCTACGACCTGCCCCAGTCGAGCAGCCGGCTGACGAACGAGAACCCGTCCGCCCCCTGTGAGAACGCCTCGATCCGGGTCGCGCTGCAGTACTCCTGCAACAACGTCTTCGGCAAGATGGCCGTCGACCTGGGCCAGGACAAGGTACGGGCGACGGCCGAGAAGTTCGGCTTCAACGACGAGTCGCAGGACGTGCCGGTGCGGGCGTACACCAGCGTGTACCCCTCCGGCATGGACAAGGCGCAGACGGCCCTGTCCGGCATCGGCCAGTTCGACGTCACCGCGACCCCGCTGCAGATGGCCATGGTGTCGGCTGCCATAGCCAACGGCGGCAAGCTGGTCTCACCGCACATGGTGTCGCAGATCACCAACAGCAGCGGGGATGTGCTGGAGAACTACGACGACCGGGCCGACACCAAGGAGATCGTCAGCTCGTCCACCGCCGAGCAGCTCCAGTCGGCGATGCAGACGGTCGTCGAGGAGGGCACGGGCACGAACGCCCAGATCTCGGGCGCGACGGTGGGCGGCAAGACGGGCACGGCCCAGCACGGCGAGAAGAACAGCAAGACGCCGTACGCCTGGTTCACGTCGTACGGCAAGGCCGACGGCAAGGAGGTCGCCGTGGCGGTACTGGTCGAACAGTCGGACGCGGCACGGTCGGAGGTCAGCGGTAACGGCCTGGCGGCGCCGGTGGCCAAGGCGGTGATGGAGGCGGCGCTGAAGTAGCGCCCCTCCGCCCCGCGCCCGAAGGGGCGCGGGGCGGTATCGATTTGCGGCTCCGCCGCGCGGGCGCGACCAGCCACGTCGAAACGCGCACTGGCCGCGCAGCGTCCCTCACTTCACGCCCAGGACCTGCTCGATCGGGTTGATGGCGAAGTACACCAGGAACAGCACCGACGTGCCCCACATCAGCCAGTGGATCTCCTTCGCCTTGCCGAGCACCGCCTTGATGACGACGTACGCGACGAAACCCGCCCCGATGCCATTGGTTATCGAGTAGGTGAACGGCATGACGGCGATCGTCAGGAAGGCCGGGATGGCGATCTCGTACTTGTCCCAGTCGATGTGCTTGACCTGGGTCATCATCAGGAACCCGACGGCGACCAGGGCGGGTGCGGCCGCCTGGAGCGGCACGATCGTGAGCAGCGGGGTCAGGAACAGGGCGAGTCCGAACAGGCCGCCGGTGATCAGGTTGGAGAAGCCTGTGCGCGCGCCTTCGCCGACGCCCGCCGCCGACTCGATGTAGGAGGTCGCGGAGGACGACGAGGCCGCACCGCCGGCGGCCGCCGCGGCGCCGTCGATCAGCAGCACCCGGCCGAGGCCCGGCACCTTGCCCTGCTCGTCCAGCAGGCCGGCCTCCGCGCTGATGCCGACGACCGTGCCCATGGTGTCGAAGAAGTCGGACAGCACCAGGGTGAAGATCAGCAGGACGACGGTGATGGCGGTGGTCTCACCGAACGCACCGAAGAGACTGAAGTCTCCGATGAGTCCGAAGTCCGGGGTGTCGACGACCTGGTCGGGCCAGGCCGGCGTGGTCAGTCCCCAGGCCTTTATGTCGGCGACGGAGTTGATGATCATCGCGACGACCGTCATGGTCACGATGCTGATCAGGATCGCGCCCTTCACCTTGCGGGCGAGCAGCGCGATCGTCAGCAGAACTCCGAGACAGAACACGAGCATCGGCCACCCGGCGAGCTGACCGGTGCCGCCCAGCTGAACCGGCACGGTGGTGTTCGCGGCGTCCGGGATCCGGCTGACGAATCCGGCGTCGACAAAGCCGATGAAGGCGATGAACAGGCCGATACCGACACTGATCGCCTGCTTCAGCGGTTGCGGGATGGCATGCATCACGGCCTCGCGCAGACCGGTGACCACGAGCGCACAGATCAGCAGGCCTTCGAGGACGACCAGCCCCATCGCGTCGTCCCAGGCCATCAGCGGGGCGATCTGGAAGGCGACGACGGCGTTCAGACCGAGGCCCGCGGCGAGTGCGAGCGGCAGGTTGCCGCCGACGCCCATGATGATCGTCATGACCGCGGCCACCAGAGCGGTGGCGGTGGTGAGCTGGACGGCATCCAACTGGTCGCCGAACTTGTCCTTCGCGCTCCCGAGGATGATGGGATTCAGGACAAGGATGTAGGCCATCGTGAAGAACGTGGCGAAGCCGCCGCGTATCTCACGGGTGAAGGTGGACCCCCGCTCGGAGATCTTGAAGAACCTGTCGACGCTGTTCACACCCGGCGGTGCGGCACTTGGCCGGTCGGTCACCTTCTGGGAATCGGACATGGCGGGTCGCTCCTTGCTGCCTGACTGATCGGTGTGCGGATGCTGGCTGGATTGTTCCCCTGTTGAACCCGTTTCAGGTTTTCCCCGTGTTACGGAATCAGGGCTGCTCACCGTACGACCTGCCACACCTTGTTCGAAGCCTCGTACGAACCAAGCAGTCGATCACTGCTACGCTTCCGCATCTCGTCCGGATGATCTCCGAATGAGCACATGTCATACACGTGGCACGCACAGCTGGGAGGGGTCATCCGTGGGCACGGTCGTCGACGACGCCGCCTCCGTGGAGTTCCACGCCTTCTTCGACCGGCACTATGCCGAACTGGCGCGCCTGGCCCATCTGCTGACGGGTGAGGCGGACGCCGCCGACGATCTGGCGGCGGACGCGTTGCTGGCGCTGTGGCACCGCTGGGACCGGGTGCGCGCGGCCGACCATCCGGTGGCGTACGCGCGCGGGGTCGTCGCCAATCTGGCCCGCACGAAGATCCGCAGCGCGGTCCGGGAGCGGCGGCGCATCGCCCTGTTCTGGTCGCAGCGCGAGGAGAAGACCGAGAACCCTGATGTCGCGGGCGTCGTCGACGTCCAGGAGGCGTTGCGTAGACTTCCGTTCCGCAAACGCGCCTGTGTGGTGCTGCGGCACGCCTTCGACCTGTCCGAGAAGGACACCGCGCTCGCACTGGGTGTCTCGGTCGGTACGGTGAAGAGCCAGACCTCCAAGGGGATGGCCGAGCTGCAGCGGCTGCTCGGGGCCCAGGGAGCTCCGCTCAAGGTGCATGCGGCCGCCATGGCTCGCGCCGGGAACGCCGGAGGAAGGAACCGATGATGCGGCGGGACGTGCACGACGAACTGCGCGCCCGGCTGCACGAGGCGGCCGAGGCGCACCAACCCGACCGCGCGCGGATCCTGGCCCGCGTCGAGCGCGGTATGGCCGAGCAGACCCGCCCCGACCACCGGGCGACCCGTCCGCCCGTCTACGGCTGGTTCCGGGTGGTGACCGCGACGGCCGCGGTGGCCGGCGTACTCGCGGTCGGCGGTTACGCGGTGGCGTCCGCCGTGAAGGAGGACACCCCGCAGCAGACGGTGGCGACCTCGCCGACGCCCACGCCGACGCCCGACGCGACGAGCCGTGCGCCGGTCCCGCCGGTGAGCCCGAAGCCGAAGCCCACGCCGGAGTCAGGCAAGAAGACCGGGCCCCCGTCGCAGCCGCCCGCGAACCCTCTGCCGCCCACCGCCGAGGGCAAGGAGGACGGCCCCCTGTGGTCGGACGGCTCGGTGGACCCGCACAGCAACGACTTCTGGGCGCAGAGCAACCTGACCCTCAAGGCGAGTGAGCGACTCACCGCGCTCACCGTGCAGCTGAAGGTCGCGCAGACCGGCGGGGTCACCTCCACCGGAGCCTGGCGCTCGCTGCCGGAGGGCGACTTCACGCTGACGGTCGAGGAGAAGGACGGCTTCGTCGTCTACACCTGGGTACTCAAGGAGGGCCGTACGGTCCGCGAGGGCGAGTGGGTGTTCGCGGGGCAGTACGACCATGAGCGCGGCGGCCGGGACGCCAGGAACGACCGCTATGCGATGACGGCCACGGCGGGCGGCGAACAGCTGTCCGTGGCGGGTGACTTCGCGGGCCACGACGACAACTCCGGTACAGACGCAGGGGATTCGTAAGAAAACCCGGAAGACCCGGCAACCCTTCCTTCACCTGGGGGCGACCAAGAGTCGCAAGGATCCCCCAGGCAAGGATTTGGGTAATGACAGCACGAGCCGAACAGCGCGTCAGCCACCGCCGCAAGGTCACGAAGCGACGGGCGCTGATCGCCGGAGCCTGCGCCCTCGGCATCACAGGTGCGGCGATCGTCACCACGACGCTCATGTCCACCGCCGGTGCTGCCGCGTCCTGGCCCACGCCCAACGGCAGCAAGCCGGTGTCCAGGACGATCCCGGTGTCGGGCACCTACGACGGCAGGATGGCGAAGTTCTACGGCACCGGTGACCTGGGCGGGAGCGGCCAGGAGGAGGGCCAGGACCCGATCTTCGAGCTGGCCGACGGCGCGGTCCTGAAGAACGTCGTCATCGGCACCCCGGCAGCGGACGGCGTCCACTGCAAGGGCTCCTGCACCCTGCAGAACGTGTGGTGGCTGGACGTCGGCGAGGACGCCGCCACCTTCAAGGGCAAGTCGTCCTCGGCGGTGTACACGGTGTACGGCGGCGGCGCGAGAAACGCCGACGACAAGGTGCTCCAGTTCAACGGCGCGGGCAAGCTGGTCGTCTCCGAGTTCCAGGTGGAGAACTTCGGCAAGCTGGTGCGCTCCTGCGGCAACTGCTCCACCCAGTTCAAGCGCACGATCACCATCAACGACGTGCACGTCACCGCGCCCGGCAAGTCGATCGTCGGCATCAACTCCAACTACGGCGACACGGCAGCGCTGCGCAAGATCCGTGTCCACGGCGACAGCGGCAAGAAGATCAAGACCTGCACCCGCTTCGAGGGCAACAGCAACGGCAAGGAGCCGAAGGAGCTCGGCAGCGGACCGGACGGAACGGCCTGCAAGTTCTCGGCGTCCGACATCGCCTACCAGTGAGTGGTTCCCGCCGGGAAACAACCACATGTTCATGTTCAACGTCCCTAGTAATGCACGGCAGACGGACACCCCCACCTCGTTCGACTGTCCGGACCTGCTGACCTGAGCCCCCCTCGGTCAGCGGCGCCGGCCGGAGCCCCCCTCGGGCCGGCAAGGAGAACGCCCCGCCAGTGACGACCGGCGGGGCGTTTCTTCTTGGCACGGAAGACCGGGAGCCGTCCGTAGGGCCTGTCCTAGTTCATGGTCGAGCCGATGGTGGCGGAGCCGGTCGTCAGGAAGGTCGTCGCGGGCAGCGAACCGTCCGCCTTGCGCGCCCCGTACGCCGTGGCGGCGTCCTTCGACCTGAAGGCCGCTCTCGCCACACCGCTGTCCCAGTCGTTGGCCGAGGAAACGGCCGACGAACCGAGCTTGGACGGTGACCGGCGAGGAGAACTGCCAGAGGTCGATCCCGTCGTCCGAGTTGTTGTACAGACGCGCCCCGGTGATCCTGTTGCCGGTTCCGGAGCCGAACTTCACGGCGATCCCGTCGGCGTTCTGACCGTGCCCGGCGGGGTCGTGGTTGCCGTGACTGTCCAGGTTCTGCACGAGGTTGCCGGTCGTGCCGTCGCCGCGGAGCGTGAACCCGGAGTCGCCGTTGTCGGCCGTGACCAGGTTCTTGAAGACACCGCCGACGCTCGACGTGGCGACGAAGCCCTGGGCCGGGGAGTTGACGAAGGTGAGGTTCCGCACGGTCCAGTAGTCGCCGTAGATCCCGGCGAGCCAGGACCCGGCGGGCAGCTTGGAGCCGTCGATCCGCACCTTCTCGCTGCCGTACGCCTGGAGCGTGATCCGGGCCGAACTCGTGCCGTTCGCCGTGGACTTGAGGGTGGCGGCCGGCTGGTAGGTGCCGCCGCGCACCTGGATGGTGGTACCGGCTGCGGCGTTCTTGACGGCCGACTCCAGCTGGGCGGTGCTGGACACGGTGACCGTGGTCGAGGCGGCTTCGGCACCGCCGTCCGAGAGGCCGAGACAGACGCCGCCCGCCCCCGCGGCGACGGCCACCGCGGCGGCGATGGAGAGGGTGCGTGTCCTGCGGTGGCGTCCGGTGCTCTGAAGCACAGGGGCGTTCCTTTCCTGGGCGATGGGGACGAAGCGGGCCGGAGGGGCCGCCCCGGCCCGCTTCTGGCATCTGGTCGCCACCGAGGGCGCGAAGGTTGCCACGCCTCACCGAAACCAACCGAAACTTTCGCCGCCCCTGATCGCACACGCACCGATTGACGTGCCGTTTCCCGCTGGCGAGACTCCGAAGGCGCACACCATCCAACACGAACCCCCACACTCACACAGGACCGATATGCGCCCACGGATACTCCTCGTCGCCTGTCTCTCGCTGCTTCTCGCCCTCCTCAGCGCCCCACCCGGTTCCGCCCACCCAGGAGCACCACCCGTGAACCAGCCCAAGTACGCCGGCTATCTCTTCGCCTATTTCACCGGCGAGGGCACCGCCGACGGCGAGCAGATCCGCTACGCCCTCAGCCGCGGCAACGACCCGCTGCACTGGCGTGAGCTGAACGCGGGGAAGCCGGTGCTCACCTCCACGACCGGGGAGAAGGGCCTGCGCGACCCCTTCGTGATCCGCTCCCCCGAGGGCGACCGGTTCTACATGATCGCCACGGATCTGCGGATGTACCAGAACAGCAGCGGCAGCTGGGACCAGGTCCAGCGGCACGGCAGCAAGTCGATCATGGTCTGGGAGTCCACCGACCTGGTCCACTGGACCGACCGGCGCCTCGCGCGGGTCTCCCCCGACAACGCGGGCAACACCTGGGCGCCGGAGGCGTACTGGGACGACAGCCTCGGCGAGTTCGTCGTCTTCTGGGCCTCGAAGCTGTACGCGGCCGACGACCCCGACCACACCGGCTCGACGTACAACAAGATGCTGTACGCGACGACGAAGGACTTCCGCACCTTCAGCGAGGCGAAGGTCTGGAACGACCCGGGCTACTCGGTCATCGACTCGACGGTCGTGCAGCACAAGGGCACTTACCACCGCTACACCAAGGACGAGCGGGACCCGAGCTCCGGATCGCCCTGCTCGAAGTTCATCACCGCGGAGAAGTCGACGAGCCTGACCGACACCTCGTACGACTTCGTGGCCGACTGCATCGGCAGCGGTGCGATGGAGCGCGGTGAGGGCCCGACGGTGTTCAAGTCGAACACCGAGGACAAGTGGTACCTGTTCATCGACGAGTACGGCGGCCGCGGCTACGTCCCGTTCGAGACCACCGACCTCGACTCGGGCAGGTGGACGCCGTCCACCGACTACCAACTGCCCGCGAGCCCCCGCCACGGCACGGTGATTCCGGTGACGCAGGCCGAGTACGACCGGCTGCTGGCCGCGTATCCCGCGAGCTCCGCCTCGGTGGTGGACGCGACGGCGAAGGACCAGAAGGGCTACGCGACCGTCACGGAGAGCGCGTCGAAGGTGGTCCTGCCGATGCGGCCGGACGCGGACCTGGCGCGTCTGGCCCCGAAGCTGTGGGTGGGCGAGGGCGCTTCCCTCACCCCCGGGTCCGGCACCCGGCGCGACTTCCGCAAGCCGCAGTCGTACACGGTGACGGCCAAGGACGGTACGAAACGCACCTGGACGGTCGAGGCGGTGAGAACCGGAAGCCCGGTCCTGCCCGGCCTCAACGCCGACCCGGACGTGCACTATCTGAACGGCGAGTACTGGATCTACCCGACCACGGACGGCTTCCAGGGCTGGAGCGGGACGAAGTTCAAGGCGTACTCGTCGAAGGACCTGGTCCACTGGAAGGACCACGGAGTCATCCTGGATCTCGGCCCCGACGTGACGTGGGCGGACAAGAACGCCTGGGCCCCGGCGATCGCCGAACGCGACGGCAAGTACTACTTCTACTTCTGCGCCGAGCAGCAGATCGGCGTGGCGGTGGCGGACTCCCCGGCGGGTCCGTTCAAGGACGCGCTGGGCAGGCCTCTGGTGGCGAAGGGCGGCTCACTGAAGGGGCAGATGATCGACCCGGCGGTGTTCACGGACGACGACGGGACGTCGTATCTCTACTGGGGCAACGGACACGGTTACGTCGTCCCCCTGAACGACGACATGGTGTCGTTCGACGCGTCGAAGGTGAAGGACATCACCCCGGACAACTTCCGTGAGGGATCCTTCGTGATCAAGCGGAAGGGCACGTACTACTTCATGTGGTCCGAGGACGACACCCGCAGCGAGAACTACCACGTGGCGTACGCGACGGGCCCGTCCCCGCTCGGCCCGTGGACCAAGCGGGGCACGATCCTGCAGAAGCGCCCCGAGTACGGCATCCTCGGCACCGGCCACCACTCGGTGGTCAACACCCCCGGCACCGACGACTGGTACATCGTCTACCACCGCTTCGCCCTGAACGGCCCCGGAAAGCCGGGCAGCGACGGCATGCACCGCGAAACGACCGTCGACCGCATGAAGTTCGCGGCCGACGGCACGATCCTGCCGGTGGTGCCGACGCTGGAGGGCATCAGGCCCGTACGACGGTGAGGCTCAGCCGACGAAGTACGTCGGGTTCGGCAGCTTGTACGTCCGCTCGGCGTGGCCGCCCTCCAGGTCCGAGTACTGGTCGCCGAAGTTGGCGATGATCTCGTATCCGAGGTCGTCCTCGATGTGGCCCCGGGTGCCGGACTTGTACTGCACGGTCGTGCAGTTCCAGGTGCCCGGCGTGGCACAGGCGCTCAGATAGGCCGGCGGGTTCGCCTTGTCCTTGAGGAACATGTGGTCGGCGTCGAGGTTCACATCGGCGCCGACCTTCTTCAGGTTCTCGACGGCGGCGGAACGCTGCGACTCGGCCAGACCCGAGTTGTAGAAGACCTCGACGCCCTTGGACTCGGCGTACCGGACCAGCTCCGGGCTGCCGAACACGGCCGGGCGGTCGGCCTTGTTCACGTACTCGGCCCAGGTGGTCGCGTTGAACGTGTAGTTGGTCTTCTTCTCGTAGTCGAGGCTGAGCAGCAGCGTGTCGTCGATGTCGAAGACGACCGCGGGCTTCTCACCCTTGTGCAGCGCCTTGCGGGCCGCCTTGTCTATGTACTTCCGGGCAGCCTTGTCCATCTTCGCCAGGTCCTTGGCGTAGGGGCTGTCCTTCGACGCCTGGTAGACACCGTTCGCGTCGAGCGAGGTGCCGTAGTAGGTGTCGATGTCCTTGACCAGCAGCCCGATGTTGTAGGGCTCGTGGGTGCTGTTCGCGGTCGTCTGTCCGGCCGTGGCGGCACCGGCGCCGTAGAGGGCGGCACCGGCGACGGCACAGGCGGCGGTGACGGCCGCGATACGCAGTGACTTGTGTGGTGGCTTATGCATGACAGATTTTCTACGCGCGTCACCCCTGTCTGCGCGAGTTCCGTTGCGAGATCGAGATCTGGGGAGATCCGAAGAGGGACGTGGATGCGAAAAACGGGGTTCGGGTTCCCTCAGATTGGTGCGATATCCGTGAAGAGCGTGCATGCCATTTGCGAATGCTTACCTGGGCAGCGCGCTCTTGATCAAAAAGTCGATCGCCTTTCGGCCAGCGGGTGTTAACGTTCCGAGCGCCCGGTGATCAAGGTCTGGCACCGGGAAAAACGGGAGGAAAACAAGTGAATCGAAAGCTGGCTGTCGGTGTGCTCGCGACTGGGCTCTTTCTGACGGGCATGGGGACAGCGTTCGCTACGGCAAGCGGTGGGACGACCAGTGCGGCCGAGGCTCGTGCCTCATGGAAGGGCATCCCCACACTGAACAGCGGGGGTGTCCAGTTCAAGGACGCCAAGTACAAGTTCGAGCCTTCGCACACCAACAAGGGTGCCTTCCACTGGAAGGGCAACCTCAAGGACGCCGACCACGGCGACGGGCACAACGTCTACATGCAGGTCCGCGTCGAGGGATACGGATGGGGCCGGTTCGACGGCAAGCAGAAGAAGACCGTCTGGCTGGACAAGCTGAGCTACGACGGTGCCGCTCTGCACACCGATGACGCGTCGATACGGGCCTGCCGTGACCGGGGTTCGCTGCACCCGGACAACTGCTCGGTGACGAAGAGCTACCACCGCTAGGAGAGACTGACGGGCGACCGTCAGTCACAGAACAACCCTGGGGCCCCGGACTGACCGCCGGGGCCCTCCGGCCTCCGGGGGACACGATCAGTACCAGTACGTCAGACGCGTCACACATCCTCTCCGCGAGCGGTGTCGAGCTCTCCTACGGCTCCACACCGGCCGTGCGCGACGCCCATCTCGCACTCGCCCGGGGCGAGGTCGCGGCGATCACCGGGGCCAGCGGTTCCGGGAAGTCGTCGCTGCTCTACTGCCTGGCAGGGGTACTGCCTCCGACGCGGGGCCGGATCAGTTTCGACGGGCAGACGTTCGCCGACCTGGACGACGAGGAGATCAGCGCCCTGCGCCGGGAGCGGTTCGGGTTCGTCTTCCAGTACGGCGAGTTGCTGCCCGAGCTGACCATCGAGGAGAACACCGCCCTGCCGCTGCGGCTCGCCGGGCAGCGCAAGCGCCCCGCGCTCAAGGCCGCCGCCGAGGTGCTCGACCGGCTGGGGATCGGCGAGCTGCGTGAGCGGCGGCCCTCCCAGGTGTCCGGCGGCCAGAGCCAGCGCGTCGCCGTCGCCCGCGCCCTGGTGCACAAGCCCGCTGTCGTGTTCGCGGACGAGCCGACCGGTGCCCTCGACAGTGCCAACGCCTCTGCCGTGCTGAAGGAGTTCCTGGACCTGGCCCGCTCGCAGGGCACCGCCGTGCTGCTGGTGACCCACGATCAGACGGTGGCCGCACAGGCCGACAACCGCTACACCATGGCCGACGGCGTGCTCGCCCCCATGGGAGCGGCGGGATGAGGGAGTTCCTGCTCGGTCTGCGGCTGCTGTTCGGCTCCGGCCGGGGCAACCGCGCCCGCTTTCTGCTGATGACCCTGGGCGGCTCGCTCGGCGTGTGCTGCCTCGCCCTCGTTCTCACGATCCCGGCGATCCTCGACGCCCACGACGGGCGGACCGCCGCCCGTGACCCCCGGGTCTACGCAGGTCAGCCGACCGGTCAGCGGAGCATGGTGCAGGAGTTCCGGGACCCGCACGGCTCCAGGCCGTTCGGCCGGGTCTTCATCGCCCTGGGCACCCAGGACACCCCCGCGCCGCCGCCCGGCCTGAGCAAGCTGCCCACCCCGGGCGAGGTGTACGTCTCCCCCGCCCTGCACGACCAGCTCCAGCGCGAGCCCGGCCTCAAGGGCCTGCTCCCCGGCACGGAGAAGGGCCTGATCGGCGCCGCCGGCCTGGCCGACCCCAACGAGCTGTACGCCTACGTCGGCACCACCCGTGCCCAACTCGGCGACGGCGCCCGTGCGTTGAAGAGCTTCGGCAGCAACTACCCGCCCACCTGGGCCGTCGACCCCTCCACCCTGGAGATCCTCCGCTTCACCCTGGCCACCCTGGTCCTGCTGCCCCTCGGCGTCTTCCTGTCGGTGTGCGCCAAGCTGTCCGCCGCCAGCCGCAACCGACGGCTCGCGGCGCTGCGTCTGCTCGGCCTCAGCGCCAAGGGCACCCAGCGGGTCAACGCCGCCGAGACCGTCGTGGCCGCCCTGCTCGGTGCGGCCCTCGGCCTCGCGGAGTTCTGGCTGCTGAACCAGATCGTCGCCAGGACGGGCCTGCCCGGCCTGAAGTGGTACGCCGCCGACGGCGCCGCCTCGGGGCAGACGATGGCCATCTGCCTGCTCGGCTGCCCGTTGCTGGCCTGGTTCGTCGGCCGGGCGAGCGCCCGCGCGGCGGCCCGGAACCCGCTGGCGACCCGTCGGGTCGCCGCCCCCAGGGCGCCGCGCGTCTGGGGCGGGCTGCTGCTCGTCACCGGCCTGGGCATCGTCGTCGGCTTCAGCGCCACCGGCCTGACCGACCGTCCCGCGAGCAGCACCGGCATCAACGCCCTGCTGGTGCCGGCCGGTGTGCTGCTGACCGGGCTCGGTCTGGTCCTGACGCTGCCGCTGCTGTCGTACCTCCTGGCCAAGCGGCTCGCCCGCTCCGGCAATCTCGCCCTCAACATGGCCATGCGGCGCAACGAGGTCGAGCCCGGCAGCGCGATGCGCGTGGTCACCGGCCTGGTGCTGCTGGTCTTCTCGGCGTCCCTCGCCCAGGGAGTCCTGGTCGAGCTGAGCCAGGTCTCGCGCAGTTCCTCACCGACCCAGGAATACGGCTTGCAGCTGTCCCGGTTGAGCCCGGACCAGCAGCAGCGGCTGCGCGAGATTCCCGGCGTGGACGTGGCCACCGTCGTCATGGACTTCGACAACGATCTGCAGAGCGACACCGACGACGACCAGGCCACCGCCCTGGTCGCCACCTGCGCCCAGCTCACCGCGCTGACCCGGCGGGTGGAGGGCTGTGTGGACGGCAAGGTGATGCGCCTGTCGGACCCGAACACCGGGGACGAGCCCTTCAAGGCCTCCACCTACACGCTGAAGAAGGACGGCAGGCGCACGACGCTGCGCATCCCGGTACCGAAGGACACCGTGCTGTTCGCGGGTCAGGGGGTGACGAACCTGCCGGGTACCGGCATTCTCGTCCCGCCCGGCAAGCTGCCGCCCGGCGCCGTCCCGGTGTCCGCCACTCTCGTCCTCGCCTCCTCCTCCGACCCGGCGACTGTGCGCTCGGTCCTGGACGGGATCGGGGCCATCGCACCGACGGCCGACGTGGATCCCACGGGCGTCAACGTCGAGGCCCTGCAGCAGCTCACGGTGATCAAGACGCTCCTGTTGCTGGGCATGGTGATGGGTCTGGTCATCGGCGTCGCCGCGTTCCTGGTGTCGGTCACCGACCGGGCCGTGGAACGCCGGTCCCAGGTCACCGCCCTCGCTCTCATCGGAGCCCGGGCCGGCACCCTGCGCACCGTGCAGTGTCTGCAGGTCGTCCTGCCGCTCGCGATCGGCCTGCTGCTGGCCCTGGTCTCGGGCAAGCTGGCCGAGACCGCCTACCTGGTCACGGGCGGCGGCGAGATCTTCTGGGACGGCGCGGGCCTGCCCGTACTGCTGGCCTCCACCCTCGGCGTCCTCGCCATGGCGATCATCGGCACCCTCCCCCTGGTCGGCCGCCGCATCGACCCGGAGCTGATCCGCCGGGACTGACGGTGCGTACGGAATCGACGTACGAAGCGGGCCGGAGCCGGTGGTGCCGTAGGTGCCGCCGCCGGGCTTGGGGGTGCCGGCGGCGTTGTCGTGGACGATGACGACGTCACGCGGGTCGTCGCCGGCCCCGAGCCAGGTCATCCCCGTTCGGGTCACGTCGACGGCGACCCTCTCCCGGTACGTCCCCGGCGCGATGACCAGCGTCCAGCCGCTGCCGTTCGTCGCGCTGACGGCGGCCTGGACGGTGGTGAAGTCGCCCTGGCCGGAGGGGTCGACGTAGCGGGTCCGCGGGGTGAGGCGGGCGGCCGGTGAACCGTATCGGCCGAAGGGACAGGGGCGTCCGGCCGCGGCGCGGGCGGGGACCGGGGTGAGGGCGAGCGCGGCACCGACGGCGGCGCCTGCCGTCAGGAGTCCCCTTCGGGACAGGGGCGGTCGGGGGTGGTGCGAGGGCATACGGGTGCTCCTTCGCGGTGCTGCTCGTACGGGGGCTGAGGGCCGGGGCGGGCACACGCCCGGGCGGCGGCGTGCGATCGCCCGGGTGGTGGCGTGCGATGCGGGCCGCCCCGGCGGACTCGGGAGGAGGTCAGCGCAGGTGGCCGGCGCCCGCGCAGCGAGCGACGATCCCCGGCACCGCCTTGGGGTTGTCGATCTTCGTCCGCAGGGTCGGTGTCCAGCCGGCGCCGGACTGGAGGGTCTCCGCCGGGATCTCGGCGTTGTGGACCGCGATGAGGTCGGTCGGCTTCCCGTTGACGTAGTTGTTCTCGGCGGTCAGCGGGGACTCGTTCCACTTCTTGAGGACCTTGCCGACCTTGGCACCGGCCGGCAGGGAGACGGCGTTGTCGCTGGCGTGGAGCTGTGAGGAGATGCCGACGCCGAAGATGTAGTAGTCGTCCTTCTGTTCCTCGGTCACCACGTAGTGGTTGTTGTAGACGTCGACCTGCCCGAACCGCACGCGCGGGGAGCGCTGGAGGATGCCCTCGAAGCGGTTGTGGTGCATGGTGACCTTGAGCTTGCCGCCGTCGGTGGCGGCGAGGCCGTCGCCGTTGCCGATCAGCATGTTCTTGTCGTGGTCCTGGTAGCGGTTCCAGGACACGGTCACGTGGTTGGAGCCGCGCACGATGTCCGTCAGCCCGTCGTGCTGCTGGAACCTCTTGCCGAAGTAGACCGGCCGCTCGCTGTCGGGGTAGCGCCCGTCGGTGAACGTGTTGTGGTCGAGCCACACATGGTCGGTGCCGTAGACGACCACGGCGTCGTACTCGGAGTTCCAGTTGCCGGTCTTGTTGTCGTCGGTCGGGTCCCACTTGGGGAAGCAGTCCAGCGGGGCCTCGATGGTGAGGTTGCGCATGATGACGTTCGAGACGCCCTTGATCTGGAGGCTGCCGCCGAGGATGCCGGAGTTCGGGCCGACGCCGACGATGGTGGTGTTGCTGGGGACGTTGGCCTTGATCTCGGTGTCCTGCCTGGCGGCGGAGGCGACCCGGGCGTCCTCCTGGGGACCGCTGGCGACCTCGTCGTTGCCCCAGACGGCCGGGTCGTAGTCCTTCAGGTACTGCTGGAGGTCGTAGCCGTCGGTGACGAAGGCCTCGCAGCCCTCGGAGACGGCGTCGATCATGCCCTTGACCTGGATGATCTTCGGGGCGTCCGCACCGGCCTTCAGCGCGGCCTTGAACTCGGCCCACGTGGTGACGGTGTAGACGTGCTCGGCATCGGCGGCCGACCCACCGGTGGTCCCCGCACCCTCCGCGCCCCAGCCGTCACCCGAGCCGAGGACCTGCCGGCCGAGGTCACGGGGCCCGGCCTGCGCTCCGGTGCCGGTCAGCCCGAGGAGGAGCGCGGTGCAGCCGATCAGCACAGCGGTCCTCACTGTGGCATGCCCATGCCATACCTGTGCGTTCATTGTGCGGCTCTCTTTTCTGCGGTCGGGGTGGTTACGCGGCGGCCTGCGGCCAGGTGATCCAGGACTCCGGGATCTCCTCGTCGAGCCGACGCATGTCCTGCGGGCCGAGCACCCGCGCACGCAGCAGCTCCTGCGCCACGAGCCGCGCCACGGCGATCGCGCCGGGCGGGTTGAAGTGCGTGTTGTCCTGCTCGGCGGCCGTCCAGTTGAAGTACTTCTTCGTCTCCTCGACCCCGATCCGCTGCCACAGCGCGAGCGACAGCGCCTGGATGTCGAGCAGCGTCACCCGCTTCTCCTGCGCGAGCGCGCGCATCGCCGCCGGATAGTCGCCGTGGGTCGGCACGGAGTTGCCGTCGGCGTCGAACCTCCGCCGCTCGACAGCGGTGGCCAGCACCGGCCGCGCCCCCCGCTCCCGGGCACCGTCGACATACAGCCGCAGATACTCCTGGTACGTCGTCCAGGGCTCGGTGTACCGCGTCGGGTCGGTGGCCTTCTCGTCGTTGTGTGCGAACTGGATCAGCAGGAAGTCACCGGGCCGAATGGCCCGGAGAACGACATCCAGCCGCCCTTCGTCGACAAAGCTCTTGGAACTGCGCCCGTTCACGGCGTGATTGGAGACGAGCATGCTGTTACGCAGAAAGAAGGGCAGCGCCATACCCCACCCGGTCTCCGGGGCGGCATCGGCGTATTTCTGGGCGGCGGTGGAATCACCGGCGATGTAGAGGGTGCGGGAGCGCCGGCGTGCCTGAGCGGTACCAGTGCCCGCGAGAGCAAATGGAACGGTGGCAGCGGCAGCCACGCCGACCTGTCTGCGGGTAAGAGACACAAGGGTGCCTTTCAACAGGGGAAAGTGAAACCCCCCAAGGGGCGCGGGGAACTGCGCGACCAGCCACAACGAACCCGCAGCCGGCCGCGCAGCGAAGCGACCGAGCTCTCAGCCGTTACGCGACTTCCACTCGGCCTGAGCCTCGTTCAACTGCTCGGCCATCGTGTCCAGAAAGTCCTTGGCGCTCATGTCCCCGTTCAGCACCTTCTGGAAGTTCGGCTCGTTGTCGGCCTTGGAGATGGTGTTCCAGTCAGGCAGGTAGTACGGCAACTGCACAATCGACGTCGACCCGTCCGTCAACGCGGCGGCAGCCAGCTTCGTGGGCTCGGCCTCGGAAATCCACGCATCCTTGGCGGCGTCGTTGTTCGCCGGCACCTGCCCCGCCGCCTCGTTGAACTTCGAGTTCTCCTCGCGCGAGGTGGCGAACTCGATGAACTTCCAGGCGGCTTCCTTGTTCTTGGAGCTCTTGAACAGCCCGATTCCGTCCACGGGGTTGGACACCTGAACCCGCCTGCCGCCGGAGCCGACCGGCTGCGGAATTCCCCGGAACTTGTCGGTCCCCAGCGCCTTCACATGGTCCTGGTACGACCCCAGGTTGTGATTCAGCATCCCGATCGTGCCGGAATCCCACTGCGCGACCATCTTGGTGAAGTCGTTGTTGAGGTCGGCGGCCGGGGTGACCTTCTTGTAGAGCGCGGCGTACTTCTCCAGCGCGGCCACGTTCTTGGGGTCGTTGACGGTCGTCTTCGCACCGCTCGCGTCCCAGAACGACGTGATCCCCGACTGCCCGTACATCGCGTCCAGCGCCTGGGCGATGGACCCGGCGCCACCACGGATGGTGTACCCGAACTCGTTCTTCTTGGCGTCGGTCAGCTTCTCGGCGGCGGTGAAGAACTTGTCCCACGTGGTCGGCTCGTCCAGCCCGGCCTTCTTGAACAGGTCGGTGCGGTAGTACAGCACACCGTTGTTCGCGGAGGTCGGAATCGAGTACAGCTTGTCGTCGCCACCACCCGCGGCCCTCAGCGAGGCGACCATGTCGTCGTTGAGCTTGCCGTTCAGGGAGGACTTGGCGAGCCGGTCGTCCAGCGGCTCCAGCGCGTTCTGCGCGGCGAACCCGGCGAGCATGGCCGCGCCCACGCCGCCGACGTCCGGCAGGCCGCCGCCCTGGAGGGCGGTGTCCACCTTGGACTGGTAGTCGGTGGACGGGATCCCGACGTACTCGACCTTGATGTCGGGGTTGGCCTTCTGGAAGTCGGCGATGAGCTCCTTCCAGATGTCGGTGCGGACACCGCCGTTGTTGTCCCAGAAGACGATCTTTCCCTTGCCGCTGCCCTCGGCGCCCTTGTCGCCGCCCGCGCCGCTCCCGTCGTCACCGCAGGCGGTGGCGGTCAGGGCGAGGACGGACCCGAGGGCGACGGCTGTGACGACGCGCCTGCTTCTGCGGATGCTGTTCTTCATTGGTCGGCTCTCTTCGTTCTGGATCCGGCGGAGATGTGAAGCTGTGGGGGTCAGTGACGGGCGTACGGCGCCCAGCCGTCCGTGCCCTGGAGGTAGTCGGCGACGGTGTGGTCCCGTGCCTCGGCCTCGCTCATCTGCGGCCGGTCCGCGGTCACGGCCGCGCCCGGTCCGAAGTTCCGGTACTCGGTGAACCGCGCGTCCTGCCACGGGAACCCGCTCATGTCGGTCCACGGCGAGGCCTTGATCGCGGCGGGCAGTTCGGTGTCGCGGATCAGCACCTGGGCGACCGCCGCGGGCTCACCGCCCGGATGCCAGGGCCGCCCCAGATGGAACGTCCCGGCCGGGGCGTCGCTCACGACCTTCGAGCGGGTGATCAGGAACCCGTACGGGTTGCCCGTCCAGGTCGAAGCCGCCGTGATGTAGCCGTTGTTGGTGTCCGATCCCCGGCTCAGCGCGCGGATCACGGACCGCTCGATGACGGTGGTGGCCCGCCCGTAGACGAAGTCGACGTCGCCCTCGATGTAGGAGTCGCGGACGTACACCCGGCTGATCACGTCCAGCTTGGGGCTGTCGGCCATCAGCGTGTCCTGGTTGCCCAGGAAGGCGGTGTCCTCGAAGACGATCCGGTCACCGGTCGTCTTCATCGCCAGCGCCTGCTCGCCGTTCAGCTCGTGCGCGGCCTCGTCGAAGTCGTTGCTGAAGGTGAGGTTGCGGGCGGTGACGTCGTTCGCGGCGATCCGGACGGTCGCGCTGCCCGTCGAACCCCCGTACGCGGCGGGCGTGTCGAAGACGACGACGGTGTCGGACCGGTCGCGTCCGGTCCCCTGGAGCACGATGTCCGGCTTGCTCGCGGGGATGAACACCTTCTCGCGGTACGTCCCCGGCGCGACGGCGATCGTCACCGGCACGGTGTTGCCGTCCGGCACGGCGTCCACGGCGGACTGCACGGTCGGGTGGTCGTCCGGGACGCGCAGGGTCACCCCGCCGATCCGCTGCTGCGGCCCGGAGAACCGCTTCACCAGGGCCGGCACGGCGGCCGCCGGGTCCAGCCGGTAGTCGTAGAACTCCCGTGGATCGAAGGCGGCACCCCGCTCGTCGGTCCGCCCCGTCGTGTTCCTCAGGATCGACCCGCGCTCGACCAGCTCGGCCGTCACATCGGCCTGATAGGGATGCTGGACCCCGTCGTAGTAGCTGTTCTCGATGACCATCCGGGTCCAGCCGCGCGACCAGTTCCCGTACGTCCACGTCGGGTCCCCGTCGGCCACCTGGGCCGACAGGTAGTTGTTGTACAGGTGGGCGTAGGCGCAGTTGTCGGCCGACGGATTGCGCTGTTTCGTGCCCCTGAACCAGTTGTGGTCGACTGTGATCTGCGTCCGGACGTCGGTCGTCCAGCCGATCCCGAACGCCTTGTTGTGGTTCGTGAACCGGTTGTAGGAGACGGTGATGTACTGGCTGTCCTTGCGGATGTCGAGCAGCCCGTCGCCCATGTGCGTGAAGCGGTTGTGGTCGATCCAGACGTGGTCGACGGTGTCCATCTGGATGGCGTCGAAGTCGGTCGTCTTGCCGTCCCAGTCGCCCTCGACGTACGAGTCACGGATCGTCAGGTTGCGGATGATGACGTTGCTGGTACCGGGGTTGAGGTGCAGCTCGCCGTGCACGATCTCACCGGTGTCGCCGACGCCGATCACGGTCTTGTTCGACCCCACCACGATGTCCGAGCCGAAGGGTTCGACGTCGATCGATCCCGACACCCGGATGATGTACGGCTCGGGCGCCGCCGCGTACTTGGCCAGCGAGGCCTGATCCGTGACGGTCACGACCTTGCCGCCCGCCCCGCCGGTCGTGCCCCCGGCGAGGGAGGCGAATCCATGGGGCCGGTCGGTCCAGCGGTCGGCGGCGACCGGGGTCGCCGTCGGACTCGCGGCCTTCGCCTCCCCCATCGCCCCGAGGCCGAGCGCGGCGACCAGGCTGAGCACGGCGGCCACGACCTTGCCGTGTCCCGGTCTCGACCTCGATCTCTGCAAGCGCTTGCTATCAAGGTGCTGCGTCATTGCGGCTCCCAACAGGCTCACGGGTGGGGTGCGTTACAGGGGTTCGATCCTGAAGTGCGAGAAGGTTGCCGCGCCGGCATGCCCCGCTCCGGCAGGCGCGAGGGCGAACAGGCCGAGCAGCGCACCGACCCAGCGCCAGGGCGTGGCGGCGAAGACGGGTCCGGACGGGCGCGGGCCGTCCCCCGTGTCGGAGAAGAAGCGGCAGCGCGCTCCCGCCCCGACCTCGACCCGCAGCCGCACCCGCCCCTCGGGGGCGAGCCGCGCGTGCTCGGCGTCCCGTTCCCTCCCCCACTGCCCGAAAGGCGTGGGAGGTGCCCCCATGGCGACCGCTTCCGCGAACCGGTGCACGACGTGCACCGCCCCGTCCGCGCCCCGCTGGAGCCCGATCCAGCCGAACGCGTCCCCGAGCACCGCGAGCCCGGCCCGCGCCCCCGGCTCCTCGCTGTGCAGCCGTAGCTCGACCTCCACCGCGCAGGGCGTGCCCGGCAGCCGCTGGGTGAGGATGTGCGGCAGTCTGCGCAGGTCGTGGGCGTCGGCCGAGCGGACGCAGGTCAGTCTCAGGCCGTCGCCGGAGTGCTGGGTGGCCCAGCCGTCCCGCGGGTTGGCGGTCCATGACCACTGGCGTCCGAAGCGTCCGCCGGGGAAGTCGTCGTCGGTGGCGGGCGCGGCGGGCAACTGGGCCGGCAGGTCGGGTCTGCGGTGGACGGCGACGGGGGCGCCGTCGTGGCCGAGCACCGGCCAGCCGTCGGTGCCCCAGCGCATCGGCTGGAGGTGGACGACGCGGCCGTAGGCGCCCCGCTGCTGGAAGTGCAGGAACCAGTCCTCACCGGACGGGGTGCGCACCCAGCCGCCCTGGTGGGGGCCGTTGACGTCGGTGTCCTTCTGTTCGAGGACGATCTTCTCCTCGTACGGCCCGAAGAACTCGCGGGAGCGGAAGGCGCCCTGCCAGCCGGTCTCCACTCCCCCGGCGGGCGCGAGGATCCAGAACCAGCCGTCGTGCTTGTAGAGCTTCGGGCCTTCGAGGGTGAACCAGCCGGGGATCCGGTCACCGTCGACGATCAGCTTGCCCTCGTCGAGGAGTGCGGTGCCGTCGGGGTGCATCCGGTGGCCGGTGAGCCGGTTCTTGACGCCGGAGCGGGACTTGGCCCAGGCGTGCACGAGATAGGCCTCGCCGGTCTCGTCGTCCCACAGGGGGCAGGGGTCGATCAGGCCCTTGCCGGCCTTGACCAGGTGCGGGCGGGTCCAGGGGCCGCGGATCGCGGGGGCGTTGACCTGGAAGATGCCCTGGTCGGGGTCGCCCCAGAAGATCCAGAAGCGGTCGTCGTGGTGGCGCAGGGAAGGGGCCCAGACTCCGCAGTCGTGCCGGGGCGCCGCGAACTCCTTCGCCGGTTCGAGCCGGTCGACGGCGTGGCCGACCAGGGTCCAGTTGACCAGGTCGCGGGAGTGCAGCAGGGGCAGGCCCGGTGCGCGGCCGAAGCTGGAGGCGGTGAGGTAGAGGTCGTCTCCGACGCGGACGACGTCCGGGTCGGACCAGTCGGCGTCGAGAACAGGGTTGGTGTACGTATCGGGGGTCACTGGCTCACCGCCTTGCGCACCAGGGACGCCGCTTCGATCCGGCTGATACGGCCGTCGGCGACGACGGTGACGATCCGGCGTACGGCGGTCTCGCCGGGCGGGATCGGCAGCCGTTCCCCGGCGGCGAGGGAGGAGCCGACGCCGGGGTACTCCTCGGCGCGCACGAACCACGGGTCCCGGCGGGTCTCCTCGGTGGCCCCGGCGAAGATCAGGGTCCAGGTGGAGCCGGCGAGCGCCACCCAGGGGGCGGACGTGCCGTGGATCTGCCGTTCGCCCTCGCGGTCGACGGTGAACACGTCCGGCGTCGACGCCTCCTTGCGGGCCCGCCAGAAGAAGCCGCCGTACGCCGCGCCGGGGCGGCCGTTGGTGGCGGGGCTGCCGATGGACAGCGGGTCGGAGGTGACGTTGGTCAGGGAGAAGGTGAAGTCCAACGCCCAGGCGAACTCGGTGAGTTCGGTGGCCGCGACCGTACGGCGCTCGCGCAGCAGCTCGGCGCCGGAGGCCACCCAGCGCAGTTCCTCGACGAAGCCGTCGGGGTCGCGCAGCTGGAAGGCGGTGTGCCGCTGGGCGCCGTGGTTGTCCAGTTCGGTCGGGCCCCGGTCGCGGACGAAGGTGCGTCCGCCCCAGAAGTTGTGCCCCTCGACGTCGGGAACGGCGACACCGACGCCGAGGTGGTGTGTGTGGTCGGCGGGGCTGAGCTCGGTGACCGCCGTGCCGGCCAGGGTGGTGACGGGGTGCAGATACGGGCGTGGGGAGAGCCGGGCCGGCAGTTCGGGCCGGGTGACGTACCGGCCGACCGGGCGGCCCCCGGCGCGCAGCACCGCGGTGTCGTGAGGGGTCATCAGGTGCTCACCTCATTCGTTGGTGCCGGAGGAACCCAGGGGGCGCCCAGCTCGGAGTACAGGGCGAGGGTGTCGGCGGCGGCCGCGACCAGGCCGTCGATGCCGGGCACGACCCGGCGCTGCTCGTCGGGGAGCAGTTGCCAGGCGTCGGCCGGCAGCGGGGCCGGGTCGGGGGCCAGTCGAATCGCTTCAACGACCTTCATGAAGGCGCCGGTCATGTCGGGTGTGACCAGCAGTTCGGCGCCGTCGGTGAGGTGGTCGACGAGGTTCTCCAGCAGGTCCGTACGGCCGTACTCGTACTCCTCCGGGCCGTGGTTCGCGCGCTGGAGCAGGACGCGGTCCTGCTTGTACCAGAAGGTGATCCGGCCGTGTTCGCCGTGGACGACGACATAGGGATCGTCGGGGTCCTCGGCGCAGAGGGTCGCGCCGACGACGACCTGGGGGCCGTGTGTGGTGACGCGGACGCAGGAGGTGTCGTCGGACTCGATGTCGTTGGCGCGCAGCAGCTCGGTCTCGATGCCGGTGACGTCCTCGGCGCGGGTGGTGCCGCCGAGGGCGAGCGCGGTGGCGACGGCGTGCGCGAGCGGGTTGGTCAGCACCCCGTCGATCACGTGGATGCCGTTCAGCCTGCGCCTGCCCGCCCAGGGCGCCCGCCGGAAGTACGCCTCGGGCCGCGCCCAGGCACCGGCCCCGCCGATTCCGACGATCTCCCCGATCGCGCCCTCGGCCATCAGCGTCCGCACCGCGGGCACGGCGTGCGAGCCCAGCGACTGGAACCCGATCTGGCAGGTGACGCCCGCCTCGGCGACCCCGTCGGCCATGCGCCGGAACTCGGCGTACGACGGGGCGGGCGGCTTCTCCAGCAGGAGGTGGACGCCCCTGCGGGCGGCGGTCAGCGCCAGGTCGGTGTGGGTCGGGATCGGCGTGCAGATCACGGCGACGCGCGCGCCGGTGGAGTCGAGGAGGGCGCCGAAGTCGGCGGACTGCCGCGGCGAACCGAGGCCCTCGGGGATCTCCTGCGCGGTGAGCGGGTTCAGCTCGCAGATCCCCGCCAGCCGCACGATCCCCTTGTCCTGGAGCCGACGGATGTTGTCGAGGTGCCAGCGGCCGTGGCCGCGCGCCCCGGCCAGCACGATGGGTACGGCAGTGCTCATGGGGTCCTCCCTGCGCCCGCGCCTCGGGCCACTGCTCGGTCGGCGGCCTCGGCGCTGTCGATCTTTGTGTGCAGGGTAGGTGTCCAGCCGACGTCGGCCGTGAGGTCGGGCTCGCTGCCGGAGTTGTAGGCGTTGTGGATGGCGAGCAGGTCCACCGGATAGCCGTTGAACAGGGTGCCGGACTGGTGCAGCGCGGTGCCGTTCCAGCTCTTGACCAGGTCGGCGACCTCGATGTGGCCGGGGGTGTGGAAGGCGTTGTTCTCCGCGTAGACGCCGGACTCGGTCGACACGCCGATGGAGTAGCGGTAGTCGTGGGCGTCGGCCGGGACGACGTACCGGTTGTCGTAGAGGTGCACCTGCCCGAAGCGGACGCGCGGGGCGCGCTGGACGACGGACTCGAACTCGTTGTGGTGCAGCGTGACGCGGAGCTTGCCCCGGTCCCCGGTCGCGGTGTCGCCGTTGCCGATGAGGATCGCCTTGTCGTGGTCGGCGAACCGGCTCCAGGAGACGGTGACCAGGTCGGAGGCGTTGGTGATGTCGAGCAGGCCGTCGTGGCGGAGGTAGTTGCGGCCGAAGTAGGTGGGCTCCTCCTCGTCCGGGTGCCCCTTGTCGCTCAGGCTCACATAGTCGATCCACACATGGGTGGCGCCGCGCAGCCAGATGTTGTCGTACGCCGTCTTCCAGTCGCCGAGGCCGCCGGTGTTGGGCTGCCAGACGGGGAAGCAGTCGTAGGCGTCGCGGAGTTCGAGGTTGCGGACGATGACGTTGTCCACGCCCCTGAGCTGGAGGCTCGCGCCCTTCAGTACAGCTGTGTTCTCGGAGTCTCCGAGTCCGACGATGGTGGTGTTGGACCCGACGGCGAGCTCGATCCGCTCGGCCTGTCCGGCCGCCGAAGCCTGACGGGCCTCCTCCTGCGGGCCGCTGGGCTTGGCGGGGCCCCAGGTGCGGGGGTCGTAGGCGGCCAGGTACTTCCCTGTGCTGTAGCCGTCGGTGGCGTAGTCGGCGCAGTCCAGGTGGTCGCCGTCGTCGTCGGTGTTGGCGTCGATGGTGCCGGCGATCCGGATGATCTTCGGCGTCGCGCTGCCGCCGTCGAGGGCCCGGACGAGCTCACCCCGGTTGCGTACGGTGAAGACGTGGGCGTCGTCGGCGGTGGAACCCCCCGTGGTACCACCATCGGCGGCGGCCCAGCCGTCGTTCGCGGGCAGGGTGTCGCGGCTGATGTCGCTGAGACGGACGTCTGCGGCAGCGCCCCTGAGGGGCGCGGGGAACTGCGCGACCAGCCACGACGGCGCCGCAGAAGACCCAGGACCCATCGCGGCACTTCCAGCCGGGTTTCTCGGGTCGTCGGCGCGAGCAGGTACGCACAGCAGCCCCAACAGAGCGGTCAGCAAAGCTACTTGACGGAGTCTCACCCCTTCACCGCCCCCGCGCTGAAGCCCGTGATCAGCCACTTCTGGATGAACGCGAACACGATCACCACCGGCACGGCCGCGATGATGCCGCCCGCGGCGAGCGCGCCCAGGTCCACGCTGTCGGCGCCCATCAGGGTGTTGAGGCCGACCGGGATGGTCTGCTTCTCCTGGTTGTTGAGGAACATCAGGGCGAACAGGAAGTGGTTCCAGGAGTGCACGAAGGCGAAGGAGCCGACAGCGATCAGGCCGGGCCGCAGCAGCGGCAGGACGATGATCCGAAAGGCCGTGAACCGGTTGCAGCCGTCGACCCAGGCGGCCTCCTCCAGTGAGTACGGCACGTTCTTGATGAAGTTGCTGATCAGGATCATCGACAGCGGCAGCTGGAACACCGTCTCGGCGATGATGACGCTGCCCAGCGAGTTGATCATCTTCAGCTCGGCGAAGATCTCGAACAGCGGCACCAGGAGCAGCGCGCCCGGCACGAACTGGGAGCACAGCAGGGCGAGCATGAAGGCGCGCTTGACCTTGAAGTTGAAGCGCGCGAGGGCGTAGCCGCCGGCCAGGGCGACCAGGGTCGTCATCAGCAGGGTGACGACGCCGACCAGCACGCTGTTCTGGAAGTAGGTGCCGAAGGCCCGCTCCGTCCAGACCTTCTCGAAGTGGTCGAAGGTCATCGGCCAGGGCACGAGCGAGGTCGAGCCGGCCGGGCGGAGCGAGAAGAGCAGGATCCAGTAGAAGGGAATGAGGGTGAAGACCAGGTACATCGACAGCGGGAGGTAGATCTGCCAGCGCGGGACCTCGTCCCAGGAGCGGTTCCTCTTCGTCGGACGCGGCGGCTCGGGGGCGGCACGCAGGGGCGCGGGCGCGGCCTTGGTGGCTTCCTTCACGCTCACTTGTCCTCACCTCCGAACTTGCTCAGCCGCAGATAGACGATCGAGCAGAAGAGCAGAATCACGAACGCGACCGTGGTCAGGGCGGACGCGTAGCCGAAGTTGTGGGCGTCGACGCTTGTGTTGGCGATGTAGAGCGGCAGAGTCGTGGTGACTCCCGCCGGGCCGCCGCCGGTCAGGGTGTAGAGCAGGTCGACGTTGTTGAACTCCCACACCGCGCGCAGCAGCGTGGACAGCACGATCGCGTCCTTCAGATGGGGCAGCGTGATGTGCCAGAACTGCTTGATCCGGCCGGCCCCGTCGACCTCGGCGGCCTCGTACAGGTCCTTGGAGACGGACTGGAGGTCGGCGAGGATGAGGATCGCGAAGAAGGGCACGCCGCGCCACAGGTCGGCGACGATCGCCGCCGGGAAGACGGTGGAGGTGTCCGACAGCCAGCTGGTGCCGTAGGAGCCGATGCCGACGTCGGCGAGGTAACGGGTGATGCCCGTCTGGGAGTTGTAGAGCAGCACCCAGATCGCCGAGGTCAGTACACCGGAGACGGCCCAGGGGGAGAACACGAGCGCGCGGCCGAGCGCACGGCCCGCGAAGGTCTGGTTGACGATCAGCGCGAGCGCGAGCCCGAACAGCAGTTGCAGCCCGACCTCGACGACGACCCACTTGGCACTGAACACCAGCGTGTCCCAGAACAGCGGGTCCTCGGTGAAGGCGTGGACGAAGTTGTCGAGGCCCGTGAAGCCGTTCCGCCACGGTTTGGTGGGGTTGTACTCCTGCAGGCTGTAGTAGAAGACGCTGACGACCGGGTAGGCGATGAACCCCAGCATGAGCAGCGCCGCCGGGGCGATCAGCAGATACGGGAGCCTGCGCGGCGTGGCGGAGGCACGGCGTCGCCGGGGTGGCGCGGGCGGTTTCGCCACGGCTGCGGCTTGGGCCATGACTGGACTCCGTTCTTGGTACGTCGTGCGTGCGGCTCGCTTCGCGGTTCAGGAAGCGCTTTCTCGGTGTGCAGGGGTTGGCCTGGATCTCGCGATACGGGGTGCCTCTTGCGGTTGTGTGGCGGGTGCGGACGCCGTGTGGCTGGTCGCGCAGTTCCCCGCGCCCCTATAGGGCGCTGTTGTCAGCCTGCGTAAGGATCTGGGGACTTGCCCGGCCGGGCCAGGAACTCGAAGTCGCAGCCGGTGTCGGCCTGGGTGATCTGTTCGTTGTAGAGCGCGCCGTAGCCTCGCTCGTAGCGTGCGGGCGGCGGCGTCCACTGGGCCCTGCGCCGCTCCAACTCGTCGTCGTCCACGTCGAGTTGAAGAGTCCGTGCCTCGACGTCCAGGGTGATCGGGTCTCCGGTGCGCACGAGGGCCAGCGGTCCGCCGACGTACGACTCGGGCGTCACGTGCAGCACACATGTGCCGTAGCTCGTGCCGCTCATCCGGGCGTCGGAGATCCGCACCATGTCCCGCACCCCCTGTTTCAGCAGATGGTCGGGCAGCGGCAGCATGCCGTACTCGGGCATGCCCGGACCGCCCTTGGGCCCGGCGTTGCGCAGCACCAGCACGTTGTCGGCGGTGATGTTCAGCGACGGATCGTTGATGGTCCGCTGCATCGTCCTGTAGTCGTCGAACACGACGGCACGGCCGGTGTGCTTGAGCAGATGGCGCTCGGCGGCGATGTGCTTGATGACGGCGCCGTCCGGACAGAGGTTGCCGCGCAGCACGGCGACCCCGCCCTCGCCGGCCACCGGGTTCTCGCGGGTGCGGATCACGTCGTCGTTGTGGACGACGGCGCCGTCGATCCGCTCCCCCAGGGTGCCGCTCACGGTCGGCCGGTCCAGGTGCAGCAGGTCGGTGATCCGCGAGAGGAAGGCGGGCAGGCCGCCGGCGAAGTGGAAGTCCTCCATCAGGTACGTCTGTCCGCCGGGACGGACGTTGGCCAGGACCGGGACGGTGCGGGCGATGCGGTCGAAGTCGTCGAGGGTGAGCTTGATGCCCGCGCGGCCCGCCATCGCGATCAGATGGATGACGGCGTTGGTGGAACCACCGAGCCCGAGCACCGTGGTGACGGCGTCCTCGAAGGCCTCGCGGGTGAGGATCCCGGACGGTTTGAGCCCGGTCCAGGCGAGCTCCACCGCGCGGCGCCCGGAGGCGGCGGCCATCCGCTCGTGCGCGGAATCGACGGCCGGGATCGAGGAGGCGCCGGGCAGGGACATGCCGAGGACTTCCGCCGCAGCGGTCATCGTGGACGCGGTCCCCATGGTCATGCAGTGACCCGGTGAACGCGCCAACCCGCCCTGGAGCTCCCGCAGTTCGCAGTCGGTCAGATTGCCCGCGCGGTGCTCGTCCCAGTACTTCCACATGTCGGTGCCGGACCCGAGGGTCTCACCGCGCCAGTGCCCCGGCAGCATCGGCCCCGCGGGAACGAATATCGACGCGACGTCGGCCGAGGCCGCGCCCATGAGCAGCGCCGGTGTCGACTTGTCGCAGCCGCCGAGCAGCACCGCCGCGTCGATCGGATACGACCGCAGCAGCTCCTCCGTCTCCATGGCGAGGAGGTTGCGGTAGAGCATCGGGGTCGGCTTCTGGTACGTCTCCGAGAGCGTGGAGACCGGGAATTCGAGCGGGAAACCCCCGGCCTGCCACACCCCCCGCTTGACCGCCTCGGCACGCTCCCGCAGATGGACGTGGCAGGGGTTGATGTCCGACCAGGTGTTGAGGACGGCGATCACCGGGCGGCCCCGGTACTCCTCCGCCTCGTAACCGAGCTGGCGCATACGGGCGTTGTGCGACCAGGTGCGCAGCTGGCCCTCGGTGCCGTACCACTGATGGCTTCTGAGTTCCTCGGGGCGCTTCCTGCCGGGGCTCTGCTCGCCGGTCATATGGACCACCCGGCGGCGATGGCGGCGACCTCGGCGCGCTCGTCCTCGGGGAGGTGCCGGCTCGGCGGCCGGACGTCGCGGCGGCACAGGCCGAGGGAGGCGAGGGCCTCCTTGACGACGGTGACGTTGTCGGCGGAGCCGTTCGCGGCGCGCAGCTCCTCGAAGCGGCGGACCTGTTCCCAGACCTTCATCGCACCCGGGTAGTCACCGGATCGAAGCGCTTCGATCATGTTCAGCGAAACGGACGGGGCGACGTTCACGAGTCCTGAGGTGAACCCGGTGGCGCCCGCGGAGAAGTACGAGGGCGCGTACGGCTCGGCGAGTCCGGCGACCCACACGAAGCGGTCGAGACCCGCGTCCCGTGCGAAGGCGGCGAACTTGGCGGCGTCCGGGACGGCGTACTTCACGCCGATGACGTTCGGGCAGTCGTCGGCGAGTTCGGCGAGACGGGCGCCACCGAGCTGGGCGTTGCGGATGTACGGGACGACACCGAGCTCGGGCACGGCCGAGGCGATGGCGCGGTGGTAGTCGACCCAGCCGCTCTGCGAGACGTACGGATGGACCGGCTGATGGACCATCACCATCCGGGCGCCGAGCTCGCGGGCGTGCCGGGCGGAGGCGACGGCGGTGGGCACGTCGTGGCCGACGCCGACGAGGACGACCGCACGGTCACCGGACTCGTCCACGGTCAACTCGGTGACCAGGCGGCGCTCTTCGGGCGTGAGGGCGTAGAACTCGCCGGTGTTGCCGTTCGGGGTAAGTGTGGTGACGCCCCCGTCGAGCAGACGACGCAGCAGGGCCCGGTGGGCGTCCTGGTCGATCGTGCCGTCCTCGGCGAACGGGGTCACCGGGATCGCCACCACGTCGGCCAGGGCCGTCCGTTGGGTCTCGAACGTCGTTGTCATGCCGGACCGTCCTCATTCTGGGCCTCGACTCCCGCGTCCGGGAAGGCCCGCTCGACGAACGACGCGATATGGGCGTGCAGGGCGCGCGCGGCGCCGTCGGCGTCCCCTTCGAGCGCGAGCCGCAGGATCTCCCGGTGCTCACCGGCCTCCCGCTCCCAGGAGGGGGAGGCGGCCCAGGCGACGGCGGAGACGAGGGCCGCCTGGTCGCGGACCTCGTCGAGCATCCGGCCGAGCAGCGGGTTGCCGCAGGGCAGGTACAGGGCGCGGTGGAAATCCCGGTTGGCGAGGGAGCGTTCGGCGGTGTCGGCGGCGGCGTCTGCGCGGGTCAGCGCGTCCCGGGCGGCGTCGAGAGACGCCCCGCGCCGCACGGCCCGCTTCAGCGCCTCGGGCTCCAGCAGCAGCCGCACGTCGTAGACCTCGCGTGCCATGTCCGCGTCCACCATGCGCACCGTGACGCCCTTGTACTGGCTCATCATGACCAGCCCGGTCCCGGCCAGCGTCTTGAGTGCCTCGCGCACGGGGGTCTTCGACACCCCGAACTGTGCGGCGAGCTCGGTCTCGACCAGGGCCTGACCGGGCGTCAACTGCCCGGTGAGGATGCGGCGTTTGATCTCCTCCAGCACGAACTGCGTGCGCGAGGGGATCGGTGTGGGCACAGAGGTCATGCGCGCCTCTCGGATCTCACATATCGCGTCTCATATATGACGTACGAAGTACGACGCGATGAAGGTAGGAGCGCCTCCGTGTTTCGTCAACGCCTATGACAAAAGGAAGTTGAAGTTCCCGGTCAGCGTGGCCGGACGGACAGCACGTCGCCTTCGCGCGCGGTGACGGTGGGCCCGCCGAAGGCCGCGGCGGCGCGGACGGTCGCGGCCTCCGGGGTGAGAGTGGGCCCGACGTGTGTGACGACGAGCTCCCGGACTCCCGCCCGGCGGGCGACTGTTCCGGCGTCCTCCGGCGTCAGATGCACCTGTTCGCCATCGCGATGCCCGTCGATGTCGGCCTCACACAGGAACAGGTCGGCGGCGCGGGCGAGTTCGATGAGCGCCGGGCAGGGCCCGCTGTCCCCGGAGTAGCCGAGCACCCGCCCGCCGCTCTGCGCCCGCAGTCCGTACGCCTCGACGTCGTGCACGACGGCACGCGAAGTGAGCTCCAGGTCGCCGTGCCGGACGCGATGCCCGTCGTACAGCGGCTGGATGTCGAGGACACCCTTCAGGAACCCGCCGTCGGGCCGCCCGAAGAACCCCGCCAGACGCTCGGCGCAGCCCTGCGGGGCGTACACGGGAATGGGCGCGGCGGGAGCGAGTCCCCCGTACGCCAAGCCGTAGACGGCCGCCAGCAGATCGGCACTGTGGTCGGCGTGCAGATGCGAGATCCAGATCGCGTCGAGGCCCGCCGGATCGGTGTGCCGCTGCAACTCCGCGAAGCTCCCGGTCCCCGCGTCCACCCACACCTCGGCACCGCCTCCCCGCACCAGATACCCCGAGCAGGGGCGATCGGGCCGTGGATGCGGGGAGGCGGTGCCGAGGACGGTGAGGGTGAGGGACATGGAGGGCAGCGTACGTACCGTCCGGCCCTGAAGCGGATTTCGTGTCTCAGAGACCGGCGCGGGTGAACGTCACATGTGTGACTCCGGCGGGTGAGGAGGTGGCCTCGATCTCGTAGTCCTTCTCAAGGCCCTCCAGTCCGTCCCAGAGGCGTACGCCCCGGCCGAGCAGGATCGGGGCCACCACGACGTGCAGGTGGTCGATGAGCCCGGCGGCGAAGAAGTCGCGGATCACGGTGGGGCCCCCGCCGATCCGCACGTCCTGACCGTCCGCGGCCTCGCGGGCCGCCTTGAGCGCCTCGGCGGGCGAGGCGTCGAGGAAGTGGAACGTCGTGCCGCCCTCCATCTCGATCGACGGGCGCGGGTGATGGGTGAGGATGAAGGTCGGGGTGTGGAAGGGCGGGTTGGGCCCCCACCACCCCCGCCACTCCGGGTCCTCGTGCCATCCGGGATAGCCGAACTTCCCGGCACCCATGATCTCGGCGCCGATCCCGGGCATGAACTGCCGCGCGAAGGCGTCGTCGACACCGCCGCCACCGCCGGACCCGCCGGTCATCTGGTTCCACCACCGGGTGGCGAACATCCACTCGTGCAGCCTTTCGCCGGCGTGGCCGAACGGGGCCTCCTGGCTCAGGCCCTCACCGGTGCCGAAGCCGTCGAGCGAGATGGAGAAGTTGTGTACGCGGACGAGTGACATGGCTGGCGATTCCCTTCCTTCTGCTGGTCACGGCCGATGAGCGGGGTTCTGGCCGGCCGCCGCCCGCCACTGCGGATCCCGCCCGCTCAGTCCCACCGCCCGGTCGAGCAGCGCCGCGTCGTCCGGGACGGGGACGACCGGGCCGAAGATGCCGCCGCCGCGGCTCGGGTCCTCGGCGGCCGCGAGGAGCATGCCGTACGACAGCTGCAGGGCGGCCGGGTCGGGGACGTACGGCCGGCCGGTCGCGCGGGCCAGGTCCCAGCCGTGGATCACCAGCTCGTTCGCGGCGACGGCACCCGCCTCCGGGCCCGTCAGCGGAATGCCGCCCGCGCGGGTCTCGCCGGTCCAGGCGGCCGGGTCGCGCCACGCCTCGGCCAGTTCCGCCAGGACCTTGGGCAGCTCCTCGCGCCAGCCCGGCCCGATGTCCGGTACGGCGGCCTCCGGGCTGGTGTCGGTGGTGGGGCCCAGGTCCTTGCGGCCGGCGTCACGGAAGGCGACGGACAGGCCGAGCAGGTGACCCAGCAGATTGCGCACCGTGTACGCGGGGCAAGGTGTCCCGTCCGTGAGCTGATCGTCACGGACGGCGTCCGCCAGGCGGGCGATCACGCGGGTCTGGGGTTCGAGGTCGAGGGTGCTGTCAGTCATGGGCCGGCTCCTCATGGACGTGTTCCTGAGAGGTTGACCGACGGCGCGGGCGAAACTCATCGCCGACACCAAGCACCCTACGACCGGCCCACCCGAGCCGCCTCCGCCCGCACCGCACTTCCGTGCCCCGACGGCTCCCACCCACTGCGGCACCTCCTTCGGCGCCTTCCCGCCCGCGAGGCGCCGAGATTTGCGACAGCTTCCGACGGATTCCCGCCGGGCCCCGCTCGGGCCGCCGGTTTCAGTCCGTCCAGTCGGCGCCCGTGATGCCGTCGGGATGGCCCGTCGGCCACTGCACCAATTCGATGCGGTTGCCGTCCGGATCGGTGAGCCAGGACGTCAGGAACTCGTCCGAGCCGTCCGGCGATACGGGCGCCTCGGCGTCGATGCCGTGCGCGGCGAGTTCGACGAGGGTGGCCGCCATCGACTCCACCTTGATGACGAAATGGTTGAGGACGCCGGCCTTACTCGCGTCGGCCGTGTATCCGCCCGCGGGATCGTGGACGAGTTCGATGCTGACGAACTCGTCGCCCGGCAGCTTGAGCATCGTCAGGCTGCCGAACGGGGTGTCCGGGACACTTCCGATCACCTCGTATCCCACGGCCGTGTAGAACGCCAGTGATCGTTCGAGGTCGGCCACGCGGAGGCCGAAGTGCAGGGTCCTCATCGATTCACCTTCCCGGACAGCCGAAACGGCCCGCCGGAGAACCCGACGGACCGTCACAGTACTGCGAGCCGGAGGTCAGCCGACCGGCTCCGCGGCAATGGCGGCCGACGTCCGAGTGGTCGCGGTCTTTTCGGACTCGACGCCCTCGTCCCGCTGCTTCTTCATCGCGAGTTCCTTGGCCGTCTTTTCCGAGAACAGCCTCATCTCGGCCTCGGTCCGCAGATCGAACACCATTGCCTCCTTCGGTCTCTGTCCAGCCGCGGTTCACTTGGTCACCGCGAACGCCTCTTTACCTGGACATTACCTTACGGCCGTCCTCCGAGTCAGGCTCAAATCGCGTTCGCACACAGGGACTTGGCGCACTGTTCACCCGGCCACGCACCCCGCCCCACCCCGCCCCACCCCGCCGCACGCTCTAAGGCGCGCAGCGCGCAGCAGACGCCGCCTAGGGCACTTCCCCGATCCGTGGGCCCCCGCCTTAGACCCACGATGACGTGGCATGACGACGACCACCGCCCGGGCACTCCCCCGCATCCTGCGCGACCGCAACGCCCGCCTCTACCTCACCGGAGTCGTGATCTCCGGCTTCGGCACCTCCGCGCTGTGGCTGGCGTCCGGCGTCTGGGTCAAGGACCTCACCGGCTCCGACGGCCTGGCCGCGCTGTGCATGCTCGCCATGTGGGCGCCCACCCTGGCCGGCCCGTTCCTCGGCACGCTCGCCGACCGCACCCGCCGCAAGCCGCTGCTGATCGGCATGAACCTGCTCCTGGCCGCACTGCTGCCCACCCTGCTGACCGTCGACTCCCCGGACGGGGTCTGGCTGGTGTTCGCGGTCCTGTTCGTCTACGGCGCGGCAGGCGTCGTCCATGACGCCGCCGAGTCCGCCCTGGTCGCGAGCGCCGTCCCCGCGCCCCTGCTCGGCGACTTCAACGGGCTGCGCATGACGGCCACGGAGGGCATGAAACTCCTCGCCCCGCTGGCCGGAGCGGGCGTCTACGCGGCGTACGGCGGCGCGATGGTCGCCCTGCTGGACGCGGTCACGTTCGTGGTCGCGACCGGCCTGTACGTCTGCCTCCGGGTCCGCGAGAGCAGGCCCGGGCCGCCGACCGGGGACTGGCGGAAGCAGACCGCCGAGGGCGCCCGCCACCTGTGGTCGCATCCCCGGCTGCGGCCCCTCGTCGTGGCCGCCGGCACGACCATGCTCTTCGCCGGCCTCAACGGCGCGATGACCTACGCCGTCATCGACGGCCTCGGGCACGCCCCCGCCCACGCCGGTGTGCTGTACGCCGTCCAGGGCGCCGGTTCGGTGGCGATCGGGCTGCTCTGCGGCCCCGCCCTGCGCCGGCTCGGCGAACGCCGTTTCGCCGCGTACGGCATCGCCCTGACGGCCGCTGCGGCGGGCCTGCGCGCGATCCCGTCCGACCCGGTGGCGCTGGTCTGCAGCGCGGCGATCGGCGCGGGTCTGCCCTGTGTGCTGATCGCCGCGCTCACCGCCGTACAGCGCGAGACACCGGACGCACTGCTCGGCCGTACCGCCGCCACCGCCAACACGCTCGTGTTCGCACCGAACGTCATCGGGCTGGCGGCGGGCGCGGCACTCGTCGAACTGCTCGACGTACGGCTGCTGTCGGCGGCCGTCGGCCTCGCGTGGTCGGCGTCCGCCCTACCGCTGTTTCAGAGCCCGGCGAGCCCTTCCCGGACCGCCGCCAGGTCCCCGTCCGACGCCAACCCCGCGTGATAGAGCCGGATCTCCGTCGCCCCCAGCTCACGCGCGCGTGCCGCGTCCGACGCGAGCGTGCCGGGACTGCCTCCCATCCCGGAGACCACACCGAGGTTGGCGGCGACGACGGCGTCCTCGCGGCCCTGTTCGGCGAAGGGTGTCAGCAGGCCGGGGCCGCCCGCGCAGGGCACCACCACGCCGTCCGCGACGGACAGGATGTGCGCGGGGTCGACGCCGGGGTTCGCGCCGACGCGGTAGGTCAGCGGGTCGGCGTGCAGCAGCACCTGGAAGCCGTCGGGGGCGGCCCGGCGTACGGCCGTGATGGCCGTCTCCTGGAGCGTACGGGCGGTTTCGTCGCGCCACGCGCGTGTGGCCGCCGCCGTCTGCGAGCCGAGCAGCTTCTCGACCCCGGCCCACCCCTCGTCGGCGACCACGCCCTGCCACAGCGGTTCGAGGGCGGTGCGCACGGCGGCCGCCAGCTCGTCGGCGTCCACGCCCTGGGCGCCGTAGCCCTCCTTGCAGGTCGGGCAGAAGCAGAGCGCCATGAGGTAGTACCCGGCGTCGCCGAGTGGGACGCCGCCCGTCTTGTCGTGGGCGTGCAGATGCTGGAGGCCGTACCAGCCGAGGGACTCCAGCTCGGTACCCCGGGCCCCGGGGCGAACGGCGGCCTCGGCGGCCAGGTCGACGAGGTACGCGCGCGTGGCGGGCTGGGCGATGCACGGGGCCCAGGGGTAGCGGTCGCCGTAGGCGTTGACGACCGAGGTGTCGGGGTGCTCGGCGCCGAGGCGGGAGTTGTGCGCGAGGACGACCCAGGTGTGCACCTCCAGGCCGGCGCCCGCGAGTGCGGCGGCCGCCTCGCCATGGGCGTCCCCGGGTGCCCAGTCGCCGGCCGGGTACGGGCGCGGCACGCGGCCCTTCCAGCGGTCGTCCGGCGGGTACAGCACGGCCGCGTGTTCGGCGGTGACGATGCGGTGACGCGGGTGGCGGGGGGTGAGGGCGCGGGTGGAGTGGTAGGCGGCGGCGAGCGTCACCTGCTGCACGCCGAGGGCGGCGATCCTGCCGGGTGCCTCCGGGTCTCCGTTGACGTCCCAGGGGTAGACGAATGCCGACGCCTTCACTTGGTGTCCTCCGGCTCCTGCTCCTGCGGCTTCTCCAACATCGCGTAGCCGCGCTCGATCACCTGCGCGAGCTGCTTGACATGGTCCTCGCTCGGCTCGTGCAGCGGGGGCCGCACCTCCCCCACGTCCAGTCCGCGCAGCCGTACGCCCGCCTTGACGAGGGCCACGGCGTATCCGCGGCCCTGGGCACGCAGTTCGACGAACGGGCGGTAGAAGCCGTCGAGGAGGCGGTTCACGCTCGTGTCGTCGCCCGACTCCAGGGCCCGGTAGAAGGCGAGGGCCACCTCCGGGGCGAAGCAGAACACGGCGGAGGAGTAGAGGGTGACGCCGATCGCGCGGTAGGCGAGCTGGGTCTGTTCGGCGGTCGGCAGTCCGTTGAAGTACAGGAAGTCGCCGGGGACCTCGGTGCGCACGGCGCTGACGATCCGCTGCATCAGGTCCAGGTCGCCGAGGCCGTCCTTGAGGCCGATGACGCCGTCCGTGCGGGCCAGCTCCACCACGGTGTCCGGGCTGAACACGGCGTTGTCGCGCTGGTAGACGATCACGGGGAGCCCGGTCGCCGCCGCGACCTCCTTGTAGTGCCGCAGCAGCCCCTCCTGTCCGGCGACGACGAGGTAGGGCGGCATGGCGAGCAGCCCGTCCGCCCCGGCCGCCTCGGCGAGCCTCGCGTACCGCACGGCGAGGGCGGTGCCGTAACCGGCGCCCGCGACGACCGGCACGCGGCCGTCCGTGGCCTCGACGGCGGCCCGTACGCACGCCTCGTACTCCTCGGGTGTGAGCGCGTGGAACTCCCCGGTCCCGCAGCACGCGAACACGGCGGCGGCCCCGGCCTCGACGCCCCGGCGCACATGGGTGCGGTAGGTGTCGAGGTCGACCGAGCCGTCGGGGTCGTAGGCGGTGACGGGGAAGAACAGCGGCCCGCCGGGCGTGCCGAGGCGTGCGGCGAGGGGGGCTGGCGTCACGGGCTCTCCCTGGAGCGAGAACAGACGAGTACGGAGTGAAGTGCAGGTTTCTGATCAGAGTTTACGGTTATGAACGCCACCTGCACCACTCTTGACGCCGAAGGATGGTGATCCTTAACTAGTCCATGAATGTGAATACCGTGCACGCATGCGGCCGATGACCCTAGGAGACCCGAGGATGCCAGCGCCCCGCACCGTTCTGCTCACCGGCGCCGCCGGCGGCCTCGGCACCCTGATGCGGGACCTGCTCCCGGCGTACGGCTACGAGCTGAGGCTGCTCGACCTGCGTCCGGTCGAGGGCGAACCGGACTCGATCGTCGCCGACCTCGCCGACCGGAAGGCGCTGCGCGAGGCCGTGCGGGGCGTCGACGCGGTCATCCATCTCGCGGGCATCTCCCTGGAAGCCCCGTTCGAGAAGATCCTCCGGGCGAACATCGAGGGCACCTACAACCTGTACGAGGCCGCCCGCGAGGAGGGCGTCGGGCGCATCGTGTTCGCCTCCTCCAACCATGCGGTCGGCTTCACGCCCCGCCCCCGGGGCGACGACCCCCTCATCCCCATCGACACCCCGCGCCGTCCGGACACCTTCTACGGCCTGTCCAAGTCCTTCGGCGAGGACCTGGCGCAGTTCTACTGGGACAAGCACGGCCTGGAGACGGTGTCCGTACGCATCGGTTCGTGCTTCCCCGAGCCGACCAGCGTGCGCATGCTCTCGGTGTGGATGAGCCCGGCCGACGGCGCCCGCCTCTTCCACGCGGCCCTGACCGCCGAGCACGTCGGGCACACGGTCGTCCACGGTTCCTCGGCGAACACCCGCCTGTGGTGGGACCTGACCTCCGCCCGCTCCCTCGGCTACGACCCCCAGGACGACTCCGAACCGTACGCCGAGAAGCTGATCGCCGAGCAGGGCGAGCTCGACCCGGAGAACATCGCGCACGCCTACCTGGGCGGCCACTTCGTGAGCGACCCGCCCATCTGGCCGTACTGAGGGCCCGCCGTACCGGAAATCGGGCCGTGCCGTAACCGGGCCGTACCAAGATCGGGTCGTGCCGAATCCGGCGTTGTTGAAATCTGGCCTTTCTGACCGAAACAAGTCGTCCTGTGGGGGCGGGCGGGCACCGAACGGGCCCGCCCGCCCCCGTATTCGGGCACGGACGACGCCCGATCTCACGCGCCACATCGCAACCACGCAGGTCCGCGACGGGCACGCCACACGGTGAACGGGCATATACGGGCAGCATCGAACCCGCAACAGACCTGGTCAGCACCGGGCACCCGCTGTAGAACTTCCCCCAAGGCCCCCACCGGGCCCGAACGGGCAGCGAAGCGGAAGGCAGGTGTCGGCATGAGCACGAGAACGGCGGAAGAACGCCAGCGCGAGATCGTGCTGGCCGCACGACGTGATGGCTCGGTCGACGTCACCGCGCTCGCCGTCGAACTCGGCGTGGCCCGGGAGACCGTACGGCGGGATCTGCGCGTCCTGGAGGACCACGGCCTGCTCCGCCGCACCCATGGCGGCGCCTACCCCGTGGAGAGCGCCGGCTTCGAGACGACGCTCGCCTTCCGTGCCACCAGCCACGTCCCCGAGAAGCGCCGGGTCGCGTCCGCCGCGGCCGAGCTGCTCGGGGACGCCGAGTCGGTCTTCGTCGACGAGGGCTTCACCCCGCAGCTCATCGCCGAGGCCCTGCCCACGGACCGGCCGCTGACCGTGGTCACCGCCTCCCTGCCGGTCGCGGGCGCGCTCGCCGAGGCCGAGAAGATCTCCGTGCTGCTGCTCGGCGGCCGGGTGCGGTCCGGCACGCTCGCCACCGTCGACCACTGGACGACGAAGATGCTGGCCGGCTTCGTCATCGACCTGGCCTTCATCGGCGCCAACGGCATCTCCCGCGAGCACGGCCTCACCACCCCCGACCCGGCCGTCAGCGAAGTGAAGGCACAGGCGATCCGGTCCGCGCGGCGCACGGTGTTCGCCGGCGTCCACACCAAGTTCGGTGCGGTCAGCTTCTGCCGGTTCGCCGACATCGGCGCGCTGGAGGCGATCGTCACCAGCACGCTCCTGCCCGCCTCGGAGGCCCACCGCTACTCCCTGCTGGGGCCACAGGTCATCCGCGTCTGACCCCCGGCCGCACCCGCCGTCCCACCACCACAGACAGTCCGGCAATCCAACCGACCCACCCGTAGGGCAACCCGTAGGGCACTCCCCGCCCCAAGACCGTCCCCTTTGCACCTAATGTCCAGGAGTACCGCATGCGAACCCAGAGCCGACGCGCGCCACGCACCCTCTACGCCGTGGCAGCGATAGGGACGCTGATCGCTCCGCTCGCCGCCTGCTCGGGCGCCGGCGGGTCCTCGTCCGCCGACGGGCGCTCCATCAACGTCCTGATGGTGAACAACCCGCAGATGGTCGAGTTGCAGAAGCTCACCGCCGACAACTTCACCAAGGACACCGGGATCAAGGTGAACTTCACCGTCCTCCCGGAGAACGACGTCCGCGACAAGATCAGCCAGGACTTCGCCAACCAGGCCGGCCAGTACGACATCGCCACCCTCAGCAACTACGAGATCCCGATCTACGCCAAGAACGGGTGGCTGCACTCCCTGGACTCCTACGTCAAGGCCGACACCGCCTTCGACCAGGCCGACGTCCTCAAGCCGATGACCCAGGCCCTCACCGCCGAGGACGGCAAGCTCTACGGCGAGCCCTTCTACGGCGAGTCCTCCTTCCTGATGTACCGCAAGGACGTCTTCGAGAAGGCGGGCCTGAAGATGCCGGACAAGCCCACCTGGCAGCAGGTCGCCGGACTCGCCGCCAAGGCGGACGGCGCCGAGTCCGGCATGAAGGGCATCTGCCTGCGCGGCCTGCCCGGCTGGGGCGAGGTGATGGCGCCGCTGACGACGGTCGTCAACACCTTCGGCGGGACCTGGTTCGACAAGGACTGGAACGCACAGCTGGACTCCGAGGAGTTCAAGCAGGCCACCCAGTTCTACGTCGACCTGGTGCGCAAGCACGGTGAGTCCGGCGCCGCGCAGTCCGGCTACGCCGAGTGCCTGAACAACATGACCCAGGGCAAGACGGCCATGTGGTACGACGCCACGGCGGGCGCCGGCTCCCTGGAGGCGAGCGGCTCTCCGGTCAAGGGCAAGATCGGCTACGTCCCGGCCCCGGTCGACAAGACCGACAGCTCGGGCTGGCTCTACACCTGGGCCTGGGGTGTGCAGAAGGCGTCCCAGAACGCCGAGGACGCCTGGAAGTTCATCTCGTGGGCGTCCGGCAAGGAGTACGAGAAGCTCGTCGGCGGGAAGATCGGCTGGGCCAACGTGCCCGGCGGCAAGCGGACATCGACGTACGACATCCCGCAGTACCGCAAGGAGGCGGCCGCGTTCGCGGACGTCACCCGGGACGCCATCGCGAACGCCAAGCCCGAGGACCCGGGCGTGCAGCCCCGGCCCGCGCCCGGCATCCAGTTCGTCGGCATACCCGAGTTCACGGACCTGGGCACCAAGGTGTCCCAGGAGATCAGCGCCGCCATCGCCGGCCGGCAGTCCGTGGACAGCGCACTGAGCAAGTCGCAGAAGCTCGCCGAGGCCGTCGGAAAGAAGTACCAGTAGCCATGACCGTCACCACTCCCCCCACCCGGGTCGCCGCCGCCCACGCGCGGCCGGCGGCCCGGCGGCCGAACCGTATGCGTGCCTGGGCCACCCGGGCCCCGCTGCTGCCCGCGCTGATCTTCATGATCCTCGTGACGCAGCTGCCCTTCGTGGCGACGCTGGTGATCTCGTTCTTCGACTGGAACGCGCTCTACCCGGACGACCGTCACTTCGCCGGCCTCGCCAACTACTCGGAGGTGCTGAGCACACCCGATCTGCGCAAGTCGGTGTGGACAACGGTCCTGCTGACCGCCACGGTCGTGCTCGTCAGCCTGGTGCTGGGCCTGCTCCTTGCGCTCCTGCTGGACCGGAAGTTCCGTGGCCGGGCCGCCGTGCGCACGATGCTCATCGCCCCGTTCCTGCTGGTGCCGATCGCGGCCGCGCTGCTGTGGAAGCACGTGCTGTTCAACCCCGAGTACGGCCTGTTCAACGGCATCCTGCACTGGATCGGAGGGGATGGCGCGGTCCAGCCGGACTGGATCTCCGAAATGCCGCTGATGGCGGTCGAGGCCTCACTGATCTGGCAGTGGACGCCGTTCATGACGCTGATCCTGCTCGCCGGACTGCAGAGCCGTGACCCGCAGCTCATCGAGGCGGCCCGGGTGGACGGCGCGAGCGACTGGCAGGTGTTCGTCCACATGACGCTGCCGCACATCCGCCGCTACATCGAACTGAGCGTGCTGCTCGGCTCGATCTACATCGTGCAGAACTTCGACGCGGTGTACACCATCACCTCCGGCGGCCTGGGCACCGCGAACCTGCCATACACCATCTACCAGACCTTCTACCAGGCGCACGAGAACGGCCTCGCCTCCGCGGCCGGCGTCATCGTCGTCATCGGCTCGATCATCCTCGCGACCTTCGCCCTGCGCGTCGTGTCGTCCCTGTTCCGCGCGGAGGTGTCCCGCTGATGACCACGCTCACCACCGCCACCCCGCGACGGCCGCGCCCCCGCGGCAGGTTCCAGGGCGCCGCCCTGGGCGTCGCCGCATGGCTGGCCGGCATCCTGTTCGTGCTGCCGATCCTCTGGCTGGTCCTGACGTCCTTCCACTCCGAGGCGGACGCGGCGACCAACCCGCCGTCGCTGGCGGCCTCGCTGACCCTGGACAGTTACCGGGAGTTCTTCGGCGTGGCGGGCGGCGCGAGCCCCTGGCCCGCGCTGATCAACTCCACGACGGCTTCGGTGGTCTCCACGCTTCTGACGCTGGTCCTGGCCCTGCCCGCGGCGTACGCGCTGTCCATCCGCCCGGTGAAGAAGTGGACCGACGTCCTGTTCTTCTTCCTGTCCACGAAGATGCTGCCGCTGGTGGCGGGCCTGCTGCCGATCTACCTCTTCGCCAAGAACACGGGCCTGCTGGACAACATCTGGGCCCTCGTCATCCTCTACACGGCCATGAACCTGCCGATCGCGGTGTGGATGATGCAGTCCTTCCTCGCCGAGGTGCCGGTGGCGATCATCGAGGCGGCGCAGATCGACGGCGCGCGACTACCGACGATCCTGGGCCGCGTCGTAGCCCCGATCGCCCTTCCCGGCATCGCGGCGACCTCCCTGATCTGCTTCATCTTCAGCTGGAACGAGCTGCTGTTCGCCCGAGTGCTGACCGGCGTGGTGGCGGAGACCGCCCCCGTCTTCCTGACCGGCTTCATCACCAGCCAGGGCCTGTTCCTGGCGAAGGTGTGCGCCGCGTCGCTCGTCATCTCCCTGCCGGTGCTCGCCGCGGGGTTCGCCGCCCAGGACAAGCTGGTCCAGGGCCTGTCGTTGGGAGCCGTCAAATGAAGGCCGCCGTCATCGAGTCCGTGGGCAAGGCCGTCGTCGCCGAGGTCCCGGACCCGACGCCAGGACCCCGCGAGGTCGTCGTCGAGGTGGCGGCCTGCGGCCTCTGCGGCACCGACCTGCACATCCTCCAGGGCGAGTTCGCACCGAAGCTGCCGATCGTGCCCGGGCACGAGTTCGCGGGCGAGGTGGTCGGCGTCGGCACCCAGGTCACGGAGGTGTCGGTGGGCGACCGGGTGGCGGTCGACCCGTCGCTCTACTGCTACGAGTGCCGCTACTGCCGTACCGGCCACAACAACCTCTGCGAACGCTGGGCCGCGATCGGCGTGACGACGGCGGGCGGCGCGGCGCAGTTCGCCGTGGCACCGGTCGCCAACTGCGTGAAACTGCCGGACCATGTGCGCACGCAGGACGCGGCGCTGGTGGAGCCGTTGTCGTGCGCGGTACGCGGCTACGACGTCCTGAAGTCCCGCCTCGGCGCCCACGTCCTCATCTACGGCTCGGGCACGATGGGCCTGATGATGCTGGAACTGGCCAAGCGGACCGGCGCGGCCAGCGTGGACGTGGTGGACGTGAACCCGGCCCGCCTGGAAACGGCCCGCCGCCTCGGCGTCTCCGCCTCCGCCGCCAACCCCGACGAACTGGACCGCCCCCAGGGCTGGGACCTGGTCGTCGACGCCACGGGCAACGCGGCGGCGATCCAGGACGGCCTGGACCGGGTGGCGAAGGCGGGCACGTTCCTGCAGTTCGGGGTGGCGGACTATGCGACGCGGGTGACGATCGACCCGTACCGCATCTACAACCAGGAGATCACCATCACGGGCTCCATGGCGGTCCTCCACAGCTTCGAGCGCGCGGCGGAACTGTTCGCGGGCGGCGTCCTCGACCCGGAGGTCTTCATCAGCGACCGGATACCGCTGGAGCGCTACCCGGAGGCGCTGGAGCAGTTCGCGTCCGGGGTCGGACGGAAGATCGTGGTGGTGCCCTAGCCGACGGGATATCCATCGGGAAATCCATTGGGGGCGCGGGGCCACCGGACCATACGATCCCGGGCATGCCGCGCCCCCATGGATTCGAGTACCGGGAACATGCCGACGGCACCGTGCGGATCACCCACCACGGTCGCCCCGCAACCACTCTGCACGCCCCCCGCTCCGGCCAGTTCCTCGCCGAGGTCGAGGCGTCCTCCGACCCCCAGCTGGTCATGGCCCGCTGGACCGGGAACTACAGGCGGGGCAACGAGCGCACGGCCCGTAACCACCCCCGCAACCGCCGCTGACCCCGCTTCCGCCAAATGGCCGCCGGGTAAGGGAACGGTAAAAGACCGCCGCTCGTTCACCGGGCATGACAGCTATGACCCCCGGCTCGAACATCCCTCTCTCCGCCGCGCGCGTGACGGTGGACGTCGCCGCTCCGGTGCGGCTCGACGTATCGGGCCTGCTGCTCACCGCCGACGGCAAGGTGCGCTCCGACGACGACTTCATCTTCTACAACCAGCCCAACGGCCCGGGCGTGACGTACCGCTCGGGCGGCGGCACCAGCCCCGACGCGATCGTGGTCGACACGTCGGCCGTTCCCTCCGGTATCGAGAAGATCGTCGTCACCGCCAGCCCGGACGCCGCCGGCCAGACCTTCCAGGGCATCGAACCGACGGCGACGATCCGCAGCGCCGACGACAACAGCGTCCTGGCCACCTTCACACCCCCGCAGCTCGGCACCGAGACGGCACTGGTGATCGTCGAGGTCTACCTGCGCAACGGCCAGTGGAAGGCCCGCGCCGTGGGCCAGGGCTACGCCAACGGCCTGGCCGGCATCGCCACCGACTTCGGCGTCACGGTCGAGGAACCCGCCCCGGCGCCGGTGGCCCCGCCGCAGCCCACCATGCAGCCCCCGGTCACCCCGCCCGCCCCGCCGGTGTCCACTCCGGCCGCTCCCCCGGCCCCGCCGGCACCCCCCGCCCCGCCGGCACCCGGCGCCGGCAAGATCAACCTCGACAAGGGCCGGGTCAGCCTCCAGAAGAACCAGACCGTGTCCCTGATGAAGGGCGGCCGCCCGCTGCTCTCACAGGTCAAGATGGGCCTCGGCTGGGAGCCGGCGTACCGCGGCAAGGACATCGACCTGGACGCCTCGGTCATCGCCTACGGCCCGCAGCGCAATCACATCGACAGCTGCTACTTCGGCAAGCTCCAGATCGTGCAGGGCGCCATCCGCCACTCCGGCGACAACCTCACGGGTGAGGGCGGCGGGGACGACGAGGTCATCACCGTCGACCTCGGCCGCCTCCCCCAGGACGTCACCGGCCTGGTCTTCACCGTCAACTCCTTCTCCGGCCAGAAGTTCACCGAGGTCGCCAAGGCCTACTGCCGGCTGATCGACGCCGCGTCCGGCGAGGAACTCGTCCGCTTCGACCTCACCAGTGCCGAGCCCCAGACGGGCGTCCTGATGGCCAAGTTGATCAGGCAGTTCTCCGGCGAGTGGGAGATGACGGCGATGGGCGACTTCGTGAAGGCCCGCACCGTACGGAACATGGTGAAGCCGGCGGCACAGGCGCTGTAGACAGCCCGCCGCACAGAGCCAGACCCGACCCGTCGTACGACGTCCAGGGCGCCCCCACCCCACAGGGGCGCCCAGCCGTACGGCGCGCACCGCTCACATCTTGGTGGCCCCCGCCGCCAGATCCCGCAGGAAGTGCCTCGCCCCGAGCAGGAACACCACGATCAGCGGGACGACGCTCATCACCGCGCCGGCCATCACGAGCGCGTGGTCGGCGTTGTAGAGGACGTTGAGGTTGTCAGCCATGTCGTCCCGACCGCCTGGACATCGCACTGCGGGAGGTCACTGTGGGGGGTTCTGTAGGTCCGTGAGCGTTCACGTGAACGTTGCCGTCGAGCATCGAGGCGGCTGAAAAGCACTGTCAAGGGACGTGCGCGTCCTCTGTGTTGAGGCATCTCCGGGCTGTGTCGAGGTGTGTCCGACCCGCCGGTAGGACGCCTCCGGCGGTGCGGCAACGGGGCACACCGCCCGATTCGCCCGCCTCGCGCATGCCGCGGGGCAGAGTCAGGCCGAGGCCCGCACCACCAGCCCCGGCGCCACCCAGGCGTCGGCTCCCCGCAGCGGCTCCTCCCCCGCGAGCAGCCGGGCCACCTGCTCCACGGCCAGCCGTCCCAGCCGCCGTTTGTCGATGTGCAGGGTGGTCAGGGCGGGCTCCACCAGCTCGCCCAGCGACAGCCCGTCGAAGCCCATGACGGCCAGGTCGTCCGGCACCCGCCGACCGCGGCGCCGGGCGGCACGCATGGCGCCGACCGCGATCAGGTCGTTGAACCCGAACACCGCGGTGACCTCGGGCCGGCCGGCCAGCAGCTGCTCCAAGCCGGCCTCGCCGCCGGCCACGCTGTGCTCGGGGCACAGCGCGATCCAGCTGTCGTCGACGGGCAGGCCGTGCCGCCGGGCCTGCTCCAGGAAGGCCTGCCGGCGAGGGCCGGGGCCGTGCACGCCGTCCAGCATGCCGATCCTGCGGTGCCCCGCGCCCACCAGATGCGCCATGCCCTGTGCCAGCCCCGCGGCGGCGTCGATGCCCACGGCCGCGAAACGGGTCTGCTGCGGACCGCGCTCCAGCAGCACCAGCGGTACGCCGCCGAGGTGCCGGGCGAGTACGTCGTCGGGGCTCTTGAAGTAGCCCACGACCGCGTCCGCCTGGTGGGACAGCGCATCGAGCGCGTCCCGCTCCCGGCCCTCGTCGATCCGGGAGTCCCACACGACGACCTGCCAGCCGCGCCGTTCGGCCGCCTCCAGCACCCCGGCGGCCACCTCGGGGAAGAAGGGGTTCATCAGATCCGGGATCACCAGACCCGCGGTCACCGTCCCCTTGCGCACCAGGCCCCGCGCGAACCGGCTCGGCCGGTAGTCCAGCAGCCGGGCCGCCTCCAGGACGCGTTCCTTCGTGGCCGGGTCGATCTCACCCTTGTCGTTGACCGCGCGGGAGACCGTCTGGCGTGACACTCCGGCCAGCTTCGCGACGTCGTGGATCGTGGCCCGACGGCGGGCACCGTCCGGCCCCTCGGCACCCGGCTCCCGCTGCTGATCGTCCGCCCACACGGTGTGCACTGTATCCGGCCACGTACGCACCGGGGCAGGGCCCGGTTCAACGAGGGTGGGCGACCGCGGGTCTCGAAGGCCGTAGCCCGAGCCGCCTAGAACGGCGCGCTGTACGCCTTCAGCGCCGGCTGGCCGCCGAGGTGGGCGTACAGCACGGTCGACTCCCGGCCGATCTCTCCCCGCCGGACCAGGTCGACCACCCCGGCCATCGACTTGCCCTCGTACACCGGGTCGGTGACCATCCCCTCGGTCCGCGCCGCCAGCCGCATCGCCTCCAGCGTCGTCTCGTCCGGGATGCCGTACGTCTATTCAAGCCATGGCCAATGACCAGAGTTCTCCTGCTCGATCAAAGGCACCATCCGGAAGGCCGTGTCCGTCAGGCCCCCGAAGGTGTGCCGGTTGCCGTTGCCCGACGGGCCGTGGCCCGCCCGGTACCCCGCGAGGTTCCAGGTGTAGACCGGCACGTCGGCGGGGACCTGCTGGGTCGGGTCACCGTGGTGGTTGTACGCGTACTGCTCGTCGGTGACGATCAGCACCCGGTCCTGCCCCCGGTAGTGCGCGCGGACGGCCGAGGTGGTGTCCGTGCCGCCCAGGTCACCGAAGCGCCCCAGGATCTTGAGCACCGACTCGCCCTTGCCGAAGGTCAGGCGCCGGCTGGTGGTGCCGAACTCGACGAGGTCGGCGTCCTTCGCGCGCAGCGCCAGCGCCGTGCCGAAGATCGCCGCCGCGTCCGCCCGGTTGAGCTTCGAACGGTCGGACAGCGGACCCCACATCGAGCCGGAGCGGTCGACGAGCACCAGCGTGCGGCCGGGCAGCGCCGGCACATTGGCCAGCGAGTGGCCGAGCGCCTGCTCCAGCGGATACGCCCAGCGCAGCGAGGGCGCGTGCTGGTACGCGGCGAGGTACCGGAAGGGGAACTGCCGCGACCGTGCGACCTCGGCCGGGTCACTGATCCGGGCGGCGACCCGGGCCGCCACCTCGTCGGAGACACCGGCCTCGTCGAAGTTCCGCAGATTCCGTACGAGCGCCATGGCACCCATCGACGGAATAACGGCCTCCCAGGCCTCCTTGTCCATCGGCCCCTGGAGCCAGCCCGCCAGCGCCTCCCAGGTCATCCCCGCCGCCGCGAGCCGCTCGGCACCGTCGGCCGACGTGACCACGGCACGCCGCTGCGCCACGGGCACCGCCATCAGCTCGCGATGCGCGACCAGCGTCCGGCTCGACGCGGGCGGCACGGCCGTGTCCGGGTTGTGCCGCCGGTCGAGGGCGTACTGGAACAGCTCCCCCTGCCATGGCTTCGCCGGGTCCGGCGCCGCGTGCACCAGGTTGAGGATGTCGCCGAAGCGGTAGCCCCTGGACGCGGTGTCGTACTTCAGCAGCGACTTGCCGCTGTAGAGCCGCCGTACGGCGTCGGCGATGCCGCGCTTGACCGGCTTGGGCACGTTTCGGCCGTACGTCGCCGTCCAGTACGCGAGCAGTTCGCCGGGCTCGTCCGGGCGCCGGAGCACGGAGTCGACGACCTGCCGGTTGGACGGGCCGTCGGTGGCGCCCGCGTCGAGGCGTGCCTTCACGTACTCGGCGGCGCCCACGACGGCCGCGGTGCGCAGATTGCCCTCGCCGCGCAGCCAGCCGAGCAGGCCGGCGGTCCAGGTCGAGTCGGTGACGGCGAGTTCGCCGACGAGACGTGCGAACCGGTCGTCGCGGTCGGCGCCGGTCTCGTAGAAGGTCTGCTGGGTGACGAAGTTGGCGACCGCGAGCAGGAAGAGCTCGGAGCGTGCGTCACGCTCACGGCCCCGGCCGCCCTCGTAGGTACGGAGCACCCGCCCCGTCGACGTCACCCGCGAAGTGGGCCGCAGCTCGGCAGCCCGGGTGTTGAATCGCGCCATGATGAATTCCCCCGAATTCGTTCGCGTTTCGGAGGGCGGCGCAGCAAAAAGTGAGTGCCCGAGATCAGGAGTCGGCGACGGACTAGCCTGGTGCTCTATCCGAATTGAGCTACACCGACCCGAAGTCGATGACGGGATTCGAACCCGCAACCGCCAGATCCAACGAAGTAACCGTTGCCTGCGCACCGGGCACCCACCATGAGCTGCGCCTCCCGAGATCAAGTCGGCTGCGGCACTGGATTCTCTTTGCAAAAGAAGTAGCCGCTGCCTTCGCACCGGGAGGTGCGATGTCGTGATCTCACTGTAGGAGGCGCAACTCAGGTGGAGCGAGCGAATTAAGTTCAGCCGCGCTTCTGCCGCTTCCACGGCCCCGTGATCGCCAGCATGATTCCAGGCGTCTGGATGTTGGCGTAAAGGGTCCTGCCGTCGCAGGAGAAGGTGACGCCGGTGAACTCGCTGTATTCCGGCTCGGCTTCGGTGCCGATGTTGAGGTCGTTGCGGGCGATGGGGTAGGTGCGGCCGCTGTCGGTGGCGCCGAACAGGTGCTGGACGCCCTCGCCGTCCTCGGCGATGACGAGGCCGCCGTACGGGGAGACGGTGATGTTGTCGGGGCCGTCGAAGGCGCCATCCGCCGACGAATCAGCCGGGTCGGGGTTGACGCCGAGCAGGACCTTCAGGGTCAGGGTGCGGCGCTTGGGGTCGTAGAACCAGACCTGGCCGTCGTGCTGGACGGGGCTCTCCGCGCGGGCGTACGAGGAGACGATGTACGTGCCGCCGTCACCCCACCACATGCCCTCCAGCTTGCGGGCGCGGGTGATGTCGGTGGCGCCGAACTGCTTGCGCACGGGCGTGGTCTTGGCGTCGCGGTCGGGGACGTCCACCCAGTCGACGCCGTAGACCGTGCCGATCTTCGTGGCACGGGAGAGGTCGTCGACGAACTTGCCGCCGGAGTCGAAGCACTTGGGGGCCTGCAGGACGCCCGCGTCGTCGGCGAGGGCGCGGAACTTGCCGCGGCCGTACTCGAAGCCCTTCGGCGGGGTCCAGCGGAAGAGCAGGCCGTTGGGCGAGGCGGCGTCCTCGGTGAGGTAGGCGTGGCCGCGCTTGGGGTCGATGACGACGGCCTCGTGGTCGTAGCGGCCGAAGAACTTCAGCGGCTTGGGGTCGCGGTTGGCGCGCCGGTCGATGGGGTCGACCTCGAAGACGTAGCCGTGGTCCTTGGTCATGCCGTTGGTGCCGGCCTTGTCGGAGTTCTCCTCGCAGGTGAGCCAGGTGCCCCAGGGGGTGCGGCCGCCCGCGCAGTTGGTGGAGGTACCGGCGATGCCGACCCACTCGGCGACCTGTCCGCCGGGGCGGACCTCGACGACCGTGCAGCCACCGGAGGCGGCGGGGTCGTAGACGAGGCCCTCGGTGAGCGGGACGGGGTACTTCCAGTTGGCGCGCGGGCCCTTCAGCTCGTGGTTGTTGACGAGGAGGGTGGTGCCGCGCGGGCCGTCGAAGGCGGCCGTGCCGTCGTGGTTGGAGGGCGTGAACTCGCCCGACTCCAGCTTCGTCTTCCCGCTGTACGTGATGACGCGGTACGTGAACCCGGCGGGCAGCGCCAGGATGCCCTTGGGGTCCGGGATCAGCGGTCCGTACCCGACACCGCCACCGTGGGCGTCCGCGGACTCCTCGCTCGCGACCTCGGTGTCCGTGGACGCGAGGGCGTTCGGCGCGGTGGCGAGAACGCCGGCACTGCCCGCCAGCGCGACACCGGCACCGGTGATCGCGGAGGTTCTGGCGAAGTCCCTGCGAGTGAGCGACATGGGGTCTCCCTGTGACCGTGGGTGCCGTGGAGGGTGGCGGACTTCGGAACGGCGCCACAGTCGCGCTCACATCTGAACGCCGATTGAACTCCAGACGTCCTCAGAGCACTCGCTTCCATGAATCAACGCCGGGTGCGGCAACGCCCTTAGGGGCGCGGGACTGTATCCATCTGCGGCTCCGCCGCGTGGGCGCGACCAGCCCCCACGCACCCGCACTCGCAGAACAGCCGTCACCCACCCTGTTGCGACCGCGCCTTGAACGCGGCCTTCCGCGCCTCCTTCGCGATCTTCTTGTCCGGATGCAGCCGCCCCATCGCCTCCAGCACATCCGCGGTCGCCGGATGCTCCACCCGCCAGGCCGCCGCGAAGAACCCGCTGTGCTGCGCGGCCAGCCCCTCCACCAGCGCCCTCAGTTCGTCGGAGTTGCCCTCGGCCGCCAGCTGCGCGGCAACCGTGTCGACGGTCAGCCAGAACACCAGGTCCTGGGACGGCGCGGGCACATCGGAGAACCCGGCCTCGGTCAGCCAGACCCGGGCCAGCCCGCCCAGCTCCGAGTCGTCGAGGACCTCGCGGAGCGCCGGCTCGGCCTCCGCGCCGACCAGGGACAGCGCCTGCTGGCAGCGCAGCCGCCGCAGCGGTGCCCCTTCATCGGCGCCCCGTGCCGCGGCGAGCAGCTCCCGTGCGGCGGCGAGGGGTTCGGGCCGGGCGGCGAGCCACTGCTCGGTCTCGGCCTGCGCGGCGCTCTGCGGGTACAGGGCGGTCCCGTCGAGCAGCGCGTCGGCGCCCTTGTCGGCGAGGTCCCCGACGGCCGGCGCCTCGAACCCGGCCTCAAGCAGCCGGGACCGCAGCCCGTACCGTCCGAGCGGGGTCAGCCGCACCATGCCATAGCGCGACACGTCGGTGTCGTCGACGGCGGCGGGGTCCTCGACGGCGGCCTCGGCGTCGGCCATCAGCGCCTCGTCCACCGGCTGGTAGTCCACCAGGCCGACCGGCTCCAGCAGCCGGAACTGGTCGTCCAGGCGCATCATCGCGTCGGACACCTGCTCCAGCACGTCGTTGGTGGGCTCGCCCATGTCGCTGGGCACGATCATCGACGCGGCCAGCGCGGGCAGCGGTACGGGGCCGTCGCCGGGGCCGTCCTCGCTGACCGTCAGCAGGTAGAGGTTGCCGAGGACGCCGTCGAGGAACTCCGCCTCGGCCTCCGGGTCCCAGTCCAGCGAGGAGAGGTCGACCTCGCCGCCCGCGTCCATGGCGTCGACCAGGTCATCGAGGTCGGGGACGCTCGCGTCGGCGAGCACCGTCTCCAGCGCCCCGAGCCACACGCCGAGCACGTCCTGCGGCGAACCGCCGGTCAGCAGGGCCAGGTCGGCGCCGGTCGCGACCGTGCCCGCCTCCTCGTCGACGACCTCGACCAGCCCAGTGTCGACGGCCACCCGCCAGGCCTCGCCGGCGTAGGCGGCGGCGTCGTCCCCGCTCAGGCCGAGCTCCTCGGCGGCGGCGGGCAGTTGTTCGTCCACGAGCCCGCCGCCGGCGTCGATGCGGGTGTCGGGTCCGGCCCAGCGGGCCAGTCGCGCGGCCCGGGAGAGCAACGGCGTGGACAGCGCGTCCCGCGCCAGCTCCGCTTCGGGATGCAGCCGCACCGGCGGCAGGGGGGAGCGGGAGCTGTCTGACATCGGCTGGTTCTCCTAGAGCGCTCTGCATGGCCGTACACATCACGGCTCAGCCGCTCAGCCTAGACGGATTTCCACCCATGCCGCCCGGTTCATCTCCCCGTCGGGGCGCGTACATGGCCGAAACCTTGACAAGTGGCTTGACCAGGCAGGAGATTACGCGCGTAGAAGTCTGGCGGACATCTGTTCACTGTATTTTTCTACGCGCGTCGCCTCCGGCCAACCGGTCGCGACCCCACGTTCCACGCTTCACCTCACGTTTCACTCTCGTCCCGGCACCCACGTATGTCCCCGGAGGGATCCCGTTGCCGAGCAAGAAGACCGCGCGTCTCGCCGCGCTCACCGTCGCCGCCGTCTGTTCCGCGGCGTCCACCGTTGTCCTGACCGCGCCCGCGCACGCCGACTCCGTGCGCATCCATGACATCCAGGGCAGCACCCGAATATCCTCGTACGTCGGCAAGCAGGTCACGGACGTGGCCGGAATCGTCACCGGCGTACGCACCTACGGCTCGTCCAGAGGCTTCTGGATCCAGGATCCGCAGGCAGACGACAACGCCGCCACCAGCGAGGCCATTTTCGTCTACACCAACACCACGCCGAAGGGCGTCGCGGTCGGCGACGCGGTCACGGTGTCGGGCATGGTCCAGGAGTACGTCCCGGGCGGCGCCGCCACCGGCAACCAGTCGATCACCGAGATCGCCAAGCCGACGTTCACCGTCGTCTCCAGCGGCAACGCCCTCCCGGCCGCCGTGGTCATCTCCGCCAAATCCGTGCCGGCCGCGTACGCCCCCGCCGGCGACACCGCCGCGAACGGCTCGATCAACGGCCTGCCGCTCCAGCCTTCGGCGTACGCCCTGGACTACTACGAGTCCCTGGAGCACATGAACGTCCGGGTCGCCGACGCCCGGGTGGTCACCGGCACCGACGACCACAGCGAGCTGTGGGTCACGGTGAAGCCGCGCGAGCACGCCAACCGCCGCGGCGGCACGGTCTACGGCTCCTACGAATCGCAGAACACCGGGCGCCTGCAGATCCAGTCCCTCGGCGCGGCCGCCGACTTCCCCAAGGCGAACGTCGGCGACACCCTGGCCGGAACCACCTCGGGTCCGCTGGACTACACCCAGTTCGGCGGCTACACCCTGGTCGCGAACGAGCTCGGCACGCTCAAGAGCGCCGGCCTCAAGCGGGAGACGACCGAGAAGCAGGGGCGTGGCGAGCTGGCGGTCGCGACGTACAACGTCGAGAACCTCGACCCGTCCGACACCACGTTCGCCGCGCACGCGTCCGCGATCGTGAACAACCTCCAGTCGCCCGACATCGTGTCCCTGGAGGAGATCCAGGACAACAACGGCGCGACGAACGACGGTACGGTCGCCGCCGACCAGACGATGCAGAAGCTGATCGACGCGATCGCGGCCGCGGGCGGCCCGGCGTACCAGTGGCGCTCCATCGACCCGGTGAACAACGCCGACGGCGGTCAGCCGGGCGGCAACATCCGCCAGGCGTTCCTGTACAACCCCGAGCGGGTCTCCTTCGTGGACCGCGCGGGCGGCGACGCCACCACCGCCGTCGGCGTGACCAAGGTCAACGGCAGGGCGGCACTGACGGCCTCCCCCGGCCGTGTCGACCCCGCCAACGAGGCCTGGGCGAACAGCCGCAAGCCGCTGGCCGGCGAGTTCACCTTCCGTGGCCGCACGGTCTTCGTGATCGCCAACCACTTCGCCTCCAAGGGCGGCGACCAGTCGCTGCACGCGCAGTACCAGCCGCCGGTCCGCAGCTCGGAGACCCAGCGCCACCTGCAGGCGACCGCGGTCAACACGTTCGTCAAGGACATCCTGGCCGCCCAGAAGAACGCGGACGTCGTCACGCTCGGCGACATCAACGACTTCGAGTTCTCCGGCACCGCCGAGCGGCTGGAGGACGGCGGCGCGCTGTGGTCGGCGATCAAGTCGCTGCCCAAGAGCGAGCGTTACTCCTACGTCTACCAGGGCAACGCCCAGACGCTGGACCAGATCCTGGTCAGCCCGTCGATCCGGCGCTCCTGCGACTTCGAGTACGACAGCGTGCACGTCAACTCGGAGTTCAACGACCAGATCAGCGACCACGACCCGCAGGTGCTGCGCTTCCGCCCGTAGCTCCACCCGGTCTCAGGACTGGCTGAACACGCCGTTCAGCCAGTCCTGCCAGGCGGCCTCGCACTCCTTGATGTCGGCGCCCGGTGTGAAGTCGTGCAGGGAGACACCGACCGGGTGGCCCCAGTGGTTGCGCCCGAAGATGCGCGTCAGGCCCCGGTCCGTGCGCAGCCCGATGAAGTACGGGTTGCGGAAGTCGACCACGGCGTCGAACTCGTCGGGCCCGTGGACGGTGACCCGCGTGCCCGCGGGCACATCCTCCCCCACCCCGAGCGCCCGCCCGACGGTGACGAGCGCGTCCGCGGCCTTCGACCCCTCGGGTCCGTCGAAGGTCCCGAAGGCGGCGGTCCGGCCGTCGAAGTGCGTCAGGTACTGCCGCAGCGTGTGCAGGTAGAAGTCGGTGTGCTTGGCGGCGCCGTCGTACTGGTTGTCCCAGTCGTCGACGAAGATCCCGCTGTGCACGTACCGCACCCAGGCTCGACGGCCCTCGTCACGCGGCTCGATCGTGTAGTCGAGCTGGTTGAGGGTCTGCTCGGAGATCCCCTCGACGTCCTCGACCCGGTTGGTGTAGCGGTGCGGCGGGTCCCAGGCGGTGACCTTCGATCCGAAGGGGCCCTTGCCGCCCTCGCGCGGCTCCGGCGGCTCCATCGGCCACAGCCAGCCGCCGGTGCCGGACGTGACCGCCTCCCAGACCTGTTCGGGGGTGGCGTCGACCTCGAACTCACGGGCGATCTCGAATTCCTTGGACATGGTGGACTCCTGCTTACTGACTGTCGAGTTCAGGGCTCTGCTGCTGAGATTTGACCGTGGGATGGACGGCGACCACGATCCGGTGGTCCCGGCCGCCCTCCGCGTCGGGCGCGTCGTACTTGCGGATCAGCGCGCTCACGCCGGCCGTCAACTCCTGGATGAAGGCGGCCCGTTCGGCCGCGGAGGCGAAGCGGACCTCGCCGTCCAGCGCGTACGTCGCCAGCCGTTTGCGGGCCTTCGTCGCGCCGGTGATCAGCGAACCGACGTCCCGGACCAGCCGGGCGCCGAGCGCCAGCAGCCAGCGCGCGGAGAGCTGGTCGCGGAAGCGGTCGGGGTCCGGCTGCACGGAGGCGAGCGCGAGCGGCGAGATCACGTACGAGGCGGCGGTCGCCCGCATCAGCCGCTCGGTGACGTTGCCCTTGCGGCGCTCGCCGGCCAGCTCGACCAGCCCGTGCCGCTCCAGCGCCTTGAGGTGGTAGTTCACCTTCTGCCGGGGCAGTCCGACCTTGCCGGCCAGCATGGCGGCCGACGCGGGTCCCGCCGCCAGTTCGGCGAGCAGCCGGGCCCTTATGGGGTCCAGGGAGACGGCTGCGGCCTCGGGGTCCTCGATCACGGTGACGTCCAGCATGGGTCCACCGTCCCACCGAAAACTTTTTTTGTCCAGACGGTTCAAGTTTTCGGAGTGGGCGGTTGACCGGAGGCTTTGATTGGCCGGAGGTCGCGGGGTGGCTGGAGGCAGCGGGGGGCCGGAGGCCGCGAGGGGGGCTGGGGCCGCAGAGGGACTGGAGGCAGCGGGGTGATTGGAAGCCGCGAGGGTGACTGGAGGCCGCGAGGGGGGGGCTGGGGCCGCGGAGGGGCTGGAGGCAGCGGGGTGATTGGAGGCCGCGAGGTGACTGGAGGCCGTGGTTCAGTCGTCGGGCCGACGCCGTCATCCGGGGCGGCGAGGGCGTCGACGGGGGCCTGGGCGGTCACCACTCGGCGTGGG
>NZ_JAQMYP010000046.1 GCF_028369295.1 Streptomyces sp. HD
CCCCCCCCCCCCCCCCCCCCCCCCCCCCCCCCCCCCACACTTCGTACACCTACTTCTTACGGCTTGGGCGTGGCGTGCGGGGTACAGGTCACGTCCGCGGCGTCCAGCTTGCCGCTCAGCAGGTAGTCGTCCACCCGCTGGTTGATGCACGGGTTGACCAGGCCGGTCACACCGTGCGAGCCCGCGTCCTTCTCGGTGATCAGACGGGAGCCCTTGAAGCGGTTGTGCAGTTCGACGGCGCCGTCGAACGGGGTGGCGGCGTCATGGGTGGACTGCACGATCAGGATCTGCGGAAGCCCCTTGTGGGTCTTGACGTTCACCGGGCTTTGCTGCTTGACCGGCCAGGTGGCGCACGGCAGGTTCAGCCAGGCGTTCGCCCAGGTCATGAACGGGTAACTCTTGTTGAGCTCGGTGTTGTCCCTGTCCCACTTCTTCCAGCTGGTGGGCCACTTGGCGTCGGTGCACTCGACGGCCGTGTAGACGGCGTTGCCGTTCTCCGAGGCGATGTTGCCCGCGGTGTCGGACAGGTCCGGGGCGGCCGCGTCGATGAGCGCCTGGGTGTCGCCGGCGAAGTACTTGCTGAACACCGTCGCGACCGGCACCCACGAGGAGTCGTAGTACGGGGCGCTCTGGAAGAAGGAGATCAGCTCGGCCGGGCCGACGACCCCGCCGATGGGGTTCTTCTTGGCGGTGGCGCGCAGTTCGAGCCACTTGGCCTGTACGGCGTCGCGTGTCGTCCCCAGGTGGAAGGTGGCGTCGTTGGCGGCGACCCAGTCCTCCCAGTCCTTCCAGCGGCCTTCGAAGGCGACATCCTGGTCCAGGTTGGCCTGGTACCAGATCTTCTCCCGCGAGGGGTTGACGACGCTGTCCACGATCATGCGGCGCAGGTGGCCGGGGAACATGGTGCCGTAGACGGCGCCGATGTAGGTGCCGTAGGAGACGCCCAGGAAGTTGAGCTTCTTCTCGCCGAGCGCGGCACGGATGACATCCAGGTCGCGCACGGTGTTCGGCGTGGTCATCTGCGAGAGCATCGCCTTGCCGGTGCGCTCGGCGCAGCCGTCCGCGTACTCGCGGGCCAGCTTGCGCTGGGCGAGCTTGTCGGCCTCGGAGTCCGGCACCGGGTCGGCCTTGGGCGCCTTCACGAACTCCTGCGGGTCGATGCAGGAGATGGGCGCGGAGTGGCCGACGCCGCGCGGGTCGAAGCCCACGAAGTCGTACGCCTTGGCCACATTGGCCCACACCGGGTTCTTGTTGGTGACCCGGGTCGGGAAGCGCAGGCCGGAACCGCCGGGGCCGCCCGGGTTGTAGACGAGGGCACCCTGCCGCTCGTCCTTCGTCCCGGTGTTGCCGATGCGGTCGACCGCGAGCTTGATCTGCTTGCCGTACGGCTTGGCGTAGTCGACCGGGACGCTGACCCAGCCGCACTGGATGGGCTTGGCGATCCCCCAGTCGGCGGGGCAGTCCTGCCAGTCGATACCTGCCTTCGCGGCGCGCTCGGCGGCGATGGCTACGCCGCGGGCCTCGCTGTCCTGTCCGTGCCGCGAACCCGCACTCGCGCTGGCACTCGGCGCCGCGACGGCGCCGGCTATGAGCGTGGCCGTGACGAGCACTCCGGCCGAGCCGAGTGCCGTGACCCGCCTGTTCGGTCTCATGTCCCTCAAGTGGGACCTCCCCCTGCGTCATGTCGATTGGTGGGGGGATCCTCTCCGCTGTGAAGACTCGGAGAACAGGGGGCGCTGACCTTTTTTACCAATCCCATAAACGGAGAAGGCGGTCCGCTCAGCGGAGACTCACCCCAGGGCGGCAAGCGCCTCGTCCAACACCCGCCGCAGCCGCAGGGCGTCGGCGGCCACAGCACTCACCAGCACGGCGGGCCCGGCAAGCGGCACGACCGCGGCACTCTCCCCCAACACCCGAGCCGCTACCGGCGACTTCCCGAACTCCGGCCGTACGACGACGAGTTGCCCCACCGCCCGATGCCCGCCCAGCACGGCAGGACCGTCCCACCCGCCCGGCGCTCCGGGCCCGCAGGCCAGCTCCTGGTCGAGCAGCGTCCGCCCCTCGGCCCGCACCGTAAGACGACTGGTGAGCCGTCCGGGTTCCTCCCCGACCCGCCCGAGTACCTGCTCCTCGCGCAGCACGAGCCGGGCGTCGGCGCCAAGCTCGACCCTCGTCGCGACATACAGGTCACTGCCCTTCGCGGAGATCAACTGCTCGGGCAGCCACTCCAACTCACCCCCGTCGGCGACGCGGAGCCGCACGTCGTAGTGCGCCTCCCCCTTCGCCTGCCCGGGCAGCGCGATGGTCGCGGCGGCCGACCCGACGCGCAGCCGCGCCCCGCGCTCCACCTCCACCTCCACGGCGAACGCGTCCCCGCCGAGCGGCCCGCTCATCGCCCCGACGAGCATGACCCGCGCCTCGTCACCACTCCCCCGCGTCCGCCGCAGCGCGAGAGGTCCGTCGCCCTCCAGCACGGGCAGGGCCGTGCCGCCCCGGCCGTCCTCCCGGGCGACGACCCGAGCGATGGCCCGCACCCCGCTGAGACGCACGCTCACGCCGTCCAAGCGGCGAGCTGCGCTCGCACCCAACCGGCGACATCCTGCACACCGTCCTCGCTACGCAAAGACTGGAAGACGACAGGCAGTTCGGCCCGCTGAGCCTTGGCATCGGCGGCCATCCGCCCGAGGTCGGACCCGACGTACGGCGCGAGATCGGTCTTGTTGACGACGAGCAGATCAGCGGTGGTCACGCCGGGTCCGCCCTTGCGGGGAATGTCGTCCCCGCCGGCCACGTCGATCACGAAGATCTGCGCATCCACGAGCCCCTTGGAGAAGGTGGCGGTGAGATTGTCCCCGCCCGACTCGACGAGGATGAGGTCGAGCGGACCGACCTCGTCCTCCAGATCCTCCACGGCCTCAAGGTTCGCGGAGATGTCGTCCCGGATCGCCGTGTGCGGACAGGCCCCCGTCTCCACGGCGGTGATCCGCTCGGGCGGCAGCACGGCCTCCCGCAACAGGAACTCGGCGTCCTCGCGCGTGTAGATGTCGTTCGTGACGACGGCCAGGGACAGTTCGTCGCGCAGGGCACGGCAGAGCGCCGCGACCGTGGCCGTCTTGCCGGAACCGACAGGCCCTCCGAGGCCGATGCGCAGGGCTCGGCGCGTCCCGTCGGGGCGGTGGGCGTCGGCGCTGACGGCGGAGGGGCCGTCGTGGGAGTGGTCGAGGTGCATGGGCGGCTCCTTCGGTAGGCGATGTGCTGCGGGGATGGCGGGGGTTTCTTCACAGGTTCTGCGGGGTGGGCGACCCGCTACGAGGCGAAGAGTCGTACGGCCCAGGCCGCATGCGCCTCCGCCCCGATCTCCAGCAACGGTGCCGAGGCCGCGGGCAGTTCATCGACCCCGTCGGCGGCGACGCGGCGCGCCGCCTCCACGGCCCGGTCCGCGACCTGGTCCATGTCCGGCGCCAACCGGGCCAGCACGGCCGTGGCGTCGAAGGGATCAAGACTGAGCAACCGCACCGTCGCACTCGCCGGCCCGCTCACACTCTCGTACGCCGCGCAGTACGCCGCGTCGACCGCCCCCAGCCCGGCAGCCCGAGCGGCGACCCCGAGCACGACCGGCTGATGGGCCCCCTTGGGAAACCGCCGGGCCAGGTCGTCGAGTTCCGCGGACGGCCAGGTCGCCCGGGCGGCCCGCATCAGCTGCCGGCCGAGCTTCCGGCCCGCCGTACGCAGTGCGGGCGACGGTGTGCGCGCGTCGGCCGCCTCGTCCAAGGCCACCGCGTCGACCCCCAGTGCGGCCGCCGCCGCGAGCGAGGCCGCGACCAGCCCTGCCGTGTGCAACCGCCCCCGGCAGAAGCCCTCAAGGCTCCCGGCCCCGGTGATCCGCCCCGCCTTGACGGCCGCCTCGGCCCCGCCGGAGTGCGCATGCCCCCCGGCGGGAAAGCGGCCGTCGGCCAGGACGAGAAGTGCTGCTCGTGACATCGGAACCCGGCCCTCAGAAGAGGAAGTACCGCTGGGCCATGGGCAGTTCGGCGGCAGGCGTGGCCTCCACCAGCTCCCCGTCGATGTGCACGGCGAAGCTGTCGGGATCGATCCGTACGTCGGGCCGTGCGTCGTTCTGCCGCATGTCGGCCTTGGTGACCCCACGCGTCGACTCGATGGCCACGAACCGCTTCCCCAGCTGCAGCCGCTCCGGCAGCCCGTCCTCGATCGCGAGCGGCGCCACGAAGTTGACCGAGTTGGCGGCCGGTGCCCGCCCGATCGCCCCGAACATGGGCCGGGGCAGGATGGGCTGCGGCGTGGGGATGGAGGCGTTGGCGTCGCCCATCTGCGCGTACGCGATCTGCCCGCCCTTGATGACGAGCTGCGGCTTGACCCCGAAGAACGCCGGCTCCCACAGCACCAGGTCGGCGAGCTTGCCGCTTTCCACGGACCCGATCTCACGGCCGAGACCCTGCGCGAGCGCGGGGTTGATCGTGTACTTGGCGACATACCGCCGCACCCGCAGGTTGTCGGCGCGCCCGTCCCCCGCCAGCGCACCGCGCCGCCCCTTCATCACATGGGCGGTCTGCCAGGTCCGCATGATGACCTCGCCCACCCGCCCCATGGCCTGCGCGTCGGAGGAGATGATCGAGATGGCGCCGAGGTCGTGCAGTATGTCCTCCGCCCCGATGGTCGACGGCCGGATCCGCGACTCGGCGAAGGCGAGGTCCTCGGGCACCGCCGCGTTGAGGTGGTGGCAGACCATCAGCATGTCGAGGTGTTCCTCGGCGGTGTTGACGGTGAACGGCCGGGTCGGGTTGGTCGAACTGGGCAGTACGTGCGGCTCGGATACGACGCTCATGATGTCCGGCGCGTGCCCGCCGCCCGCACCCTCGGTGTGGTACGCGTGGATGCCCCGGCCGGCGATCGCGGCGAGGGTGTCACCGACGAAGCCGGCCTCGTTGAGGGTGTCCGTGTGGATGGCGATCTGGATGCCGGTCTGGTCTGCGACGGTCAGCGAGGCGTCGATGACGGCCGGCGTGGAACCCCAGTCCTCGTGCAGCTTGAGGCCGAGCGCGCCGCCGCGGATCTGGGACAGCATCGCCTCGTGGGAGACGGTGTTGCCCTTGCCCAGCAGGCCGAAGTTGATGGGGTGCTCCTCCATCGCCTCCAGCATCCGGGCCAGATGCCAGGGGCCGGGCGTGACCGTGGTCGCCTTGGAGCCCTCGGCGGGTCCGGTGCCGCCGCCGATGAGCGTGGTGGTGCCCGAGGCGAGCGCCTCGTCGGCGATCTGGGGACAGATGAAGTGGACGTGCGCGTCGATGGCGCCGGCCGTGAGGATCCGCCCGTTGCCGGCGATGATCTCGGTCTCGGGGCCGATGACGAGGTCCGGGTGCACCCCGTCCATCGTGTCGGGGTTGCCGGCCTTGCCGATACCGGTGATCCGGCCGTCGCGGATGCCGACGTCGGCCTTGACGATGCCCCAGTGGTCGATGATCACGACGCCGGTGATGACCGTGTCGGGGGTGCCGTCTGCGCGCGTAGCACGCGACTGGCCCATGGACTCGCGGATGACCTTGCCGCCGCCGAACACGGCCTCGTCACCGGCGAGCCCGGGTCCGCCGGAGCGGTCCTCCTCGATCTCGACCAGCAGGTCGGTGTCGGCGAGCCGGATGCGGTCGCCGGTCGTCGGGCCGAACAGATCGGCGTACGCGGCGCGGGAGATCTCAGGCATCGAGGGCACCTCCGGTCTCACCGCGCAGTCCGGGCACCACACGGGCGCCGGTGAGCGGGACGAGTTCGATGTCGACGGGGATCCCGGGCTCGAAGCGCACGGCAGTGCCGGCGGCGATGTTCAGCCGCTTGCCGCGCGCCGCGGCACGGTCGAAGTCCAGACCGGGGTTGGCCTCGGCGAAGTGGTAGTGGGAGCCGACCTGGACGGGCCGGTCGGCGGCGTTGAGGACGGTCAGCCGGGTGACCTCACGGCCCTCGTTGTACGCAATCGGGCCGTCGGCGAACAGGATCTCTCCGGGAATCATCGAGGCCCCCTTCAGACGATCGGGTCGTGGACGGTGACGAGCTTGGTGCCGTCCGGGAAGGTCGCCTCGACCTGGACGTCGTGGATCATCTCGGGGATACCGTCCATGACGTCGTCGCGGGTGAGCAGCTTGCGCCCGGAGGACATGAGCTCGGCGACCGTACGGCCGTCCCGGGCGCCCTCAAGGATGTGCGACGTGATGAGGGCGACCGCCTCGGGGTGGTTCAGCTTGAGGCCGCGGGCCCGGCGCTTCTCGGCAACGTCGGCCGCCACGTGGATGAGCAGCCTCTCTTGCTCGTGCGGGGTCAGTTGCACGTCCCACCTCACAGTCCTCGCCCGGACCGTGCGGGGTCCGGTTGCCGCAGCCGCCGGGCAAAGTCCCTGGTGGCGTGGATGTGCAGGCTAGTTGGACCGCATTTCAAGCAAGTTAACCAAGCTGTGATCCGGTCGACTCGTCCGACTGTCCGCCCGGCATGCTCATCAGCCCCCGCAGACCGTCCTGGAGCACCTCCACCGGCGCCGCCCCGAACAGGGCCTGATGGGCGACGAACCCCTGCGCGGTGGCGATCATGGTGCGCGCCACATGGTCCGCGGGGATGTCCGACCGCATCATTCCGGCGTCCTGATACGCCTCGACGGCCAGCACCCAGCTGTCGCGCAGCTCCGTGTACCCGTCCGCCAGCACGGCCGCCAGTTCCTCGTTGCGTACGGTCTCCGCCCAGACCTGCATGATCAGCCGCGGCAGGAGCGGCTCATCTGCGACGCTGAGGGACGACCAGACGCGCAGCGTCCGGCCCATGACCAAGCCGACCAGCACGTCCGGCGGTGGCGGCGGGCTCTGCCGGGTGACGTCCGCGAAGGCCGCGCGGATCTCACCGAGCACCTCTTTGACGATCGCGGCGATCAGCTCGTCCTTGCCGCTGAAGTAGCGGTAGACCGCTCCGGCCGAGAGGTCGACCTCCTTCAGCACGTCCTGCATGGAGGTGGCGTGGAAGCCGTTGCGGGCGAAGAGCCGGGCGGCGCCGTCGAGGATCTGCCGGCGGCGGGCGTCGAGGTGCTCCTGGGATACGCGTGCCATGGCCCCCAACGTAAAACGAACATTCCTTCTTGACAAGGAAGCACAACCGGAGGACGGTGACCCTAGCTAAAACGAACGATCCTTCTTTTTAGCTGAACCCTCTAGAAGCCGTCTCCATCCCGCCCTCTCAGGGAGTTCCCATGCCCACCCGCCGCCTGATCGCGGTCGTCGTGCTCGTTCCCGTCCTCGCCGCCCTCGCCCTGTGGGCCTTCGCCTGGCCCGCCGCCCGCACCGCTCCCCGCGACCTGCCGCTCGGCGTCGCCGGCCCGGCAGCGGCCACCGCACAGGTGGAGCGGCAACTCGCGCAGCAGGACGGCGCGTTCGAGATCCACCGTTACGCCGACGAGGCCGCCGCCCGGGACGCCATCGAGGACAGGACCGTGTACGGCGCGGTCGTCGTCACTCCGCAGGGACCCGAGCTGCTGACCGCCTCGGCCGCGAGCCCGACGGTCGCCCAGATGCTCCAGCAGGCGGTGGCACGGCAGGCCGCCGCCGAGGGCACGGAGGTCAGGACGGTCGACGTGGTGCCCGCACCCGAGAGCGACCCGCGCGGCGCGGCCCTCACCGCGAGCGTCCTGCCGCTCGCCCTGGCCGGCATCGCGGCCGGCGCCGCGGTGACCCTGGTGGGGCTGCGCGGAGTGCGCGCGGCGACCGCCCTGGTCGGCGCGGCCGCCCTGATCGGCGTGACCACGGCCGCCCTCGCGCACAGCTGGCTGGGCGTCGTGGCCGGTGACTGGCGGGCCGAGGCGGGCGTGTTCGCCCTGTCGACACTGGCTGTGAGCGCCGCCGTCGCGGGGCTCGCCGCCCTCATCGGCACCGCCGGTGTCGGCATCACGGCGGGCGTCATGATGCTGTTCGGCAACCCCTTCTCCGGCGCGTCCTCCGCCCCGCAGATGCTGCCCGAGCCGGCCGGCACGATCGGCCAGTGGCTGCCGCCGGGCGCGGGCGCGACCCTGCTGCGCTCGGTCTCCTTCTTCGACGGCGCGGCGGCGACCGGCCCGGCCCTGACGCTCACCTGGTGGGCGGCGCTGGGTTTGGGCGCCGTCCTCCTCGGCAGCACACTCAGGCAGCGCACTCGAACCGCTGATCTGCAGCGCGGAAAAGGGGCGCGGGGAACTGCGCGGCCGGCCACGGTGGCGCCGCAGACGCAGGACGACGTAACGCGGCACTCCCCACAGAGCGCCTGACTCCCGTCGGCCGACCGGCCGACGGTCACGGAACCGACCGTGCACCCCCGCCGTAGCGGACGGGGGTGCACGGTCTCGTCGTTTCTACGAGGGGGCCGGTACCCGATCTACGAGGGGCCGGCGCCCCGATGCTCCGCCGCGATCCCGAACCGCCGCCGTTCGCGGGGAGCGGAAGCGACCTCGCGGACGCTGGAGACCGCGCTGATCACCTGCTCCTCGACGGGCGCGTCGAGGGCATCGAGTCGCTCCAGGTCAGCGGCGGAGACAAGGGCGACGAGGGGCTTTCCGTGCCGCGTCACGACGACGCGCTCGCCGCCGTACACCACGCGGTTGATGAGGTCGGCGAGCTCAGCCCTGGCTTGCGTCACCGGAATCTCGTAGGCCATGCTCCCCACATTACGTCATGTACGTCCTGTACATTTTTTACAGGCACCCCGCCAAGGGAGCGTGAGCCATGATCCGACCGTCCGCCCGCCATGTCCTGCCCGAGTTCACCGAGCGCACGAGCCACGGCACCCGGACCCAGGACCCCTACTCGAAGCTGCTGGAGGAACGGATCGTCTTCCTCGGCACACAGATCGACGACACCTCGGCGAATGACGTGATGGCCCAGTTCATGTATCTGGAGCACAAGAACCCCGACCAGGACATATCGCTGTACATCAATTCGCCGGGCGGCTCGTTCAGCGCCATGTCGGCGGTCTACGACACGATGCAGTACGTCACCTGTGACGTGGAGACGATCTGCCTGGGCCAGGCCGGCTCGGCCGCCGCGGTGCTGCTGGCGTCGGGCACCGCGGGCAAGCGGTTCGCGCTGCCGGGGGCTCGGGTGGTGATCCATCAGCCGGGGCTGCCCGAGCCGGTCGAGGGCCAGGCGAGCGATCTGGCCATCCAGGCCGACGAACTGACCCGCGTTCGGGTCCGCCTTGAGGAGATGCTCGCCCGCCACACCGGGCGCGACCGGGAACAGGTGAGCGCGGACATCGAGCGGGACAAGATCCTGGGCGCCCAGGAGGCACTGGAGTACGGGCTGGTGGACCGGATCATCCCCAGCCGCAAGGCCACCCTCGCCCCGCCGACGGGGCGGTGATCGGCCGGTGCTTCCACCCGAGCTGCCGCCCCTTCCCGCGCTGACCCGCGCGGAGGGGGAGCTGATCGACCGTTACCTCGACGTGGTCGACCTGCTGGGCCGGATCAACCCGGCCCAGCACGGCGACACCTACCGCGGACTGCGCGCCGCCCAGGCGCTCGTGAGCAAGGCGGCCGAGCTGCGGGACGCGCTGGCGCTGATGCACCAGCGCGGCGAGACGGAGCTGCATGCGCTCACGCTGGCGCGTGCGTTGCGCGTGCTGGACGGAGAGCGCCGCACGGCTCGTGTCACGGTGCCGCCGCGCTCCGACAGTTGACGTCCCGTACGGACCCGGATCCGGGCGCCCGACCCTCTGACGAGGCGTCCGGCCCGGCGCCGAAACGGACCAAATGGCGTACCCCCTTTCGGCGTAGCCACCTCTCCTTTTGCGCGCCCTTCAAGGTTGCGCAAGAGGCATGGCCGCTAGGCGGAATTGGGCGTTCCATCCCTGGTCCGAGGCTCCTCGGGCACCTGGACACCACCCCGGACACGAGGGTGTCCACCCGAACGGGTGAGTGGTGAGTAACACCACAAATCCCCGGTTCCGTTGGGTTTTTCGTTCATCCGTGCGTCAAGATCCCTGTCTGACGACAAGCCCCCGCCACAGCGGCGGGGCGATCCGGGTGGACGCCGAGTCCTGCCGCCGCCCGGATGACCGGTCGACAGGAGTGGATCGGCAGGAGTGGAGGACCCAAGCAAGACGGGTCGCCGGAGCGGACGTTCGTTCGAGCCGAGCAACCCTTGGGGTGAAGCCGTGGCAACGCGGCCGGGCAACTTCGCCAGCCCGAATCCGACAGGTCATCCTTCACAGGCGGCTGACGAAGGGTTGCGCATGACTGCGCTCAATCGTGTCCCGTCGCTCATGGTCCGGGCCGGTACGGCCTCGGCCCTCACCATCGCCGCTGTGGGCGGCTCGATCGTGGCACCCGGCTTCGCCTCCGAGGCAGAAGCCGCCACGCCGGCGTCAAAGGCACTTCAGGTCGCGGCCTCGAAGAAGGGCTCCCCGTACAGGTGGGGCGCCACCGGGCCGAACAGGTTCGACTGCTCCGGGCTCACGCTGTACTCGTACAAGAAGGCGGGCAAGAAGCTGCCCCGTACGGCGGCCCAGCAGTACAACAAGACACGCCACATCTCCGCCCATAACCGCAAGGCCGGGGACCTGGTGTTCTTCCACTCGGGGTCGAACGTCTACCACGTGGGCATCTACGCCGGGAAGGGAAAGCTCTGGCACTCCCCGAAGAGCGGTGACGTCGTAAAGCTGCAGAAGATCTGGACCAGGAGCGTCTGGTACGGCCGGGTCAAGTGACCCTCCCGGGGGCGGTGGCGGCGGACTGACACGCCGTCACCGCCCTCGGGGCCTCAGAGGGCCGCCAGCGGCCCCGCGAGGAGCCCCAGGCCGAAGGCCGTCAGCGCGGCGCCCGTACCGACCGTGACCGCCCTCGCGGCGCGCGGCCGGCACAGCCACCTGCCGAGCCGGTCCACCAGCAGGGCGACCACCTGGAACCACACCAGCGCGATCGCGAGCACGATCAGCGCGAGCAGCAGCGTCCGGGGCAGCGCCGGAGCGCCCGCGGGCACGAACTGCGGCAGCACGCTGAGGAAGGTCAGCGACGCCTTCGGGTTGAGGGCGTTGGTGACGAAGCCCTGCCGCAACGGGCGGCCGGTGGAGTCCTCGTGTGCCTCGGCCACGTCGGTGTGCCGCTGCCGCAGCGTCTGGACGCCCAGGTACAGCACGTAGACACCGCCCACCACCTGCAACGCCCGGAACAGCGCCGGTACGGCGGCCAGTACCGCGGCGACCCCCACCACCGCCAGCGTCACATGGACCAGCAGCCCGGCCCCGATCCCGAGAGCGCAGGCGATGCCGGCCCGGCGGGAGACGAGAGCGTTGCGTACGACGACGGTGAAGTCGGCCCCGGGCATGGCGACCAGGCCGGCGGAGACCCCGGTGAAGGCGATGAGCTGAGCGTCCATGCGGCCAGAGTGCCGTGCGGAAGCCTTCAGCAGGTATTTCGAATATTCTGGAGAAGCCTTAAGCATTGCTTTAGGCAAGTCCACCGCGCCCCACCAGGCCGTCGGCCCTCCGGAGGAACCCACCATGTACGACCCGACCCGCCTCGCCGCGCTGGTGGCGGTCGCGGAGGCGGGTTCGATCACCCGGGCCGCCGAGCGGCTCGGTTACACCACGCCCGCGCTCTCCCAGCAGCTGGCGAAGCTGGAGCGCGAGACGGGCACCGCCCTTCTGGTACGGCACCACCGCGGGGCGCGGCTCACCGGCGCGGGCGAGTTGCTGGTGGCCAGGGCACGGCGGGTGCTCGACGAGCTGGAGCGGGCCCGGCACGAACTGGCCCGGCTGACCGGACTGTCCGGCGGCACGCTCCGGCTGGCCACCTTCCAGACCGCCGGCATCCATCTGCTGCCCCCGGCCCTCAGCGCCTTCCGCCGGGCCCATCCGGACGTGGAAGTGACGATCACGGACTACGAGCCCTCGGCCGGTGTCGCCGCCGTGGCCTCCGGCGAGGTCGACCTGGCCCTGACGCACACCTACGAGCCGGGCGACCCGACCCCGATCCCGTCCTCCGTCGGCATCGAGCCGATCCTCGTGGAGGAACTGGTCCTGGTGTCTGCCCCGGGCCACGCCCTCACCAGCGGATCCGCTCGCCTCCCGCTGGCCGAACTCGCCGGCCAGCCCCTGATCAGCATGGCTCCGGACGCTCCGGCCCGACGGGGTGTCGAGGCGACCCTGGCCCGGGCGGGCGCCACGCCCTCGGTCCTGGTTCCGACCCCCGGGTATCTCCTGGTGTGCGCGCTCGCCAGCGCGGGGCTCGGCGTCGCGGTCGTACCGGAGATGGTGGCTCGCACGTCGGTCACGCCGGTCGGGGTGCGCGCGCTGGAAGGCGGAGGCCTGCGCCGTACGATCTCGGTCGCCTTCCGCAGCGATGAGACGGCACCGGCGGCGGACGCCTTCCGGGCGCTGCTGCGCGGCACGTTCGGTCGGGCCCAGCAGCCCTGAGCACGCCCGGCCGATTCCAGGTGCGGTTTCTGTGACGCCCCAGGGGCGCGGGGCTGTAGCGATCCGCGGCTCCGCCGCGTGGGCGCGACCAGCCACGTCGGACCCGCAGACGCCGGACAGCCGTTCGCGGCACCCGACCGAGCGCTACGGCTCCTGCGCCGCAGGCACTCGCACGGTCCACGGCAGTTCGATGGACACGGTCTTGCCGCCCTCCCGGGTGGGCCGCACCCTGAGCTTGCCGCCGCACTCCGCGGTCAGCCAGCGGATGATGACCAGACCGCGGCCGTTGTCCTGCTGGACGGCGGCCGGCAGCCGCCTGGGCAGACGCGGGTGGCTGTCGGTCACGCCGATGCGCAGTTGTTCGTCACGGTCGAGTTCGATGTCCACCGTGAAGGTGGGTGACTGCCCGAGGGTGTGCTGTACGGCGTTGGTGGTCAGTTCGGAGACGATCAGCCGAATGGTCTCGGCCTCCTCCGTGTCCGGTGGCAGCCCCCATTCGGCGAGGGTGGAGACCACGTAGGACCGGGCCGCGGAGACCGAGGCGGGATCGCTCGGCAGAGTGACGGATGCTTCCAGGTGATCTGCCATGGCGATGTCGTCCCTTTCCCACGGGACCGAAGTCCGACACGGAGCGGATGGTTCGAGTACGGTCCCGGACTGGTGCTTCGTCGCCAGACTGCCATTACCGCGCCCGTCAGAGGTGGCGATCCACCAAGATATGCATATATCTGTCGCTCGAAGCGGTGAACTCTGCGACGGCAGACCGTATTTGGGCGGCTCGGTTGGAGTAAGGAGTTGTCCATGCAGCACGGTCCCGCGGTGCGCCGCCGAAAACTGGGCGCAGAACTGCGTGCGTTGCGCACCGAGGCGGGGCTCACCAGTGGTGAGGCGGCCCGGCTGGTGGGCTGGCACCAGTCCAAGGTCAGCCGAATCGAAACCGGCGCCAGCGGGGTGAAACCGGCCGATGTGCGGTTACTGCTCGACGCCTACGGCGTGCGGGACGCCCAACTGCGGGAGTTGTTGCTGGTGTTGGCGGGCTCCGACGAGGGGGGCGGCCGCCATCACTGGTGGCACGCGTACCGCGGAGTGCTGCCGCCGACGTACCGGGATTTCATCAGCCTGGAGTCCCAGGCGAGTGCGATGCGCACGCTGGAGACGTCCGTTGTGCCCGGGTTGCTGCAGACACCCGAATACGCCCGGGCGGTGACCCGGGCCGCGGTGAGCGGACTCGCCGACGAAGCAGACGCCGCCGACGAACGACTGGACGCGCTGGTCGCGGTGCGTCTGGCCAGGCAGGACGTGCTGCTCGGCGATCCTCCGCTGAAGCTGTGCGCGGTGCTGGACGAGGCGGTGCTGCGCCGGGAGATCGGCGGGCCCGAGGTGATGGCGCGGCAGCTGAGGCGGCTGATGGAGGCGGCGCGACTGCCCCAAGTCCGGCTGCAGGTCCTGCCGTTCGCGGCCGGGGAGCATATCGGCATCACCGGGCCTTTCGTTATCTTCTCATTTTCGAGCACCTCTGATCTGGATGTGGTTGTTCTCGACCACTTGACGAGTAGCCTCTACCTCGAACGGAAAGAAGACCTCCAGGCCTACACGGAGGCCTTCAACGCCCTTCGGATCCACGCCCTTTCGCCCGAGGAATCGATGGATTACATCGCCGCGCTTGGTGGCGGCGCGTAAGGAGGCACCATGACCGCACTGCCTCGGAACGTGACTTCAAGCACCGATCTACCCGCTGCGCGATGGCTGCGCAGCAGCTACAGCACGGGAGCGAACAACTGCGTCGAGACGACACGGGCGCTCTCCGGTCCCTGGATCGGACTGCTCGCCGTACGTGACTCCAAGGATCCGGCCGGACCCGCGCTGCTCTTCTCCCCCGAGAGCTGGGCGGGTTTCACGGCCGCGTTCCAGCCCTGACCGTTCCGATCACCTCTGACCGGTTCTGATCAGTTCCACTCTGACCGGTTCCAGTCCGATCAGTTCCGCCGATACGCCGGCACGGCCGTGTCACGCCGACTCATGGTCGTGTCTCGCAGATCACCCGTACAGCTCGTTCGATCTGCCCCTCGGAGAGGTCCGCGCGGGCGGTCAGCCTCAGCCGTGAGATGCCGTCGGGGACGGAAGGAGGACGGAAACAGCCCACGGCGAGGCCCGCCGCCCGGCACTCGGCCGCCCAGGCCACGGCCTCCTCCGGGGACGGCGCACGCACGGAGACGACCGCGGCGTCCGGACGTACCGCTTCCAGGCCCGCGGCCGTCAGGCGGGTGTGCAGTTCACCCGCCACCGTGCGCGCCCGCGCCGCCCGCTCCGGCTCGCGGCGCAGCAGCCGCAGTGCCGCGAGGGCCGCGCCCGCCGACGCGGGGGCGAGGCCCGTGTCGAAGATGAACGTCCGGGCCGCGTTGACCAGGTGGTCGATCACCCGGGCGGGGCCGAGCACGGCGCCGCCCTGGCTGCCGAGCGACTTGGACAGCGTGACCGTCACGACGACGTCGTCCGCGCCCGCGAGCCCCGCCGCGTCCGGGGCGCCACGGCCGCCGTCGCCCAGTACGCCCAGTCCGTGCGCGTCGTCGACGACCAGCCCGGCACCGTGTGCCCGGCACGCCTCGGCGAGCCCGCCCAGCGGGGCCGCGTCGCCGTCGACCGAGAAGACGGTGTCGGACACGACGACCGCGGGGCCGTCATGCGTCTGGAGTGCCTTGCGCACCGCGTCCGGTTCGGCGTGCGCCACGACCTGGGTGGTACCCCGGGCCAGCCGGCAGCCGTCGATCAGCGAGGCGTGGTTGCCCGCGTCCGACACGATCAGCGAGCCGTGCGGCGCCAGGGCGGTCACCGCCGCGAGGTTGGCCGCGTAGCCGGAGGAGAAGACCAGCGCCGCCTCGAAGCCGCAGAAGTCGGCCAGCTCGCGCTCCAGCTCGGCATGCAGCTCGGTCGTGCCCGTGACGAGCCGGGAGCCGGTCGCGCCGCCGCCCCAGGTCCGCGCGGCCCGCGCCGCACCTTCGGTGACCTCCGGATGGCGGGCCAGGCCCAGGTAGTCGTTGCTCGCGAGGTCGAGGAGCGGTGAGTCGGCGGGGCGGGGGCGCAGTGTCCGTACGAGTCCGGCGCGGCGGCGCAGCTCCGCCTGCTCGTCGATCCAGCCGAACGCCATGACTCCTCCGGGGCTTTTGTAGGCAGTGGACAGACACTAGCCGCACGGCCGACGGCGCACGGTGTGGCAATACCCACACATCGAATCGACAGGGTTGTGCAAACTCTCCTTGGCTCGGGACCACTCCGTACGTCAGGATCAGCTCCCATGGACCTGCTGAACACGCTGGTGGACAAGGGGCTTCGGCGCGAGCTGCCGACCCGCGAGGAAGCCTTGGCCGTCCTCGCCACTTCCGACGACGACCTGCTCGATGTCGTGGCCGCGGCCGGAAAGGTACGCCGGCAGTGGTTCGGCCGACGGGTGAAACTCAACTACCTCGTCAACCTCAAGTCGGGCCTGTGTCCCGAGGACTGCTCCTACTGTTCCCAGCGGCTCGGCTCCACGGCCGGCATCCTGAAGTACACCTGGCTGAAGCCGGACGAGGCATCCGAGGCGGCGGCGGCCGGGTTGGCGGGTGGCGCCAAGCGGGTGTGTCTGGTGGCGTCCGGGCGCGGCCCGACCGACCGTGACGTGGACCGGGTCTCCGAGACCATCAAGACGATCAAGGACCAGAACGAGGGCGTCGAGGTGTGCGCCTGTCTCGGTCTGCTGTCCGACGGTCAGGCGGAGCGGCTGCGCGAGGCGGGCGCGGACGCGTACAACCACAACCTCAACACCTCCGAGGGCACCTACGCGGAGATCACGACCACCCATACGTACGCCGACCGGGTGGAAACCGTGCAGAAGGCGCACGCGGCCGGGCTGTCCGCCTGCTCCGGTCTCATCGCGGGCATGGGCGAGAGCGACGAGGACCTGGTCGACGTCGTCTACTCGCTGCGCGAGCTGGACCCGGACTCGGTGCCGGTCAACTTCCTGATCCCGTTCGAGGGCACCCCGCTCGCCAAGGAGTGGAACCTCACCCCGCAGCGCTGTCTGCGCATCCTGGCGATGGTCCGTTTCGTCTGCCCGGACGTCGAGGTCCGCATCGCCGGTGGCCGCGAGGTCCACCTGCGCACGATGCAGCCGCTCGCCCTGCACCTGGCCAACTCGATCTTCCTCGGCGACTACCTCACCAGCGAGGGCCAGGCGGGCAAGGCCGACCTGGAGATGATCGCCGACGCCGGGTTCGAGGTGGAGGGCGCCGACCAGGTGACGCTGCCGGAGCACCGGGCGACGGTGGCCGGGGGCGGCTGCGGCTCGCACGAGAGCGCGGGCTGCGGGTCGCAGGAGAGCGCCGGGTGCGGTGGGCACGACGAAGCCGGTGCCGGGTGCGGGTCGCACGAGGGGGGCGGGGTGTGCGGTACGGCCGCCGCCGCGCCGGCCGCCGAGCCGCGCACCGACCTGGTCTCCGTACGCCGCCGGGGTGCCGGTACGGACCTCGCGCCCAATGCCTGACCCGCGCCCGATGCCCGACCTGACGGTGCCCGAGCTGCTGGAGCTCGACCGGCGGCACGTCTGGCATCCGTACGGTCCGATGCCCGGCCGTGTCGAACCGCTCGTCGTGGAGTCGGCGAGCGGGGTGCGGCTGAAGATGGCCGACGGCTCGGGTGAGCTGGTCGACGGGATGTCGTCCTGGTGGTCGGCGATCCACGGCTACAACCACCCGGTACTCAACGAGGCCGCGCACGAGCAGCTGGCGCGGATGAGTCACGTGATGTTCGGCGGGCTCACGCACGAGCCCGCCGTACGGCTGGCGAAGCTCCTTGTCGACATGTCACCCGAGGGTCTGGAGCATGTGTTCCTCGCCGACTCCGGGTCGGTGTCGGTCGAGGTCGCGGTCAAGATGTGCCTGCAGTACTGGCGTTCGCTGGGCCGCCCCGGCAAGCAGCGGCTGCTGACCTGGCGCGGCGGCTATCACGGCGACACCTGGCAGCCGATGTCGGTGTGCGACCCCGAGGGCGGGATGCACGAGCTGTGGACGGGCGTCCTCCAGCGCCAGGTGTTCGCGGACCCGCCGCCGGCCGAGTACGACGAGTCGTACGCCGAGCATCTGCGGTCGCTGATCGGGCGGCACGCGCACGAGCTGGCGGCGGTGATCGTCGAGCCGGTGGTGCAGGGTGCGGGCGGGATGCGGTTCCACTCCCCCGCGTATCTGCGGGTGCTGCGGGAGGCGTGCGACGCACACGACGTGCTGCTGGTGTTCGACGAGATCGCGACCGGGTTCGGGCGCACGGGCGCGCTGTTCGCGGCCGACCACGCGGCGGTGACGCCGGACGTGATGTGCGTGGGCAAGGCGCTGACCGGCGGCTACATGACGATGGCGGCGACGCTGTGCACATCGCGCGTGGCCGACGGCATCTCGCAGGGCGACGTCCCGGTGCTGGCGCACGGCCCGACCTTCATGGGCAACCCGCTGGCGGCCGCGGTCGCCTGCGCCTCGATCGAGCTGCTGCTCGGCCAGGACTGGCCGACCGAGGTGAAGCGGATCGAGGCGGGGTTGCGGGAGGGACTGGCGCCCGCGGCGGACATCCCGGGCGTGAAGGACATCCGTGTCCTGGGCGCCGTCGGCGTCGTCCAACTGGACCACTCCGTGGACATGCAGGCGGCGACGGCAGCGGCGGTGCGCGAGGGTGTGTGGCTGCGGCCGTTCCGCGACCTCGTCTACACGATGCCGCCGTACGTCACGGGCGACGCGGACGTCGCACGGATCGCCCGCGCGGTGTGCGCGGCGGCGCGGGAGGGCTGACATGCCGGTACTGGTGATCACGGGCACGGGCACGGAGGTCGGCAAGACGGTCACGACCGCCGCGGTCGCCGCGTCGGCGCTCGCCGCCGGCCGCTCGGTGGCCGTGCTGAAGGCCGCACAGACCGGCGTGACGCCGGACGAGCGCGGGGACGCCGACGAGGTCGCGCGGCTGGCGGGGGCGGTGACGACGGCCGAACTCGCCCGCTATCCCGACCCGTTGGCCCCGGCGACGGCGGCCCGGCGGTCCGGTCGGGAGCCGGTGCGCCCGCGGGCGGTCGCCGAGGCCGCGGCCAAGCTGGCCACCGAGCACGACCTGGTGCTGGTCGAGGGGGCGGGCGGGCTGCTCGTCCGCTTCGACGAGGCGGGCGGCACGCTGGCCGACGCGGCGGAACTGCTGCGCGCGCCGGTGCTGGTGGTGGCGTCGGCGGGCCTGGGCACCCTCAACACCACGGAACTGACGGCTCGGGAACTGCGCTCACGCAGCGTCGAGTTGCTGGGCGTGGTGATCGGCAGCTGGCCCGACTCCCCCGACCTGGCGATGCGCTGCAACGTCACCGACCTGCCGGACGTCGCCGCCGCCCCACTCCTCGGCGCACTCCCCGACGGCGCCGGTTCCCTCGCCCCCACCGAGTTCCGCGTCCAGGCACCGGGCTGGCTGGCCCCACGACTGGACGGCTCGTGGCAGGCCGAGACGTTCCGGGAGGCGGCGGCGCCCCAGGTGCGCTGACCGGAGAGGTCGGTGACGCGGCCGGCTGCCCTCGGCGCACGGGGGCGCCCGGGGCCGCGGCAGGGGCCCCCTTCACGCGGGCGGGCCGGTCTGTGTTACCGCTTCCCGCCGCCCGATCCGCCCGGCAGGCCCTGGTCGGCCTCCGCGAGCAGGCGGACCAGTTCGATGCGGGAGCGGATCCCCAATCGGGTGAAGACGCCCCGCAGATGGTGGTCGATGGTGCGGGGGCTGAGGGCGAGGCGGGTGGCGATCTCGCGGTTGGTGGCGCCCTCGGCGGCCATGCGGGCGACCAGGAGCTGCTGGGCCGTGAGGCGTGCGGTGGGGGTGTCGGGGCCGGGCTGTGCGGGAGCGGCCGGGGTGCCCAGGGCGCGGAGTTCGGTGCGGGCCTGGCCCGCGCAGTGCGGGGCGCCGAAGGAGTCGAAGGCCTCCAGGGCACTGTGCAGACGGTCGCGTGCCTCCGTACGGCGGCGCAGTCGGCGCAGTGCGCTGCCGAACAGCAGCTCCGTGCGGGCGCGTTCGAAGTCCCGGGTGCCGTGGGCGTGCAGATCGAGTGCCGTGCGGTAGTGGTCGACCGATTCCGCGCCGGGCGCGAGCAGGGCGCGGCAGCGGGCGCTGAGTGCCAGGTCGTCGGGGCTGCGTACGGTGCTCGCCCAGTGGTGGTAGTCGGCGTGCGCGACACGGGCGACCCTGGTGTCACCGGTGCGGACGGCGGCCTCGACGTAGTGCGGGGTGGCCAGGTGGCGGATGGCCCGGTGGCCGTGGCCGGGGCCGAATCCGGCGAGGGCGCGCAGTCGGGCGGCCGCGGCGGCGAACCGGCCGCTGCTCAGGTCGAGGAAGGCCAGCGCCCACTGGGCGAGGGCGGCAGGCAGACCCAGGCCGTGGGCGAGGGCGTACGACCGTGCGGTCGCGGCGCGTTCCCGGCAGACGTCGGCGTCGCCGGTGAGCGCCGCGAACATGGCGAGGGCGGCCTGCAGATGGCAGGCACCGTTGTCCTGACCGGTGGCGTGGGCCTGCCACAGCGCGTCGGCCGCGGCGGACTCGCCGGCCCTCGGGCGCCCGGTCCAGAAGTCGGCGTACGCACGGAATTCCATCGCCTGCGGCACGGTCACCGGGGTGCCGAGTGCCCGGGCTGAGGCGGCTGCCCGGACGGTCGCCGTGGCCGCGCGGGTGTGATCGCCGAGGAGCAGCGCGGCGATCCCGGCGTGGATCAGAACGGTGGGGTCACCACCCGGCCCACATCTCCCCGCCGCCGACTTCAGCAGGTCACGGGCGTCCTCGTACCGTCCCTCGAAGGCGGCCACGAGCCCCGTCAGAGTGCCGGGCGGCACAACACCAAGCCGCCCCGCAACCCGACCCGCCTCGCGCAGGCGCCGGATGTCCCCGGTGTAGATGGCGGCTTCGGTTGCTCGGGCCAGGAGGTGAGCGGCGGGGTCGGGCACGGGGGTGCCGACGGCGGCGGCCCGGGAAGGGACGACGCCGACCGAAGCGGGGGATGCGGTGGCCACCGGCACGACGGCGGCGGCCGCCCCAGCCGACATGGGCGAAGCGGTGGCCACCGGCATGGGCGGGGCTGAGCCGACTGGCACGGACGGAGCTGAGCCGACTGGCACGGACGGAGCTGAGCCGACTGGCACGGACGAGGCTGAGCCGACTGACACGGGTGGGGCGGAGGCCCCCGACACAGGCGAAGCACTCCCGACCGACACGGACGACGCGGAAGCCCCTGGCCCGGGCGAGGCCGTACCGACCGGCATGGGCGAGGCGGAAGCCGCCGGCACAGGCGAAGCGGAAGCCGCGGACGCAGGCGACGCGGTCCTAACCGACCCGGAAGCCGCGGATGCTCCTGACACAGGCCAAGCGCTCCGGACCGACACGGGCGAGGTGGAGGCCGCCGACACGGACGCCACAGTCCCGGCCGACCCGGACGACGCGGATCCGCCCGACACAGGCGAAGCGCTCCCGACCGGCACAGGCGAAGCGGAGGCCCCCGACACGGACGCCACAGTCCCGGCCGACCCGGACGACGCGGATCCGCCCGACACAGGCGAGCCGCTCCCGACCAACACAGGCGAAGCAGAGGCCGCCGACACAGGCGACGCAGCCCCCGCAGACAGAGAAGAAGCGGAAGCCGCCGGCACACGCGACGCGGTCCCGGCCGACGCGGAAGGCGCCGACGGTGCCTGGAGCTCTCCCGCCGGGGGCGTTGCAGGTTCGGCAACGGTGCGGGGCTGGGCCGCGGCGGCTGCCACCCCCGTCAGGAGGGCGTCGAACGCCTCCGTCGCGTTGCCCGCCCGTAGCGCGAGTACGCCGCTCAGGGCGTCGTCCGAGGTGGTGGACGCCAGTTGGCGCGCCCGGTCGCCGTCGCCCGAGCGCCAGGCGTAGGCGGCGGCCCGGGTCAGCAGGCGGGCCTGTTCGGACGGGTCGGGGCAGAGGGCTGCGGCTCGTTCCGCCAGGGCGCGTGCCAGAGGGAGTCGTCCCGTGTCCCCCGCCCGGCCCGCGGCGGCGCCGAGTTCGGCGGCCAGCCGTCCGCTGGGGCCGAGCGCCCCCGCGCCCCGGTGCCAGGAGCGCCACGGCGTCTCGCCCTCGCCGCGCAGCACGCGGGCCAGCAGACGGTGGACGTCGCGGCGGTCGGCCGGGGAGCCCGTCTCGTAGGCGGCGATCCGCGTCCACGCGTCGCGGAACACCACACCGCCCGCTCCCGCGTGCGCGATCCCGGCCGACTCGGCGGCGTCCAGGGACCGGGTGTCGAGGCGGGCGGCCGTGACGGCGCGCAGGAAGGCGTCGGTGGGGACCGGGTACTGGTCGGCGGCGGCGAGGAGCAGCAGCAGACGGGTTTCGTCCGGCAACTCCCTGATCTCCGCCCGGCGTTCACGCAGCAGGCCCGGGGCGAGTGCGGCCGGTTCGGTGGGAAGCGGGTCGAGGCCGGCCGCCTGGCGGTCGGTCAGGCGCGGGGCCAGTTCGGCGGCGGCGCGCGGATCGCCGTACACGGCACGCAGCACCCGTACTTGGACGCCCTCCGGGAGGGGGGCGGCCAGTTGTCGCCACGCGCCCGTGCGCTGCGGTGGCGAAGTGCGGTCGAGAGGCGAGGGGTTCACCGGAGTCACCACACAAATGACGTTACTGGCGAGTTAATTGAACCGTAAAGACCGGCGATTTCGCCGATGCGGCGCGCGTAGACCCGGCTCGACACTCCTGACAACCCCACACGTTTCAGGAGGCACCATGCAGCGCCACAAGCGTCGCATCGCCACGGCCCTCACGGCCTTGGCCTCTTCGCTCCTTCTGTCACTGTCCCTCTCCCCCACACCCGCGCACGCCGCCACCCACGACCCCGTCGTCTTCGTGCACGGCCTGAGCAGCTCGGCGAGCAGCTGGGACGACTGGGTCGGTTACTTCAAGGCCGACGGCTACACCTCCGCCGAGCTGGACGCCTGGTCGTACGACTGGACCAAGTCGAACGCCACCACGGCCCAGCAACTCTCGACCGAGATCAAGAACGTGCTCGCCCGGACCGGCGCCTCGAAGGTGGACCTCGTCGTCCACTCCATGGGCGCTCTCAACTCCCGCTACTACCTCAAGAACCTCGGCGGGACGTCGTACGTGGACGACTTCGTCTCGACGGCCGGGGTGAACCACGGCACGTCCACCGCCTCCTGGTGCGCATGGCTGTACACCTCCTGCGCGGAGATGAACACCGGCAGTTCGTTCCTGACCACCCTGAACTCCGGTGACGAGACCCCGGGCGGTGTGTCGTACGCCAGTTACTGGTCGAACTGCGACGACGCGCTCACGCCCGACACCACCGCGATCCTCAGCGGTGCGACCAACGTCGAGGTCGGCTGTGTCTCGCACACCGACATGAACAACGACCACGGCGTGTACGAGCAGGTCAGGGACTTCATCGGCTGAGGCCGGTCCCGGACGGGGGGACAGCAGTACGCCAGCCGCACGACAGCGGGGGTGGGCCGGTCCCGGACGGGGGACAATCGGGAGTGAGTCCCGTCCCGTCCGGGAGGTCCCCATGGCGCTCAGGTCCGCCGGTTCCGGCAAGGTGTCACGGGATGCCGTGCACCACCCGCTGTTCGCCCGTTTCTACGCCCGTATCAGCGTCAACGCCGAGACCCGGATGGGCATGGGCGACATCCGTGAGCGGCTGCTGGCCGGGCTGTCCGGCCGGGTGATCGAGATCGGCGCGGGCAACGGTCTGAACTTCTCCCACTATCCGAGCGCGGTCTCGGAGGTCGTCGCCATCGAACCGGAGCGCCTGCTGCGGAAGTTGGCACAGGAGTCCGCGCTGCGCGCCGGGGTCCCCGTGGACGTGGTGCCGGGCGCGGCGGAGGCGCTGCCGGTCAAGAGCGAGGCCTTCGACGCGGTGGTGCTCTCGCTGGTGCTGTGCAGTGTGCGGGACGTGTCGCGGGCACTCGGCGAGGTACGGCGGGTGCTGCGGCCCGGCGGTGTCGTGCGGTTCTTCGAGCACGGCCGGGGCGGCGGGCCCGCGATGCACTTCACGCAGCGTGCGCTGGACCGGACGGTGTGGCCGCTGGTGAGCGGAGGCTGCCATGTCTCCCGCGAGCCGGTCGCGGCGCTGCGGACGGCCGGCTTCGAGCTCGGCCCGTACCGGCAGGTGATGATGCCGGAGAACGGGCCGGTGCTCCCCTCGTCGTACTGCGTGCTGGGCACGGCCTGGCGGCCGGCCGAGGAGCAGCCCGTCTGATCATGGACGCCACGTCACGGACTTCTGATCACGGACGCCGCTTCACAGGCTCCACTGGCGCAGTTCGTGTGCGATGTCCTCGACCGTGGCCTCACCGCTCTTGACCAGGCGTGCCAGATCGCGCACCTGCTCGGGCGAGGTGACGACCTTGAGGCCGCTGGCGACCAGATAGGCGTAGGCCACCGCGGAGGCGAACAGCGCGTTGGAGCGCTCCAGGGCCGGGACGTGGATGAGCAGTTGGAGCAGGGCGGCGGCGCGGGCCTGCGGGCTGTCGTAGACGGGGATGTCGAATATCTCCGCCTGATGGCGGGCGACGGCGGCGACGAGGGCACCCCAGTCGGTGACCTGGGGGTCGCCCGGAGTCCGCTTCTCGGCGAGCATCAGCAGCCAGGCGAGGTCGATGTTCAGATGACTCAACGGATCAGCGACGACCTTCGCGCTCCGCGCCGAACTCCTCGGCGAAGACGGATTCGTACTGCTTCATGAAGTCGGCGGCGGCGTCCACGAACGTGTGGCCGACCTCCCCGGTGTCCTTCTGGACCAGCTCTTCGATGTAGCGGTTGACGCTCATGCCACGGGCCAGGGCGCGTTCGCGTGCCGCGCGGGCCGTGCCCTCGTCGACTCTCACGTTCAGCTGAGTCTTCGCCATACCTAGAAGCTAGCGCGGCAGTGCTAGCACCGGCAAGCCCCTCCCCGGGAAGGCGCATGCCCCTTACATCGACATCGGGGGCCCGACCTGGGTCGGAGAGCAGCCGGGACCTTGGGGGGATACATGTGTGCCGTGGATCACATTACGCTCGGCGGGGACGAGAGTCGTGACGTCCGTGAGGAGGCGGTCTTGTCCACAGCAGCTGCCCAGTACGCCCCGGGCCCCGCGTCGGCGGCCGGCATCGCGGCCCGCGCCCGCTCCCTGACCAAGGCGTACGGCTCGGGTGAGACGACGGTGCTCGCCCTCGACGCGGTGGACGTGGACATCGCGCGCGGCCGGTTCACGGCGGTCATGGGGCCGTCGGGCTCCGGGAAGTCCACGCTGATGCACTGCCTGGCAGGCCTCGACAACGTCTCCGCGGGACAGGTGTGGCTCGGCGACACCGAGATCACCGGACTGAAGGATCGCGAGCTGACGCGGCTGCGGCGGGACCGGATCGGGTTCATGTTCCAGTCGTTCAACCTCATCCCGACCCTCAACGCGGCCGAGAACATCACCCTGCCGATGGACATCGCCGGCAAGAAGCCCGACGAGAAGTGGCTGGACCAGGTCATCGACACGCTGGGACTGCGGGACCGCCTCAAGCACCGGCCCTCCCAGCTCTCCGGCGGTCAGCAACAGCGGGTCGCCTGCGCCCGTGCGCTCGCCTCCCGGCCGGAGCTGATCTTCGCGGACGAACCCACCGGCAATCTGGACTCGCGGGCCGGTCTTGAGGTGCTCGGCTTTCTGCGGGAGGCCGTGGACCAGCTGGGGCAGACCGTGGTCATGGTCACCCACGACCCGGGCGCCGCCGCCCACTCCGACCTGGTGCTCTTCCTGGGCGACGGGCGGATCGTGGACGAGATGGAGCGGCCCACGGCGGAGGCCGTCCTGGAGCGCATGCGCCTCTTCGCTGGAGGGAACCCCCAGACCCCCGGCTCCGACGCGCTCCGCGGCCAGTCCGATGACCCCGCACCCAAGGCGCCCGAGGAGAACTGACCCCGTGCTGAAGGCGACGCTCCGGAGCTTCCTCGCCCACAAGGGGCGACTGCTGCTCTCCGCCCTGGCGGTGGTCCTGTCCGTGGCGTTCGTCGCGGGCAGTCTGATCTTCTCGGACACCGTCAGCCGCACCTTCGACCGGCTCTTCGCCTCGACCGCCGCCGACGTCACGGTCACCCCCAGGGAGACCCTCGACGAGACGGTGCCCTCGGGGCAGACCCTGACCCTGCGGGCCTCGCTCGCCGACCGGCTCGCCCGGGTCGACGGCGTCGCATCGGCCCGTGCGGACGTGGACGTGGACGGCCTCACCGTCGTCGACAAGGACCGCGAGTCGGTGGGCCCGACGACCGGCGCCCCCACCATCGGCACCGACTGGAACCCGACCGAGCGCAGCCCCGTGGAGCTCACCTCCGGACACGCCCCCAAGGGCGACGGACAGGTCATGATCGACGCGGACACCGCCGACGACAAGGACGTGCGGATCGGCGACCGCCTCACGGTCATCGGGCAGGAGGGCTCCTTCCCGGTCGAGGTCGTCGGCATCGCCACCTTCACCACCACCAACCCCGGTGCCGCGCTGGTCTTCTTCGACACCCCGACCGCGCAGACCAGGCTCCTCGGCGACCCGAAGGCGGCCACCAGCATCTCGCTGGACGCGGCCGAGGGCGTGAGCGACGCCGACCTCAAGCGGAACGTGGCCGACGCGCTCGGCGCCGACACCGACACCGGCACCTACCAGCTGCGCACCGCCGAGGAGCAGGCCAAGTCGGACGTCGAGCAGCTGGGCGGGTTCCTCGACATCATCAAGTACGTGATGCTCGGCTTCGCCGGGGTCGCCGTGCTGGTCGGCGTGTTCCTGATCGTCAACACGTTCTCCATGCTGATCGCGCAGCGCACCCGTGAGCTGGGCCTGCTGCGGGCGCTCGGCGCGGACCGGCGCCAGGTGCGGCGCTCGGTGCTCGCCGAGGCGCTGCTGCTCGGGCTGGTCGGCTCGACGCTGGGCCTCGCGGCCGGCATCGGGCTGGCCGCCGGACTCATCGAGCTGATGGGCCTGCTGGGCATGAACATCCGGACGACCGAGATGGTCATCGGCTGGGGGACGCCGGTGACCGCCTACGTCGTCGGTCTGGGTGTCACCTTCGTGGCGGCGTACCTGCCGGCCCGGCGGGCGGCGGGCGTCTCGCCGATGGCGGCGCTCGCGGACGCCGAAATCGCCGAGATCGGGCGGCCGCTGCGGCTGCGCGCGGTGCTGGGCTCGCTGGTCGGGGCGGCCGGTGCGGCGGCACTCGTGGGCTGCACGGTGTCGTCGAAGACGTCGTCGGCGGCGTCCCTGCTGGGCCTCGGCGTCCTGCTGACCCTCGTCGCGACCGTGATCGCGGGACCGCTGCTGGTACGGCCCGTGATCCGGGTCCTCGGCGGGGCGTTCCCCGCCCTGTTCGGCTCGATCGGCCGGATGAGCCAGCGCAACGCCCTGCGCAACCCGCGCCGCACCGGGGCCACGGCCGCCGCCCTGATGGTGGGTCTGGCACTGGTCGGCGGGATGTCGGTGGCGAGCGCCTCGATGACGAGGTCGTTCGACCAGCAGATCGACAAGACCCTCGGCGCCGACTTCGTGGTGCAGAACAGCAACTTCGTGCCGTTCCCGCGGGAGGTCACGGAGCGCATCCGCGACACCGAGGGCGTGGGGCTCGTCGTACGGTCGCAGTTCACGACGATCGCGGTACGGCTCCCGGACGGCGACCGGGTGAAGACGACCGCGGCGGGTTACGAACCCGAGCTCGACAAGGTCGCCAACATCACCTACGCGCAGGGCGGCAGCGCGGCAGCGCTCGCGGCCGGGCACCTCGCCATGGACAAGGACTTCGCCGAGGACCACGGCGTCCGCGTCGGCGACACGCTGCCCGTCGAGTTCCAGGGCGACCGGCGGGCCGAGCTGACCGTGGGCGCCCTGACCGACCAGGAGTCCGCCGACGGGTTCGGCACCACGGGCGGGTTCTACTTCGGTCTGGCCACCCTGGACAGGTACGCGCCGGGCGGGCAGGACGCCGCCGTGTACGTCAACGCCGCCTCCGGCACGGGCACGGACGACCTGCGGGCCGCTCTGGAGAAGACGCTCGACCCGTATCCGCAGGTGCAGGTCCGTGACATCGCCGACTACAAGGACCTGGTGCACAACCAGATCGCCGTACTGCTCTACCTCGTGTACGCCCTGCTCGGGCTCGCGATCGTCATCGCGGTGCTCGGCGTGGTCAACACCCTCGCCCTGTCGGTCGTCGAGCGCACCCGGGAGATCGGGCTGCTCCGGGCCATCGGGCTGGCCCGGCGGCAGCTGCGCCGGATGATCCGGCTGGAGTCGGTGGTGATCGCGGTGTTCGGGGCGGTGCTGGGACTGGCGCTGGGGCTGGTGTGGGGCGTGTGCACCCAGCAGGTGCTGGCGTTGCAGGGCATGACGGCGCTGGCGATCCCGTGGGGCACGATCGTCGCGGTGGTGATCGGCTCGGCGGTGGTGGGCGTGGTGGCGGCACTGCTGCCCGCGTTGCGTGCATCCCGCATGAATGTGCTGGCGGCCATCGCGCACGAGTGATGGAATCGCGGCAGGTGCTCAATTCCCTTGCAGGTGAGGAGAGTTCATGTCGCAACCGGCGAGCCCGCAGCCGTTCCGCTTCGGCGTCAACCTGATGACCGCCGGCCCGGCCGAGGAGTGGCGGGCCAAGTGCCGCCGGGCCGAGGAGCTCGGCTACGACGTGATCCTGGTCCCCGACCATCTGGGCATGCCCGCGCCGTTCCCGGCCCTGGTCGCGGCGGCGGAGGCGACCGAACGGCCCCGGCTGGGCACGTTCGTGCTGAACGCGGGGTTCTGGAACCCGGCCCTGCTCGCCCGGGAGGTGGCGACGGCCGACGCGCTGACGGGCGGGCGCCTCGAACTCGGGCTGGGCACCGGCTATGTGCGGGCCGAGCACGACACGGCGGGCCTGCCCTGGCTCTCCCCCGGCGCACGGGTGGAGCATCTGCTGCGCACGATCGAGGAGCTGTACCGACTGCTCGGCTCCGCGGAGTTCCCCCACTCTCGGCTTCGCTCGACCGGGGGGACCCCCATGCCGCAGCCGGTGCAGAAGCCGCGCGTCCCGCTGCTCGTCGGCGGCAACGGCGACCGTGTGCTGCGCCTGACCGCCGAGCACGCCGACATCGCCGCCTTCACCGGCGCACGGTCGGTGCGGGGAAGTGCGACGGGGCAGCTGGAGGTCATGCTCGCCGGGGAGCTCGACGAGCGGGTCGGGCTGTACCGGGAACTGGCGGCGGGCCGTGAGGAGCCGGCGGAGCTGAACCTGCTCATCCAGTTCGTGCTCGAAACCGACGACCGCGAGGCCGCCGTACAGCCCTTGATGGAGCGGGTCCCCTACCTCACGCCGGACCAGGTCCTGGAGCTGCCCATCGGTCTGGTCGGCAGCGTGGCGGAGATGGCGGAGCAGGTGCTGGCGCAGCGCGAGCGGTACGGGTTCACCTATCTGACCGTCCTCGAACCGAGCATGGAGGCGTTCGCCCCGGTGATGGCGCGGCTGCGCGGTGAGTAGCGGCGAGTGGCGGCGAGCAGCCGTCCGGATGTTGGAATTCCGCCTCCCGTTCCACCGCCCGTGATGGGATCGGCACCATGACTGATCTGCGGATACGGGCCGCCACGGCCGACGACCTCGACACCGTGCTGGCCTTCTGGAAGACGGCCGCCGAGGGCACGAGCATCAGCGACGACCGGGACGGCGTGGAGCGGCTGGTCGCCCGCGACCCCGAGTCGCTGATCCTGGCGGAGCTGGACGGCGAGCTGGTGGGCACGGTGATCGCGGGCTTCGACGGCTGGCGGTGCCACCTGTACCGGCTGGCGGTGCACCCGGAGCGTCGCCGCCGGGGCATCGGCTCGGCGCTGCTGACCGCCGCGGAGGAGAGGTTCGTACGGCTCGGCGGGCGCCGCGGCGACGCCATGGTGCTGGTGCGCAACGAGACCGGGCAACATGCCTGGCGCGCGGCCGGGTACGCGCCGGAGGAGCAGTGGCGACGGTGGGTGAAGCACCTCACCGACTGATCCCCCTCCGACGCACGTGACCGATCACTCGACCGAAGCGCTTTGCCCTTCCTTTACCATTGGGAGACCACTTCGGTCCTCCAATGAAAGGTGTGAGCGTCCGCCCATGGGCGAGCCTCCCAGTACCCGACATCGCGCGATCCTCCCCACCCTGTCCGACCATGGGACGGAGGTGACCCGATGACCGAAGTGCTCCTCCTTCTGGTGGCGATCCTGCTGTCGCTCGCCTGTGGTGCCTTCGTCGCGGCCGAGTTCTCGCTGACCACCGTCGAGCGCCATGAGCTGGAGCGGGCCGTGGAACGCGGCGAGCGGGGCGCTGCCGGCGCCCTCAAGGCCGTACGGAATCTGACGTTCCAGCTCTCCGGCGCGCAGCTCGGCATCACGGTCACCAACCTGGTCGTCGGCATGCTCGCCGAGCCGTCCATCGCCACGCTGCTCGCGGGCCCGCTGGAGTCGCTCGGCATCTCCCGCTCGACGGCGAGCTCGATCGCCCTGGTGATCGGTACGGCCCTGTCCACCGTCGTGCTGATGGTGGTCGGCGAGCTGGTGCCCAAGAACTGGGCGATCTCCTCGCCGCTCGCCGTGGCCAAGCGGGTCGGCAACGCGCAGCGCTGGTTCAGCGCGATCTTCCGCCCCTTCATCACCCACCTCAACAACACGGCGAACCGCATAGTGCGCCGCTTCGGCGTGGAACCCATCGAGGAACTGGCCGCCGCGCGCGGCCCCCAGGAACTGGCCGCCCTCGCCCGCCACTCCGCCCGGGAGGGCGCCCTGGAGGCGGACACCGCCGAGCTCTTCGTACGGACCCTGAACCTGGCCGATCTGACCGCGGAGAACGTCATGACCCCGCGCGTCCAGGTGGTCGCCCTCGACGCCCAGGCGACCTGCGAGGACGTGGCCAACGCGACTCGGGCCACCGGCCTGTCCCGGTTCCCCGTGTACCGCGGCAGCCTCGACTCGGTCGTGGGCACCGCGCACATCAAGGACATCCTGGCGGTGCCCGCCGAGCGCCGCCCCCGCGTCTCCGTCGCCGAGCTGATGCGCGAGCCGCTCCTCGTCCCCGAGACACTCACCGTCGACCGGCTCCTCGACCGGCTGTCCGGCAAGCGCACCATGGCCGTCGTCATCGACGAGTACGGCGGCACGGCCGGCGTGGCCACGCTGGAGGACATCGTCGAGGAGGTCGTCGGCGAGGTGCGGGACGAACACGACCCGCACGAGACACCCGACCTCGCCCCCGCGGGCAGCGACGACCAGGGCCGGGCGCTGTTCTCGGCCGACGGTTCGGCGCGCCTGGACCAGCTCGCGCGGGTGGGGCTGAGGGCGCCCGAAGGGCCGTACGAGACGCTGGCGGGGCTGGTCGCGACCGAGCTGGGCCGGATACCGGCCGTCGGTGACTGTGTCGAGGTCGCCGGCTGGCGGCTCGACGTGGTGGACGCCGCGGGCCGCAGGGCCGCGCGGGTGCTGCTGCACGCGCCGCTCGACGACACCACGGACCACGAGAAGGAGGCTGGGCGATGACCGCCGTACAACTGCTCATCGGCTTCGCGACGCTGGTCGTCAACGCCTTCTTCGTGGGCGCCGAGTTCGCGCTGATCTCGGTGCGCCGCTCGCAGATCGAGCCGTACGCCGAACAGGGCGACCGGCGCGCCAAGAGCGTGCTGTGGGGTCTGCAGCACGTGTCCGCGCTGATGGCGGCCGCGCAGCTCGGCATCACGCTGTGCACCCTGGTGCTCGGTGTGGTCGCCGAGCCCGCCATCGAGCATCTCCTGGCGCCGGTGTTCCACGCGGTGGGCGTACCGGAGAGCGCCGGGCACGTGGTGTCCTTCGTGATCGCGCTGACGCTGGCGACGTATCTGCACATGCTGCTCGGCGAGATGGTGCCGAAGAACATCGCGCTGGCCGAGCCGGTCCGCAGCGCCCTGGTGCTCGGTCCGCCGCTGGTCACCCTGTCCCGGGCGATGCGGCCGGTGATCTTCGCGATCAACGCCTTCGCCAACGCACTGCTGAAGCTGATGCGTGTGGAGACCAAGGACGAGGTCACCGCGACCTTCTCGGACGCCGAGCTGGCCCGGCTGGTGCGTGACTCCGGCGAGGCCGGCCTGATCGACGAGCGCGCCCGGGAGCGGCTGCACGACGCCCTGGAACTGGGCCGCAGGCCGGTGCGCGACGTGGTGCTCCCGCTGGAACACGTCGTCTACGCGCGCGTGGGCGTCACACCGGAGGAGCTGGAGCGGCTGTCGGCCGAGTCGGGCTTCTCCCGCTTCCCGGTCGTCGACGCGGAGCGCCACATAGTCGGCTACCTCCATGTGAAGGACGCGCTGGACGCCCCCCAGCAGGACGTGCCGTTCCCGGTGACGGACATGCGGCCCATCGCGCGCGTACGGGAGGGCACCCCGCTGGACGACGTGCTCACGGCGATGCGGGGCAGCCGTACGCATCTGGCGGCCGCGCTCGGCAGCGACGGGCGGCTCGCCGGTCTGGTGACCATGGAGGACGTACTGCGGGAGCTGTTCGGGCAGCGGGCCTGACGGCAGCGCGGAGGTGATACCCGGGCCGACCGACCGGCGGGTATGGAGCCCGGGATACCATCTCTGTCGCCATGCAGACGAACCCCACTCACACCAGCCTGGTCGCGGTCGGCGACTCCTTCACCGAGGGCATGTCGGATCTGCTCCCGGACGGCTCCTACCGGGGCTGGGCCGACCTCCTCGCCGACCGGATGGCCGCCCGCACACCCGGTTTCCGCTACGCCAACCTCGCGGTGCGCGGCAAGCTGATCAAGCAGATCGTCGAGGAGCAGGTGGACGTGGCGGCCGCGATGGGCGCCGACGTGATCACGCTCGTCGGCGGGCTCAACGACACGCTGCGGCCCAAGTGCGACATGGGGCGGGTGCGCGGTCTCCTGGAGGAGGCCGTGGAGAAGCTCGCCCCGTCGTGCCGCCAGCTGGTGCTGATGCGCAGCCCAGGGCGGCAGGGGCCGGTGCTGGAGCGGTTCCGGCCGCGGATGGAGGAGCTGTTCGCCTGCGTCGACGAGCTGGCGGCGCGGCACGGCGCGGTCGTCGTCGACCTGTACGGCGCCCCGTCGCTCAGCGATCCGCGCATGTGGGACGTGGACCGGCTGCATCTGTCGGCCGAGGGGCACCGCCGGGTGGCGGAGGCGGTGTGGCAGACGCTCGGCTACGAACCCGAGGACACCGAGTGGCGCACGCCGATGCCGGCCACGATGCCGCCCGGGTGGGCCGCGCGGCGGGTCGCCGATGTGCGCTTCGCGCGGCAGCATCTGCTGCCGTGGATCGGGCGGCGCCTGACGGGACGGTCGTCCGGGGACGGGCTGCCGCCGAAGCGGCCGGAGCTGCTGCCGTACGAGGGGCCCGCGGCGTAGGGCCGCTGCATGAGGGCCGCTGCAAGAAGAGCCGCTGAACGGGACGCGCCCGGTGTTCCCTGCCGGGGCACCGGGCGCTGTCACAGAGGTGTGCGCTACTGCTGACGCGCGGCCCTGCTGCGCCGGTACAGGAAGGCTCCGGCGATCAGCAGCGCCCCACTGCCGGCCACGCCTCCGACGATGGCACCGGTGTTGGTGCCGGTCTCGGGCATGTGGGGGTGATGCGGCTTGTGGGGCTTGTGGGGCATGTGCGGGGGAGGCGCCGGCCGGTGCTTGTGCGGAGGCCGGGGCTTGTGGGGCTTGTGGGGCTTGTTCGGCTTGTGCGGGCGCTCGTGGCCGTAGCCGTTGCCATAGCCCTCGTCGGAGCCATAGCCGTAGCCGCTCGACTCCTCCGAGCCATAGCCGTAGTCGTCCGACTCCTCGGAGCCGTAGCCGTAGTCGTTCTGCTCCTCAGAGCCGTAGCCGTCGTCCTTGGGCTTCTCGTACCCGTAGCCGTGGTCCTTCGGCTTCTCGTACCCGTACCCGTGGTCCTTGGGCTTCTCGTAGCCGTGGTCCTTGGGCTTCTCGTACCCGTAGCCGTGGTCCTTCGGCTTCTCGTAGCCGTGGTCCTTGGGCTTCTCGTACCCGTACCCGTGGTCCTTCGGCTTCTCGTAGCCGTAGTCGTGGTGACTCGGCTTCTCGTAGCCGTCGCTGGAGTTGCCGTATGCGGAGGTGGTGCTGCTGGACGTGACCGTGACGTTTTCGGATGCCGGCGCCGGCCGGCTCATCCCGCTGAGCCGCTCATTCACCTCCTGCATTCTTTCGTGCACCTCGCCGAATTTTTCATGCATCTCGCCGAATGTGTCGTCCAGCTGCTCTTCCAGCCCCTCCGAGTCCCACAGGTCCGAACGGCTCGACAGTGAGCTGGCGGAGTTCAGCGCCGTCCCCTGCATGCGCGGGGCCGCGGACGCCCAAGTGCCGCATAGAGACAGGGCACTTGTCGTGGCGGCGGCCACAATCAATCCCTTGGTCAGGGCCTTTCGCATTCTCGTCGTCTTTCTCTCAGGCGGAATGGGGAAGCCGACGTCGGCTATTGACGCGGTCTTTTCGGTTGCCGGGATTCGCAAGTCATCGCAGGAGTCGTGATGCCGTACGAACACACTCATCACGACCTGGTGACTATGAACGAGAAATGGAGGCCACAGGGAGCCGGGACGCGTTGATGACCGGGTAATTCACCCGATCGCCCGTATTCGACCGCCGATCGCGCCGCTGACCTGGGGTGCTCGCGCCCGCAGGCACGAACCGGGGCCCCTCGGGACGCCGGGTAAACTCCGTGCACGTGACTTCTGCGCCCGCCAAGCCCCGCATCCCGAACGTCCTCGCCGGACGCTACGCCTCCACCGAGCTCGCCACGCTCTGGTCCCCCGAGCAGAAGGTGAAGTTGGAGCGGCAGCTCTGGCTCGCCGTTCTGCGGGCCCAGAAGGACCTCGGCATCGAGGTGCCGGACGAGGCGCTCGCCGACTACGAGCGCGTCCTCGACACCGTCGACCTGGCCTCGATCGCCGAGCGCGAGAAGGTCACGCGGCACGACGTGAAGGCGCGGATCGAGGAGTTCAACGACCTCGCCGGGCACGAGCACGTGCACAAGGGCATGACCTCGCGCGACCTCACGGAGAACGTCGAGCAGCTGCAGATCCGGCTCTCCCTGGAGCTGATGCGCGACCGTACGGTGGCTGTGCTCGCGCGTCTGGGCAAGCTGGCCGGTGAGTACGGCGAGCTGGTCATGGCCGGCCGCTCCCACAACGTCGCCGCGCAGGCCACGACGCTGGGCAAGCGCTTCGCGACCGCCGCCGACGAGCTGCTCGTCGCGTACGGGCGGGTCGAGGAGCTGCTGGGCCGCTACCCGCTGCGCGGCATCAAGGGCCCGGTCGGCACCGCGCAGGACATGCTGGACCTGCTGGGCGGTGACGCCTCGAAGCTCGCCGAGCTGGAGAGCCGGATCGCCGGGCACCTGGGCTTCTCGCAGGCGTTCACCTCGGTCGGCCAGGTCTACCCGCGCTCGCTGGACTACGAGGTCGTGACCGCGCTGGTGCAACTGGCGGCGGCGCCGTCCTCGCTGGCCAAGACGATCCGCCTGATGGCCGGGCACGAGCTGGTCACCGAGGGCTTCAAGCCGGGCCAGGTCGGCTCCTCCGCGATGCCGCACAAGATGAACACGCGGTCGTGCGAGCGCGTCAACGGCCTCATGGTCATCCTGCGCGGCTACGCCTCGATGACCGGCGAGCTGGCGGGCGACCAGTGGAACGAGGGCGACGTGTCCTGCTCGGTGGTGCGCCGGGTCGCGCTGCCGGACGCGTTCTTCGCGCTGGACGGCCTGCTGGAGACGTTCCTGACGGTGCTGGACGAGTTCGGGGCGTTCCCGGCCGTCGTGGCCCGCGAGCTGGACCGCTACCTCCCCTTCCTCGCCACCACCAAGGTGCTGATGGGCGCGGTGCGCGCGGGCGTCGGCCGTGAGGTCGCGCACGAGGCGATCAAGGAGAACGCGGTCGCCTCCGCGCTGGCGATGCGGGAGCAGGGCGCCGAGCGCAACGAGCTGCTCGACAAGCTGGCCGCCGACGAGCGCATCCCGCTCGACCGTGCCCGGCTGGACGCGCTGATGGCCGACAAGCTGTCCTTCACCGGCGCCGCGGCCGACCAGGTGGGCATCGTCGTGGGCCGGATCGAGGAGATCGTGAAGCAGCGCCCGGAGGCCGCCGGTTACACGCCCGGCGCCATCCTCTGACACCTCTCGCTTCGAGGCTCTTCACCGCATGACGCGCTTCACCCAGGCGGAGCTGGAGGCCGCTCGCGACCGACTCGTCCCGGACGTCGTCGCGGGTGGTCTCCGTGTGCTGTTCTGCGGCATCAACCCCGGTCTGATGACGGCCGCGACCGGCCATCACTTCGCCCGCCCCGGCAACCGTTTCTGGCCGGTCCTGCACCTGTCCGGGTTCACGCCGCGGCTCATGCGGCCGTCGGAGCAGGAGGAGCTGCTGTCGTACGGGCTCGGCATCACGAATGTCGTGGCGCGGGCGACGGCGCGGGCCGACGAGCTGAGCGCCGAGGAGTACCGCGAGGGCGGGCGGCTGCTCGCGACGAAGGTGACGGGGCTGCGGCCGCGGTGGCTGGCGGTGGTGGGCGTGACCGCCTATCGGGCCGCGTTCGACGATCGCAAGGCCCAGGTGGGGCCGCAGGAGCGGGTGATCGGGAGCACGCGCGTGTGGGTGCTGCCCAACCCGAGCGGGCTGAACGCGCATTGGACGGCGCAGACGATGGCCGAGGAGTACGGGCGGTTGCGGGTGGCGGCCGCCGAGGTCTGACGGGTCAAGGCCGGTTCTGACGGTCAGGGCGGAGCTGACGGTCAGGGTGGGGCTGTCTCGGTGACCACGGCGAGCAGTTGGACGTCGTGGGCCTGCTCCCGGTCGACGACGACGACCACGACCCAACGGCCCGTCCCCTCCGCCTCCCAGAGGTAGGCCACGCGGGCGCGTGCGCTCAGCCAGGCCCAGGGCTCGGGTATCTCCTCCTGTTCGGTGCGCAGCAGCGTGGTCTGGAGGTTGCAGGGGGCCGTCTCGCCCCAGCGGGACGCGAGCCGGTCGTAGAGGGCGTCGCGGTCCTTCTCGTACTGCTCGACCGTCGCCGCCCGCGCACCGCAGTCGCCCTGGCTGCTCTCTAACACCACGACGTGGTAGCCGGGTCCGCCCTCCTCGACGCCCGACGCGTCGTGCTCCGCCGTGAAGGGGCGGAAGCACAACTCCTCGATGAGGGCGATGTGCCGTGCGATGTTCATGTGGTCCAGTAAACCCGGCCCCACTGACAATTGGTGTGCCGTCAGGCATCCCGGCGCCGCACGCTCCACGCCCCCGCCAGCAACGCGCCCACCGTCCACAGCGCGGTCACCGCCAGCCCCGACCACGGCCCGAGGGTCCCCTCGTACGTCTGGTGCAGGGCAACCTGCCCGGCCTTGTCCGGCATGAAGTCCGCGACGGTGCCCGCGGCATCGCCGATCACGAAGGACACGACGAGAATGAACGGGATCAGGATGGAGAGCGTGGCCACGCCGCTGCGCAGCAGGGCGGTGAGGCCCGCCGCGAACAGGGCGATCAGCATCAGGTAGATCCCGCAGCCCAGCACGCCTCGGACCTGCTGGCCGACGGTGAGCCCGTCCGCCGCGGAGCCGAGTCCCGCGCGTCCCACGACGAGCGCCGTGACGGCGGTGACGAGGCCGACGAGCAGGGCCGGGACGGCGATGGCGGTCACCTTGGCGGCGAACCATCGTCCGCGCTGCGGCACCGCGGCGAGCGTCAGTCGGAGCGCACCCCCGTGGTACTCCGACGACACCGCCAGGGCGCCGAACGAGATGGCGGCGATCTGGCCGGGCAGGACACCGGACAGTGCCGTGAAGAGCGGGTCGAAGTCCGGGTCGGCGCTTCCGTCGGTGCCGGCCGGCGCGGAGAACGCCGCTGTCACCGTGAACAGCGCCAGCAGCGCTCCCGGGAGTGAGCGCAGCGTGCGGATCTTGAGCCACTCCGAGTGGAGCACGGGCGCGAACGGCATGGTTCAGACCTCCTGGGGCTGTGCGGTGAACTCGGCCTCGGCCGCGGTCAGGTCGAGGTAGGCCTGCTCCAACGTGCCTTCTTCGGCGGCGAGTTCGAGGATGGGAACGCCCGCCTCGGAGGCGAGTCGGCCGATGTCGTCCACGCGCGCGTGGTGCACGGTCCAGTGGCCGTCCTCGTGTTGGACGGCCTCGTGACCGTGCTGGCCGAGAGCGGACTTGAGCGCGGTGGCGTCGGTGGTGCGAATCCGGACGCGGGGTTCCACGCGCGCGTGGATGAACTCCCGCATCGGGGTGTCGGCCAGCAGGCGGCCCCGGCCGAGGACGACGAGGTGGTCGGCGAAGGACGCGGTCTCGTTCATGAGATGGCTGGAGACCAGGACCGTGCGCCCCTCCCCCGCGAGGCGCCGCAGCAACGCGCGGATCCAGATGATGCCTTCGGGATCGAGCCCGTTGGACGGCTCGTCGAGCATGACCACCTCGGGGTCACCGAGCAGGGCGGCGGCGATGCCCAGCCGCTGACGCATGCCCAGGGAGTACGTCTTCACCCGGCGTCGCGCCACCGACGCGAGTCCCGTCTCCTCCAGGACCTCGTCGACCCGGCGGTTCGGGATGCGGTTGCTCGCCGCGAGGACGCGCAGATGGTCGCGGGCGCTGCGGGAGCCGTGCGCGGCCTGGGCGTCGAGCAACGCGCCGACGCGGCGCAGGGGTTCGGTCAACGTCGCGTAGGTGCGGCCGCCGAGGGTGGCGGTGCCGGAGGTCGGCCGGTCGAGGCCGAGTACGAGCCGCATGGTGGTGGACTTTCCGGCGCCGTTGGGGCCGAGGAAGCCGGTGACACGGCCGGGGAGGACGGTGCAGGTGAGGTCGTCCACGGCTCGCCGGGTGCCGTACTCCTTAGTGAGGGCCTGGACTTCGATGCTGGTCATGGCAGTCAGCCTGGCCGTCGGGCGGGGGCGCGTTCCTCCCCCGGCGGTGGAGATCGTCTCCCCCGTGCGGGGGAGGCTCGTTGTCAGTGGCGGCTGGCACGATGACGCAATGGTCCGCTTGCTGCGCCCGTTCGGCCGGGCGGTGACGTACACACGATTGCTGCATCTGTTCATCGCGATCGTGTGGCCGAGCATGTGGCTGTTCATCGAGGAAGGGTGGTGGACCTGGGTGGGGGCCGCCGTGCTGCTCGCGCCCATCGGGCTGCTGCCGGCGATGCGGACCGTGGAGGGGCTGCAGGCCAGGCTGCTGCTGACCGGCCACGGGCCCGACGGTGGGAACTCCGACATCGTCGTCGCGCCGTCCGCCTCCTGGAGGGACCGGGGGCGGCTCGTCGTATGGCTGGAGGCGCGGCTGCTGATCGGCTGCGCGACCTCGGTGTTCTGCGCCCAACTGCTGATCACCACGGTGGACTTGGGGTGGGCGGCGTTCCGCGGTGACACCGACGACGGCGAGCTGTTCGTCCTCGACGGCCACGCCTGGTGGCATCTCCTGCTGATGCCCGTGGCGCTGGGCACGCTCGCGGTGACCGTGGTCGCGTCGGGCCACCTCATCACCGCGCTCGCCCGCCGGCTCCTGGGCCCCTCCCCCGCCGATCGGCTGGCCGCCCTGGAGGAACGCACCGAGCAACTGCTGGAGCGGACCCGCATCGCGCGTGAGCTCCACGACTCCATCGGACACGCCCTGACCGTGGCCGTGGTGCAGGCGGGTGCGGCGCGCGCGGCGAACGACCCCGCCTTCACCGAGCGGGCACTGGACGCCATCGAGGAGACCGGCCGGGCCGCCCTGGAGGATCTGGAGCGCGTCCTGGGCATCCTGCGCGAGTCGGGGCGGCCGGTCGGCAGCCGGCCGACCCTGGTGGACGCGGATCGTCTGCTGGAGTCCGCGCGTGCCTCCGGTGCCAAGGTCGAGGCCGACCTGACCGGGCAGTTGGACACCGTGCCCGGCCCGGTGTCCCGGGAGGGCTATCGCATCCTCCAGGAGTCGCTGACCAATGTGCTGCGCCATGCGGGGTCCGTCCCGATCCGGGCCCGCATCGCCGTCGCGGACGGCACGCTCACCCTGGAGGTCCGCAACCCGCTCACCGCCGACATACCGGGGCCCGGCCGGGGCAGCGGCCTGCGCGGCATACGCGAGCGGGCGGCCCTGCTGGGCGGGCGCGCGCGGACCGGCCCCGACCAGGGTGACTGGCAGGTACATGTAGAGCTGCCGCTCCGCTGATCTACGCTGGCCGGATGCCGGTCACCGTTCTCCTCGTCGATGACGAACCCCTCGTACGCGCCGGTCTGCGAGCCGTGTTGGAGGCGCAGCCCGACATCGAGGTCGTCGGGGAGGCGGCGGACGGGGCGGCGGTGATTCCGCTGGTGCGGCAGCTGCGCCCCGACGTGGTCGCCATGGACGTGCGGATGCCGCTGCTGGACGGGATCGAGGCCACGCGCGCGGTGCTGCGGACGGTCGACCAGCCGCCCAAGATCGTCGTCATCACGACCTTCGAGAACGACGAGTACGTGTACGAGGCGCTGCGGGCCGGTGCCGACGGCTTTCTGCTGAAGCGGGCCCGGCCGGCCGAGATCGTGCACGCGGTGCGGCTGGTCGCCGAGGGCGAGTCGCTGCTGTTCCCGGCCTCCGTACGACAATTGGCCGCACAGTACGGCGAGGAGGGCGGGAACCGGGCGGCCCGCGCGCTGCTGGAGCGGGCCCGGCTGACCGAGCGGGAGGCCGAGGTGCTGCGGCTGATGGCCCGCGGCCTGTCGAACGCGGAGATCGCCGCCCGGCTGGTGGTGGGGACGGAGACGGTGAAGTCGCATGTGAGCGCCGTCCTGGCCAAGCTGGGGGCACGGGACCGCACTCAGGCGGTGATCACGGCGTACGAGTCGGGGTTCGTTGCGCCGGGGTGACCCGGGCGCGTCAGGTGGATCCGTGCGGTCCGGAGTGATCCGTGCGGTCCGGGGTGACCTGTGCGGTCCCGGAGTGATCCGTGCGGTCCGGGGTGGCCTGTGCGGGCCGGAGTGACCTGTGCGGGCAAGGTGATCCCAGGTACGTGTGGCGGACGGGACTCGCCGGGGTCCGTCTCGGCCGGTAGCATCCGGCCAACATGCGCACGAGCTGGGAGGACGGACGTTGCCGCGGCTGACCGGCGGGGATCCCTCGCTGCTGCGAAGGATCAACTCCGCGGTGGTGCTGCACGCGCTGCGTGCCACGGACGCCGCGACGCTGACGGAGATCACCCGGGTGACCGGCCTGTCCCGGCCCACCGTCGAGGGCGTGGTCGAAGGGCTCATCGAGGCGGGTTACGTCGTCGAGAAGGCGGCCGACGAGTCCGTCGTCCGGCGGCAGGGGCGGCCCGCACGGCGCTTCCGGTTCCGGGCCGAGGCGGGTCATCTGCTGGGCCTGGACATCGGGGCGCATCGGGTCGCGGCGCTCCTCGCCGACCTGGACGGACGGGTGCTCGGCGCCATCGCCAAGGACGTCGACGAGGCGGCTCCGGCCGACGAGCGGCTCGAAAGGGTGCGAACGGCCGTCGCCGAGCTGTTGCGCCGGGCCGGCGTCGCGCGCAGTTCGCTGCGGGCCGTCGGGGTCGCGACGCCGGGCATCGTGGACGCGGACGGCACCGTGCGGCTGGGGGCCGCGCTGCCGGAGTGGACGGGGCTGCGGCTGGGCGAGCGGCTGAGCCGGTCCTTCAAGTGCCCGGTCCTGGTGGAGAACGACGCCAACGCGGCGGCGGTCGCCGAGCACTGGAAGGGCTCGGCGACCGAGTCCGACGACGTCGTGTTCGTGCTGGCGGGGCTGAGTCCGGGCGCCGGTGCGCTGATCGGCGGCCAGCTACACCGGGGGTTCGGCGGTGCGGCCGGCGAGATCGGCGCGCTGCATCTGCTGGGCCGCGAGGCCACACCGGAGACGCTGCTGTCCACCACGGACGAGCCCCTGCGCCCCCTCGACGAACATGCCGTGGCCGAGGTCTTCGCACAGGCCCGTGAGGGCGACGAGCGGGCCCGCGCGGCCGTCGACCGCTTCATCCACCGCCTCGTCCACGACGTGGCCGCCCTGGTCCTCGCCCTCGACCCCGAACTGGTCGTCGTCGGCGGCTGGGCGTCCGGCCTGGACGGCGTACTGGAGCCGCTGCGGCTCGAACTGGCCCGCTACTGTCTGCGCCCGCCGAAGGTCGCCCTGTCCCTGCTCGGCGAGGCGGCGGTGGCGACGGGCGCGCTACGGCTGGCGCTCGACCATGTGGAGGAGCAACTGTTCGCGGTGGAGGGCACGGTGACGGGGCGGCGCTGAGAGGCGCCGGTCAGCGCGAAGTCACGCGGACGTACGCCGCGCGCCCCGGAGCGGGTCCGGGGCGCGCGGCATATGTCGTCACTGCGGTCAGGACGCCCGGCGCTCCGGGTCCTGGTGGATCTCCACGCTGCCGGAGTCGCCGAAGGTCAGCCGGCAGGTGTCCGCGCGGTAGGTGGCGACGGAGAGCGCGGCCGTGCGGCCCTCGGCGAGGTAACGGGTGGTCACGACGAGGACGGGCGCTCCGGGGAGCCGGTCCAGCTCCTTGGCGTCGTCCGCGCGCGCCGAGCCCAGCTCGACGGCGTTCTCCTGGCCCTCCAACTGCAGGTGCTGCAACTCGCGCAGCACGGCACGCGCGCGTGCCGCTCCGGACGGGGCGTCTATGGCGGTGAGGTCGGGCACCGACGACTGCGGGACGTAGAGCAGTTCGGCGGCGAGGGGCTGACCATGCGTCACCCGGGAGCGGCGCACGGTGTGCACGGGCTCGTCCCGGCCGGTCTCCAGGGCGTCGGCGACGGACGCGGGCGGTACCGCCTGGGTGCAGTCCGCGGGCTGCCAGACGTCGTCGTTCGCGCCCGGCCAGGCGTGCTGCTCGGTGCCGACGGCGACGCCCACGCGCGGGGGCGCGACGGTCGTACCGACGCCGCGGCGGCGCTGCAGCCTGCCTTCCAGTTCGAGCTGTTCCAGGGCCTGGCGGAGCGTGGCCCGGGCGACGCCGAAGCGGGCGGCCAGGTCGCGCTCGTTGGGCAGGATCTCGCCCACCGTGAACTCGGTCTCCAGTGCCTCACTGAGCACGGTCTTCAGATGCCAGTACTTCGGTTCCGGCACCGATTCCAGCTGCGTGGTCCCCACCCTGTCCTCCGCAATCGCCGTGGCCCAGCGGCGTTTTAGCGCCCTTGTTTATTAAAGGTTGTTGCACTTCTCTGCGACCATAGGACGGCCCTCCACCTTGGTCAATACCAATCCTCCATCCCATGTCGCGGCACGTACACATGCACCGGGAACGTTCACGGCGTGTTCGCGCAGCGACATCTTGCCGACATGCCGGCAACGTGACCTAGACGTCGGCGAGGGAGTGCAGCTTGTCGGGGTTGCGGATGATGTAGACCGCCTGGATCCGGCCGTCGACCACGTCCAGCTGGAAGACCGAGTCGGGCTTGTCCCCGGACAGGGCAATCACCGCGGGTCCGCCGTTGAGCTCCAGGAACCGCCAGGACAGGTCGGGGACGCTCTTGCGTGCGGCGCCGACGATGAAGCGGCTCACCTTGTCGGCGGTCTCCAGCACCCGCAGCGGCGCCTTGGACTTTCCGCCGCTGTCGCCGACGAGGCGCACGTCCGGGGCCAGCATTGACATCAGCCCCTCCAGGTCGCCGTCCGCGGCCGCGGCCAGGAACCGCTCGGTGAGGTCGCGGCGCTGGGTGGGGTCGACGTCGTAGCGGGTCCGCCGCTCGTCCACGTGCTTGCGGGCCCTGCCGGCCAGTTGGCGCACCGCGGGCTCGCCGCGGTCGAGCATGACGGCGATCTCGGCGTACGGATACCCGAAGGCCTCCCGCAGGACGAACACCGCGCGCTCCAGCGGTGACAGCGACTCCAGGACGACGAGGACGGCCAGGGAGACGGAGTCGGCGAGGACGGCCCGCTCCGCGGTGTCCGGGACGGTGTCCCCGAAGTCGGTGATGTACGGCTCCGGCAGCCAGGGGCCGACATAGGTCTCGCCCCGCGCCTTGACCTGGCGCAGCCGGTCGATGGCGAGGCGGGTGGTGATGCGCACCAGGTAGGCGCGCGGTTCGCGCACCTCGGACCGGTCGGCGCCCGACCAGCGCAGCCATGCCTCCTGCACGACGTCCTCCGCGTCGGCCACGCGGCCGAGCATGCGATAGGCGACGCCCAGCAGGACGGGCCTGTGCTCTTCGAAGACGTCGGTCTCGGTATCGGTGGTCACCGCACCATCCCATCCGACGTGTCCGGCCGTGTCCAGGCGAAATCGACGCACCCGCCCCTCGGGTCTACCCGCCAGTAGCAATTGCTGACAGGCTGTCTACCCAGTACCGGCCCGTTCGCCCCGCCGAGGAGCAGCATGTCCGCGACCGTCTCCTTCAAGATCCCCACTCCGCTCGGCCCACAGAGCATGAGCGTCTCCTACGCACGCGTGGGCACCGGTGAACCGCTGCTCCTGCTGCACGGCATCGGCCACCACCGTCAGGTGTGGGACCCGGTGATACCCGTCCTGGCCCCCGAGCGCGACGTGATAGCAGTGGATCTGCCCGGCTGCGGTGAGTCCCCGGCGCTGCCGGACGGACTGGGGCACGACCTGCCGACGATGAGCGGCGTGCTCGCCGCCCTGTGCGAGGCCCTGGAGCTGGAGCGGCCGCATGTGGCGGGCAACTCGCTGGGCGGTCTGCTCGCCCTGGACCTCGGTCGCGCAAACCTCGTGCGCTCCGTCACCGCGCTGTCCCCGGCCGGGTTCTGGTCGCAGTGGGAGCGGCAGTACGCCTTCACGGTCCTGACGGGGATGCGCCGGACCGCCGAGCGTATGCCGCTCCCCCTCGTCGAGTGGCTGTCCCGCTCGGCGCCCGGCCGGGCCGCCCTGACCAGCTCCATCTACGCCCGCCCGGGCCGCCGTTCGCCCGAGTCCGTGGTCGCCGAGACGCTCGGGCTGGCCCGCGCGCAGGGCTTCTTCGAGACGCTCCGGTCGGGCAGGGAGGTGCAGTTCACCGACGATGTGTCGGGGATCCCGGTCACCGTGGCGTGGGGCAGCAAGGACCGGCTGCTGGTGCCCCGGCAGGGCGTCCGCGCGAAGCGGATCATCCCCCGGGCCCGTCTCGTGCGGCTGCCCGGTTGCGGCCATGTGCCGATGAGCGACGATCCGGCGCTGGTGGCGCGGGTGCTCCTCGACGGCAGCCGCTGAGCCGGCCGTACGCTCACTCGGCCAGCGCTTCGAGGACCACCTTCAGCACGGTCGGGTTGTAGGGCATCGCGGCGTGCGCGGTGTGGTCGTCGGGGTCGAGGTCCTGGAGGAGGACGTTCCGGACGTGCCGGCCCTCGGTCTCGGCGAGCGCGCACGAGGTGTACGGCGTGACCACGTCGTCGTGCCGGGTGGCGATCACCGTGTGCCGGACGCCCTCCGTGGTCTCGCCGAGGTCGGCGAGTTCACGCTGGAAGGGGTGGTCGTGCTGGAGCTGGGGCCAGGCCGGGACGACGGTGCCCACGGCGCCCTGCTCGACCAGCTCCCTGGCGCCGGGGATCTGTCGCGCGAGGTTCATCAGGCCCTGGGCGGTGACGCCGTGGTTGCTGGGGGCGATGCCGACGAAATTGTGCACCTTGGGGGCGCCGCCCAGGGCGCCCAGGTAGTAGCGCGGCATCATGCCGCCCTGCGAGAAGCCGACGAGGTCCACCTGCCGGGCGCCGGTGCGGTGCAGGACCTCGTCGACGAACTCGCCGAGCTGCCTGGCAGAGGTCTTGATGTCGCCTAGCCCGAAGATCACCGGGTGCAGGTGCTGCCCGTAGTCGAGGCGGAAGACGCGGTAACCGTTCCGCCTCAGCAGCGGTGCCGCCTCGGTCCAGGTGTAGCCGCGGTTGCCGAAGGTGCCGTGCACGAGCACCACCGGGCGTGGATGTTCCTCGGTCAGGGGCAGTTCCCAGTCGTCCTCCCCCGCCTCCACGTCGACGGTGGCGACGATTCCGGCGACGGCGGCCTGGCCGAGCCCGGCCGCCCGGTGCGGTGCCTCGGTGAGGTCGGTGGTGACGTCGTCGGTGTTGATGCCGGGGATCTTCGGATGGGGGAAACTCACGGCGATCCGCCTTCCTGCGAGCAACCGTCCTTCGTTCTCCCGGTCTTACGGTCCCGAAGGCCCCGCCCCTGATCCGGCTCAGGCGGCGAGTCGGGGCGCGAGGCGGGCGGTCGCGGCGCGCAACAGCCTGACGTACCAACCCCATTTCACGGGGCGCGCCACGCGCCCGGTCAGGGCACGCTCGGCGCAGTCCAGGCTGTGCCGGAAGGCCGCGTCGTGCAGGGGCCGGAAGAACAGCAGCCAGCCCAGCCAGCGCACCCCGTGCGGGCGCAGGACGAGGGTGTTGCGCAGGACGGTGACCTCCCGGTCCAGGGACTCGACGCTGAACTCGTGGAAGCCGTCGAATCCGCGCGGTCCGGTGAACCGGAAGCGCACCCAGTGGCCCGGCACATAGTGGCTCACCACATAGCGCACCGGGCCGTGGCCGCCGGCCACCCCGACGGCCAGCGGCCCTTTGAAGCGCACCGGCGGCCAGTCGGGCGGCCAGAGCCGGTCGTCCGCGCCGCCCAGCGCGTCGATGAGGGCGCCGACGGTGTCCCGGGATGCGGGGAGGGTGCGCTCGTGGACGTTCAGCACAGTGATCACGGTGTCTGGCTGCCCGGCCCCGCGCACCCGGCAACTCCGCCGAACGGGGAACGGAAGAGCATGCCCGGCGCGCAGGTCCCCCGCCGCACGCCGGGTCAGTCGTCCATGAGTCGCAGCAGCGGTCCGGTCATGGCGGTCGTGGCGAGTGCCATGACCACCAGCATGGCGAACAGCGCGGGCGACAGCAGTCCGGCCGCGAGTCCGGTGTTGAGGATGATGAGTTCGGTCAGGCCCCGGCAGTTCATCATCGCGCCGAGCTGGGCCGACTCCCGCCAGGAGAAGCGCAGCAGCCGGGCGGGCACCACGGTGCCGACGAACTTGGACACCGCCGCGGCGGCGAGCACGGCCAGGCAGACCAGCCAGCCGGTCGCCCCGTGCACCGTGCCGAGATGCGTGCTGAGGCCGACGGCCATGAAGAACGAGGGCAGCAGCATCCAGCTGGTGAGGCCCTCCACCCGCCAGGCGATCTGCTCCACCGCCTCGGTGCGCGGCATGGCCAGCCCGGCGGCCACCGCACCGAAGAGCGCGTGTACGCCGATCTGTTCGGTGGCCAGCGCGCACAGCAGGACGGTCACCAGGACGATGGACGCCGTACGGGCCGCCGCCATCGGGCCGTCGGCGCGGCCCGGAGCGAGCAGGCGGTCCAGCAGCGGGCGTACGACGAACCAGACGACGACACCGAACAGCGCGACCCAGCCGACGGTGGCGGCGGCCGCCGCCGGTGAACCGCCGCTCGCGATCGCCAGGACGAGGGCCAGCAGGCACCACGCCGTGACGTCGGCGACGCTCGCCGAGGCCATCGCGAGGGTGCCGAGCCGGGTGTTGAGCCTCCCCTCGTCGGACAGCAACCGGGCCAGCACGGGTACGGCCGTGATGCTCAGACTGAGCCCCATGAAGAGCACGAAGGCGACGTCGCCCACGCCGGCGGGCCGGTAGCTGTCCGGGAGGGCCAGGGCGACCAGGACGCCGGTCAGAAAGGGGATGGCGATGCCAGAATGGCCGATAAGTGTCGATGCGGACAGACCGTCCCGGCGCAGGGCGGACAGCGACAGCTCGCGGCCCACGGTGAACATGAAGAGGGTGACGCCGAGTTGACCCAGCGTGTTCAGGAACGGGAACACCTCGGGGGGCAGCAGCAGGCGCTGGGCGTCGGGTAACAGCGCACCGAACACCGAGGGGCCCAGCAGCAGCGCGACGGCGATCTCCCCGACGACGCGGGGCTGTCCGATCCGCCGGGCCAGTGCTCCGCCCCCCGCGGCGCAGGCGGTCACCAGGGCCAGGGCCCCGAGGATCCGGTACAGGGGTACGGCCGCCGAGTGGGCGGGGGCGTGCCCGGAGGGGCCCGCGTAGCCGACCGACGCGAGGATCAGCGCCGTCACGGCGACGGGTATCCCGACGAACGCGCCGTAGCCCAGGAGCATCCGGCGCGGGGCGAGGGTGGCTGTGGGTTCCGGCAGGTGTGACGTACTGGCCTTCACTGGCGGCTCCTTGTCGAGCGCGGTGGCGACTGGTCAGTGCCGCTCATCCCTGCCCGGGTTCGCCGTGTTCGCGCCCTGCCGTATTCGCGTTCGACGGTGCGAGGGCGAAGATCGGCCAAGGTCCGGGCGGTGGCCGGACGGGGGCAGGGGGAAGCCCGGCGCGCGCGTAAAGAGAAGAGACAGGCGCAACCGGCATGTCGCATATGCGAGAGGAGTTCGTCATGCCTGCGAAGCCTCACGACATCCCCGCGAAGCCGCCCGGCAGCCCGGCGAAGCCGCACGACGCACCGGGCCCCGGCCCGGGCGAGGTCGGCCGGCTCGACGCGGAGCCGGAGGCATGGCGTCCGCTGCTCGCCGAGCCCAACGTGGTGGGACTGCTCGGGGACCGGCTCGTGGCGGCGGCGCTGCGCGAACTGCACCGGCTCGTGCCGCCGCGTACGGCGCTGCACTCGCTGCGTACGTTCCTGCTGGCCGACGCCTTCGCGCAGGCCCGCGGGATCCACTACGACCGGGCAGGGCTGTTCGTCGCCACCGCGTTCCATGACACCGGGCTGACCTGGGGTGGTGGGCCGCTGCGGGGCGGATTCCCCGGCCGGTCGGCCACGCTGCTCGACCGCTTCCTGGCCGGGCACGGCGTGGACGACGCGCGGCGCGCGGCCCTGACCGGGGCGGTCCGCGATCACATGCGGCCCCGGCCCGCGCGCCACTCGGGTCCGGAGGCGCGGCTGCTGCACTTCGGGGCCTGGCTGGACGTCACCGGGCGCGGTGCCCGTCGACTGCCGGGCGAGCGGCGGCGGTTGGCCGCGCTGGCACCCACTCCCTGGTTCGCCCTGTCGTTCTCCGCCCGGGTCGCCGCCTGCGGGCTGCGCCGGGCACTGCCGGGCGGCCCGGCGGTCTGACGGCCGCCGGACACCGGCCCGGCACAGCGCATTTCCCGTCGCGAAAGGACGAAGACGTGCAAGACGACCAGCGTGTTTTCGATGTCGCCATCGTCGGAGGCGGCATCGGCGGGACGATGTTGGCGGCGATCCTCGCCCGCCACGGCGTGCAAGTCCTGCTTCTGGAGGGAAGCGGGCACCCCCGGTTCGCCATCGGAGAGTCCACCGTCCCCGAGACCACCTTCGGCCTGCGGGTCCTGGCCCGCCGCTACGACGTCCCGGAGATCGAGCACCTGGCGACCAACGGGGCCCTGCGCCGCCATGTGTCGTCGAACTGCGGCGTCAAGCGCAACTTCAGCTTCGTGTACCACCGCGAGGGAGAACCCACTCGCGCCGAGGAGTGCACCCAGTACCCCACCTGGGGACCGCCGCTCGGACCCGACTCGCACTATCTGCGGCAGGACGTCGACGCCTACATGTTCCATGTCGCCGTCTCCTACGGCGCGACCGCCCACACCCACACGGTCGTGGACGACGTGAAGTTCGACGAGGACGGCGTCACTCTCGTCACCCGGGAGAAGGGCACCTTCCAGGCGGCGTACCTCGTCGACGCCGGCGGTATGCGAGCGCTGCTGCCGGAGCGGCTGGGGCTGCGGCAGGAGCCGCCGTACCGCACGCGCTCGCGCACCATCTTCACCCACATGGTGAACGTGCGCCCCTTCGACACCGTCGCTCCGCCGCGCGAACAGCACGGCATGCCCAGCCCGTTCAGCCAGGGCACGCTGCACCATCTCTTCGAGGGCGGCTGGTTCTGGGTCATCCCGTTCGACAACCACACCTCCAGCACGAGCGGGTTGTGCAGCGTCGGGATCAATCTGGACATGGACCGCCATCCGCGTCCCGAAGGGGTGTCGGCGGAGGAGGAGTTCTGGCGCCAGGTGCGGCGGTTCCCCAGTGTGGCCCGGCAGTTCGAGGAGGCGCGGGCGGTTCGGCCGTACGTGTCGACCGACCGTACGCAGTTCTCGTCGCGGACGGTCGTCGGCGACCGGTGGTGCCTGCTGCCGCACGCCAGCGATTTCATCGACCCGCTCTTCTCCAGCGGGCTGGCGGTCACCGTGATGGCGCTCAACGCGCTCGGTCACCGGCTCATCGGCGCGGTGCGCGAGAGCGACTTCGACACGGCCCGGTTCGCCTATCTGGAGCACTGGATCAAGCGGATGTTCCGCTTCTACGACGACCTGGTGTCGTGCAGTTATCTGTCGTTCGACGACTTCGAGTTGTGGAACGCGTGGAACCGGGTGTGGACCATCACCACGCTGTACGGGACGAATGCGCAGAACCAGGCCGCCGTGGCATTCGAGAAGACGCGTGATCCGGCGTCTTTCGACGCGCTGGAGAAAGCCCCTTACCGGGGCCTCCAGGGGGTCGACAATCCCTGGGTCGGGCAGCTCTTCGAGCAGGCCCGGGACGCCGTACTCGCCTATGGGGCGGGGGATCTGACGAAGGAGCAGACCGTCACGCGCATCTTCGATCTGCTGCGGGAGAGCGGGTTGTGCCCGGCGGTGTGGGGCACTCTCGACCCCGAGGACCGCTGCCCGTCCGGGGTGTTCACCCTGTTTCCGCTGATGAGGATCCTGCTGTGGGGCAAGTTCCGCTCCCCTCGGCACGTACGGGGCCTGTACTTCACGGGCGGCGCGCGGCTCGTCGGCAAGGAGGCGGCGCAGGCACTGGGCACCGACGTACGGCGTGGCTCGGCCCTGGTGCAGCAGACCGTGCGGGACATGTGGGTCAACTGGAACCGCGACTGGGCGCGGCGGGAGATTCCCTCGCGAAAATAAGCGCGGGGCGCGCGCCCGGAAAATCACTCCTGCTCTTTCCGCAAGAAGAACTCACGGTTTGCCGCCCCAGCGCCTCGGGTAGGAAAAATTCGGGGCCCACAAATCTGAATTGGGCCACCATTTCCCCTGCTCGATCGAGAGACTACGGGCTGCACTCCATATGGCGCAAAATTCCATCTGCCCATCGTCCGCCCCATGCTCTTGGGATGACATATCCCAGCACCGGGACCGCCTCATGCGGCTGGTCCGACGACGACTTCCGAGCCTTCAGGACGCCGAGGACTGCGTGCAGGAGACGATGGCCCGGGCGGCCGCGCATTCCGCCCTGGACGGCAGCCGACTGGGGCCCTTTCTCACCTCCGTGGCGCTGCGCCTGTGCACCGACTTCTATCGTGAAATGGAACGACACAGACGCCTGTTACAGCGCACGGCCTTCAAGGACGATCCGGGGACGACCGAGGAGGACGTCTGTGACGAGGACTTCGGCAAATGGCTGCTCGACCAGGTCCAGCAGCTGCGCGGGCGGGAGCAGGAAGTCATACTCGCCCGGGCCAGGGGAATTTCCACGGCGGAATTCGCGCGTATGCACAACATCTCCCTCAAAGCAGCAGAGGCCGCTTTCACCAGAGGACGGGCACGCCTCAGAACGGCCTGTGTGAAAGCCATGGAAGATGCCACGGGATAACCGACCGAAGGGAAACTCGCTCATGTCCGACAAGAACATGCAGGACATTCTCAAGGACCTCATGGGGAATATGGCCGACAACGGAAAGGAGGCGTTCGACGAAATCCTCAACCGATCCGGGAAGTCGTCGTCCGCCTCCGGTTCCGTCGAGGCCCTGGCCGCGCTCCCCGCGAGCACCCTGGCGGCCCTGGCCGGCGCCGCCAACCCGGCCGCGCTGCTCGCGGGGGCGGCGGGCAATCCGCTGGCCGCGCTGACGGGGACCGCGGGAGGGGCCGCCAATCCGCTGGCCGCGCTCACCGGAGCGGCGGGAGCCGCGGGAGCCGCCAACCCGCTCGCCGCCCTCACCGGGGCCGCCGGGGCCGCCAACCCCCTCGCCGCGCTCACGGGAGGCGCCGCCAACCCGCTGGCTGCGGCGAGCGCGCTCGGCGGGCTCGGGCAACTCGCCGGGGGCATGGGCCAGTTGGCAGGGGGCGTCGGAAACGCCGCCGAGGGCGTGGGCGACCTGCTCTCGCTGCCGGCCCAGCTCACCCAGCTCCTCGAACTGATCCCGAAGCTCATCCAGGCACTGCAGGGCCAGGCCGGCAAGGCGGCCTAGGCCCACCGGCGGGGCGCGTCCGGTTCGCTCGGGGGGACCGGACGCACCCACCTCCCGCTCTACCTGAGGAGATCACTCACGATGACGTCTGTCGTCGGGGATCGGCTGCGGCTGGTGGTCAAGGTGCTGGGAAGCCTCGTCGTGGACGAGGTCGGGCAGGCCACGCGGCTGCGCAGACGTACGAGACAGGGGCAGGCGGGACCGGCCGGAGCCGGGGCCGGCGCGGGCTCCGCCGGAACCTCGACCGGGACCTCCGCAGGGGCCGAGGAGCGGCGGGCCAAGGCCGTGCGGCATGCCCTGGAGAGTCTCGGCCCCTTCTATGTGAAGCTCGGACAGATTCTGTCGACCCGGCCCGACATGGTGCCGGAGTCGATCCGCGACGAGTTGCAGAACCTGCACGACCAGGTGGACGTCCAGCCGTTCGCGGTCTTCGAGCCCGTCCTGGCCCGGGACCTCGGGGCCGACTGGAAGCTGCGGTTCGACGACGTCGACACCGTCGCCCCGCTCGGCGCCGCCTCCCTCGCCCAGGTCTACAAGGTGACGCTGCCCGGCGGCCGGCCCGCCGTGGTCAAGATCCAGCGCCCCGGCATCCGCGAGGGCGTGCTCGCGGACATGGCCCTGATGCGCCGGGCGTCGCGGATCGTGGCCCGGGTCGCGCCCCGGTTCAACGAGGTCATCGACATCGAGGCGATGCTCGGCTCCGTCTTCGACGCGATGGAGCCGGAACTGGACTTCACCGGCGAGGCCCGCAACATGGACGAGGCCCGCGAGTACGTACGCCCCTTCCGCACACTGGAAGTGCCCAGGGTGCTGCACGCGAGCCCCCGGGTCCTGGTCCAGTCACTGGCCGCGGGGACATCGGTCCGGCATGTCGACCGCGGCCACTTCACCGACGCCGAGCGCATCGAGATCGGCAAGGACCTGCTGCGCTTCATGTACCACGGCTACTTCGTGCACCGCGTCTTCCACGCCGATCCGCACGCGGGCAACGTCTTCGCGGCGCCGGGCGGCCCGGCGACGCTGATCGACTGGGGCATGGTCGGCCGCCTGGACCGTCGTACCAGTCTCCAACTGCTGCCGCTGTTCATGACGTTGGCGCAGAACGACGGGGCCGGGCTCGCGCACCACTGGGCCGAGATGGGCCGGGTGACGTCGTGGTCCAACATGCCGGCGTTCGCCGCCGACATGGCGGCGTTCGTGCCCAAGGTCTCCCATCTGCCCCTGGAGGACCTGAACTTCGGCGTCTCCCTCACCACCGTGCTCGCGAAGGCGACCAAGCGGGGCATCGGCTCACCGCCGGCGGTCTCGCTGCTCGGCAAGTCGTTCGCCAACCTGGACGGTTCGGTGCGCTGCCTCGCACCGGAGATCGCCCTGCCGGAGGTGTTCCAGGGCGAGGTGCCGAAGATCCTCTTCGCGCTGGGCCGGGAGTTCCTGGGGCGGCATCAGTTCGCCCGCAATTCCATGGAGTTGCTGCTGGCCGCGGTCACCAGTCCGGAGCAGATGCGGGGCGTGCTCGGCGACATCGCCAACCGCCAGTTCGCGTTGCAGGTCCACGAGCCGCGCACCACCGCCGCGATGGGCGGCCAGCGCCCCACACGCCCGTCCGGCGGCCTCGTCGCCCTGGGCGCGCTGGCCTACCTGATGGCCCGCCGCCGCGCCCACTGATCTCTACGACCTCGATGCCCCAGTCGACCTGCTCGACCACTTGACGATGTTGACCCTACGGAGGTTCCTCTTGCCCGAGACCGCACGTCCGCAGCCCTCGTCGGCGCCGGACACCCTTGCCGAGGGCGCCTCACCGTCGTACGGCCTCTCACGTGTCGCGCTCTGGACGGCCGCCGCGCATGCCGCCGAGTGCGGCCGGGACACGCCGTATGTGCTCGACCCCTGGGCCGCGGACTTCCTGCACGCGGCGCGGTTCGGCGACGGGCCGCCCGGTGACGGTCCCCTGCAACGGCTGCTGCCCGACTGGGCCGTGGTGCGCACCCGCTTCTTCGACGAACAGCTGCTCACCGCGTCCCGCTCGGGCTGCCGCCAGGTGGTGCTGCTCGGCGCCGGTCTCGACACGCGCGCGTACCGGCTGCGCTGGCCGACCGGGGTGCAGGTCTTCGAGGTCGAGGCCCCCGCCGTACTGGACTTCAAGGACCGCGTGCTGGACTGGAGCCGGCCCACCTGCGGGCGGCGCAGCAGGGTCGACGTCGACCCGACCGGATCCTGGGCCGAGGAACTGGTGGCCACGGGCTTCGATCCACGCCGGCCCACCGCGTGGCTCGCCGAGACACTGCTCTACCACCTACGGCCCGAGGCGGTGGAGTCCATCGTCGGCACGATGACGGAACTCTCCGCGCCCGGCAGCACGTTCGGCGCCGAGTGCGTGAACGCCGAGGCCGCCTCGTCCGCGTTCGTGGCGCCCTTCCTGGAGGCCCTGTCCGCCACCGGCATCGCCTGGCACTGGCAGCTCGCCGAGCCCGAGGGCTGGTGGGCGGAGCAGGGCTGGGAGGCCCGTGTCGCCGACCTGTTCACGCTGCCGTATGTGGTCGAGCGGCTCTCCCCGTATCTGCCGCTGCTCACGGAGGCCGCCGCCAAGTGCGTGTTCCTGACGACCGGCACGCTGAGGAAGTGACCGGTGAAGGAGCAACCGTGGTGAGGCAGTGAACTCGCGAAGGGGGAGGCCCGGGCTGTACGGCCCGGGCCTCCCCCTCGCTGAGTCCATTTCCCTACGCCCCTGCGTCCGTACGACGCGCTACGCCCGCTCCAGTTCCAGCAGTGCCGCCAGCCACAGGTCCGGGAGTTCGTCGGCGGTGGACAGCGTCTCGTCGTGTACGACCGTGAGGCAGGCGGTGTCGTGCTGGCTCGTGAGGGTCGTGAGGCAGCGGATGCCGGCCGCCACGTCGGAGAAGACGGCGGCGCTGCGGGACGTGGCCCCCTGGTGGACCAGGGCGGCACCGAAGTTCACGCTGCTCGCCGGTCCGGCCACGACGTCACCGTTGACCATCCGCATGCCGACGCGGGCGCCGAGGGCCCGTGGGGTGGCCGACAGCAGCAGGCGTACGGCGTCGCGGCGCCGGGTCGCGCGCAGACGGGTCGTGGCCGCGATGACGCGGGCGAGGGCCGGCCGCGGTGACTGCTCGTCACAGGGCAGCAGCAGCCGCGCGGTGACCATCCGGTTGCCGGGGGCGCACTCCTCGCCGGGCGTCCGGACCGACATGGGGACCGCGACCGGCAGCGGCGGATGGACGGCCCCGGTCGCCTTCATGTGCCAGGTGTGGACGGCGTGCGCGAGGGCGGCGAGGAAGATGTCGTTGACGGTGCCGCCGTGGGCTCGGCCGATGGCGCGCAGCCTGGCCAGCGGGGTGTGGGTCCGGCAGAGCGTGGTGCGGCCGCTGCTCGGCCCGTCGAAGGCCGGCTTCGCGGTGGGCGCGCGGAATCCGCCGACGACGTCGCCGAGGGCGTCGGCCAGTCCTCGGGCGGTCGGCCAGGAGGGCCGGTTGGCGGCAGGGCCGCCGCCGGGGTGGTCGTCGAGGAGGGCCCGGGTCGTGTGGGCGGCACCGACTCCGTCCTGGAAGGCGTGCTCGGAGCGGTAGCAGAGGCTGTAGCCGCCCGTCGGTCCGTGGACCAGCCACACGTCCCACGACGGCCGTTCGTCCGCGCCCATGGGCCGGTTCAGCATCAGCCGCCCGGCCGCCGCCTCGTCGGCGCCCTCGGGCAGCCGCGCCTCGTGCACGTGCTGCTCGACGGCGATGCTGTCGACGCGCCGGAGCACCGGGCGGTCCCGTGCGATGCGGTAGCGCAACGCCGGAATGCGGTGGGCGCGTTCGGCCACGCGCGCGCGTACGGCGTCCAGGGTCGGGGCCGGGCCGTCGAACGCGAACACGAAGACGACCGGCAGCGGTCTGCCGTGCATCGCCAGGTGATAGGCGACGTCCGCGGTGCCCATACGGAGTGTTGGCGGCAGTGAGCCGTCGGCGCCGAGGGGACGTGGGGGCATGGAGCGACCTCCGTGTGGGTGGGACGTGTTGGCCGGACGTGTCGGTGGGCCTTGGCGAGGGGAGGCGGGTGGGGCCTGTGGGTGGGGCGTGCGGATGACGCCTGCGGGTGGCGCGTGCGGGTGGGCCTGTGGATGACGCGTGCTGCCGGTGGGGTGCGTGTCAGCGGAGGCGCCGTGTACGGCGCGCCCGGTGTCAGCAGGTACGCCGCCTTCGGCGCGACCGGTGACAGCAGGTACGCCGCCTTCGGCGCGACCGGTGACAGCAGGTACGCCGCCTTCGGCGCGACCGGTGACAGCAGGTACGCCGCCTTCGGCGCGACCGGTGACAGCAGGTACGCCGCCTTCGGCGCCGCCGGTGTCAACAGGTACGCCGCGTGGCCCGGCCCAGCGCGTCCAGGTAGGTCCGCAGCAGGGGTCGGCCGGGTCCGTTGACCGGCATGCGTGGGGCGGCCGGGCGGTGCCAGGGCAGGGGGTCCCCGGAGTCCGGCTCGTCCAGGAGCGCCGCGGCGACGTGGGCGCCGTGGGCCACGGACATCGCCAGGCCATGGCCGCAGCAGCCCCCGATGTACCAGACGTCGGGCAGGCCGTGCACAGTGCCGACGACCGGCAGGCCGTCGCCGGTCATGCCGATACGGCCGGACCAGCGGTGGGTGACCGGCAGATGGGCCAGCTCGGGATGGAGCGACCGCACCCAGCGGCCCAGCCACGCCCAGGCCCGCTCCCGCACGGCACGCAGCCGAGGTGCACCCAGTCCGGCGGGGAGGGTGACGGTGCCACCGCCCGCGACCAGCCCCCCGTCGGGGAGCGGCCGGAAGTACGGGGCCATCGGCAGGGCGTCGACGACGGCGTACCCCTCGTGCCCGCCCAGTGCCTCGTACGCCGCGTCGCTCACGGGCGCGGTGGCGACGGCGTACACCTCCAGCGGCAGGACCGTGCCGACCGGCAACCCCACCGACTGCGCCGCGGAGTTGACGGCCAGCACCGCCTGCCCGGCCCGGAGCCTGCCGTGCGGGAAGACCAGCTCGGTGCCGGCCCGCTCCCCCGCGCGCACCGCAAGCAGCGGGCTGTTCCCATAGAACCGCACGCCCTTGGCCGCGCAGGCGCGGGCGAGGGCACAGGTCAGGGTGGCCGGGTCGAGGGTGGCGGCGGTGCGGTGCAACAGGCCTGAGGTGTACGGCACGCCCACGCGCGCGCGTACCTGGGCGCCGGACAGCTCCGGCACGTCCAGGCCCAGCGCGCGGTAGGCCCGGGACTGCCGGTCGAGCGACGCCAGCCCGGCCGGTGCGCGCGTCGCCATGATCTGCCCGCCGGTCCGCAGCCCGCACGGCACGTCGAGCCGCCCGCACAGGTCGAGGACCGACTGCACCGCCCGTACGCTCGCCAGATGCATCCGGCGTGCGGCCCAGGGCCCATGACGCCGTACGGCGCGGTCGATCGCCGGCCCGGCCCGCGGGCCCAGCAGACCCGTGCCCCGACCGCTGGCCCCGGCGGCGACGCCCTCGGCGTCGATCACCGCGATGTCCCGGCCGGGGGCGCGTTCGGCCAGGTGGTAGGCGCAGGCCAGCCCCGCCAGACCGGCCCCGACCACCGCCACGTCCGCCGTGGGCGTGCCGTGCAGCGGGGGCTGTGCGGGCAGCTCCGCGAGCCCCCAGGCCGGGGTTCCGTACTCCGTCGGCGTCATCCGGTGCCCTCCGGCCGGAGTTCGCGCAGCGAGCGGAACCGGCGGTCGTGCCAGAGCAGTGGGCGCCCGCCGCCGACGTGGACGGCGGCGACCTGTCCGACGACCAGGTGGTGGTCGCCGTAACGGCGTACGTCCGCCACCAGGCACACCGACCAGGCCAGCGCGCCCGCGATGACGGGGACGCCGAGGACCTGCCGGTTGTCCGTGCCGGCGAACCGCTGGGCGGCGGGGGTCGTCGGGTTCGCGAAGCGGCCGGCCAGGTCGTGCTGTTCCTCCCGCAGCAGATGCACCGCGAAGACGCCGTGCGCCCGGACGGCGGCGAGGGTGCGGGAGCCGTCGCGCAGGCAGGCCAGGAGCAGGGGCGGGCGGGCCGACAGCGAGGTGACGGCAGAGACCGTCATCCCGAGCGGCCCGTCCTCGCCCCGGGCCGTCACGACGCTCACTCCGGCGGTCAGTTTGGCGTAGAGGCCGAGACAGCGGGCGGCGCCGGGGCCGGGTTCGTCGTGGAGGGGGTCGTCGTACGGGGAGGGGTCAGCCTTGAGCGGTGGCGGCGCACTCATCGATCACCTCCGCGCCCACCAGTCCCGCCAGGATGCGGGCGATGTTGGTCCGCAGCGTGGACTCGGCCACGGGGTCGAGGATCTCCGCGAGGGTCGGGATGCCGAGGTCGAAGGAGGCGGTGAACACCACCAACGTGCCGCCGTCGCGCGGCTCGCACCGCCAACTGCCCTCGAAGGTCTGGAAGTCGCCGCTGAGCTGCTCGAAGGTGAGGGAGAGCGTGTCCGGCGCGAACGTGTCGCGTTCCCGCCAGCGCATCAGCCCGCCGCGGAAGGAGACGGTCCAGTCGGACACCACCGAGCCGTCGGGCAGCGCGTCCACGCGCACGTCGCGCACGGTGTCGGTGAGTTCGGGATAGCGGCGGAAGTCGGTGATGCGGTGGTAGACGGCGGCCGGTTCCGAGCCGTCGGCGATGGCGTGCAGGACCACATGACGCATGGGGGGTTCGGTTCCTTTCCGGGAAGGGGGCTCCCTGATCAACCGGCCATACGGGCAGCCGTGGTGTGCAGAGCCTCGGCGAGGGTGGTGAAGAACAGGTCGAGCGCGTCGTCCGCCACCACGGCGGGCGGGGTCAGGCGCAGCACGCGGGTGGAATTGAGGGAGTGGTTGACGAGGACGCCCCGCGCGACGAGTTCCAGCAGGAGCTCGCCGACCGCCCGTTCCTCGATGAACTCGATCCCGATCAGCAGCCCGCGCCCGCGTACGTCCTGGACGAGGAGCTCCCGGTACGGCGCACAGGTGTCCCGTACCCCGGCGAGGATGCGCGCCCCGAGTGCCGCCGCGCGGGCCACCGTGTCCTCGCGCTCCATGGTCTCGACGGCGGCGAGGGCCGCGGCGCAGGCGATCGGGGAGGCGCCGAAGGTGGAGGTGTGCAGATAGGGGTCCCGGCTGAAGGGGGCGTACGCCTCGGCGGTGGCGACCATCGCGGCGACCGGTACGACACCGCCGCTCAGTCCCTTGCCGACCAGCAGCATGTCCGGGCGGACGCCCTCCGCGTCCACGCCCCACCAGGTGCCCAGCCGGCCCATCCCGGTCTGGATCTCGTCCACGACGAGCAGCGCCCCGAACTCCCGGCAGAGCGCGGCGACTTCGGTGAGGTAACCGGGTTCCGGGATATGCACGCCGCCCTCGCCCTGCACCGGCTCGACGATGACGCAGGCCCGGTCGCGGCGGGCGGCCAGCGCCTGCTTCAGCTCGCCGGCGTCCCCGTAGGCGACCTGGGTGGTGTCGGGCAGCAGCGGCTGGAACGGCGTCTGGTAGGTGGCGTTGGCGGTGACGCTGAGGGCGCCGAGCGTCTTGCCGTGGAAGCCCTTGCGGGTGGTGACGATGGCGTTGCGGCCGTGCGCGCGGGCCAGCTTGAGCGCGGCTTCCGTGGCCTCCGCACCGGAGTTGACGAAGTGGACGTAGTCCATGCCGGGCGGCGTGTGGGCGGCCAGCGCCTCGGCGGCGCGGGCGGCGACGGGTTCGAGGAAGACCCGGCTGGCCAGCGGGTGGGCGTCGATCTGGCGGTGCACGGCCTCGACGACGGCCGGGTGCCGGTGGCCGAGGATGAAGACGCCGTAGCCGCCGAAGTCGAGGACGCTGCGGCCGTCGTCGGTGTGGATCCAGGGGCCTTCGGACCGCACCTCGGACATGCCGCCGAGCACCCGGCCCATGACGGCCCGCCCGGAGCCGATGTGGCGCAGGTACAGGTCGAGGACGTCGTCCTGGTCGGTGGGGGCGGCCACGTCGGTGCGGTCGATGACCGGGTCGTCGGTGGAGTGTGTCGGTACGGCCGTCGTCGCCGTCCCGGCCTGCTGTGCGGGTACGGCGGTCGTGTCCGGGGACGTCGTCATGAGGCCACCTCGGTCGGGGTCGCGACAGTGCGTGCGGCACGGTGTCGGGTGAGGAGGGCGGGGCGCTCGTCGGCCCAGCTCTCCAGGTTGCGGACGAGCGCGGCGCGGATGTCGGTGTGGCTGGGGCGGGTGCCGCAGTGGGGCTGCCCGAGCGAGCTGTCGAAGGGGAGTTCGCGCTGGAAGACCAGCAGGAGCTCGGCGTAGTGCTGGAACCGCTTGCGCGTGGATGCGGGCAGTGCGGTGCCCTCCAGCATGGGCAGCAGCAGCCGGTGCACCGCCTCGACGGGGATGAGCCGGGGCCGGTGCGGTGCGGGCAGCCCGCGGAGTACGGCGAACTCCGCGCAGGTGTCGGCGATCTCACGCAGCCGGGGCGCCTCCTTGCCGGCGGTGAGCCAGAACTCGCCACTGCTCACCCCGCCGCGGACGAGGTCGCCGACGGCCCGGGTGACGTAGTCCTGCGGGACCATGTCGACGCGGGCCTCGGGCGCGCCCGGCAGCACCGGCACCTGTCCGAGGACCATCGAGCCGAGGGTCTTGGTCAGGCCCTGCTGGCCGGCGATCCGGCCGGTCGTGGAGTCGCCCATCACGACGGAGGGGCGGACGATGGCGCCGGGCAGGTCGGCGTCGCGGACGAGTTGTTCGGCCCTGGTCTTGGAGGCGAGGTAGGCGGCGGCCCCGGGGAAGCGCCGCGCGTCCTCCTCGCTCGGGACGCTGGCCACGAACGCGGTGCTCACCAGGTACAGGGACGCGTCGGCGCGGGCGGCCAGGTCGAGCACGGCCTCGGTGCCGAGGATGTTCGTCCGCTCGATGTCGGCGGGCGGCATCCGCCAGTTGGTCTCGGCGGCGGAGTGCAGGACGACGTCCACTTCGAGGGCGAGTTCGTGCCAGGCGAGCGGGGTCAGGCCGAGCCGGGGGGCGAGGAGGTCGCCGGGCAGTTCGCGTACGCGTGCGTCGCCCAACGGGCGGTTGCGGCGCAGGCAGAGCAGGTCGAAGTCGGCGGACAGCTCGTCGATCAGGGCCCGTCCGAGGACGCCGCTCCCTCCGGTGAGCAGCAGGGTCGGACGGTCGCGGACGCTGGTCCTCGGTGCGGGCAGGGCGGTGGGACGCGGGAGGTCGTGCGGCATGGGTGTGCTCCCCCAACGGGTCTCGGCCGGCACTGGGCGGTGGGTGGGGACGCCGGTCAGGCGATGGCGAGCGGCCGGTCGGCCAGGTAGTCGGCGAAGGGGCCGGTCATCCTGGCCCGGGACGGCGGGTGCAGGGACAGTCCGTTGGCGCAGGCGGCCAGGTGGCCGACCTCGTCGGACGTCATGAAGCTGAGCCCGCCGAGCAGTTCGACCGCGCGGGGGACGACCCGGGCGATGACGTCCTGGACGCCGTAGCGGACGTACAGCGCCTGGGCGAGCGCGGACTCGCCCAGGTCGCCGTCGTCGACGCGGCGGGCGATGCCCTCGGCGGCGGCCATGGCGGCCTCGGTCTCGACGAAGAGCCGCACCCGCTCGTGCTCGGGGATCCGGTCGTTGAGCAGCACCCGTTCGACCAGGGCGGAGGCGGCGCCGAGGTAGCTGCCGGTCATCAACAGCTGGAACCAGACCAGCCCGGCCGTCTGGAGCTCGTCGATCCCCCCTTGCGGGGTGGCGGCGGTACGCAGCAGCAGTTCCGGCGGTACGACGACGTCGGTGAGCGTGACCTGGTCGCTCTGCGCGCCGGCCAGGAAGGAACTGGACCAGAAGCCGCTGACGCTGATGCCCTCGCTCTCGGCGGGCACCAGCGCGACCGCGAGTTCGTCCCCCGGTCCGTCCTCGCGGGGCACCAGGACGCTGGCGGTCAGCACGTCCATGGAACGGGCCAGGCTGCACGGGCGTTTGACGCCGCTGATGCGTACGCCGTCCTCAGTGACCTTGGCGGTCATCGTCGGCTCCAGGATGCCGGCGCCGCGGCGTCCCTCGGCGAAGCCGGAGGCGATGATGCGGTTGCTCGACGCCACACCTTCGATCAGCAGCCACTCCAGTCCGTCGCCCCGGTCGCCCAGACCGACGAGCGTGGCCATCGAGAAGTGGTGCATGGTGGTCGCCACGGCCAGTGACGGCGAGCGGCTGCCGATGGCCCGCTGCACCCGCAGCGCGTCCAACGCCGTCGCTCCCCGGCCCTGATGGTCCTCCGGCACCAGCAGCCCCGGCCCGCCGCTGTCCCGGAAGAGCCCGATGCCGGGGCTCTCCGCCCGCTCCAGCTCCATGAGCGGCGTCTCACGCAGGGCAGGGTCCAGGTCCGGCAACAGCTTGGCCAGGGTGGTGCGTTCACGGTCGAGGAATCTCATGCCGGTGCGGTCCTCCGAGTGGGGGGTCGGTTTCGGGCATACGGCGGCGCGGGGCGGCGACCTCGCGGAGCGGTCGTACGGCAGCGCGCGCCGGTGGGGTCAGACGGCGTTGGTGGCGCGCAGCAGCTGCCATACGGCGGGTATCCGCGGCCTGCCAAGGAAGGCGATGTACTCCGGCAGGACCGCGTGCGGGGCCCACTTCTCCTTGTATTCGAGCTGGGAGACCGCGGGGTAGATCGCCTTGCCGCGTTCGGCCAGGAGGCGGGCGAACCGGGCGAACATCCGGCTGTGACCGTCGACTTCGTGTTCCTCGTCGAGCCCGGTGAACGGGGTGAAGCCGAAGTGCAGCCAGGCGGCGCCGTCGGCGACGAGCTGTTCCATGACGGTGGCGTTGAGCGCCTCCATCACACCGGGCGGCGCGTCGGGCCTGCGCCGGCTGAGATCGTGCAGCCAGCCGGGGCGGCTGCCGTAGACGGGCGAGTAGTTGATGTAGCCGACCGCCGCGCCGTCGATGCGCCCGACGAAGAGCCGGCGGTGCCGTTGCAGCGGCCCGGTCCGCTGGCCGACGAGGAACTGCAGTTCCTTGACGTGCCGCCCCTTCTCCCGCAGCCAGGGCTCGTCCACCCGGTCCAACTCCGCGCAGTCGTCGTCGTGTTGGACCTCGGCGACCTCCAGGCCCGCGCGCCGGGCCCGCGAGATCTTGTTCCGCAGCCGTACGAACCGTGAGCCGCGCAGCGTGAAACGGGCCAGGTCGACGGCGTACGACGCGCCGATCTGGTTGACCGTGAAGCCGTGGCCGGCGTACAGCTCGGCGTCCTCGCGCTGCAGTTGCACCGCGAGCAGGCGGCGTCCGGCGTGTGCGACGAACGAGTCCAGCAACTGGGCCCGGTGTTCCGGCGCGGTGAACGGACCGCCGAATTGCAGGACATGGCGGCCGGAGCGGCGATAGGCACAAATGCCGTCGAGTCGTTCGTCGCGGAAGTACTCGTTCCCGCTGTTCAGGGCGAGAAATGAACTGGGGTTGTCGCTGTGTTCGGTGAGGGTGTCAAGCACGGACGGCATGCGCACCCTCCTCCCGGTGCCGCGACGAGTCGGCGGCAGCGGCCAGGTACTGCCGTTCGAATGCGCCGTAGGCGGGATGGATTTCGGGTTCGAACGCGACCCCGAAAGGTTTGAACGAGTTCCCGAACAGGGCCCGGTCTCCCAGGAGGTGGATGGGCAGTGCCAGCAGGGCCCATTCCGGCCCGGCGAACAGGACCCACGCCCCGGCGAGGACACCTGCCGTGACCAGGCTGTGCATCACGTTGTAGGCCACGTAGTAGCCGCGTGCGATACGCCCGTCCGGGCTGCGTCGGTAGGCGATCGCGCCGGGGATGTAGCCGATGACGTCGATCACCGCGAAGAGCGCCAGGAAGACGCCCCAGCGGATATCGGCAAGGTGCAGAAAGGCGAGCACGAGCGAGACGACCAGAAAGGCCAGCCATTCTATTCGGGTGCATGCGAAGGTGGTCTTCGTCTCGAAGCGGTTCTTGGCGTCCACGGGGCTCCAGGAATGCGCGTGCGATACGGAGGCGGGCTTCGGCCGGTTGCTTCCCCGCCGGCTTTCATACCTGTTTACGCGCCAGTGCGGGCAACCCCTCGTAATGCGGGGGCGATTGGCGCGCACGGGACCCCAGGACGACTCCGGCGCCGACAAGGGCGCTGCCCACGGCCTGCGGGACACCGTAGGAACCGGTTCCGACGAGCGGGGCGGTGCAGGCCGCGGCGACCGGGATGAGGCCGGAGAAGAGGGTGGCGCGCTCGGCGCCGATGCGCTGCATGCCCATGTACCAGCACACGAAGCCGACGACGGTCACGACCACCGCCTGCCACAGGAGTGCCGCGGTCTCCGTCGTGTCCGGCCACCGCAGCCACGCGGTGCCGTCCAGGAGCAGCCCGGCCGCCGCGGACTCGACGGCGGCGATCCCGCACACGGTGGCGGACAGCAGCCGTGGGCCCAGCGGGCGCAGCACCGGCACGGCGAGGACCGCGAAACCGACCTCACCGACCAGCGCGCCCGCGGAGAAGGCGATGCCGACGGTGTCCGTACGGCCCCAGCCCTGCACCGCGAACGCGCCGACGGCCACGAGCAGCGCCCCGTACAGGACGGTGCGTTGCGGCCGGCGCCCGTCCAGCAGAGGGACGACGACGGCGACGACCACGGGCGCGCAGCCCACGAAGACTCCGGGGACCGCCGGTTCGGCGGTGCGCTCGGCGGCGATGACGGCCAGGTTGAAGCCGACCATGCCGACAGCGGCGAGCACCGCGAGGCGGATCCACTGACGGGCGGCGAGCAGCCGCAGCCGGGACGCCGCGTCCCGCCCGGTGAGCGGGACGAGCAGCAGACAGGCGAGGCCGTAGCGCAGGAACTGGCCGCCCGCGTACGGGTAGGCGCCGAGCAGGCTGTTGGCGGTGAAGGATCCTCCGACGAGGACACAGGCGAGCCCGGCCAGGAGGGCGCCGCGCGTGGTGGTGGCGTTCATGGCAGCGACGCTAGGAACCGCGGCGGTCCGGATTAAGGTCCAGTTCCATGACGTCATCGGAGACCAATCCGGACCCGCGTGCCGGCTCGCCCGCCTGGGAGCTGCTGCTTCCCGCCGCTTCGGCGCCCGCACGCGCGCGTGGGCGTTCGTTGCAGGCGGCGCTGCGGGAGGCGGTGCGATCGGGGCGGCTCGCGCCGGGGACGCGGCTGCCGTCGAGCCGGGATCTGGCCGCCGATCTCGGTGTGTCGCGCGGGCTGATCACCGAGGCGTACGAGCAGCTGACCGCGGAGGGCTATCTGCGCAGCGGCCGGGGTGCCGGAACCTGGGTGAGCGGTGCCGTACGGGCCGCCCGGCCACGCGCGCGTGACCTCGCTCCGCGCTCCACGGACTCCCGCGCGGACTTCGTACCCGGTACGCCGGACATGTCGCTGTTCCCGCGTGCCGCGTGGGCGGCCGCGCAGCGCGGGGTGCTGGCCGAGCTGCCGCACCACGAGCTGGGCTATCCCGACCCACGCGGGCTGCCCCGGCTGCGTACGGCGCTCGCGGAACTGCTCGCCCGCCGCCGGGGCGTGGTCGCGGATCCCGAGCGCATCGTGGTCGTCTCCGGGGTGTCACAGGCGACGACGGTGCTCGGTTTCGTGCTGCACGCGCGCGGGATGCGCGAAGTCGGGGTCGAGAACCCCGGCAGCCCGCAGCACGACTCCCTCTACGCCGCCGCCGGCGTCACCACCGTGCCCCTGCCCCTGGACGACGAAGGGCTCGCCGTCGGGCCGCTGCGGGAGTCGGGCGTACGGTCCGTCGTCACGACGCCCGCCCACCAGTTCCCCACCGGGATCGCCTACTCCGCCCGCCGCCGTACCGAACTGCTCGACTGGGCGCGGTCCGTCGACGGGTTCGTCCTGGAGGACGACTACGACGGCGACTTCCGGTACGACCGTGCTCCCGTGGGCGCGCTCCAGGGGCTCGACCCGGAGCGCGTCGCCTACGCGGGCTCGGTCAGCAAGTCCCTGGCGCCGGGGCTGCGGCTGGGCTGGCTGCTGGTGCCGGAGGCGCTGGCCGAGGAGGTCGTCGAGCGCAAGCGGACCATGGATCTCGGCCATCCGACGCTGGACCAGGCGCTGTTCGCCCGGTTCCTGGAGCGCGGCGACTACGACCGTCAGCTGCGCCGCTGCCAGCGCGCGTACCGGGAGCGGCGGGACGCCCTGGTCGGCGCTCTGGCGGAGCACTTTCCGGGCGCGGAGGTGACCGGGATCGCCGCGGGGCTGCATGTCATCGCCGCGCTGCCGGAACGGTACGGGCCCGAGGAACGGTTCGTCGCGCGTGTGGCGGCGGCCGGGGTGGCGGTGCGTGCGTTGCCGGCCTACACGCACGCGCGTGCCGGGGAGGTCGGGCACGCGGGCGTGCGGCTGGTCCTGGGGTACGCGCACCTGTCGCCGACGCGGATCCGGGCGGGCGTACGGCTGATGGCGGAGGCGGTCGCCGCGCGTCGGCGGTGACCTGGGGCCACTGGGGGTGCCCGGCGACCACGGAAGACGGCCGTCGACCGCAGGGACGTGACCGTGGACCACGGGGAGGTGACCGGAACCCTGCGTGTGCCTTTCTCCCCCATGACTCGCCGGTTCCCCTGCGGATGCGGTCAGTTGTTCACTTGTGGTTTCCGTGTGCGCTGCGGCGCCCCAGTAGTTGTGGCACTGCACACTGGCCGGATCCCGCCCCTGGAGGCCTCCATGTCACACCGTCCCTTCCCTGGTCGTCGCAGCGTCCTGCGCGGCTCGCTCGCCGCGTCGGCGGCCCTGACCCTGCCCACCGCCCTCGGCGCGGCACCGGCCTTCGCCCTGTCGGGGCGGCCCAAGGCGGGCTGGGGCGTGCAGACGGGCGACGTGACCCGCGACTCGGGGCTGGTGTGGGTGCGCTCCGACCGTCCGGCCCGGATGATCGTGGAGACGTCCGCGACCGAGTCGTTCCGGGGCGCGCGCAGATGGCACGGCCCGCTGCTCGGCGCCGACACGGACTTCACCGGTACGACCCGGCTGCGCGGGCTGCCGTCCGGCGAGCAGATCCACTACCGCGTGCTGCTCGCCGACCCGGACGACCCGCGCCGTACCGGCGAGCCGGTCACCGGCACGTTCCGTACGGCCTCCGCGCGGCGGCGCGACGGGGTCCGCTTCGTCTGGTCCGGTGACCTGGCCGGGCAGGGCTGGGGCATCAACCCGGACTTCGGCGGCTACCGGATCTACAACGCGATGGGCGCGCTGGACCCGGACTTCTTCCTCTGCAGCGGCGACAACATCTACGCCGACGGCCCGATCTCGGCCTCCGTCACCCTGCCCGACGGCAGCACATGGCGGAACATCACGACCGAGGAGAAGTCCAAGGTCGCCGAGACGCTGGCCGAGTTCCGCGGCAATTTCCGCTACAACCTGCTGGACGACAACCTCAAGCGGTTCAACGCCCAGGTCCCGTCCATCATCCAGTGGGACGACCACGAGGTGACCAACAACTGGTACCCCGGCGAGATCCTCGGCGACTCCCGCTACACGGAGAAGAGCGTCGACGTCCTGGCCGCCCGTGCCCGGCAGGCGTTCTCGGAGTACTTCCCCATCTCGACCCTGCGCCGCCCCGGAGGCCGGGTCCACCGAGTCGTCAACCACGGTCCGCTGCTCGACGTGTTCGTGCTGGACATGCGCACCTACCGCAACGCCAACTCGCCGGACAACCAGACCACCGACGCACAGGGCATCCTCGGCGCCGAGCAGCTGAACTGGCTCAAGCGCGAGCTGGCCCGCTCCCGGGCGGTGTGGAAGGTGATCGCCTCGGACATGCCGCTGGGCCTGGTGGTGCCGGACACCGGCGACGGCAAGCCGAACATCGAGGCCGTCGCGCAGGGCGACCCCGGGGCTCCGCTGGGGCGGGAGCTGCAGATCGCCGAGCTGCTGCGGTTCATCAAGCACCGCGGGATCACCGGCACGGTGTGGCTGACCGCCGACGTGCACTACACGTCGGCGCAGCACTACCAGCCGTCGCGGGCGGCCTTCACCGACTTCGAGCCGTTCTGGGAGTTCGTCTCCGGCCCGCTCAACGCGGGCGCGTTCCCGGCGAACACCCTGGACAACACCTTCGGTCCGGAGCGGGTGTTCATCAAGGCGCCGACGACGGCGAACGTCTCCCCGGCCGGCGGCTACCAGTTCTTCGGCGAGGTCGACATCGACGGCGGCAGCGGCGAGCTGACGGTGCGCCTGCGTGAGGCGGACGGCACCGTGCTGTTCACGCAGGTTCTGCAGCCGGGCCGCGTCGGTCAGTGACTCCCCGTCCCGGCAGGCAACTCCCGTAGCCTTGAACCGTGCCGCGTGCCGGTGTCATCCCCCGGTGCGCGGCACGGTCGTGACGGGACCGGCCAACATCCCCTCTCAGTGGGGGCTTTCGCAGGTCAGGGCCGATTGTCAGTGGTCGCCTCTACGGTTTTTCCATGACGCGATCTCTACAGGCCGTGGCCTATCGCCGACCCTCCGTGCTGGAGGCCGCAGCGGGCGGACAGCGCCTGGGGCTTGAGACCTCAAGCGGTGCGACGCCCTCGGGTGTCCAGGACCATCCGCGGTTCTTCGCGGGCTTCCTGACAGAGCCTCAGGTGGCCTCGGCCGGGCTGCTCGCGGTGGCCGACGTGGCGGCCGCGCGGTACCACCAGCGCCGGCTGCGCGCCTCCCTGGACCCGGTGGTGACGGGCAACGGGGACCGGCTGCGCTTCGAGTCCTTCTCCGGCTGCGGCGGGGTGTACGCCCGGCTGGACGTGCTGGAGGCGGGCCTGGACGGCGGCGAGGTGGGGCACGGCACGACGAACGTCGACGTCAACAACCCCCTGCGCGAGGCGCTGTCGAGGATCGGCGCGGACGACCCGATCCATCTGCGGGTGGGCCCCGAGGAGCTGGCGGTGACCACGCTGGACGGGCCAGTGGTGGAGAAGAAGGTGCCGCTCCCGGACCGCTGGCTGCGCGGATTCGCGGAGGCGCAGGTCATGGCGGCCGACTTCGATCTGCGGGCCGAGCTGCCGGCCGCCGAGGCGGTGCGGTTCCTGCGTGCGCTGCCGCGCGGTGGAGGGCGCGCCGCCTTGGCCGGACCGCGGTGGGTGGTGCCCTCGGGGCGCTCGCTGCGGCCGACCACGCGCGCGGTGCCCGGCGCGGTGTGCCTGCCGGGACCGGAGCGGCTGGTCACGCTCCAGCGGGTGCTGCGCCATGCCACGGCACTGCGGGTGTACGGCCCCGCGGTCACCGGCGGTGCGGCCGCCACGGCGAGTGCCTGGGAGGCCGTCCTGCCCGGCATGCGGCTGACGCTGACGCTGTCCCCGGACGCCTCGCGCGGTTTCTCCGGCGAGGGCGGCGTCCTCGACGCGCTCGCCACCGACGAGGCCGCCGAGGACGCGGAGCTGATCTCCGTGCTCCTCGCCTGGGAGCCCCGCATCGACGTCGCCGACCTGGCCGCCGCCTCGGGCCTCGCACCCGAGCGGGTCCGGGCGGCGCTGATCCGCCTGGGCACCTCGGGACGGGTCGGCTACGACACGGCGGAGGCGGCCTATTTCCACCGGGAGCTGCCGTACGACGCCGAGCGGGTGGAGCGGCACAATCCGCGGCTGCGCTCGGCCCGGGCGCTGGTGGCGGCCGGCGCGGTCGCGCTGGACGGGGCGGCCGGGACGGTGACGGCCGAGGACGGCCATGTGCATCGGGTGCGCGACGAGGCGGGGGTGCTCAGCTGCAGCTGTCTGTGGTGGGCGAAGTACCGGGGCGGGCGCGGGCCGTGCAAGCACGCGCTGGCGGTACGGATGGTGCGGCGCGGGATCGCCGCGGCGGAGCGGGACATGGCACGGGTCGACGGGGGTGCGCGATGAGTTCGCTGATGGATGCGGTGCGAGGGGGGCGGACGGCCGAGGTGGTGAGCCTCCTGGACGGGATGACCGACCCCGAACGGCGGGCGCTCTTCCCGGAGTTGAAGGCCCTGCGCAAGGAGCTGAGGGCGGATCAGTGGACGGCTGAGGCGCGCCGCGCCTATCCCGCGCTGCATGCGGCGGGCGTCGCGTGCCAGACGGGTGCGGCGGGTGTGGCGAGCTGGCTGGCGGCCTCCGACATGCGGTGGTGGCCGGCGTCACCGGGGGTTCTCATCGACGTCCTGGGCGACCGGGCACCCGGCTGGCTCGCCGATGTGGCGCACCGGATCGCCGAGCGGCCGGTCAGTGCGCGGGTGCCGTACGAGCTGATGGCGGGTCTGGTACGGCTCTCCGGCTGCCCGGTGCCGACGACGGAGGCCTATGTGCACGGATGGGTGGAGCACATCGGGCATGTGTGGCAGCGCGGCGACACGGTCCTGGACCGGCTGCGCAAGGACCCGCACCTCGGTCGGCTCGCGGCGGCGCTCTTCGAGACGAACGACATCGGCAGCCGACTGGCATGGACCGCCGTGGAGGGGCCGAACAGCTGGACCGCCGCGCTCGCGCAGCTCACCGTCGAGGGCGTCCTGGACCGCGGGGCGACGGTCGACGCCTGTCTGGCCCGGCTGCTGCGGGGCGGTCCGGCGGCCGATCACCGGGTGTTCCTGCGCATGCTGCAGGCCTTCGCCCTCACCCGGGACGAGCAGCGGGAGCGCACGGCCGACTGGCTGGCGCTGGCCGCCGACGCCGCGTCCGTGGTGGCCGGGCACGCCCAGTCGGTACTCGCGTCGCTCGCCCTCGACGGCGACCTGACCACGCGGCAGCTGGTCGAGATGTCGGGCGCCGTCCTCTTCCGCACCGAGAGGAAGCTCGTGCGCGGCCAACTGGTCCTGCTGGGCAAGGTTCTCGCCCGCGTCCCGGCGGCCGCCGGGGAACTGGTGCCCGCCGCCGCACAGGCCTTCGGGCACCAGGACTCGGAGGTGCAGGAGCGGGCGCTCAAGCTGGTGGAGCGGCATGTCGGCAGGGTCCGGGGCTCGGACGTGCGCGGCGAACTCGCCTCTGCTGCCGAGCAGTTGATCCCCGTACTGCGGGCGCGGGCGGTCCAGAGCCTCGGGGTGAGTCCGGCACCCTCGGAGCCGGAGCCGTACGAGGAGGTGCTGCCCCCGGCACCCGAGCCCGTGCGGCTGGCGCCCGCTCCGGAGTCGGTGGCCGAACTCGCCGAAGAGGTCGGGGCGTTGCTGGCCTCCGGCGCGGACGTGGCGACGTTCGAGCGCACACTGGACGGTTTGGTGCGCCATGCCCACCAGGACAGGGGCGCCCTGGTGGAGGCACTCGGCCCGGTGGTCGCCCGCCTCTGGTGGCTCACCGCCGAATGCTCCCAGTACCGACTGGACGACTACTTCGTCCAGCAGCCGCAGCGCCTGGAGCTCATCCTCGCGACACTGCTCGACAAGATCCCCACCGCCACTCTGCACGCCGCGGTCCAGCGCGGGATGTCGGGATCCGATTGCGTACACAGTGCACTCACTCGTGCCTTCAACGCCCGCATCTGGGAGGCGGCGTACCGGATCCGTACGGAACCGCTGCCGTTCCTGCTGTCCACCCCCACCTGGGGCACCGGTCTGCTGGAGCCGGACGAACTCGTCGCCCGCCTCGACGAGTACCGGCGCCTGGGCGCGCGTGTCTCGGCGTCCGACTTCGCGCAGGCCCTGCTGCGGGTGCGGCGCACCGACCGTACGGCGGCCGAGACAGCAGCGGTGCGGGCGGCCGCGCTCGGCACCGCGGAGGGGACACGGCTCGCGAGGTGGCTGACCGCGGACGGCACCGCCCTGCCCACAGCGCAACGGCGGACCGCCGGCCCACGCATCCTGCTGGAGTGCGGTGAACTCCTGGAACTGCAGGAGGACTTCCCCCCGGCGTTCCGCCCCCTCGGCCGACCGGTGACCGTCCACGGCGAGCGCCGGCACTGCTACCACTGGGACGACCACATACGGCCGCACTGGCTCGCCGTCCTCCCCGAGCGGCGTGAACTCGTCGCCGTCAGGCTGCTGCGCGACTTCTCCACGGCAGCCGTGGACGACACCCGGGGCACCGCCGCGATACTCCCGCTCCTGGCCGAATCCGGCGGCGAGGCCGGTGCGGCCGTACACCTGTCGGTGGCGTACGGGCTCGGTGCGCGGCATCCGGAGGATCGGCTCGCCGCCGTGGACGCCCTGCTGGTGCTGGCGACGCGCGGCCGGCTCGACGCGGGCCGGCTGGGCGCGGATCTCGGGCAGTTGGTGCGGCGCGGGGCCGTGAAGCCGTCGCGGCTCGTCGAGTCGGTGCGGACGGCGGCGGCCACCGGGGCCAACGCGACCGTCTGGGAGATGCTCCGGCACACGCTGCCCGTACTGCTCGCCGACCTCGCGACCGGCGGGGCGACGACACCGGCACCAGGGCCTGCGCCGGCACGAGGCATGGCGGATCTCCTGGCAGTCGCCGCGGAGTGCGCCGAGCGGACGGGGGCACGCGAGGAGCTGCCGCATCTGGCGAGGGCGGCGGACCGACGGGGTTCGTCCCGGCTCGTGACCCAGGCCCGGCGGCTGCGCAGCGCACTGGCGGATGGGCTGGCCGCCTGACGGACCAGAACAACAGCGGGGATCTCAAATTGGACATAATGGTTCTTTACCGCCCGGTCACAAAGCGTTCGTGATCACGCAACACCTTTCCTTCACAGTGGCTGCATGAGTCGAGACATGTCTGATGTGACGCGCGCGAAGCACGGCCGTCCCGTACACCACTGGCGGCGTGACGTCATCGAGCTCGCCGCGCTGTTCACCGCGGTGGCGGTGGCCGACGCCGTGGCGAACCTGATCGGGCACGGGCCCGACGGACCGGAGCTGCTGCTGGTCTCGGCAGCGGTGCTGGTCGTCACGGCGGGGTTCCACACATGGTGGGCACGCCGCCACGGTCACGCACCCCCGACCGGTGATACCGGTGCCCGGCCGCGCTCCGAGGAGCAGGCCGGGCCGTCGGAGCAGTCGCGGGAGGCGGCCGTGACGGCATCCGAGAAGGGTGCGCTGTGGCGGATGCGGACGACGGTGCAGGACGAACCGGGGTCGCTGGCCGCGCTGTGCGCGGCGCTCGCCGGGCTACGGGTGGACATCCTGAGCCTGCAGACGCATCCGCTGGCCGAGGGCACGGTTGACGAGTTCCTGCTCCGGTCGCCCGGCGGGCTCGCGGTGGCCGAGATCAGCCGTGCGGTCGCGGTGGCCGGGGGTGCCGGGACCTGGATCGAACGGGCCGACGCCCATGACCTGGTGGACGCGCCGACCCGGGTGCTGGGCCTTGCCACCCGTACCGCCCTGGACGCGGCGGAACTGCCGTTGGCGCTGCGGCAGTTGCTGGGCCGGTGCACCATCCGGTCGCTGCCCGCCGTGCCGGCCGGGGGCGGTCGCGGGCCGGATCCGGTACCGGTGGAGGGGGCCCTTGAGGACACCGTGATGCGGCTGCGGGCACCGGAGGGCGGAGTGATCACCGTGGAGCGGCCGTATCTGCCGTTCACGCCGACCGAGTTCGCGCGGGCCCGGGCGCTGGTGGAGCTGGACGCCCGGCTGGGGCCGCGCGTGCCGCGCAGCCAGGACGTGCTGACGCTGCCCGAGGGCAACGACATCACCGTGCGCCGCGTGGACACCGGCGATCTGGTGGCCGCGAGGGAGATGCACGAGCGGTGCTCGGCGCGGACGCTCGGGATGCGATACCACGGGCCGGTCGGTGACGCCGACCGATACCTGAGCCATCTGCTCAGTCCCCGCTTCGGGCGGACGATCGCCGTGCAGACCGCGTCGGGGCGGGTCGTCGGGCTCGGGCATCTGCTGTGGGACGGGGACGAGACGGAGGTCGCGCTGCTCGTGGAGGACACGTGGCAGCGGCGGGGCATCGGCACGGAGTTGCTGCGCAGGCTGGTGGGGATGGCTGTGGATGCGGGGTGCGCGAGTGTGTACGCCGTGACGCAGGCGTCCAACACGGGGATGGTCGCGGCGATGCGGGGGTTGGGGCTCCCCCTCGACTATCAGATCGAGGAGGGGACCCTGGTCATTACCGCCCGGCTGGATGCTCCGCTGGAAGAGGCCGTTGCGGAGCGGCTGTCGAGTGCGGGTGAGTTGGGGAAGGCCTAAGCCCCGTGGGGGCTGTGGGCTATCTGGCGGCTGCGGGTGCGCTGTGGCTTGTCGCGCCCCGCGGCGGAGCCGCCTGTCGATACAGCCCCGCGCCCCTGGAGGGGCGCTGCCGCGCTCCCAGCGCCTGATCCAGGTCCGTCCACAGATCGTCGACGTCCTCCAGGCCCACGGACATCCTCAGCAGACGGTCACTCACTCCGGCACCCCGGCGGTCGTTCTCGTCCACGATGCGGTGGCTGATCGACGCCGGGTGCTGGATGAGGGTGTCGACGCTGCCGAGGCTGACGGCGGGGGTGATCAGGCGGACGCCGGCTATGACCTCGTGCGGGTCGTCGTGGACCTCGAAGGCGATCATCGCGCCGCCTGTGCGGGGGTAGTGGACGCGGGCCACGCGCGGGTCGGCGGCGAGGCGAGCGACCAGTTCGGCGGCGGTCGCGGAGGCGGCCCGGACCCGTACCGGAAGGGTGGACAGGCCGCGCAGCAGGAGGTATCCGGCGAGTGGGTGCAGGACGCCGCCCGTGGCGAAGCGGACCTGTCGCAGCCGTCCGGCGAACTCCTCGTCGCAGGCGACCACGCCGGCCATCACGTCCCCGTGCCCGCCGAGGTACTTGGTGGCGCTGTGCAGCACCAGCCGCGCGCCGTGCTCGGCGGGGCGCTGGAGCACCGGTGTGGCGAAGGTGTTGTCGGCGAGCAGCGGGACCGAGCCGCAGGCGTGGGCCACCGCTCGCAGGTCGACCTCGGCGAGCGTGGGATTCGCCGGGGACTCGACCATGACCAGGCCGGTGTCGGGACGCAGCGCCTCGCCGATCCCGGCCGGGTCGGTCCAGGTCACCTCCGAGCCCAGCAGTCCGGCGGTGAGCAGGTGGTCGCTGCAGCCGTACAGGGGGCGTACGGCGACGACGTGGCGCAGGCCCATCGAGGCCCGGGCGAGGAGGACCGCGCTCAGCGCCGCCATCCCGCTGGCGAAGGCGACCGCCGCCTCGGTGCCCTCCAGACGGGCCAGGGCCGTCTCGAAGCGGGCGACGGTGGGGTTGCCGAGGCGCCCGTACACGGGCGGGCCGTCCGGCTCGGCGCCGGTCGTGGCGAACGCGTCGATGCGGGCGGCCTCGCCCCGGCTGTCGTACGAGGGATAGGTGGTGGACAGGTCGATCGGCGGGGCGTGCAGCCCCTGCCGGGCCAGGTCGTCGCGGCCGGCGTGCACGGCCTCGGTGGCCAGTGCCCTGGATGCGCTGCGTGCGTCGTCGTACCCGTGCATACCCTCGTATGCCTCCCTGCTCGCTGGGTCCATGGGCGGAAGAGTGAACATCGGCCGGGTTCTGGCGGACACTCACCGTGTTACGTTCGGCCAATGGCCGAATCTGTCGTACTGGACCCGGTCGATCTGCATCTGCTGCGGCTCCTGCAGAACGACGCCCGGACCACTTACCGCGACCTCGCCGCGCAGATCGGGGTCGCGCCGTCGACGTGTCTGGACCGGGTGACACGGCTGCGCCGTTCGGGCGTGATCCTGGGTCATCAGCTGCGACTGGATCCGGCCAAGCTGGGCCGTGGCCTTCAGGCGCTGCTGTCCGTGCAGGTCAGGCCGCATCGCCGGGAGCTGGTGGGGCCCTTCGTGGAGCGGATCCGGGCGTTGCCGGAGTCGCTGACCGTCTTCCACCTCACCGGGCCGGACGACTATCTCGTGCATGTCGCGGTCGCGGACATGGCTGACCTGCAGCGACTGGTGCTGGACGATTTCACCGCCCACCGCGAAGTGGCGCGGGTCGAGACGCGGCTGATCTTCCAGCAGTGGGACTGCGGTCCGCTGTTGCCACCCGACGCGCCGGGGAACAAGCCCTCAGCGAAATCGGGCTGACTTGGGACAACGGCCGGAGAAAGCGGGCTGACGCGGCACCGGTCGCCGTATGAGGATGGTCCGCATGTCACAGACCAAGAGCCCGCTGCCCCGTGAGGTCGCCGACACCTATGTCGACGAACTCATCGCCCTTGACCCGATCACCGGTACGTACCTCGGCGTGAAGGAGAGTTCCAGCAAGCTCCCGGACCTCTCGCCCACCGGCCAGGCGGCCCTCGCGCAGCTCCAGCGGGCCACGCTCGCCCGGCTCGACGAGGCCGAGCGCCGGCCCGGCGCGGACAGTGACATCGAGCGCCGCTGCGGGCGCCTGCTGCGCGAGCGGCTGACCGCGGAGCTGGCCGTGCACGAGGCCGAAGAGGGCCTGCGTACGGTCGGCAACCTGGCCACGCCTGCGCACTCGGTGCGCGAGGTCTTCACCGTCACGCCGAACGAGACCGACGAGGACTGGGCGGCGATCGCCGAGCGGCTGCGCGCGGTGCCGGCCGCGTACGCGGGCTATCGCGAGGCGCTCGCGCTGGGTCTGGAGCGCAAGCTGTACGCGGCCCCCCGCCCGACCGCCACCTTCGTCGAGCAGCTCACCGAGTGGGCGGACACCGGCGAAGGGCGTGGCTGGTTCGAGGACTTCGCGTCGGCCGGCCCCGAGTCGCTGCGCGCGGAGCTGGACGAGGCCGCCCGTGGGGCGACGGCCTCCGTGGTGGAGCTGCGGGACTGGATGCGCGACGTGTACGCGCCGGCGATCGAGGGCGCGCCGAACACGGTGGGCCGGGAGCGTTACGCCCGCTGTGCGCGCTACTTCAACGGCACGGACCTCGACCTGGACGAGGCGTACGCGTACGGCTGGTCCGAGTACCACCGGCTGCTCGGCGAGATGAAGAAGGAGGCCGAGAAGATCCTCCCCGGCGCCGCGACGCCGTGGGTGGCGCTGGCGCACCTCGACGAGCACGGCCGGCACATCGACGGCGTCGACGAGGTCCGTGACTGGCTCCAGAGCCTGATGGACGAGGCGATCGAGAAGCTCGACGGCACGCACTTCGAACTCGCCGAGCCGGTCCGCAAGGTGGAGTCGTGCATCGCGCCTCCCGGCGGTGCGGCGGCTCCGTACTACACGCCCCCGTCGGAGGACTTCTCCCGGCCGGGCCGCACCTGGCTGCCGACGATGGGCCAGACCCGGTTCCCGGCCTACGACCTGGTCTCGACCTGGTACCACGAGGGCGTGCCGGGTCATCATCTCCAGCTCGCGCAGTGGACGTACGTCGCGCAGAGCCTGTCCCGCTATCAGGCCACCATCGGCCATGTCAGCGCCAACTGCGAGGGCTGGGCGCTGTACGCGGAGCGGCTCATGGACGAGCTGGGCTTCCTCACCGACGCGGAGCACCGGATCGGTTACCTCGACGCGCAGATGATGCGGGCGGCTCGCGTGATCGTCGACATCGGCATGCACCTGGAGCTGGAGATCCCGGCCGACTCCCCGTTCCACCCGGGCGAGCGCTGGACTCCGGAGCTGGCGCAGGAGTTCTTCGGCGCGCACAGCAGCCGTCCGGCGGACTTCGTGGAGAGCGAGCTGACCCGGTACCTGACGATCCCGGGCCAGGCCATCGGCTACAAGCTCGGCGAGCGGGCCTGGCTGCTGGGCCGCGACAGGGCCCGTGAGCGGCACGGCGACGCCTTCGACCTCAAGGCGTGGCACATGGCGGCTCTGTCGCAGGGTTCCCTGGGCCTGGACGACCTGGTGGACGAGCTGGCCGCCTTGTGACTGTCCGCGTGGTGACCGGCCGCCTTGTGAGCGGCCGCCTTGTGACCGGCCGCCTTGTGATCAACGCCGGAATCCGCCCTCGGAGTTGATGACCTCACCGGTGATCCAGCCCGCCTCGTCCGTCGCCAGCCAGGCGATGAGGCGGGCGGGATCGTCGGGCATGCCCCACCGGCCGGCGGGGAAACGGGACGCCACCGCCTGGTACGCCTCACCGGTCAGGTAATCCGTGTCCACCGGGCCGGGGTTGACGGTGTTCACGGTGACGCCCCGCTCGGCGAGCGCGGTCGACAGCGAGCGGGTGATCGAGGCGAGGGCGCCCTTCTGGAGGGCGTAGGCGATCTCACCGGGCATCCCGCCCGCGATGTCCTGGCCCGAGGTCATCATCACGACGCGTCCACCGGGGCCGGCCGGCCGCAGCCGGGCGTGCGCCTGGACGAGCAGCACGACCGAGCGGGTGTCGACCGCCCAGTGCGCGTCGAGCATCGTGGCGTCGATCTCGTCGAGGGTGCCGTCGGAGCCGCTCAGCGCGTGATTGGCGATCAGGATGTCGAGCCGTCCGCCGAGCGCCGCGGCGGCCGTCGTGATCAATTCGGCGGGCGCGGCCGGGTCGGAGAGGTCGCCGGGACCGGCGAGTACCCGGGCGTCAGGGTCACCGAGCGCCTCGCGCACGGAGGCGACGACGTCCTCGGGCCGGTCTGCTCCCCAGGGCATGGCGGCGTCGTGCGGCACATGGTGGTGCAGATAGACACTCGCCCCGTACGCGGCGAGCCGCCGGGCCACGGCATGACCGATGCCGCCCCGTCTGCTGGCCCCGGTGACCAGGGCGGTGCGGCCGCGCAGGGGCAGGGGGTCGCGGCGGAGGTCTTCGGGAGCGGGATGTGGGAGTCGGGGCACAGCAGATCATGATGGGGAGCTGCCGGGGTGCGGCGCACCTGGTTTTCTCACAGGTGCGGGGGCCGACGCTCGTTCGCACGGCCCGTCGGTTCAGGGCAGGGAGCCGTCGGCCCAGTGCGGGAGCAGTCGGTTCAGAGCGGGAGCGTCAGTTCGGTGCGCCAGCCGTCGGTTCAGTGCGACAGCCGTCTGAGCTGGACCAGCCCCAGCCAGGTCTCGGGGCCGGGCTGCACCTGGGCGGCGCGGACCGCGTACGCGCCCGGCTCCAGGGCGACCCGCAGATGCTCGGTCCGCTCGGTCTCCGGTCCCGGCCAGGCCGAGTCGAACAGGATCACCGTGCCGGGCACCTTCCAGTGCACCTCGTGTCCCCAGTCCGCCGTGGTGAGGGCCGCCGGCACGCGGGCCAGCAGTTCCGCCTCGGAGTCGGCCGCGCACCACCGTACGAAGACGCCGTGGTCGGGCAGGTACGAGGTGGACGCGGGTTCGTCGCCGAACACCAGGGCCGCGCTGTCCCCGACAGGCAGGAGGCCGACGGACCCGTCGACCTCACAGGCACGGTCGTAGTCGGACGCCGTCTCGTCGCCGTCAGCGCCCGCCCAGAACGGCAGCACCGTCTCCGGTACCGCGATCAGAGGGCCGCCGCCCGACTCCACCCATTCCACCGCGCCCGGTTCCGCGTATCGCACCATGGCAGCAGAACCTACACGCACCGGGACCTCACCCGCTCACCGCGACCAACTCCGGCCTCAGCAGCCGCAGTTGTCCGCGTCCACCGGCGCCGTCAGCGGGTCGGGCGCCCGGCGCTCACGGTCCTGCCAGGTCTCGAACTCGAAACCCTCCCGTGCCCAGTACTCGAAGCCGCCGAGCATCTCCTTGACCTGGTAGCCGAGTTCGGCGAGGGCGAGTGCGGCGCGGGTCGCGCCGTTGCAGCCGGGGCCCCAGCAGTACGTCACGACGGGCACGGCCTTGTCGAGGAGCTGCTCGGCCTGCTCCGGGATGAGGGCGGTGGGGAGGTGGACCGCGCCCGGGATGTGGCCCTGGTCCCAGGACTCGGTGGAGCGGGAGTCCACGACGACGAACCCGGGGTCATCGCCGGAGGCGAGCGCCGCGGCGACGTCGGAGGCGTCCGCGTGGAAGGCGAGGCTCGCCCGGAAGTAGGCGGCGGCTTCGGCCGGGGCGGCGGGGGCGACGCGCAGAACGGGGTTGGCGGCGGCACCGGCAGTACGGGCGGTGGCGGTAGGGGTGCCGGCGCTGGGTGGAGTAGCAGTAGTCGTCATGACCAGAAATCTATGGCCACTGATCCGCCCACTGAAGGAGAGATCCACGGTCTACCTCTTGATCAGCCGGTGATTCCCCTGCTATTTCTCACCCATGACCGCGTTTTCCCCGGACGCCACCGACTGGCGCATACTCGACGTCCTCCAGCGCGAGGGCCGCGCCAGCTTCGCCGAGCTGGCGCGCGCCGTCTCCATGTCCGCGAGCGCGGTCACGGAACGGGTGCGGCGGCTGGAGGAGGCGGGCGTCATCCAGGGGTACGCCGCGGTCGTCGACCCCGACCGGCTGGGGCTGCCGATCCTCGCATTCGTGCGGCTGAGGTACCCGACCGGCAACTACAAACCCTTCCACGACCTGGTCGCCACCACCCCCGAGATCCTGGAGGCCCATCACGTCACCGGTGACGACTGCTTCGTCATCAAGGTCGCGGCCCGCTCGATGCGCCACCTGGAGGAGATCTCCGGCAAGATCGGCACGCTGGGGTCGGTGACGACGAGCGTCGTCTACTCCTCACCGCTGCTCCGCCGCCCGCTGGGCCAGTGACCGCGCCGCGGTGAGTGGGCCGCGTTGAGAGGCCGCGATGGGGGCAGAATTTGGCCACTCGCGCCACCATCCCCGCCCTGGCCTCCTCCTCCGCTTCACGGGAAGCTCACAGGTAACCCGGCGCCGCATGGCTTGTCCGCGCCTTCCGGATCCACCGATGACGGGAAACCACTTTCAAGACAGGCCCGGCCCTGCCACAGCTTCTCACTTGACCGGTGTGTTAACGCTGTGGCTAAAGTGACTCCGCCGTAGACGAATGGAACCGACCAACCATCCGCCCTACGGCTGATCTTACGCGTCGGGGGGACGCCTCTATCTACCTGCCTCTCCCGGACGCACTGTCCGAGGGGGGCTTTCCGTTCTGCGCGATCTTTCGCCGCCGTTGATTCCGGCATAATTCTCGCCGCCGTTTCCGCAGCCGTTTCCGCTGCCTTTCCGCTGCCGGCCGAAGCCGCGACGGTTCCCTCTTTCCTCCCCACACACAGGAGCCTCTGTGTCAAAACGTGTGTCCGTACCGCTGTTGGCCTTCGGGGTCATCGCCGCGTCCATCGCCGTGACCGCCCCGGCCGATGCCGCTCCGACGAGGCGTTGCAACGACCGGCAGGCCTGCTTCTACTTCAACTCCGACCAGCAGGGAGCCGTCGCCACGATCTACAACGGCGGCGCCAACCTGGACGCGCAGATCTTCAAGCCCGACACCGGTCCCGGCTCACGGCAGAAGGTCGAGGACAACGCCGCGTCCTGGGACTCCCGCACCCGCAACACCGCGTTCTGCGTGCACCGCGACCGCTGGTGGAAGGGCCCCTTCAACTCGCTCAAGCCGCAGGGCCGCAAGAACCTCAGCTCCGCGCTGAAGAACAAGAACTCCTCCACGAACTGGTACCCCCGCCACGAAGGCGGCGGCGGCCACTGACCCCGGGAAGGATTCCCTGCCCATGCGTGTGATCAAGACCATGCCGATCGTCGCCCTTGCCGTGGGAGCACTGACGCTTTCCGCTTGCTCCGGCCAGGCCACCACCAATTCCTCGGCCGAACATCCTCGTACCGGAGAGCGAGTTCAGGGCGCTCCCGCCCGGATGGTCGCCGAGATGAGCCTCCCGCTCGACGCCTATCGGCTCAGCCCTGTCGAATACGAGAGAAGCCAGCAGGCGCTGTGGAAAATCACCACGTCCTGTATGAAGGGCATCGGCTTCGCCTCCTTCGATTTCATGCCCTCCGCCGGCACCGCCGAGCAGATCGAGGAACACGAGGACGTCCGTTACGGCACCTACAGCCAGCAGGACGCCGAACTCAGCGGCTACCGGCCCGACTTCGCCCGGGGTGCCCGTGGTGCCACCGTGATCGGCGGTGAGGAACCGCGGTTCACCGCGGCGGAGGAAGCCGCACTCGACGGCGTCTCCCCCGAGCGCACCAAAGGCGCGCCCAAGAGGGTCCGAGCGACCGAAACCGGTGCGGAGATTCCGGAGGGCGGCTGCTACGGCCAGGCTCTCGACCAGCTGACCGGCGGGCAGAGCGGCCTCTACCTCGATGACACGCTGGTCGACGAACTGGACGGCCAGTCCTACGAGCAGTCCCTGAACGACCCGAACGTCAAGGCGGCCTTCGCCCGCTGGTCGGCGTGCATGGCCTCGAAGGGCCTCACCTACAAGTCCCCCATCGACGCGAACAACGACCCCTCCTTCACCGGCGACACCGCCGGAGCGGCGGAGAAGAAGGTCGCGGTCGCGGACACCGCCTGCAAGGCCACGACCGGTCTCGTCTCCGTGTGGCACGACGCCGAGTCCGAGATCCAGCGCACGCTGATCGGCACCCATGGCACGGAACTCGCCAAGCGCCGAGCCCTCAACTCCGCGATCAAGGTGAAGGCCGGCACAGTCCTGGCATCCTGAGCACCATCGCGCCGTATGCCTCGCGTTCTGCCTGGCACCGGCAAGGAGTAGACATTCTGGAGAAGAGGAGTGCCATGCCGCGGAGCCGTCGGCGAACCACGACCGTGCTGGGGAGTCTCCTGACGATCCTGGCGCTGGCGGTCTCCGCGTGCTCGTCCGAAGACCAGGCGGTCAGCCGCGAGGAAGCCCGCGAGCTCGCCGGCAGTGCCCCGGCCGTCAAGGCACGGCAGGACACGGAGGAACGCCTTCGCGCGGTCGCCCGGGCCTACGCGGACCGCACCCCGCTGGACCTCGGCCTGGTCGTCGTCCGCGATGTCTGCCTCAGGGGCGAGGCCAGGCAGGTGTTCGACCCGGACGGCTACGACCCGTACAAGATCAAATGCTCGTTGCGTGTCACCGCCTACTACGGTGCCGGTCCGAAGCAGATGGGGAACGTCCTCGACGGCATGCTGGATGAAGGAGACCGCACCGGCTCCCTGATCACGTTCGGCCATGACGACTACCGTGATCACCTGGTCGCCTACTACCGGGGGAAGGGACCGAACCCGATCGGCGCCGACTCGGAGGAGCCGACACAGCTGTCCGACCCGAGCCAGACCCTGTCCTGGGATCCGGTACGCGACCGGAACTCCCGCCGACTGGTTCCGGAGCCGGACGCCTGCCGGGAAAACGATCCGCCCGTGACCCGGTGCGTGCTGGAGCCGAAGGCCAAGACGGTTGCCGCCCTCCGCAAGCAGTACGGCATGGTCTTCCAACTCGATCTGGCCACGGCCGAGTACTACGAAGTGTCGAGAAGCGAGTAACCCTGAGGCAGGCCGTGCCACGGCCTGCCTCACTGCCCCCGCTGCCGCAGCACCGACCCCGATCTCCCCTTGACGACCTCCAGCTGCGCATGGATCCGCCGCCGAAGATCGGCGACATGGCTGACGATCCCGACGCTGCGGTCGCGCTCGCGCAGGGAGTCGAGGACGTCGAGGACCTCGTCGAGGGTCTGGTCGTCGAGGCTGCCGAAGCCCTCGTCGATGAAGAGTGTGTCGAGGCGGACCCCGCCGGCCTCGTCGGTGACGACGTCCGCGAGGCCGAGGGCGAGGGCGAGGGAGGCGAAGAAGGTCTCGCCGCCCGAGAGGGTCGCCGTGTCCCGTTCGCGGCCGGTCCAGGCGTCGACCACGTGCAGCCCGAGTCCGCTGCGGCCACGGCCGGTGCGGTCGTCGGAGTGGACGAGGGTGTAGCGGCCGGACGACATGCGTTGCAGCCGTGCGGTCGCGGCGGCGGCGACCTGTTCCAGCCGGGCCGCCAGCACGTACGACTCCAGGCGCATCTTGCGTTCGTTGTCCGCCGAGGTGCCGGCGGTGAGCGTGGCGAGGCGGGCCACCCGGTCGTACTCCTCGCGCAGCGGGGCGAGTTGGCGTACGGCCGTCGCCGCTCGGGCGGACAGCCGGTCGAGCTCGGTGCAGCGCCGGTCGGACGC
>NZ_JAQMYP010000047.1 GCF_028369295.1 Streptomyces sp. HD
GGGGGGGGGGCGGCGGGGCGGGGGGGGGGGGGGGGCCCGGCGCGGGGGGCCCCCCCCCCACTTGGCGTATGTCACCGCGCGCGGTGCCGAATGTCGCCCACGAGTGGTGCCGAGTGTCTCCCGCGCGCGTGGCAGTGGCTCAGGGCTGGCGAGTCCTGCCCATGGTCGCCGTGAACGTCTCCGGGTCGTCCTCGAAACCGTGGATGCCGGGGCGGAAGTCCCACGTGCCCGATTCCTGGCGTACGAACTCCGCGATCGTCGTCGCCGTCGAGCCCAGGACGCCGCCGAAGTCGTCCTCGGCCAGGACGGTGTAGCCCTCGCGGATGCGCAGGGCCGGCTTGATGACGCTGACGAAGGTGCGCTGCGCCGGGCGCTGCTGGATCACGACTCCGACCATCACGCGCGCGTACCGGCTGTCGAGCCGGTCGAGCTCCGCGGTCATGACCTCGTCCCAGCCGAAGCCCTTGCCGTCCTTGCTGTCCCGGTTCAGATAGATCGTGCCGTCGGGAGAGCGGCTGTCGAAGTGCACCACGTAGGCGGGATCCCCGTACGGGTCACTGGACAGATAGGTCGCGGCGACGATGTCCAGATCGGTGGGCGGCTGCCCGGCCGGACTCGGATCCCACTTGACCGAGATCTCGACTTTCCGGATCCCCTTGTTGATGGCGTTCACCAGGCTTCCCCTTCCCCGTTCCGCGTATGCCGTCGACCTGAACTGCCCAGCAGCAAAGGCCGGTTGTCCATCCTGCCACGCGCGCGGGATCGTGCGCCGGGGAGCTCTCCGGTCGAGCGTGACCGGCGCCACGCTCCGTGGCCTTACCATGGCGCGGTGCTGGTCAAGTGGATTCGCTGCACCGTGGTGGACCGCCGCGGCTTCGAGCGGGGGCAGCGAAAATGGGCGGGGCTTCTGGGGGAGCCGGGGTTTCGGGGGCAGGGTGGGGGCTGGAGCCGGGGGCGGCAGGGGGTGGTGCACGTCTTCTCGTTCTGGGAGAGCCGTTCCTTCTACGACTCCTTCATGGCCCGTTCCCACGACAGGCTGGCGGCGGCCCAGTCGGGCACCTTCAAGGACATACAGGTCAAGCTCTTCGACCACCGCTTCGACGTGAAGACCGGCTTCGAGCCGCGCTTCACCGACGCGGACCTGGTCAGAGTCGCCCACTGCCGTGTCCATGAGGATCGCGCCGAGCACTTCACGCTCATGCAGGAGAAGGTCTGGAACCCCGCGATGGCCGGCTCGCCCGGCATGATCCGCGGGCTCTTCGGCGAGGCGCCGGGGCAAGAGTTCCTTGTGCTGTCGATGTGGCGGTCGGCCGCGGAGCACGGAAAGTACCGCACGGAGCGGGTGGAGCGTCTGGCGCTGCGAGCCCAGACGGAGGCGGACGTCGCGGCGCTCACGGGTGACATCGTGGACCTCGAACCGGCGTGGACCGTTTGAATTCCGAACCCTGTGATTCGTGCGCCCTGATGTGACCTGTGGTGCAGGAAATGTGTGACGTACGCCGTATGGGGCCCGTACGAGTGCTCGATCGGCCGTCACTCGATCTAGGGTTTTGGCATGGCACGACCACGGCGCATCGTCCTTGTCCGGCACGGAGAGTCAACGGGCAATGTTGATGACACCGTGTACGAGCGTGAGCCCGACCACGCACTGGCCCTGACCGAGCGAGGCTGGCGGCAGGCAGAGGAGACGGGAAAACGTCTGCGGGAGGTGTTCGGCCGTGAGCGAGTCAGCGTGTACGTCTCGCCCTACCGCCGTACGCACGAGACGCTCCGTGCCTTCCACCTGGATCCCGAGCTCATACGCGTGCGCGAGGAGCCCCGGCTGCGCGAGCAGGACTGGGGGAACTGGCAGGACCGCGACGACGTACGCCTCCAGAAGTCCTACCGTGACGCCTACGGGCACTTCTTCTATCGCTTCGCCCAGGGCGAGTCCGGCGCCGACGTGTACGACCGGGTCGGCAACTTCCTGGAGAGCCTGTACCGCAGTTTCGAGGCCCCCGACCACCCGCCGAACGTGCTGCTCGTGACCCATGGCCTGGCCATGCGGCTGTTCTGCATGCGCTGGTTCCACTGGACGGTCGCGGAGTTCGAGTCACTGTCGAACCCCGGGAACGCGGAGATGCGGATGCTCGTTCTCGGGGACGACGGCAAGTACATGCTTGACCGGCCTTTCGAACGCTGGCGAGATCCGGAACCGTACGGGATCACCGGATAGAGTGGCAGGGAGATGACCGCTGATTCCTCACCTGAAGGGCGCCTGGACCGCGCCCGCGCCAGCCTGCGCGGACTCGCGGTGGGGGATGCGCTGGGCTCGCAGTTCTTCGTGCCGGTGAACTACCCGCTGCTGAAGCGGCGCGAGCTGCCGTCCGGTCCCTGGCAGTGGACTGACGACACCGAGATGGCCTGCTCCGTGGTCGCTGTCCTGGCAGCCCACCACCGCATCGACCAGGACGCGCTGGCTCGCTCCTTCGCCGAGCACCACGACTTCGACCGGGGCTACGGCCCCGCGGTCAATCGGCTGCTGCGCCTGGTCAGGGAGGGCGGCGACTGGCGCGAGCTGTCGGCCGCGCTCTTCAACGGACAGGGGTCCTGGGGCAACGGCGCCGCGATGCGCATCGCGCCCCTCGGTGCCTGGTACGCGGACGATCCGGAGCAGGCGACCCACCAGGCCGAGATCTCGGCCTACCCCACCCATCAGCACCGCGAGGCCGTCGTCGGCGCCATGGCCGTCGCTGCGGCCGCCGCACTGGCCTCCGCGCCCGGCGGCCCGCCCAGCCCAGGATCGCTCCTCGACGACGTCATCGCCCTCGTTCCGAAGAGCGCGGTCGGAGCGGGCCTGCGGCGCGCCCGGGACATGCTCGACTACGACGACGCGGCCACGGTCGCGGCCGTCCTGGGCTGTGGTCGGCGTACGACGGCACACGACACCGTGCCCTTCGCACTGTGGTCGGCGGCGCGGGCTCTCGGTGACTACGAGCAGGCCTTCTGGGTGACCGCGCAGGTCGGCGGTGACGTGGACACCACGTGCGCCATCGTGGGCGGGGTGATCGGCGCAGGGAAGGCTGGGGCGATGCCGACCGAGTGGGCGGAGCGGACCGAGGCGCTCCCGGTGTGGGTGCCGACGTCGGCGTAACACCACTCTGACCTGCCCGACCCCTCGCCCTGCCAGAATTTCAATAACTTTCTGTGTCCGTCGGGAACTCTGCGTGACTGGCGATCCGTTGTCGTGGCAGTCGGTGTGCGACCGCTGGGGCCGCACATGCAGGTGACACACGAGGGGCGCAGGAGGTGGGGCCATGGGACTCATGTCGGTGGTGGGCGTGCTGTGCGTCGTGGCGGCCGCCGCATGGGTCGGGCTTCGGCATTCCCTTGCCAACGGGGTCGGTCCGACGTCGGTCGCCGGGGAGGTGGTGCGGATGGCCGGTTCGTCGTCCTCGTCGCCGGTCCCCCGGACGCGATCCGGCCACCCGCAGTCCATTGCTCGCCCTGCCGGTGTCTGCCCTTCCTGGTCAGCCGGCCATCGGGCCCGCTGTCCCGGCGAGGGCATCCAGGTCGCTCTTTCGGACCCGGATCACCAACCAGGCGGTGGCCAGGGCGAGTACGGCCATCGCGGCGGCCGCCACGAAGCCCGTCGAGATGCCCTGCGTGAGCACTTCGTGGCCCCAGGGGCCGGGCAGCTGCTGGGTGTTGGCGAACTCCGCCTTCTGTTCGGGCGACGCCTCGGCCATGAACTTCGGCAGCTGCTTCTCCGCCTCGTCCTTGCTGGCGGAGCCGAACACCGTCGTCAGAATGGACAGGCCCAGCGAACCGCCCACCTGCTGGGTGGCGTTGAGCAGCCCGGACGCGGCACCGGCCTCGTGCTGGGCGACGCCGGAGACCGCCGTGATCGTCAGTGTCACGAAGTTCAGGCCCATACCGAAGCCGAACATCAGCATCGGTCCGAGCACTCCACCGACGTAGGAACTGTCGGAGCTGATGAGCGTCTGCCAGGCCAGCCCGGTGGCCGTGAGTGCCGAGCCCACGAGCATGAACGGCTTGGGGCCGAGCACCGGCAGGAAGCGCTGCGAAAGGCCCGCCCCGAGCGCGATCACGACCGTCACCGGCAGGAAGGCGAGACCGGCCTCGATCGGGCTGTACTGCAGCACGTTCTGCACGAAGAGAACGATGTAGAAGAACATGCCGAACATCGCCGCGGCCAGGCTGAGCATGATCACATACGTGCCGGAGCGGTTGCGGTCGGCGAACATCCTGAGCGGGGTGATGGGCTCCTTGGCTCGCGACTCGATGAAGGCGAAGGCCAGCAGCAGGACCACCGCGGCGCCGAAGGAACCGATGGTCAGGCTGTCCCGCCAGCCCTCGTCGGCCGCCCGGATGAAGCCGTAGACGAGGGACGCCATGCCCGCCGTCGAGGTCAGTGCGCCCGCTATGTCGAAGCGCCCCGAGTGTCGTTCGGACTCGCTGATGTACAGCGGTGTGAGCAGGGCGATCACGATGCCGATCGGCACGTTGACGAAGAGCACCCACCGCCAGTCGAGCCACTCGGTGAGCATGCCGCCCGCGAGCAGGCCGATGGCTCCACCGCCGGCGGAGACTGCGGCGAAGACGCCGAACGCCCGGTTCCGTTCCGGGCCTTCGGGGAACGTGGTGGTGATGAGCGCCAGCGAAGTGGGCGAGGCGATCGCGCCGCCCACGCCCTGGAGCACGCGTGCGGCCAGCAGTTGCCAGGGTTCCTGAGCGAGTCCGCCGAGCAGGGAGGCCAGCGTGAACAGCAGGATGCCGGTCATGAAGACCCGGCGGCGGCCCAGGATGTCACCGGCGCGGCCACCGAGAAGCAGCAGACCGCCGAAGGTGAGGGTGTAGGCGCTCACGACCCAGGTGAGGTCGGTGGTGCTGAACTTGAGCGCGTTTTGAATGTGCGGGAGTGCGATGTTCACAATCGTCGCGTCGAGTACCACCATGAGTTGGCAGGCCGCGATGACGGTGAGTGCGATGCCAGGATGCCCCTCCCGGCGGGCCGCACCTGGTTTCTGGTCCTTGATCAACTGAGAGGTTGTCACTATGGGTCCCCCACAAGTGCCTTAGTGAACGCTCGCGTTCACTGTCGCGTCAACCGTAGTGAGTCCCCAGTAGTGAACGCAAGCGTTCACTGAAGTCGTCATCGCGCGGCGTTTCCCCCGTAGTTGCCGCGCGCTGCCCCCTTGTCCCCGGAAATCCGCTTCCCTTGTTCGTTGGAGACGCTCAGATGGTTACCTCGCGCTGGACGGCCGCCTCAGCTCAGACGGCCTCCCCCCGTCGGCGCGGCGTCGTGCTCGAACGCGCGATCCTCGATGCCGCGCTGGAACAGCTCAGTACGGTCGGCTGGAACGGCCTCACCATGGAGGGCGTCGCCGCGGGCGCCCAGACGGGCAAGGCCGCCGTCTACCGACGGTGGCCGTCCAAGGAGGACCTCGTGGCCGATGCGCTGCGGGCCGGACTGCCGACCTTCGAGTCGGCTCCCGACCTGGGGGGCGTGCGCGAGGACCTGCTTGAGCTGTGCGGGCAGGCGCGGGACGCGATGTTCTCGCGTCCCGGTTTCGCGCTGCGTTCGGTGATTCACGAATGCGACAGTCTCCAGGCCGAGCGCTTTCATGGCGTGATCTTCGACGGGGTCGTGGAGCCCACCATCCGGTTGCTACGTGAGGTCATCACCCGCGGAATTGAGCGGGGGGAGGTGCGGGCCGATGCGGCGAACGGCTATGTTTTCGACGCCATCCCGGCGATCATGATGTACCGGTCAAAGATGTGCGGCAGTGAATGGAACGACCGTGACATCGAGGAGATGATCGACCAGTTGATGGTTCCCCTGCTCCGTCCCACGGGGCCCTGAGTGATCTCTTCGCCGGCATGGCGGTTGCTCCGGTGGACCAGGGTGTCGAAGCGGGTTCGCGGCGGCGTACGCTTAGGGCGCCATGCCGTACGAACCGCCTACTCACACCGTCGAGCGCTCCCTTCGAGCCACGACCGGAGCGAAGGTCATTGCCGGTGTCGACGAGGTGGGGCGCGGCGCGTGGGCCGGGCCTGTCACCGTCTGCGCGGCGATCACCGGACTGCGTCGGCCCCCCGAGGGTCTGACCGACTCCAAGCTGCTCACCGTCAAGCGGCGCACCGTGCTCGCCGAGGAACTTCGGACGTGGGTCACGTCGTACGCCCTGGGGCACGCATCCCCGGAGGAGATCGACGGCCTGGGGATGACGGCCTCGTTGCGGCTCGCCGCGGTGCGCGCCCTGGAGGCTCTTCCGGTCCGCCCCGACGCGGTGATCCTCGACGGGAAGCACGACTACCTCGGGACTCCCTGGCGGGTCCGTACGGTGATCAAGGGTGACCAGTCCTGCGTGGCGGTCGCGGCGGCCTCGGTGATCGCCAAGGTGCAGCGCGACAAAATGATGGCCGAACTGGGTATCGACCATGCAGACTTCGGTTTTGCGGACAACGCCGGGTATCCGTCGCCCGTGCACAAGGCCGCACTGGCGGAACGGGGACCCACCCCGCACCACCGGTTGTCGTGGGCGTATCTTGATGCGCTGCCCCAGTGGCGGCATCTCAAGAAGGTCCGCACCTGGGTGGAAGGAAGCGTTCCGGAGATCGAGGGCCAGCTCGGCTTCGATTTCTGACGATTCCGCTCGCACTTGTGTGCCACCCGCTCGCGCGAGCCGCACCAGCGTTTGATAAATATCAGCTCATGCCTCTCATTCCCGAGGAGCCTCAGATTCACGAGAGTGCCCAGGGTCCCCGCGCCACGCCGGCCAGTGGCCGTACCGCGCCGACCCCCCGCCCCGTACCCGGCCCCCGCCCCGCGGCTTCGTCGCGTCCCGGCCGACCCGGGCCCCCGAGGCCCGCGCCGCCGGTGCAACGTACGCCGCGTGACGTGGCCGTGACCAAGCCCGGGCCCTCGGCCCCGGCTGCCCCTGCCGCCCAGGCTGTGGCAACCCCGCAGATCCAGTTGATCCCGGCGTCTCCCGAGGGTGCGCTCGACGCTGCCGAGGAGGCTGTCGACCTGCTCCTGGAGTCGGGCCGCGCTCCCGGCGACGTGCTGGTGATCACCACGGGCGAACAGCATCCGTGGGCCGCTCACGAGCTGTCCTTCGGCGAAGCCTCCTACTGGGCGCAGCACGACGCGGGTGACGACGTCTTCTACGCCGCTGCCTCCGCAGTCGGTCGTGCCGCGTCGCGCCCCGTGGTCGTGGTCGCCGTCAACGGCGGTCCCGACTCCGCTGACGCCACCGTCCTGCCTCTGGCCCTCGGCCAGGCGAGCGCCCTGCTGATCGTCTGCGGTGACCCACAGCGGATCAACTCGGTGCTGGGCGCGGGAGTCTGAGCCGCTTCCGGCTCGTCCGGGGGGGGGACTCGCAGGACACCGGGGGACAGGACGCCACTGGGGTGTCGTCAGCACGGCGAGGCCTTCGGCGTGCACGGACGCGTGGGGGTGCGTACGGAATTCGCCGTGCGCAGGCCCTGCCGGTTCGGACGCGACTCCACGTCATACGGATGAGTCGTCGTGGGGCGTCCGGACGCGCGTCGGCCTCGGTCGTCGTGATCAGGGGCGGACTCGGGTCGTCGGAGCGTAGTACGCATGCGCGACCGTGGTCGCAGCTCGCAGCCTCGCGGCTGGGAACCCCTCTCGGTGTTCTCAGCGAGCTGCCGCGCGCCGCAGGACCTCCGAGGCCGCGCCGCCGGTGCGGGGCAGGGGGAGCGGTGCCTCGGACGTGTCGAAGGGCTCCGGTGACGAGTCGGAGCTGGGGCGGCGGCCGCCGCGGCCCTCGCCGAGGACCTGCCAGCCGTCACGGGTCAGCGTGATGTACGCGCCGCAGCGCAGCCCGTGCAGGGTGCAGGCGTCACGCAGGCCCCACATCCAGGCGCCGTCCTCCTCCGTCCAACGGGCGTCGCCCTCACGGCAGTAGAGCAGCACCGCGGTGCGTACCGGGGTGCGGCGGCGCAGGTCGTGCGGGATGACACGGCGCAACTGGGCGAGCAGGGCGTTGCGGAACATCCAGCCGTCGGCCGGTGTCGAGCGGCGGGTGAACGAGGCACTCGCCCGCAGTCGCTCGTCCGGGTCGAGTACGGCCACGATCGCGGTGTCCGGCCCGGGGCGGTGCCGTGAGTGCAGACCGCTGACCACCTCCCGGGGGTTACGCAGCAGCGGGATTCCCGCGGCCGCCCACTCCCCGGGTTCGAGCATGCGGGCCAGGGGGTTGGCGGATGCGGCGGACAGGTCGGCTGACGTCGACGTGGATGCCGCGGAGGACGGAGCGAATCCGAAGGTCACGGTCCTCCCTTCGGCTACGCGCCCACACTGCGGGCGGGGTCGGAATCGGGGGAGCGCACACCGCAGCAGAGCCCTACCGGATCACGGACGAGCCGCGCGGGGAGCGGACCTCAATTCTTCCTGCCGAACCGGAATGCGGCAACGAGCAATTGGGGCCACCGTCCGATATCCAATGGTGTGTGGGTTATATCCCTACCCAGTGCGTCACCGTGCGACGCATGGGTTGACCGGGCACAACCAGGTCGTACGGCTCTGATGCCTGAGAGATCGGGGGCGCGTCGGTTGCAGGCCGGGATTCGGGCGGCATTGATGTCACGGTCGGGCGGACGGCCGACGAGCCGCGATCTTGCCGTTCCGTCGACCTGCTGCACGCAGGAGACGGGGGCCGCTCCGCTCCCGAAAGCGGGGTGAAGTGGCCGACTGTCAGTGCTGTCGGGTTGCATGGGGGCATGGACGTTCTGGAGCTGCGTGCTGAAGCCGATGCCATCCTCGCCGAGCTCGTCGGTGCCCCCGACGGCTCGGCGCGCCTTCGGGAGGATCAGTGGCAGGCGGTGGCGGCTCTGGTGGAGGACCGTCGGCGTGCCCTGGTGGTGCAGCGCACCGGCTGGGGCAAGTCGGCGGTGTACTTCGTGGCCACCGCTCTGCTGCGGAGGCGTGGCTCGGGTCCCACGGTGATCGTCTCGCCGTTGCTGGCGCTGATGCGCAACCAGGTCGAGGCGGCGGCGCGGGCGGGCATCAGGGCCCACACGATCAACTCGGCCAATCCGGAGGAGTGGGAGGTCATTTACGGCGAGGTCGAGCGCGGTGAGACCGATGTACTCCTCGTGAGTCCGGAACGCCTCAACGCCGTGGACTTCCGTGAGCAGGTGCTGCCCAAGCTCGCGGCAACGACCGGCCTTCTGGTGGTCGACGAGGCGCACTGCATCTCCGACTGGGGCCACGACTTCCGCCCGGACTACCGGCGGCTGCGGGCGATGCTCGCCGAGCTGCCCGCCGGAGTGCCGGTCCTGGCCACCACCGCGACCGCCAACGCGCGTGTCACCGCGGATGTGGCCGAGCAGTTGGGCACCGGCGGCGGCGAGGCCCTGGTGCTGCGCGGTCCGCTGGACCGCGAAAGCCTGCGCCTGGGCGTCGTCCAGCTGCCGGATGCCGCACATCGCATGGCCTGGCTCGCCGAGCACCTGGACGATCTGACGGGCTCGGGGATCATCTACACGCTCACCGTGGCCGCGGCAGAGGAAGCCACCGCCTACCTGCGGCAACGTGGCTTCCGGGTGGCCTCCTACACAGGGCGCACCGAGAACGCCGACCGACTGCAGGCCGAGGCGGACCTGCAGGAGAACCGCGTCAAGGCGTTGGTGGCGACCTCGGCGCTGGGCATGGGCTTCGACAAACCGGACCTGGGCTTCGTGGTCCACCTCGGCTCACCGTCCTCGCCGATCGCCTACTACCAGCAGGTGGGGCGTGCCGGGCGCGGTGTGGAGCACGCCGATGTGCTGCTGCTGCCGGGCAAGGAGGACGAAGCCATCTGGCGCTATTTCGCTGATTCGGCCTTCCCACCCGAGCCGCAGGTGCGCGAGACCCTGTCGGCCCTCGCCGGCGCGGAGCGTCCGCTGTCCGTGCCGGCCCTGGAGGCCGTGGTCGACCTCCGGCGCACCCGGCTGGAGAGCATGCTCAAGGTGCTCGACGTGGACGGAGCCGTCAAACGGGTGAAGGGCGGCTGGATCTCCACCGGAGAGCAGTGGGTCTACGACGCCGAGCGGTACGCGTGGGTCGCCCGGCAGCGGGCGGCTGAGCAGCAGGCCATGCGTGACTACGTGAGTACGTCCCAGTGCCGGATGGAGTTCCTGCGCCGGCAACTGGACGACGACGGGGCTGCCCCGTGCGGCCGTTGCGACAACTGCGCGGGCGCCTGGGTCGACTCCAGCGTCTCGGCGGAGGCGCTGACGGGCGCGGTGAAGGAACTTGATCGCCCAGGAGTGGAGATCGAGCCGCGCCGCATGTGGCCGACCGGGATGCCCGCACTGGGCCTCGAACTCAAGGGCCGTATCGCGGCCAAGGAACAGTGCTCCACCGGACGGGCCCTCGGGCGGCTCTCGGACATCGGCTGGGGCAACCGGCTGCGCCCGCTACTGGCCGAGAACGCGCCCGACGGCCCGGTCCCGGACGATGTCCTGCGGGCAGCGGTGGCGGTCCTTGCCGACTGGGCGCGCTCTCCGGGCGGCTGGGCGCCGAACGTCCCGGAGGCGTCCGCACGACCGGTGGGCGTCGTTGCCGTACCGTCCATGACCCGCCCGCAGTTGGTCGGTTCCCTCGCGGAAGGGATCGCGACCGTCGGACGCCTCCCGTTCCTGGGCACGCTGACGTACGACAGGCCGAGCGGCGCCCAGGCGGCACGGCGCAGCAACTCCGCCCAACGTCTCAGGGGGCTGTTCGACGCCTTCGCCGTTCCCGAGGAACTGGCCGAGGCCCTGGCTCGCTCCCGCGGCCCCGTCCTGCTTGTCGACGACCGCACCGACTCCGGCTGGACACTTGCGGTCGCTGCGCGACTGCTCCGCCGGGCGGGCAGCGAGCAGGTTCTTCCGCTGGTCCTTGCGGCTGCGGGCTGACTCTTCCCGCACTGGACGTTCGACGGACGTCGCGGGCGACGCGAGCCGTGCACGATGACGGCCCGACGCCCGTCGACGACCAGTGCCGCTTGTTCTGGGACGGTGCTGAAGGGGCTACGCCTCCCCATCCAAGCCGGGTTGTCGTGCCCCTGATCGGACTTATCCACAGGGCAAACCGGAGGCTCGCGATCCGCGAGATCGTCTCCACATGACGAACCACGGCGAAACGACTGGATCTTCCGAGAACGACGACAGCGCGGGCAGCGAACAGCACCTCACCGCTGGGAAGGTCGACCCGAACGACGGGCATGAGGTGCACGGCGGGCCGGGCGGGCATGACGAACACCGACAGCGCTCGCCACGGACGGACGAACTCGACTGCACCGCGTACGGCGGGAGCTTGGCCGAGCACCAGGTCACCCTGCGCACCCCGGACGAACTGGCCGACGCGCTGCCGTATCTGCTCGGGTACCGCCCGGAGGACAGCATCGTGCTCGTCGCCCTGCACGACAGGGACGGCCGTGGCCGGTTCGGCGGGCGTGCGCGGCTCGGCATTCCCGCGAGTGCGGACGACTGGGACTCCGCCGCCAGGCAACTGGCTCAGGGGCTGGTGAGGGGCAGCGAGCGCAGGGGAGCCCGTCCCGGGCAGATGGTCGCCTTCCTCTGTCAGGAACCGGTGAAGGCGGACGGGGAGACGGGCCGACAGATCATGGAGCGGCTGCGACCGCTGGCCCAGAAGATGCGTCTCGCTTGCGGCAGCCTGGACGTGCCGGTGATCGAGGCGCTGTGTATCTCGGACGGCCGCTTCTGGTCGTACTGCTGCGACAGGGAGGAGTGCTGTCCGGCCGAGGGCCGACCGATGGGGCTGCCGGGTACGTCCGTCCTGGCCGCCGCGGCCACGTACGCCGGGGTTCAGGTGCGCGGCACGTTGCGGGAGCTGCGGGCCAGGCTGCTGCCCTGGGAGACGGCTGCCGCGCTGGAGCAGGAGATCGCCCTGGACACCGCCGGTACGGCGCTGGTTCCCAGGATTCTCGATGACGCGGCGCGCGTGGGTGTGGGAGAGGAGACGCTCCAGCTGGCCGAGCAGCTGCTCAGCCGGTTCGCCGCGGCCCCGCCCGTGTCCGGGACGCTCACCGAGGATCTCCGCGACGACGAACTGCTCGGACACGACGAAGCCGCGAGGCTCATTCTGGGCCTGCAGGACCGCGTGAGCCGCGACCGAGCGGCAGAGTGGATGGAGGGCGACGAGGCCGGTCCCGCCCTGCGGCTGTGGCGAGCGCTGGCCCGCCGCTGTGTCGGACCGTACTGCGAACATGCCGCCGCGCCTCTCACCCTCGCCGGCTGGGTCGCCTGGTCCACCGGCGACGACCTGGAGGCCCGAGAAGCCCTTGCCATGGCACTTGGCGCCGACCCCGACTATCTCTTCGCCCGCCTGTTGCACCAGGCCTGCAACGAGGGGCTGGATCCCGAGTCGATCCGCCGCTGCCTGCGCTCGGGGCGTGAGCGGCGGGAGGGGGGCCTGACCGACAAGCCGGAGAGGCTCGACGCGCCTGAAGGCCTCGACAAGCCGGAGAGCCATGACGCGTCGGAGAGGCATGATGCGTCTGAGAGCCATGACGCGTCGGAGAGCCTGGACAAGCCGGAGGACTTCGACAAGCCGGAGAGTGACGAAGAGCCGGTTCGGGCTGAGTCGGTGAAACGCGCGACGCGCCTGGTGGCGAGGTCTGCCGGAGGCGCTCGTCGCCGGTCTCGGCACCCCGCGGGTGCGGCCGGTAGTTTCCCCCGCTCCACGAGGAGCTCTGGGCGAGAGCGGGCCCCGCGCGTCCCGAAGAAGGGCGCCGTACGTCGGAGCGGGGTCCGTCCGGAAGGCGTTCGTTCCAAGAACGTCGGTGCCGAGGGGGACACGTGAGCAAGCTCGGGCCGCTTCCTTGGCGAGGTGGAGGAGGCGAACTGCCGGGGCTAATCGTGGACCTGCGCTCAGGCAGCCCCGACGGTTCAGGTCTGCCCCGTGAACTCGGCGAGTGCGGTGGCCCTCCGGCGGTGTCACCCCCGCCCAGGCGTGACCCGGAGGAGCCCCTCCCCGTTCACCTGAGTGGCGGAACGACTGGACCGGTCACACCGCCGCACCGCCCCTGTCACTCCGGATCTCCTGGCCGGCGTCGCACACGCCCGAGGCCCACTGAGCGCAGAGGAAGCCGCCCCATGCCACAGCCGACTCCAACCTTCCCGGCCTCCGACGACCGCACGCCGATCGGTGGGCCGGCGGCCTCCGTCAGGTTGGCGGAAGGTTCGCCTCTGACCGGCGGCGGCCTGGACCACGGTGCTCTCCGGCCTCCGGGCGATGCGGTTGGCAGTTCCCCGCCTGTCAGCCACGTTTGTTCCCAGCCGACCTCGGCGGAACAGGGCCGATCCATGGCCCGATCAGTGGACCAGTCCCCGCCTCCTGTCCGGCGGCCGTCGGCGGACCAGAACGGTCGCCGCTCTCCGCGGGAACCGTGGGAAGGACGGACCGAACTCCCCGTTCAGCCGACAGGCCAGACACGACAAACGAGGCTGGCCAGTCCGAGTCCGAGTCCGAGTCCGAGTCCGAGCCGTAGCCCGAGTCCGAGCCAGCCCCAGGCCCAGACCCGAACTCAGACCCGGCCCCGGCCCCAGAGCGTCCCGCCCTCATTACCCGCGAGCAGGGGCCCCACATCGCCACCGCCTTCCAACTGGCCCACCACCCACCTTCCTCCCACCCACGACGCGATGATCTGCGTCGCCCTCCCGGGCCTCGCCATCTCCACGGATCAGGGGCAGTTGACCGGCAAAGGGCTGGAAGGGTTCTACCGTGCGGGTCGGCGCGTGCTGTCGCGCTGCCAGGTCCGGGTGGCCGGACGCGAACCGCTGGCTGTCCAGGCCCGCATGACCGCGGCCGACTCCGCCCGCTTCGTGGGTACGCTGCGCGTCTCCCCGCAGAGGAGTCCCGACCCGGACGTCGTCGTCGAGCGAACCCGTCACGCGGACGGCACCGAGCGGATCACCCTGCGCAGCGCGGCCGTCCGACCGCTGCGGCTCCCGGTTGAGGTCGCTTTGGGTACGGACCTCGCCGACCTGGGGGCGATCGCGTGCGGCAACCCTGGACCGGAACTGCCCGCCAGCGTCCACGACTCCGGCTTGCGCTGGTCGTCGGCCAAGGGCAACTCGGCAGTGACGGCCGACCCGGCGCCCACCGACGCGTTGGCCTCCGCAGGACTGCTGCGCTGGGAGTTCGTACTGCCCCCGGGCGGCAGCGCGAGCATCGAGCTGCGGGTACGACCGGACGGGGCGGGACCCGTGCGGGCCGTGGGCCGGGCGGCGACCAGCCCGCTGGCGCCGGCGCGGGCAGCCGGCGACGATCCCAGAGCCGAGACCCTGTTGCGGACCAGCATCGAGGATCTCCAGGCCCTCCTGCTGCGCGACCCCGGCCACCCCTCCGACACACACCTGGCCGCCGGAGTGCCGTGGCGCTGCGGACTCGCCCCGGCCGATGCCCTGGCTGCGGCCCGGATGACCCTTCCCCTGGGCACCCGGCTCGCGGCGGGCACACTACGCACCCTCGCTCGCACCCAACGCCAGGGCCAGGGACCGCAGTCCGGCATGATTCCCGGGCCGATGCGGGACGCGGGCACGTATCTGCCACCGGGCTGCACCGGTACGGAGGCCACGCTCCTCTTCCCCACGCTGCTCGCGGAGGCCCGGCGCTGGGGGCTGCCCGAGCCCGAGACCGAGGAGCTCCTCCCGGCGGCCGAACGGTGTCTGACCTGGCTGTTGACCACGGCCGGGGACGACACGTACCTGCGTGACCCACAGCCCGGCGGCCCCGTCCGCTGCGAGACGCAGGCCCATGCCCACCGAGCGGCACTTCTCGGCGCCGACCTTCTCGACGCCTGCGGCAGACCGGGCGGCGCCGAACTGCGGAAGTGGGCCGGGGCGCTGCGGACGGCCTTCCGCGCGGAGCTCTGGATCGACGACGTGGGCGGCGGCCGACCCGCCGCAGCCCGGGCACCGGACGGACGCCTTGTGCCGCATCTGGGCGCCGCAGCCGTCCATCTCCTCGACACCGGCCTGCTGGGCGGGGGAGAACAGGCGCCCGGCCTGCTCGACAAGGTGCAGACCGAACAACTCGCCCGGCTGCTCGGTTCTCCGGTCATGGACTCGGGTTGGGGACTTCGCGGACTGGGAGCGAAGGAGGCCGGACACAACCCGTTCGGACACCGCGGTGGCGCCGTGCGTGTGCACACGACCGCGCTCGCCGTCGCGGGTCTGGCCGCGGCCGACTACGAGAAGGAGGCCAGTGCGCTGCTGCGGGGAGTACTGGCCGCGGCGGAGGCGTTCGGCCACCGGCTGCCGGAGATGTACGCGGGGGAGCAGCGAACCGACGGCAGCGCTCCTCTCCCGCATCCGGCGGCCTGCCGCCCCGCAGCCACGTCGGCCGCGGCCGGGGTTCTCCTGATGACCACCCTCGCGGGCATCCGCCCGGACGCCCCCGGAGGCACGGTCACCTTGCGGCCCATGCGTAGCGCACCGTTGGGCGAGATCGTCCTGACGGGCCTGCGCGTCGCCGGCGCCCCCTTCTCGATACGCGTCAGCAGGCTGGGTCTCGCCATGGTCGAGGAGGCGGCCGACGGGCTCCAGCTGCGAGCGTGACCTCGTACGACGTCACACGGCACGCCGTGCGGGAGAGGGCGGTGGAGCGTATACCGGCCGAATTGGATCAGCCGTCGACGGGGTCGGCGAAGGGAGTGTTTATCGTCAGGCAGACGACTATGATCGCCGCATGCCCTACGACCCGTCAGCCTTTCCGCCCTTTGCCGTCACCGTGGACCTGGTCGTGCTGACCGTGCGCCGCCACGCCTTGTGCGCGCTGGCGGTGCGCAGGGGCGAACCGCCGTTCCAGGGGCGCTGGGCACTGCCCGGCGGGTTCGTACGGGCCGACGAGGACCTGGCGCAGGCCGCGGCGCGAGAGTTGGCCGAGGAGACCGGGCTGCGCGCCCATGACCCTGCCGTCCCGGCCCAGGACAACGGCGCCCACCTGGAACAGCTCGCGACATACGGCGATCCCAAGCGGGACCCCCGGATGCGCGTGGTCAGCGTGGCCCATCTCGCGCTGGCCCCCGACCTGCCCCCTCCCCGCGCGGGCGGCGACGCCAGCAACGCCCGCTGGGCGCCGGTCGACGAGCTGTTGCAGCAGGGTGGGTACGGCCGGGACGGCGAGCCGGTCGCGCCGCTCGCCTTCGACCACGCGCAGATCCTGGCCGACGGGGTGGAGCGCGCCCGCTCCAAGATCGAGTACTCGTCCCTGGCCACCGCGTTCTGCCCCACCGAGTTCACGGTCGGCGAGCTGCGCCGTGTCTACGAGGCGGTGTGGGGCGTGGCACTGGACCCCCGCAACTTCCACCGCAAGGTGACGGGCACGCCGGGCTTCCTCGTCCCCACCGGCGGTACCACCACACGTCAGGGCGGCCGCCCTGCCCAGCTCTTCCGGGCCGGCGGAGCCACCCTGCTCAACCCTCCGATGTTGCGCCCCGAGGTCTGACGCGAGGGCCCTGGGCGAGGCGCCCCGTCAGGCCGGACGACGCCTGTCCGAGCAGGGAAACGACCGGAACGCGGGGCAGGCAAGGGCGAACAGAGATCAGCCCCGGCCGATTGCCGCGCGGGCGACGGGCCTTGCGCTGCCCGGAAAAACGGACATAACGCGCTATCTTGCTGAGGGTGATCCAGGCCATCGGACTGACCAGCGATTCCCGCAAGGGGCTTCCTCCTGCCGTCGACGACGTCTCCTTCGAGGCGCGGGCGGGACATGTCACCGCGCTGCTCGGGGTATCGGGAGCGGGCAAGACGGCGGCGCTCAGACTCATGCTCGAACTCCAACGGGGTCGTGGGGTCACCTACTTCAGAGGGCGCCCCCTGCACCGCATCGCGCATCCGTCGCGCGAAGTCGGCGTGCTGCTGGGCGATGTCCCCGGGCACCCCGCCCGCACCGTCCGCGGCCATCTGCGCATGCTGTGCGCCGCCGCGGGCGTCCCTGTGCGGCGCGCCGACGAAGTCCTGGAGGTGGTCGGCCTCGTCAGTCTGCGGGAAGAACGCCTCGGCACCCTCTCGCGCGGCATGGACCGCCGCCTCGGCCTGGCCTGCGCGATGCTGGCCGACCCGCACACCCTCGTGCTCGACGATCCCGCGGGAGGGCTCTCGACCCGCGAGAGCCGTTGGCTGTACGGCATGCTGCACGCACACGCGGCCCAGGGCGGCACGGTCCTGCTGACCACGGCCGACCCCAAGGAGGCCGCGCGCACCGCCGACCGGGTCGTCACCCTGGAGCGGGGCAGACTCGTCGCCGACCAGAAGGTCGCCGACTTCTCCCGGACCCGGCTGCGCCCCCGCGTCGCCGTCCGTACCCCTCACGCCTCCCGTCTCGCCGCCCTCCTGGCCAAGGAGGCGCGCAGCAAGCAGCGCTCCGTCGAGGTGGTGCGCGAGGGCGGCAACCGCCTCTCCGTGTACGGCAGTACATGCGCGGCGGTCGGTGAGACCGCGTACCGCCACGGCATCCTCGTCCACCAACTCGCCGACGAGATCGGGGACATGGGACCGGACGCCGCGGCGGACTGCGCGGATCGCTCGGATCACTCGACGGGGCAGCGAGCGGACGAGACGACGCCGCTCATGCCGGTCAGTGAGGCGGTCCCGGCCCGTGTCCGTGGGCGTGAGGCCAGGAAGCCGCCAGTGCTGGTGCCTGCGCCGACGTCGGACAAGGGGTCGGCCGCGGTCGACGATCTCACGGCGCTCCACGAGGAGCCGCCGACGCCGGGCGGGGGCCGTCCGACCACGCCGCAGGCACGCGTGAGCGAACCGCGAACGGCCGACTCGTCCACAGAGGGGCAGAGCGCTGCCTCGCCGGCCGCCGATTCGCACGCGTCGGCCGCTTCGGTCGAGGTCCTTCCCGAACTCCCGCCTCCCATCTCAGTCCGCCCCGCCCCCAGCCCCCTGCGCCCCCTCCGCTATGAGCTCCGTCGCGCCGGCGGAGTCGGCACGGGGTTCCTCACCGCCGCCGCGGTGCTCGTGGTGTCCGCCCTCACCGCCGTACTTCTCGCCCGTGTCGGACACACTCCGCACCCGCGTCTGATGGTCGCGTGGCCGCGGGAGCTGCCGCTGCCGCCTGCGGCGCTCGGGGCCGGCCTGCTCGGCGCGATCGCGTTCGGCGACGAGTTCCGCCACCCCGCCCTGGCCGCGGATCGTGGCACCGTCCCCCGTCGGCTGGGGCTGCTCGCCGCGAAACTCCTCGTCGCCTCCGCCACCGCGCTGGCCCTGGCCGTCCTCACCGTGGGCTGCAACATCGAAGTGCTCTATCTCGTCTACGGACGGGAGCTCGCGGAAGTTCCCGCCGACTGGCTTTGGCTGAGCGCGAGTTGGATCGGGCTCGTCGTCGGATGCTCCTGGGCCGGAGTGCTGGCAGCAGGGCTCTTCCGGTCGACCACGGCCGGGCTCGCGGCGGTGGTCGCCGTCCCCATCCTCCTCGTACCCCTCGTGCAGAAGGCCGTGGAAGGGCCGTCGGTGCGTACCGCGGCCGGATTCCCGCTGCGGCTGCGCGAGCTGCTGCTGTCGCAGTGGCCGTTCGGAGGCGAGCGCTATATCGCCGCAACCGCGCGCGTGATCGCCCAACCCGTGGGCGGTGCACTGGCGTTGTCGCTGGCCGCGCTGCTCGCCGCCTATCTGCTCACCACGCTGCGCAGCAGGGTCCGATGATGACCGTCCGTGTTCTTCCCAGCCCCGTCCTGCACACAACTCCCCGGGGAAAGCCCATTTCTTTCCGATAAGGCGTCAATTGCGACGGGGTGAGCGATCACCCTTTCGTGTGCTTTTCACCAAAGACCTCAAGGGAGTTGGGGACGGCGCCGACAAAGGATCCGTGAGTACCCTTGCGCACACCATGATGACCGCCGCCCGCGCCGCCGACTCCGGTCTCGCCGGCCCGGGCGATCTCGACCGCTACCCCTACGCCGAGGCCCCCGTCGCCGACCGCGTCGCATCCCCCGCCTGGGAGGGCGCGGATCCGGACCTGGGCCGTGTCGGCAGGCGCGCCGCGGGCAGCCGCGGACGCGGGCTGCACGGCCAACTCGTCCAGCAACTCGGCCAGATGATCGTCTCCGGTGACCTGGGCGCCGACCGCCCGCTCGTGCCCGAGGAGATCGGCCAGCGTTTCGAGGTCTCCCGCACCGTCGTCCGTGAGTCGCTCCGGGTCCTGGAGGCCAAGGGCCTGGTCAGTGCCCGGCCGAACGTCGGCACGCGCGTGCGCCCCGTCAGCGACTGGAACCTCCTCGACCCGGACATCATCGAGTGGCGCGCCTTCGGGCCCCAGCGTGACGACCAGCGCCGTGAGCTGAGCGAGCTGCGCTGGACGATCGAGCCGCTCGCCGCCCGCCTCGCGGCCGGGCACGGGCGCGACGACGTCCAGCAGCGGCTCGCCGACATGGTCGAGATCATGAGCCACGCGATGGGGCAGGGTGACGTCCTCACCTTCTCCCGCGCCGACGCCGAGTTCCACTCGTTGCTCATCCAGGTCGCGGGCAACCGCATGCTGGAGCACCTGTCGGGGATCGTCTCGGCCGCCCTCCAGGTCTCCGGTGGCCCGGTCACGGGCTGTGACCGGCCGAACGAGACGTCGCTGGCGCAGCACAGCAGGATCGTCGACGCCCTCGCCGCCGGTGACGGGGCGGCCGCCGAGGCGGCCATGCGTCAACTGCTCACCGTCCATCCCGAGGTGGAGCGCGTGGTGCCCGCGCCCCGTGAGCACTGACCGCACACCCGGGTCGCGCGGCTGAGGGCGCCTCCCCCCTCCTGGGGCGTCGCTCGGACAGCGCACCCTCTCCCGTCGGACCCGCAGGATCCACCGCGATCCTGCGGGTCCGACGGTGCGACTAGGCTGCGGATTCGCCGTACAGTGCATGCTCGAAGTCATAGGCGAACGCTTATGTCCGTGTCTGCCTGTTTTTGATCGGTTACGGGATGTGACTCGGGCCACGCAGATTGGGCGTAACGCTCGGGGGAACAGCGCGATGACCTAAGAGGTGACAGCCGAGGAGGGAATACGGACGCCGTTCAAGGCGCTGTGTATCTTCCCGGCCCCCCGCCCGTACCGTCGGCCCATCCCCAGGTCGGTGGTCGGCTCCTGTCCGCCGTGGACGGGGCCGGAAGCCGTTTTCCAACGTTCCGAGAGGTTGTTCGTGTCGGCCAGCACATCCCGTACGCTCCCGCCGGAGATCGCCGAGTCCGTCTCTGTCATGGCTCTGATCGAGCGGGGAAAGGCTGAGGGGCAGATCGCCGGCGACGATGTGCGTCGGGCCTTCGAAGCCGACCAGATTCCGGCCACTCAGTGGAAGAACGTACTGCGCAGCCTCAACCAGATCCTTGAGGAAGAGGGTGTGACGCTGATGGTCAGTGCCGCGGAGCCCAAGCGCACCCGAAAGAGCGTCGCAGCGAAGAGTCCGGCCAAGCGCACCGCCACCAAGACGGTCGCGGCGAAGACGGTGACCACCAAGAAGGCCACCGCCACCGCCACGCCCGCGGCCCCCGCCGCCGATGTGGCCGTCGAGGACGAGGCACCCGCGAAGAAGGCCGCTGCCAAGAAGGCGACGACCGCCAAGAAGGCGGCCGCGAAGAAGACCGTCGCCAAGAAGACGGCGGCCAAGAAGACCACCGCCAAGAAGGACGACGCGGAGCTCATCGAGGACGAGGTCCTCGAAGAGGCTCCCAAGAGCGGCGACGAGCCCGAGGGCGCGGAGAGCGCCGGTTTCGTGCTCTCCGACGAGGACGAGGACGACGCGCCCGCGCAGCAGGTCGCGGCCGCCGGTGCCACCGCCGACCCGGTCAAGGACTACCTCAAGCAGATCGGCAAGGTCCCCCTGCTCAACGCCGAGCAGGAGGTCGAGCTCGCCAAGCGCATCGAGGCCGGTCTGTTCGCCGAGGACAAGCTGGCCAACGCCGACAAGCTCGCCCCCAAGCTCAAGCGCGAGCTGGAGATCATCGCCGAGGACGGCCGCCGCGCCAAGAACCACCTCCTGGAGGCCAACCTCCGTCTGGTGGTCTCCCTGGCCAAGCGCTACACCGGCCGCGGCATGCTCTTCCTGGACCTCATCCAGGAGGGCAACCTCGGTCTGATCCGTGCGGTCGAGAAGTTCGACTACACCAAGGGCTACAAGTTCTCCACGTACGCCACCTGGTGGATCCGTCAGGCGATCACCCGCGCCATGGCCGACCAGGCCCGCACCATCCGTATCCCGGTGCACATGGTCGAGGTCATCAACAAGCTCGCGCGTGTGCAGCGCCAGATGCTCCAGGACCTGGGCCGCGAGCCCACCCCGGAGGAGCTGGCCAAGGAACTCGACATGACCCCCGAGAAGGTCATCGAGGTCCAGAAGTACGGTCGCGAGCCCATCTCCCTGCACACCCCGCTGGGCGAGGACGGCGACAGCGAGTTCGGTGACCTCATCGAGGACTCCGAGGCCGTCGTCCCGGCCGACGCCGTCAGCTTCACGCTCCTGCAGGAGCAGCTGCACTCCGTTCTGGACACCCTGTCCGAGCGCGAGGCCGGTGTCGTCTCCATGCGGTTCGGCCTCACCGACGGTCAGCCGAAGACCCTCGACGAGATCGGCAAGGTGTACGGCGTCACGCGCGAGCGCATCCGCCAGATCGAGTCGAAGACGATGTCGAAGCTGCGCCACCCGTCGCGCTCCCAGGTGCTGCGCGACTACCTCGACTAGTCGCTTTCGTACGACACCGAAGGCCCGGTCTCCCGAGTGGGGATCGGGCCTTCGCGCTGTGGTGCGGATGCGCGGCGCGGTGTGCTGACTCACCCTGGGTGTCCCACGATCACCCCAGAGTGAGGAGCGTGTATGCGTCGTCTCTTTCCCCGGGCGCTCGCTCGCCCGCTGGCCCTTGCGGCCGCGGCGGTCGCCATACCGCTGGTATCCCCTGCTCCCGCGGCCGCCGACAGCGTCGTCGTCGGTGGGTTTCCGGTCGATGTGGCCGACAGCCCGTGGACCGTCGCGCTGTCCAGCCGTGACCGGTTCGGAGGTACGCGGTCCGGTCAGTTCTGCGTCGGTGTGGCAATCGGGCGATCCACCGTGCTCACCGCGGCCCACTGTCTGAGCGAGGAGGTCCTCGGGACCTCGCCGAACCAGCTGCGCGACTTCAGTGTCATCACGGGGCGTACGGATCTGTTGTCGACTCGGGGCCAGGAGGTCCGTGTCCGGAGCACCTGGGTGAATCCGGCCTACGACAATGTCACCAACGCGGGTGACTTCGCCGTGCTCACCCTCGCTCAGCCTCTCCCGGCGAGCTCGGTGATCAGGATGGCCGGCGCCGGTGATCCCGCCTATGTGCCGGGGACGGCGGCCTTCGTCTACGGATGGGGGGACATCACGGGAGCGGGTGACTACGCGCGAGGGCTGCGGGCGGCGCGTGTGCATGTGCTGACCGACACGCTGTGCAGGAAGGCGTATCCGGGCGGCGTCGACGGCAGATTCCTGGCCGCCAGCATGGTCTGTGCCGGGGAGCCGCAGGGGGGCCGGGACGCCTGTCAGGGGGACAGCGGAGGGCCACTGGTGGCTCAGGGGAAGCTGATCGGGCTCGTGTCCTGGGGCACCGGCTGCGGTCGCGCGGGCAGTCCTGGCGTCTACACGCGGGTTTCCGAGATCGCACGGAGCCTCAGGTGGGCCGTGCGGGGCGCGAGCGGCTGACGGCGCCTGAGGGCTCGCGCGGTATGAGCGCGGGCGGTCGCCCCTGCCTGTCAGGGGCGACCGCCCGTCAACCGGCCTGTGCCGGAGCTGGCTCGTCGTGGATGCGAGGTGTCAGCGCTCTTCTTCGGACGCCGATGCGGGAACGGACGTCAGCCGCTCCGTCTCGTCCTGTATCTCAGCGGCGATCTTCTTGAGTTCCGGCTCGAACTTGCGACCGTGGTGGGCGCAGAAGAGCAGTTCTCCGCCGCTGAGCAGGACGACGCGCACGTACGCCTGGGCGCCGCAACGGTCGCAGCGGTCAGCGGCCGTCAGCGGGCTCGCGGGGGTCAGAACAGTAGTCACGTCGCCTCTTCTCTAGCTCGACGAGCTGTCGTACCAGGGTCAACATCCAACCAGCCTCAAAACGTTCCCGCTCGCGGCTTCTCCCAGAGAGAAATTTTCCGGGGCGGCTGGCTGCTGCCGGTTTGGCGGCGAATGTGCCGTATTGCGTCTCTGTCGTGCTTACGGTTTCGCGCTGTCGGTCAAGGTCAGGTCCCTCCGGCTGGGTTGCCGGTTTGTTCATGAGGACGTGCCCGGAGCCTAAATGGTTCATGCCTGGAAGGGAACGTGATATGTACTTCACCCCATCGAGGGATCGAACAAGCATGCGACCCTGGACTAGTCTGTGTTTCGCACGAGGGTGGCGTTACAACGGCTCTACCAGGCCTCGGTACCCTCTTGACGGCGACCGAAGCCGCGCCCTTACCCACCAGGGCGTTACCTGAAATTCAGCGAGGAGCGAACCGCGTGACCGCCGAGACGTCCGTGCCGTCCACAGCGCTGCTGGCAGGAGCAGACCGGGACGGTTCCAACTACACCGCGCGGCACCTGCTCGTCCTTGAGGGCCTTGAGGCGGTGCGCAAGCGCCCGGGCATGTACATCGGCTCGACCGACAGTCGCGGCCTGATGCACTGCCTGTGGGAGATCATCGACAACTCCGTCGACGAGGCCCTCGGCGGCTACTGCGACCACATCGAGGTGATCCTCCAGGACGACGGGTCCGTGGAGGTCCGGGACAACGGCCGGGGCATCCCGGTCGACGTCGAGCCCAAGACCGGTATGTCCGGCGTCGAGGTCGTCATGACCAAGCTGCACGCCGGTGGCAAGTTCGGCGGTGGCTCTTACGCCGCCTCCGGCGGTCTGCACGGCGTGGGCGCCTCCGTGGTGAACGCCCTGTCCGCGCGGCTGGACGTCGAGGTGGACCGGGCCGGTCACACCCACGCCATCAGCTTCCGGCGCGGTGTTCCCGGAGCCTTCGCCGCCGACGGCCCGAACTCCAAGTTCGACGCCAAGAGCGGCCTACGCAAGGCCAAGAAGATCCCCAAGACCCGCACCGGCACACGCGTGCGCTACTGGGCCGACCGCCAGATCTTCCTCAAGGACGCCAAGCTCTCCCTGGAGACGCTGCACCAGCGCGCCCGCCAGACCGCGTTCCTGGTGCCCGGGCTGACCATCGTCGTCCGCGACGAGCTCGGCCTCGGCGACGGCGGCAGCAAGGGTGAGGAGTCGTTCCGCTTCGACGGCGGCATCAGCGAGTTCTGCGAGTACCTCGCCACCGACAAGCCCGTCTGCGACGTCCTCCGCCTCACCGGCCAGGGCACCTTCAGGGAGACCGTCCCGGTCCTGGACGAGCACGGCCAGATGACCCCCACCCAGGTCACCCGTGAGCTCGGCGTCGATGTCGCCCTGCGCTGGGGCACCGGCTACGACACGACCCTCAAGTCGTTCGTGAACATCATCGCCACCCCCAAGGGAGGCACCCACGTCGCCGGCTTCGAGACGGCCGTGACCAGCACCATGAACGAGGTGCTGCGTGCCAAGAAGATGCTCCGCGTGGCCGAGAACGACATCGTCAAGGACGACGCCCTGGAGGGCCTCACCGCGGTCGTCACCGTGCGCCTCGCCGAGCCGCAGTTCGAGGGCCAGACGAAGGAGGTCCTCGGCACCTCGGCGGCCCGGCGCATCGTGAACACCGTGATCGCCAAGGAGCTCAAGGCGTTCCTGACGTCCACCAAGCGTGACGCCGCCGCACAGGCGCGCGTGGTCCTCGAAAAGGCCGTCGCCGCCGCCCGTACGCGTATCGCGGCCCGTCAGCACAAGGACGCGCAGCGCCGGAAGACGGCCCTTGAGTCCTCGTCGCTGCCCGCCAAGCTCGCCGACTGCCGCAGTGACGACGTCGACCGCAGCGAGCTGTTCATCGTCGAGGGAGACTCCGCGCTAGGCACCGCCAAGCTCGCCCGGAACTCCGAGTTCCAGGCGCTGCTGCCGATCCGCGGCAAGATCCTCAACGTCCAGAAGTCGTCCGTGACCGACATGCTCAAGAACGCCGAGTGCGGCGCGATCATCCAGGTCATAGGGGCGGGCTCGGGTCGGACCTTCGACATCGACGCCGCTCGCTACGGCAAGATCATCATGATGACCGACGCCGATGTCGACGGTTCTCACATCCGCACGCTGCTGCTGACGCTGTTCCAGCGCTACATGCGGCCGATGATCGAGGCGGGCCGGGTGTTCGCCGCGGTGCCCCCGCTGCACCGGATCGAGCTCATCCAGCCCAAGAAGGGGCAGGACAAGTACGTGTACACGTACTCGGATCGCGAACTGCGCGACAAGCTCATGGAGTTCGAGACCAAGGGGATCCGGTACAAGGACTCCATCCAGCGCTACAAGGGTCTCGGTGAGATGGACGCCGACCAGCTGGCCGAGACGACGATGGACCCGCGTCATCGCACCCTGCGCCGGATCAGCCTCACCGACCTGGAGGCCGCAGAGCGGGTCTTCGATCTGCTGATGGGGAACGACGTGGCGCCGCGCAAGGAGTTCATCTCCAGCTCTGCGGCGACGCTGGACCGGTCGCGTATCGACGCGTAGCCGCTGCGCTGGGTCTTGGCCGTGTTGTTCGGCCTCGGCTTCGCCTTCGGCCGTGGATCTGGGTTCCACCCGCACCGCCTGTGCGGCTTTCGTCGTCGGGTGCGGGTGGCCCCCGTGGCGTGGTCTCGCCGTTGGCGGCTTGCGGTTGGGGTGCGGTATCGGTGGCTTGCTGCTGGTGCGAGATATGCGGCCTCGGCCGGTGAATCACCTGATGGGGTGAAGCGCGCGGAGAAGCCGGGTCGGCGATCTTTCCGCTCTGTCCATGCTTGGGCATGTACTCAAGCGACGATCCCTGGTACGACGCCCTCGCCTCCGGGTGGGGGGAGTCGGACGGTACGGACGTCCCCGAGGCCGCGTCGCCGGTCGTGGGGGACGTGTACCTGGAGGTGCAGCGCAGTGCCGCCTTCCGGGAAGTGCGCAGCCGCTACCGGAGGTTCGTGGTGCCGGCGGTTGCCGTCTTCCTCTCCTGGTACGTGGCGTATGTCGTGACCGCCACGACCGCGCCGGCGCTGATGGCCCGGCCCGTGGTCGGCGCCGTGAACGTCGCCATGGTCGCGGGGCTCGGGCAGTTCCTCACCACCTTCCTGCTCACCTGGGCCTACGCCCGTCACGCGCGGCTGCGCCGGGATCGCGCGGCGCTCGAACTGCGCTGGGAGACCCAGGAGCTGACCCGTGCCACACGGGGTGGTGCCTCGTGACGGTCGATCACCAGCTTCTGGCGCTGCTCCTGTTCAGCGTGTTCGTCGCGATCACGCTGGCGATCACGACGTGGGTGAGTCGCAAGCGGCGTGGTTCGGCGGAGGAGTTCTACGCGGGCGGCCGGCTCTTCTCGCCCATGGAGAATGGTTTTGCCATCGCCGGTGACTACATGTCGGCAGCCTCCTTCCTCGGCATTTCCGGGCTCATCGCCCTCTTCGGCTACGACGGGATGCTGTACTCGGTGGGCTTCCTCGTGGCCTGGCTGGTGGTGCTGTTCCTGGTCGCCGAACTGGTCCGCAACTGCGGGCGGTTCACGCTCGCCGACGTGGTCGCCGCGCGCATGAGGGAACGCCCCGTACGGATCGCCACGGGAACTTCCTCGGTCACCGTGTCCGTTCTGTATCTGGTGGCGCAGATGGTGGGTGCCGGCAGCCTGGTCGCGCTGCTGCTCGGGGGCAGGGGAGAGGCGGTGCAGGCCTGGACGGTCATCGGCGTCGGCGCACTCATGGTGATCTATGTCTCGTTGGGAGGGATGCGGGCGACCACCTGGATCCAGATCGTCAAATCGGTCCTGCTGCTCTGCGGCACCATCGCGTTGACCGTGCTCGTTCTCATGCGTTTCCACGGCGACTTCGACCGGCTGCTGCTCACGGCGGCCGAGCGCAGTGGTCACGGTGACGCGTTCCTGGCACCCGGGCTGAGGTACGGCGGGGACTGGACGGCCCGGCTCGACTTCATCAGCCTTGGCCTGGCGCTGGTACTGGGCACCGCCGGACTGCCGCACATCCTGTCTCGCTTCTTCACCGTGCCCACCGCCCGCGCGGCACGGCGCTCCGTGATCTGGGCGATCGGCCTCATCGGCGGCTTCTATCTGATGACCATCGTCCTGGGCTTCGGCGCGGCCGCGATCGTCGGGCCCGAGGCCGTACGTGGGTCGAACGCGGCGGGGAACACGGCGGTCCCGCTGCTCGCCCTCGACCTGGGCGGCGGCGCGGCTTCCACCGGAGGAACGGTTCTCTTCGCCCTCGTCGCCGCCATCGCCTTCGCCACCATCCTCGCAGTGGTCGCCGGAATCACCCTCTCCTCCTCGGCCTCCGTGGCCCACGACCTGTACGCCTCGCTACGGCGCCGGCACGCCGAGCCGCGCAGCGAAGTGGCCGTGGCCCGAGTCGCCGCGGTCGGTATCGGCGTGGTCGCGATCGCCCTCGGACTGCTGGCCCGCGACCTCAACGTGGCCTTCCTGGTGGGCCTTGCCTTCGCCGTCGCCGCGTCCGCCAATCTGCCGGTGCTGCTCTACTCGCTGTTCTGGCGGGACTTCACCACGCGCGGCGCCGTATGGGCCGTGTACGGCGGCCTGATCCCGGCCGTGGCGCTCGTGGTGCTGTCTCCGGTGGTTTCGGGCAGCCCCGAATCGCTGATGCCCGGCGTCGACTTCCAGTACTTCCCGTTGCAGAACCCGGGCCTCGTCTCGATCCCGCTGGGCTTCGTCGCGGGCTGGCTCGGCACGCTCACCTCGGCCGAGGCCCCCGACGAGGCCAAGCACGCGGAGACCGAGGTGCGGTCGCTGACGGGGGCGGGCGCCGTTTAGCGCGACGGCGCGCCTTCATGGTCGTACGACTTCCCCGGCGGCGGTGGCTGGAGCCGCCCCCCCGCCACAGCCGGGCTGCCGGTGCACATCGCCGAGCCGTCGGCTGACGATTGGAGGGCCGGCATCCGTATGAACCAGTGGCACGGTTCCTTCCCCCGCCCCCACGGGCCGTGCCTCAGGCGCGGGTCGCCCACACATAACGGTGTTCCGGGCGACCCGCGTCGCCGTACTTGAGGGTGAGGCGGGCCCGTCCCGTGCGTTCCAGGAGCTTGAGATAGCGCTGGGCGGTCTGGCGGCTCACCCCGGTCCGGTCGGCGATCTCCTGGGCCGACAGGGGGCCTTCGGCGTGCATCAGGGACTGCCGTACGAGCTCCGCGGTGGTGGGGGAGTGGCCTTTGGGCAGGTCCGGCTCCGAGGCGGCGGAGAGCGCGCCGAAGATGCGGTCCACCTCGGCCTGTTCCGCCTCGCCGCCACCGTCGAGGGTTTGCCGCAGCTGGGCGTACGCCTCCAGCTTGGCGCGCAGGCCCGCGAAGGCGAACGGCTTGACCAGGTACTGGAGTGCGCCGTACCGCATCGCCGCCTGCACCGTCGACACGTCCCGGGCCGCCGTCACCATGATCACGTCCGTCTGGTGGCCGCGCCGCCGCATCTCCTGGACGACCGACAGACCCGTCCCGTCGGGCAGATAGTGATCCATGAGGACCAGATCCAGCCGGGGCAGCCCCTCCACCTGGCGCAGTGCCTCGGCCGCGCTGTGCGCCTCACCGGCCACATGGAAGCCCTGCACCTTCTCGACGTAGGCGGCGTTGACCCGCGCGACGCGCGTGTCGTCGTCCACGACCAGGACCTCGATCATCGCGACTCCTCCTCGGCGACGGTCTGCGGATCTGACGGCACGGTGAGAGCCGGTTTCAGGTCCGGCGCGGCCAGCGCCTCGGGCAGGACGACGGTGAACTCCGCGCCTCCGCCGGCCGCCTCGCCCACGGTCGCGCTGCCGCCCTGCCGTTCGGCGAGCCTGCGCACCAGGGCGAGCCCGATGCCGCGCTCGCGGTGGGCCGGCGGCTCCTTGGTGGACCATCCCTCGGTGAAGATCAACTCGCGCTGTTCCTCGGGGATTCCCGGCCCCGTGTCGCGCACCCTGAGGGTCGCGGTGCGCCCATCGGCACGCAGTTCGACCTCCACGCGCGCGTGCGGCGTGCCCGCGACGGCGTCCAGCGCGTTGTCCACCAGGTTGCCGACGATCGTGACGAGGCCCCTGGGGTCGACCAGCCGGTTCGGGAGCCCGGTGCGGTCCGACAGACGCAGCGCGACACCGCGCTCGGCCGCCACGGTCGCCTTGCCGACCAGCAGGGCGGCGAGCAGTGGGTCCTGGATCTTCTCGGCGACCTGCTCGGCGGTGGCCCGGTGATCACCGACCACCTCGCCGACGAACTCCACGGCGTCGTCGTACATCTCCAGTTCCAGCAGCCCGAGGAGCGTGTGCATCCGGTTGGCATGCTCGTGGTCCTGGGCGCGCAGGGCATCGATCAGACCGCGGGTCGAATCGAGCTCCCGGCCGAGCTGCTCCAGCTCGGTGTGGTCGCGCAGAGTGGCCACGGCGCCGCCGTCGTCGGTGGGCATGCGGTTGGCGACCAGGACGCGCTGGCCGCGGACCGTGAGCAGATCGGTGCCGGTCACGCGGCCGGCCAGCACATCGGTCGTACGGCCGTCGCCGAGCGCCTCGTCGAGGGATCGGCCGACGGCCTCGTCGCCGATGCCCAGCAGGCGCCGGGCCTCGTCGTTGAGGAGGCGGATACGGCCGCCGCGGTCCAGGGCGACGACGCCCTCCCGGATGCCGTGCAGCATCGCCTCGCGCTCCGCGAGTAGCGCCGAGATGTCGGAGAAGGCCAGGTCACGGGTCTGCCGCTGGACCCGGCGGGAGATGAGCCAGGCGGCCAGCGCGCCGACCGCCAGGGCGCCGCCCGCGTACGCGAACAGCCCCGGGATCGCGTGCAGCAGCCGGGCCCGCACGCTGTCGTACGCGATACCGACCGAGACCGCCCCGACGATCTTCCCGTCGCCGTCGCGCAGCGGCACCTTGCCGCGCGCTGTGCGGCCGAGTGTGCCGCTGTCGATCTGCATGACCTCGTGACCGGCGAGGGCCTGGCCCGGGTCGGTCGACACCAGTCGGCCGATCTCGCTCGGGGTGGGGTGGGACCAGCGCACTCCGCGCCGGTCCATCACGACGATGTACTCGGCCTTGGTGGCCACCCGGATCCGCTCCGCCTCCCGCTGGACCGGTCCGCCGGCCGTCGCGGGCGTGCTCGCCAGGTCCTCGGAGATCTGCGGCTGGGCCGCCGTGGTCTGCGCGATCGACAGGGCACGGCGCATCGCCTGGTCGTCCAGCTGGTTGCTGAGCGGAGCGAGAAACAGGCCGGTCGCGAGCACCGCGACTCCCGCGGCGATCGCCACCTGCATCAGCAGCACCTGCGCGAACATCCGCCGGGGCAGAGCCAGGCGCAGGCGACGGGCGGGGGGAGTGGGGCTCATATCCATGACGGTACGTGGGCGGGCGGGAAGTCCCGTAGAGGGGTGTGACGTGGATCTCTTGATCAAGGTGGGGTGGTCGGTACACCTGGCGTCATGTCGGGGGCGCGGTCAACCTGGCGTCCCTGCGGCTGCCGTCCTGTCCACCTGACGGCGCCCCTGCCGGCCCTGTCCACCTGACGTCGCCCCGCTGCCGGCCTGTCCACCTGACGTCGCTTCGGCGGCCGACTGGCCCACTCGGCGTCGCTTCGGCGGGCCGGCTGGTCCACCCGGTGCCATGTTTCGCGGCCGTCCACCCGAGGTGCCCGGGTCAGCTCGCGAGTGCCGTCGTCATCGTGAGCTCGTGCACCGCCACCACGTCCATCCGCGCGGGCGAGCCGAGCATCGACCCACAGCTCTCAGGGCGGGGCGGCAGGGAGGCGCCCTGGGCCACGCTCACGCGCCAGTGGCGCCCGTCCACGTGGGCGATGGCCACCTCCCACCGCGGGGCCGCGCCGTCCGTCCGTACGACGCTCAGGGCTCCCGCGGCGTCCTCGCCCGTGGCCCTGCGCACGGCCAGCTCGGCCGCCTGGCCCGGCCGCTCCCAGGCGGAGTTCCCGCGACAGCCCTCGACCACGATCCGGCCCTCCCGGACGCCGTGCAGCACGTCCTTGACGGCGTGGGACTGCGCCCGGCCGTACGCGTAGCCGTACGGCAGCACGAGCAGCGTCGGTGAGAACCGATGTCCACCCAGATGGGTGACCTCCCAGACGCCCTCCACGCCGGAGGCGCTGAGCTCGGCCGCGAGCGGACGGCCGAGGAGCGCGCAGCAGCGGTCCCGCTTGCCGTTGGTGCAGACGAGCGCGAGCGGATCGCCGGTGTGGGGCCGCCCCTGAAGAGCCGAGTCGAAGGTGCGGTGGTCACCCATACCGAGCGCGGCGAAGTCCAGGTCGAGCAACTGCCGTGGGTCGTGGGTCGTGGCAGTGCGCAGCCATACGTTGCCGGGCACGGTGTGGGCCACGTAGACCTGGCGTTCGGCGAGGGGCCCGCAGTCGGCGTGTCGACCGGGGCGGCGGATCAGCGCTACCCGTACGCCCGTGCCCTTCGCCGCGGCCTCCAGGGCGTGGCCCAGCGCGGGATCCAGGTGGCTCTGGGTGAGCGCCTTGGCACCCCACGGACCGGGCTGCTCCAGCAGCAGCCAGGTCGTCGCGGTCGCCGCGGTCCCCGCGATGGGCTCGTCGAGGTCCCGCGAGACGGTTGAGCACGTACTCACAGAGGTGAGCCTAACCTGACTTGAGTCGAGGCGACCGGCCGAGGGGGCTGCGGGGAGGCTTCTGTCCCACTGCGGCAACGTTCGGCCGTTCTGCTGCCGCAGTGCCGCAGTGCCGCAGTGCCGCAGTGCCGCAGTCCGCCAGTCCGCCAGTCCGCCAGTCCGGCAGTGCCGCAGCCCCGCAGTGTCCGGCGCGCCCTACTCCGGAAGCGGCTGAGGCGGCTTCGGTCCGGTGTAGTGCCCGCTCGGCCGCATACGCAGCGGGCGCTCGCCGTACTCCTCCAGGGCGTGGGCGATCCAGCCCGCCGTACGGCCCACGGCGAAGATCGTCTCGCCTGCCGTGGACGGCATGGCGGAGGACGCCGTGAACACGGCCAGGGCCAGGTCGACATTGGCGTGCAGCGGGGTGTGGCGGGCGGCCGTTGCGACGATGTCGCGGGCCGCGGCGAGTGCGGGTGCCGAGTGGGGAATGTCCTCCAGGAGCTCGAACAGCACACGCGCGCGTGGATCCTCGCCGGGGTAGAGGCGGTGCCCGAGCCCCGGGATGCGCCGGCCGGCCCGCAGCTCCTCGGCGATCACGGGACCGGCGTCGCCCTGGTCGAGCACCTCCATGATCAGCTTGTGGGCGAGGCCGCTGGCCGCGCCGTGCAGCGGGCCCTCGATCACGCCGAGCCCGGCGGAGACGGCCGCGTAGGCGTGTGCGCGGGCCGACGCCGCGACCCGCACGGCGAGGGTCGAGGCGGCCAGGTCGTGATCGACGAGCAGGGCGAGTGCCCTGTCCAGGACCCGCAGGCCCGCTTCGTCGGGGGTCCGTCCGCTCAGCCGGCTCCACAGACGGTGCGCGAGCGAGCCTTCGTCGCGATGGGCGAACCCCGGGCGGGTGAGGGCGGCGACGAGGGTGGGGATGAGGATGCGGGCGGTGCCGAGGACCGCCTCCTCGGACAGGTCGAAGCGCAACGGGTCCGCCGCCGCGGCGGCGATCGCCGCGACCCGCAACCGGTCGGTGGGGCCTGCGTGTTCGGGCAGGGCGTCGACGGCGTGGCGGGCGGCGGTCACGGAGGACTCGGGGGCGGCGAAGGTCACGCCGTGGTGCAACCGGCCGGTCCACAGCCACTCGGCCACCTCTTCGAAGGAGTGCCGGGCGGCCAGTTCGGTCGCGTCGACGCCCCGGAAGTAGTAGCGGTCGGTGTCGATGAACGTGAGACGGGTGCGCACCGACAGCTCGCCGCCGGATCCCGAACCGCCCGCGCTCTCCCGTCTGTTGCGTCGGGCGAGCGTCTCGACCTCCTTCGCGTCGAAGGTGCTGCCCCGGCCGCCGGGCGCACGGCGGCTGCTGAGGTGACCGCGGCTCACATACGCGTACACGGTCTCGGGCTTCACGCCGAGCAGTTCGGCGGCCTCCTGGGTGGTCAGCCGCCGCCCCGCGGGGCCGGGTTCTTGATCGCGCATGGAGTCACCGTATCCAGGCCGTCGAGCATTCAGTTCTGCATTGATTCAATCAATATTGACAGAGAAATAGTCAAGCATGGACAGTCAAATCAAGTACAGGGAGGAATCATGTCCGTCAACAGGTCAGCAACCGCACTCGTCGACGTGCCACGTGGACTCGCGGGTGTCGTCGTCACCGACACCGAGGTCGGCGACGTCCGAGGGGTCGAGGGCTTCTACCACTACCGCCAGTACTCGGCCGTCGAGCTCGCGCGGACGCGCCCCTTCGAGGACGTCTGGCATCTCCTCGTCCACGGTGAACTGCCGGACGCCGAGCGCGCCGCCGCCTTCGCAGCCGAGACGGCCGCGCTGAGGCGGTTGCCCGACGAGGTGCGGGCCGCCCTGCCGGCGATCGCGGCGGCGAGCGGACGGTCCGGCCCGCTGGCCGGCTTGCGCACCGCACTGTCCCTGCTTGGCGCGGCCAAGGGCTTCCGGCCGGTGTACGACATCGACGCGGACGAGCGCCGCCGGGACACCCTCGTCGCGGCCGCCGCCGTACCGACGCTGCTCACCGCACTGCACCGGCTGGGGGGCGGACTTGATCCTGTTGAGCCGCGTGCGGATCTGTCGTATGCGGCGAACTACCTGTACATGTTGACGGGTTCGGAGCCCGATCCGGAGCGGACGCGGGCGATCGAGCAATACTTGATCTCAACCATCGACCATGGATTCAATGCATCAACCTTCACGGCGCGCGTCATCACGTCCACGGGCGCGGACGTCGCGGCCTGTCTCGTGGGTGCCGTAGGTGCGCTGTCGGGGCCGCTGCACGGTGGCGCGCCCAGTCGTGCGCTGGACACGCTGGACGCGATCGGCACTCCCGACCGCATCGACGCCTGGATCCGTGAACGGGTTCTCGCAGGCGACCGCATCATGGGCTTCGGCCACCCGGTCTACCGCACCGAGGACCCCCGCTCCCGGATGCTCCGTGAGATCGCCGAGGGCTTCGGCGGCCCGCGTGTCGGGTTCGCCGTGGAGGTCGAACGCCGTGTGGAGGCGATCCTCGCCGAGCTGAAGCCCGGCCGTGCACTCCATACGAACGTCGAGTTCTACGCGGGTGTGGTCATGGAACTCTGCGGTCTGCCGCGCGAGATGTTCACGCCCACGTTCGCCGCGGCACGGGTCGTGGGCTGGAGCGCCAACATCCTGGAACAGGCACAGGACTCGAAGATCATCAGGCCGGTGGCGCGGTATGTGGGGCCGGGGGCGCCGGTCAAGGTGCCGGAGACGGCGGCCTGAGAGACACGTGTGGCCTGGCGCCGTTCTGGCTCCAGGCCTCATCGGTCGGGACCGAGCAGTGACGGGGTGCCGGCTGCTCTCCGGGTGGGCGGCCCGGCTCGCTCAACGGTTGCGCGCGGCCGGGGAGTGCGACGGTACGGGTCTGGGGTGGACGCGTGCTCGTGCGGTGGGTTCAGGCGTCGGGGATGTCTGCCTTGGCGCGGATGAGGGTCTCGCGGCTGACGATGACGATGCGCTCGTAGTCGGCGCGGGCGGCATCGGCAGGCAGTTCCGGCTCAAGCGCCTCGGTGGCCTCGGTGCCGATGACGGCGAAATTGCCGTCGCTGAGCTCGAAAACGTCCGGGCAGTTGGCTCCTGAGTTACTGCCTCGGGCGCTTGGCGGCACACCGATGCGGCGCACGATTTTCAAGGGTTACCGTTCCTTACCGGTCTGGGCACAGTGGTGGGAACAGAACCTACTGGAACGGTACTGGCTTTGGCGGGTCGTTGGTGGCGGCCGGAGCAAAAGTCACCCACTCGTGTCCTCGGAGCGGCAGTTGATCGGCGACGTGGTAGCGGCTGTCAAGACGTGATTGTGCCCGTCAAGACATGGTTGTGCCCGTCAAGACGTGGTTGTCCCCGTCAATCGGACGGCGGCTCACCCACCACCCACCACTCGTCCGTATCGGCCTCGTCGAGGTCCCTGACCAGGCCGTCGACCATGCGTCCGATGCCGGCTTCCTCCGAGGACTCGTGCAGGGTCGCGCGCTGCGCCTTCGACGCCTCCCAGTATTCGCGGAACACGGGGCTCTGAAAGAATTCGCGCAGATATTCGTACAGCTCCTCGCGATTCAGGATTCCCGCACGATAAAGGTGGTAGAGGTGGACGTACCACGCGTTGGCGTAGAAGAACTGGCGTCGCTTCTCCGCCGGGATGCTCTTGTCGTAGGTGTCGATCACGGCGGCCAGTGACGGATCGTCGATCGCCCTGGCCAGTAGCTCCCAGTGCATCCGCTGCTGATGGGCCAACGCCTTGCGGCGGACCGCCAGCTCCTCAAGTGCCAGTCGCCGCTCCTCCAGCCGTGTCGCGTCGCGACGACGCTGACGCGATGCCAGCGTCGCTGTGGCGAGCAGCAGGCTGAGTGCGGCGGAGCCCAGCCTCCTCGCCGAGTGCTTCCGTGTGACCATGTCAACTACCCCCGATCAGGCGGCCGTCCGCCGGTCGTCGGGGTGCGGGTCGACGGGAGGGGACCGGCGAGCGGTGGGCGGCGCTTGCCGTCTCCCAGAATGCCGAGCGGCTCTGATCGGCGGGGAGGCGGAGAGGAGGCGCACAGAGGGAAGCGAGGGTCGCACGCTCCGGCGCCTTGACCAACGTCTGCCCGGCAAGTGCTGCTAACAATCGTTCACTTCGCGGTGATTATTCCGGCTCGTATCCTGGGTCGGCATTCAATCCTCGTACACGCGCCGAGCCGCGAGCCGGTGCACCCGTCGGCGTGAGAAAGGTCGCACGTTGAGTCAGCCGAGCCCTGGTCCGCAGCAGATTCCGGTCGTCGTACTCGCCGGATTCCTCGGCTCCGGCAAGACCACCCTCCTCAACCACCTCCTCCACCGCAGCGGAGGCACCCGTATCGGCGCCATCGTCAACGACTTCGGCGCCATCGAGATCGACGCCATGGCCGTCGCCGGCGCACTCGGCGACTCCACCGTCTCCCTCGGCAACGGCTGTCTGTGCTGCGCGGTCGACGCCAGTGAGCTGGACGTCTACCTGGAGCGGCTCGCCCACCCCGCCACCGGCATCGACGTCATCGTCATCGAGGCCAGCGGGCTCGCCGAGCCGCAGGAGCTCGTGCGCATGGTGCTCGCCAGTGAGCATCAGGGCATCGTGTACGGCGGTCTCGTCGAGGTCGTCGACGCCGCCGAGTTCGCCGACACGCGCGCCAAGCACCCCGAGGTCGACCGGCACCTCGCCCTCGCCGACCTCGTCGTGGTCAACAAGCTCGACCGGGCGGCGGACGGCGAGCGGGTCCTCGGACTGGTCCGCGATCTCGCCGAACGCGCCGCCGTCGTCCCCGCCACCTACGGCCGTATCGACCCCGAGTTCCTCTTCGACTGTCGGCCCAGCGAGGAGCGCATCGGGCAGCTGTCCTTCGACGACCTGCACGAGCACACCGGCGACGGCGCCGACGGAACCGAAGGCGACGACCACCACGGTCATCTGCACACCGCCTACGACAGCCTGTCCTTCGTCTCCGAACCGCCTCTCGACCCGCGCCGGCTGATGGCGTTCCTGGACAGCAGGCCGGAGGGGCTGTACCGGATCAAGGGATACGTCGACTTCGGCCCGTACGACGCCGCGAACCGTTACGCCGTGCACGCCGTCGGGCCCTTCTTGCGCTTCTACCCGGAACCGTGGCCCGGCACCGGCACCGAAGCCGGCACCTGCCTCACCCAGCTCGTCCTCATCGGCTCCGGCATCGACTCCACCGCCCTGGCCAAGGAACTGGAGGCGTGCAAGAGCGACGCCCCACACGCCGACGAGCACGGCATGTGGGGCGTCCTGCGCTACGTACAAGACCCTGACGAGCAGGGCCTCGACGACCTGTCGGCCTAGACCGGCCCGGCCACCACCGACACCGTCTTGGGCAGTGAGACGCCCGAGCCGTCGCGGCGCGGGTCCATGTCCGGGAGCTCGGCCGGGGTGCCGTTCTTCTGCGCGGCGCGAGCCGGAGTGGGGCCCGCCCAGGCCAGGGCCAGACAGTCCTCGCCCTTCAGGAACCGCTGGCAGCGGACGCCGCCGGTGGCGCGGCCCTTGCGGGGGTACTGGTCGAACGGGGTCAGCTTGGCCGTCGTCTGGACGGAGTCGTCCAGCGTGCCGCGCGAGCCCGCGACGGTGAAGACCACCGCGTCGACCGCCGGATCCACCGCGGTGAAGGAGATGACCTTCGCGCCCTCGGTGAGCTTGATGCCCGCCATGCCGCCGGCGGGCCGGCCCTGCGGGCGGACCTGCGCGGCCTGGTAGCGCAGCAGCTGCGCGTCGTCCGTGATGAAGACCAGGTCCTCCTCACCGGTGCGCAGCTCGACCGCGCCGACGATCCGGTCACCCTCCTTGAGGGTGATGACCTCCAATTCCTCCTTGTTGGACGGATAGTCGGGCACCACCCGCTTGACGACGCCCTGTTCCGTGCCGAGGGCCAGGCCAGGGGAGGACTCGTCGAGCGTGGCCAGGCAGACGACGGTCTCGCCGTCCGTCAGCGAGACGAACTCCGACAGCGGTGCGCCGCCCGCGAGGTTGGGTCTCGACGCCGTCTCCGGCAGCTGCGGCAGATCGACGACGTTGATCCGCAGCAGACGGCCCGTGGACGTCACCGCGCCCACCTCGCCGCGGGCCGTGGCCGGCACCGCCGAGACGACCACGTCGTGCTTGGAACGCCTCGCCTCGCCGTCCTCCGCGAACGGGTCGCCGTTCGCCGTACGGGCCAGCAGACCCGTCGAGGACAGCAGCACCCGGCACGGGTCGTCCGCCACCTGCAGCGGTACGGCGGCCACCGGTGAGCCCGCCGTCTCCAGCAGGACCGTGCGCCGCTCGGTGCCGAACTTCTTGGCCACCACGGCCAGTTCGGACGAGACCAGCTTGCGCAGCTCCGCGTCCGAATCCAGGATCCGGGTCAGCTCGGCGATCTCCTCGTTGAGCCGGTCCTTCTCCGTCTCCAGCTCGATGCGGTCGTACTTGGTGAGTCGGCGCAGCGGCGTGTCGAGGATGTACTGGGTCTGGACCTCGGACAGGGAGAAGCGCTCCATCAGGCGCTGCTTGGCCTGTGCGCTGTTGTCGCTGGAGCGGATCAGACGGATGACCTCGTCGATGTCCACCAGCGCGGTGAGCAGGCCCTCGACCAGGTGAAGGCGGTCGCGTCGCTTGCTGCGGCGGAACTCGCTGCGACGCCGTACGACCTCGAAGCGGTGGTCGAGGTAGACCTCCAGGAGCTCCTTGAGACCCAGGGTGAGGGGCTGGCCGTCGACCAGAGCGACGTTGTTGATACCGAAGGACTCCTCCATCGGCGTCAGCTTGTACAGCTGCTCCAGGACCGCCTCCGGCACGAAGCCGTTCTTGATCTCGATGACCAGGCGCAGACCGTGCTCGCGGTCGGTGAGGTCCTTCACGTCGGCGATGCCCTGGAGCTTCTTCGAGCCGACCAGGTCCTTGATCTTGGCGATGACCTTCTCCGGGCCGACCGTGAACGGCAGCTCGGTGACGACCAGACCCTTGCGCCGGGCGGTCACGGTCTCGACCTCGACCGTGGCGCGGATCTTGAAGGTGCCGCGTCCCGTCTCGTAGGCGTCCCGGATGCCGGAGAGGCCGACGATCCGGCCGCCGGTGGGCAGGTCGGGGCCGGGGACGTGCTTCATCAGCGTGTCCAGATCCGCGTTCGGGTGGCGGATCAGATGGCGGGCGGCCGAGATGACCTCGGCGAGGTTGTGCGGCGGCATGTTCGTGGCCATGCCGACGGCGATGCCGGAGGAGCCGTTGACGAGGAGGTTCGGGAAGGCGGCGGGCAGGGCCGAGGGCTCCCGCTCCTGGCCGTCGTAGTTGGCGACGAAGTCGACCGTGTCCTCGTCGATCGACTCGGTCATCAGGCTCGTCGCCGCGGCCTGCCGGCACTCGGTGTACCGCATGGCGGCCGGCGGGTCGTCGTTGCCCAGCGAGCCGAAGTTGCCGTGGCCGTCGACCAGCGGGACGCGCATCGAGAAGGGCTGGGCCATGCGCACCAGGGCGTCGTAGATGGACGCGTCGCCGTGCGGGTGCAACTTACCCATGACCTCGCCGACGACGCGGGCGCACTTCACATAGCCGCGGTCGGGGCGCAGGCCCATCTCGTTCATCTGGTAGACGATGCGGCGATGCACGGGCTTCAAGCCGTCACGGGCGTCCGGCAGGGCGCGGGAGTAGATGACCGAGTAGGCGTACTCAAGGAAGGAGCCCTGCATCTCGTCGACGACGTCGATGTCGAGGATCTTCTCCTCGTACGAGTCGTCGGGCGGCGGGGTCTTCGTGCTGCGGCGGGCCATCGCTGCCGGCTCCTTCTGTCTTCTGGTCGCGCGAGCGTTTGACGGGTCTGACGCGGACCATTGTGGACCGCGGCACTGACAACCACCGACCAGGACCCGTTGTTGGGCTCGCGGCCGGGGTCCGAGAAGTGTCGCCGACGCCCCTGCTCCTGCGCGCGCATCCGATGCAGAGACGCGCACGGATCCATGGCGGCAAGTCCGCGCCGCGCGACCGTTCACTCCCCGGAGTGATCGCAGGGTACCGGCCCGCCGCCGTGGACGAGGGGCGCGGCGGCCGACCGGGCACTCGTCGGGGAGGTCGGAGGCGACGTGCCGGAGCGCCCTCCCGCGCAGCTGCCCCGGTCCACGTTCGCCGTCGTACCGGCACGGCGTTCTGACCGGGAACTTCGCCGACCCTTCGGACGCTGCATACAGTGGCAGGAACTTTAAGCCGAACTGCTCGGCACAACGCAGTGCACGCGACCGGAAGGACACCTTGCCCATGGGTCACACGGCCACACCGGAGGCACAATCCGGCGGCCTCACCGCGACGGAGCACCGCCTGGCCAACGGCCTGCGTGTGGTGCTCTCCGAGGACCACCTCACGCCGGTCGCCGCGGTCTGTCTCTGGTACGACGTCGGCTCCCGCCACGAGGTCAAGGGCCGTACCGGACTCGCCCACCTCTTCGAGCACCTGATGTTCCAGGGCTCCAGCAGCGTGAAGGGCACGGGTCACTTCGAGCTCGTCCAGGGCGCGGGCGGCTCGCCGAACGGCACCACCAGCTTCGAGCGCACCAACTACTTCGAGACCATGCCCGCCCATCAGCTGGAGCTCGCGCTGTGGCTGGAGGCCGACCGGATGGGCAGCCTGCTGGTGGCGCTCGACGAGGAGGGCCTGGAGAACCAGCGGGACGTCGTCAAGAACGAGCGCCGCCAGCGCTACGACAACGTCCCCTACGGCACCGCCTTCGAGAAGCTGACCGCGCTGTCGTACCCGGACGGACACCCGTACCACCACACGCCGATCGGCTCGATGGCCGACCTGGACGCGGCCAGCCTGGAGGACGCGCGCGCGTTCTTCCGCACCTACTACGCGCCGAACAACGCCGTGTTGTCCATCGTCGGCGACATCGACCCGGAGCAGACGCTCGCCTGGGTCGAGAAGTACTTCGGCTCCATCCCGGCCCACGACGGCAAGCCCGAGCCGCGCGACGGCTCGCTGCCCGACATCATCGGTGAGCAGCTGCGCGAGGTCGTCGAGGAGAACGTGCCCGCGCGCGCCATGATGGCCGCCTACCGGCTCCCGCAGGACGGCACGCGCGAGTGCGACGCCGTCGACCTGGCGCTGACCGTCCTCGGCGGCGGCGAGTCCTCCCGCCTCTACAACCGCCTCGTCCGCCGCGACCGTACGGCCGTCGCGGCCGGCTTCGGCCTGCTGCGCCTGGCCGGGGCGCCCTCCCTGGGCTGGCTGGACGTGAAGACCTCCGGCGACGTGGAGGTCCCCGTCATCGAGACGGCCGTCGACGAGGAGCTCGCCCGCTTCGCGCAGGACGGCCCCACCGCCGAGGAGATGGAGCGCGCCCAGGCCCAGCTGGAGCGCGAGTGGCTGGACCGGCTCGGCACGGTCGCGGGCCGCGCAGACGAACTGTGCCGGTTCGCCGTCCTGTTCGGCGACCCCCAGCTCGCCTTCACCGCCGTACAGCGCGTCCTCGACGTCACCGCCGAGGAGGTCCAGGCGATCGCCAAGGCCCGCCTGCGCCCCGACAACCGCGCGGTGCTCGTCTACGAGCCGACCGCAGCCGAGGCCGACGAGACCACCGACGAGAACGAGGAGTCGGCGCAGTGACCGAGCTCGCCAGCATGGACTTCCACCCGCAGCCCCAGGCCGGCGCGGCCCGGCCCTGGGCGTTCCCGGCGCCCGAGCGCGGCAAGCTGGACAACGGCCTGACGGTCCTGAGCTGCCACCGCCCCGGCCAGCAGGTCATCGCCGTCGAGGTGCTCCTGGACACGCCCCTGGACGCCGAGCCGAAGGGCCTGGACGGCATCGCCACGATCATGGCGCGCGCCTTCTCGGAGGGCACCGACAAGCACACCGCCGAAGAGTTCGCCGCCGAGCTAGAGCGCTGCGGTGCCACCCTCGACGCCTACGCCGACCACTCCGGTGTGCGCGTCAGCCTCGAAGTGCCCGTCTCCCGTCTGGCCAAGGCGCTGGGTCTGCTCGCCGACGCCCTCAGGGCGCCCGCGTTCGCGGACGCCGAGGTCGAGCGCCTGGTGCGCAACCGGCTCGACGAGATCCCGCACGAGCTGGCCAACCCCTCGCGCCGTGCCGCCAAGGAGCTCTCCAAGGAGCTGTTCCCGGCTACCTCGCGCATGTCCCGCCCGCGCCAGGGCACCGAGGAGACGGTCGGCAACATCGACTCGGCGGCCGTACGCGCCTTCTACGAGCGGCATGTCCGGCCGGCCACGTCCACCGCGGTGGTCGTCGGCGACCTCACCGGCGTCGACCTCGACGCCCTGCTCGGCGACACCCTGGGCGCCTGGACCGGTTCCCCGGCCGAGCCGCGGCCGGTCCCGCCGGTGACCGCGGACGACACCGGCCGCGTAGTCATCGTGGACCGCCCCGGAGCCGTCCAGACGCAGCTGCTGATCGGCCGGATCGGCCCGGACCGGCACGACCGCGTGTGGCCCGCGCAGGTGCTCGGCACGTACTGCCTCGGCGGCACCCTCACCTCCCGCCTGGACAAAGTCCTGCGCGAGGAGAAGGGCTACACCTACGGCGTGCGCGCCTTCGGGCAGGTCCTGCGCTCCGCCCCGGACGGCACGGGCGCGTCGATGCTCGCCATCAGCGGTTCCGTCGACACCCCGAACACCGGCCCGGCCCTGGACGACCTCTGGAAGGTCCTGCGCGGCGTCGCCGGCGAGGGGCTCACCGACGCCGAGCGGGACTTCGCCGTACAGAACCTCGTCGGGGTGGCGCCGCTGAAGTACGAGACCGCCGCGTCCGTGGCGAACACCCTGGCCGACCAGGTCGAGCAGCACCTGCCCGACGACTACCAGGCGAAGCTGTACCAGCAGTTGGCCGCGACCGGCACCGTCGAGGCCACCGCCGCGGCCGTGAGCGCCTTCCCGGTGGACCGACTGGTGACGATCCTCGTCGGTGACGCCGCCGAGATCCGCGGGCCCGTCGAGGCCCTCGGCATCGGCGAAGTCACCGTCGTGGCGGCCGAATAGAGGACAGGCACGGCGCCGGGCGACGGCACGCGCGCAGGGGCCCTGGTGACTCACCGGTCACCGGGGCCCCTTTATGCCCGAATTAGGGGAGAGGTTGCCTGTCTGGTCTGTGGGATGCGCTACAAAACCCGTGATCCGTTTGGGGATTGAAAGATGTCCCGTTTAGCGTCTTCCGGGCTGTCCGTCAGGCAGTGCGCCGCGCCCGCGGCACCGGACAGCCATCGCCGAGTCCCCGTACGGCGCGAGCCAGGGGAGCCGGGGACCCATCGAAGTCCCTGGGGTGAATCGGACGCCCGCGCGACCGCGAGGGGGCCCGTAGGAGACCTTCCTGCTCCGAACCCGTCAGCTAACCCGGTAGGCGAGAGGGAAGGAAAGGACCAGCCTCTACATGGCGTTCACCTGCGCCACCGGGAAGAACCGCGCCTCCGGGAAGCATCGTCGTCCCGGCCGGTTCGAGCGCACCACCGCCCGCGCGGCGGGCGTCGCCGCTCTCACCGCCACCGGTGTCATAGGCACTCTGGCCGCTCCGGCGCTTGCCGCCGAACCCGCCGCCGAGCAGACCGGCCTCATCCCGGTCATCACCATCGACAACTCGATCGCCGACCAGATCGCCGACCAGGCGGCTGCGCAGGAGGAGGCGGCCCAGGAGGCCGCGGCCCTGAAGAAGGCCGCCGAGGAGGCCGCGCGCAAGAAGGCGGCCGAGAAGGCCAAGCAGGAGCGTGAGGCCAAGGAGCGCGCCGCCCGCGAGGCCGAGCGCAAGCGGCTGCTGTCGTACGTCGCCCCGATAGCCGGCTCGTACATATCCACGGGCTACAAGGCCGGCGGCGCCGTCTGGTCCTCCGGCAGCCACACCGGCGTCGACTTCCACGCCGCCAGCGGCACCTCCGTGCACGCGGTCGCCTCCGGCACCGTCGTGGAGGCCGGCTGGGGCGGGTCGTACGGCAACCAGATCGTGATCAAGATGAACGACGGTACGTACACCCAGTACGGCCATCTATCGTCCATCGGCGTCTCGGTCGGTCAGACCGTCACCCCGGGCCAGCAGATCGGCCTGTCCGGCGCCACCGGCAACGTCACCGGCCCGCACCTGCACTTCGAGGCGCGGACCTCGCCGGAGTACGGCTCCGACATCGACCCCGTCGCGTACCTGCGCTCGCACGGCGTGAACATCTGACACGCACGCCCCTCGAAGCCCCGGCTCCCCGAGCCGGGGCTTTCGGCGTTTCGGAGACGATCGGCTGACCAAAAAATATCCATGGATTCCGGCCCGCCGTCGGAAATTCCGGCCGGTTGCAATAGAGTCACTGAACACACGTCATTCGTCGACGTTTCACGGGGATTAAGGCGGAGGTCGGTCATGCGTATTCCGGCGCATTCGGTGTGCACGGCGATCCGGGACGACATCGTCGCCGGTGTCTACGAGCGTGGCGGCCGGCTCACCGAGGAACTCCTCGCACGCCGGTACGGCGTCTCCCGCGTCCCCGTGCGGGAGGCCCTGCGCACCCTGGAGGCGGAGGGCTTCGTGGTGACCCGGCGGCACGCGGGCGCGTGCGTCGCCGAACCGACCGAGCAGGAGGCCGCCGACCTGCTGGAGATGCGCACGCTCCTGGAGCCGCTCGGCGCCGCCCGGGCCGCCCAGCGGCGCACCGAGGCCCATCTGAAGGTCCTGCGCGGCCTGGTCAGACTGGGGCAGGAGCGGGCCAGGCGGGGGAACAGCGACGACCTGCGCTCCCTGGGCGGCTGGTTCCACGAGACGCTGGCCCAGGCCTCCGGCAGCCCCGCCCTGACCTCCATGCTGACCCAGCTGCGCCACAAGATCGCCTGGATGTACGCCGTGGAGACCCCGGTCGACCCGGTGGAGTCCTGGACCGAGCACGGCGCGATCGTGGACGCGGTGGCGCGCGGCGACGGCGAACGCGCCCGCGCGATCACCACGCTGCACACCGAGCGCGCGACCTCCGTGCACCGGCTGCGGTTCGGCTCCGGCGGTGACCGCGCGGAGCGTGTGAGGAATTCGCAACATCCCGTAAACATGCCGAGCCTGCGGCATTAACACGGGGGCCGTATACAAAGAGGGGATATTCGGTGGCGGGGAATTTCCGCTGCCCTTTTTCGGGTACCCGAAATTCCGTCGGCCGCCGTACGGAAACCCGTCGGCCGCCCGCACGAAAACGACGAAGCCGCGCCCGCCGGAAAGGTGGACGCGGCTTCACCGCTTGCTGCGGAGTCCCGCTCAGGTCATTCAGACCGTCTCGGGCAGCTCCTCAAGGCCCTCGGAGACCAGCTTCGCCAGACGGTCGAGGGCGACGTCCGCACCCTCGGCGTCGGAGGCGAGGACGATCTCCTCGCCGCCCTGGGCGCCCAGACCCAGGACAGCCAGCATGGAAGCCGCGTTGACGGGGTTGCCGTCAGCCTTGGCGATCGTCACCGGGATACCTGCGGCCGTGGCGGCCCGGACGAAGATGGAAGCGGGGCGGGCGTGGAGGCCCTCGGCCCAGCCGACGTTGACGCGGCGCTCAGCCATGTGATGCTGCCCTTCGGTGTTCAGGGTTGTCTAGACCAGTTTCCCACACCCGTGAAGCATGCCGGGAGGGACAAAACGCCCCTCCCGCGGTGACCGTCGGGTCGCGGCCTCGACCCCACGTAACGTCCTCCACAGACTGCCTCGCGCCGTTGTCGTACGCGAGCCGTAACCTGGGCCCCATGCAGAGCGCCTCGGACAGGCACGAGTACCCCGCCCACTGGGAAGCCGACGTGGTGCTGCGCGACGGCGGCACCGCGCGCATCCGCCCCATCACCGTTGATGACGCCGAGCGCCTGGTCAGCTTCTACGAGCAGGTGTCGGACGAGTCGAAGTACTACCGCTTCTTCGCGCCCTACCCGCGACTGTCCGCGAAGGACGTCCACCGCTTCACGCACCACGACTTTGTGGACCGGGTGGGACTCGCGGCCACGGTGGGCGGCGAGTTCATCGCAACCGTACGCTACGACCGGATCGGCGCCGACGGAATGCCCGCGTCGGCACCCGCCGACGAGGCCGAGGTCGCCTTCCTCGTCCAGGACGCCCACCAGGGGCGCGGTGTCGCCTCCGCGCTTCTCGAACACATCGGCGCGGTCGCCCGCGAGCGCGACATCCGCCGGTTCGCCGCCGAGGTGCTGCCCGCCAACACCAAGATGATCAAGGTCTTCACGGACGCCGGGTACACCCAGAAGCGCAGCTTCGAGGACGGCGTCGTGCGCCTGGAGTTCGACCTGGAGCCGACGGACCGCTCACTCGCCGTGCAGTACGCGCGCGAGCAGCGAGCCGAGGCCCGGTCCGTACGGCGGCTGCTGGCACCCGGCTCCGTCGCCGTCATCGGCGTCGGCCGCTCGCCCGGCGGGGTGGGCCGCGGTGTCCTCGGCAACATCAGGGACGCCGGGTTCACGGGGCGGCTGTACGCGGTGAACAAGGCGTTCCCGCAGGACCTCAAGGAGCTCGACGGGGTGCCCGCGCACCGCTCCGTGGGGGAGATCGGGGAGCACGTCGACCTCGCGGTGGTGGCCGTACCGGCCGAGTACGTCCCCGATGTCGTCGCCGAGTGCGGCGAGCACGGCGTGCAGGGGCTGGTCGTCCTCTCCGCCGGGTACGCCGAGAGCGGGCCCGACGGGCGGGAGCGCCAGCGGGCACTCGTACGGCACGCGCGTGCGTACGGCATGCGCATCATCGGGCCGAACGCCTTCGGCGTCATCAACACCTCCGCCGACGTACGGCTGAACGCCTCGCTGGCCCCCGAGATGCCCCGGCCCGGCCGGATCGGGCTGTTCGCGCAGTCGGGGGCGATCGGGATCGCGCTGCTGTCCCGGCTGCACCGCCGTGGCGGCGGGGTGACCGGCGTCACCGGTGTGTCGACCTTCGTGTCGTCCGGCAACCGCGCCGACGTGTCCGGCAACGACGTCCTGCAGTACTGGTACGACGACCCGGACACCGACGTCGTCCTGATGTACCTGGAGTCCATCGGCAACCCGCGCAAGTTCACCCGCCTCGCCCGGCGAACGGCGGCGGCGAAGCCGTTGGTCGTGGTGCAGGGGGCCCGGCACGGCGGTGCGGCACCGCAGGGGCACGCCGTACGGGCCACGCGGCTGCCGCACACCACGGTGTCCGCGCTCTTGCGGCAGGCCGGCGTGATCCGGGTGGACACGATCACCGAGCTGGTGGACGCGGGTCTGCTGCTCGCCCGCCAGCCGCTCCCGGCCGGGCCGCGCGTGGCGATCCTCGGGAACTCCGAGTCGCTGGGGCTGCTGACGTACGACGCCTGTCTGTCGGAGGGCCTGCGGCCGCTGCCGCCCCTGGATCTGACCACCGGGGCGTCGGCGGCGCACTTCCACGCGGCGCTGTCGCGCGCACTGGCCGACGACACCTGCGACGCGGTCGTCGTCACCGCGATCCCGGCGATCGGGGACGCCTCGACCGGGGACGCCGAGCTGGCTCAGGCCCTGAGATCGGCGGCCGAGCGGGTACCGGGGAAGCCGGTGCTGGTGGTGCACGTCGAGCTCGGCGGGCTCGCGGAGGCACTGTCGGCCGCGGCCAGCACCGCACCACAGGCACGTCCCAAGGCGCCCGGCACCGCGACGCGCGCCCACCCGTTCCGCCCCCTGGACTTTCCGGCCGAGACACCGCCCGAGCAGTCGGACACCTCCGACCACACCCCGCGACTCATCCCTGCCTACCCCGCCGCCGAGCGCGCCGTCCGTGCCCTCGCCGAAGCCGTCAAGTACTCCCAGTGGCGGCGCGAGGCGGCCGACCCCGGCCGGGTGCCCGAGTACGAGGACATCGACGAGAAGGGCGCCGCCCGGCTGATCGACGGGCTGCTCGCGCGCGGGCAGGGGCTCACGCTCGGCACCGACGAGACCTGCGACCTGCTCGGCAAGTACGGCATCCAGGTGCACCGCGCCCTGCACGCCCCCACCCCCGACGCGGCGGCCGACGCCGCCCGCATCCTCGGCTACCCCGTCGCCCTCAAGGCCACCGCCCCGCACCTGCGCCACCGCGCCGACCTCGGCGGCGTACGGCTCGATCTCGCGGACGAGGAGCAACTGCGGCGGGCGTACGCCGAGTTGACCGCGCTGTTCGGGAAGCCGGAGGAGCTCAGGCCGGTCGTGCAGAGCATGGCGCCGCGCGGCGTCGACACCGTCGTACGGGCCGTGATCGACCCGGCCGCCGGTGCCGTGCTGTCCTTCGGGCTCGCCGGAGCCGCCTCCCAGCTGCTCGGGGACACGGCGCACCGGCTGATCCCGGTCACCGACCGCGAGGCGACCTCGCTCGTCCGGTCGATCCGGACGGCACCGCTCCTCTTCGGCTGGCGTGGCTCCACCCCCGTCGACACACCTGCCCTGGAGGAACTGCTGCTGCGGGTGTCGCGCCTGGTCGACGACCATCCGGAGGTCGTCGCCGTCACCCTGGAACCGGTCGTCGTCGCCACGCACGGCCTGAGCGTGCTCGGCGCCTCCGTCCGCCTCGCACCGCCGCCCGCCCGTGACGACCTCGGCCCCCGCACCCTCCCCACCTACTGAACCGGCACCGGAACTGTGGCGAAGACCGGCGTGAGCGGTGCCTCGCAGTCAGTGCGCCCCCGTAGGATGGGCATCATGGCCAAGACCAGTACGACGACCCAGGGGCTGCGTGCGGCGATCGAACGCAGCGGCTACTACCCGGCCCTCGTGGCCGAGGCGGTGGAGGCCGCCGTGGGCGGCGAGCCCATCCGGTCGTACCTGGTCCACCAGGAGACGACGTTCGACCAGAACGAGGTGCGGCGGCATGTGACCGTCCTCGTCCTCACCGGCAACCGCTTCATCGTCAGCCACACCGACGAGCAGGCCGCGGACAGCACCTCCCCGACGCCCTACGCCACGACGTCCACCGAGTCGGTCAAGCTCGGCCGGATCTCGTCGGTCGTGCTCAGCAGGGTCGTCGCCAACCCGGAGCAGTACCAGCCGGGCACACTGCCCCGCGAGGTCGTGCTGACCATCGGCTGGGGCGCCGTCTCCCGCATCGACCTGGAGCCCGCCGCCTGCGGCGACCCCAACTGCGAGGCCGACCACGGCTACACGGGCAACTCCACGGCGGACGATCTCAGCCTGCGCGTCAGCGAGGCCGGCGACGGTCCGGAGACGGTGCGTCAGGCGCTCTCCTTCGCTCAGGCGCTCTCCGAGGCGACCGCGGACATCACCCGCTGAGATGATCCAGCCCGCCACCTGGGACTCCCACCCGGAACCTCTCGCCGTCGACTCCGCGCCCCTCCCCGAGTACGGCAGCGGCTCGCTCGCCGATCTGCTGCCCACCCTGGCCGCCGGCATGGCCGTACCCGGCATGACCGCCGCGATCGGAGAGCTCAGCCCCGCCGACCGTAACTGCGTCTTCCTGATCGACGGCCTCGGCTGGGAACAGCTCAGGGCGCACCCCGAGGACGCGCCGTTCATGACGTCGATGCTGAGCAGCTCGCGCGGCGGCACCGGACGCCCGATCACCGCCGGCTACCCGGCGACCACCGCGACCTCCCTCGCCTCGGTCGGCACCGGTCTGCCGCCGGGCGCCCACGGCCTGCCCGGGTACACCGTGCGCAACCCGGAGACCGACGAGCTGATGAACCAGCTGCGCTGGAACCCGTGGACGCCGCCGCGCGCCTGGCAGCCGTATCCCACCGTCTTCGAGCTGGCGCACCGGGCGGGCGTGCACGCCGCCCAGGTGTCGTCGCCCACCTTCGAGAACACCCCGCTGACCAGGGTCGCGCTCAGTGGAGGAACGTTCCTCGGGCGGCTGACCGGCGAGGAGCGCATGGACCTCGCGGCCGAGCAACTGGCCAAGGGCGACCGCTCCTTGGTCTACACGTACTACGCCGAACTCGACGGGGCGGGCCACCGCTTCGGCGTCGACTCGGACACCTGGCGCGGCCAGCTCATGTACGTCGACCGACTCGTCCAGCGCCTCGCCGAGCAGCTCCCGCCGCGCACCGCGCTCTACGTCACCGCCGACCACGGCATGATCGACGTGCTCTTCGACGAAGAGCACCGCATCGACTTCGACGAGGACTGGGAGCTGCGCGCCGGCGTCGCCCTGCTGGGCGGCGAGGGCCGGGCGCGGCACGTCTACGCGGTGCCCGGCGCCGCGAACGACGTCCTGACCTGCTGGCGCGAGGTGCTCGGCGAGCAGTTCTGGGTGGCCTCCCGGGAGGAGGCGATCGCGGCGGGCTGGTTCGGGCCGCGGATCGACGAGCGCGTGTACCTCCGGCTCGGCGACGTGATCGCGGCCGCGCGGGACGACGTCCTGATCATCGCGTCCGAGCGGGAGCCGAAGGAGTCGGTGATGGTCGGCAACCACGGTTCGATGACCCCCGCCGAGCAGTTGGTCCCCTTGCTCGAAGTACGCTCCTGACGCCTGCCCGCCCCGAACCGTCCGTCACCGCACGACCGATCGCTCACCGAAAGGTGCTCAACTCAACATGCCCGAGCTGGTGTTCTTCTCCGGAACGATGGACTGCGGGAAGTCGACGCTGGCTCTCCAGATCGAGCACAACCGTTCGGCGCGTGGTCTGCAGGGCATCATCTTCACCCGGGACGACCGTGCGGGCGAGGGCAAGCTGTCCTCGCGGCTCGGCCTGGTCACCGAGGCGGTGGAGGTCGAGGACGGCACGGACCTGTACACCTACGTCGTCGACCGGCTCTCCCGGGGCGGCCGCGCGGACTACGTCATCGCCGACGAGGCCCAGTTCCTCACCCCGGAGCAGATCGACCAGCTCGCGCGTGTGGTCGACGACCTGGGACTCGACGTCTACGCCTTCGGCATCACGACCGACTTCCGCAGCAAGCTGTTCCCCGGCTCCCAGCGCCTGGTGGAACTCGCCGACCGCGTCGAGGTGCTCCAGGTCGAGGCCCTGTGCTGGTGCGGCGCCCGCGCCACGCACAACGCCCGCACGATAGGCGGCGCGATGGTCGTCGAGGGCGCCCAGGTGGTCGTCGGCGACGTCAACCAGGCGGATGCCGTCGGCTACGAGGTCCTGTGCCGCCGTCACCACCGGCGCCGTATGACGGCCGCCAGCGCACGGGCCGCGGCCCTGTCACCCGACGTCCTGCCGGTGCAGCCGGCCTGAACCGGGGCCCGGCCCTCGGCCGTCGTCAGCGTGGGTTCTCGATGACGGAGAACCGGGCTCCCTCGGGATCCGCCACCGTCGCCACCCGGCCGTGGGCGCTGTCGTGAGCCGGCCGCAGGACATGGCCGCCGAGGCCGACGACCCGGGCCAGCGTCTCGTCCGCGTCGGCGACTTCGAAGTACGTCATCCAGTGCGGCCCCCGGTCACGGGGCAGGGCGTGGCCGACGCCGTGGATGCCGGCCACCGGGCGGCCGTCGATGCGCAGGGTGACGTAGTCGAAGTCCGCGGAGACCTCGGGCTCCTCCTCGTAGGCGAACACGGTCTCGTAGAACTTGGCGACGTTCACGGACTCGAAGGTCAGCAGCTCGTTCCAGGCGGGGGTGCCGGGCACGCCCGTGACGGCCGTGCCGAGGTGGGCCGCCGTCTGCCAGATGCCGAAGACGGCGCCGGCGGGGTCGGAGCAGATCGCCATCCGGCCGGCCTCGCCGGCATCCAGCGGGCCCACCCCGACGGTGCCTCCGCACAGCCGTACCGTCTCCGCGGTCAGGTCCACGTCGTTCGAGGCGAGGTAGGGCGTCCAGGCGATGGGGAGATGGCGGTCGGGCGGCAACTGGCCGATACCGGCCACCTCACGGCCGTCGAGCAGGGCCCGCGCATAGGGGCCGAGTTGCTGGGGGCCGGGCTGGAACTCCCAGCCGAAAAGGGCTCCGTAGAACTCCTCGGTCGCGGCAAGCCCGTGCACCATCAGACTCACCCAGCAGGGTGTGCCGGGCGCGTGCCGGAGGTGCGTCGCGCCGTTCGGGCCGGCCGACCCCCGTGCTTCGGTCATCGTCACTCTCTCCTCGGCCCCTCGTGGTGGCCGTGTCGCTTCCGCCGTCCCCGGCCCCCGTGCCGATGCTCGCACCACCCGTGGCCGCGCGCGCTGCGGGCACGCCGCGCACGACGGCCGGCGCCCGGAGGATGCCCGGTGTGCGATTTACCGCCCGTTTCCGTGCGATTGCCGACGGATGTCGATCGGCTGTACAGCATGTGCCCGATCCCGTACGCCTCGTGATCGGGCCTGTCCGGCGGGCAGAGTATCCGGAGCCGGGCGATGCGGCCACCCCGTGCGCAAGGATGGTGGCCATGAACGCCATCATCTCCGCATCCGAACTCGCGAGCGCGCTGACGGGGGAGAACCCGCCGGTGCTGCTCGACGTCCGCTGGCAGTTGACCCTGGCCAAGACATCTGGTGAGCCCCCGTTCGACGGCCGCAAGGCCTACGAGGCCGGACACATTCCCGGCGCGGTCTACGTCGATCTGGACAGGGAGCTGGCCTCCACGCCCGGTTCGCGCGGGCGTCACCCGCTGCCGGACTTGGCCGGATTCGGCGCGGCGATGCGCCGGTCGGGCGTGTCGTCCGGGACGCCGGTGATCGTGTACGACGGCGGACAGGGCTGGGCGGCGGCCCGCGCGTGGTGGCTGCTGCGCTGGACGGGGCACCCGGAGGTACGGGTCCTCGACGGTGGGCTGCCGACCTGGGAGGGCCCCTTGGAGACATCCGTCCCGACTCCGGCGGCGGGCGATTTCGAGCCGGTGCCGGGGGCGACGGGACTGCTCGACGCCGACGACGCCGCGGCGCTCGCCCGGTCCGGGGTGCTGCTGGACGCACGCGCGGGGGAGCGGTACCGGGGCGAGGTCGAGCCGATCGACCCGGTCGGCGGCCACATCCCGGGTGCCCTGTCCGCGCCCACGAACGACAACGTCGCCGCGGACGGCCGCTTCCTGCCTGCCGAGGAACTCGCGGCGCGCTTCAAGACGCTGGGCGCGTCCGAGGGCACGGACGTCGGCGTGTACTGCGGCTCGGGCGTCTCCGGCGCCCATGAGGTGCTGGCGCTGGCGGTCGCGGGGATCCCGGCGGCGCTGTACGTCGGCTCCTGGTCGGAGTGGTCGTCGGATCCGTCGCGTCCGGTGGCCGTGGGGCCGGACCCGCAGTAGGGCGGGCAGAGCCGGAACGGCATGCATGAGGGCCGCGTCGCAGCCGACGCGGCCCTCATGCTCATTCGGCCGTATCCACAGCCGTACGACCGACTACTCCTGCTTCTTCCTGCGCGTGCCGAACACGATCTCGTCCCAGCTCGGGACGGCGGCTCGGCGGCCCGGGCGGACGCCGTCCGCTTCGGCCTGGCGGTCCGTGGCGCCGATGAGGCGGTCACGGTGGCTGCCGACCGAGCGGGGCATGAGGACGTCCGCGTAGGCGGACCCCGCAGAGGCGGCCGGGGCGGGAGGCTCCTCCGCGGCCGGTTCGGCGGGAGGTTCCTCCGCTTCCGGTTCGGACGGGCGCTCCGGCACCACCAGGTCACCGCGGAAGCTGGGCACCGCCTCCAGCAGGCTGGTCAGCGAGTCCCGTTCCTCCGCGGTCTCCTCGACCGGTTCGGGGGCCGGGGCGGGCAGGCTCGGCCGCGCGGTCTCCAGGGCGCGGTCCATCGAACGCTCGCGCGGAAGCCGGGCGATGCGGGGCACGAACGGGAAGCTGGGCTCCGGCGCGGCGAGGTCGTCGGACTCACCGATCAGCGAGCGCGCCTCGTCGTCGACGGCCTGGACGAGCCGTCGGGGCGGGTCGTAGGTCCAGCTCGCCGAGTGCGGTTCGCCCGCCACCAGGTAGACCAGCAGCACTTCCCAGGTGCCGTCGTCCCGGCGCCACGAGTCCCACTGCACGGAGTCCTTGTCGGCGCCGCGCAGCAGCAGCCGCTCCTGGACGGCCTCACCGAGCTGCGGCCCCGCGGCGTTCTCACCGGGGCGGCGGACGGGGGTCTTGCGGGCCCGCTCGGCCATGAAGGCACGCTCGGCGAGCACGGGGCCCTCGAAGCGCCGTACACGGTCGACGGGGATGCCGGCGAGCTGAGCGACCTCTTCCGCAGTGGCACCAGCGCGTATACGCGCCTGGATGTCACGGGGGCGGAGATGGCTCTCCACCTCGATCTCGATCTGACCGAGGCGCGGCCGGTCGCCGCGCACGGCGGCCCGCAGCCGCTCGTCGATCGGAAGGGTGTACTCCGTTGCGTCGGCAGCCTTGAGCACCAGCCGTGTGCCGTCATTCGAGACGGCCACGACACGCAGTTCGGGCATGGGGACCTCCCGGGTGGTGCCTGCCGACGTCACGTGCGTCGCTGCTTCCGCTAGTCGAGTGTGGCCTGCCCGGGTGCAGCCTGCCACAACCTTGCCGAGTTGCCCGGCGTGTCGGGCGCGGGCCCTGGATCGCCGTTATGGCACGGTTACCTATTCGCAACGCTAAGTGACCAACTCCGTCACCCTGTGCAACTAGCCCCCTCCCGGCGGTCCTTGAAGGTCGCGGACGCCCTGGCGGGAGACCGGACCCAGGGCTCGCAACAGTACTCCATTTGGGCCACGTGCGTGGATTGGCGCGCCGCCCAACTTCTGGCAAGAAGCGTGACCCGGCCGTCCGTTGAGCGGCTCGCCGATCTTGGACGTGGCGTACTTCACGCAATCCGCAGAAACGGAACGAATGGATTCCGCCCTGTTCACCGCGTCGGCTACGCCCCCAACACCCTGCGCAAGTAGTCGTTCTGGAACAGACGGTCGGGATCCAGTCGGTCCCGCAGCGCGGTGAACTCACCGAAGCGCGGATACACCTGGGCGAAGTACTCGGCGTCGCGCGTGTGCACCTTGCCCCAGTGCGGCCGCCCCCCGTGCGCGGTGAGGATCCGCTCGGCCGCGGTGAAGTACCGCTGATATGGCGTGCCCTTGACCATGTGGACGGCGACATAGGCGCTGTCGCGGCCCGACGCGGTGGACAGGGTGATGTCGTCGGCCGGGGCGGTGCGCACCTCGACGGGGAAGCTGATCCGCAGGCCGGAGCGCTCGATCATTCCCCTCAGTTCGCGCAGCGTCTCGACGACGGCCTCGCGCGGAACGGCGTATTCCATCTCCACGAAGCGCACCCGGCGCGGCGATGTGAAGACCTTGTAGGGGATGTCGGTGTAGGTCCGCGAGGACAGTGCCTTGCTGGAGAGCTGAGCGATCGTCGGGATCGTCGCGGGCACCGCGCGGCCGACCCACTGGGCCGCCTGGAAGACGCCGTTGGAGAGGAACTCGTCCTCGAACCAGCCCGCGACCTGACCCACCGGTTTCTCCGGGCCCGCGCTGCGGTTGTTGCGCTTGGTGTTGGTGCTGCCGGTGTGCGGGAACCAGTAGAACTCGAAGTGCTCGTTCTCGGCCCAGAGTTCGTCGAACTCCGCCAGGACCCTGTCGAACGGCATCGGCTCCTCGCGCGCGGAGAGCAGGAAGATCGGCTCTACGGCGAACGTGATCGCGGTGACGATGCCGAGTGCGCCGAGACCGATCCGGGCGGCCGCGAAGACCTCCGGGTTCTCCTTCTCGGAGCAGGTGAGCACCGACCCGTCGGCAGTTACCAGCTCCAACGCCGTGATCTGAGCGGCGATCGAGGCCGAGTCGCGGCCCGTGCCGTGGGTGCCGGTGCTGGTGGCGCCGGAGACCGTCTGCTCCATGATGTCGCCCATGTTCGTGAGCGACAGGCCCTCGCGCGCCAGAGCCATGTTGAGTCTCTTGAGCGGGGTACCGGCCTCGACCGTGACGGTCATGGCATCGCGATCGATGCTGCGGATGCCGGTCAACAGTTGAGGGCGGATCAACACACCGTCGGTCGCGGCTATGGAGGTGAACGAATGCCCACTGCCGACCGCCTTCACCTTCAGGCCGTCCTCAGCGGCCCGGCGTATCGCCGCGGACAGCTCCTCGACCGAGGCCGGAGCGACCTCCCGCGCGGGACGGGCGGCGACGTTGCCGCCCCAGTTACGCCACGTGCCGTTCTTCCCGCTCGCTGTGCTGCTCAACGGTGCCTCCCCGACGCGGAGCCGGCCTGCTGAGCCGGCGGTACCCCAGGAAACCGACCACGACCGCGGCGGCCCCGGACACCGCCGGAACCCCGTACCCGGCGTCCGCGCCGGCCGCGTCGATCACCCAGCCGGCCACGGAGGAGCCGAGCGCGACCCCGACCGCGAGCCCGGTGCTCACCCAGGTCATGCCCTCGGTCAGTTGCGCGCGTGGTACGTGCTCTTCGATCAGGGACATGGTGGTGATCATCGTGGGAGCGACGGCCATGCCCGCAACGAACAGCGCCACGGCCAGAAACGGCAAGTTTCCGACCAGTAGGAGGGGGATCATACTCACGGCCATGGCGCATATGCCCAGCAGCCAACGGCGTTCCGGAGCCCCCTTGAAGCGCAACAGCCCGAAGACGAGGCCCGCCGCGCAGGAGCCCGCCGCGTACAGCGCGAGCACCACGCTCGCGGCGCTCTTGTGCCCCTGCTCGTCCGCGAAGGCCACGGTGACGACGTCGACGGACCCGAAGATCGCTCCGGTCGCCGCGAAGGTGGCCACCAGCACCTGAAGCCCGGGGGCGCGCAGGGCCGAGCTGCCGCCCTGCTTCTCGCGCGGATGCGGCGCCGGCTCGGTGGAGCGCTGAGCGGTCAGCCAGAAGACACCGGCCGCGAGGAAACAGCCGGCGAGCAGCGGCCCGGCCTCCGGGAACCAGGCCGTGGACAGGCCGATCGAGATGATCGGCCCGAAGATGAAGCACACCTCGTCGATCACGGACTCGAAGGAGTACGCGGTGTGCAGCTGAGGCGTCCCCCGGTAGAGCGCGGCCCAGCGGGCGCGGATCATCGCCCCGACGCTCGGGACGCACCCGATGCCGACGCAGGCGACGAACAGCACCCAGTCCGGCCACCCGTAGTGCGCGGCGAACAGCAGCCCGGCCCCCGCGGCCAGCGAGATCAGCGTCGCCGGACGCAGCACCCGCCGCTGCCCGTGCTGGTCGACCAGCCGGGAGACCTGCGGTCCCGCCACGGCCGCGGAGAGCGCGATGGTCGCCGACAGGGCACCGGCGAGGCCGTACCGCCCGGTCAGCTGCGACACCATCGTCACCACGCCGATGCCCATCATGGACAGCGGCATCCGGCCGAGGAGGCCCGCGGCGGAGAAGGCCTTGCTGCCGGGTACGGCGAACAGGGCGAGGTAGGGGCTGGGCACGAGGGTCTCCGGTCGGGCGGGAGTGGCGGAACTGCGGCAGCTCGGGGCAACTCGGGGTGACTCACGGCAGTTCGGGGCCACTCAGTAAGGCGCGTGGATGGCCGATACAGCTTACGAGTTAGGTGACCCTAACGCACCCCCTCGGACGAACCGGGAACCCGGGCGGTCACCCCGCCGTTTCCCGCCTGTCAGTACCGGATGACAGGATCGACCCATGCCAGACGTGCGCGATGCCACCCCCTACGACGCCCTGCTCCTGCTCTCGTTCGGCGGCCCCGAGGGCCCGGACGACGTGATCCCGTTCCTGGAGAACGTCACCCGCGGGCGGGGCATCCCCAAGGAACGCCTGAAGGAAGTCGGCGAGCACTACTTCCAGTTCGGCGGAGTCAGCCCCATCAACGACCAGAACCGCGCCCTGCTGGACGCCCTCCGCAAGGACTTCGCCGAGCACGGCCTGGATCTGCCGATCTACTGGGGCAACCGCAACTGGGCGCCGTATCTGACGGACACCCTGCGCGAGATGGCCGCCGACGGGCGCCGCCGCATCCTCGTCCTGGCCACCAGCGCCTACGCCTCCTACTCGGGCTGCCGCCAGTACCGCGAGAACCTCGCCGACTCGCTGGCGGCCCTGGAGGCCGAGGGCGTGGAGCTGCCGAAGATCGACAAGCTGAGGCACTACTTCAACCACCCCGGCTTCCTGGAGCCGATGATCGACGGCGTCGTCGAATCGCTGGCCGAGCTTCCCGAGGACGCCCGCGCGGGTGCGCACATCGCCTTCTCGACCCACTCCATCCCGACCGCCGCCGCGGACGCCTCCGGCCCGGTCGAGGACCACGGCGACGGCGGCGCGTACGTCGAGCAGCACCTGGACGCGGCCCGGCTGATCGCCGAGGCGGTCCGTGAGCGCACCGGCGTCGACCACCCCTGGCAGCTCGTCTACCAGTCCCGCTCCGGCGCCCCGCACATCCCCTGGCTGGAGCCCGACATCTGCGACCACCTGGAGGAGCGGCACGAGGCGGGCGTCCCCGCGGTCGTGATCGCCCCCATCGGCTTCGTCTCCGACCACATGGAGGTCCTCTACGACCTCGACACGGAGGCCAAGGCCAAGGCCGAGGAGCTCGGCCTGCCGATGCGCCGCTCCGCCACCGTCGGCGACGACCCGAGGTTCGCCGCGGCGATCCGCGACCTCGTCCTGGAGCGCGCCGCCGTGGAGCGCGCGGAAGAGGTCACTCCGTGCTTCCTCGGCGGACTCGGCGCGAGCCACAACCTGTGCCCGGTCGGCTGCTGCCCGGCCCGCGCGCCCCGGCCCGCCGCGGCGGGCGCCGACAGCCCCTACGCATGAGGAGCCCCGTGACCGACGCCCTGCACACGGAACTGCTCGCCCTGGCCCAGGAGGCGGCCCGTCGCGCGGGCGAACTCCTCCGTGACGGCCGCCCGGCCGACCTGGCCGTCGCGGCGACCAAGTCCAGCCCGATCGACGTGGTCACCGAGATGGACATCGCGGCGGAGAAGCTGATCACGAGCCTGATCGCCGAGCACCGCCCCGACGACGGCTTCCTCGGCGAGGAGGGCGCCTCCACCGAGGGCACGAGCGGCGTCCGCTGGGTGATCGACCCGCTCGACGGCACGGTGAACTACCTCTACGGACTGCCGACCTGGTCCGTCTCCATCGCCGCCGAGCAGGACGGCGAGACGGTGGTGGGGGTCGTCGCGGCCCCCATGCGCGGGGAGACGTATCACGCGGTCCGCGGCCTGGGCGCATGGGCGACGGGAGCGTGGGACGGGGAACGCAGGCTCAGGTGCCGGCCCACGGCGCCGCTGGAGCAGTCCCTGGTCTCCACCGGATTCAACTACGTCACCGAGGTCCGCACCCATCAGGCCGACGTGGCCCAGCGGCTGATCCCGCTTCTGCGTGACATCCGGCGGGGCGGCTCGGCGGCGATCGACCTGTGCGACCTGGCGGCGGGGCGCCTGGACGGCTACTACGAGCGCGGGCTGAACGCCTGGGACGTGGCGGCCGGGGACCTGATCGCCCGGGAGGCGGGCGCGCTGACCGGGGGACGGCCCGGAGAGCGGCCGTCACGGGATCTGGCGGTCGCGGCCACGCCGGGGGTGTTCGAGCCCCTCCAGCAGCTCCTGGAGGACTTCGGAGCCTGGCACGACTGACCCCGACGGACGGTGTGCGGGCCGACCCGCCCGCCCCGACGCAGAACGGGCCCCCGGCGCTGGATTCGCCGGGGGCCCGTTGCCGCTCTGCGAGCCGGTCAGACGCTAGGCGCTGACTTCCACACCGTGCTCGGCGGCGAGGCGGCGCAGGTCGTCGAGTTCGCCCTGCTCCACCTCGACGAGGAAGTCGTCGCCCTCGTCACGAGCCCGCGTCAGGTCGGACTCGGTCGCCTTTATGCGCTGCAGAAGTCCTGCGGTGAATGCGTCCATGCTGCGCCCCCTCGTCCTGGGTCGTGGGTCGGTGGCACGGGGGTGTGCCGATCGGAAGGGGCGATCACGTCTCCGGTAGATGCCCAGCGCTGCCCGTGCTGGGCGGCGACGGCGCCGGACACCCACACCCGCTCTGCGGAAAGCGGATCGACTCGTACCGCATGGTGGTGCGGCACAAGCAGAGCGTGATCGCGGGGTGTACAAGCCGTCCTCCCCCCGCTCTCTTCCACGGAAACCTCAACCGGAAGAGAAAATCTCGCATTCCCCGGCCTCACACCCGCCCTGCATGGTCCGCTCACCCGTCTTACCGCCGACTTATGGCGGAAAAGGGCAGGATGGAGGCCAGGAAACCCCAGCAACAAGACCCTGCCCGCGCGCCGGAAGTGCGCTACGCGGGTGGACACAGGAAGGACAAGCGACGTGCGCGTACTCGTCGTCGAGGACGAGCAACTGCTCGCCGATGCGGTGGCCACCGGACTGCGCCGGGAGGCCATGGCCGTCGACGTCGTGTACGACGGTGCGGCCGCCCTGGAGCGCATCGGCGTCAACGACTACGACGTGGTCGTCCTCGACCGCGACCTCCCGCTCGTGCACGGCGACGACGTCTGCCGCAAGATCGTCGAACTCGGTATGCCCACGCGCGTGCTGATGCTCACGGCCTCCGGCGACGTCAGCGACCGGGTCGAGGGACTGGAGATCGGCGCCGACGACTACCTTCCCAAGCCCTTCGCGTTCAGCGAGCTGACGGCACGCGTGCGTGCCCTCGGCCGCCGTACGAGCGTGCCGCTGCCGCCCGTCCTGGAGCGCGCCGGCATCAAGCTGGACCCGAACCGCCGCGAGGTCTTCCGGGACGGCAAGGAGGTGCAGCTCGCACCCAAGGAGTTCGCCGTCCTGGAAGTGCTGATGCGCAGCGAGGGCGCGGTCGTCTCGGCGGAGCAACTGCTGGAGAAGGCCTGGGACGAGAACACCGACCCGTTCACCAACGTCGTACGGGTCACCGTCATGACGCTGCGCCGCAAGCTGGGCGAACCGCCGGTGATCGTCACCGTGCCCGGCTCCGGCTACCGGATCTGATCACCATGGCAGCGACTCCCGCGCCTCCCCAGGCGCCCCCCAAGCCCACCTGGGACCCCCGCAGGGTGGAGCCCTCCTTCCCCTGGCTGCGCCCCACCATCCGGATAAGGCTCACGCTGCTCTACGGCGGCATGTTCCTGATCGCCGGCATCCTGCTGCTGTCGATCATCTATCTGCTGGCCGCGCAGGCGATCAACACGGGCAACGAGCCACTGTTCAAGATCGTGGGTGCCAAGGAGCTCCAGGTCACCAGCGACAACTGCCCGGCGATCAAGGTCGACAACCTCACGTTCTCCCAGTTCAACGACGCGATCAGCTCATGCATCAATGACCAGCGCCGGGTCGCCCTGGACGATCTCCTCAGCCGTTCCCTGCTGGCCCTCCTGGGCCTCGCGATCATCGCCTTCGCCTTCGGGTACGCGATGGCCGGCCGGGTCCTGTCCCCGCTGGGCCGGATCACCCGCACCGCCCGCGCGGTGGCGGGCTCGGACCTGTCCCGCCGTATCGAGCTGGACGGACCGGACGACGAGCTCAAGGAGCTGGCCGACACCTTCGACGAGATGCTGGAGCGGCTCCAGCGGGCCTTCACCGCCCAGCAGCGCTTCGTCGGCAACGCCTCCCACGAGCTGCGCACCCCGCTCGCGATCAACCGCACGCTCCTTGAGGTGCATCTGTCCGACCCGGGCGCTCCGGTGGAGCTCCAGCAGCTCGGCAAGACGCTGCTGGCCACCAACGAGCGCAGCGAACAGCTCGTCGAGGGCCTGCTGCTGCTCGCCCGCAGCGACAACCAGATCGTCGAACGCAAACCGGTTGACCTGGCGGAGGTGGCCGAGCAGGCCGTCGACCAGGTGCACGCGGAGGCGGCGGCCAAGGGCGTCGTGATCCGTGGCGAGCAGAAGCCCGCGGTCGTGCAGGGCAACGGTGTGCTGCTGGAGCGGATCGCGCTGAACCTGGTGCAGAACGCGGTGCGTTACAACATCCCGGAGGGCGGCTGGGTCGAGGTCACCACCGAGGTCCAGCACGGGCAGGCGGTCCTGGTCGTCACGAACACCGGTCCGGTGGTGCCGGCGTACGAGATCGACAACCTCTTCGAGCCGTTCCGGCGACTGCGTACGGAGCGCACGGGCAGCGACAAGGGAGTCGGCCTGGGGCTCTCCATCGTGCGGTCCGTCGCCCGGGCGCACGGCGGGCACATCGCGGCGCAGCCACGCGAGGGCGGAGGGCTCGTCATGCGAGTCACCCTTCCGATCTGAGATCATGTGCGCCGACACATAGCCGGAACGCGGGGATGTTCGCTTTGCGCGGAATTTTCTGTACAGACCACGAGCAGCCCCGTGTGTGATCGATCACAAGGGCGGATTTCAGGCCATCTACTCTCAGTGATCATGGACCCTGTCGGAAAGCCGGGAAAATCCGGGTTTTCGAGGGTCTTGATCACGGGAAGTACACGGTGAGACGCCTTTGAACTGCGGCATTAGGACCGTGTACGGTCCCGTTCGCCATCCAACCCGATCACTCTTGAGGAGTCCGGTTGGGTGTCGATTGAGTAACAGACCTTGATGTGAGGCAAAATCTCCGCCTCGGGTCGGGCACAAGTCCGGCCTCTCACGCGTTACGTGCGCTGGAGACACCGCAGACACCCAGAGGGGGAGAGCGACATGGCAACGGATTACGACACCCCACGCAAGACCGACGACGACGTCGACTCGGACAGCCTTGAAGAGCTGAAGGCCAGGCGGAACGACAAGTCGACGTCGGCTGTTGACGTCGACGAGTTCGAGGCCGCCGAAGGCCTGGAGCTGCCCGGCGCGGACCTCTCGAACGAGGAGTTGGCCGTCCGGGTGCTGCCGAAGCAGCAGGACGAGTTCACATGCATGAGCTGCTTCCTGGTGCACCACCGCAGCCAGCTGGCCCGGGAGAAGAACGGTCAGCCGATCTGCCGCGACTGCGACTGAGGTCGGGTCGGGCATGACTGGCTCGACCCCTCCTTGGAAGCGCCGTTCCCGAGAGTCGGGAGCGGACGAAGGGCCGTCCGACGGCCCGTACGGCGCGCGTGACGACGAGCGGGGCTCATCCAGTACGGGGGCCTCGCTCGAAGCCGTGTCCGAGACTGACGTCCCGGCGCTCGTGGCAGTTCCCGCGTCCGTCAGCAGGCGCAGGGTCGCGGTGATCCGGGAGAAGGCCCGGGAAGGCGTCCGTAAGGGCGGCAGCCGCGCCAGGGCGGGTCTCGGGTACCTGGCCGACCGGATCATCGAGATCGCCCCGCGGATCCCCGTACGTGACCTCGCGACGCTTCGCCGGCAGTTCCCGGGTCTCGGGCCCGAGCAACTCGCGGACAAGCTCGTGACCGGCGCGGCGAACGCGAGCTCCACGGTCGGGGCGGGAGTGGGCGCGGCGGCGATGCTGCCGGTGCCGCCCGCGATGCCGACCGAGCTGGCCGCCGAGATCACCGGTGTGGCGGCGATCGAGCTGAAGCTGATCGCCGAGCTGCACGAGGTGTACGGCGTACGCCCGCCCGGCAATCTCAAGGCCCGCAGCATCGCGTATCTGTCCTCGTGGTCCGAGGAGCGCGGCATCGACCCCATGAAGCCGGCGACGATCAACGCCGCGCTCGGCGGGCAGATGAGGCGGGAACTGCGTCAGCAGATCATGAAGCGCACGCTCCGCAACCTCCCGAACCTCATGCCCTTCCTGGTGGGTGCCGCCGTGGGCGCGGCCATGAACCGCCGGGACACCAGGAACCTCGCGGCACGGATCCGCGCGGATCTGCGCAGGATGCAGGTGCCGTGGGACGAGTTGCCGCAACTGCCCCCGCTGGAACGCCCGGCGCAACCGCTGGAGATGGACGACCTCGTGCGGCCGCGCAGGCGCAGACTGCTGGGAGGCGGCCGAGGGGCGTGACGGCCGCCCACGCGGCGGTGTTTCTCTCGATGCCGGAAGTCTTTACGGCAGGCAGGGCAAGATTTGACCGGGCCGGTGATGGCCCGAACGGTTCTGCTAGACCGAGGCCTTGGCCGTCTTGATCGCTTCCGCCAGCCGCTCCGGCTCGCGGGTGGACAGATACAGGTACGGCGTCGGGTCCTCGGGGTCCGTGACCTCCACGCGCAGGGCCGTGGGGATGTAGGCGCGCAGCAGCAGGAAGGCCCGGGTGTCGGCCTTGTGGGTGCGCCAGGCGCGGGCCTCCTCCTGGTCCATCACATGAGCCTCGCCGAGCGCCCGGACGGGGATCTTCGCCTCGCCCGCGATCAGCTGGTCACCCACCACACGGATGCGGATCGAGCCGTACGAACTGGCCACGACGGCCGCCGCCGCTGTGCCGCCGACCAGACCGACGAGCATCGGCAGCGTGCCGAACGGCAGGACGATCAGGGCCAGGGAAAGCCCGACCAGGAACGAGATCAGCCACCAGGAACGGGGGGCGGTGAGACGTTCTTCGTACGGGGCGGCGGAGAGCTGCATGGAGCCAAGCTTGGCACGGTGTCCGGTTGTCGCCGACGCGCGGGTAAGGTCTGCGGCTGTGAGAGGTACTTCCGCAGCTCTTAAGCCCCCGGCCGATGCCGTGAAACCCGTGCGGCACCCGGATGCTCCCGTGCCCGGTGAGCTTCTCGGCGCGCACTACGGCGAGTGTTTCGGCTGTGGCGGTGAGCAGCCCCACGGACTGCACCTGGAGGCGCGGGCCGGGGACGGCGTCAGCATCACCGCGGAGTTCACCGTGCAGCCCGCCCATCAGGGTGCCCCCGGGCTCGCGCACGGCGGTGTGCTCGCGAGTGCCCTCGACGAGACCCTCGGCTCCCTCAACTGGCTGTTGCGCACGATCGCCGTGACCGGGCGGCTGGAGACCGACTTCGTACGGCCGGTCCCGGTGGGCACCGTGCTGTACCTGGAGGCCGAGGTGAAGGCGGTGGCGGGCCGCAAGATCTACTCGTCCGCCACCGGGCGGATCGGCGGTCCCGAGGGGCCCGTGGCGGTCCGCGCCGACGCCCTCTTCATCGAGGTGAAGGTCGACCACTTCATCGACAACGGCCGTCCCGAGGAGATCCGGGCCGCCATGGACGACCCGGACCAGGTCCGGCGTGCCCGTGCCTTCGAGGTGAACCCGTGAGCCGTGACCCCCTGAACGTGCTGATCCGTCGCGTCGACCCGGACGTACCGCTTCCGACGTACGCGCACCCCGGTGACGCGGGAGCCGATCTGCGCACCACTCAGAGCAGCGAACTGAAGCCGGGGGAGCGGGCCGTACTGCCCACCGGGGTGTCTGTCGCCCTTCCGGAGGGGTACGCGGCCTTCGTGCACCCCCGGTCCGGTCTGGCCGCCCGCCTCGGTGTCGCCCTCGTGAATGCCCCGGGGACGGTTGATGCCGGGTACCGTGGGGAGATCAAGGTGATCGTGGTGAATCTCGACCCGCATGAGACCGTGCGGTTCGAGCGCTTCGACCGGATTGCCCAACTGGTCGTCCAGCAGGTCGAGAGGGTTCGCTTCCAGGAGGTCGCGGAGCTTCCCGACTCGGCACGGGCCGAGGGGGGCTTCGGGTCCACCGGGGGCCATGCCGAGGTGGGCGGCACAAGCAGCACAAGCGGTCAGGCCGCCGACGGCGGCGCAACGGGTGGGAATCGATACGCTTCGGTCGTATCCGACCGGGAAGGACAGTGACGTGTTCGGACGTCGCAAGAAGAAGGGTGCCGCCGAGGACGCGGCCGGCGAGCCCGAGCAGGTCGTCGACATCGACACTGAGGCGGACGACGACGGCACGCGCGAGCGGGTACGGCTCGAACCGGAACCGCGCCCCGACGGGCCGTGGGACAGCTCCGAGGTCCGTGAGCCCGGCGAGGGCCGGGTGGACCTGGGCGGCATGCTCGTGCCTGGCGTCGACGGCATGGAGCTGCGCGTGGAGGTCGCGGGCGACGCGATCGTCGCGGCGACCGTCGTGCTGCGTGACAGCGCCATCCAGCTGCAGGCCTTCGCCGCCCCCAAGCGCGAGGGCATCTGGGGCGAGGTGCGCGAGGAGATCGGCTCCGGCATCACCCAGCAGGGTGGCATCATCGACGAGGTCGAGGGGCCCCTCGGCTGGGAGCTGCGGGCCCAGGTGCCGGTGCAGCTGCCGGACGGCACGGGCGGTTTCCAGGTCGTGCGGTTCGTCGGTGTGGACGGTCCCCGCTGGTTCCTGCGCGGGGTGATCTCGGGCCAGGGCGCGGTGCAGCCGCAGGCGGCCGGTCTGCTGGAGCAGATCTTCCGGGACACGGTCGTGGTCCGCGGCGAGGGCCCGATGGCGCCCCGCGATCCGATCGTCCTGCAGCTGCCGAACGACGCCCAGATGGTTCCCGAGGGCGTCCAGCAGGAGGAGGCGGGTTCGCGCTTCTCCGGCGGCATGGGCCAGCTCCAGCGCGGGCCGGAGATCACCGAGGTGCGCTGAGCGCTCCGCGGAAGAGCCGGGACAGGCCGTCGGCTGCCTGCGGGTTCGTCGTGGCTGGTCGCGCAGTTCCCCGCGCCCCTTTGGGGCGCTCCAAGGGCCGTATCCCGACGGGATACGGCCCTTTCTCATGCGTGAACTCTTGACGGCGCATTGGTCTGTACCTACCGTCTCCGGCCAATGCGCCTGTTCATAAAGGCGCTTCGCGTTCACATACGAGAACGGAAGGCCCCCCACGCATGCGCAGAACCGCTCTGCTCGCGGCCGCGGCCGCCCTCGTCGCCGGTGTCCTCGCCCGGCCCGCCGACGGCGCACCCGCCACCTTCGTCCATCCCGGAGTCGCCGTCTCCAAGGGCCAGTTGGACTTCACCCGCTCCAAGGTCATCGCCGGCGCCCAGCCCTGGAAGGGCGCCTTCGACCGGATGACGGCGAGCAAGTACGCCGATCTGAACCGCACCCCCAAGCCTCGCGCGGTCGTCGAGTGCGGCTCGTACTCGAACCCCAACCACGGCTGCACCGACGAGCGCGAGGACGCGATCGCCGCCTACACCCAGGCCCTCGCCTGGTACATCACCCGCGACGAGCGGCACGCCAGGAAGGCCATCGAGCTGATGGACGCCTGGTCCGCGGTGATCAAGGACCACACCAACAGCAACGCGCCCCTGCAGACCGGCTGGGCCGGCTCCTCCTGGCCTCGGGCCGCCGAGATCATCAAGTACACGTACACCGGGAACTGGGCGAACTCCGGCCGCTTCGCCACCATGCTCCGCAACGTCTATCTGCCCGAGATCATCAACGGCTCGAACTCCAACGGCAACTGGGAGCTGTCGATGATGGAGGCCGCCGTCGGCATCTCCGTCTTCCTGGAGGACAAGGCGTCGTACGACAAGGCCATGGCGAAGTTCCGCACCCGCACCGCCGCCTATGTCTACCTGTCCTCCGACGGCGACCTGCCCAGGACCGTGCCGAGCCAGCACCTCGACACCCGGGACAAGATCGTCAAGTACTGGCAGGGGCAGGGCACTTTCGTCACCGGCCTCACCCAGGAGACCTGCCGCGACCTCACCCACACCGGGTACGGCATCTCCGCGATCTCCCACGTCGCGGAGACCAGCCGGATCCAGGGGCAGGACCTGTACGGCACGGACGTCGGAGAGCGGCTGCGGCACGCGCTCGGGTTCCAGGCCAAGTACGAGCTCGGGACGGCCGCGCCCGGCTGGCTGTGCGGCGGCTCGCTGAAGCTCGGGCTCGGCCCGGTCACCGAGGTCGGGCACAACGCCCTGGCCAACCGGCTCGGCCATGTCATGGCCAACACCGAGACCCTCAATCAGCGCAACCGGCCGTCCGGCAGCAACAACCTCTTCGTCGCGTGGGAGACCCTCACTCACGGCGACAACCCCAGCTGAGACTTAATGGCGGCGGCAGCGTCAGAGTTGCGTCAAAGACGCTCCCGCCGCCGCACCGGGCCCCTTTTGTCGCGATTATTGGCCGTAAGGTCGACGCTGCGTAGGCGGCACCGGCAAGAACACAATGGGGACCATGGGACGCGGCAAGCTTCGGATCTACCTCGGTGCGGCACCGGGCGTCGGCAAGACGTACGCGATGCTGTCCGAGGCCCACCGCCGTGCCGAGCGCGGCACCGACTGCGTGGTCGCCTTCGTGGAGCACCACGACCGGCGGCGCACCGAGGTGATGCTGCACGGGCTGGAGCAGGTTCGGCGCAGGGCCCTGGAGTATCGGGGCGGCGCCTTCACCGAGATGGACGTCGACGCCGTCCTGGCCAGACGTCCGCAGGTGGCCCTCGTCGACGAGCTCGCCCACACCAACATCCCCGGCTCCCGCAACGCCAAGCGCTGGCAGGACGTCGAGGAACTGCTCGCCGCCGGCATCGATGTCATATCGACCGTCAACATCCAGCACCTGGAGTCGCTGGGGGACGTCGTCGAGTCGATCACCGGGGTACGGCAGCAGGAGACCGTGCCGGACGAGGTGGTGCGCCGGGCCGACCAGATCGAACTTGTCGACATGTCGCCCCAGGCGCTGCGCCGGCGGATGGCGCACGGCAACATCTACCAGCCGGACAAGGTCGACGCGGCCCTGTCGAACTACTTCCGGCCCGGAAACCTCACCGCGCTGCGGGAACTGGCGCTGCTGTGGGTGGCCGACCGGGTCGACGAGTATCTGAAGCAGTACCGCCGTGATCACCGGGTGTCGAAGATCTGGGGTTCGCGGGAGCGGATCGTGGTCGGGCTGACCGGCGGTCCGGAAGGCCGGACGCTGATCCGGCGGGCCGCCCGCCTCGCCGAGAAGGGCGCCGGCGGCGAGGTGCTCGCCGTCTACATAGCCCGCAGCGACGGGCTCACCTCCGCATCCCCCAAGGAACTCGCCGTCCAGCGCACCCTCGTCGAGGACCTCGGCGGCACCTTCCACCATGTCGTCGGCGACGACATCCCGGCGGCGCTGCTGGACTTCGCGCGCGGGGCGAACGCCACCCAGATAGTGCTCGGCTCCTCACGCCGCAAGAGCTGGCAGTACGTCCTCGGACCCGGCGTGGGCGTCACGGTGGCCCGGGACTCCGGCCCCGACCTGGATGTGCACATCGTCACGCACGAGGAGGCCGCCAAGGGGCGCGGACTGCCCGTGGCCCGCAGGGCACGCCTCGGCCGCTCCCGGATCCTCGGGGGCTGGCTCGTCGGCGTCGGCGGTCCCGCGCTGCTCACCCTGCTGCTGACCCACGTCGACGCCGACCTCGGTCTCGCCAACGACATGCTGCTGTTCCTGACCCTGACGGTGGCGGCGGCCCTGCTCGGCGGGCTCTTTCCGGCACTGGCCTCGGCGGCCGTCGGCTCGATCCTGATCAACTGGTTCTTCACGGAGCCGGTGCACCGGTTCACGATCGCCGACCCGAAGAACCTGCTCGCCCTCGTGATCTTCGTGTTCGTGGCGGTGGCGGTCGCCTCCGTGGTCGACCTCGCCGCCCGCCGCACCGACCAGGCGAACCGGCTGCGCGCCGAGTCGGAGATCCTGTCCTTCCTCGCCGGCAACGTGCTGCGCGGCGAGACCGGCCTGGAGGAGCTCCTGGAGCGGGTCCGGGAGACCTTCGGCATGGAGTCGGCGGCCCTGTTGGAGCGGGCGGGCGACATGGACCCGTGGACCTGCGCGGGCAGCGTCGGCACGGGCCGCTCACCGGTGCGGCCGGAGGACGCCGACGTGGACGTGCCGGTCGGCGACCACATGGCGCTCGCACTGACCGGCCGGGTGCTGCCCGCCGAGGACCGCCGCGTCCTGGCCGCCTTCGCCGCGCAGTCCGCGGTCGTCCTGGACCGCCAGCGCCTTCAGCGCGAGGCCGACCAGGCGAAGGAGCTCGCCGAGGGCAACCGGATCCGTACGGCGCTGCTGGCCGCCGTCAGCCACGACCTCCGTACCCCTCTGGCCGGCATCAAGGCGTCCGTCTCCTCACTGCGGTCCGACGACGTGGCCTGGTCCGAGGAGGACGAGGCGGAGCTCCTGGAGGGCATCGAGGAGGGCGCCGACCGGCTCGACCACCTCGTCGGGAACCTTCTCGACATGTCCCGGCTGCAGACCGGCACGGTCACGCCGCTCATCCGTGACATCGACCTCGACGAGGTGGTGCCGATGGCGCTCGGCGGGGTGCCGGAGGACAGCGTGGAGCTGGACATTCCGGAGACGCTGCCCATGGTCGCCGTGGATCCGGGGCTGCTGGAGCGGTCGGTGGCCAACCTGGTCGAGAACGCCGTCAAGTACAGCCAGGGCGACAGCACCGTCCTCGTCGCCGCGAGCGCCATCGCGGACCGGGTCGAGGTCCGGGTGGTCGACCGGGGGCCGGGCGTCCCCGACGAGGCCAAGGAGCGCATCTTCGCGCCCTTCCAGCGCTACGGCGACGCCCCCCGCGGGGCAGGGGTCGGACTCGGCCTCGCGGTCGCGCGTGGCTTCGCCGAGGCGATGGGCGGCACCCTCAACGCGGAGGACACACCTGGCGGGGGACTCACCATGGTGCTCACCCTGCGGGCGGCGGCGGCGGCAGCAGCGGCTGGGGCAGAGGCAGCGGCCGTTCGGGGCGGGGAACCTCCCGGTTCCGGAAAGCCCTCTCACTCCGAGGAGCCCGGCCGCTCCGACGGGCCTCTTCACCCCGACGAGGCCCCTCACTCCGTACGACCCGAAAGGCAGACCACATGACCCGGGTGCTGGTGATCGACGACGAGCCGCAGATCGTGCGTGCCCTCGTGATCAACCTCAAGGCCCGCAAGTACGAGGTCGACGCGGCCCACGACGGGGCCACCGCCCTCGAACTCGCCGCCGCCCGCCACCCCGACGTGGTCGTCCTCGACCTCGGTCTGCCCGACATGGACGGCGTCGAGGTGATCCGGGGGCTGCGCGGCTGGACCCGGGTGCCGATCCTGGTGCTGTCCGCCCGGCACTCCTCCGACGAGAAGGTCGAGGCGCTGGACGCGGGCGCCGACGACTACGTCACCAAGCCCTTCGGCATGGACGAGCTGCTGGCCCGGCTGCGGGCCGCCGTCCGCCGGGCCGAACCCACCGGGGGCGGCGAGGACGACGTGATGGTGGAGACCGAGGGGTTCACCGTCGACCTGGCCGCGAAGAAGGTCAACCGGGGCGGGAAGGACGTACGGCTCACCCCCACCGAATGGCATCTGCTGGAGGTCCTCGTACGCAACACGGGACGCCTCGTCAGCCAGAAGCAGCTGTTGCAGGAGGTGTGGGGGCCGTCGTACGGGACGGAGACGAATTATCTGCGGGTGTACATGGCCCAGCTGCGCAGAAAGCTGGAGGCGGATCCGTCGCATCCCAAGCACTTCATCACCGAGCCGGGGATGGGGTACCGGTTCGAGAAATGAGCAGGTCAGGCGGGGTCGGTTCGGGGGCCTGAACCGCGGGTACGACGGTGTCGGTGCACCCCGGTAGGCTTCAAGTCATGAGTGCTGTTCCTCGTTCCGAAAAGTCGGTGGGCCGGTTCCGGCGCATGCTCGACCGGCTCTCCTCGTCGCAGGAGGACCTGGAGTCCGAGGAGCTGCGTGAGGACGCCGAGACGGCCGGATGCACCAGGATCGGTGACTGCCATGACCGACAGATAGTGACGGTTACTGGTACCTTGCGCACGGTCACCCTGCGGCCGCGTGCGGGAGTCCCGGCGCTGGAGGCCGAGCTGTTCGACGGCTCCGCCGCCCTGGACGTGGTGTGGCTCGGCAGACGCTCCATCGTCGGCATAGAGCCGGGGCGCCGGCTGATCGCATCGGGCCGGGTCTCCATGAGCAGAGGCCGCCGGGTGCTGTTCAACCCGAAATACGAACTGAGACCCCTTGGACGGGAGTAGCCGGTGACGTCGCTCGACAAGCCGACCGAAGACACCACCGCAGACGCCGAGCGCGATGCCCGGGCGGTGACCGAGGCCGCGCTGTTCGAGGCGTTCGGTGGCATGCGCGGCATGATCGAGACCGTGCTGCCGGGGCTGCTCTTCGTCACCATCTACACGATCAACAAGGATCTCCACCTGTCGGCGATCGCCGCGCTGGTGGTCTCCCTGGTGCTCGTGGTGGTGCGCCTGGTGATGCGGGACACCGTCAAGCACGCGTTCAGCGGTGTCTTCGGTGTCGCCTTCGGTGTCGTGTTCGCGATGATGACCGGCAACGCGAAGGACTTCTATCTGCCGGGCATGCTCTACACGCTGGGGCTGGGGCTCGCGTACATCATCACGACGCTGTGCGGAGTGCCGCTGATCGGGCTGATCCTCGGGCCGGTGTTCAAGGAGAACCTCTCCTGGCGCAAGCGGAATCCCGGGCGCAAGAAGGCCTACGCGAAGGCCAGTTGGGCGTGGGGGCTGATCCTGCTCGCCAAGTGCGCGATTCTCTTTCCGCTGTACTGGTGGGCGGACACCACGCAGTTGGGCTGGGTGCTCGTCGCGCTGAAGATTCCGCCGTTCCTGCTGGCCGTGTGGCTCACGTGGGTCTTCCTGGCGAAGGCGCCGGCGCCGATCGACGTGTTCGCGGAGATGGAGGCGGCGGAGAAGGCGGAGCGGGAGGCTGCCGCCGGCTCGACCGAGTAAGTACCCGGCGTTGGTGTGACCGTCACTGGGGGCTGCCGCCCCCAGACCCCAGCTTCGGCCCTGAACGGGCCTCGTCCTCAAACGCCGGACAGGCTGGTAAGAAAGGGCGCCCCGAAATTTCGGGGCGCCCTTTCTCGTCGTATCGCGCGAAGCGGCTAGCCCGCCGCGTCCTCGCGGCGCACCGACAGCAGATCCTCCAGCTGCTCCTCCCTGGCCTGTGCGGCCACGAACAGCAGTTCGTCGCCCGCCTCCAGGGAGTCCTCCCGGGACGGGGTGAGGACGCGGGTGCCGCGGATGATCGTCACCAGGGACGTGTCCTGCGGCCATTCCACGTCGCCGACCTGGGTGCCGGCCAGGGCCGACTCCTCCGGGAGGGTCAGTTCGACGAGGTTGGCGTCGCCGTGGCTGAAGCGGAGGAGGCGGACCAGGTCGCCGACCGAGACCGCTTCCTCGACCAGGGCCGACATCAGACGGGGGGTCGACACCGCGACGTCCACGCCCCAGGACTCGTTGAACAGCCACTCGTTCTTGGGGTTGTTCACTCGGGCGACGACGCGCGGAACGCCGTACTCCGTCTTCGCCAGGAGCGAGACCACCAGGTTGACCTTGTCGTCACCCGTGGCCGCGATCACCACGTTGCAGCGCTGCAGCGCCGCCTCGTCCAGGGACGTGATCTCGCAGGCGTCGGCCAGCAGCCACTCCGCCTGCGGGACCCGCTCGACCGAGATGGCGGTCGGCGCCTTGTCGACGAGCAGGACCTCGTGGCCGTTCTCCAGCAGTTCGCCCGCGATGGAGCGGCCCACCGCACCGGCACCGGCAATGGCGACCCTCATCAGTGACCGCCCTCCTCTTCGGGACCCTTGGCGAAGGACGCCTCGACCTTGTCGACCTCGTCGGTGCGCATCATCACGTGCACCAGGTCGCCCTCCTGCAGCACCGTCTGCGACGTGGGCAGGATCGCCTCGCCGAGGCGGGTGAGGAACGCGACCCGGACGCCGGTCTCCTCCTGCAGCCTGCTGATCTTGTGGCCCACCCAGTCGGCGGACGCGTGCACCTCGGCGAGCTGGACGCCGCCGGTCGGGTCCCGCCACAGCGGCTCGGCGCCCGAGGGCAGCAGCCGGCGCAGCATCTGGTCCGCCGTCCAGCGGACCGTGGCCACGGTGGGGATGCCGAGGCGCTGGTAGACCTCGGCGCGGCGGGGGTCGTAGATCCGCGCCGCGACGTTCTCCACGCCGAACATCTCGCGGGCCACGCGCGCGGAGATGATGTTCGAGTTGTCGCCGCTGGAGACGGCGGCGAAGGCGCCCGCCTCCTCGATGCCGGCCTCGCGCAGGGTGTCCTGGTCGAAGCCGATGCCGGTGACCCGGCGGCCGCCGAACCCGGGGCCCAGCCGGCGGAAGGCGGTGGGGTCCTGGTCGATCACCGCGACCGTATGCCCTTGTTGCTCCAGGGTCTGGGCAAGAGCGGAGCCCACCCTTCCGCAACCCATGATGACGATGTGCACGGCGCTTACCCCGCACTCCTCGTGAGGCGTCTGACTTGCGTGAACGTGGTGCTCATATCCTTCTCTCGGTTCGCCGGGCAACAGGCGCGGGCCGGTCGCGGACCGCTGGGCAACATCATGCCGGGGAATGCCGGGGATGATCCCGCGCGGTACGGATCGTGGACTCGCGTGTGCCTCGGTCCACCGTAACCTTCGGCTCCGACACACCGACCGGGGAGTCGGGTCCTCCCGCTCGCCACCCTCAACGGCGGGTGAAGCTGCGCAGGCTGGCCAGTGCCAGGGCGCCGAGTCCGGCGAGCGAGACGAGGGCCCCGACGAGCTGAGCGGTCGTCTGCGACATGAGGTCTCCCGGATGTGATGAGCGTACCGACGCAGGTCATGGAGGCACGCGGACGCCGTCCGGCCCGCCGCCCGGCGCGAGCACGGCACGGAATTCACCCCGGCGCCGCTCGCGATTTCACCCGGATGTGCTCCGTTCCAGGCCGGGGGCCTACGATTCTCTGTTGTGTCCAAACTGACCGACGTGCCCAAGCGGATTCTTATCGGGCGCGCACTGCGCAGTGATCGGCTGGCGGAAACGCTCCTGCCGAAGCGCATCGCGCTGCCCGTCTTTGCCTCCGACCCGCTCTCCTCCGTGGCGTACGCGCCCGGAGAAGTGCTGCTGGTTCTCTCCATCGCGGGCGTGTCGGCCTACCACTTCAGCCCCTGGATCGCGGTCGCGGTCGTCGTGCTGATGTTCACGGTGGTCGCCTCCTACCGGCAGAACGTGCACGCCTACCCCAGCGGCGGCGGCGACTACGAGGTGGCCACCACCAACCTCGGCCCCAAGGCGGGCCTCACCGTCGCCAGCGCCCTGCTCGTCGACTACGTCCTGACCGTCGCCGTCTCCATCGCCTCCGGCATCGAGAACCTCGGCTCCGCGATCCCGTTCGTCGTCGAGCACAAGGTGGAGTGCGCGGTCGGTGTGATCGTGCTGCTGACGCTGATGAACCTCCGCGGCGTCAAGGAATCCGGCAGCCTCTTCGCGATCCCGACGTACGTGTTCGTCGCGGGCGTCTTCATCATGATCGCGTGGGGCGCGTTCCGCGGGCTCGTCCTGGACGACACGATGCGGGCGCCCACGGCGTCGTACGAGATCAAGCCCGAACACCAAGGGCTCGCCGGGTTCGCGCTCGTCTTCCTCCTCCTGCGTGCCTTCTCCTCCGGCTGTGCCGCGCTCACCGGCGTCGAGGCGATCTCCAACGGCGTCCCGGCCTTCCGCAAGCCCAAGTCGAAGAACGCCGCGACCACGCTCGCGGCGATGGGCCTGCTGGCCGTCACGATGTTCTGCGGCATCATCGGGCTCGCCATGGCGACCAACGTCCGCATGGCCGAGAACCCGGCCGTCGACCTGCTGCAGAACGGTGTCGCGGTCGGCGCGGACTACGTCCAGAACCCGGTCATCACCCAGGTGGCGGAAGCGGTCTTCGGCAAGGGAAGTTTCTTCTTCATCGTGCTCGCCGCGGCCACAGCGCTGGTGCTGTTCCTCGCGGCCAACACCGCCTACAACGGCTTCCCGGTGCTCGGCTCGATCCTCGCCCAGGACCGCTATCTGCCGCGCCAGCTGCACACCCGCGGCGACCGGCTCGCCTTCTCCAACGGCATCGTGCTGCTGGCGGGCGCGGCCATCCTCCTGGTGTGGATCTACGGCGCCGACTCCACCCGGCTGATCCAGCTGTACATCGTCGGCGTGTTCGTGTCCTTCACGCTCAGCCAGACCGGCATGGTCCGCCACTGGAACCGCCTCCTGGCGTCGGAGACGGATCAGGCCCGGCGCCGCCACATGATCCGCTCCCGCGCGATCAACACCTTCGGCGCCTTCTTCACCGGGCTGGTCCTGGTCGTCGTCCTCGTCACCAAGTTCACGCACGGCGCCTGGGTCGCCCTGCTCGGCATGGTGATCTTCTACGTGACGATGACGGCCATCCGCCGTCACTACGACCATGTCTCCGAGGAACTCGCCGCCCCCGAGGGCCCGAGCGACGACAGCGTACGGCCGTCCCGGGTGCACTCCGTCGTCCTGATCTCCAAGATCCACCGCCCCGCGCTGCGCGCCCTGGCCTACGCCAAGCTGCTGCGCTCGGACACCCTGGAGGCGCTCAGCGTCAACGTCGACCCGGCGGAGACCAAGGCGCTGCGCGAGGAGTGGGAGCGGCGCGGGATCGACGTCCCGCTGAAGGTGCTCGACTCGCCGTACCGCGAGATCACGCGGCCGATCATCGAGTACGTGAAGAGCCTGCGCAAGGAGTCGCCGCGCGACGCCGTGTCGGTGATCATCCCCGAGTACGTGGTCGGCCACTGGTACGAGCATCTGCTGCACAACCAGAGCGCGCTGCGCCTGAAGGGCCGGCTGCTGTTCACGCCGGGCATCATGGTGACCTCGGTGCCGTACCAGCTCCAGTCCTCCGAGGCGGCGAAGGTCCGGGCCCGTAAGCGGCAGGAGTGGAACGCGCCGGGCGCGGTGCGGCGGGGGCCGGCTCAGGAGCGGGCCAAGGAGAGTGAGGCTCAGCGCTGACGGGCGCCATGAGCACGTAGACTGGTGGGCTGTTGTCAGGCCCCCCGCAGTCAGTCGGTCGAGGGCCGTACCCCTTCTCGATCTGGAGTCACCCCACCATGCAGGCAGAACCGAAGAAGTCGCTGGTGGGGGAGGAGTACGAGGTCGAGATCGGCCCCGTCGCCCACGGCGGGCACTGCATCGCCCGCACCGACGCCGGCCAGGTCCTGTTCGTCCGGCACACGCTGCCCGGCGAGCGGGTGGTGGCCCGGGTGACCGAGGGCGAGGAAGGTGACCGCTTCCTGCGCGCGGACGCGGTCGAGATCCTGTCGGCCGCCAAGGACCGCATCGAGGCGCCCTGCCCCTTCGCCGGCCCCGGCCGCTGCGGCGGCTGCGACTGGCAGCACGCCAAGCCGGGGGCGCAGCGCCGGATGAAGGGCGAGGTCGTCGCCGAGCAGCTGCAGCGGCTCGCGGGGCTGACGCCGGAGGACGTCGGTTGGGACGGCACGGTGATGCCGGCCGAGGGTGACAAGCTGCCCGCGGGTCAGGTGCCGCAGTGGCGGACGCGGGTGCAGTACGCGGTCGACGCCGAGGGGCGTGCGGGTCTGCGCCGGCACCGTTCGCACGAGGTGGAGCCGGTCGACCACTGCATGATCGCCGCGGAGGGTGTCAGCGAGCTGGGCATCGAGAAGCGGGACTGGACCGGCATGGCGTCGGTGGAGGCGATCGCGGCGACGGGTTCGCAGGACCGCCAGGTGATCCTGACGCCCCGACCGGGGGCGAGGCTTCCGATCGTCGAGCTGGACCGCCCGGTGTCGGTGATGCGGGTCGGCGAGAAGGACGGCGGTACGCACCGTGTCCACGGCCGCCCCTTCGTCCGCGAACGCGCGGACGGCCGCACCTACCGTGTCGGCAGCGGCGGTTTCTGGCAGGTCCACCCGAAGGCCGCGGACACCTTGGTGACGGCGGTCATGCAGGGCCTGTTGCCGCGCAAGGGCGAGATGGCGCTCGACCTGTACTGCGGCGTGGGCCTCTTCGCCGGCGCCCTCGCCGACCGCCTCGGCGACAAGGGCGCGGTCCTCGGCATCGAGTCCGGCAAGCGCGCGGTGGAGGACGCCCGGCACAACCTGGCCGACTTCGACCGGGTCCGTATCGAGCAGGGCAAGGTCGAGTCGGTCCTGCCGCGCACGGGGATCACCGAGGTCGACCTCATCGTCCTGGACCCGCCACGGGCCGGGGCGGGCCGGAACACCGTGGCGCACCTTGCGTCGCTGGGGGCACGGAGGATCGCGTACGTGGCTTGCGATCCGGCGGCGTTGGCTCGGGATTTGGGGTATTTCCGGGAGGGGGGTTATCGGGTGCGGATGCTTCGGGCGTTTGATCTGTTTCCGATGACGCATCACGTTGAGTGTGTCGCGATCCTTGAGCCTGCCGCAAAGGGCGCCTGACCTGCAGGTTCGGCCGGTGTGCGTTATGTGCGCTGTGGGCGTTACAGGCGATATCTTGACGCACGCCTGACGCATGCGGCGCAGGTTTGACGCACGCTTGACGCACGTTCTGACGTGGAGTCAGGTGTCTTGGACTGCAGGTCGGTAGCCCGCGAGGGCTGGGATCCGGCTGGGGGCTCTACCGAAACCTTGCCGAGTCAGTAGGAGTTGGGGCCGTGCGGGCTCCAGTGGTGGAGGAAGGGCCGCAGGTCGTCAGGACGGGGTTCTGGGACATCGGGTAGCTGGGGAGTCGTGCTGAGAGGGTTCAGGCGCCCGAGATGTGCGTCGGCGAACTCGAGCCATGCCTCGGCTGTGCTCTTCTCCTGGCCGGGCGGCAGAGCTTCTACTTGGGCTCGGGCGGCGACGTATTCGGCCAGCCGGGTCGCGTGGTGCCATGCTTCCGCCTGGGTTTCGAGATGCTTCACGCGGTATGCCTCGGCGTAGTCGACGCGAGCCTGCTGCATCGCGGCCTCCCAGCGCAGTCGCTGCTGTCGGGCCGCTTCCAGGTCTGCCAGTCGCTTGCGTTCGGCCGCTTCTCCGCGGAGGGTCACTTCCTGCGCGATCTCGGTGAGTTGGTCTTCCAGGGGTGGCCGGGAGTGTCGGCCCATTCGGCGGCTCGGGCGGCGTGTCCGCCACGGCTAGGCCGCCTCCTGGCCCTCACCGTCCTCGCTGCCGAGGGCGTGCTTGAGCTTGGAGCGGGCATCGGGCCGCTCGGGTCCATCGACCTCGCTCCAGAACGCGTGCGTGACGATCGCGCCGACGAGTTCGCGTTCGCACTTCCGCAGTACCGCGACCTCCTTCTGCTCCTGCTCCGACCAGATGGGCGAGTCGGCGAACGAGCGTGCCGTGTCCAGCCAGTAGCCCTCGGGACACTGCCACGCTTCCATCGGCTCCACGGATGTACAGCGACGGCTCCTTCCTGCTGTGGGCGCAGTGGGAAGGAGCCGTCGGTCGGCCGCCGGGACCGCTCGTGTCAGCGGGTGCCGAGCAGGGTGCGCCAGGTCTCCGGGCCGATGACGCCGTCGACCTGCAAGTGGTGGTTCTCCTGGAAGGCGACCGCCGCCGACTTCGTGTTCGAGCCGAACGCGCCGTCGACCGCGAGGCCGTAGCCGTAGACGTTCAGCTGCGTCTGCGCTGCCTTCACCGCCTGGCCGGACGAGCCGTACTGCACCGTCTCGATCAGCTTGGACCAGGTGTTCGGGCCGATGACGCCGTCAGCGGCCAGGGACCGGGACTCCTGGAACTGGATCACCGCGGAGCGGGTCTTCGGGCCGAAGATGCCGTCGGCCTCGACCGTGTAGCCCCGCGCGGTCAGCAGCTGCTGGGCGGACCGCACGTCCGCACCCTTGGAACCGCTCTGGAGGATCGGCCAGGAGACACCCGGGGACGGGAGCTGCCCGCCGCCACCGCCGTCACCCAGCTTGAGCGGGCGGAAGGGGTCGTAGTTGTCACTGCCGATCCCGTACGCGAGCTGGCGGTGGGTCGTGCCGTACGTACCGCGCTGCTCGTACGCCCAGTAGGCGCTGTGCGACGTGTCGGCCCACTTCTCGAAGATCACCACGTGACGGAAATCGCCGTCAGTGGTGCTGTAGTCGATCAGCAGGTCACCCTTCTTGAGCTGACTCACGCTGCTGAGCCGCGTGGTGACGCGCGAGTCGGCCAGCCCAACGGTGTTCAGGCCGGGCTGCCCCAGCCCGAGCGCCATGGAGACATAGCCGGAGCAGTCCTGGCGGTAGCCGTCCTTCCAAGTGCGCTCCATGCTGTAGGGGACCGGGCCTCCACTGTTGGCCGTGAGCCAGGTACGGGCCCGGTTGATCATCGTGTCGCCCGAGAGCGTGGCCGTAGCCATGGTCGACAGCTCGCTGACCTGGGTGACGAGCTTGCTGTCGGCCTCGGGCTCGGGCCCGTAGTCGGTCTCCTTCTGGGTGGCGACCGTCGCCAGCTCCGAGGAGTCGCTGTCGGCGAGCGACGGTGTGACGGCGATTGCGGCCGCGACACCTCCGGCGGCGACACCTATGAGAGTGACCCGCGCGCGGCGCGTGAGTCGGCTGCGAAGAGACATGATTCCCCGTATTCCTTTTGTTGTGGCACGCCGAGCCGAGCGGGCCGGCCAGGCGGTTTCGTCCGGATCACCGGGCGGACCGGAGGGACACACGAGGCCCGTCCCTTCCTGCATGAGGGGACGGGCCGCGGCGGGTTCGTGGGAGGGCTGGTCCGTCAGAGCCTGTTGGCCCACGTCTTGAACGCCGACCTGGTCCCGTCGCCGGCGCTGCCGTCGATCGCGCCGTTGTAGTCGCCGTTGGCCTTCAGCAGGCGCTGCAGCGCCTTGATCGTGTTGGGGCCGACGATTCCGTCGATCGCGTCGTCGTAGCCCCAGTACTTCGCCAGGCAGCGCTGGAACGCCTTCCAGCTGTTGGTGCCGAGGTACCCGTCGATCGCGTCGTTGTAGTCCCAGTGCGTCGCCAGCCAGCGCTGGACGTTCCGGGCCTCCTCCCGGGTCAGCCCCAGGTTCTGCACCGCGAGCGGCGTGACGGCCTTGGCGCTCGCCGCCTGCTGCTGGGCCGGCGCGGGAGCCGCCATGGCCGTGCCCGCGGTGGCCAGGCCGCCGGCGGCGATCCCGACGGCGGTGGTGACACTGACGAGTGCCTTGGTGAGAGTTCGCATGCTGTTCCCCTCCGTTGACGTGCGTTGGTCGGAGCCGACCGCACCGGCCGGCTCCGCAACGAGACTGCGGGTTCGGCGTGGTGTTCAGCCACAGCTGACGCGGAAGTGACCTCATCCCGGGACGTCCCGTGCACTGACCTGCGGGGATGTCGCCCGCGAGTCCCTGCGGCGGGACTGCGGCGGGACTACAACAAGAGGGAATGGCTGATTCCGCGCCAGGGCTGGGCCGTACAGGGTTGCGTGCCCGCTCTGTGATCCCCGTGACAGCTGATGCAGAATGAGGCCGGGACACGGGGGGGCCAGACCAGCGGCCCTGGCGCGAGCGGGGGGAACATGTCGCGTTGGAAAGAGCTGCCTGCTGAACTGCATCCACACGTTCACCAGTTGATCGTGCGATTGCGCAAACTGAAGGACCACAGCGAACTGAGCACCCGTCAACTGGCCGCGAAGACCGGGTACAGCGCGAAGTCGTGGCAGCGATATCTGAACGGCAGGTCTCTGCCGCCCCGGGAGGCCGTCGAGGCGATGGCCCGCGTCGGCGGTGACGATCCGTCCCGGCTGCTGGTGATGCACGAGATCGCCGCCCAACGCTGGGCGGAGGGACGGGTGGTCACCACCGACGCCACCGAGAACCTCTCCACGACACCGGCACACCCCCCGACGACGGAGCAGCAGCCGGCCGGGCGTCACCTGCGCGCCGCGGTCACGGCGGGAGCCGTGGTCACGGCGCTGTCCGTCTCCGCGGCGCTCCTGCTGGCCGTGCGGCTCACCGAGGCCCGTGCCCAGCTCGCGCACGACCGCGGCGACGCTGTCACGACGGCCCCGGCCACCGTGTCGGCGTCCTTCGTGCCGGTCATCTACACCTGCCGGCTTGAGCAGCGTGACGGCCGCTGGTCCGCGGGCCTGAGCCCGACCACGGACATCCTCCTGTCCAACACCCAAGTGGGGCTCGAAGTGGCCGAGGCGCAGTGCCTGCTGGGCCGGGCGGGCACCGCGCCGGGGGAGATCGACGGCGTCTTCGGCCCGAAGACGCGGCGGGCGGTCGAGCGCATGCAGAAGCGGAACGGGCTGATCGTGAACGGAGTCATCGACCCGCCCACCTGGCAGGCCCTGCGGGAGGCGGATCCGAAGTGACCGCGGAACACACCCGGCTGTACGCGGCGCTGCGGGAGCTGCGGGCCGGTGCGGGGCTGAGTCTGGCGGCGCTGGCGGAGCGGACGGCGTACAGCAAGTCCTCGTGGGAGCGCTACCTCAACGGCAAGAGCCTGCCTCCTCGCCAGGCCGTACAGGAACTGTGCCGGCTCGCGAACGAACCGGACGGGCGGCTGCTGGCCCTGTGGGAGATCGCCGAGTCGCACTGGAGCGGACGCGCGGTGGCCCCCGCGCCCGCCCCTCCCGCGGACGAGTCGCCGCGGCCACATCCTCAGGAGGCGCCGCCGCCCGCCGGAACCGAGCGGCGGCACCTGCGCAGGGGCAGGCTCCTGGTGGTGCTGGCATCGGCGTACACCGTGATCGTCGGTGGTACTGCGGCCCTGCTGTTCCTCCTGCTGCCGGACTCGGAGGCTCAGGAGGACGAACCGCTGCCGGCCTCCGTCCCGTTCTCCCTCGCTCCCCAATGCCACGGAGCCGCCTGCGAGGGCCGGGACCCGATGCGCCTGATCTGCGGCATCGGCCCCGAGACCCTCGCCTCGCACCGCACTGCCACCGGCGCCCATGTCGAGCTGCGCTACAACAAGAAGTGCGGCGCGAGCTGGGCCCGGATCTGGTGGACCGAGATCGGCGACCGGGTGGACGTCACGGCAGGCGGCCCGACCCACGGCGTGCGCATCAGGAACAAGGACGACGCGGCGACCTTCATCTATACCGAGATGACCGAAGTCCGTCCCGGCAGCACCGTCCGGGCCTGCTTCCGGCCCGCGTCGGCCGACGGCGAACGGGAGTGCTTCGAGGCCCGCGTGGGCGGGGCCGCCACCACGACCCGGCCGCCCTCACCACCAGTAGCGTCAGGCCCTCGTGAGTAGCGTCCGGCCCTCGGGCGTGTCCATGCCGAAGTCGGGAATTCTCAGTGGGAGGTAGGCGGGTGGGGTGCCGTCGGTGGTGGTCGAAGCCAGCCTCGAACCCCCGCAAGAGGCCAAGCCAGTGCTTGCCGTTCCTCTGGCCCAGTGGGAGACGCCGGCCATGGCGAGGGTGACGGGGTGCTTGCGTGGGGGGGGGGGGGGGCGCCCCCCCCCCCCCCCCCCCCCCCCCCCCCCCCCC
>NZ_JAQMYP010000048.1 GCF_028369295.1 Streptomyces sp. HD
GAGCGGCACCCGGGGCGCCGATGACGGCGAGCTTGGCGCCGACCTCGGCGGTCTCGTCCTCGCCGACCACGATCTCCAGCAGGACACCGGCGACCGGCGCCGGGATCTCGGTGTCGACCTTGTCGGTGGAGACCTCAAGCAGCGGCTCGTCCTCCGCGACCTCCTCGCCGACCTCCTTCAGCCAGCGGGTGACGGTGCCCTCGGTGACGGACTCGCCGAGCGCGGGCAGGACCACGTCCGTGCCCTCGGCGGAGCCGGCGCCGGCGGCGGCCTCGGCGGTGGGGGCAGGAGCCGGGGCGGCCTGCTCGGTGGACGGGGCAGCGGCCTGCGGGGCCGGCTCGGGAGCCGCAGCGGGCTCGGCGGCCGGGGCCGGAGCGGCAGCCGGCGCACCGGTGCCGTCGTCGATCACGGCCAGCTCGGCGCCGACCTCGACCGTCTCGTCCTCGGCGACCTTGATGGAGGCCAGGACACCTGCGGCGGGGGAGGGGATCTCGGTGTCGACCTTGTCCGTCGACACCTCCAGCAGGGGCTCGTCGGCCTCGACGCGCTCACCCTCGGCCTTCAGCCAACGGGTGACGGTGCCCTCGGTGACGCTCTCGCCGAGCGCCGGAAGGGTTACGGAAACCGCCATGGTTTCGGTTGCTCCTTACGAATTGCGGAAGTCTGTGTTCGTCGCGGAGTCGCGTTCGTCGACCGAGGGTCAGTCGTGCGCGTGCAGCGGCTTGCCCGCCAGGGCCAGGTGGGCCTCGCCGAGCGCCTCGTTCTGGGTCGGGTGGGCGTGGATGAGCTGGGCGACCTCGGCCGGCAGCGCCTCCCAGTTGTAGATCAGCTGGGCCTCGCCGACCTGCTCGCCCATGCGGTCGCCGACCATGTGGACGCCGACCACGGCACCGTCCTTGACCTGGACGAGCTTGATCTCGCCCGCGGTGTTCAGGATCTTGCTCTTGCCGTTGCCCGCCAGGTTGTACTTCAGAGCGACGACCTTGTCCGCGCCGTAGATCTCCTTGGCCTTGGCCTCGGTGATGCCGACGGAGGCGACCTCGGGGTGGCAGTAGGTCACCCGCGGGACACCGTCGTAGTCGATCGGAACCGTCTTCAGACCGGCCAGACGCTCCGCAACCAGGATGCCCTCGGCGAAGCCGACGTGCGCGAGCTGGAGGGTCGGGACGAGGTCACCGACGGCGGAGACGGTCGGGACGTTGGTGCGCATGTACTCGTCGACGAGGACGTAGCCGCGGTCCATCGCGACGCCCTGCTCCTCGTAGCCGAGACCGGCGGAGACGGGGCCACGGCCCACCGCCACCAGCAGCACCTCGGCCTCGAACTCCTTGCCGTCGGCGAGGGTGACCTTGACGCCGTCGGCGGTGTACTCGGCCTTCTGGAAGAAGGTGCCGAGGTTGAACTTGATGCCGCGCTTGCGGAACGCGCGCTCAAGAAGCTTCGAGCTGTTCTCGTCCTCGACCGGGACGAGGTGCTTCAGGCCCTCGATGACGGTGACGTCGGACCCGAAGGACTTCCAGGCGGACGCGAACTCGACGCCGATGACGCCGCCGCCCAGGATGATCGCGGACTTCGGCACGCGGTCCAGGACGAGGGCGTGGTCCGAGGAGATGATGCGGTTGCCGTCGATCTCCAGGCCCGGCAGCGACTTCGGCACGGAGCCGGTCGCCAGCAGGACGTGGCGGCCCTGGACGCGCTGGCCGTTCACGTCGACGGAGGTCGGGGAGGACAGACGGCCCTCACCCTCGATGTACGTCACCTTGCGGGAGGCGACGAGACCCTGCAGGCCCTTGTACAGACCGGCGATCACGCCGTCCTTGTACTTGTGGACCCCGGCGATGTCGATGCCCTCGAAGGTGGCCTTCACACCGAACTGCTCGCTCTCGCGGGCCTGGTCGGCGATCTCGCCCGCGTGCAGCAGGGCCTTGGTGGGGATGCAACCCCGGTGCAGGCAGGTGCCGCCGACCTTGTCCTTCTCGATCAGGGCGACGTCCAGGCCCAGCTGCGCCCCGCGCAGGGCCGCGGCGTAACCGCCACTGCCACCGCCGAGGATCACTAGGTCGAAAACGGTGCTGGCGTCGTTCGCCACGTCACGTCCTCCATGCATGTGCGCCGTACGCCGGTCGTCGATGACCGACAGGCGGCTGGTGTCCGGCCGCTCTTTCTTCGGCCCTGTGGTGGGGGCCCTGTCCTGCCGAGCCCCATCTTCGCACTTGTCCACACCGAACGAGACGCCGGGCCGGTGTGTGAGACGCCCCACGTTCGGTTGAGCGCGCATGGAAGAGGGGCTCCGCCCTACCCGCGCGCGGAGCCCCCTCACATACGACGACCTCAGCCCAGGTCGCCCGCAGCCGTCACCTCGGCCAGCCTGACCAGCGTGCGGACCGCGCTGCCGGTGCCGCCCTTGGGCGTGTACCCGAAGGGCCCGCCCTCGTTGAACGCGGGGCCCGCGATGTCCAGGTGCGCCCAGGTGATGCCCTCGCCGACGAACTCGCGCAGGAAGAGCCCGGCGACCAGGCCGCCGCCCATCCGCTCACCCATGTTGGCGATGTCGGCGGTCGGCGAGTCCATGCCCTTGCGCAGGTGCTCCGGCAGCGGCATCGGCCAGGACGGCTCCCCGACCTCCTCGGCCGCCTCCACGATCGCGGTGCGGAACGCGTCGTCGTTGGCCATGACGCCGAACGTCCGGTTGCCCAGCGCCAGCACCATCGCGCCGGTCAGCGTCGCCACGTCGACGATCGCGTCCGGCTTCTCCTGCGAGGCCGCCCACAGGGCGTCCGCCAGCACCAGCCGCCCCTCGGCGTCGGTGTTGAGCACCTCCACGGTCTTGCCGCTGAACATGCGCAGCACGTCACCGGGGCGCACCGCGGTCCCCGACGGCATGTTCTCGGCGAGCGCCAGCCAGCCGGTGATGTTCACCTGGAGGCCGAGGCGCGCGGCGGCGACGACGGCGGCGAACACGGCGGCCGCGCCGCTCATGTCGCACTTCATCGTCTCGTTGTGCCCGGCCGGCTTCAGCGAGATGCCGCCCGAGTCGTAGGTGATGCCCTTGCCGACCAGGGCGAGGTGCTTGCTCGCCTTGGAGTGCGTGTACGACAGCTTCACCAGCCGCGGAGTGGCGGCCGAGCCGGAGCCGACGCCGAGGATGCCGCCGTAGCCGCCCTTGGTGAGGGCCTTCTCGTCGAGCACCTGCACCTTGATGCCGTGTTCCTTGCCCGCGGCCGAGGCGATCGCCGCGAAGGACTCCGGGGTGAGGTCGTTCGGCGGGGTGTTGATCAGGTCGCGGGCGCGGTTGAGCTCCTCGGCGACGGCGGTGGCGCGCTCGATCGCCGCCTTGTGCTCCTTGTCGCGGGGCTTGCCGCCGAGCAGGGCGGCCTCGGCGAGCGGAGCCTTGCCGTTCTTGTCGTTCTTCTTGTTCTTCTCGTCCTTGCCGTTCGCCTTGTAGGCGTCGAAGGCATAGGCGCCGAGCAGCACGCCCTCGGCGACGGCGCCGATGTCACCGGCGTCGCCCAGCGGCAGCGCGAACGCGGCCTTCTTGGAGCCGGCGAGGGAACGGGCGGCGACGCCTGCGGCCTTGCGCAGCGCCTCCCCGTCGTACGCCCCGTCCTTGGCGTCCGCGGGCTCGGCACCCAGGCCCACCGCCACCACGAGGGGGGCCTTGAAGCCGGCGGGGGCGGGGAGCTTCGTCACCTCGCCCTCGGCGCCGGAGGCACCGAGGGTCTCCAGGACGCCGGCGAGCTTGCCGTCGTACGCCTTGTCCACGGCCTCGGCGCCCGGTGCGACGACGAGTCCCCCGGACTTGGACGCAGCGCCCTTGGCGACACCGATCACGATCGCGTCGGCTCGCAGGCCGGGCGCCGCTGCGGTGCTGAGAGTGAGAGCAGTCACGGTGGTGAATTCTCGCTTCCGATGTGAAGTTGCATGGCCGAATGGTGTGGGTCGACCGGGCCCGACGGCCGACCCTAGTTCGGTCTTACGGGTGGGGTGACGGCGGGGCCTTCCCCGGTACGGCGAACACTGGGGACGAGCCTACGCTCGTGTGAGCGTTCGCTCATTCCTGCGGGCGTTCACCTGTCGGTGGCGTCGTGGCCCTTTCTTGATCCAGAGCGTCGGTGAGCTGAGTCACACTCGTCTCGTTCTGGCGAGTGATCGGCTCGGGGAAGGGGCGCCCAATGGCGCAGAGCGTGCGCAGACGGAGAAGCCGCAGCCATGCAACGGCCGTCGCGACGGCCATGAGTCTGCTGACCCTGGGCCTGGCCGCGGCCCCGGGCGCCGCGGCCGCCGGGCAGCCGCGCATCGATCTCAGGGTGCTGGTCGTGGACGACGGCGGCAGCCCCGTCCGGGGCATCGCCGCCCAGCTGAAGAGCACCGGCATCCCGTACACGACCGTCGACCTCACCGACGCCGGCCGCCCGACCCTCACCGAGGCGTTCCTCAGCGACACGGTGAACGGCCGGCCCCGGGCCAGGTACCAGGGCGTCGTCCTGCCCGACGAGGCCCCCTTCGGCGCGGGTTCCGCCGAGCAGACCGCGCTGGAGACCTACGAGCGGACCTACGGCATCCCGCAGGTCGACGCCTACACCTGGGCCCACCCCGGCGTCGGCCTCGACCACACCAGCGAGGGAGGCTGGGCCGGCAGCCTCGACGGGCGGACGGCGGCCGTCACCGACGCGGGCCGGGCGGGGTACTTCGGCTATCTCGACGGCGCCCTCACCTTCGAGGACAACGACCCGTCCGTACAGGAGAGTTACGGCTACGTCGCCCGCCCGCGCACCGGCTTCACCAGCTACGTCGACCTCCCCGTGCCCGACGGCTCCGGGCGCGGCAGCCTGATCGGCGAGTACCACCACGACGGGCGCCGCGAACTGGTGGTGACCTTCGCCCACAACCACCACCAGCAGCAGTTCCGGGTGCTCGCCCGCGGCATCGTCGAATGGCTGACCCAGGGCGTGCACCTGGGCCGGGCCCGCAACTATTTCGCGGTGCATGTCGATGACGTCCTCGCGCCCGACAGCCGCTGGGACACCGCGCGCAACTGCACACCCGGTGACTTCGGCTGCGTGGGCGTTGACGGCGGGGGAACCGCGCCGATCCGGATGACCGCGGCGGACGCCGGGTACGCCGCCCAGTGGCAGCGCGAGCACTCCTTCACGCTGGACCTGGTCTACAACGCCGGCTCCGGCGAGCGGTGGAAGAGCGAGAACGGCAACACCGACGCCCTCGCCGGCCAACTGCTCGCGGACAAGGCGCGGTACCGCTGGATCAACCACACCTACACGCACCCGTTCCTCGGCTGTGCGCAGGACACCTCGACCGTGCCGTGGAGCTGCGCCAGGAACGCCGACGGCTCGACGCGGTACATGAGCCGCGCTGACATCTCGGCGGAGATCAGGAACAACCACGACTGGGGCCTCGCCCGTGGGCTTCCGCTCGACCGCACCGAGCTCGTGACCGGCGAGCACTCGGGCCTGCGGACCCTGCCCCAGCAGCCCGACGACAACCCCGACCTGGCCGGCGCCCTCGCCGACAACGGTGTCAGATGGCTCGCCTCGGACAACTCCCGTGAGCCCGAGCAGCGTTCGGTCGGCGCCGCGCTCACCGTGCCCCGGTACCCGATGAACGTGTACTACAACGCGGGCACCGAGGAGGAGATGGCCGACGAGTACAACTGGATCCACACCTCGGCGGCCGACGGCGGCAGCGGCGGCTGCGAGAACGGCCCGTCGTCCACCTGCCTCGCCGCCCCGCTCGACGCGGCCACCGGCTACCGGTCGTACATCGTCCCACTGGAGGCCCGTACCGCCCTCGGGCACGTCGTCTCGGGCGACCCGCGCCCGCACTACGCCCACCAGTCCAACCTGGCCGAGGACCGGACGCTGTACCCGGTCCTGGACGAGGTGCTCGCCGACTACCGAGCCCTCTTCGCCGACAACACCCCGGTGGAGAACCTCGGGCAGCGTGCCATCGGCACCGAGCTGCAGCGCCGCGCCGCCTGGCGGACCGCGCTGGCCTCCGGCAAGGTCACCGCGTACCGGATCGGCACGACCGTCACGATCACGGCCCCGCCCGGGACCCAGACCCCGGTGACGACACCGGAGGGCACGAAGAAGCAACTCCTGATCGGCACGACCGCGTTCGGAACGCCGTACGCGGGGCAGCGCTCGGCCTGGACCACGCCGGAGCGGCTGCAGTCGGCAGTGGCACTGAAGCTGCCGTAGCGCAACGCCCCTTCTTTTAGGGGCGCGGGGAACTGCGCGACCAGCCCAAACGCACCCGCAGACGGCGTCCGGGCAGCAGTTCCCCGAACATCATCCGCACTACCGGGGGGAGCCGCGCAGCGATGCGCACCGGACGTCATGTCACCATGCTCACCGAAGGCACCTATCCGCATGTCCACGGCGGGGTCAGCACGTGGTGCGACCAGCTCGTCAAGGGCATGCCCGAGGTCGACTTCCACATCGTGTCGCTCACCGGAACCGGCCGCGAACCCGTCACCTGGGAGCTGCCGCCCAACGTCTACCGGCACACCTCCGTACCGACCTGGGGCCCGCGTCCGGGACGCAGCCGAGCGCCGTACGGCCGGGCCCGTCGCCGTTTCGCCGACTCCTACGAGCGTTTCCTGCTCTCCTTCCTCGATCCCGGGGCCCCATGCGACTTCGGCGAGGCCCTGGACGAGCTGGCCGAACTCGCCCGCGACGGACGCCTGTCGGCGGCCCTGCGCACCGAGTGGGCACTCAGGTCGCTGATGTGGATCTGGACCATGCCGCATCTGCAGATCTCCGCCGCCCGCCCCACCGTCCACGACGCCCTGACCGCGACCGACCTGCTGGAACACGCCCTGCGCCCCCTCGGGGTCCGCATCCCCGAGGACTGCGTCGCGCACGCCGTCAGCAGCGGCCTCGCGACCCTCCCGGCCCTCGCCGCCCGCAGGCTGGACGGGGTCCCCTTCCTCCTCACCGAGCACGGCATCTATCTGCGCGAGCGCTACCTCGGCTACCGCAGCGACGCCCAGCGCTGGCCCGTGAAGGCGTTCATGCTCGGCTTCTACCGCGAACTCAACTCCCACGGCTACCGGACCGCCGACCTGATCACCCCCTGCAACCAGTACAACCGCCGCTGGGAGGAGCGCGGCGGCGCCGACGCCGACAAGATCCGCACCGTCTACAACGGCGTCGACCCGCACGCCTTCCCGCACGCCGGCCCCGAGCCCGAGCTCCCCACCCTCACCTGGTGCGGACGCGTCGACCCCATCAAGGACCTGGAGACCCTGCTGCGGGCCTACGCCATGGTCCGCGCCGAACTCCCGGAAACCCGGCTGCGGTTGTTCGGCCCGGTCCCGCCCGGCGGCGAGGCCTACCGCACCGGACTGGAGAAGCTCGCAGCCGAACTCGGCGTGAGCGACGGCCTGACCTTCGAGGGCCGGATCAGCGAGGTCCGGCGCGCTTATGCGGCAGGCCACCTGGTGATGCTGTCATCCATCTCCGAGGGCTTCCCGTTCTCCGTCATCGAGGCCATGTCCTGCGGCCGTACGACCGTCTCCACGGACGTCGGGGGAGTGCGCGAGGCCGTCGGCGACACCGGTCTGGTGGTCCCGCCGCGCGAGCCGGAGAAGATGGCGGCCGCCGCGCTCACCCTTCTCCGGGACGACGAACGACGCCTGGAATTGGGTGAGTTGGCGCGTCAGCGAGTGATCGACCGCTTCACCCTGCGCCGCTCCGTGGACCATTTCCGGACGATCTACCAGGAGCTCGCGGGCAGCGCCGAGGCCTACCAGCCCACCCTCGAAACGGTCGCCGACTGGACCCTCGAACTGCGCGACCCCTGGTACGAGAAGGTCGCGACGGACGGGGCCGACTGGTGAGCGGAAGCATCTGGATGCCGCCCGGCTCGCGCGCCGACACCCTGGCCCCGATCCCACGACAACACACCACACCCGGCTGGGCCCACCCCGACCCGGTCGACGAACTCGCCACGCGCCTCGGCGACTTCGTCGCCGCCGCCGTCCACCCCGACGAGATCGCCGCACTGCTGGAGTCCGACGGCCTGTCGGACGACCAGATACGCGAGCGCTACGGCGTGAAGAACTCCTTCGCCCTCGCCGAGGAGCTGTACGAGCGGGTCGAGCGCCGCTACCCCGAGCCGGACGGCCCGGTCCACGACCCCTGGCGGACAGGCCTGCTGGGCTGCCTGCTCCGTGGCGTCGTCTTCGCCCTCCCCGGCCTCGGCTACGTCCTCGGCGCCCCTCTCCTCACAGGCCCGAGGGACGACTTCGGCCTCCCGGCGGGCACGCTCCCGCTCCTGGTCGGCGCCCTGGCCGGCTGGACCTGGAACCAGGGCCTCGCCCACCGGGCGTACTCCTGGCTGGGCTTGGGCGACCGCGAAGCCGCCCGCCGCAGCCTCCTGCTGGGCGCTGCGACGGGCGCGTTGCTCGGCGCTCTGGTGGCCCTGACCGTCGGGGGCAACACCCTCACCACAGTGGCTTTCGCGGCGGGCCAGTCGGTATACCTTGGCGCGGCCACGGCCTTGCTGGTGATGGGCCGCGAACGTGCCTTGCTGGCGGCGTTGCTGCCGATGGCGGCGGGAGGGGTGCTGGCGCTGGCCCATCCATTGCCGAACGCCACAAGGCTCACCCTTCTCTTGGTGTCGCTTGCAGCGGTGGCACTTCTGGGCCTACGCGCGGTAGCACCCCCCAAGGGGCGCGGGGAACTGCGCGACCAGCCACAACGCACCCGCAGCCGCCAACCAACCACGGGCCCCCGTCTCTCCGCGTCCTTCCCATACGCCCTGTTCGGCCTGGCCACCGGCGTCCTGGTCCTCCACACGGCCCTCGGCGACGCCCCCGTCGCAGTCGCCCTCACCCTCAGCATGGGCCCCGCCGAACGGCTCCTGTACCGCTTCCGCAGCGCCGGCCTCACGGGCCTGCGCTCCAGCAGCACCCCGAGGGCGTTCCGGTGGACGACGGTCCGCACGGTCGCCGAATGCCTCACCGCCTACCTGATCGCCCTGCTCGCCCTCGGCCTCGCCACCTCGGCCCTGTGGCCGCATGCCCCCGCCATCGCCGGCATCCGCCTCGCCGGTCTGCTCCTGCTGGGTGTGGTCCTGTGGACGGGCCTGCTGCTCCAGTCCTTCGGCGCGGTGCTCGGGGCGGCCGCGGTCTGCTGTGCGGCGGCCCTCGCCCAGACCGTCGCCCTGCTGACGCACACGGGCAGCCCGCACTGGGCCGGCCTGATCATCCACGGCACGGCGGCGCTCGCCCAGGCCACCTTCGTCTGCACCCTGCTGGGGAGAGCGACCGCCCACCGATGAACGACCTGCTGATCCCCTACTACGAGCACCCATCCGTCCGCCCGGCCGAATGGGACGCGATCATCGCCGCCGCGCCCCGCCTCCACGGCGTCGTACTGAACCCGGCCAACGGCCCCGGCGAGATACCCGACCCGGCCTTCGCCGAGGTCGCGGCACGGCTGCGGGACTCGGGCGCGGACGTTCGGGTGCTCGGCTACGCCGACACCGACTACGGCCGCCGCCCGTACGCCGACGTCGTCCGCGACATCGCACGGCACCGCGACTGGTACGGCACGGACGGCGTCTTCCTCGACCAGGTCGCCGCGGGCCGTGCGGAGTTCGGCCACTACCAGCGGATCGCGGCGGCCGCCTGGGCCGCCGGCTGCGGCACGCTCGTGCTGAACCACGGCACGGCACCGCACCCGTCGTACGCCAGGATCGCCGACGTCCTCGTCACCTTCGAGGGCACCTGGGCGACGTACACCCGCCTCGGCCCACAGCAGTGGCGCGGCGGCACCGGAGTGCGGCTGTGCCATCTGGTGTACGGCGTCCCGCCCGACGCCGACCTCGCGGGCCTGGCACGCGCCCGCGGGGCCACGGTGCACTGCGCGGTGCCGGGGACGGGTGATCATCCGTGGGGCACGCTGCCGCACGCGTTGACGCCGACGCGCTGAGGGGCGGCGGCGTCAGCCCAGGGTCAGCACGATCAGCGCGGTCGTCGCCGCGGTCTCCGCGAGCCCGCCGAAGACGTCGCCGGTGACACCGCCGAAGCGGCGGGTGCAGTGCCGCAGGAGGAGTTCGGCGGCGGCGAGTGCGGCGAGCACCGCGAGGGCGGTGCGGGCGATGTCGTACGTCCCGAACAGCGCCCCCGCCGCGGCGGCGACGCCGGTCACGGCCAGGGCGACGGCCACCGCACCCGGCACCGGAACGACCCCGGCCACCGCGGCCCCCAGCCCCTCCGGCCGGGCGGCGGGTACGCCGGTGCGGGCGGCGAGGGTGAGCGCGAGCCGGGCGGCGACCGCCGAGACGAGGGCGGCGATGGCGCCCCGGGCCCAGGAGTCGTCGTACAGCTGAAAGAGGGCGGCGACCTGCGCGAACAGGGCGAGCACCAGCGTGATCACACCGAACGGCCCGATGTCCGACTGCTTCATGATCCGCAGCGCGTCCTCGGCGGGCTTGCCGCTGCCGAGCCCGTCGGCGGTGTCGGCGAGCCCGTCGAGATGCAGGCCCCGGGTGAGTGCGGCGGGCACGGTGACCGTGGCGACGGCGGCGAGCAGCGGACCGGCGCCGAGAACGAGGAGCAGCAGCCCGAGCAGACCGGCGCACAGCCCCAGCACCGCCCCGACCAGCGGAGCGCAGAGCATCCCGCCCCGTGCGGCCTGACGGTCCCACCGGCTCACCTTGACCGGCAGCACGCTGAGGGTGCCGAAGGCGAAGCGGAGGCCGTGCAGGGGCGGTGGGGTCATGGACACGCCCGCAGACTAGCCCGGACGCCCCGGCCACGAGGCGGCCCACCCCCGTCCCGCACACACTGGGACCATGGGTCACTGGCTGGAACGCAACGTCATCGAACCGGGGAAGCTCCCGCTGCTCCTGGCCCTGACCGCGTTCGTCGTCACCTTCCTCGTCACCCGCCTCATCACCCGCCTCATCCGCGCGGGCAAGGGCCCCTTCCGCAACATCGAGACCGGCGCCGTCCACATCCACCACGTGGTCCCGGGTGTCGTCCTCACCGTGTTCGGCGGCTTCGGCGCGGTGTCCAGCAGCCGCTACGGCTTCGGCGCCGCCGTCTTCGCGGTGCTCTTCGGCATGGGCGCGGGACTGGTCCTCGACGAGTTCGCGCTGATCCTGCACCTCGACGACGTGTACTGGAGCGAGGAGGGCCGCAAGAGCGTGGAGGTGGTGGTCCTCACGGCGGCTCTGGGGGGCCTGCTGCTCGTGGGCTTCTCACCGCTGGGCGTCAACGACCTCAACCAGGACGAGACGCAGGGCCGCGGAACCTTCCTCTTCAACATCGGGCTGAACTTCCTCCTCTCCCTCATCGCGCTCAGCAAGGGAAAGGCCCGTATCGCGATCTTCGGCGTGATCGTGCCGGTCATCGCCCTGGTCGGCGCCATCCGGCTGGCCCGCCCCAACTCTCCGTGGGCCCGTCGCTTCTACGGCCGTCGCCCGCGCGCCCGAGCCAAGGCCGCCCTGCGCGCCTACCGCCACGACCGGCGCTGGGCACGGCCTCGCCGGGCTCTGGAGGAATTGGTGGGCGGCAAACCGGACGTGGAGCCGGACACCGTCGACCGGCGCTGACGGCGCCGCCGGCGCAGCGCCGCCCCCGCGCACAGCACCAGCACGGCCGCGATGGCCGCCAGGTGCTCCTTGCCGGCGAGGTTCTCCTTCAGCGCCACCTCGACCACCATCGCCACGATCACCGCACCGGCCGTGACATACGCGCCGTACCGCCACCCGAGGAACACCGCCAGGCCCACCACGGCCGCCGACGGCCCCGTGTCCACGACCCGCGCGTCCTGGGCGGGCAGCCCGATCGGGTGGTCCGGGCCGAGTGCGATGCCCACGCGCGCGTAGAGGGTTCCGGCGAGCGTCGCGACGTAGGCGACGACCAGGGTCCGCCACCAGCCCAGACACATCTCGGCGATTCCGAACACGACCAGCGTCTGCGCGAGCGCACCCCACACCGGCAGATCGAGCGCGGGCACGAACAGCGACAACGGCGTCCGCAGAACCGCCGGCAACAGGGGGTCCTCGGCCCGAACGCCCCCGAGGTTCTGAACGACCCGATACCCCCAGGACTGGTTCTGCACGACCTGCATGACCCCGGTGAGACACACGGCCCCGACGGTCATGGGCGCAGCCCACCACCGCCGCTCGACCAAGGCCCCCCGTACGGCGCGGTACAACGCCCCCCACTCCGCACGGGCCCAGCGGACGAGGGTGTTCACATGGTGATCATATGTCCATGGTCGTAAGGAGAGGCCTGTTTTGTCCCCTACTCGGTCTCCGACTCCACCTCGGAGTCCTGCGGCTTCTCCAGCGGCTCCGGCTTCTCCGGCAGCTCCGCCGCCAGTGCCGCCGCAGCCTGGACCGTCGGCAGGGCCAGCAGGCCGCCGGCGCCCTCGCCCACCTTCACTCCCTGGTCGAGCAGGGGGTCCAGGGCCATCCGGTCCAGGGCCTTCGCCTGCCCGGGCTCACCGCTGTCGTGCGCGGCCAGCCACCAGTCCGGGGCCCGGAACGCGATCCGCTGCCCGACCAGGGCGCAGGCGGCGACCACCATCCCGTCCAGCACGACCGGCATCTTCCGCACCGCGCTCTGCAGCAGGAACCCGGTGATCGCGGCGAGGTCGGCCCCGCCCACCGTCGCGAGCAGCTGGAGCTGGTCGCCGAGCACCGGCCGCGCCCGGCGCAGCGCGTCCCGGATCGCCGCGCACTTGCGCATCCAGGCGAGGTCGTCGATGGCCAGCCCGCCCCGACCGGTCACCACCGAGGCGTCGGTCCCGCACAACGCCGCGACCAGCACCCCGGCCGCCGTGGTGCCCCCGACGCTCACATCGCCGAGCACCACCAGATCCGTACCGGAATCGGCCTCCTCGTCGGCCACCGCGACCCCGGCCCGGAAGGCGGCCTCCGCCTCCTCAAGCGTCAGCGCGTCCTCGACGTCGATACGACCGCTGCCGCGCCGCACCCGATGCCGTACGACCGTCTCCGGCAACGACTCCGGGTCGCAGTCCAGTGCCATGTCGACGACCCGCACCGGGACCCCGAGCCGTCGCGCGAGCACGGACACCGGCCGGCCGCCCTGAAGGATCTCCCGCACCAACTCCCCGGCGCCGCCCGTGGGCCGCGCCGACACGCCCAGCTCGGCGACGCCGTGGTCACCGGCGAACAGCACGACCCGCGGCTGTTCGATCGGCCGCACCGGCACGGCCGCCTGTGCGGCCGCCAGCCACTCACCCAGTTCGTCGAGTCGGCCCAGCGCCCCGGGCGGCACGATCTGACGTTCACGGCGCGCCTCTGCGTCACGGCGCACCCCGCCGTCGGGGCGCTCGATCAGATCGGTGAAGTCGTCGAGATTAAGCGAGCTCATTCGCCGAACAGTACCGGCACCGGTCGAACAGAACGGCGCCACATGGCCACCGGGGGCTCCGCCACGTCACCGCCATATCCACGCGACGTCGTTGCACCCGAGATCGCCATCCCATACGTTCCGTTTTGCAGTGGATTGTCAGGGCATGCTCGCACCACTCCGCCGAACCCCAGCCGTACACCGCCGCCCCACACCCCGCGCCCGGGAGCCGCCCATGACCGCGACCGCACCCTCCCAACGACGCCGCACCGCCTGCGCGTTCACCTCCGCCGCATGCTGGGACCACACCTACGCCCCCCGGTACCTGAAGGCCGTACGGAAGGCGTCACCACGCCGGCTGAGAGCCGCGGCCCGCGCGGCGCTCCGCTTCTTCCCCGAGCCGGAGAGCTGGCTGGACGTGGGCACGGGCGACGCCCACTTCCCGGAGGCGGCGAAGGAACTCTTCCCGTACACGGCGTTCGACGGACTGGACCCCACCCATCGGGTGCTGCAAGCGCGCGTGGCCGAGCGGGTGGAGGAGGCCCACGTCGGCCGGCTGACGGACCCCCGGGTCACGGCCCGGCTGCGCACCCGCTACGACGTCGTCAGCATGTTGCGCCACCTGGAACACGCCCCTGACCCCCGCGCGGAGCTCCGCGCCGCCCTCGCGGTGCTGCGCCCCGGCGGCCATCTCGTCCTCGAACTCCCCAACCCCCGCAGCCTGTTCGCCCTGCTGTTCGGCTGCTGCTGGGTCCCGCAGAGCCCGCACGGCCACCTGCACCTGGTGCCGCTGCGCAAGCTCCGCGAGGAACTGCGGTCCCAGGGCTGCACGATCGTGGCGACGGACCGCCGCACCCCGCACGTCCCGTACGACCTCGCGGCCACGATCGCCCTGGTCCTGAACCTGGCCCTCGGCCCGGTACTGGCGTTGGCGGGCGCACCCCTGGTGGCCGCCGCCTGGGTGATCGACCTGCTCCTGGCCCCCCTGCTCCGCCTCACCCCCCTGTCGAACGCGTACCGCGTCATCGCCCGCAAGGAGCCGGCCTGAGGTTTGACACGCCGGGTGTCTTGCAGCGCCCCAAAGGGGCGCGGGGCGGTATCGATATGCGGCTCCGCCGCGTGGGCGCGACCAGCCACCGCGGAGCCGCAGACGAAGCACGACGACATATCGCGGCACTCTCATCCGCGAAGCACGAGCGCCTGTCCCGCCACCACCAGAACAACCTGCTCACACTCGCCCGCGAACGCGGCGTTCAACCGCCCAAGTTCATCGCGATACCGCCGCCCCGACGCCGTAGCCGGCACAATCCCCGACCCCACCTCATTGGACACGGCGACGACGGTCCGCCGAGTTGCCCGCACCGCCTCCGTAAGTTCCCGCACCCGCCCTCGCAGGGCCCGCTCCCCACCATCCGCCCACACCGCGTCGTCCCAAGCCCCGACGGAGTCCATCGCATCCGTCAGCCACAAGGACAGACAGTCGATCAGCAACGGCGCCCCACCCTCGGAGAGCAGCGGCACCAGGTCGCAGGTCTCGGCCGTACGCCACGACCCCGGCCGCCGCTCCCGGTGCGCGGCGACCCGCTCCGCCCACTCGTTGTCGCCGCTCCGGGTGCCGCCGGTCGCCACGTACAGGACATCCGGAAAGGCCTCCAGCCGACGCTCCGCCTCCACCGACTTCCCGGACCGGGCGCCGCCCACCACCAGGGTCCGCCGCGGCACGTCCGGCACGTCCTCGTACGCCCCCACCACCAGCGTCGTCCCGTCCGGCACGGCCCGCGCCCCCGCCGCCGCCAGCCGCCGTCGCGTCTCGGCGCCCGGCGGTACGTCATGGTCCAGATGGACGGCGATGACATCCGTCGCCGGCCCGACCGCGCCCACCGCCCGCAGCTTGGCCAGCGCGTCCGGCCGCCCCACCACATCCCCGACGACCATGTCGTACATCCCGACGGACCCCTCCTCAAGGCCGGCCGGCGCACCCCCCGGCGGCAGATACAGCAGCCGCTGCCCGTCCGGCCCGGACACCGCGTACCCCGTGCCCGGCGAGTCCATCGCCACCGCCCGCACCCGATGCCCCGTCAGCAGCGTCAACTCCCGTCCTTCCGGCACCCGCCCGGGCTGCGGCAGCCCCGCGGGCACCTCGACGGCGGGCCCGTCGTGCGGATGCGACAACAGCACCTGCCGTACGCCGCCCAGCGAACGCCCCGCCCGCGCCGCCGCGAACGCCGCCCCGGGGGTGAGATCGAGCAGCAGCGCCCCGTCCACGAGCAACGCGGTGGCCGCCCGCGCAGCGTCACCGAGCGCGCCCGCACAGGCCGCACACGGACAGTCGGGGCGGGGGAGTCCCGCGGGGGCACCGGTGCCGAGCAGAGTCAGTTCCACGGACCGATTTTCGCCGGTCGCCGCTGATCTTGCGCGCGCGGGACGTCCCATTAGGGTCGCGACCAGCCCCCACGCATCCGCAGACGGACACGAACCGCATACGCTGTAGCACTGCACGTGTTGACACCTTGGAGGCGTACATGGCGGCATGGACGTGGCGGTTCGAGAAGGCCGACGGGGCGGAGGTCCAGCCCGCGGTGCAGCCCGAGGAGTTCACCACCCAGGGGGACGCCGAGTCCTGGATCGGTGAGCACTGGAAGGCACTGCAGGAGGGCGGCGCGGACCAGGTACGGCTGTTCGAGGACGCCGCGGAGATCTACGGCCCGATGAGCCTGCACGCCGAGGCGTGAACCGACCGGGGGCGAGGGCCGCACGCCCTCGCCCCCGTCAGTGCCCAAGTTCTCGTCCCCGTCACCGAGTACCGGATCGGGCTCAGCCGCGCACTCCGCACAGATGCAGCAGCGCCGCGACGCTCCGGTACGGATCCGTCTTCCCGGCCCGCTCCTCGACCGCCAGCAACGCGTCCGCGTCCGCCGGGATCTCCGCGTCGTCGGCCGCCGTGTCGGTGAACACCCGCACCCCGTACCAGGCGTGCAGCGGCGCCCCGATCCCCGCGAGCGTCGACGTCAGCTCCGCGAGCCGGTCCGCCCGGACGTCGAGGCCCAGCCGGTTCCGGTACCGGGTCGTGTCGAAGGAGGCCAGCGCCCCGGCCCAGTCACCGCCCAGTCCCGGCCGCATGGCCAGCGCGTCGGCATTGCGCACGAGCAGCGAGAGCAGTCCGCCCGGGGCGAGCATCCGGGCCAGCCCGGCCAGCATCGGATCGGGCTCCTTGATGTACATCAGCACGCCGTGGCAGAGCACGACGTCGAAGCTGCCCGGCAGGAAGTGCACACCGGTGTCGCGCCCGTCGCTCTGGACCAGGCGCACCCGCTCGCGGATCCCCTCCGGCTCGCGGGCCAGCTCCTCGCGGGCCACCGCGATCATCTTCGGGTCCTGCTCCACGCCGGTCACCTGATGCCCGGCCCGGGCCAGCCGCAGCGCCTGCGTGCCCTGGCCCATCCCGACGTCGAGCACCCGCAGCCGCTGCCCGACGGGGAACCGCCCGGCTATCTGCTCGTCGAGCTGCCGGGCCACCAGCTCCTGTCGTACGACATCACGCAGCCCGCCCAGCTTGTTCAGCCACGCGTCGGCCGCGCCCCCGGTGAACGCAGCAGTGCTCAGGGCCGCTCTCCGCGCTTGACCTGAGGCTTCGGCAGCCGGAGCCGGCGCATCTGCAGGGAACGCATCAGCGCGTAGGCGACGGCGCCACGCCTGTTCTCCGTGGGGAAGCGCTCGGCGATCTGCTTCTTCATGCGGAAGGCCGTGACGAACGAGTCGAGCACGATCAGCACGATCACGATCAGCCACAGCAGCAGCGCGATGTTCTGCAGCGCCGCCACCCGCACCATGCTCAGCACGAGGATGACCACGGCCATCGGCAGGAAGAACTCCGCGATGTTGAAACGGGAGTCGATGAAGTCACGCGCGAACTTGCGGACCGGGCCCTTGTCCCGGGCCGGGAGATACCGCTCGTCGCCCCCGGCCAGCGCCTGGCGCTGCTTCTCCAGGGCGGCCCGGCGCTCCTCGCGCTGCCGTTTGGCGGCGTCCTTGCGTGACGTCGACGTATTGGCGACGCTGCGACGCTGCGACTGGGCCTCACTGCGCTTGGGCGTGGGGCGGCCCTTCGGGGCCTCGGGGTGACGGGTCTGAGTGGAGTCGGTCACCAGCGCCTTGTCGGCGGCCTGGGCCTTCTCATCCTTGGCACGGCTACGGAACACAAAACCCAAGGGTACGGGGTGCCGGGGGTTGGACCCCAGCCCCATGGGGAACGATCCGGCAACACCAGTCGTCGTAGGGGGACAGAGGGGACGTTGCGAACCACCCCGGGAGTCACCTACTCCTTACGCCGGAGCGGGAGCGTCAGCAGTCGTCCTTGGGGATGAGCGCATCCGTCCCCGAACAGTGCGTCAATGGATGCAGGGCCCGTACTGTGGGTTCTGTCGCAGAGCTGGAGCTGGACGTCAGAAGGGGGCGCGCGAAGCCCATGAGCGGTGTCATGAAGCGTATGGGGATGATCTTCCGCGCGAAGGCGAACAAGGCCCTTGACCGGGCCGAGGACCCGCGCGAGACCCTCGATTACTCGTACCAGAAGCAGCTGGAGCTGCTCCAGAAGGTGCGCCGCGGAGTGGCCGACGTGGCCACCTCCCGCAAGCGCCTGGAACTGCAGCTCAACCAGCTCCAGTCCCAGTCCTCCAAGCTGGAGGACCAGGGCCGCAAGGCGCTCGCGCTGGGCCGTGAGGACCTGGCCCGCGAGGCACTGTCCCGCCGTGCCGCCCTCCAGCAGCAGGTGACCGACCTGGAGACCCAGCACGCGACGCTGCAGGGCGAGGAGGAGAAGCTCACCCTCGCGGCCCAGCGGCTGCAGGCGAAGGTCGACGCCTTCCGCACGAAGAAGGAGACGATCAAGGCCACCTACACGGCGGCCCAGGCCCAGACCCGTATCGGCGAGGCGTTCTCCGGCATCTCGGAGGAGATGGGCGACGTCGGCCTGGCGATCCAGCGGGCCGAGGACAAGACGGCCCAGCTCCAGGCGCGCGCCGGGGCGATCGACGAACTCCTCGCCTCCGGCGCCCTGGACGACCAGTCCGGCATGCACAAGGACGACATCCAGGCCGAGCTGGACCGGCTCTCCGGTGGTACGGATGTAGAGCTGGAACTGCAGCGCATGAAGGCGGAGCTGGCGGGCGGCTCGCCCTCGCAGCAGGCGATCGAGGGCGGCAACGGCCAGTCGCAGTCCCAGCAGCAGCCGCAGGACACCCCGCGCTTCGACAAGCAGTAGCCGACGGCCGGGGCTCACGCCGAGGAGGCCGAGATGGGCGACATGATCGTCCGGATCATGGGTGAGGGGCAGGTGAAGCTGTCCGACAGCCACCTGCCCGAGCTGAACAAGCTCGACGACGAGCTCCTGTCGGAAATGGAGAACGGCGACGGCCCCGGCTTCCGCCGCACCCTCGGGGCCCTCCTGTCCAAGGTCCGCGAACTGGGCACACCACTGCCCGACGACTCCCTGGAACCCTCCGAACTGATCCTCCCGTCGCCGGACGCGACGCTGGAGGAGGTTCGGGAGCTGCTGAGCGACGACGGGCTGATCCCGGGCTGATCCCGGGGACTGACGTCCGCCCCCGTTCCAAGCCCCGCGGGGACGCCGTACCGTAATCAAGCGTGAGCACCCTCGACCGCGCCCGGCGGCATCTGAAAGCGCATCCCATGGCGCTGGACGCGGCGCTGGCCGTCGGCGTACTGGCCTGCATGGTGGCCGGCTCGTTCGTGGACCCGCACGAGAAGAACGGCGTCACCTGGGCGCTGCGCACCCCGGACGCGCTGAGCCTCGTGCTCATCGTCCTCGGCTCCGCGGCCCTGGTCTTCCGCCGCCGCGCCCCCATCACGGTCCTCGCCCTCACCGGCACCGCCTCCGTCGTCGAGTCCGTCACCGGCGACCCCCGCGCCCCCGTCGCCATGTCCGCGGTCATCGCCCTCTACACCGTCGCCTCGACCACCGACCGCACCACCACCTGGCGCGTCGGCCTGCTCACCATGACCGTGCTGACCGGCTCCGCCATGCTCGCCGGCCCCCTGCCCTGGTACGCCCAGGAGAACCTCGCCATCTTCGCCTGGACCGGTATCGGGGCCACCGCGGGCGACGCCGTCCGCAGCCGTCGCGCCGTGGTCGCCGCCATCCGCGAGCGTGCCGAACGGGCCGAGCGCACCCGTGAGGAGGAGGCCCGCCGCCGCGTCGCCGAGGAGCGCCTGCGGATCGCCCGCGACCTGCACGACGTCGTCGCCCACCACATCGCCCTGGTCAATGTGCAGGCCGGCGTCGCCGCGCACGTCATGGACAAGCGGCCCGACCAGGCCAAGGAGGCCCTCGCCCACGTCCGCGAGGCGAGCCGCTCCGCGCTCAACGAACTGCGCGCCACCGTCGGCCTGCTCCGCCAGTCCGGCGACCCCGAGGCCCCCACCGAACCCGCCCCCGGCCTCGACCGGCTCGACGAACTCGCCGGCACCTTCCGCAGCGCCGGCCTCCAGGTCGAGGTCGCCCGTGCCGACCAGGGCGCCACCCTCCCCGCCGCCGTGGACCTGGCCGCCTACCGCGTGATCCAGGAGGCCCTCACCAACGTGCAGAAGCACGCGGGCCCCGAGGCGAAGGCCGAGGTCAGCGTCGTCCGCGTGGGGCCGAACGTGGAGATCACCGTCCTGGACGACGGCGCCGGCGAGGACGACACCCCCGACGGCGGCGGCCACGGCCTGCTCGGCATGCGCGAACGCGTCACCGCCCTGCGCGGCACCCTCACCACCGGCCCCCGCTACGGCGGCGGCTTCCGCGTCCATGCGATCCTGCCGGTCAAGAGCCGTACCCGCGCAGCGGAAGACGCCGGATGACGCAGTCGCGGAACTCGGGCGCACCCCGCGGAAGTTGTCGTATGGCGAAGCCACCCGCCCCCTGCCCCGCAGAGGACCCGCCATGACCATCCGCGTCCTGCTCGCCGACGACCAGGCCCTCCTCCGCAGCGCCTTCAGGGTGCTCGTCGACTCCGAGCCCGACATGGAGGTCGTGGCCGAGGCGTCCGACGGTGCGGAGGCGGTGCTGCTGGCCAAGGAGGAGCGGGCGGACGTCGTGCTGATGGATATCCGGATGCCCGGCACCGACGGCCTCGCCGCCACCCGCATGATCAGCGCCGACCCGACCCTCGCGCACGTCCGCGTCGTCATCCTCACCACCTTCGAGGTCGACGACTACGTCGTGCAGTCGCTGCGCGCCGGCGCCTCCGGCTTCCTCGGCAAAGGCTCCGAACCCGACGAACTCCTCAGCGCCATCCGCGTCGCGGCCGGCGGTGAGGCCCTGCTCTCCCCGGCCGCCACCAAGGGCTTGATCGCCCGCTTCCTCGCCCAGGGCGGCGGCGACGACGACCGCGACCCGGCCCGCGCCGAGCGGCTCGACGCCCTCACCGTCCGGGAGCGCGAGGTGCTGGTGCAGGTCGCCGGCGGGCACTCCAACGACGAGATCGCCGAGCGTCTGGAGGTCAGCCCGCTGACCGTGAAGACGCACGTCAACCGGGCCATGTCCAAGCTCGGCGCCCGCGACCGGGCCCAGCTCGTGGTGATCGCGTACGAGTCCGGGCTGGTACGTCCAAGGGTGGAGTGAACTCCACCTCGCGTACTGCGCCCGGAGTATGCGCCGTATAAGGAAATGGACCTGGGGCCTACGAAACCGGGCTCCGGGATGGCTCAGGGTGTAAGGGCGGGCGCTCATCTGTGAAGCACAGGCGTCTGCTGCCACTTCTGCCGCTCACAGAAGAGAGACCCTGAACCCATGTCCTGGCTGTCCAGATTCAGCCTCGCCCAGCGTGCCCTCATAGGCCTGATGTCGATCATCGCGATCGCCTTCGGCGCGATCGCGATACCCCAGCTCAAGCAGCAGTTGCTGCCCTCCATCGAACTTCCGATGGTGTCCGTGCTCGCCCCGTACCAGGGCGCGTCGCCGGACGTCGTCGAGAAGCAGGTCGTCGAGCCGATCGAGGACAGCCTCGAAGCCGTCGACGGCATCACCGGCGTCACCTCCACGGCCGGTGAGGGCAACGCCGTCATCATGGCGTCCTTCGACTACGGCCCCGACTCCAAGCAGCTCGTCGCCGATGTGCAGCAGGCCGTCAACCGGGCCCGCGTCCAGCTGCCGGACGATGTGGACCCGCAGGTCATCGCCGGTTCCACGGACGACATCCCGACCGTCGTGCTGGCCGTCACCTCCAGCACGGACCAGCAGGCACTGGCCGACCGGCTCGACCGGACCGTCGTGCCGGACCTGAAGGAGATCGACGGCGTCGGCCAGGTCACCGTCGACGGCGTACGCGACCTCCAGATCACCGTCACGCCGGACGACGCGAAGCTGGCGAAGGCCGGTCTGACCTCGGCGGCCGTCTCGCAGGCCCTGCAAGCGGGCGGCGCCACCGTCCCGGCGGGCTCCTTCGACGAGGGCGGCAAGAACCGCACCGTCCAGGTGGGCGGCGGCTTCACCTCGCTCAAGCAGATCGAGGACCTGATGGTCACCGGCGAGGCCGCACCCGGCAAGAAGCCGGTCCGCCTCGGTGACGTCGCCTCCGTCAAGCAGGAGCAGGCCCCGGCCGACTCCATCACCCGCACCGACGGCAAGCCGTCCCTCGCGGTCGCGGTCACCATGGACCGCGACGGCAGCGCGGTCGCCATCTCGGACGCGGTGCAGGACAAGCTGTCGGAGATGCGGGGGGACCTCGGCCCGGACGCCACGATCACCGTGGTCAGCGACCAGGGCCCGGCGGTCAAGAAGTCCATCGACGGACTGACGACCGAGGGCGCGCTCGGTCTGCTCTTCGCGGTCCTCGTCATCCTGGTCTTCCTCGCGTCGATCCGCTCGACGCTGGTGACGGCGGTGAGCATCCCGCTCTCCGTCGTCCTGGCCCTGATCGTCCTGTGGACGCGCGACCTGTCGCTCAACATGCTGACGCTGGGCGCGCTCACCATCGCCATCGGCCGGGTCGTCGACGACTCGATCGTGGTCCTGGAGAACATCAAGCGCCACCTCGGCTACGGCGAGGAGCGCCAGGACGCCATCCTCAAGGCGGTCCGCGAGGTCGCCGGCGCGGTGACCTCCTCGACCCTGACCACGGTGGCCGTCTTTCTGCCGATCGGCCTGGTCGGCGGCATGGTGGGCGAGCTGTTCGGCTCGTTCAGCCTGACGGTCACGGCGGCCCTGCTGGCGTCGCTGATCGTGTCCCTGACGGTGGTCCCGGTCCTGTCGTACTGGTTCCTGCGCGCGCCGAAGGGCACGCCCGAGGACGCCGAGGAAGCGCGCCGGGTGGCGGAGGAGAAGGAGGCGAGGAGCCGGCTCCAGCGCCTCTACGTCCCCGTCCTGCGGTTCGCGACCCGCCGCCGGCTGACCAGTGTGCTGCTGGCGATCGTCGTCCTCGTCGGTACGTTCGGCATGGCGCCGCTGCTGAAGACGAACTTCTTCGACCAGGGCGAGCAGGAAGTCCTCACCGTCAAGCAGGAGTTGAAGCCGGGCACCAGCCTGGCGGCTACCGACGAGCAGGCCCGGCGGGTCGAGCAGCTGCTCGCCGGCACCAAGGGCGTCAAGGACTACCAGGTCACGGTCGGCTCGTCCGGTTTCATGGCGGCCTTCGGCGGCGGCACCGACACCAACCAGGCGTCCTACCAGGTGATGCTGGAGGACTCGGCGTCGTACGACGACGTACAGAACCGCATCGAGGCCGGCCTGAAGAAGCTGGACGGCATCGGTACGACCACCATCGCGGCCGGTGACGGCTTCGGCGCCCAGGACCTGAGCGTCGTCGTGAAGGCGGCCGACGCGGATGTGCTGCGCAAGGCGTCGGACCAGGTGCGGGACGCGGTGGCGGGCCTGGACGACGTCACCGACGTCACCAGCGACCTGTCGCAGAGCGTGCCACGCATCTCGGTGAAGGCCAACGACAAGGCGGCCGCGGCGGGCTTCAACGACCAGACCCTCGGTATGGCGGTGGCCCAGGCGGTCCGCGGCAACACGGCGGCCCAGGCGATCCTCGACGACACCGAGCGGGACATCGTCATCAGGGCGGCCGAGCCGGCGAAGACCCTGAAGCAGCTTCAGGACCTGCGCCTCGGCCCGGTGAAGCTGGGTGCCATCGCGGACGTGAAGCTGGTGGACGGCCCGGTCTCGATGACCCGGATCGACGGCCAGCGCGCGGCCACGATCACCGCGAAGCCGACGGGCGACAACACGGGCGCGGTGAGCGCGGACCTCCAGTCCAAGATCAACGGCCTGACGCTCCCGGCGGGCGCGACGGCGTCGATCGGCGGTGTCTCCCAGGACCAGGACGACGCGTTCGCCAACCTGGGCCTGGCGATGCTGGCGGCGATCGCGATCGTCTTCATGCTGCTGGTGGCGACGTTCCGCTCGCTCGTCCAGCCGCTGATCCTGCTGGTCTCGATCCCGTTCGCGGCGACGGGCGCGATCGGCCTCCTGGTGGCGACCGGCACCCCGATGGGCGTCCCCGCGATGATCGGCATGCTGATGCTGATCGGCATCGTGGTGACGAACGCGATCGTGCTGATCGACCTGATCAACCAGTACCGCAAGGAGGGCTACGGCGTCGTCGAGGCCGTGATCGAGGGCGGCCGCCACCGTCTGCGGCCCATCCTCATGACGGCCCTGGCGACGATCTTCGCCCTGCTGCCGATGGCCCTGGGCGTCACCGGCGAGGGCGGATTCATCGCCCAGCCCCTGGCCGTGGTCGTGATCGGCGGTCTGATCACCTCCACCCTGCTGACCCTCCTCCTCGTCCCGACGCTGTACGCGATGCTGGAACTCCGCAAGGAGCGGCGCGCGAAGAAGAGGGCGGCGAAGCGGGCCAAGAAGGCGGGCACGCCTGCCGAGCCGGCCTCGGACGAGCCGGAGCCGGCAGGGGTCTGACGGCCCCTCGCCGACCGGTACGGCGACGGTCGTGATCCACACGGCGGCCGGGTCCCCGATGCACAAAGATCGGGGATCCGGCCTTCGGCGTTTTCGGATTACGTATTCTTTGCCTCGAACTGCTCTGCGGTAGAAGGGGAATCGGGCGTGCCGTTGCACAGGGACGACCCGAGGTCGGTCGGGGGGTACAAGCTGGTCGACCGGCTCGGGGCCGGCGGGATGGGGATCGTCTACCGGGGCAGGGCGCGGTCGGGGCGTGAGGTCGCCGTCAAGGTGGTGCACTCCCAGTACGCCGAGGACGCCGTGTTCCGGATGCGGTTCCGGCAGGAGATCGAGGCCGTCCGCAAGGTGAGCGGTGCCTTCACCGCGCCCGTCGTGGACGCCGATCCCGAGGCGGCCCGGCCCTGGATGGCGACCCAGTACGTGCCCGGCCGCTCGCTCGCCGAGCGGCTGCGTGAGCGGGGCCCGTTGCGCGGCGCCGAGTTGCGGCAGCTGGCGCTGGGGCTGGTGGAGGCGCTGCGGGACATCCACCGGGCCGGGGTGGTGCACCGGGACCTGAAACCGGCCAACGTCCTGATGGCCGAGGACGGTCCCCGCGTCATCGACTTCGGCATCTCCCGCGCGGCGGAGAACCACCAGACCCTCACCGAGACCGGCCAGATGATCGGCACCCCGCCCTTCATGTCGCCGGAACAGTTCACCGACGCCCGCAAGGTCGGCCCCGCCTCCGACGTCTTCTCGCTCGGGGCGCTACTGGTGTTCGCCCTCACCGGGCGCGGCCCCTTCGACGCGGACAGCCCCTATCTGACGGCGTACCGGGTGGTCCACGACGCACCCGTGCTGGACGGACTGGCTCAACCGCTGCGCTCGGTACTGGAGCGCTGCCTCGCCAAGGAAGTGGCGGACCGGCCCGAACTCGACGAACTGGCAAGCAGGTTCGCGGACGTCCTGCCCGACCCGGCGGAGGGCGACCCGCAGACCGTGAGCCTGCGCCTGGACGCGCTGGTCACCCCGCGGTCCGACGGGGAGACCAGCCCCGGGAACGGCACCGACCGGATGGCCGCCACCGGTTCCGGGGGAGTGTCCGGGAGCCTCTCTGGGCGGACGTACTCCCCCCGCCTGGGCCGCCGCGGCGGCAGGCGCGCGCTGTGGGCCGTGACCGGTACGGCCGGCGCCCTTGCCCTGGGGCTGACGGCCTATCTGCTGCTCGGGGCGGGCTGGGAGGACAGCGGCGACGGGGCGGCCACCGCACCGTCCGTGTCCGCTTCGCCCGCCACGTCCCGGTGGTCGGCGCTGCCCGACGGCTGGCGGGCCTGGCAGACGACGGTGAACGAGACGGCGCCGCTCGGCGCGCGGAAGGCGATCGCGGACTCCGCGTTCGACGGTGACGCCGCCTGTGTGATGTACGACCTCGCCGCGTACTGCGCCGGCCAGGGAGTTCTCCCGGTACGCCTGGACGGCCTGACCGGCAGGACCGTCTGGCGCGCCGATCTGGCACCGGCCGCCGACGACGGCGGGGACTACTGGGCCAAGCCGCTCGGTGTGCGCGAGGGCGCGTTGCTCGTCCGGCAGAACGTCACCAGCGACGACGGCGCGACCGAGACGACCCACCTGGTCGCCCTCGACACCAGGACAGGCGCCGAGCTGTGGTCCCGCAAGGTGAAGGACGGCAACGTCGACCTGGTCCTGTCCGGCGACGTGGTCCTGACGGCCGAGACCGACGGCCGGACGGTGACGGCCCGGTCGCCGCGCACCGGCGCCGCGCGCTGGACCATGAAGGTGCCCGACGGCTACTACTGCACGTTCTCGACGGTCGACACGGACCTGTACGCGCACTGCACCCATGACGAGGCCGAGGCATCCCTGGTCCTGGCGGTGGACCGGACCGACGGCTCGGTGCAGCGCATCGCGGTGCCGTACCAGAGCGGCATCCTCGGGAGCGTCGAGGGCCGACTGGCCGTACTGGTGTGGGCCGACGACAGCGAGCCGATCGCGACGGGCTCGGCGTTCGGCCAACTCCTGCTGATCGACCCGGACAAGAAGACCCGCAGTACGGTGAAGCTGGCGTCGGGCTACAACGGGCAGCCGACGCTGGCCGACGGCACCCTGTTCATCGTGTCGTCCAACGGCCGGGTGACCGCCCTGTCGGCCCGCACGGGCAAGCAGCTGTGGGAGACCTCCACCAGCCTGGAATCGCCGGGCAAGGCCACCTACGACACGCGGACGCGCACCCTGTACATGTCCAGCGACAGCGGCCGGGTGGCTGCTCTCGACGCACGCGAGGGCACCCTGCTGTGGGAGACGCTGCCGCGGGTCACCCGGGTGTTCTCCGGCGGCACCGCCGGGCCCGAGGTGCAGCTCAACGAGGGTGCGCTGGTCGTCACCGCTCCCGACGGCACCGTCTTCAGCCTCGACCCCGCGCACCCCGAGCGGAAATCCGCCTCGGGGTGACAGCGGGCCGGACCGGGGGTTACGGCAGGGCCAGCATCCGCTCCAGCGCCAGCTTCGCGAACGCCTCGGTCTCCTTGTCGACCTCGATGCGGTTGACCAGGTTGCCTTCGGCCAGCGACTCCAGCGCCCAGACCAGGTGCGGCAGGTCGATGCGGTTCATGGTCGAGCAGAAGCAGACCGTCTTGTCGAGGAAGACGATCTCCTTGCCCTCGGGCGCGAAACGGTTCGCCAGGCGCCGTACGAGGTTCAGCTCGGTCCCGATGGCCCACTTGGAGCCGGCCGGGGCGGCCTCCAGGGCCTTGATGATGTACTCGGTGGATCCGACGTAGTCCGCCGCGGCCACGACCTCGTGCCTGCACTCGGGGTGGACCAGCACATTGACGCCGGGGATCCGGGCGCGCACGTCCTCCACCGACTCCAGGCTGAACCGGCCGTGCACCGAGCAGTGGCCCCGCCACAGGATCATCTTCGCGGCGCGCAGCTCGTCGGCGGTCAGCCCGCCGTTCGGCTTGTGCGGGTTGTAGACGACGCAGTCCTCCAGGGACATGCCCATGTCGCGGACGGCGGTGTTGCGGCCGAGGTGCTGATCGGGCAGGAAGAGCACCTTCTCGCCCTGCTGGAAGGCCCATTCCAGCGCCCGCTCCGCGTTGGACGAGGTGCAGATCGTGCCGCCGTGCTTGCCCGTGAACGCCTTGATGTCCGCGGACGAGTTCATGTACGACACCGGCACGACCTGCTCGGCTATGCCGGCCTCGGTCAGCACGTCCCAGCACTCGGCAACCTGCTCGGCCGTCGCCATGTCGGCCATCGAGCAGCCGGCGGCGAGGTCGGGGAGGACCACCTTCTGGTCGTCGGACGTCAGGATGTCCGCCGACTCCGCCATGAAGTGCACACCGCAGAAGACGATGTACTCGGCCTCCGGGCGCGCGGCGGCGTCCCGGGCCAGCTTGAACGAGTCACCGGTCACATCCGCGAACTGGATGACCTCGTCGCGCTGGTAGTGGTGGCCGAGCACGAAGACCTTGTTCCCGAGCTTCTCCTTCGCTGCCCGGGCGCGCTCGACCAGGTCCGGGTCGGACGGCGAGGGCAGGTCGCCGGGGCACTCGACGCCACGCTCGCTCCTCGGGTCGGCCTCACGGCCGAGGAGCAGCAGGGCGAGGGGCGTCGGCTGTACGTCGAGCTCCTGGGTCTGGGCGGTGGTCACGACACGCACCCTTTCTGTTCTGCGGCTCGCCGGGCCGGAAAAGTCCGGACCCGGCGGGGCAAGCGGGACACCTTCACCGACTTCTCGTCGGATTGACGCTATCTATCATAACCGGTTCACGTCAGTTTGACGATGGCCATCATGTCGATGTGACGTGAATCCCGGTGACGGCCCCGCGTATTCCCCAAAGAGGCGTTTTCCGCTTCGCGCGCCGTGTGCGAGCATGAAGAAGGACCGAAAGACAAGCATCCGGCCCGGAATGAATCCGCCGACCCGCCGGTTGCAATGGTCGGCAAGCAGTCTCCGTACAACCCGGGAGAGATGTAGATGTCCGTATCGGACGAGACCAGCACCGCCACCGACGGCATCATTCTGAGCGACGCCGCCGCGGCCAAGGTGAAGGCCCTGCTCGACCAGGAAGGCCGTGACGACCTCGCCCTGCGTGTGGCCGTCCAGCCCGGTGGCTGCTCGGGTCTGCGCTACCAGCTCTTCTTCGACGAGCGCTCGCTCGACGGCGACGTCGTCAAGGACTTCGGCGGGGTCAAGGTCGTCACCGACCGCATGAGCGCTCCCTACCTGGGCGGCGCCTCCATCGACTTCGTGGACACGATCGAGAAGCAGGGCTTCACGATCGACAACCCGAACGCGACGGGCTCCTGCGCCTGCGGCGACTCCTTCAGCTGAGTCCCGCCCCGTTCGGCCGGGATCGGCCGAAGGCGCGCACGCCGAAACGCGGAAAGGCGGCGGCCCCCTCCGACGGGGCCGCCGCCTTTCGCTGTCCGTGGTCCTTCGGAGCCGCTCCGGCTCCTACCGGGCCCCGGACGTCTCGGGTGCGTCCGGGAGCCGTGCCCCGGGCTTCTCCAGCGGGATCTTCTGGCCGTCCGTGCCCACGACCTTCCGGTCGCCGAGCGGCTCGTCGAGCTGCACGGTCTTGTGGAACACCTTGGCGATCAGGATGCAGACCTTCTCCGGCTGCGAGGTCTCGGTCACCCGCACCGTCACCTCGTCACCGCTCTCGTCCGCCGTCACCTTGTAGTCGGCGCACACGCCGCCGGTGAAGGCGACGGTCAGCTCCGAGCCTTCGGCCGTGTAGCCGTCCACCGTCACATTGCGGGTGACCGGCGCCGACGTCGGCTGGTCCTTGGGCTCGGTCGGCCGCGGGCTCGGCTGCCCGGTCGGCTCCTCGGACGGCGTGGCCGAGACCAGGTACTTCGGGTCGACCGCCGGATACGTGACGGTGAAGCCGTCCTGCGCGCCCGGCGCCTTCACCTGGAACAGCCAGGACGGCACCAGCGCCTGCCGCGCGTCCACGTAGTGCGAGGCCAGCCCGAACACCGCCTTCTCGACGGTCACGGTGTCCTTCTTCGGCGCCGCGCCCGACGACGCCTCCTGGCCGCAGGGCGCCTCAAGGCGGTCCTTCAGCGGTACGGGACTGGCGCAGCCGCCGATGCCCATGCGGTGGTCGGTCCGCGGTGCCGTGTTCATCAGCTTCAGCGTCTTCTCGGCGTCCAGCACGGGGTACGTGTCCCCCTTCACCGGCGCCTTCAACTGGCCGCTCCCGCCGACCACTTCACCCTGGGCGCTCACGGTGACCCCGGTCGTCCAGCCGTAGGTGGGCAGCCCGCCGACCATGGGATCGGCGTTCACCACCCGCTGACCGCCCATGACCTGGCTCGCGTCGAGCTTCGCGTCGTCCTGACCGACCGCCTTCAGGATCGGGGCGGCGGCCTTCTTCGCGGCCTCCTCGCCGACCGGGTCGCCGGCCCGCCCGGCGGAGTCCTTCTGGCACACCGTGGTGCTCTGGCAGTTGTCGGTGCCCGGCGTGTACCGGTAGTACGTCCAGGTCCCCGGCGCCTGCTTGTTCACCTGCAGGCTGGGCCCGGCCCCGTCCTGCGCGCCGACCCGCCAGGTCTGCCCCTGGGCCACCGGCGCCCCGTCCACCCCGAGCGACTTCGCCAGCCGGGCCACCTCGTCGGCGCCGACCTCGCCCGCCGCACGGTACACCGGCGCCGAGCCGGGCCCGTCCGCGAGATCCCCGTCGGCCTTGTAGGTGACGCCGTACGGATTCGGCTCCCCGGGCGCGATCCCGCCGGTACCGCCCCCGGCGTCACTCCCGGTGAACCCGTCGAGGTGAAGCGGCGGCGGAGTCTCACCGCCGGGCGCCGCCGAGGTCGTACCACCGTCCGACCCACCCGACGCGTTCGCGGCGAGATAGGCCCCGCCGCCCCCCACGAGCAGTACTGCGGCGGCGACGGAGGCGATGATCGCGGGGGAGCGGCGGCGGGCTGAGCCGTCGGCCCGGTCCCCTTCTTCACCGGACTCCTCAAGGTCCGGAGGGGAGGCGGAAGCGGAGGCGGGGGCGGAGGCCGGAGAAGGCGCCTCGGCGTCACCAGCCGGTTCGCCCCCGACGGCGCCGGACGCGCTCTCCTCGCCGCCGCCGGAAGCCTCGGTGTCACCGGAAGCACCGGTGTCACCGGAAGCCTCGGCATCGGCGGCGCCCTTCTTCTCCGGGATGCCCTTCTCTTTCGGAGCGCCCTTTTCCTCCGGGGTGCCCGTCTCCTCCCGGGCGCCCTGCTTCTCCTGAACGCCCTGCTCCTCGGCGGAGCCCTCGGCGCCCGGGTCGTCGTTCTCGGGTCGCTCGGTGTTCACCGCATCGCTCCTTCGGCTGCGCACATGTCCCATGACCCTGACCCGACCCTGTCAAAAAGGACGGCCCACGGGGTCGTATCCCGCATCCCCTTTACGGGGGACAGCGATGGGACGCAGCGGGGGAGCGCACGGTTCCCTGAACGGCGCGGATTCGGTCGCCGTATCAGTCGCCGTAGTCCGACATGGCGTCCAGCAGCCGCGCCGACCTCGGCGGCACGGTCACCCCGTGGATGCGTGAGGGGGAGACCGGAAGGGAAAGGACGCGGTCAGGGACGGTCCAGTGGGGAGCCATCCGCGCGCAGTCACCGAGCAGCGACGCCAGGTCGACCTCCAGGTCGGCCGGAACGGGGGCGTGGACCTCGATTTTCGTCATAGCGGCACCGTATGCACGCCGGAGCCCGCGAAGAAAGATCTACTATCAGGTATTTTTGACTGCTTCAGAGTCCTGGTCACGCACGGTAGCGTGGAATGTCAACCGGCCCTCCCGTCGCCCACCACCGCCCTTCCAACGAGCGCTATCGCGCGCCCCCTTTGATTCCGCAGGAGACTCCAGCCGTGCGCATCGCAGTCACCGGCTCCATCGCCACCGACCACCTCATGACCTTCCCCGGCCGCTTCGCCGACCAGTTCGTCGCGGACCAGCTGCACACGGTCTCGCTTTCCTTCCTGGTCGACAACCTGGACGTACGCCGGGGCGGCGTAGGCGCGAACATCGCCTTCGGCATGGGCCAGCTGGGCACGAACCCGATCCTGGTCGGCGCCGCGGGCTCCGACTTCGACGAGTACCGGGCCTGGCTGGACCGGCACGGCGTCGACACCGGCTCGGTCCGTATCTCCGAGACCCTGCACACCGCCCGCTTCGTCTGCACCACCGACGCCGACCACAACCAGATCGGCTCGTTCTACACGGGTGCGATGAGCGAGGCCCGGCTGATCGAGCTGAAGACCGTCGCGGACCGCGTCGGCGGCCTCGACCTGGTCCTCATCGGCGCCGACGACCCCGAGGCGATGCTCCGCCACACCGAGGAGTGTCGCTCGCGCCAGATCCCCTTCGCCGCCGACTTCTCGCAGCAGATCGCCCGTATGAACGGCGACGAGATCCGGATACTGCTGGACGGCGCGACGTACCTCTTCTCCAACGAGTACGAGAAGGGGCTCATCGAGTCCAAGACCGGCTGGAGCGACGAGGAGATCCTCTCCAAGGTCGGCCACCGCGTCACGACCCTCGGCTCGCGCGGCGTACGCATCGAGCAGGCCGGCCAGGACCCGATCGAGGTCGGCTGCGCCGAGGAGGAGCGCAAGGCCGACCCCACGGGTGTCGGCGACGCCTTCCGCGCCGGGTTCCTGTCGGGACTGGCGTGGGGTGTCTCGCTGGAGCGGGCCGCGCAGGTCGGCTGCATGCTGGCGACGCTCGTCATCGAGACGGTGGGCACGCAGGAGTACCAGCTGCGGCGGGCGCACTTCATGGATCGGTTCATGAAGGCGTACGGGGACGCTGCCGCCGAGGAGGTTCGCAAGCACCTCGGCTGAGGCCGGGTGCGTGCGACTGCGCGTCTGCCCTGGCAGTGGCGTTGTCGTGTGCGGGTGCGTGGGGGGCTGGTCGCGCAGTTCCCCGCGCCCCTGATCAGCGCCGCTTCGCAGCGTCTGATCAAGCGAGTCGGCGCACCGTGTACGCCGCCCCGCGCTCCGCCGGTTCCTCGCCCACGTACTCCTGCCCCCGCATCTCGCACCACGCCGGAATGTCCAGGCGGGCGGCCTCGTCGTCGGAGAGGACCCGTACCAGTCCGCCCACCGGCACCTCCCCGATGACCTTCGCGAGCTCGATGACGGGGATCGGGCACCGTTTGCCGAGGGAGTCCACGACCAGGACGTCCTCGTCCTGTACGACCGACTCGGCGGCCGGTGCCCCCAGCTTCTCCCGCACTCCCGCGACGGCCCCCGGCAGCACCTCCAGGAACCGCTCGACCTCCTCCGCGGCCGTCCCGAGCGGCAGGGACACCCGCACGTTCCCCTCGCTCAGCACGCCCATCGCCTTCAGCACATGGCTGGGCGTCAGCGTGCTGCTCGTGCACGACGAACCGGACGAGACCGAGAAGCCGGCCCGGTCCAGCTCGTGCAGCAATGTCTCCCCGTCGACATAGAGACAGGAGAAGGTGACGATGCCGGGCAGCCGTCGCACCGGATCGCCGACCACCTCCACATCCGGCACCAGCCGCGGCACCCGCGCCCGGATCCGCTCCGTCAGCTCCCGCAGCCGTACCGCCTCTTGGGCCGCCTCCGCCCGAACGGCCCGCAGTGAGGCCGCCGCGGCGACGATCGCCGGGATGTTCTCGAACCCGGCCGCCCGCCCCGACTCCCGCTCGTCCACGGGCCCTTGCGCGGCGAACCGCACCCCTTTCCGTACGACAAGCAGCCCGACCCCCGACGGACCGCCCCACTTGTGGGCACTCCCGGTCAACACCGACCAGTCGCCCTCGACCCGCCCCCACCCCAGCGACTGCGCCGCATCCACCAGCAGCGGCACCCCGGCCGCCCGGCACGCCACGGCCACCTCCGCCACCGGCTGCTCGGTCCCCACCTCGTGGTTGGCCGACTGAAGACAGGCCAGCGCGGTGTCGGGCCGCAACGCCTCCGTATACGCCCGCACGCTCACCGCCCCCGCACGGTCCACCGCGACCTGCGTGACCGCCCCGCCCGAAGCCTCGTGCGCGTCAGCCGCATGGAGCACAGAGGAGTGTTCGACGCCAGACACGATCAGGTGGCGCCCGACCCGCCGCCGCCCCGCCAACACTCCGGCGATGCCGGTGTGGACGGCCCGAGTACCGGACGGCGTAAAGGCCAGCTCGTCCGGCCGACACCCGACGGCCTCCGCGGCAGCCTCCCGAGCCGCATCCAACAACAACCGCGCACGCCGCCCCTCCCGATAGAGACGTGCAGGATCGGCCCACCCTTCATCGAGGGAAGCCTGTAGCGCCTGCCGGGCAACAGGATGAAGAGGAGCACTGGAAGCAGCATCGAAGTAGCTCACACAGCAACGCTAAAACGCCCGGCAAGTGCAACGCCGCTCAGGGGCGCGGGGAACTGCGCGACCAGCCCCCACACACCCGCAGCCGCCAATCCAGCGAACCCCCCACTCCACTAGGCCCCCCTCCTCGCGAACCCTCGAAGAGCGTCGGCTAGGGTTTGGTCCGCATAAACATCCAAACCCCTGCCCGTCGCAGGGCGGCGACCGACCAGCGAGAAGGCAGGCCGCAGCCATACCGCGCGGGCGAGACTCTCGGGAAGGCGCTACGTGAGTCCCAACGGCTCCGACCGCTCGCCGCGGCGCCCGATGCGGCGGAAGCTGCTGCAGGCAATGACCGCGGGCCTGGTCCTGGCGACAGCCACCGGTTGCTCGTACAACTGGGAAGACTTCCCCCGCCTTGGTATGCCCACCCCGACCACGGAAGAGGCTCCGCGGATCCTCTCCCTCTGGCAGGGATCGTGGGCGGCCGCGCTCGCCACGGGCGTGCTGGTCTGGGGCCTGATCCTGTGGAGCACCATCTTCCACCGGCGCAGCCGCACCAAGGTCGAGGTTCCTCCGCAGACCCGGTACAACATGCCGATCGAGGCGCTGTACACGGTGGTTCCGCTCATCATCGTCTCGGTGCTCTTCTACTTCACGGCCCGCGACGAGACGAAGCTCCTCAGCCTCAAGGACAAGCCCGACGTCACCGTCAACGTCGTGGGCTACCAGTGGAGCTGGGCCTTCAACTACGTCCAGCCCGTCGAAGGTTCCAGCGGCAACGCGAAGACCGACAAGAACCTGGCCGCCATTCCGGACCGGTTCAAGGAGGACTTCCCGGCGAACGCGGGCGGTGTCTACGACGCCGGCACCCCGGGCACCCGGAACCCGCAGACCGGCAACCCGGGCCCGACCCTGTGGCTGCCGAAGGGCAAGACGGTCCGCTTCGTCCTCACCTCGCGTGACGTCATCCACTCCTTCTGGGTGGTGCCGTTCCTGATGAAGCAGGACGTCATCCCGGGCCACACCAACGCCTTCGAGGTGACCCCCAACCGTGAGGGCACCTTCCTGGGCAAGTGCGCCGAGCTGTGCGGCGTCGACCACTCCCGGATGCTGTTCAACGTGAAGGTCGTCTCCCCCGAGCGCTACGAGCAGCACCTCAAGGACCTCGCCAAGAAGGGGCAGACCGGTTACGTTCCCGCCGGCATCGCGCAGACGAGCCACGAGAAGAACCGGGAGACGAACAACCTGTGAGCATCCTCAACGAACCCCAGGGTGCCGCCGCAGCTGAGGACTCGTACGAGAACGAGCTGCCGGTCAGGCGCAGGCAACCCGGCAACGTCGTGATCAAGTGGCTCACCACCACCGACCACAAGACGATCGGGACGCTGTATCTCGTCACGTCGTTCGCGTTCTTCGTGATCGGCGGCGTGATGGCGCTGCTCATGCGTGCCGAGCTGGCCCGTCCGGGCCTGCAGATCATGTCGAACGAGCAGTTCAACCAGGCGTTCACGATGCACGGCACGATCATGCTGCTGATGTTCGCGACGCCGCTGTTCGCCGGCTTCACGAACTGGATCATGCCGCTGCAGATCGGCGCGCCGGACGTGGCCTTCCCCCGGCTGAACATGTTCGCCTACTGGCTGTACCTGTTCGGCTCGCTCATCGCGGTCGGCGGCTTCCTGACGCCGAGCGGCGCGGCCGACTTCGGCTGGTTCGCCTACAGCCCGCTGTCGGACGCGGTCCGCTCCCCGGGCATCGGCGCCGACCTGTGGATCATGGGTCTGGCCTTCTCCGGCTTCGGCACGATCCTCGGCTCGGTCAACTTCATCACCACGATCATCTGCATGCGTGCGCCGGGCATGACCATGTTCCGCATGCCGATCTTCGTGTGGAACGTGCTGCTGACCGCGGTGCTGGTCCTGCTGGCCTTCCCCGTCCTTGCGGCGGCGCTGTTCGCGCTGGAGGCGGACCGCAAGTTCGGTGCGCATGTCTTCGACGCCTCGAACGGCGGGGCGCTGCTATGGCAACACCTCTTCTGGTTCTTCGGCCATCCAGAGGTGTACATCATCGCCCTGCCGTTCTTCGGAATCATTTCCGAAGTCATCCCGGTCTTCTCCCGTAAGCCGATGTTCGGCTACATGGGTCTGATCGCGGCGACGATCGCCATCGCGGGTCTGTCCGTGACGGTGTGGGCGCACCACATGTACGTCACCGGCGGTGTGCTGCTGCCGTTCTTCGCCTTCATGACGTTCCTCATCGCGGTGCCGACCGGTGTGAAGTTCTTCAACTGGATCGGCACCATGTGGAAGGGCTCACTGTCCTTCGAGACGCCGATGCTGTGGGCGACCGGCTTCCTCATCACCTTCACCTTCGGTGGTCTGACCGGCGTCATCCTGGCCTCGCCGCCGATGGACTTCCACGTGTCCGACTCGTACTTCGTGGTGGCGCACTTCCACTACGTCGTCTTCGGCACCGTCGTCTTCGCGATGTTCTCCGGCTTCCACTTCTGGTGGCCGAAGTTCACCGGCAAGATGCTCGACGAGCGCCTCGGCAAGATCACGTTCTGGACGCTGTTCATCGGCTTCCACGGCACCTTCCTCGTCCAGCACTGGCTGGGTGCCGAGGGCATGCCGCGTCGTTACGCCGACTACCTCGCGGCCGACGGCTTCACCGCCCTGAACACGATCTCCACGATCAGCTCGTTCGTGCTCGGCGCGTCGCTGCTGCCCTTCTTCTACAACGTGTGGAAGACGGCCAAGTACGGCAAGCCGGTCGGCGTCGACGACCCGTGGGGCTACGGCCGCTCCCTGGAGTGGGCGACGTCCTGCCCGCCGCCGCGCCACAACTTCCTCACCCTGCCGCGGATCCGTTCCGAATCCCCGGCGTTCGACCTGCATCACCCTGAGATCGCCGCTCTCGACCAGCTTGAGAACGCCCCTCACGGTGAGAAGGCCCTGGCTGGTGGCAAGGAGGCCGGCAAGTGAAGACCCAAGGCACGATGTTCGCCTGGCTGAGCGTCTTCGTTCTCGGCATGGCGATCGTCTACGGCGTCTGGTCCAAGGAGCCGGCCGGCACCACGGCCCTCTTCCTGGCCTTCGGCCTGTGCATCATGATCGGCTTCTACCTGGGCTTCACCGCCCGGCGGGTCGACGCGGGCGCGCAGGACAACAAGGAGGCGGACGTCGCGGACGACGCCGGCGAGGTCGGGTTCTTCAGCCCGCACAGCTGGCAGCCGCTCTCCCTCGGGATCGGTGGCGCGCTCGCCTTCCTGGGGATCGCGGTCGGCTGGTGGCTGCTGTACTTCTCGGCCCCACTGATCCTCATCGGTCTCTGGGGCTGGGTCTTCGAGTACTACCGCGGTGAGAACCGCACCCAGTAACACGAAGCGAGTTCACAGGAGCCCGGACATTCCGTCAGGAGTGTCCGGGCTCCCGCTTTTGCAGCAATCGACATCACCCGTACGAGTCACCCGGCGCGCCGCCACCCATCCGGCTTCCTAGCGTGAGGCCATGAGCAAAACACCGTCCACGAGCACCGTCATAGGCTGCACCCTCCTGCTGGTCGCGCTGGGCGCGAGCGCCGCCGGATGCAGCAGCGACGGCAACCCGCTGTCCGCCGAGCCCTACGACGCGGCCGACCAGATCGCCTTCAACGGCCCCTCGGGGGGCGGCCGCAAAGCCGACCCCGACAAGCCCCTGGAGGTCACCACGGAGGACTCGGACGGCCGTATCACGGACGTCACCGCCAGGGACGCCGCAGGACGCTACGTCGCGGGCGAACTCTCCGCCGACGGCACCCGCTGGCACAGCACCTCCCCGCTCGCCGCCCACGCCCGCTACACGGTGCGCGTGAGCACGGAGGACGAGGACGGAGCCCCCGGTCGAAAGACCCTCACCTTCGTCACCAGCAAGCCGACCACCAAGAAGCATCTGACGGTGGAGTTCGGCCCGAAGGCGGGCAAGTACGGCGTGGGCCAACCCATCACGGCCAAGCTGAACCAGGCCGTCAAGGACCGCAAGCAGCGCGCCATAGTCGAGCGGGCCCTCAAGGTCGACTCCACGCCCGCCGTGGAGGGCACCTGGCACTGGGTGGACGACAAGGAACTCCACTACCGCCCCAAGGAGTACTGGCCCGCCGGCGCCACGATCCGGGCCCGCAGCAACCTCGACGGCGTCAAGATCAGCGACCGGGTGTGGGGCGGCAAGGTCAAGCCCCTGAAGATAACCACCGGCGACCAGGTCATAGCCGTCACCGACGCCGCCTCCCACCAGCTGACGCTCTACCGCAACGGCGAGGAGGTCCGGTCCATACCGGTGACGACCGGCAAGCCCGGCTACGAGACCCGCAACGGGGTCAAGGTCGTACTGGGCAAGGAGTACTTCGTACGCATGCGCGGCACGAGCATAGGCATAGCGGAGGGCTCCGCCGACTCGTACGACCTACCCGTCTACTACGCCACCAGGGTGACCTGGAGCGGCGAGTACGTGCACGCCGCCCCCTGGTCGGTCGGCTCCCAGGGTTACGCCAACGTCAGCCACGGCTGCACCGGCATGAGCACCGCCAACGCCGAGTGGTTCTTCGACAACGTCCGCGAGGGCGACGTCGTCAAGGTCATCAACTCGTACGGCAACACGATGGAATCCTTCGGCAACGGCTTCGGCGACTGGAACCTGCCGTGGAAGAGCTGGCGCAACGGCAGCGCCCTGATCGCCGGCACCCCGGACGGCCCGAGTCCGTCGGAGCGGGCCAGGCTGAGGCCCCAGAGCGTGTGAGACGGGCCCCGGGGCCGTGACGAACTCCTAGGCGCTCTGAAGCCTCTTCGTCCGCAGCAGAGAGGCCAGCGCGGCCGCGAACTCCACCGGCTCCACAGGCAGCGTCACAGCCGCCTCAGCCCGGCTCCAGGTGGCCAGCCACGCATCCTGCGGGCGGCCGATCAGCAGCAGCACCGGCGGGCAGTTGAACACCTCGTCCTTGATCTGCCGGCAGACCCCCATGCCCCCCATGGGCACCGCCTCGCCGTCCAGGACACAGACGTCGATCCCGCCCTTGTCCAGCTCCCTGACGACGGCGGCAGGGGTCGCGCACTCCACGAACTCCACCACAGGGACATCCGGAGCAGGCCTCCGACCCGTCGCCAACCTCACCTGCTCGCGGGTGTTGGAGTCGTCGCTGTAGACCAGCACCGTGGCGGTCGGCTGCATTGTTCCTCCGTGACGTCAGCGTCGTAAGGACAGGCCTGTTGGGCCGGATGCTACTCCCTTGAACACCACGTCAACACCGGTATGAACGGCGAAGACACTCCGAACGGCACCCCCCGGAGTGAGGGCGGGATAAGCGACCGACATAATGTCGGTCGTGGCGACAGCAACGACAGTAGACAAGGGTCACGCGCACCCGTCGGTCAATCGACCGAACCTCACCAGCGTCGGAACCATCATCTGGCTGAGTTCCGAGCTGATGTTCTTCGCGGCCCTCTTCGCGATGTACTTCACCCTGCGATCGGTGACGGGGCCCGATTTCTGGCACGAGAAGGCCGAGGCCCTGAACTTCCCGTTCTCGGCGACGAACACCACGATCCTGGTGCTCTCCTCGCTCACCTGCCAGCTCGGCGTCTTCGCCGCCGAGCGCGGTGACGTCAAGAAGCTCCGGGGCTGGTTCATCGTCACCTTCATCATGGGTGCGATCTTCATCGGCGGTCAGGTGTACGAGTACACCGAGCTGGTCAAGCACGAGGGCATCTCGCTCTCGTCCGACCCGTACGGCTCGGTCTTCTACCTGACCACCGGCTTCCACGGCCTGCACGTGACGGGCGGTCTCATCGCCTTCCTGCTGGTCCTCGGCCGTACCTACGCGGCCCGGAGGTTCACGCATGAGCAGGCGACCGCCGCGATCGTCGTGTCCTACTACTGGCACTTCGTCGATGTCGTCTGGATCGGCCTCTTCGCCACGATCTACATGATCAAGTAGCCGGGCCCGATCCCGCGCGCGTTCCACAAAGCGCACCAAACAGAAGCATCGACGCAGAAGATCCTGACACCGGGGTAATCCGTGAAAAAGCTCTCCGCACGACGACGCCATCCGCTGGCGGCAGTCGTCGTCCTACTCCTCGCGCTGGCGTGCACGGGGGGGCTGTACGCCGTGTTCGCGCCCGCGGACAAGGCGCAGGCCGAGGAATCCGCCCAGTCCCTCACCATCGAGGAGGGCAAGAAGCTCTACACCGTCGGCTGCGCCAGCTGCCACGGAACCGATGGTCAGGGCACCTCCGACGGCCCCAGCTTGGTGGGCGTCGGCGCCGCCGCCGTCGACTTCCAGGTGTCGACGGGCCGCATGCCCGCCGCCACCTCCCAGGGCGCCCAGGTCCCGAGCAAGAAGAACATCTACTCGCAGGCCGAGATCGACCAGCTCGCCGCGTTCATCGCCTCGCTGGGTGCCGGCCCGTCCGTCCCGACCGAGGAGCAGTACGGCCCCGAGGGCGCGGACATCGCCAAGGGCGGCGAGCTCTTCCGCAACAACTGCGCCCAGTGCCACAACTTCACCGGCAAGGGCGGCGCGCTGACACACGGCAAGTACGCGCCGACGCTTGAGGGCGTCGACCCGAAGCACATCTACGAGGCCATGCAGACCGGCCCGCAGAACATGCCGTCGTTCCCCGACACCACGCTGTCGGAGCAGAACAAGAAGGACATCATCGCGTACCTCCACGCGGTCAACAGCGACGAGACGGTCAACCCCGGTGGTCTGGAGCTCGGCGGCCTCGGCCCGGTGAGTGAGGGCCTCTTCGCCTGGATCTTCGGTCTCGGTGGATTGATCGCGGTCGCCGTCTGGGTCGCCGCTCGGACCGCAAAGGCCAAGAAGTCATGAGTAGCCAAGACATTCCAGAAGAGAACCTGCCCGCTGAGCAGGACGCCACCGTCGCGGTAGCGGACGAGAAGCACCCCTTCGCCGACCCCGGCCTGCCGCCCCACGAGCACCGGATCCAGGACATCGACGAGCGGGCCGCCAGGCGGTCCGAGCGCACGGTCGCCCTGCTGTTCACGGTGTCGATGCTGGCCACCGTCGGCTTCATCGCCTCGTACGTCACGATCCCGCACGACAAGTCGATCTTCGTCTTCCCGATCGGTCACCTCAACGCGCTGAACTTCGCGCTGGGTCTGACCCTCGGTGCGGCGCTGTTCTGCATCGGCGCGGGCGCGGTCCACTGGGCCCGCACCCTGATGTCCGACGTGGAGGTCGCGGACGAGCGGCACCCGATCGCGGCGGAGCCCGAGGTCAAGGCCAAGGTCATGGCCGACTTCAAGCAGGGCGCCAAGGAGTCCGCGCTGGGTCGCCGCAAGCTGATCCGCAACACGATGTTCGGCGCGCTGGCCCTGTTCCCGCTCTCCGGTGTCGTCCTGCTGCGTGACCTCGGCCCGCTGCCCGGCACCAAGCTGCGCCACACCCTGTGGTCCAAGGGCAAGCTGCTCGTCAACATGAACACCAACGAGCCGCTGCGTCCCTCGGACGTCGCGGTCGGCTCCCTCACCTTCGCCAAGCCGGAGGGCCTGGAGGAGCACGACCACGACTTCCAGAACGAGATCGCCAAGGCCGCCCTGATGATCGTCCGGCTCCAGCCCGACGACATCAAGGACAAGCAAGAGCTTGAGTGGTCGCACCAGGGCATCGTCGCGTACTCGAAGATCTGCACCCACGTCGGTTGCCCGATCTCCCTGTACGAGCAGCAGACGCACCACGTGCTCTGCCCCTGTCACCAGTCCACCTTCGACCTCTCCGACGGTGCCCGAGTGATCTTCGGCCCGGCCGGTCACGCCCTGCCGCAGCTGCGCATCGGCGTGAACGACGAGGGCTACCTTGAGGCGCTCGGCGACTTCGAAGAGCCCGTCGGTCCTGCATTCTGGGAGCGCGGATGAGCACTACAGAGACCACCGAGTCCCGCTCTCGCGGGAAGGCACCGGCCGGCGAGCGCGTCGCCGACTGGGCCGACGGCCGCCTGGGGATCTACTCCCTGGCCAAGGCCAACATGCGCAAGATCTTCCCCGACCACTGGTCGTTCATGTTGGGCGAGGTCTGCCTCTACAGCTTCATCATCATCATCCTCACGGGTGTGTATCTGACGCTGTTCTTCCACCCGTCGATGAACGAGGTGGAGTACCACGGCAGTTACGTCCCGCTGCAGGGACAGCTCATGTCGGAGGCGTTCAGCTCGACGCTGCACATCTCCTTCGACGTCCGTGGTGGTCTGCTCATCCGGCAGATCCACCACTGGGCCGCGCTGATCTTCCTCGCGGGCATGTTCGTGCACATGATGCGCGTGTTCTTCACGGGCGCGTTCCGCAAGCCGCGTGAGATCAACTGGCTGTTCGGCTTCCTGCTGTTCGTCCTGGGCATGTTCACCGGTTTCACCGGCTACTCGCTCCCGGACGACCTGCTCTCCGGCACCGGTGTCCGCTTCACCGAGGGCGCGATCCTGTCCATGCCGATCGTCGGCACGTACATCTCGTTCTTCCTCTTCGGCGGCGAGTTCCCGGGCGTCGACTTCGTCGCCCGCTTCTACTCGATCCACATCCTGCTGCTGCCGGGCATCATGCTCGGTCTGGTGGTCGGCCACCTGATCCTGGTCTTCTACCACAAGCACACGCAGTTCGCGGGCCCCGGAAAGTCCAACAAGAACGTCGTCGGCATGCCGCTGCTGCCGGTCTACATGGCCAAGGCCGGAGGCTTCTTCTTCCTGGTCTTCGGTGTCATCGCGGCCATCGCGGCGGTCGCCCAGATCAACCCGATCTGGGCCATGGGCCCCTACCGGCCGGACCAGGTGTCCACGGGCGCCCAGCCCGACTGGTACATGGGCTTCGCCGAGGGTCTGGTCCGCTACATGCCGGGCTGGGAGGTCAACTTCTGGGGTCACACGCTGGTCCTCGGTGTGTTCATCCCGCTGGTCCTCTTCGGCGTGGTGCTGGCCGCGATCGCGCTCTACCCGTTCATCGAGTCCTGGGTCACCGGCGACAAGCGCGAGCACCACATCCTGGACCGCCCGCGCAACGCCCCGACGCGTACCGGGTTCGGTGTCGCCTGGATCACGGTGTACATGATCGGCCTGGTCGGCGGTGGCAACGACCTGTGGGCCACCCACTTCCACCTGTCGATCAACGCGGTCACCTGGTTCGTCCGGATCGGGTTCTTCGCCGGACCGGTCCTCGCGTTCATCATCACCAAGCGGATCTGCCTCGGCCTGCAGCGCCGGGACAAGGACAAGGTGCTGCACGGCCGCGAGTCGGGCATCATCAAGCGCCTGCCGCACGGTGAGTTCATCGAGGTCCACGAGCCGCTCAGCCAGGACGCGCTGTACACGCTCACCGCGCACGAGCAGTACCAGCCGGCCGAGATCGGCCCGAAGGTCGACGAGAACGGTGTCGAGCGCAAGGTGAAGGCCACCGAGAAGCTGCGCGCCAAGCTCAGCAAGTCCTACTACGGCGAGGACGGCCAGATCCCCAAGCCGACCGTCGAGGAGTACAAGGAGATCACGAGCGGCCACGGCCACCACTGATCGCTGCGAAAGCGCTCCGCTGATGGTGCCGCGTTGTGTCGGCTGTCGTCTGCGGCGCCGTAGTGGCTGGTCGCGCAGTTCCCCGGGCCCCTGAAGGGGCGCGGCCGAACCGCGGCCTCGCCAGAGCTGCCTAGCCACGCCACGGCAGAAGGGCCCCGTCCGGTCTTCGGACGGGGCCCTTCTCCGTGTCCCGGGGCTGGATAGGGTGGACCTCGTTGAGACTCTCGTCCCGTAGTGCGGGACGCCTGATCCTGGAGCGGCTTATGAGCGCTGTGACCCCCGCTGGAGGCGACACCGCGGCGGGCCGCTCCTGGCCCCTGCTGCTGAACGGCCTGCTGGACGGCCGGGACCTGTCCGCCGACGACACCGCGTGGGCGATGGATCTGATCATGCGCGGCGAGGCGACGGACGCGCAGATCGCCGGGTTCGTGGTGGCACTGCGGGCCAAGGGCGAGACGGTGCAGGAGATCACCGGGCTCGTGCGGACGATGTACGAGCACGCCAACGTGATCGAGGTGCCCGGGCCGACCGTCGACATCGTCGGCACGGGCGGTGACGGCGCGAAGACCGTCAACATCTCCACCATGTCGGCGATCGTCATCGCCGGCACCGGCGCGAAGGTCGTCAAGCACGGCAACCGGGCGGCGTCCTCGGCGTCGGGTGCCTCGGACGTGCTGGAGAAGCTGGGCGTCAATCTGAACCTGCCGGTGGGGCGGGTGGCCGAGGTCGCGGAGGAGGCCGGGATCACCTTCTGTTTCGCGGTGAAGTTCCATCCGTCGCTGCGCCATGTGGCGGCCGCGCGCGGGCAGTTGGGCATCCGGACCACCTTCAACGTGCTCGGTCCGCTGACCAACCCGGCGAAGGTGCGGGCCCAGGCGGTCGGCGTGGCCGACCCGCGCATGGCGCCGATCGTCGCGGGCGTCTTCGCCGAGCGCGGCAACTCCTCGCTGGTGTTCCGCGGCGACGACGGCCTCGACGAGCTCACCACGACGGCCACCTCACGGGTGTGGGTCGTGCGCGACGGCAAGGTGGCCGAGGAGACCTTCGACCCGCGTGACGTCGGCATCGAGCTGGTGCCGGTGGAGGCGCTGCGGGGCGCGGACGCGTCCTACAACGCCGATGTGGCGCTGCGCCTGCTGAACGGCGAGACGGGGCCCGTACGGGACGCCGTACTGCTCAACTCGGCTGCCGCGCTGGTGGCGCTGAACCCGACGGAGGCTCCGCTCGCGGAGCAGATCCGGGCCGGGATGGCGAAGGCCGCGGAGGCGATCGACTCGGGGTCGGCGAAGCGGACCCTCGACCGGTGGGTGGCGGCCAGCAACGCCTAGCGCGTACCCGGGATGTCGTCCCGCGATCCGGACACGGGTTGCGGGACGACGATCATTTCACGTACGTTCCTGTACCAGGTCATGAGTGACAGTCATGAGGCCCCGGCCGACTGTCCGGCAACCCTCCGTCCGTGGCGGGGTGCCCCGGGTGAAGACCAGGCCGTAGGCAGCGAGGTCTACGGCAAGCGCGGGCCCCTCTCGAAACCAGGGGTCCTGGTCGTTCGAGGGAGTCTTCCGTGAGCAAGCGAATGCGATAGGGCCGCCGAGCCCCGCCTCCGCGCACCCGTCTTCACTTTCTTCTTTCCTCTCACGGGAGTTCCGTCATGTCTGCCTCCGCGTCTGTCTCCACCGCTGCCTCCGCCCAGACCATTTGTGCCCCGCTGCCCGTTCTGGGCCGTGATGTCACCGTCCCGCTCGTCACCGGCGGCGAGGTCACCTACGCCGCGCTCGACTACGCCGCCAGCGCCCCGGCCCTGCAGCGGGTCTGGGACGACGTGGCCGCCTACGCGCCGTACTACGGCAGCGTCCACCGCGGTGCCGGGTACCTCTCCCAGCTGTCGACGGACCTCTTCGAGAACGCCCGCCGGACGGTCGCCGAGTTCCTGGACTGCCGGGCCGACGACCAGGTGGTCTTCACCCGGTCCACCACCGACTCCCTCAACCTCCTCGCCGCCGCCCTTCCGGCCGACTGCCAGGTCTTCGTCTTCGAGACCGAGCACCACGCCTCCCTGCTGCCCTGGCGCGACGCCCGTGTCACCTACCTCAACGCGCCCCGCACCCCCCGCCAGGCCGTCGAGACCCTGGAGCGCGCCCTCGCCGACCGCGACCCATACGGCCCGGCCCTGGTCTGCGTGACCGGCGCCTCGAACGTCACCGGCGAGCTGTGGCCCGTACGGGAGCTCGCGGCGGCCGCCCATGCCCACGGCGCCCGGATCGTGCTGGACGCCGCGCAGCTGGCCCCGCACCACCCGGTGAGCGTCCGTGACCTCGACGTCGACTGGGTCGCCTTCTCCGGCCACAAGCTGTACGCCCCGTTCGGCTCCGGCGTCCTCGCCGGCCGCGCCGACTGGCTGCGCGAGGCCGAGCCGTACCTCGCGGGTGGCGGCGCCAGCCGCAAGGTGTCGCGGCGCGAGGACGGGGGAGTGGACGTCGAGTGGCACGAGAGCGCCGCACGGCATGAGGCGGGGTCGCCCAACGTCATCGGCGCCTACTCCATCGCGTCCGCCTGCAAGGCGTTGACGGAGGCCGGTTTCGACAGCCTGGTCGCCCGTGAGCAGTACCTGGTCGAGCGGGTGCGGGAAGGTCTCGCCGAGGTTCCCGAGGTCCGGATCCTCTCCCTCTTCGGCGACGACGCCCCCCGCGTCGGCGTCATCTCCTTCGTCGTCGACGGCTGGAACAGCTCCCACTTCGCCGCCGCCCTCTCCGCCGAGTACGGCATCGGAGTGCGGGACGGGTTGTTCTGCGCCCACCCGCTGGTCCGGACGCTGCTGGGCAGCGACGCGCAGGCGCAGGGCGAGTGCGGTGCCCCGGAGGCGGCGCCCGGCGAGAAGTCCCTCAACGCCATCCGCGTCAGCTTCGGTGCCGGTACGCCGGACGAGCACGTCGAGCGGTTCGTGAACGCCGTCAAGGAGCTCGTGACGGACGGCGCGCAGTGGAACTACCGCACCGAGGACGGCCGTTGCGTGCCGGACACCTCCGCGTGAGCCGGTAGCCGGGCGCCCAGCAGGATCATCCGCAGGGCGCGTTCGGTGGCGTCCGTGAGGAGTTCGGAGGCCCGCACCAGAGCCTCCGCCAGCGCCATCGGCGCCGGCAGGATCCCGCTGTACGCGTCCACGCCCGGCACGTCGTGCGCGCCCTCGCCGAGTGTGCCCGCCAGCGCGAGCACGGGGCGGCCGTACAGCTTGGCCCGGCGGGCCACCTCGGCCGGCACCTTCCCGCGGGGCGTCTGGTGGTCCAGGGCGCCCTCGGCGGTGACGACCAGGTCGGCGCGGGCGAGGCGGGCGTCCAGGTCGAGGTGGTCCAGCAGGACGTCGAAGCGGGGGAGGAGACGGGCGCCCAGCGCGGCGAGGCCGGCGCCCAGACCGCCGGAGGCTCCGGTGCCGGGGCCGTGGCGCAGGTCGGTGCCCACGGCCCCCAGGTCCCGGGTGAGGACGTCCGCCCAGGTCTCCAGCCCCGCCGACAGATGCTCGACCTGGGCGGGCGTCGCCCCCTTCTGCGGCCCGAAGACACGGGCCACGCCGCGTTCGCCGCACAGCACGTTGTACGGGTTGCAGGCGACCAGCAGCTCGACGTCCCGCAGGCGCGGGTCCAGACCGGACGGGTCGATCCGGGCGAGCCGCGTCAACTCCCCTCCACCGTGGGGGAGTTCGAACCCGTCGGCGTCCAGCAGTCGCGCGCCGAGCGCCTGGAGGGCTCCCGCGCCCCCGTCGGACGTACCGGAATCGCCGCAGCCGATCAGGATCCGCCGTACGCCCGTGTCGAGCGCGGCGCGGATCAGCTCGCCGACGCCGTACGTCGTCGTGGCCCCCGGGTCGCGCAGGGCGCGGGGCACGAGGGACAGCCCGGCCACCGCCGCCATCTCCACGACCGCCGTCTCCCGTCCGCCCAGCAGCGCGAAGTGCGTGCCGACCTGCTCGCCGACCGGCCCCGTGGCGGGCAGTGCGACGAGCCGCCCACCGGTCGCGGCGGCCAATGCGGCGGCGGTGCCCTCGCCCCCGTCCACCAGCGGAATCAGATCGAGCACGGCCTCCGGCAGCACCCGCCGCACCCCGTCGGCAATGGCATCGGCGGCGGCCTGGGCGGACAACGACTCCTTGAAGCCACTGGGGGCTACGACGACGCGGGTCAGCATCAGAGTTCTCCTAAGCGGATCGGATGCGCACGGAGGCAACGCCCTTGGGGGCGCGGGGAACTGCGCGACCAGCCACGGCGGCGCAGCAGACAGGCGACGACACAGCGCGGCACTCTCACCGGGTCACCGGCACACCAAGCACCGGCCACAGCGCAACGGCGAACAACAGAACGACCGCGGCCGTCAGCGGAGCCAACACCGCGGACAGCCGCAACAGATCACGCGGGGTATACGTCGGCGTCCCGGGAAGGTCCGAGAAGAGCGTCACAGGCTTCGCGGAAGCCGGCAGGGTATGGCAGAACCCGGCCGCCGCAGTGGACGCAAGCGCCGCGGCCACCGGATTCACCCCCGCCCCCACCGCCGCCGCGACCACCAGCGGCACCAGCACCGACGAACGGGCCGACCGGGACTGCAGGACCAGATGGGCAGCCGTACTGATCACCACCACGACGGCCAGGAACAGCAGCGGGCCGACGCCCGAGGGAAGCCCGTCCACCAGCCATTCCGCCGCCCCGGAGTCGGCCAGCGCCACACCCATCGCCATCGTCGCGGCCATGAACAGCAGCAATGACCAGGGCACCGTCTTCAGCGCGTCCTTCAGATGCACCGTCCCGAGCACCGGCGAAGCCGCCACCACCGCGCCGATCAGCGCCACGACGGCGGGCGGCACCCGGTGCAGCGGCTCACTGCACCACAGCAGGACGACCGTGCCGAGCAGCAGCGCGCACCGCTTCTCGGCCTGCGACCAGGGGCCGGTGACAGGGTGGTCGCTGTGCTGCTGGATCTGCTCGGGAGTGATGTGCACGGGCCCCTTGCGGTCCGCGCGCCGGGTGCTCGTCAGGAGTACGGTCTCGGCGGCCAGGTGGGACGAGGCCACCGCCAGGGGCAGGCCCAGCAGCAGCCACTCCGTGAAGCCGATCCGGTCTCCGGTGGCCTGCCACAGCACCGACACGGTGATCAGATGCGCGCCCGCCCCGATCAGGGTCGCCACCGCCGACAGCAGGATCACGGTCGGGAACAGCAGCGCCAGCATCACCACCAGCCGTTTCCGGTCGGCCAGCGCCTTGGCCAGCGCGAGGAACACCGGCAGGGCGAGGGCCGCCCGCCCCGAGGTGGCCGGCACCGCGAACGCCGTGACGACCAGGGCGGCCGTGGTCAGATGCACCAGCTGCCGCACCGTGCGCGCCCCGCCGACCAGGAACGCCGCCGCCCGTCCCGCGAGCCCCGTCCGGGTCACCGCCGCCGCCAGCACGAAGGCGCAGATCAGCAGCCAGACCGTGGAGTCGCCGAGGGTGCCGAAGAGGGTGTCGCTGCTGATCACGCCGGTCACCGTGAGCGCGAGTCCGGCGCCGAGCGCGATGTAGGTGTCGTCGACCGGGGTGGCGATCCAGGCGCAGGTCGCCAGCGCGAACACGGCGAGGGTGAGGCGGGCGTCGGCGCCGAGGCCGGGGAAGTTGGCGGGCACCGCGAGCAGCGCGCACAGGGAGAGCGCCACGCACAGGGCCGCGACCGGACGGAGGTTCAGGGTCACGTCATCGAGGGTTCACCTCGGCCGTGAGCCCTCGATGAGCCGTACATGAAGGAGACTTCACGCGGACGGAAGGGGGCTTCACGCGGGCAGGCGGTACCCCACGCCGCGCACCGTCTCGACCCGTTCGGCGCCGAGCTTCCTGCGCAGCGCCCGCACGTACACGTCCACGATGTTGGAGCCGGGGTCGAAGTCGTAGCCCCACACGTGCGACAGGATCTGCTCGCGGGACAGTACCTGCCCCGGGTGCCGCAGGAACAGCTCCAGGAGCACGAATTCACGGGCCGTCAGATCGACCGTCCGCTCGTCGGCCCGCGCCCGCCGGGTGCGCAGGTCCAGGGTGAGTGAGCCGGATCGCAGCACCGTCACCTCGGGCGCCCGCGCCGCCGTACGCAGCCGGAGCCGTACCCGGGCGAGCAGTTCCTCGAAGCGGAACGGCTTGGTCATCCAGTCGTCGGCGCCGCCCTCCAGACCGGCCACCGTGTCCCGTACGGAGTCCCGTGCGGTCAGCACGATCACCGGGACCGTCACCCGCGCCTCGCGCATCTCGCGCAGCACCGTGAAGCCGTCCCGGCCGGGCAGGCCGATGTCGAGGAGCACCAGGTCGAAGGCGCCCGTGACGGCGTACTCGTACGCCGCCTCGCCGTCGCCGACGACGGTCGTGGTGAAGCCGTTGGAGCGCAGGCCCTTCTCGACGAAGGAGGCGATGCGCTCCTCGTCCTCCACGATGAGGATCCGGTTCACGTGTGTCCCTCTCCCAGTGCCAGTACGAAGGTGGCGCCGCCGCCCGCCGTGTCGCGCAGCCGGACCCGGCCGCCGTGCGCCTCCGCGATCGCCCGGACGATCGACAGGCCGAGTCCGGCACCGGAGCCGCGGGCGCCGCGCCGGGAGGTGCCGCGCCGGAAGCGTTCGAAGATCACCTCGGCGTCCTGCGGCTGCACACCGCACCCCGAGTCGGCGACGTAGAGCTCGACGCCCTGCCCGTCGGCGCGGGAGCCGATCCGGACGGTCTGGCCGGGTGTGGTGTGCTGCACGGCGTTCTGGGCGAGCTGGACCATCGCCTGGGTGATCCGCTGCGGGTCCAGCCCGGCCTCCACGTCGGCCACCTCGGCGAGCTCCCAGTCCCGTTCGCCGAGGGTGCGGGCCTTGACGTAGACGTCGGCGGTGAGCTCGGCCAGCTGGACCGGCTCCGGGGTGACGAAGTCGGGGCGTTCGGCCTTGGCGAGCAGCAGCAGGTCCTCCACGATGCGGCTCATCCGGTCCAGCTCGTCGGTGACCAGCCGTATCGTCTCCTCGCGCTCGGCCGGATCGTCGCCCATCAGCTCCAGATGGCCGCGCACGATGGTGATCGGCGTGCGCAGCTCGTGGCCCGCGTCGTCGACGAACTCGCGCTGGGCGGCGAAGGCGCGCTCCAGCCGGTCTAGCATCGCGTTGAAGGTCTCGGCGAGCGCGGCGATGTCGTCGCGTCCGTGCACCGGGATACGGCGGGTGAGGTCCTGCTCGGTGAGCTGCGCCGCCGCCGTGCGCACCAGGCGTACGGGTTTGAGGATCCGGCCGGAGACGGCCCAGCCGACGCCGGTCATCATCAGCAGGGCGACGCCGGAGATGGCGAGCAGGATACGGAACTCCTCGTTCACCGCGGCCTGTTCGCGCCCCGGGTGGAAGGCGACGACGAACGCGGCCTCCGTGTCGCCGCCGGCCCGGGCGACGGCCACCTTGGCCCAGCGGACCTCGCCCGACGCGCGGTGCAGCGTGCCCGTGGAGTCGGGGGAGTCGAAGATCCGGCGGCGGGCGTCGGGGTCCTTGTGCAGCGGCAGGGCGACGGGGATGTCGCGGGGCTGGCTGAACTGTGCCGGGGTGCTGCCCGGCCGGCCCACCAGGCCGATCAGCTCCTCGTCCGGGTCGGCGTACTGCCGTACCAGGAACTCACGCAGCAGCCTGGACGGGTCGGTGAACGGACGGCCGGTCTCGGGGTCGACGCCCCGCTCCTCGAAGTTGGCGAACTCACCGGCCTCCTGCGCGAGCAGCCCGTTCACCCGGTGGTCGACGTCCCGCAGCAGGATCGAGCGCGTGGTCGTGGCCACGGACACCAGTCCCACGGCCATCACCAGCAGCAGCCAGAGCAGGATCCGGACCCGGGCGGAGACCCGCCGGGTCACCGGATCAGCCGTCGTCCCCGACCTCGCCGCGGTCGTCGTCCGAGGGCTCGCGGTCGGGGGCGTCGTCATCGTCGTCACTCGGGGAGCTGTCGGTCACCGGGGGCCTGGACACGACCTCGTCGCGCGGTGTCGGCGTCGGCGTGGACCGGGTGGACGTCGGGGTGGGGGAGCCGCTGTCCAGCTCCACCTTGGGCGGGACCTTCGGCGACTCCTGCTGGTCGGTGAGGGCGAAGCTGGTCGCGGCGATGCCCAGCGGGATCGCCACTACGGCGGCCAGGGCCGCGATCCGGTGCGAGAAGACCATGCGGCCGATCGTGCCCCCGGCACCCGGCGCCGTGGATGAGCCCAGGATGAAGAACTCTTCATCCGGCGGGCCGGGACGTCAGTTGTCCAGGCCGATGGCGAAGGCGGCCTCGATGTCGTGCTGGGAGTAGGTACGGAACGCCACGTGCGTGTCCGTGCCCTCCACGCCGGGGATCTTGCTGATCCGCCCGGGGATGACCTCGGCCAGCTCCTCGTGCTCCTTCACCCGCACCATGGCGATCAGGTCGTAGGTGCCGGTGACGGAGAAGACCTCGGTCACGTTCTCCAGCGAAGCGATGCGCTCCGCGATCTCGGGGATCCGGTCCACGCTGGTCTTGATCAGGACGATCGCGGTGATCACGGCTGGTTCTCTCCCTCGGGGGCCGGAGCTGGGGCGGCCTTCACTCTAGTGGGCCGACCGAAGCGGACCCACGCGTAGCCGAAGCCCAGTCCGAAGCCCACCAGGTGCGCCAGATACGCGACCCCGGGCCCCTGCGTCGCCCGCCCCGCCGCCACCCACTGCAGGGCCACCCAGAACGGCAGCACCACCCACGCCGGGAAGCGCAGCGGCAGGAAGAGCAGGAACGGCAGCAGGCTTGTCACGCGCGCCCCGGGGAAGAGGAACAGGAACGCGCCCAGGACGGCCGAGATCGCCCCGGACGCGCCGACCAGGGACTGGGTGGAGTCGTCGTTGACGGCTGCGTAGCCCAGCAGGGCCAGATAGCCGCAGCCGAGATAGAAGAGCGTGAACTGGACGCGGCCCATCCGTTCCTCGGTCATCACGCCGAAGACGTAGAGGAAGAGCATGTTGCCGAGCAGGTGCACCCAGCTGCCGTGCACGAACAAGGCCGTGGCAGGCGTCAGGGCGGCCCGGGGAGCGCCCTCGAACAGCTCCGCGGGCACCACGCCCCAGCGGTGGAAGTAGGCCCGCTGCGCGGCGAGCAGCCCCTCCCCGGATCCGTACTCCGCACTGAGTCCCGCCGCCGGGCCGATCAGGAAGAGCAGGCAGCACAGGGTGATCAACCCGTACGTCACCGGAGCCGGCGACCGCAGGACCGTCAGGCCCGCTCTGCCGAACCGAGTCCCGAAACGCGCCACGCTCCAGTTGCCGATCATGCCTACAGAGCATGACGTAACAGGACGCACACGCACAGACCGCCTCGCCGCCCGAGACGGACGGGCGGCGAGTACCCGCCAGGCCGTAGGGTTACGAGCCACACGCACCGGGGTGCCGGGGCGTCGCGGACAATAGAAGACCTAGAAGGAAAGAGCACGGTCACGATGACGGTTCCCCTGCCCACCGAGACGACGCGGTGGCGCTGCACCCTCTGCGGCAACCTCACCCGCTTCGACGTGACGCGCTCGTCCAGGGTCGTGGAGTACGTCCACCTCGATCTGGCCGGCGAGTCCAAGGTCGAGGAGCGCGAGGTGCTCAGTGAGACGATCGAGTCGGTGCGCTGCCGCTGGTGCAACGCGGTGGACAAGGTGGAACTCGTGGACAGGCCGGGCGCCGGCTCCTGACGGGAGCGGGCCCCGCACAGACATTGGGGTGTGACGGATGGTGGAGACACAAGGCGGGGGGCCGGGCGACGGCGCCGCCGAGGTGCTCGACCGTCCGCTGCCCGACGGGGTACGGCGCAAGGTCGTACAGATCGTGTCCGACGGATTCGGCGGACTGACCGTCGGCGAACTGCCCACACAGTTGCGGCAGTACGCCCGGTTCGCACCGAACCGCCGGGCCAAGTTCGCCGGCAACGCGATGGCGGCGGCGCTGGAGACCGATCCGGTGTTCCGGCAGCGGATCGGGGAGAAGCTCAGAGAGGCCCAGCCGGAGCTCTCCGGCGCTCTCGACTCCGGCTCGGCGCCTGCGGCCGCGGATCCGCTCGATGTGGCGGCCGCGGCCTATGTTCTACGGCCCACCGGCTGGGTCAAGCTGGTCACCGCGGCCGGCGAGGAGGCCCAGCGGGCCGACGCCGAGCGTGCCGACGAGGAGAGCCGCGCCGAGCTGGAGCGGCTGCGCGAGGAGCTCGACCACGCCCGGGAGCACACCCGGCACGAGACCGAGCGGCTGCGTACCGAGCTGGACGCGGCCAAGAAGGAAGCCGAATCGCTTCACCGAAAGCTGCGCTCCGCCCTCAGTGACGTCAAGCGCGGCGAGGCCGCCCTGCGCAAGGTCCAGAGCGAGATGGAGACCGTGCGCTCCGAGAGCCAGGCCCACGTCTCCGCGGCCGAGAGCGAGACCCGGCGGCTCAAGGCGCGGCTCGGGGAGGCCGAGGCCGCCCTGGAGGCCACGCGCAGAGCGGCACGCGAGGGGCGCAGTGTCGAGGACATGCGCGTCCGGCTGCTCCTTGACACCCTCCTGGACGCCACCCAAGGGCTGCGCCGTGAACTGGCGTTGCCGCCGGTCTCCGTGCGCCCCGCCGAGACCGTGGACGCGGTCGAACCGGGACGAATGACCCCGAAGGACATCGCCGCGCGGGCGCTGTCCGAGAACGACCCCGCGATCCTCGACCAGCTTCTCGCCCTGCCGCAGGCCCACTTGGTGGTCGACGGCTACAACGTCACCAAAACCGGCTATCCCCAGATGCCCCTGGAGAAGCAGCGCCTGAGGCTGCTCGGCCAGCTCTCGCAGCTCGCCGCCCAGACCGGCGCCGAGGTGACCTGTGTCTTCGACGGGGCCGAGCTGGCCGCGCCGGTGCTGCTGGCCCCGCCGCGCGGCGTGCGGGTGCTGTTCTCCAAGCCGGGCGTGACCGCCGACGAGCTGATCCGCCAGCTGGTGCGCGCCGAGCCGCCCGGCCGTCCGGTCATCGTCGCCTCCACCGACCGTGAGGTCGCCGACGGGGTGGCCCGGGCCGGAGCCCGGCCGGTGGCTTCTGCGGTGCTTCTCAAGCGACTGTCCTGAATCGGTCAACGTACAGGGGCAATGCCCGAATTGACCTGACCGTCACGCAACGTAGCGTCAAGGGCACGTCACCTCATGTGAGTTGTGTGTAAAGAATGACGGGTGTGGCGAGATTTTTCGTGTGAGGATTTGATCTGATCACAAGAGGGTCACTAGGGTCTGGCCTCGAACCTCCGAGCGGGTGATCACTCAGAAGAAGGGTTTCACCTCCGTGGCGTCCCACCGTCGACCCAAGCAGCCGAGCCGAGCACGCGTGACCGTGCTGACCACCGCTGCCGCTGCTGCCGTGGCCATCTCTTCTCAGGCGGCCAACGCGGCCCCCAGCGAGAAGCCGAGCAAGGACGAGGTCAAGGCCAAGGTCGACAAGCTCTACGAGCAGGCCGAGCACGCCACCGAGGAGTACAACGGGGCCAAGGAGAAGCAGGGGAAGCTCCAGAAGGAGATCTCCACCATCCAGGACAACGTCGCGCGTGGTCAGGAAGAGCTCAACGAGCTGCGCGACTCCATGGGTCTGGCCGCTGCCGCCCAGTACCGCACGGGCAGTATCGACTCCTCCCTCCAGCTCTTCCTGTCGTCGAACCCCGACGACTACCTGGACAAGGCGTCCACCGCCGACCAGCTCAGCGCCCAGCAGGTCGAGGCGCTGAAGAAGATCCAGGAGAAGCAGCGCGAACTCGCCCAGGAGCGCGCCGAGGCATCCGCGAAGCTCAAGGACCTCGCCTCCACCCGCACCGAGCTGGGCAAGAAGAAGAACGAGGTCCAGGCCAAGCTCGCCGAGGCGCAGAAGCTGCTCAACTCCCTGACGGCCGCGGAGAAGGCCGCCATGGCCGCCGAGGAGGAGCGCGCCAGCCGTTCCTCCGCCGAGCGCGTGGACCTCGGCAACTCCAGCGCCGCCTCGGGCCGGGCCGCCGCGGCCTACTCCGCCGCCCAGAGCAAGCTCGGCTCGCCCTACGTCTACGGCGCCTCCGGCCCCTCCTCCTACGACTGCTCCGGCCTGACTTCCTGGGCCTATGCCCAGGCCGGTGTCTCCATTCCGCGCACGTCGGAGGCGCAGGCCAACATCGGCACCCGCATCTACTCGCAGAGCGATCTCCAGGTCGGCGACCTCGTCTTCTTCTTCAACGACCTGCACCACGTCGGCCTCTACGCCGGCAACGGCCAGATCATCCACGCCCCGCGCACCGGCACCGTCGTCCGGTACGAGTCGATGAACACCATCGGCGGCCCGTTCATGTGGGGTGTCCGGGTCTGATCCGGCCCCTCCAAGATCAACACAGGGTGCCGCCCGAACGAGCGAATTACGGCACCGCCGACTGACCCCACGCCCCGCCCATGACCTGCGTCAGAGGCGGGGCGTCACTTTGTGTGCCCGCAACGGTCGTTGGTCGGCGCCCCCGCACGGAGCTACTGTCTGCCGCGTTTCCCCGACGCCGGGGAAGGTCCTTGTCCGCCAGCGGAAGGAGTGCGGCTTCCCGTGGTGTCCCATCGTCGTCTTGCAGCGCCCGGGTTCGACCGGGGCGCCAACGCAGCGCTCTGCTTCATGTCGGCCGCCGCCGCGGCCCTCGGGGCCGTACCGGCCACGGCCGCGCCACAGGACGACACCCGGGCCAAGGTGGACCGCCTCTACGAAGAGGCCGAGAAGGCCACCGAGGCCTACAACAAGGCCGACGAGCGCGCCGACCGGCTGCGTGAGCAGGTGAGCAGGTCACAGGACCGGATCGCCCGGCAGCAGGACAGCATCAACTCCATGCGGGACACGCTCGGTTCGCTGGCCGGTGCCCAGTACCGGTCCGGCGGCATCGACCCCTCCCTGGTCCTGCTGCTCTCCGACGACCCGGCCGACTACCTCGACAAGGCCGCCCGGATCGCCCGTATCACCGCCCACCAGGCCGGTCAGCTGAAGGACCTCCAGGACGCCATGCGCGTGCTCGCCCAGGAGCGCGCCGAGGCGACCAGGAAGCTCACCGAGCTGGAGAAGAGCCGCAAGGCCGTCGTCGCCCACAAGCGCACCGTCGAGCACAAACTCGCCCACGCCCGCAGGCTGCTCAACTCCCTCACGGCCGCCGACCGTGCCGCCTACGACCGGGCCTCCCGCTCCGGCCGCGACGACATGCAGGCCTTCTTCGGCAGCGCCGTCCCGGCCTCGGGGCGCGCCGCGGCCGCCGTCGCCGCCGCCCAGTCCGCGCTGGGCCGGCCGTACATCTGGGGCGCCAACGGGCCCTCCGGCTTCGACTGTTCGGGCCTGATCCAGTGGTCGTACGCCCAGGCCGGCGTCTCCCTGCCGCGCACCTCGCAGGGCCAGCGGTACGCGGGCCGGCAGATCCCCCTCTCCGAGGCCCAGCCCGGCGACGTCGTCACCTATCGCAACGACGCCAGCCACGTCGGCATGTACATGGGCAACGGCCAGGTGATCCACGCGCCCTATCCCGGCGCGCCCGTGCGCTATGACCCGGTGGGCATGATTCCTGGGGCGACGGTCACCAGGGTCTGAGGATCCAGGGTCTGAAGGCTCAGGTTCTGAAGGCTCAGAGGCTGAAGGTCCAGGGGCTGAAGGTCACCGGGCCCGACGCGGGTCTGACCTTCGTGCCCGCGTCGCCGTACGATCGGGAAATGGCTGGTCGAAGGCGGGCGTCGGGAGCGCGCATGGTCGTCGCGCTCTGTCTGCTGCTCGTCTCGCTGGTGAGCTGCGGCGGGCGGCCCGCCACCGACGCCGCGCAGGCCGAGGTGCAGCGCCTCCTCGACCGGCGGGCGGACGCGATACTCGACCGCGACCAGGCGGCGTTCCTGCGCACGGGCGCCCGGGACTGGTTCGGCAACCTGCGTGCCGTGCCCCTCGCCGACTGGTCGTACCGCCTGACCACCCTGCACCGCACCGGCGACACCGCCACCGCCGAGGCCGAACTGCGCTATCGCGTCCAGGGCTACGACCGGGCGCCCGTCAGCGCCGGCCGCACGCTGAGGCTGCGCCTGGACGCGTCGGACGGCTGGTACATCGAGGCCGAGCGGCCCGCGAAGGGCTCCGCGGAGCAGTTGTGGGACCAGGGCAGGGTGAGCCTCGCCCGGGGTGAGCACAGCCTCGTGCTGGGCGTCGGGCAGTCCGCCGCACAGCTGCGGTCGTACGCGGAGCTGGCGGACGACGCGGTACCGGCCGTGTCGCAGGCGTGGGGCACGGACTGGCCCCGGCACATCGTGGTCCTCGTCCCGGATTCCCTGGCCGACATGGCGGGGCTGCTCGGCTCGCCCGAGTCCTCCTACCGCGGGATCGCCGCGGTCACCACGGGCGAGACCGGCGCCCCGGCGAGCGCGCCCGCGGACCGGATCATCGTCAACCCCGACGCGTACGGCGTGCTCGGCGGCACCGGCAAGCAGGTCGTCCTGACCCACGAGACCACCCATGTCGCCACCCGCGTCCACACGACCGCGGCCACCCCGCTGTGGCTCTCCGAGGGCTATGCCGACTGGGTCGGCTACCTCGGCAGCGGCCGCTCACCGGCCCAGGTCGCGCCCGAACTGGGGCGTGTGGTGAGCGCGGGCCGGCCGCCCCAGACGCTGCCGTCCGACGCCGACTTCGGCTTCACCGGAGACTCCGGCAGGCTGGCCCGCGCCTACGAGAGCGGCTGGATGGCCTGCCGGATGATCGCGGAGCGCTGGGGCGAGGTCAGGCTCGTCGAGTTCTACCGGGCCGTGGGCGCGCACGAGCGGCGGGCCGGGGCGGTCGAGGACGCGCTGAAGGACGTACTCGGGACGTCGCTGGAGGACTTCACGGCGCGTTGGCAGGAGTACCTGCGCGCTCAGCTCGGCTGACGGCCGGGGCTTGTCGGACCGGGGCACGCGCTCAGCCCGGCTGATCCAGTGCGGTGATGGCCTCCGTCAGCCACGCGCGTTCCGCCTCGCCCGTGGCCCGGGCGACCCGCAGCATGCCCTGCCGGAACAGGTCCGCTGCCTCCTCTGCCCGTACGGGCTTGCCGCCCTCGTAGAAGAAGCTCGTGGGCGCGGTGAGGAACTCCAGCCTGCGGCGCAGCACTTCGGCCTGCTCCCTGCGGTCCGGCAGGTGCCGTAGGAAGGACAGGACCGTGTTGAAGCGGACCTGGTCCGTGATCTCGACCGCCTTGGGGTGCCGCAGGCGCTCCAGCAGGTCCTGGCGGCCCTCGGCGGTGAGCGACAGGATCCGGCGTGGGGCGGCAGTGCGCGGCCGTGCTGGTGCCGCTGCGGCGTCAGGAGGGCGGCGACGTCTCCCTGGCGCGGGTCGCCTGAGCCGGTACGGGGAGCGGGGCGGTGCGGGGCACCGTCGAGCGCCAGAGCGCGCGGGCCGCGAGGAGCGTGGCGAGGACCAGCAGGCCGTTGCGCAGGAACAGGAGGGTGACGCCGAGGGCGTCGCTGGCGACGACGTGCGCGAACCAGACCGGGAACTCCAGGACCGTGACGAAGCACGCCGCCAGGACGAGCACGACGGGGAGCCGCATCCGGCTGCCGCGGAAGCACAGGCACACCGCCGCCAGGCCGACCAGCCACACCATGTACTGCGGGCTGATCACCCGGCTGGTCGTCACGAACATCAGCACCGCCACGAAGGCCGCGTCCGCCAGCGTGTGCGACCCGAACCGCCTCGCCCGCAGCCGCCACAGCAACAGCCAGCCGAAGGCGAGCCCGCTCAGCACCAGGGCGGCCGTGCTGACGACGTCGACATACGGGCCGAGGAACTCCACCGAGCCGTAGTTCAGCAGCACCTGGCCGTCCCAGCCGTACTGCCGGGCCACATGGAAGACCAGCGCGCCCAGCGACTCCACCTCGGTACCGCGGTCGCGCTGGAAGGTCAGGAAGGCGAAGGCGCCGGGCATGGCGAGGGCGAACACCGCCGCAAGCACGCCGGCGGTCAGCGCCGCCCAGCCCCAGGCGGCGCGCCTGCGGGCCGCGAGCAGGAGCAGCACCGGCCACCCCTTGAGCATCGCGCCGAAGGCCGTCAGCGCGCCCATCAGCCGGGGATGCCGGGCGCCCGCGAGCAGCGCGGCCACGGCTACGGCGGTGACCATCACGTCGTAGCGCGCGTACACGGTCGGGCCGAGCAGGGGTACGCCCGCCACCCACACCCAGGCCCCGCGCAGGGTGCGGCCCGGGCGCAGGCCGGCGTACAGCAGGAGCAGCAGGACGGCCAGGTCGGCGGCGAAGCAGAGGACGAAGAACGCCGACGGGTAGTCCAGCCAGAACACCAGCGCGGGGGAGAGGACCGGCAGGGCCGCGGCGGGCGGGTACTGCCAGGTGACGTCGTGCAGCGGGAAGGTCCCGGTGCGCAGCACCTCGTACCAGCCCTGGTAGATCGCCGACACGTCGCTGGTGACGTCCGGTCCGGGGAAGGCGTACACCTTGAACACGAAGAGCAGCAGGAGCGCCCTGGTCGGACACCAGACCCCGAGCAGCCACGCCAGGGACCGCCGCCCGCCCGTCGTCTCCACCGGATCCCCTGCCGTTCGCACACCGCCTGCATGGACATGATGTCCTGTCCAGCTGCGAGCAGGCCATAAGCGTGGCCGAGCCCCGGCTGTGAACGGCGGCTTCGATAAGGTCGGCGACGATGCACAAGACCCTGATCGTGACCAACGACTTCCCGCCCCGCCCCGGCGGCATCCAGGCGTTCCTGCACAACATGGCGCTACGCCTCGACCCGGAGCGGCTGGTCGTCTACGCCTCCACCTGGAAGCGCGGCCACGAGGGCACCGAGGCCACCGCCGCCTTCGACGCCGAGCAGCCCTTCACCGTCGTACGGGACCGTACGACGATGCTGCTGCCGACGCCCGGGGCGACCCGGCGGGCGGTCGGCCTGCTGCGCGAGCACGGCTGCACATCGGTCTGGTTCGGCGCGGCGGCCCCGCTCGGCCTGATGGCCCCGGCACTGCGCAGGGCGGGCGCCGAGCGCCTCGTGGCCACGACCCACGGCCACGAGGCGGGCTGGGCACAGCTGCCCGCCTCCCGGCAGCTGCTGCGCCGGATCGGCGAGTCGACGGACACGATCACCTACCTCGGCGAGTACACGCGCTCACGCATCGCCACCGCCCTGACGCCTCAGGCGGCCTCGCGGATGGTGCAGCTGCCGCCGGGTGTCGACGAGAAGACCTTCCACCCCGGGTCGGGCGGCGACGAGATCCGGGCCCGGCTGGGCCTGACCGACCGCCCGGTCGTCGTCTGCGTCTCCCGCCTGGTCCGCCGCAAGGGCCAGGACACCCTCATCCAGGCCATGCCCCGCATCCTGGCCGCCGAGCCGGACACCGTGCTGCTGATCGTCGGGGGCGGCCCCTACGAGCAGGACCTGCGGCGGCTGGCGCACGACACGGGCGTCACCGACTCGGTCCGCTTCACCGGCCCCGTGCCCTGGTCCGAGCTGCCCGCCCACTACGGCGCCGGCGACGTCTTCGCGATGCCGTGCCGGACCCGGCGGCGCGGCCTTGACGTGGAGGGCCTCGGCATCGTCTACCTGGAGGCCTCGGCGACGGGCCTGCCAGTCGTGGCCGGCGACTCGGGCGGCGCCCCGGACGCGGTGCTCGACGGAGAGACGGGCTGGGTGGTGAGGGGTGGCGCCCCGGAGGAGGCCGCCGACCGGATCGTCACGCTCCTGGGAGACGCCGAACTGCGCCGCAGGATGGGGGAGCGGGGCAGGGAATGGGTCGAGGAGAGGTGGCGCTGGGATTTGCTGGCAGAACATCTGAAGCAGTTGCTGTAGTACAACGCCCCGTCTTTTTCTTTAGGGGCGCGGGGAACTGCGCGACAAGCCACACCCAACCCGCACCCGCCCACAACGAATACGCGGCACCCCACTAGGCGGAACCCAATAATCCGCACATGCTGCGCACATGACATCAAACCTGATGCAGCGTCAGCTGACAAGACGTCAAATCCTCGGCATGGCTGCCCTGCAGACCGCAGCCACCCTCGGCTTCACCCGCATCGGCCTCAAGTCGGCCCACTCCGCCGAGCCCGACGCGGTCGAATCCGCCCCCGCCATGGTCATCGGCTCCGGCTACGGCGGCGCGGTCGCAGCCCTCCGCCTCGGCCAGGCAGGCATCCGTACGGTCGTCCTGGAGATGGGCCGCCTCTGGAACACCCCCGGCCCCGACGGCAGGATCTTCTGCTCCACCGCCGCCCCCGACCGGCGCTCCATGTGGTTCCGCACCCGCACCGAGGCCCCGCTCGCCACCTTCCTGTGGCTGGACGTCGTCAACAAGGACATCCGCCCCTACCCGGGCGTCCTGGACCGCGTCCGCTACGCCGACATGTCCGTCTACGTCGGCCGAGGCGTCGGCGGCGGCTCCCTGGTCAACGGCGGCATGGCGGTCACCCCGCTCCAGTCCTACTTCGCCGAGCAGTTCCCCACCGTGGACACCGCGGAGATGTACGGCACGTACTTCCCGCGCGCCCGCTCCATGCTCGGCGTCAACACCATCGACCCCGCGTGGTTCGAGTCGACCGAGTGGTACCGCTTCACCCGGATCTCCCGCAAGCACGCCGCCAACGCAGGTCTGAAGACCACCTTCGTGCCCAACGTCTACGACTTCGACCACATGCGGCGCGAGGCCGCCGGAACGGCGACCAGGTCCGCGCTCGGCCAGGAGGTCATCTACGGCAACAACCACGGCAAGCGCAGCCTCGACAAGACCTACCTCGCCTCCGCGCTCGGTACCGGGAACGTCACCATCCACACCCTGGAGCGGGTGAGGTCGATCAGCAGGGCCGCCGACGGGACGTACGTCCTGACCGTCGACCGGATCGACGACACCGGCACCGTCGTCGAGACCAAGGAGTACGGCTGCACGTACCTCTTCCTCGGCGGCGGCAGCATCGGAACGACCGAACTCCTCGTCCGCGCCCGGGAGTCGGGCACCCTGCCCGCCCTGGACGCCAGTGTCGGCACCGGGTGGGGGACCAACGGCAACGTGATGCTCGGGCGGGCCAACCACCTGTGGGACACCGTCGGGGCGAACCAGTCGACCATGCCGGTCATGGGCATCGACGACTGGGCCAACACCGCCAACCCGGTCTTCGCCGAGATCGCGCCCCTGCCGACGGGACTGGAGCACTGGGTCAGCCTCTATCTGGCGATCACCAAGAACCCGGAGCGCGCGTCGTTCTCGTACGACTCGGGAAGCGGGGCCGTGCGGCTCGGGTGGAGCGCCGCGCAGAGTGCCGTGTCGGTCGGCATGGCGAAGAAGCTGTTCGACCGGATCAACGCGGCGAACGCCACGATCTACCGGTACGACCTGTTCGGCTCCCCGAGCAAGGTCTTCGCCGACGACTTCACCTACCACCCGCTCGGCGGCTGTGTGCTGGGGCGGGCGACCGACAACTACGGCCGGGTGAAGGGGTATTCACGGCTCTACGTCACCGACGGCTCGCTCGTGCCCGGGTCGATCGGGGTGAACCCGTTCGTGACGATCACGGCGCTCGCCGAACGCACGATGGCGCGGGTCCTCGTGGAGGACACCGCGCCATAGTCGTCGTACGAGTGGCTTGAGTGGCTACTTCTGGTAGATCGCCTCGATCTCGTCCGCGAAGTCCTTCGCCACGACGTTGCGCTTGAGCTTCAGCGACGGCGTCAGATGGCCCGACTCCTCCGTGAACTGGGAGGACAGAATGCGGAACTTCCGCACCGATTCCGCCTTCGACACCGCGGCGTTACCGTCGTCGATCGCGGCCTGGACCGCCGCGTTCAGGTCCGCGTCCCCGGCCAGCGACGCCGCGGTGGAGCCCGCCGGCTTGCCGTGCTCGGCCGCCCAGCGGCCCAGGAACTCGTCGTCGATGGTGACCAGCGCGCCCACGAACGGCCGCCCGTCGCCCACCACCATGCACTCCGCGACCAGCGCGTGCGCACGGATACGGTCCTCGATCACGGCCGGCGCGACGTTCTTGCCGCCCGCGGTGACGATGATCTCCTTCTTGCGGCCGGTGATCCGAAGGTAGCCGTCCTCGTCGAGGGTGCCGATGTCACCGGTGTGGAACCAGCCGTCGGCCAGCGCCTCCTCGGTCGCGCCCGGGTTGTTCCAGTACTCCTTGAAGAGGTGCTCGCCGTGCAGCAGCACCTCCCCGTCGTCCGCGATCCGCACGACCGAGCCCGGCAGCGGCTGACCGACCGTGCCGATCTTCTGGCGGTCCCAGGGGTTGAACGCGGTGGCGGCACAGGACTCGGTCAGACCGTAGCCCTCCAGGACCGTGAAGCCGATGCCGCGGAAGAAGTGGCCGAGGCGCTCGCCCAGCGGGGCGCCGCCGGAGATGGCGTACTCGCCGCGGCCGCCGAGCACCGCGCGCAGCTTGCTGTAGACCAGCCTGTCGAAGACCTTGTGCTTGATCTTCAGGCCGACCGACGGGCCGGACGGGGTGTCCAGCGCCTTGCTGTAGGCGATCGCCGTGTCCGCCGCCTTGTCGAAGATCTTGCCCTTGCCGTCGGCCTGCGCCTTGGCGCGCGCCGAGTTGTAGACCTTCTCGAAGACCCGCGGCACACCCAGGATCAGCGTCGGGCGGAACGCGGCCAGCTCGTCGGTGAGGTCCTTGATGTCCGGGACGGTGCCCAGCTTGATCGGTGCCATCATCGGAGCGATCTGCACCAGCCGGCCGAAGACGTGCGCCAGCGGCAGGAAGAGCAGCACGGAGCACTCGCCGGTGCGGAACAGCGGCCGCAGGCGCTCCACGATGTTCCCGCACTCGGCGAAGAAGCTGCGGTGGGTGAGGACACAGCCCTTGGGGCGCCCGGTGGTGCCGGACGTGTACACGATCGTCGCCGGGTCGTCGGCCTTCGCCAGCGAGCTGCGCTCCTCGACGGTGGCGTCGCTGATGTCCTGGCCCAGCCGGCCCAGCTCCTCGACACCGCCGGCCTCGATCTGCCAGACGTGTTTCAGCGCGGGCAGCCGGTCGCGCACCGACTCGACGGCGGCCGTGTGGTTGTCCAGCTCCGTGATCACCGCGGTGGCGCCCGAGTCACTGAGGATCCATTGCACCTGCTCCGGGGAACTGGTCTCGTACACCGGCACGGTGACCGCGCCGGCCGACCAGATCGCGAAGTCGAGCAGGGTCCACTCGTAGCGGGTGCGGGACATCAGGCCGACCCGGTCGCCCGGCCGGACCCCGGCGGCGACGAGCCCCTTCGCGGCCGCGCGCACCTCGGCGAGGAAAGCGGTGGCCGTCACGTCCTGCCAGGCGCCGCCCACCTTGCGGGCGATGACGGCGACGTCCGGGTGCTGCGCGGCGTTTCTGCGGACGATGTCGGTCAGATTGCCGTCCGCAGGGACCTCGTACAAAGCCGGAAGGCTGAACTCGCGCAAGACTGCTGCTCCTCATAGGGCGCCGGCGCCACGACGTTGTGCGATGCGACGGTGCGGTCCAAGGCTCGGGCAAGTGCTCTTGGATTCACATGTTGAAATCCAGAGCACGACTGGACCGACCGGACGTTACCCGCCGGTATGGCTTCTTCGACAGGGGGTCCCGGCGAGATGTTCGCTGCGTCACACGGATTGCTGCTTCTTCGCGCACAGTAGTCGAGCGGTCTGACGACTGGCCAGTAACCATCGGTCCCGCCGCCACTGTTCACGTTTGCCGCACACGCCTACCCTTGATCGTCATGGCACCGACACCGAGGGGAAACCGCAGGACACGCGTCCACGTGGTCAGCGATGTACACGGCAACGTCCGCGACCTGGCCAGGGCCGGCGAGGGCGCCGACGCCCTGATCTGCCTGGGCGACCTGGTGCTCTTCCTGGACTACGCCGACCACTCGCGCGGCATCTTCCCCGACCTGTTCGGCGTGGAGAACGCCGACCGCATCGTCGAGCTGCGCACCGCCCGGCGCTTCGAGGAGGCGCGGGAGTTCGGGGCGCGACTGTGGGCCGGGATCGGCTCGGACCGGCGCGCGGTGATCGAGAAGGCGGTGCGCAAGCAGTACGCCGAGATGTTCGCGGCGTTCCCGACACCGACGTACGCCACCTACGGCAATGTCGACATGCCGCCCCTGTGGCCGGAGTACGCCGGGCCGGGGACGACGGTGCTGGACGGGGAGCGGGTGGAGATCGGCGGCTGGACCTTCGGCTTCGTGGGCGGCGGCCTGCGCACCCCGATGCGCACCCCCTACGAGATCAGTGACGAGGAGTACGCGGCGAAGATCGAGGCCGTGGGCGAGGTGGACGTGCTGTGCACCCACATCCCGCCGGAGGTTCCGGAGTTGGTGTACGACACGGTGGCGCGGCGTTTCGAACGGGGGAGCCGGGCACTGCTGGAGGCGATTCGCCGTACTCGCCCTCGCTACTCCCTTTTCGGTCATGTCCATCAGCCGCTGGTCCGGCGGATGCGGATCGGGGCGACGGAGTGCGTGAACGTGGGGCACTTCGCGGGATCCGGGCAGCCATGGGCGCTGGAATGGTGAGCGGGTCCGGGGCCGGTGAGGGGCCCTGAGGGGGTCCGTTCGAGGGGACGGCGGGGGTCCGGCGGGGGTCCCGTGGGCGGTTTCGCGACGACGGCGCAGGTGGGGGTGAATGCGGCCGGTCGGACGCGCGGTAGCCTTCACGCTGCACACGCGTGCGCATCACGACTTCTTAGCGGCCCGCATCTGGAGGAGCCCCGGCGATGGCGGAACACACCAGTTCGAGCATCACGATCGAGGCGGCACCGGCCGACGTCATGGGGGTGATCGCCGACTTCGCCCGTTACCCGGACTGGACCGGTGAGGTGAAGGAGGCGGAGGTGCTCAAGACCGACGCCGAGGGCCGCGCCGAGCAGGTCCGCCTCGTCATGGACGCCGGCGCGATCAAGGACGACCAGGTGCTGGGGTACACCTGGACCGGCGAGCACGAGGTGTCCTGGACGCTGGTGAAGTCCCAGATGCTGCGGTCGCTCGACGGCTCGTACCTTCTCAAACCGGCCGGGGCGGGTGCGACCGAGGTCACCTACCGGCTGACGGTCGACGTCAAGATCCCGATGCTGGGGATGATCAAGCGCAAGGCCGAGAAGGTCATCATCGACCGGGCGCTGGCGGGCCTGAAGAAGCGGGTGGAGTCGGACCGGTAGGGGGCTCGCCGCAGGAGTGCCTGCGCGAGCCCGGGTGCGGGTGCGCCGTGGCTGGTCGCGCCCACGCGGCGGAGCCGCACATCGACACAGCCCCGCGCCCCTTGGGGCGTCTCGGTTACCGTTCACCCCTATGCGCACCATCCTGATCACAGGCCCGGGCGGCAGCGGCCGTACAACTGTCGCCGCCGCCACCGCGCTGACGGCGGCGAACCGCGGCATACGCACTCTCGTCCTCAGTGCCGACCGCTCCGACACCCTGGGCGCAGCACTCGGCGTCGGGACAGGTGCCACCCCCACCTCCGTCACCCCGAACCTCACCGCCTGGCGGCCCGACGCCGCCACCGGGTTCCGGGACGATCTCGCCGCCTTCCAGGAGCGCGCCGCCTCCGCCCTTGACCTTCTCGGCGCCTCCCGGCTCGACCCGGAGGAGGTCACTCCGCTCCCCGGCGCCGAGGAGCTCGCGCTTCTGCGGGCGCTGCGGGACGCCGCGCTGGCCGAGGCGCACGAGCTGCTCGTCGTGGATCTGCCGGCCACCCCGCAGGCGCTCGCCCTGCTGTCCCTTCCCGAGGAGCTGCGCCGCTATCTGCGCCGGCTGCTGCCGCCCGAACGGCAGGCGGCGCGGGCGCTGCGGCCCGTTCTGGGGCGGCTCGCCGGGGTTCCGATGCCCGCGGAGTGGCTGTACGAGACCGCGACCCGCTGGGACGTCGAGCTCGCCGCCGTGGCGGCCGTCGTCGCCGACAAGGAGACCGTCGTACGGCTCGTCGCCGAACCCGGCCCCGGCGGCGCCGACGCCGTGCGTGCCGCCGGAGTCGCCCTCGCCCTGCGTGGCCTGCGCCCCGACCTGCTGATCGCCAACCGGGTCCTGCCGGAGACCGAGGCGGCGGCGGGGAGCTGGCTCGCCGGGCCCGTCGCCCAGCAGCGGAAGGCCGTCGAGGCGTGGGAGGAGATGTACGACGTCCGCCACGTCGCCCACCTCGGGCGGGACCCCCGCGGCGCCGACGATCTCGCCGCCCTCGCCGTGCCCGCCGTCAACGACACGTCGTCCACCGTCGAGTGGCCCGTCACCGACCGGCTCGCCGAGGACGGCGGCAGCCGGGTCTTCGTATGGCACATCCCCCTGCCCGGGGCGGTGCGGGAGGAGCTCGACCTCATCCGGCGCGGCGACGAACTCGTCCTCACCGCCGGGCAGTTCCGGCGTATCGTGCCGCTGCCGTCCGCCCTGCGCCGATGCGCCGTGGACGGCGCCGCACTGCGCGAGGGCGAGTTGCGGATCCGGTTCGCGCCGGACCCGGATCTCTGGCCGCGTACACGGTGAAGCGGACCCGGTGAAGCAGGCACGCCCGTTCGGGTAACGTCGTAGAGACGAACCGTAGTCAGGAGTCCGTCATGAGCGAAGAGCTCCCTCCGTCCGACGCCGTGGACCGGGAGGCCGACGACGAGGTACGGGCGACCGACGCCGACGCCTGGGCGACGGCGTGTGCCGAGGACCTCGCGGAGGAGAAGGCCCGCCGCCGTGCCCAGTACGGGCCGCCGCCGGGCTCGGCCGCCGAGGAACTGCGCAAACTCGTCGACGCCGTCGCGGACAAGCTCTCGACCATCCAGTCCCCGCTGCTCGGCGCGGTCGCCGGACCCGCCGCCCAGCAGGTGGTCAAGCAGGTCGTGGAGCAGGCCAAGGCCGCCGTCGAGCCCGTCATCGAGCGCAACCCGGACGTCTTCGACCACCTGGCCGCCGCGGGCAACGAGATCCTCGCCGCGTACCGCTCCGCGGTGCAGAACCAGGAGCGGCGCTGGACCACCGGGGACAGCGGCGATCACGACCTGGACGAGCGGCGCGACCGGGGGGACGACGGCGGCCCCGGAGAGCGCATCGACCTGGACTGATCCCCTACGGATCCCCGGTCGGATCCCTCCGGGACGCCGCTTTGATCACTCCGGATCCCTGGTCGGATCCCTTCGGGCCGTCGGTCGAATCCCCCGGATCCCCGGGTGGGCCGAGTCCGTGCGCGCGGGGCGGTGTCCGCCCCGTCCGCCCGCCGGACGACGGGAACCCGACGGCAGGGCCTCGGGTACGGTTGGCCGTAGCGGGGCTCGACCGAAACTGAGGGATTCATGGGACTCACCATCGGCGTCGACATCGGCGGCACGAAGATCGCGGCCGGCGTGGTCGATGAGGAAGGCAACATCCTCTCGACCCACAAGGTGCCGACCCCGGGCACGCCCGAGGGAATCGTGGACGCCATCGCCTCCGCGGTGGAGGGCGCGCGCGCCGGGCACGAGATCGTCGGCGTGGGCATCGGTGCCGCCGGATACGTCAACCGGCAGCGGGCGGAGGTCTACTTCGCCCCCAACATCGACTGGCGCAACGAGCCTCTGAAGCAGAAGGTCGAGGCCCGCGTGGGTCTCCCGGTCGTCGTGGAGAACGACGCCAACGCCGCAGCCTGGGGCGAGTACAAGTTCGGCGCGGGCAAGGGCCACCGCAACGTCATCTGCATCACCCTCGGCACCGGCCTCGGCGGCGGCATCATCATCGGCAACAAGCTGCGCCGCGGCCACTACGGCGTCGCCGCCGAGTTCGGCCACATCCGCATGGTGCCGGACGGCCTGCTGTGCGGCTGCGGCAGCCAGGGCTGTTGGGAGCAGTACGCCTCCGGGCGCGCCCTCGTCAGATACGCCAAGCAGCGCGCCAACGCCACCCCCGAGAACGCCGAGATCCTGCTCGGCATGGGCGACGGCAGCCCCGAGGGCATCGAGGGCAAGCACATCTCCATGGCCGCCCGCCAGGGCGACCCGGTCGCCGTCGACTCCTACCGCGAACTCGCCCGCTGGGCCGGCGCCGGACTCGCCGACCTCGCCTCCCTCTTCGACCCCTCCGCCTTCATCGTCGGCGGCGGCCTCTCGGACGAGGGCGAACTGGTCCTCGACCCGATCCGCAAGTCCTACAAGCGCTGGCTGGTGGGCGGCAACTGGCGCCCGGTGGCCGACGTCATCGCGGCCCAGCTCGGCAACAAGGCGGGCCTGGTGGGCGCGGCGGACCTGGCGAGGGAACCGGACCCCATCATGTGACCTCGCTTCTTGAGGAGCGATGACTGCATGTCCCTCAGGGGCGCGGGGAACTGCGCGACAAGCCACGACGAACCGCTGGTCGCCAACAAACCTCGCGCCCCGAGCCATTGGGCGTAAATTGATCCCCATGGCGCTGCTCCCAGAGTCCCGCACAGACCCCGACGGTTCAGCCCTCATCCGAGTCCTCAGCTACAACATCCGCTCGATGCGCGACGACACAGCCGCCCTCGCCCGCGTCATCACCGCCTGCGCCCCCGACCTGGTCCTCATCCAAGAGGCCCCCCGCTTCTTCCGCTGGCGCAAGAAACTCGCCCGCCTGGCCCGCGCGGCGAACCTCGTCACCCTCACCGGCGGTGCCACAGCGGCCGGCCCCGCGATCCTCTGCAACCTCCGTGCCACCGTCGAGCGCACCGAGGACGTACTCCTCCCGCTCACCCCCGGCCTCCACAGACGCGGCTTCGCCACGGCGGTCGTCCACTTCGGCGGCGCCCGCATCGGTATACTGAGCTGCCATCTCTCCCTGGAGAAGAACGAGCGCCACGAGCAGGGCGGCATGCTGCTGGACCGCCTTGCCGCCCTGGGCACCCCGCACGCCATCGCGGGCGGCGACCTCAACGAGCGTCCCACCGGCCCCACTTTCCGGCGCCTCGCCGGTCACCTCCAGGACTGCCGGGCCACCGTCCCCTGGGGCGGCGAGCACACCTGGATCCAGGACGAGCCCCACCGCCGTATCGACGCGATCTTCGCCACCAAGGGCATCGAGGTGCTCGGCTGCGGTGTCCCTCTCGGCCAGCCCGGCGTGACGGAGACGGACCTGAGGGCGGCCACGGACCACCTTCCGGTCCTGGCCGCCCTCAGGCTTCCCGCAGCTCAGTAGGTCAGACGACGGCACCCCGTCCGGGATCGTCGTCGTCCTCGTCGTCCGTCTTCATCCGCATCACCAGCGTGGCGAACCCGCCCAGGAACCCGCCGATGCCCAGCGTCGCCAGCCACCAGGTCATGTCCCAGCTGAACACGACGGCGAGCAGCAGCAGGACCGGCCCGCCGATCACCGCGAGCCAGGCGAACTTCGCGGTCGCGTCGGCCGCGGGCAGCGGCGGCGGCTCCGGCGGTACGAAGTGGCCCTCGTCGTCGCCGTCGAAGTCGTCCTCGGACGGCTCGGGCGCGCTGTAGTCACGCGGGCCGACACCAGGAGCGAAGGCGATGGAACTGCCCAGCGGCCGGACCGGCTCGTCCTCCTTGGACTCCCCGGCCCTGTCGGCCTTGTCGGCCTGCTCGCTCTTCTCCTCCTGCCCGGCCGTCGCGCCGTCGGGCCGGTCGTCCGTCTCGTCGTCCGTCCTGCCATTCGTGTCGGACTCCGGCAGCGCCAGGTCCTCCACCGACTTGAACGGCTTCGCGCCCGGCGGGTCCGGCGGCTCGTCGCCGTACCCGGCGACGATCGCGGCCCAGGCGGCGTCCTCGTCGAACGGCACGTGCTGCTCTTCCGGCTCGCGATCCTCGCGGTCCTCGCGCCTCTCGCGGTCGGAGTCGTGCTCAGCCACCTGTGGTCGTCCCTTCCTTGCCCACGCCGGTTGCGAGCCGGTCGATGAAGCCGAGGCTCTCCTCGAAGATCCGGTCCGCGTCATGGTCCAACGTCGCCACGTGACAGCTCTGTTCCAGCACGATCTCCGTTACGTCCGTCGACGACACCCTGCTCAGGATCCGGGCCGAGTCCACCGGCGGCACGACGTGGTCATGCGCGCTGCGCAGAAGCAGCAGTGGCTGGGTGACCTGCGGCAGCTCGCCGTCGACCAGGCGGAAGAAGTTCCGCAGGGAGTGGGCCGCGTGCAGCGGCACCCGGTCGTACCCGAGCTCGACCGCGCCCTCCTTCGCGATGTCACTGGCGATCCCCTTCGTCGTCCGGACGAAGTGGCGGGACACCGGAAGGGTGTACGCGGACAGACCGTGCACCTTGTTCGCCGGGTTGACGACCAGCACGCCGGCCACGTCCTCCCCGTGCTTCGCGGCGAGGCGCAGGGCGAGGGCGCCGCCCATGGACAGACCGGCCACGAAGACCCGCTCGCAGCGGTCGCGCAGGGTGCGCAGGGCGCGGTCCACCTCGGCGTACCAGTCCTGCCAGCCGGTGAGCGCCATGTCCTCCCAGCGGGTGCCGTGCCCCGGCAGCAGCGGCAGCGAGACGGTCAGCCCGCGCTCGGCGAGAAACTCCGCCCAGGGGCGCAGCGACTGGGGGGAACCGGTGAAGCCGTGACAGAGGAGGACCCCGACCTCCCCGCCCTCGTGGCGGTACGGCTCGGCTCCAGGAAGGACCGGCACCTTACGGTCTCCTGTTCGTGAAAGGGATTCGTGAAAGGGATCGATACAGCCAGGTGCCCTTCACCGTACGCGACCGCACTGACACCGACCAGGGCCGTCGAACTCTTTGACAGTGCTCCGGGTTAAGGTCTGATCGACAGACACAGGAGGCACTCGGTTGTTGTACGGCACGATGAAGGTGGCCATCGGGGGACCGTTGAAGGTTGCCTTCAGGCCGTGGGTGGAAGGGCTGGACAACATTCCCGCCGAGGGCCCCGCGATCCTGGCCAGCAACCACCTCTCCTTCTCCGACTCGTTCTTCCTGCCCGCGGTCCTCGACCGCAAGGTGACCTTCATCGCGAAGGCCGAATACTTCACCACTCCGGGCGTCAAGGGCCGGCTGACGGCGGCGTTCTTCAAGGGCGTCGGCCAGCTGCCGGTGGACCGCTCCGGGGCGCGCGGCGCGGGCGAGGCGGCCATCAAGAGCGGCATAGAGGTCCTGGAGCGCGGCGAACTGTTCGGCATCTACCCGGAGGGCACCCGCTCGCCCGACGGCCGGCTCTACCGGGGCAAGCCCGGCGGCCTCGCGCGCGTGGCGCTCGCCACCGGGGCGCCGGTCATCCCGGTCGCCATGATCGACACGGAGAAGATCCAGCCACCGGGGAAGGTCATGCCCAAGCTCATGCGGCCGGGCATCCGGATCGGCCGGCCCCTGGACTTCAGCCGGTACCAGGGCATGGAGCACGACCGGTTCGTGCTGCGCGCGGTGACCGACGAGGTCATGTACGAGATCATGAAGCTCTCCGGCCAGGAGTACGTCGACATGTACGCGACCGCCGCCAAGCGGCAGATCGCGGAGGCGGCGAAGGCCGAGAAGGAACAGACGAAGAAGACGAAGAAGGCGGACGAGGAGCGGTCCGGGTCCTAGGCCGGGCAGTCTGGGCCTGGGTTTCCCGAACAGGGGGGGTGGGGGCATGGCCAAGCGTGAGCGGGTCATGAGGATGTCCGTCGAGCAGCCGCTGTGGCGCGCGCTGGCCGGCTACCGAGTGCTGACCATGGTGTACGCCATCGGGCTCTTCATCAGCGCCTACCACGAGGTCGCCCACCCCTGGGTGTCCATCACCTACCTCGCCGTCCTGGCCGTGTGGACGCTGGCCACCCTGCCCCGCGTCGCGAACGCGGCGAGCTGCACCAGGCGCTTCCTCACCGCGGACCTCACCATCGCCCTGGCCGGCATCCTGCTCACCCGCGTCGCCGAGACGCACGAGCGGATCGACGCCGGGGCCCCGACCCTGCCGTCGATATGGACGGCGGGCGCCGTGCTCGCCTTCGCCATCAAGGGCGGCTGGCGCTGGGCCGCGTTCGCCTCCACGCTGGTCGCCGCCGCCAACCTGGTCCACCGCTCCGGCGTACCCACCCGCGACACCGTCCACATGGTGCTGCTCGTCTGGATCGCCTCCATCGCCATCGGCTACGTCGTCGAGGTCGCCCGCGCCTCCGAGCGCACCCTCGCCCGTGCCCTGGAGATCGAGGCGGCGACCCGTGAGCGGGAGCGGCTCGCCCGGGACATCCACGACAGCGTGCTCCAGGTGCTGGCGATGGTGCAGCGGCGCGGTGCCGTCATCGGCGGCGAGGCGGCCGAGCTGGGCCGGATGGCGGGCGAGCAGGAGGTGGCGCTGCGCACGCTGGTCTCGGGCGGGCTCGTGCCCGTGTCGCGGGTGTCGGAGGACGCCGCCGAGGGCGCCGTCGTACGGGCCGTGGACGAGCCGGACGACTCCGACGGTCCCGTCGATCTCCGTGTGCTGCTCGCCCGGTACGCCGGCGCGAAGGTCAGCCTCGCCGAGCCCGGCGCTCCGGTGTCCGTGGCGCCGGTCGCCGCGCGGGAGCTGGCCGCGGCCGTGGGGGCGGCCCTGGACAATGTGCGTCGGCACGCGGGGGAGCACGCGCGTGCGTGGATCCTCGTCGAGGACGAGCCGGGTGAGGTGATCGTCACCGTGCGGGACGACGGACCCGGCATCCCCGAGGGCCGGCTCGCGCAGGCCGAGGGCGAGGGGCGGCTCGGCGTCGCCCTGTCGATCCGGGGGCGGCTGCGGGACCTCGGCGGCACCGCCGAGCTGATCTCGGTGCCGGGGCAGGGCACCGAAGTGGAACTGAAGGTACCGAAGGACAGCAGCGCTTCACGGGGGAAGGCGGAGCAGCGATGACGGACATCGCGAGCGGACGGCAGGGCTCGATCAAGGTCATGGTGGTCGACGACCATCCGATGTGGCGTGACGCGGTCGCCCGTGACCTCGGCGAGTCCGGCTTCGACGTGGTCGCCACCGCGGGCGACGGCGACCAGGCCGTACGCCGCGCCAAGGCCGCCGCGCCCGACGTCCTGGTGCTCGACCTCAACCTGCCCGCCAAGCCCGGCGTCCAGGTCTGCAAGGAGCTGGTGGCCCACAACCCGGCGCTGCGCGTCCTTGTCCTGTCCGCGAGTGGTGAGCACGCCGACGTACTGGAGGCCGTGAAGTCCGGCGCCACCGGCTATCTGCTGAAGTCGGCGTCCACGGAGGAGCTGCTGGACGCGGTGCGCCGTACGGCCGTCGGCGACCCGGTGTTCACACCGGGCCTGGCCGGACTGGTCCTCGGCGAGTACCGCCGCCTCGCCTCCGAGCCCGCGTCCGCCGCCCCCGGCGCCGACCAGCCGGGGGCCCCGCAGCTCACCGAGCGCGAGACCGAGGTGCTGAGGCTCGTCGCCAAGGGCCTGAGCTACAAGCAGATCGCCGAACGCCTGGTCATCTCCCACCGCACGGTCCAGAACCACGTGCAGAACACGCTCGGCAAGCTACAGCTGCACAACCGCGTGGAGCTGGTGCGGTACGCGATCGAGCGCGGCCTCGACGACGAGTGACTCCCGGCCTCGTCGGCGAGTGATCCATCCGTCGTCTCCTTGACGGCGCGTAAACCGAACACCCGGCCATTCACCGGAATTGCCGCTCCGACCCATCCCGTTGTGACCTGGCTCACCATTAGCGTGGCCTCACCAGGCAACCGCGGCGAAGGGACATTTCCATGCGGGTCGGAGTACTGACCGGAGGCGGCGACTGCCCCGGTCTCAACGCCGTCATCCGGGCCGTCGTCCGCAAGGGCGTACAGGAATACGGCTATGACTTCGTCGGCTTCCGGGACGGCTGGCGGGGTCCGCTCGAAAACGACACCGTTCGTCTCGACATCCCCGCCGTGCGCGGCATCCTGCCCCGCGGCGGCACCATCCTCGGCTCCTCGCGCACCAACCCCCTGAAGCAGGAGGACGGCATCCGCCGTATCAAGGACAACCTCGCCAAGCAGGAGGTCGAGGCGCTCATCGCCATCGGCGGCGAGGACACCCTCGGCGTCGCCGCCCGGCTGTCCGACGAGTACGGCGTGCCCTGTGTCGGCGTGCCGAAGACCATCGACAACGACCTGTCCGCCACCGACTACACCTTCGGTTTCGACACCGCCGTCGGCATCGCGACCGAGGCCATCGACCGGCTGCACACCACCGCCGAGTCCCATATGCGGGTCCTCGTCTGCGAGGTGATGGGCCGTCACGCCGGCTGGATCGCCATCCACTCCGGGCTCGCCGGCGGCGCCAACGTCATCCTCATCCCCGAACAGCGCTTCGACGTCGACAAGGTCTGCGCCTGGATCACCTCCCGCTTCAAGGCCTCCTACGCCCCGATCGTGGTCGTCGCCGAGGGCGCCATGCCCAAGGACGGCGACATGGTGCTGAAGGACGAGTCGCTGGACTCCTTCGGGCACGTCCGGCTCTCCGGCGTCGGCGAGTGGCTGGCCAAGGAGATCGAGCGGCGGACGGGGAAGGAGGCCCGTACGACGGTGCTCGGGCACATCCAGCGCGGCGGTACCCCCAGCGCCTTCGACCGCTGGCTCGCCACCCGGTTCGGGCTGCACGCCATCGAAGCGGTCCGCGACGGCGACTTCGGCAAGATGGTCGCGCTGCGCGGCACCGACATCGTCCGGGTCCCGATCGCGGAGGCGACGGCCAAGCTGAAGACGGTCGATCCGAAGCTGTACGAGGAGGTCGGGGTCTTCTTCGGCTGACCTCTTCGTGACGGCCGCCGTGATGGCCGCTCTCCTTCCGGCGGCACGGGGTTGTGGGCCGTATATTCGGCCCACAACCCTACGAAAAGGGAGCATCCTTGGAGATCCTGGCCTTCGGCGTGCAGGCGGACGAGAAGCCCCTGGTCGAGCGGGCTTTCCAGGGCCACCACGAGGTCCGCTGCCTGGGCGTCTTCCTCAACGAGGACACCGCCCCGATCGCCACCGGCTACGAGGTCGTCTGCACCAGCGTCAACTGCGACCTCGGCCACCGCGTCCTGCAGACCCTCGCGGCCGGCGGCACCCAGATGGTCGCCCAGCGCTCGACCGGCTTCAACAACATCGACCTCTCGGTCGCCGAGCGCCTCGCCATGACGGTCGCGCGGGTGTCGTACTACTCGCCGTACTCCGTGGCCGAGTTCGCCTGGACCCTCGCCATGGCGGTCAACCGCCGTGTCGTGCGGGCCTCCACGCGCACGCGTGACTTCGACTTCCGCCTCGACGGCCTGATGGGCCGCGACCTGCACGGCCGCACCGTGGGCGTCCTCGGCACCGGCAAGATCGGCGAGGCCTTCGCCCGCATCGCCCACGGCTTCGGCATGAACCTGCTCGGCTGGGACATCGCCGAGAACCCCGCCTGTGTGCAACTCGGCATGCGCTACGTCCCCAAGGACCGGCTCCTCGCCGAGTCCGACCTGATCAGCCTGCACGTCCCGCTGATGCCGGAGACCCGGCACCTGATCGACGCCGACGCGCTCAGGGCGATGAAGGACGACGCGATCCTGGTCAACTCCAGCCGGGGCGGCCTCATCGACTCCGCGGCCCTCGTCGCCGAACTGCGCGAGGGCCGCTTCACGGGGGTCGGCCTCGATGTGTACGAGGCGGAGGCGGGCCTGTTCTTCCTCGACAAGTCCCTCCAGGCCATCGAGGACGACACCCTGGCCCGCCTCCTCACCTTCCCGAACGTCCTGGTCACCTCGCACCAGGCGTACTACACCCGGGAAGCCGTCGGCCAGATCGTCGAGGCCACGCTGAAGAACGTCCTCGACTACAGGGCGGGCCGCCGCTCCGAGAACGTGCTCGTGCCGCGCAGCTGACCCACCAGATCACGTACGACGGCGGCGCCGTTCAGGGTGAGGACCGACTCGGGGTGGAACTGGACGCCGGCGAAGCCGGGCCCGCGTACGGCATGGACCTCCCCGTTGTCGGCGCGGCTGACCTCGACGCCGTGCTCGGCGAGCTCCGCGTACGCCTCGTCGTCGCAGCGCGCGACGAAGCTGTTGTAGAAGCCGACCGTCTCCGGCCGCCCGAACAGGTCGATCGTCGTCTGGGCGCCCTGGTAGGGCACCTCCTTCCGTACGAGCTCCAGCCCCAGCTCGGCCGCGACCAGCTCATGGCCGAGGCAGACGCCGAGCACGCCGTGCCGGTGGCCGCGGACGACCTCGGCGGTGAGGTCGCGCAGGAAGCGCATCTTGGGGTCGGTGAGGTCGGAGGGATCACCGGGGCCGGGGCCCAGCACGACCGGTCCCTCGTGCGCGAGCACCGCCTCCCGCAGCCCGTCCTCGTCGTACCGCCGGACGGTCACCTCCAGCCCGCTGGAGCGCAGCACATGCGCCAGCATCGCCGTGAAGGTGTCCTCGCCGTCGACGACCAGGGCGTGTCCGGTGAGCTCCGCGCTCCTTCGGGAGGGCCCCTGCATCCGCAGCCAGAACGGCGCCAGCGAGGCCCGGCGCCCGTCGAGCGCGGCACGCACGCGTGGGTCGTCGGCGAGATGTACGCGCGCGTGCTCAGCACGCGGCCGGGACGGTCGTACGCCCAGGGCGGCCAGCACGCCCGCGGCCTTGGCGTGGGTCTCCGCGACCTCGCTCGCCGGGTCCGACCCGCGCACGAGCGTGGCTCCGACCGGCACCCGCAGCCCGCCGTCCGCGTCGATGTCGGCGGTGCGGATCAGGATGGGGGAGTCGAGGGTCTGGGCGCCGCCGGAATCCCGGCCGATCAGGGCCAGCGCGCCCGCGTAGTACCCACGCCCGACACCGTCCCGCCCGAGGGGCTCGTACCGCTCGATCACCCGGCACGCGTTCTGCACGGGCGACCCGGTCACGGTGGCCGCGAACATGGTCTCCTTCAGGACCTCCCGCACATCCAGCGAGGACTTCCCGCGCAGCTCGTACTCGGTGTGCGCGAGATGAGCCATCTCCTTCAGCCGCGGCCCGACCACGACCCCGCCCATGTCACCGACGGTGCACATCATCTTGAGCTCCTCGTCGACGACCATCGACAGCTCCTCGATCTCCTTGCCGTCGGCGAGGAAGTCGAGCAGGTGCTCGGGGGTGGGGCCGTCGGCGGGATAGCGGTACGTCCCGCTGATCGGGTTCATGACGACCGTCCCGCCGGACATCCGCACGTGCACCTCGGGGCTGGCCCCCACCAGCGTCCGCCCGCCCGTCTCCCGCCGCCGCCCTTCCAAGGAAGGCCCTTCGGGCCCCTTCTGATCTCCGGTGTGCACGACAAACGTCCAATAGGCGCCCCGCTCGCCCTCAAGCAGCCGCCGGAACAGCGCGAGCGCGTCGGCCCGCCCGAACCCCGGAATCTGCCCCTCGTACGTCCGCCGGATCACGAAGTTCGCGCCCTCGCCCCGCCCGATCTCCTCCCGCAGCACGCGTCCGACGATCTCCGCGTACTCCTCGTCGGCCACGTCGAACCCACCGCCCTCGACGCGCACGTCGTGGGACGGGAGCTGGTCCAGGGCGTCGGCGAGCGGGATCTCGTACGACTCCTCGGGGGTCAGCACCGTCAGCGGCGTGCCGTCGTCGCGGACGTCGAAGCCGCGCTCGCGGATCTGCCGGAAGGGAACCAGTGCCAGGCCCTCGTCGGGGAGGTCGGCGAGGCGGTCGTAGTCGCCGACCGGGCCGAGGAGCACCTCCACGGTGTCCTCGTCACGGCCCGGGGTGCGGCGTCGCAGCAGGGCGAACGGGCGGGGATCGTCGAGCAGGTCGAGCAGACGCATGGGTCCGTTTCCTTGTCGCTGGGAGGAACGGACCCCGGGAAAACGCCGAAGGCCGCCCCTCGGGCGGCCTTCGCGAAGTCTGTCGTACGCGCAGTCAGTGGGCCGCCGGATGAGCGGTCCACCACCAGTTCTGGGTCGAGTGCGCGAACATGCGAGGCACCCTACCCCATGTCCGGGTCGTGTACGCCGTGTCTCAATTGCTGGGCATGGGGCAGGACGCCCGACACGACCCCGTAATGTTGAGGCGTGACCGTGAACGCTAAGACCAGCGCGAGTGCTGGCAACACCTGGCGAGACCTGCCCGCGGCGCAGCAGCCCGAGTACCCCGACACCGAGGCTCTGCGCGCAGTCGTTGCGGAGCTGGAGTCGTATCCGCCGCTCGTCTTCGCGGGCGAGTGCGACCAGCTGCGCGCCCGGATGGCGGCCGTCGCCAAGGGAGAGGCGTTCCTCCTCCAGGGCGGCGACTGCGCCGAGGCCTTCGACGCGGTGTCGGCCGACCACATCCGCAACAAGCTCAAGACCCTGCTCCAGATGGGCGCCGTGCTGACGTACGCCGCCTCGGTTCCGGTCGTGAAGGTCGGCCGGATCGCCGGCCAGTACTCCAAGCCGCGCTCCAAGGGCACGGAGACCCGCGACGGCGTCACGCTGCCGACCTACCGCGGCGACTCGGTCAACGGCTTCGACTTCAACGAGAAGGCCCGCATCCCGGACCCCGAGCGCCTGAAGCGGATGTACAACGCCTCCGCCTCCACGCTCAACCTGGTGCGCGCCTTCACCACCGGCGGCTACGCCGACCTGCGCCAGGTGCACGCCTGGAACCAGGACTTCGTGAAGTCGTCTCCGTCCGGCCAGCGCTACGAGCAGCTCGCGCGCGAGATCGACAACGCGCTGAACTTCATGCACGCCTGCGGGACCGACCCGGAGGAGTTCAAGACGGTCGAGTTCTTCTCCTCGCACGAGGCGCTGCTGCTCGACTACGAGTCCGCGCTGACCAGGGTCGACTCCCGCACCGGCCAGCTTTACGACGTCTCCGGGCACATGGTGTGGATCGGTGAGCGCACCCGGCAGCTGGACGGTGCGCACATCGAGTTCGCCTCGAAGATCCGCAACCCGATCGGCATCAAGCTCGGCCCGACGACGACGGCCGAGGAGGCGTTGCAGTACATCGACCGCCTCGACCCCGACCGCGAGCCGGGCCGGCTGACCTTCATCGTCCGCATGGGCGCCGACAAGATCCGGGACAAGCTCCCCGAGCTGGTCGAGAAGGTCACCGCCTCCGGCGCCACCGTGGCCTGGGTGACCGACCCGATGCACGGCAACACCTTCGAGGCGGCCTCCGGTCACAAGACCCGCCGCTTCGACGACGTGCTCGACGAGGTCAAGGGCTTCTTCGAGGTCCACAAGGCGCTGGGCACCCACCCGGGCGGCATCCATGTGGAGCTCACCGGCGACGATGTCACCGAGTGCGTGGGCGGCGGCGACGAGATCTTCGTCGACGACCTGCACCAGCGCTACGAGACGGCCTGCGACCCGCGACTGAACCGCAGCCAGTCGCTCGACCTGGCGTTCCTCGTCGCGGAGATGTACAGGGACCAGTGACGGGGTCACCTGTTACAGGGACGTGAGTGGGGGGGGGGGGGCCCCCCCGCCCCCCCCCCCCCCCCCCCCCCCGCGCGGCCGCCCCCCGCCCCCCCCCCCCCCCCCAAACCACCCCCCCCCCCCCCCCC
>NZ_JAQMYP010000049.1 GCF_028369295.1 Streptomyces sp. HD
GGTGGCGGTGGCGGCGGCTTCGCCGGTCGCCCCGGTGGTCCCGGCGGTGGCGGCGGTGGCCGTCCCGGCTTCGGTGGCCGTCCCGGCGGTCCCGGTGGCCGTGGTGGCACGCAGGGTGCGTTCGGCCGTCCCGGCGGTCCCGCGCGTCGTGGCCGCAAGTCGAAGCGGCAGAGGCGCCAGGAGTACGAGGCCATGCAGGCCCCGTCGGTCGGCGGCGTGATGCTGCCTCGCGGCAACGGCGAGTCCATTCGCCTGTCGCGCGGTGCGTCGCTCACCGACTTCGCGGAGAAGATCAACGCCAACCCGGCGTCCCTCGTCGCGGTCATGATGAACCTCGGCGAGATGGTCACCGCGACGCAGTCCGTCTCCGACGAGACGCTGGAGCTCCTGGCCGGCGAGATGAACTACACGGTTCAGATCGTCAGCCCCGAGGAGGAGGACCGCGAGCTTCTCGAGTCCTTCGACATCGAGTTCGGCGAGGACGAGGGCGACGAGGAGGACCTGGTGGTCCGCCCGCCGGTCGTCACCGTCATGGGTCACGTCGACCACGGTAAGACCCGACTGCTCGACGCCATCCGCAAGACGAACGTCATCGCGGGCGAGGCCGGCGGCATCACCCAGCACATCGGTGCCTACCAGGTCTCGACCCAGGTCAACGACGAGGACCGCGCGATCACCTTCATCGACACCCCGGGTCACGAGGCGTTCACCGCCATGCGTGCCCGTGGTGCCCGGTCGACGGACATCGCGATCCTGGTCGTCGCGGCCAACGACGGCGTCATGCCGCAGACGGTCGAGGCGCTCAACCACGCCAAGGCGGCCGACGTCCCGATCGTCGTCGCGGTCAACAAGATCGACGTCGAGGGCGCCGACCCGACCAAGGTGCGCGGTCAGCTCACCGAGTACGGGCTGGTGGCCGAGGAGTACGGCGGCGACACCATGTTCGTCGACATCTCCGCCAAGCAGGGTCTGCACATCGACTCCCTGCTGGAGGCCGTGGTCCTCACCGCGGACGCCTCGCTCGACCTGCGGGCCAACCCGAACCAGGACGCGCAGGGCATCTCGATCGAGTCCCGTCTCGACCGCGGCCGCGGTGCCGTGGCGACGGTCCTCGTCCAGCGAGGCACGCTGCGGGTCGGCGACACGATGGTCGTGGGCGACGCCTACGGTCGCGTCCGCGCCATGCTCGACGACAACGGCAACAACGTCGCCGAGGCCGGCCCCTCCACGCCGGTGCAGGTCCTGGGTCTCACCAACGTCCCGGGTGCGGGCGACAACTTCCTCGTGGTCGAGGAGGACCGTACGGCCCGCCAGATCGCGGAGAAGCGTGCCGCTCGCGAGCGCAACGCGGCCTTCGCGAAGCGCACGCGCCGCGTGTCCCTGGAGGACCTGGACAAGGTGCTCAAGGCCGGCGAGATCCAGCAGCTGAACCTGATCATCAAGGGCGACGCGTCCGGATCGGTCGAGGCTCTGGAGTCCTCCCTCCTGCAGCTGGACGTCGGCGAAGAGGTCGACATCCGCGTCCTGCACCGCGGCGTCGGTGCGGTCACGGAGTCCGACATCGACCTGGCGATGGGCTCCGACGCCATCGTGATCGGCTTCAACGTGCGCGCCGCCGGGCGTGCGCAGCAGATGGCCGAGCGCGAAGGCGTGGACGTCCGGTACTACTCGGTCATCTACCAGGCGATCGAGGAGATCGAGGCGGCCCTCAAGGGCATGCTCAAGCCGGAGTACGAAGAGGTCGAGCTCGGCACGGCGGAGATCCGCGAGGTCTTCAAGTCGTCCAAGCTGGGCAACATCGCGGGTGTTCTCATCCGCTCCGGCGAGGTCAAGCGCAACACCAAGGCGCGCCTCATCCGCGACGGCAAGGTGGTCGCGGAGAACCTCAACATCGAGGGTCTGCGTCGCTTCAAGGACGACGTCACCGAGATCCGCGAAGGGTTCGAGGGCGGTATCAACCTCGGCAACTTCAACGACATCAAGGTCGACGACGTCATCGCGACGTACGAGATGCGCGAGAAGCCGCGGGCGTAACAGCCGACGGTCTGTGCCGGCCGGCGGGACTTCGGTCCCGTCGGCCGGTGCGCCGTTTGCCCACCGGCAGCCGAAGGCGGGCGCGAGGGTCTACGGAGCGTAATATCCGTCGATCGTCCAGCCCCCTTCGTTGTACGGTTCTGATGTCCCGCTCACGCAGACAGGCGGGGCCATCGATCCCGTACCGGCGGGTGAACCGGCTACACATGTATGTGGGGACTCTGTCCTTCGACCTGCTCCTCGGCGACGTACGGTCGCTGAAGGAGAAGCGCTCCGTCGTCCGCCCGATCGTCGCCGAGCTTCAGCGCAAGTACGCGGTGAGCGCGGCCGAGGTGGACCACATGGACCTCTACCGGCGGGCCGGGATCGGCATCGCCGTGGTGTCCGGCGACGCCGGTCACCTCACCGACGTACTGGACCGGTGCGAACGGCTGGTCGCCGGCCGTCCGGAAGTGGAACTGCTGTCGGTACGGCGGCGTCTCCACGGTGATCACGACGACTGACGACCAACAGCCAAGAACGAGAAGAAGAAAGAACGGGAGACGGACCAGTGGCCGACAACGCGCGGGCGAAAAGGCTGGCGGACCTCATCCGAGAGGTGGTGGCCCAGAAGCTGCAGCGCGGGATCAAGGACCCGCGGCTCGGCTCGCACGTCACCATCACGGACACCCGCGTCACGGGTGACCTGCGGGAGGCGACCGTCTTCTACACGGTGTACGGCGACGACGAGGAGCGGGCGGCCGCCGCGGCAGGGCTGGAGAGCGCCAAGGGTGTGCTCCGGTCGGCCGTCGGGGCGGCGGCCGGCGTGAAGTTCACGCCGACCCTCACCTTCGTCGCCGACGCCCTGCCGGACACGGCACGCACCATCGATGACCTCCTCGACAAGGCGCGCCAGTCCGACGAGAAGGTGCGCGAGGCGTCCGCGGGCGCGAAGTACGCCGGTGAGGCGGACCCGTACCGCAAGCCGGGCTCCGAGGACGAGACGGACGGCGACACCGCGGAATGACGCAGAAGCACACCACGCCCGACGGCCTTGTCATCGTCGACAAGCCGTCGGGCTTCACTTCGCACGACGTGGTCGCCAAGATGCGCGGCATCGCACGCACCCGCCGCGTCGGGCACGCCGGTACCCTCGACCCCATGGCGACCGGCGTCCTCGTCCTCGGCGTCGAGAAGGCGACCAAGCTCCTCGGTCATCTGGCCCTGACCGAGAAGGAGTACCTGGGCACCATCCGCCTGGGCCAGACCACCCTCACCGATGACGCCGAGGGCGAGATCACGGGGTCCACCGACGCCTCGAAGGTCACCCGCGACGCCATCGACGCCGGGATCGCCGAGCTGACCGGCAACATCATGCAGGTGCCGTCCAAGGTCAGCGCCATCAAGATCAACGGGGTGCGCTCCTACAAGCGGGCCAGGGACGGCGAGGAGTTCGAGATTCCGGCTCGGCCCGTCACCGTCTCCTCGTTCACCGTGTACGACATCCGGGACGCCGTCGCCGACGACGGCACCGCGGTCCTCGACCTGGTCGTGTCGGTGGTCTGCTCCTCCGGCACCTACATCCGTGCCCTGGCCCGTGACCTCGGGGCCGGCCTGGGCGTCGGCGGCCACCTCACGGCGCTGCGCCGCACCCGCGTCGGGCCGTACAAGCTGGACTCCGCCAAGACGCTGGACCAGCACCAGCAGGAGCTGACCGTCATGCCGATCGCCGAGGCCGCCACGGCCGCGTTCCCGCGCTGGAACGTGGACGCCAAGCGCGCCCGGCTGCTGACGAACGGCGTCCGCCTCGACATGCCCGACGAGTACGCGAGCTCCGGCCCCGTCGCCGTCTTCGACCCCGAGGGCAGCTTCCTCGCGCTCGTGGAGGAGCACAAGGGCAAGGCGAAGAGCCTGGCCGTCTTCGGCTGAGGCACTGGGCCATCCGGCATCCGGTCTCCTTCGGGTGCCGGGCCACTTTCGAGTGCCTGCCCGTGGAGCGGCGGTCACGGGGTAGTCCTCTGCCCGCCGCTCCACGGTCCCCCCTCGGTTCCCCCACCCCTAGGGTGTATCCAACGACCGCCCTCTGTTCACCCGTCCGTGCGGGCGCTCGGAGTGAACCGAGGGAGCGGAAGGGGGCGCGTTCGCCGAGCGATCTGCCCCGCTGATCACTTCGCACCTAACGTCGAAAAAACAGGGCGCGGGCGTATGGGCGTCTGGGTGCACGGCGGGGAGGTTCGACGATGGCGGGACGGGGCCCGCGGGGTGCGCAGGGTGCGCAGGGTGTGTGGGATACAGCGGATGACGCGGATGACGGTGGCCGGTCCGGTACGGATGCCTGTGCACGGGAGTCACGCCGTTCCCACTCCCACTCCCGCTCTCACTTCCACTCCCAGTCCCAGTCCCACGACGGGCCGGGCGCCCGCGTCCGTGACGATGCCCTGATCCGGATCCATGACCTGGCGGGCCGGCCCCGTGGTCTCGGTTTCGTGGCCGACCACCACGGCACCGTCGTCACCAGCCACGAGGTCGTCGACGGGCTGCCCCGGCTGGTCCTGTACGCCGCCGAGAGCGGCCGGAGCTGTGTGGTTCCGGCGAGTGCGGTGACTCCGCTGCCCACGCTGGACCTGGCCCTCGTACGCACCGAGGGCCTGGGCGTGGACCCGCTGCCGGTGACGGTGCGGGACCGGGTCGAGACCGGTGCCTATGTACGGATCGCGGCCGGTGGCTGGCGGGAGGCGCGGGTGCTGGGTGCGGCGTCCGTGACGTACGCGGCGACGGACCGTTTCCATCTCCTCGACGGTGCCCTGGAGTTGGCGATCGGCACGGCCGGCCGGGACGCACTGCGCCTCGGCGGAGGGGCGGCCGGGGGACCGGTGCTCGACGCCGGGTCCGGCGCGGTGCTGGGCGTCCTCGGCACGGCCCTGCAGTGCGGTGGCCGTGACGCCGGGTTCGCCGTGCCCCTGCGGCCGTCGGCCGACGGCCCGCTCGCCGAGCTGCTCGCCGAGAACGCGGCGACCGTGCCGGCGTACGGAGCCGACCTGAACCTGGCGGGCGTACTGGAACTCACGGCCACGTCGGTGGGGCAGGACGGTCCGCCGGGGACGCTGGCGGGCTGTGTGGGCCGGGCGGAGGCCGGGGGCGTGGGGGAGGTGACCCCGGTCGAACGGGCCTCGGCGGCAAGGGAGTTCAAGGCCTTCGCCGAGAGCGGTGCCGCGGTCCTGGCCCTGGTCGGGTCCCCGGGCAGCGGCCGTACGACGGAACTCGCGGCCCTCGCGGCACGCCGCCACCGCGGCCCGGCCCCGGCGCCCACGCTGTGGCTGCGCGGCGCCGACCTCAAGGACGACGACGACTCGGTGGCCGACGCCGCGCGCCGGGCACTGACCCGGGCGGCCCGCATCGTGGCGGCATCGGCCACGTCCGACCCCACCAACCTGGGCGACACCACCCCCGAACGCCTGGCCCACCTCTCCCGGACCACCGGCCGCCCCCTTCTGCTCCTCCTCGACGGCCCCGAGGAGATGCCCCCGCTGCTGGCCCACCGCCTCACGGACTGGACCAAGGGCACGGCAGGGTGGCTGCGGGAGACCGGGGCGCGGCTGGTGGTGGCGTGCAGGGCGGAGTACTGGGAGGGGGCGGGAGCGGAGTTTCCGGAGGAGCTGCTGTACGGGGGGAGCGAGGCCGACGGGGCTGCGCCCCTGGAGAAGGGGACGGGCAGGGGCGGCGGCGACAACTTCCGGCGCCTCCCGCCCTGCGTCCGACTCGGCGACCTCACCCCCGACGAGGCCCAGCACGCCCGCACCCGCTACGGCATCCCCGAAGCCGCCCTCGCCGCCCCGGACGCCCGCCACCCCCTCACCCTCCGCCTCCTCTCCGAGGTCCGCGCCGCCCTCCCCGACACCCCGCACTCCCGACTCGACCGCGACGACGTCCTCTCCGCCCACCTCGACCTCATGTGCCTGCGCATCGCCGTACGCCTCGCCGCCGAGAACGGCCTGCGCGGCACAGCCGTACGCCGCCTCGCCGCCAAGGTCTCCGGCCAGGTCCACGAGGCCGCGCGCCGCAGCCTCGGACCGGGCCAGGGAGAGCTGGACCGTGCGTCCTTCGAGGCCGTGTTCCCCTGGGGCCCGGCCCCGGCCAGGCTCGGCGGCGGCACCGGCTGGGCCTCCGCCGTCCTCACCGAGGGGCTCCTCGTCCCCGCTGGGCACGGCTACCGCTTCGCCCACGAGGAACTCGCCGACTGGATCCAGGGCATCCACCTCGATCTGGACGAGGCCCTCCAAGCCCTGGTCCACCGCCGCGCCGACCCCGACGCCGCGCACCCCTTCCCGGTGCCGCACCACCGCATCGGCCCCGTCGTGCAGGCCCTGCTCCTCCTCGCCCGCCAGCACGGCACCGCCCGACTCGCCTGCCGCCTGGAGGAGTTGACGCACGCCCTCGACGCCGACCAGCACTCCTGGTGGGCCGCCCGCCTCCTCGCCGAGACCCTGCTGAGCGTCCCGGACGCGACGCCTTACCTCGACGTACTGCGCCTGCTCGCCGACCGCATCGTGGCCTGGCGGCACCGGGAACGCCCCGCACCCCCGGACTTCCACCCCGACTTCTGGACCGGACTCCGCCTCCCGGACACCGACCGCTTCGACCTCCTGCGCGACCTGGTCCGCGCCGACGGCCCACCGCACGAGGCCGACGGCGTCCACGGCGACGCCTTCCCGAGCGACGCCTTCCGGCCCACGACCGGCGGTCGCGCGCAGGCCCCGCCGTACTGCGCCGCCCCTGACACCTCTTTCTCCGACGCCTCCTTCTCCTACGTGTCCCCCTCCGACGCCTCCTTTTCCCGCGACGACACCCCGCTGCCCCCGCCCTCCCACACCCCCCGCTACCTCGACGCCACCGCCCACCTCCTCGCCGCCGCCCCCACGGCCGTACAACGCCACCTCACCCGCTGGTTCGACGACGACCGCTCCCTGCCCGCCACCCCGCACGCGACCGTCGCCCGTGCGGCCCAGGCCCTGCTCTACGCCCACCGGAACGGCGCCCTCGACGACCTCACCGAGACGCTCGTCGACAGCGCGCATCGCAAGGCCGACGAGCTCCTCGCCGTGCTGGCCGAGGAGGAGACGTCCGCCGTCTGCCGGGCCATCGACCGCTGGGCGCACGACGAGCGGCCCGCGCGTCGGGTCGCGGCGGTGGCGTACGGACTGCGCGCCGCGCCCCACGTCCACACCGAGGCCGACCGCGAACTCCTGCGCTACGCCGCCCTCGCCCTGCTCGCCCGCCCCGACGACTGCACGCTGCACAGCGGCGCGGTCGCCCTCCTCGTCCGGGACCCGCGCACCCGCACCCGCCACCTCCCGCAGGCGCTGGCGCTCTTCGAGGCCGCCGACCCGCAGTTCCCGCCCAGCGCCCTGGTCGCCGCCCTGGCCACCCACCCCGAACCCGTCCTGGACGCCTTCCGGGCACGCCTGAACCGACCGGACGCCGGGCAGGCGCTGCACACCCTCGCCGACGTCACCACGCCCGGCCTCGCTCTCCGCGTCGGTGCCCTCGTACGCGAGGCGGTGGGGCGGCATCCCGGGATCGCTGCCGACGTGGCCACGTACGTCGACCGGCGTCTCGACCACGGAGTCACGGCGCGCACCGTGCTCTTCCCGCTGGTCACCGGCCTGCTCGACAGCGGCACGGAACAGGTGCGGGCCGCCCTCGCCGCCGTACTCGCCAAGCCCGGCACCCCCGAGTCCCGTCCGCTCCGCCGCGAACTGCGCGCATTCCTCCTCGCCCACGAACGCGCCCCGGCCGTCCTGGACGCCTTTCTGCAGGCCACCGTCCAGCGCGGCGGCGACCGGAGGGACGACCGGGGCGATGACCGAGGTGACGACCGGGGTGACGACGACCTCCGCGGCCTCGTCCATCACACCGGTCTGCTTCTGGTCCGCACCCCGGACGGCGCGGCCCGCTTCGACCGGGGCCTGGTCGACCTCGGCCGACGGGTCCCCGGCTTCGCCGCGCAGGTCGCCGGCTGGCTCACCGACGCCCCGCAGGAGTGGTCGGCGGTGGTCGGACCGAGCTCCCGAAGGATGATCGAGAACCTGGCCGGCGTACGAGTTCCCGCATGACCGGCGTGTCCGTACGTGCACCCGGTCACAGCCACCAGGCCGATGCGGGCCCGAGGCGTCCGGCATGGCACCCTTAGACCTGCGTAAGAGCGTGTGAGGCAAAGACGGACACGGGTTCGACGGGTTCGACGAATTTGCGACAAGGAGCAGGCACAGTGCAGCGCTGGCGTGGCTTGGAGGACATCCCCCAGGACTGGGGGCGCAGCGTCGTCACCATCGGCTCCTACGACGGAGTCCACCGCGGACACCAGCTGATCATCCGGCATGCCGTGGACCGAGCCCGTGAGCTGGGCGTTCCCGCCGTGGTCGTCACCTTCGACCCGCACCCCAGCGAGGTCGTCCGCCCCGGCAGCCACCCGCCCCTGCTCGCCCCGCACCATCGCCGCGCCGACCTCATGGCCGAGCTGGGCGTGGACGCGGTGCTGATCCTGCCCTTCACCACAGAGTTCTCGAAGCTGTCGCCGGCCGACTTCGTCGTCAAGGTCCTGGTGGACAAGCTGCACGCCAAGGCGGTTGTCGAGGGCCCGAACTTCCGCTTCGGACACCGGGCCGCGGGCAACGTCGAGTTCCTCGTCGAGCAGGGCAAGGTCTACGACTTCGAGGTCGAGGTCGTCGACCTCTACGTGACCGGTGACGCGGGCGGCGGTCAGCCCTTCTCCTCCACCCTGACCCGGCGCCTGGTCGGCGAGGGCGACGTCGAAGGCGCGGCCGAGATCCTGGGCCGCCCGCACCGCGTGGAGGGCGTCGTCGTACGCGGGGCTCAGCGCGGGCGGGAGCTCGGGTTCCCGACCGCCAACGTCGAGACTCTGCCGCACACCGCCATCCCCGCCGACGGCGTCTACGCCGGCTGGCTGCACGCCCAGGGCGAGGTGATGCCGGCCGCGATCTCCGTCGGCACGAACCCGCAGTTCGACGGCACGGAGCGCACGGTGGAGGCGTACGCGATCGACCGCGTGGGGCTGGACCTGTACGGCCTGCACGTCGCCGTCGACTTCCTGTCCTTCGTCCGTGGCCAGGCCAAGTTCGAGTCGCTGGAGGCCCTGCTGGAGCAGATGGCCGAGGACGTGAAGCGCTGCCGGGAGCTGATCGCGGCCGCGGAGTAGCGATTCCCGCGACGGGCCGTCGCCCGGCCATGAATCGGCCGACGACCGGCCGGTCCCACGACGCCGAAGGGCGGCCGGTGCTTTCAGGCACCGGCCGCCCTTCTTCGTTCCTCACGCGCTACTGCTGGGTCCAGCCCGGCGGTACGGCGCCCTGCTGAGGATGCTGCTGCTGTGCGTGCTGCTGCGGATCCTGCGGCGGCGCCTGCTGCTGCCAGCCCTGGCCCGGAGCGGGCTGCTGCGGCTGACCCCAGCCCTGACCCGGCTGCGGGGTGCCGCCGGGCTGGGCGTAGGGCTGCTGGGGCTGCTGCGGGTGCTGCTGCGGCGGGTACCCCTGCTGGGGCTGCTGCTGGTACTGCATGTTCGGGTTGCCGAAGCCCTGCTGGGTGCCGGCGATGTCCTCGGCGATGACGGACGCGAGGTCGAAGTAGGCCTCACGGGTCTTGGGACGCATCATTTCGAGGTCCACCTCGGCGCCCGCCGCGAGGTGCTCGTCGAAGGGGATCACGACGACACCGCGGCAGCGGGTCTCGAAGTGCGCGACGATGTCCTCGACCTTGATCATCTTGCCCGTCTCACGGACACCCGAGATCACGGTGATCGATCGCTGGACGAGGTCCGCGAACCCGTTCGCCGACAGCCAGTCGAGCGTCGTCGAGGCGCTGCTCGCACCGTCCACCGAGGGGGTCGAGATGATGATCAACTGGTGGGCGAGGTCCAGCACTCCGCGCATCGCGCTGTAGAGCAGACCGGTGCCCGAGTCCGTGAGGATGATCGGGTACTGGCGGCCCAGCACGTCGAGCGCGCTGCGATAGTCCTGGTCGTTGAAGGTGGTGGAGACCGCCGGGTCCACGTCGTTGGCGATGATCTCCAGGCCCGAGGGCGCCTGCGAGGTGAAGCGGCGGATGTCCATGTAGCTGTTGAGCTGCGGGATCGCCTGTACCAGGTCGCGGATGGTCGCGCCCGTCTCACGCCGCACGCGTCGGCCGAGGGTGCCGGCGTCCGGGTTGGCGTCGATCGCCAGGATCTTGTCCTGCCGCTCGCTGGCGAGCGTGGCGCCGAGCGCCATCGTCGTCGTGGTCTTGCCCACGCCGCCCTTGAGGCTGATCACCGCGATCCGGTAGCAGGACATCACCGGCGTCCGGATCAGACCCAGCTTCCGCTCCCGCTCCGCCAGCTCCTTCTTGGCACCGAGCTTGAAGCGCGACGGGCCCTGGTTGTTCTTGCGGGCCTTCGGCTGGTTGCGCAACAGCCGGTCCGAGGACAGCTCCACGGCGGCGTTGTAGCCGAGCGGCGTACCGGGCGCGGCTTGCTGCTGCTGGGGAGCGCCGGGGCCGGCCTGCGGACCGGGCGGGGCGCTCCAGCCCTGGTTGCCCTGATGGGCCTGGTTGCCGTAGGCGGCGGGGTTCTGCTGGGGCTGCTGCTGCGGTGCGGGCTGCTGAGGCGCCGGTTGCTGAGGCGCGTGCTGCTGCGGGGCCTGCTGCTCGGGCTGGGCCGGAGGCTGCTGCTGGGGCGCCGGCTGCTGGGGTGCGTGCTGCTGCGGGGCCTGTTGCGGTGCCTGCTGCGGGTAGCCGTAGCCGGCCTGTTGCGGCGCCTGCTGGGGCGGGTAGCCGTAACCGGGCTGCGGCTGGGCCGGTGCCTGCTGCGGATAGCCGTAACCGGCGGGCGGCTGGACACCCTGCGGCTGCGCGGGCTGAGGAGGCTGTTGCGGGTAGCCGTAACCGGTGGCATGCGGCTGCGCACCCTGCGGCGGTGCGGGCTGGCCCGCCTGCCGCGGATCGACCGGTTCGGGCTGTCCGCCCTGCGCCGCCGGGTGCTCGGGCTGCTGCTGCGCCGGGTAGCCGCCCTGGTGGGCCGGGCCGAACGCGCCCTGCTGCGGGGGCTGCTGCCCGGGGTGGACGGGCTGCTGGGCGGGCGGCTGCTGCGGGTAGCCGTATCCGCCGGCCTGTGCGGCGGCTGCCTGTGCGGCGGCTGCCTGTGCGGCGGCTGCCTGTGCGGCGGCCGCGGCCTGCGGGTCCGGCTGACCGCCCTGCTGCGGTACCCCCTGGGCGGGGTTCGCCGGGACGAAGCCCTGCGGCAGCGGGGGGAGGGCCTGGTTGGCCTGGGGCGGAGCGGGGTGCTGCGCCTGCGGCTGCTGAGGCGGCTGTGCCTGAGCGACCGGCGGCTGCGCGGGGGCGGCGGGGGCCGGCGTCGGCGGGGTCTGCGCCTCCGGCTCCGCCGGTGCCTCGGGCTCGGCTTCCGCCGTCGCCGGTGCGGCCGTCGGGGCGGCCTCGGGGTCGGGCTGCGCGGAGGAGTCCGCGTCGGACCGGTCCTGGGTCGGCTCGTCGCCGTCCGCGCCGGTCACGGACGCGGCGACGTCGGCGGACTCCGCCTCGTCGTCCTGCCGTGCCTCCGGCTCATCGTCGTCGCCACCGCCGAACAGCAGAGCCGCCTCGGCGTCGGCGGCCGCGTGGTTGAGCTCGATCTCCGGCTCCTCCGCCACGGGCTGCGCGGGGGCGGGCTGTTCGGGTGCGGCCGCCGCCGGGACACCGGCCGCCGGGGGCGCGGTCGGGGTCGGGGCCTGGCCCTCGTCGCCGACCGGGCGCAGTACGGGGAAGCCAGGCGCGGCGGGCGACTGAGCGGCAGGGGAGTGCTGCTGGGGCGCGGCCGGCGGCTGGGCGGGCGTGTGCTGCTGCGGAACGGCGGGCTGGACCGGAGCGGGCTGCTGAGGTGCGGCGGGCGGCTGGACCGGAGCGGGCGGCTGGGCGGGCTTGTGCTGCTGGGGCACGCCGAAACCGCCGGAGGTGTCCTGACCGGGCTGGGGCGCACCGAAGCCGCCCGAGGTGTCCTGACCGGGCTGAGGCACGCCGAAGCCACCCGACGTGTCCTGACCCGGCTGCGGCGCACCGGCGCCGGTCTGCTGGGGATAGCCGTATCCGCCGGGCACCGCGCCGCCGGCCGCGGGGGCACCCGGCGCGGACTGCTGCTGCGGGAAGCCGTAGCCACCCGTGCCGGGGCCCTGCTGGTCGGCGCCGGGCGTGCCCTGAGCCGGGGTGTGCTGCGCGGGCGGCTGCGGCACGCCCTGTGGGGGCGTCTGCGCCGGTGCGGGCGCGTACGGCGTGGACGGCCCCTGCTGTGCGGGACCACCTGGCGGACCGGTGGGCGACCCTAGGGGTGGACCGGTCGGCGGTGGTGGTGACGTCTGGGCGGAGTCGGGCTGTCCGCTTCCCGCGGGGCCGGACTGCGTGCCTTGGGCGTACCAGGCGGGAGGTGTGTAGACGATTTCGAACTCACCGGTGAGATCCACCTCGTGATCGTCCCCGTCCGAGGTAGGGCTCCCGCCGTTGTACTCGGACCGATCCCTGTTCACTGCTTGCCTCCTGGTCAGCCACTGCTGCTGAGCTGGTCGTCGTCGCGGTCGGGCGGACCGAGTGGCGAGTCCCACGCGACTGCGATCGTCACCGCACCACCAGAAGCCTAATCACTCGCATGGCGGGACGGAAAAGCCCCCATGGGCACGGACGGAAACGCCCGATGGGTGCGACTTGTCCGCTCCCGCCACGGGAGACGACGACGCGTCAGCCCGTACGGCGGGCCGAACTCGTCAGTCCATACGGCGGGCCACGCCGAGCAGACCCGTCTCCGCGTCCGTGGGTTCGGTCATGACGAACTTGTGGTGCTTGCGAGTGCACCACAGGGCGACGCCGTCGTGAAGGGTCGGAAGGTGCTGGAGATGCTCCTCGGGAACACCAAGCGTGTCCTTCACCACTTCGGTCTCGTACGGCGAGATGCGCTGGATCCCGACCAGATGGGCCTGGGCCAGCCAACGGGGGGCGTGCTCACTGACGAAGGGCAGCACCGTCACCACGGCCTGCCACGGCACGGACGTCACCCGTCCGCGTGGCGGGCGGATACCGCAGTCCCGGATCAGCACGACCGGACTCGACACGGACGGTCCCTGCGCGGGCACCCGGCCCACCGGGTAGACCGTCACACACTGCTGGCCGCCGCCGGCCGCCTGGGCCAACTGCTGCCAGGCCTGCGGACGGCCGGTCTCGACACCGACGCGCGCCCCGGTCGCGGCGGCCCGCAACGCCAGCATCTGGGCGAGCCACAGACCACCCACGAGGACGACGTCGAAAGCGGTCGGACGGGACAGACCGAGCACGGACGGCTGCGACTCCGGGTCGGTGCCGATGATCACGCCGTCGTCACCGATCGGCATGCTCATCGCCGCGAGTTCGTCGGCGGTGACCACATGCCGGTTACGGCGCGGCCCGCGCAACCCGAAGCCCGGGCTGAAGATACGGCGCTGCTGCTGCGGGGTCTCAGGCTGCCGGATGATCGGGATCATGCCGGTGTCGGTGGGCGAGGCCACGTGCGCGGGCGTGCGTCCGGGGGTCCGGCCCTGCTGTCCCGGGGGCATGGTCTGGGCGGGGAAGGACATCAGTACGTACCTCCGAGCGGCAGAGTGGCGAGAGCTCCGGGGATCTGCTCCCGGTCGAGACGGACGAGGCCGACCTTCGCGGCACTCGCGGCCCGCTCCAACTCGCGCCCCACCTGACCGAGTTCGCTGTCACCACGGGCGGTGACCCGGACGTGCCCGGTGAGCGAGACACCCCGGTTGCCGGCCTTGCTCAGGGTCATGCTGAACGTCGTGGCGAGCACCGGCAGCGAAGTGAACCTCGTCACCAGCTCGGGCAGCGCCACGCCGCCGGTGCCCAACTGCGGCCAGCGGGACACCCAGTACGTCGTGTGCCAGCGGTCGTCCACGCGCCAGGTCCGCACCGCCTCGACGGTACGACGCTGGGTCCTGCCGTCCTGGCCGTGCTGCGCGTTGGCGCGCGGGTTCAGACAGCTGGACGTCGCGAGGGCGTGCACCAGCTCGGTCTCGTCCAGGATCGTCGCCTTGAAGCCGGCCCCGGCCAGTCGGCTCGACAGCTGGTCGGCCACCCGCAGCAGGGCACGCTGCGCACCGGGCACGCCGTCACCGCGGGCCTGAACGGCCTCCGGGCACAGCTCCGGGTCGAGCTTGAGGGCGACCCAGGTGAGCCGCAGCGCGGGAGAACCGGCCTGCGCCTGCAGCGGGCCGTACGACCGCGCGGCCAGCGACTGCTGCGGCAGATGCGGCGCGGGCGCCGGCTGGGTGTGCTGCACGACCTGCACGGAGGCCAGCCGGATCCCGTCGACCTCCAGGGCGTCCTGGATCAGGCGCAGCGGCAGCTGCCGTCCGGCGGCCGCGGGGCGCAGCGGTTCGTCGCCCGGCTGCACGAAGAGCACGGCGGTCAGGAAGGTGCCGTCGCCGATCAGGCCGATCGAACGGTCGTCACGGGACACGAAGCTGTACGTCCGCAGGGCGGGGTCGCACTCCACGACCGGGGCCAGCATCGCGTCCGTCCCCGGCGGCACCGGCATCTTGGCGTCGCGTCGGCGCTGCCGCAGGGCGCGCGTCGTCTCGTACCACTCGGGCAGCGGGCGGCGCCCGCGGCGCAGCACCGCGAGGAGCAGCAGCAGTGCCGCCACGACAACGGCCGGGACCAGCAACCACGACTGGTCGGCGGCCCAGGCGGCCAGCATGACCGCCGCCGCGAGCTCCACCAGGATGAGTTGCTGCAGCCGCACCGGGCCCAGCCCACCGGGGCGGGGCAGCGTGCGCGGCGAAGCGGCGACCGGGGCGGCCTGCGGGGCCGACGTACGTCTGCCGTTCGGCCCTCCCTGTTGCTGCTGTGCGCGGCGTCCGCGCCGAGTGCTCGTAGCGCTGGTCATCCCCCGGGACATCCCTTTCGCGAAGTATTGGCCGTTCGTCGGGGCGGAATCCGTTGTCCGAGATCCCATCGACGGGCCAGGGGCACCGATGGCCCACAACATCCATGCGAGTGGCTCACGGTACCCGCTGCGGAACGCGAGGCGACACAGGGGACACCGAAACCCCAGGTGGCCAGACTGTCACGGACCGACCCCGCATGGTGGAGCGCTGTCGTGAAGCTCTGTGAAGATGCGGGGGCGGCCGCCCACCTGATGAATCGCCGTACGGCGACGCAGGGCATAGTAGGGGCCTGCGTGGCGCAGGTGGCCGCGCGGCCCGATCCCCCTTCGCAGCGCGGTCGGGCAATCGAGCATCAACAACGGGAGACACGGGGACCATGGCAAAGCGTCAGGACGAGCTCGCCGCCTACACGTTCGCTCGCAAGCGCACCGTCGCGGCGTTCCTGGCGCCGTCGCCGGGAGGCTCCGAAGAAGGCTCGCCGCGTCCCATTCGTACGGTGATGCCCAGCCTCGGTGTCGGCCTGGTACTGGTGCTCGGCTTCCTGGCCTGGGGCGTCATCAAGCCCACGGCACCCAAGGGCTGGGACACCCCGGGCGAGTACATCATCGTCGACAGCGACTCCACGACGCGGTACGTGGTCCTCGACCCGAACCCGAAGGACAGCAAGGTGGAGAAGGTCCTCCACCCCGTCCTCAACTACGCCTCCGCCAAGCTCCTCCTCGACAAGGGCAAGGGCACCGTCCTTGAGGTCCCCGGCAAGGAGATCGACAAGAGCGGCATCCGGCACGGCGCGACGATCGGCATCCCGTACGCCCCGGACCGGCTGCCGTCCAAGGAGGACGCGCAGGAGACGAAGACCTGGGCGGTGTGCGAGCGGCCGGCGACCGGATCGGCCGGCGCCATCGACCGTGCCGTCTTCGTCTTCGACGCCGAGGACGCCAAGTCGCTCCAGAACGCGGGGAAGGTCGACGCCGGCAAGGTCCTGTACGTCACCGACCGCCAGACCGGACGGGAATTCCTGGTCGACGGCAAGGGCAACCTCTTCCTGCTGGGCGACAAGGCGGGCCTCGACAAGCCCACCATGGCGCAGTTGCGCGCCGCGGTCGTCGGCCGGGACGCCCAGGCGCAACCCGTGAGCCGTGAGTGGCTGCGCACTCTCAACGAAGGCGGGGTCATCACCTTCCCGACGATCCCGTCCGTCGGCGCTGCGACCTCGGTCCAGGGCCTGCCCGACGAGGCGAACAAGGTGGGCCGGGTGCTCAAGGCGCAGGACGCCCAGGGCGACCAGTACTACGTCGTCCTCAAGGACCAGATCGCCGCCATCACGCCCTTCGTCGCCGCCCTGCTCAAGGCGTCGCCCTCCGCCCAGACGGCGTACGGGACGGACCCGATCCAAGACATCCAGGTCGACACCCAGACCATCGCCCAGGCCAACGACGGCGAGGCGAACCGCTTCTACGCGGACCAGGGCTGGCCCGTGACCGTTCCGCAGCAGGCCAACCCCGCGGCCTCGGCGAACGGCGAGGCGCGTACCACCTCGTGCAGCGTCTACGACGGCACCATCGGCGCGGGCAACAAGCCGCAGCTCGCCGCCTGGGCCGGGACGACGTACCCGAAGCGGATCGTCGCCGACTCGCTGAGCGCCTATGTCTCGTCCGGGTCGGGCCTCCTGTTCAAGGAGATCGCCGGTACGGCGGAGGGCGGCGGTGCGCAGTACCTGCTGACGGACACGGGCCTGCGGTACGCGCTGCCGACGACCAACGACAGTGAGGCGGCGAAGGGCGGCGGCTCGACGTCGGGCTCGTCGGGCGGTGACGCGAGCGAGACGGACAAGGCACGTACGCGACTGGGCTATGAGGACGTCTCCAAGCCCGCGATCGTGCCCAAGCCGTGGGCCGTATTCATCCCGAAGGGGCCCACTCTGGACACCGGCAGTGCGTCACAGGAACAGAGCCAGTGACCCCGTCAACGGGGTTGTGGCCAGGCGCACTTGACAGTACGACGGCGCGAGCGTCACAAGATGATCGCTCAAGTGTGTGAGCCGTGTAACTGATTGGCCGTGCCTGTGATCCAGTGGCAGGCTGACGATAGAGTGTTTGCAGCGCTCAACGGTGCGAAGCTTCTCCGGGCACCAGTGCAGGTTTCCCGGATCAACGACGACATGGGGGAAGGTTCAACATGGCCGGCCAATTCCGGGTAACAGAGGACGAACTCACCAAGCTCTCCGGTGACATCAACACCGCCAACGGTCAGCTGCAGGGCGAGATCCGCCGACTCAACGGAGTGATCGACCAGATCGCCGGCGGCTGGAAGGGCCAGGCGGCCCAGTCGTACCGCCAGCTGCAGGACCGCTGGAACGCGGACGCGAAGAAGATGAGCGACATCCTCAACGACATCAAGGAAGCCGTGGACTCCACGCGGAGCAACTACTCCGCGTCGGAAGAGCAGCAGAACTCCGAGATCAGCAAGATCATGTCGGACTTCGGCTGATCGAGCCGGTCCGGTCTGGAGTTCTCCGGATCTGTCCGAAGTGCTTCAGTCCTCAGCTCTCTCCGAGCTCTTCCCGAGTTCTCTGACCTCCACAGACTTCCTTCGATTTCCTCCTGAAAGGGAATGACGATGTCGATCCTCGTCAATTACGCAACGATCACCAACGCGTCCACGGACGTGAAGTCGACCGCCGGCCGCATCAAGCAGCAGCTGGACGACCTTGAGGCCGCCGTCAAGCGCGTCGCCAACACCTGGGAAGGTGAGGCGCAGGAGGGTTACCAGCGCAAGCAGCGCGAGTGGGACCAGACCGCCGCCGACCTGCACGCGACCCTGCTGAAGATCTCCACCGCGCTGCAGAGCGCGGCCGAGAACTACCAGGCCACTGAGAAGAGCAACGCCAACACCTGGGCCTGAGCCCGGCGGCGGCCCGAGAGGCATGAGATGAGCAGGATCGGCCCAGCCGACGCCAACGCGTCCGCTGGGCCGACCTCTGCTTCGGGGCCGTACGCAACTTCTGCGGGATCGCGAACAGCCTCTGTGAAGCTGTTCGCAGCAAATCCTGCAAATCTTCACACCTATCGCTACATCCGTCACACACACTTGACCCAGCTTCGAGAGAAGCAAGGAAGCCCTGGGGGCCTGAACATGGGGGGCCTGAACGTGAAGGGCCGGACAGCCCGCTCGCGCAGCCGTAACAGCAGCCGTAACAGTGGAACCCGCGCACTGCAGCGGGTTTTTGGCGTGCTTGCGGTGACCGGGATCTTCTGTGCGTCGACGCCGCCGGCATTCGCCGACCCGTCGGCGTCCGCGCGCCTCACGGAGGCAGGCGCCTCTGGTTCGAGCGGCACCGTCTCGACCGACACGGGAATCGGCCTGGCGGACAGCACGGAATGCGTCTTCGGCGGCAAGGTCATCAAGTCCACGCCGTGGTCGCTCCAGCGGATCCTGCTGGACCAGCTGTGGGGACAGGCGACGGGGAAGGGCGTCAAGGTCGCGGTGATCGACACCGGGGTCGACAAGAACAACAAGCAGTTGACCAGCGCAGTGTCAGGCGGAAGGTCCTATGTCGGTGGCTCCGGCACCCAGGACCTCGAAGGGCACGGCACCCGGGTGGCGGGCATCATCGCCGCCCGCCCCCTCAAGGGCACGGGCTTCGTCGGCATTGCCAAGGACGCGAAGATCCTTTCCTACCGCTACGCAGGTGGGGAGGGGGAGAAGGGCCAGGGCAACGCCGGCACCATGGCCGACGCGATCGGGGACGCGGTCGCCGATGGCGCGAAGATCATCAACATCTCGTCGGACACCCAGAACAAGCAGGACGACGACACGTTGCGGGGTGCCGTGGAGAGCGCCGTGCGTAAGGGTGCCCTCATCATCGCCGCCGCCGGTAACGACGGAGCCGACGGCAAGTTGGCGAGGACGTACCCCGCCGCCTACGACGGCGTCCTGGCGGTGGCGGCCTCGGACCGCAACGACGAACGCGCCGTCTTCTCACAGTCGGGCGACTTCGTGGACGTCGCGGCACCGGGCGTCAGCATGGTCTCCACGGTCCCCATCGACGGCCAGTGCAGCGCGGACGGCACGAGCTTCGCGGCGCCGTACGTCGCGGGGGTCGCGGCTCTGCTGAAGCAGAAGTACCCGGACTGGGACGCGGCCCAGATCGCCACCCGAATCGAGGAAACCGCCCAACGCCCGGGCCGCAAGGCCAACCCCTTCATCGGATGGGGCGTCGTCGACCCGGTCGCCGCGCTGTCGGAGGAGTCGACGCCGGGTGAGACTCCGCAGCCGGATCCTCCGGTCGAGGCCGGCACGGGCAAGGTCGTCCCGATGGCTGTGACCATGGGGGAGAGCGAGGCGGAGCGGGAGCGCCGGGTCGCTATCTATGTTCTGGGTACGGGGCTTGCGCTTGCGCTTGTTGTTGCGGGGAGTGGGGTGGCTGTGCGGGATTGGCGTAGTAAGCGGGTCGGCCGTGCCCGCCGGACCGTCTAGCAGGCCTGGGCGATGACGGTGGGGGCACCGAGTGGGTGCTGACAACTTGAGAAACAGGGGAGAGGACAACGGGGTATGAGTAACGGTATGCGGGTTGATCTGAGCGAGCTGGATGAGGTCATCCGGAAGCTCTGGCGGTTGCTGGACGACATGGACAAGGCCGGCAACACGTCGAAGTACGACACGGCAATTCCGGAACACGCCTTCGGTCAGACTGGTGGAGAAGTTGTGTTCCAGGAGGCCAAGAACCTCCACGCGGCTTCGAGTGAAATGAAGACCAAGATCGAGGGCATCATCAAGAAGCTCCACGAGTTGATCGACGACTTCAGCACGAAAACCTCGAAGGTCCGGGACAGGTACAACGACGAGGAGCACGAGATCAAGAAGGGCGTGGGGGGCGACTCGGGTGGCTCGCCCAAGGGCCGGCTGGCGCAGACTAACTAGTTCCGGAAAGCACTGACGAGGGGAGTGGACCATGGCCGGCGCTAGCGAGGAAATGGCGTCCAGCAAGATCCAGGAGGAGAACAACAACAAGGCTAGGGCGCAAGAGCAGAAAAGCAATCATGAACGACTCGTTGAGTCCGACAAGGTTGCGCGTAAAAACGTGCCCTTCAATCGTGCGACTGAGAACGGGAAGACGCCGTTCGTTGAGTACTCGGTCAACGGTCTGCGCAAGATGATCATGGATTCCCAGCCCGGAAAGATTTCGGAGGTTGGAACCCACTGGAAAATGGTCCACAACATCCTGTCCGGTGGTGACGGGGACGGCGCGACTGGCGGTGTGGACCAGGTTTCCGCCAATGACAGCGTCGCCGGGATGCTCAAGAAAGCTGTCGAAACCGTCCGCGAGCACTGGGATGGCGCAGCAGCCGAAGCATTTCAGCGTCGGGCGGACGAAATCGGCGTCCAGATTCGGAACGGGGCTGCACACGCCAACTTCACGGCGGAGCAACTCTTTGCGATCAGCAAGGACCTCGACGCTGCCAAGAGCAAGATGGCTGACATTCACGAACCGTCCAAGCTGGAGAGCGCGGGCGACAAAATGAATGACAACGACAACCGCGATGACAGCCAGGCGCACAAGGACCTGGCTGCGGGCGTCAGCGCTGGCACCGTCGCCGAGGCGAACGAGAAGAACTTGTCGCTGGGGATGGAGCGCCGCCTTCAGGCCATGGCGGTGATGGAGGAACTGGCGGCCAACTACAAGGTCTATGGGCAGAACCTCAAGAGTGGCGGATCCTTTAACGAGAAGGAGGGCGTCACTCCTCCGAGTAATAACGTGACAATGCCTCCTCCGATCACAATGCCGAGTCCTACGGGGGGAGGGCCTGGTACAGCTCGTTCGGGTAACAAGCCGTGGAGCGCAGGTTCCACCGCCAGCATCAAGCCGGCTCCTGGGGTGCCCCGAGATGCAGGTATCACGGGAGGCTCTCAGCTCCCGGCAGCCCGCACGAAGGTGGACAGCATCTCTCCAGGCCTGACGGGGACGGGCCCGAGCACGGGCCCTGCTGGTGTCAGCGGCGGTAGCGGTGGCCTCGGTACTGGAGGAACTCAGGGCCCAGGTGCCGTCGCTCCTGGCGGAGTGTCCGGTCTTGGACGAGGTGCTGCCGCGCGGGGCGGTATCGGAGCCGCGGGCGGTCGCGGTGGTCTGACTGGCGGTGGCGCGGCAGCAGGCCGCGGCGCCGGAGGCCGAGCCGGTATGGGCGGCATGGGTGGCGGCGGAGCTGGCGCGGCGGGACGGGGCGGTGCCGGCGCAGGCGGCCGCGGCGCCCTCGCGAAGTCTCGTGGCGGCGTGGTCGGCGCAGCCAAGGGCGTCACGGGCAAGGGCACCGGCGGCGGCGCGGGCCTGCACGGCAGCCGGGGCGGAACTCAGCGCGGCGCCGGAGGTGGAATGGCCGGTGGCATGGGCGGTCGCAACGGTCGACGGTCTGAGGAGAACAGCCAGGGCGACCGTCCGGACTACCTGGTCGAGGACGAAGAGACCTGGATTTCGGAAGAGGACCGCAACCGGAACGTGCCGCGGACCATCGAGTAGGCATACTAGCGAGCCGCACGGAGGATACGTGCGGCTCGCTGCATGAAGACTGGCGGAACCAGTCATAGTTGAGTGAGGAGCAAGGAATTGGGTGTCAAGCGATTCTGGTCCACGACAGGAGTCGTGACGTTGACAGGAGCCTTGCTCCTCACTTCGGCCCCTACTGCCTCAGCGGATTACATCCGCGACAAGCAGTGGGTCATTGATGTCATTGACTTTAAGAAAGTCTGGTCAGAGTCACAGGGGCAGGGCGTGACAGTTGCCGTCGTTGACACCGGAGTGGACGGTAGGCATCCCGATCTGACGGGACAGGTATTGAAGGGCAAAGATGTCACCGGAGGCGGTGATGCCCAGAATGACACCGACGGGCATGGCACCGGTATGGCAAGTCTCATCGCTGGTCACGGACATGGGACGAGCAATGCTTCAGGCGTGATCGGCCTGGCGCCGAAGGCCAAGATCCTCCCCATCAAGGCGGCCGAGAGTGACGACTTCAATGACGATCAGTGGGCAGAAGGAGTGCGATACGCAGTTGATCAGGGTGCAGACGTCATCAATTTGTCATTTGGTGATTCGCTGGCTGCTCCTGGTTCTGAGGGCGCCGAAGCAATCAATTATGCACAGCAGCACAATGTTGTTGTTGTCGCCGCGACAGGCAATGATGGAGACGCAGGTCTGGCGTATCCAGCGAAGCTTCCAGGAGTGGTAGCGGTCGGAGCTGTTGATGAGTCACTGAAAATTTGGTCCAACACCAATTTCGGTGAAGGCATGACACTAACTGCTCCCGGCGTCAGTATCGTGGAAGCAGACCCTACCCAGTCCAGCGGCTACGCAGAGGGAACGGGTACATCGGATGCCGCTGCCTACGTCTCCGCCACCGCAGCCCTCGTCCGCGCCAAGTACCCCGACCTCACCGCAGGCCAGGTAATCAACCGCCTGATCAAATCTGCCACGCTGCTCGACCACGACGTCAAGAAGACGCCTGACGACGAGTACGGCTACGGCATCATCCGTCCGTACGCGGCATTGACGAAGGACATCCCCAAGGGCCCCAAGCAGGGCCCTCTCGCCCAGTCCTCGCCGTCCACGTCCACGAATTCCGGTGCCGCATCCGACGACAACGACAGCACGAGCCTGGCCAAGAAAAAGAAGAAGAAGTCCTCCTCGGGCAGCATCCTTCTCATCGCCGGCATCGCAGCCGCCGTGGTCGTCATCGGCATCGCCATCGCCGTAATCCGCAGCCGCCGCAATGGCGGTAACGGCGGCCCCGGCTCCGGCGGCGGAACCCCTCCTCACGGCACGGGTTACCCGCCCCAGCCCCCGACGGGCTACCAGCAGTACCCCAACACGCCTCCCAACCAGGGCTACCCCACCCCTCCGGGACAGTCCCCGCAGCACCCCAACCCCTACGCTCAACAGCCCCCGCACCAGGGTCAGTAGGGGTGGCACCCCCTCGGAGAAGCTGTGAATCCGGAACTATCGGACCTGGATCCCTCGACCGCTGCCGATGAGATGGTGTCGCGCACGGCGAGCCAATTCACCACCATCCTGCTCGGGCTCGGGATCCTCGTCCCTTGGCTGTGCTTCGTCATGTCGATCGTGTCTGGCACGCATTGGTGGCTGGCAGCGCTCAATTTGTTCGGCACGCACGCGGGTCTCTTGGTCATGCTGCGTGGTTACCGTGACGACAATCGAGCTTTGAAAAGGTGGGGGACAGGGACTCACGCGACGACCATGCTGCCTTGTCTCGTCGTAGCCCAGATGTTGTGACGCACATGCCGAGAATGAGAAGGGGTCCTCTTCAATGGGTGCCGTTGTCCTTGTGGTAGGAGTTATCGGCCTCGGAGCCGTAATTGGCGCCGTCGTCGTCTTCGCTGTACTGCGCAACCGCCGCAACTCCGGTATCGGCCCGGTCAGCCCTGGCGTCGGAGCCCACCCCCAGAACATGGGGCACCCGCCTCAGCAGCCGTACCTGGCAAATCCCAATCAGGGGTACTCCATTGCAGCTCCCGACCAGGGATACCCGACGCCTCTAGGGCAGTCCCCGCAGCACCCCAACCCCTACGCGCAACAGCCGCCTCCGGGCCAAGGGCAGTAAGGGCTCGCCACATCCGTGCTGGGACAGGTGAATAGGTAGGGAACGAGCAGACGAGCGGGTGGGTGATTCCGAGTTCCTTGAATCTGCGTCGAGGCCGGCGGACGCAGGGGCGGGCACGGTTTTCGCTTGGCGACCAATCGATTCCATGCCCACATGATCATCAGACCTGTGCCAGCACTGCTCTTGAGGCCTGCATGGGGACATGGCGCCATGTCCTGTTAGGGCCAGAGTGCTGCTGAAGCGAGGGTGTGCAGGAGGCCACAAGGAGAACTGTGAGACTTGTCGAAGCACAAGTAACAGACAAAAACCCACTTCAGGATCAGCAAGGTAGCGCCAGGCTTGAGGAGACGGCCGCCGCAGTAATAGGCGGCTTATATCAACCGATTCTCACGAGTCGTTCATGAACGGGGAAACAAGTGGCTGACGACGAGGCGTACTACGCGGATGGGGCAGGCAGAGGTCTCGCCAAGAAGTTTGAGCTCCAGGCATACGATCTGCGCGCCTATCTCAAGAAGTTCGAAAATGAGACCGGAGAAGAGGCAATCTCTGACGGTTTTGGGCTTCTCACGGAATCGGACGAGGTCAGAAACGCTTACATCGAGTACTCGACGAGTGCAGCTTCTGCGATGAAGGCAGTTCACGAACATCTGGACGCCATCGCAGATGCCCTGAGGAAGATCAATAAAAATACTGAAGTGAATGATGAGGATGTTGCTGTGCTCTTCGGTAAGGGCGTCGGGGGTGACAAGTGAGCGGCAAGGAGTCGGGTGCAGAGGAACTCGTTGAACTTGGACTCGAGATCGTCAACCCCGGGGGTCGGCCGGATGAGTTGAGGCAGGCGGCCAAGGCCTGGAGGCAGCTCAAGGCCGATGTAGCGGGTCCGGATGGACTGCTCAAGGCGCTCGACAGGAACGTCCAAGACACAGTCGGTCACACGTGGCGCGGTGAAGCCGCGGAGGCCTTCAGGGAGCACTGGCTTAAGGTCAAGGCTGCGGTCGAGCAAGGGGTCGAAGAGTACGACGACATCGCCAAGCAGCTCGATCATGTGGCCGATGAGATCGAGACCGTCAACGATGAGATTCACGCTATCTACACCGAAATTGGTGTCTCGATCGGTGTTGGCGTGGCTTTGTCCTTTGTGAGCTTCGGCGTCGCGGGCGGTGCCGCTGCCGCTAATGTCACTCGGCTCGCTGCTCAGGCGATCCGGATTTCTGCCCGCCTCGGTACGCTGCTACGGCGTATCGCTGCGGCAATCCGCGCATACCAACAGGCCGGGAAGATGACCAAGCTGGCTGCCAGCTTTTTCGTCAACTGGGCTGGCAATACTGGTGGAACGCTGCTCGGTGCCGGACTCTCCGGCCAGGACATCGATGGTGCCAAGGTCTGGGAAGCGACCTGGCAGGGAGGACTTGCCGCAGCCGTCGGCACCCCTGCGGGGGCAGCAGCAGCAGGCAAGGCCGGCAAGATCATGGATGACATGGCCCGACCGCCGAGTGATCTTGCCAAGAGTCTCACCGAGAACATCACTGGTGGTGTTGTCGGCAATGTGGCCGGTGGACTTGCCGTGGATGGCCATACCGCGCTCACGACAGACGAAGACCCCGAGTGGGGTAAGAATGCCTTGATCAATGCAGTTGGCGGGGCAATTGGCGGAGCAACAGTCGGTGGCGCCGGACACTACAGGGACAACATCCCCGTTGCGGAAGGTTGGGATGCGTCACGATACGGACAGCGCGGCCAGAACCCCGACTTCTCCATTGAGGTGCCCGCTGGCGGTGTGGGTGCCGGACTGGCAGGCGCAGGCGGAGAGCTAGTCGGAAGTAACGAAGAGGACGGCAAGCAAAAGGGCGCGGACGAGCCGACGACGTCGTTCGGTCGTAAGCAGCGCAGTCTTGAGGAAGATTTCGGATGATGACAAGGTCCAGCACCCTGGCCCGCTGCTTGGCTCTGCTGGGCCTCAGCATTTCGGCTTTGGTCGTCGCAGTTCTGATCCAGCCCTCCACTCGGCCCCCCAGGTGGGATCTCTTCGCTTGCCTCGTAGTGGCAGCAGTGGCTGTCGGCGGCGGAGTCTTCTTGCTCCGCCGCCTGACCGATGACCTGGGTGCGGGGGGCAAACACTGGTGGGTGGAGCAGCGTAACGGTTGGGTCGGGTTCGCGGCCTGGTCCTGGGTGGTGCCCGCGTTTCTGGTGGCCTATGCAGCGCTGTCTCCAACGCCTGCAGCGTGGGAGATCGTTGACGCAGGTTCCGCGATGCGTAGGACTGAGATCGAGAAGGTCCTCTCTTCGAAGTATGTAAGCAGTCAGCGCACCGGGCATTACTCCTCCACCGTGCTGGTATCTGTGCCTTTCGACCAGGGGCCCCAGACCTCTGAGGTGGAGATGACGTCGAGCGACAAGCCGAAGGCAGGACAAGAGATCTGGGTCCTCTTCGCGCCGTCGTCACCTGACCTAGAGGTATTTGTCGGGGATCGGCAGTCGCTTGAGGAGAAGATCGGTGGGCGGGCAGACTTCTGGACGGTCTTCTTGACCCTGGGGTGCTTTGCCTTCTGCTGGTTCATGAATCTGTTCGGCCGTTGGCGCTCTGACCCCGTGGCCGGCCTCCACCGTTCTCGACAGCAAGGCACACTCCATGCACTGCCCGTCTCCGTCACAGGGGTGGGAGCGGCCCTCGATGCGCGGCCGGCGTCCACATCGGTGACGAAGCCGCTCAAGCCCCGCATTCGTATGACGAGCGCGGAGTTCGGTGAGTTGCATCTGTTTCTGGATGACATCGTCGACCCCCTGCCTCTGGCTCAGCTGCTCACGGGCGTCCGTGGCCACGTCTATTGGCGACGTCCCTCTCGGCAGCTCCCGTACGTGAATTCGGTCGGCTATGCCGTACTGATTCTGGATGGACAGCGTTACGTCGCCGGATGGCTTGAGTCTCCGGATGCTTCAGTCGACCTGCCGGTGAGCGCACTTGTCCCAGCGGACCGGGAACTCCCAGCACTGAGCGAACCTCGTGCACTTCACCCCGCCTCTCCCGTGGAGACGAGTGCCAATTCCACAGTCTTGAAGGCGCTCCTACTCGGCATCGCGGCCCTGACAGTGATCACCTTTGGCGTGGGTGATGTCGCGACGGTTGCTCTCGCTGGCGCGTCCGTACTGGCAGTTCTGGTGGGGAGGAGGCGTGCGGGACTCCAGATGAAGCGGCACCTGGAAAGCCTCGCGCCCGGCAGTGACTTGGGCACGGGCACGATCCGCGAAGCCTGATTGCGGCAGCTGCGCTGCGGTCGTTCCCCTGGCCCATCTGCAGGCACAAAGCAGCTGATCCACGGCAAGCGACTGAAGGTGCGGCCCTCCACCGTGTGGAACACGGCATGAAGCCCGGGACCCAAGTGGCAGTTCAGTTCAGCACTTTGAACAGCGAAGTGCAGACGATCAAGCAGGCCAACGAACTCGCCAGCGCTACATACAGGCGTCGAGTCAGGTTCCGTCGCCAGGCGCGAACGACGATGTAGAACCCCGTGTACATGCCGATCAGATTCAGCACGGAAAGCCAGACAAGGCTCAGCTTCCTCGTCGACACATAAATGAAGACCCATGGGGACATCAGGCCGAAGAAGATCAACGCGTTTCTGTAGTAGCTGTACTGGCTTTGCGTAGGCCCCTCTTGTGGAATAGGATCTCCCATATCGGGGAGTTCTGGCATGGTCATCGTGTTCCTCTGTTTCTTTGTCGTGGCGAGCCGCCTGTTGTTCGGCCAGAAGGCGCAACCAAGGCCCGCAGCCTCAGCGCACGGTGCCGACGGTGCGTTCCCTATGCCCCTCGGCGTTGGGGAAGCCGCAGTGGCCCGGCTCGCGTTGCCTCTCGCCGCGTCACAAGTGCGGGGCGTGCTGCCGGATCGCCTCAACCAGGGGCTCCCGATACCTGGCGTATTCGCCGTTGGTCGGGAAGCGATGACGCAGGCGCGGGAGGCCGGGTGGGTTCTTCGTCACGGACCAGGACCGGACCCACAGGACTGGATCGTCGCGGTCAATCGGGCCACTCGGGCGCAGCTTGATCGAGTACTGCCTGACACCCTGGTTGCCGGTCTCACTCCAGTGGACGGCAACTCCGGCGAGAGTGTCCCTGCGGATGACACTCTCCCCATTGCGGGCGCGTAGCCACAGCCCCGCGTCGTAGATGCTCACGGCCAGGTGGTGAAGTGAGAGGGCCGAGTGGAAGGCCTTGACGCCCGAGTAGCCAATGGTCGCGAAGAGCAGTGCCACGAGTCCAACCGGCTGAGGTTCGTTGCCGTTGAGCCCGGCGGTTATGGCCACTGCCAGGAACAGCAGGAGGCACCCATCGCCATGAAGATCCCACCGAGTACGAAGCTGCCGGGCGACTCTCCGGCCGTAGGGAATGACTGTGGCTGTGGGAGCGGGCGGAGGGGATATCGACATTATCCGAGAGTCTATGCAGGCTGCCACAACACTGGACCACCGAAGGTCTCGCAATCGAGCAGGGCCGGGGTAGGGGCCCACGTCCCAGGTTGGGCTCCGTAGGAACAACAGCCGGTAGGCGGGGTGCTGCCTGGAACGGTCCGGCATAGTCGGCGTGGTCTGCTACCGCATGCCGATTCTGGCCAGCGGCTGCCATCCCCATGGGTCAGCACAGGCGTGGACCAGGGTGGCTGCGAGCGAGACCATGGCCTTCCTCCTCGCCGACCAACTCGCCTAGCTTCCAGGGAGGTTCCGGCGGCTCGGGGTCAGTTGATGTCATCACACGCTGTCCAACAGACTCGGACGTCCCCGTCGGACCTTTCTCGTTCGCAGAACTTTCACAACTTCTTGCGAGATGGATACCGGTGTTCGTGCCGAGCAGACACCGTCCCATCGGGGCACGAACCTTCAATGAGATCGTTATACGAGTTCCACGGGCGGGATACGCCTTGCGTCTGCGAAGGTCATAAGCTGTTGCGATATTCGCGGGGGCGCCGAAAGGTGCGCGAGTGGCTGTAGTCGGGCTTCGCAGCAACCTGGGTTGCGAGTCAGTCGAGACGCGGACTCTGTCATGGGAGGCCGGACCACCCATCGTGCTCCCTCGCAGATAGATCTGTGAGAGGGAAGAACCGATGTCTTATCCCACGCCGCCGGGAAGCGGCAACCCATATGGGCAGCCGCCGCCCCCGCAGGGCGGTTGGCAACCGCAATGGCAGGGGGCAGGCCCTGTGCCGCCGCCCACCCCGGCTGCACCTCCGGCGGCACCCCCTGGGCCGCCTCCGACCCAGCCGGGGCCGCCGCAGTACGGCGCGTACGCCCCGCCCGGAAGCCCTCTCCCCGGGAACCCCATGCCCGGCGCGCAAATTCCTCCCTCCAGCGGGGGCGGCACTGCCCGAAAGGTCATCGGCGGTCTGCTCGGCGTGTTCGGCGTGCTCGGCATGCTCGGCGGTGGAGCCCTGGCGGCTCACGCGTACAGCAACAGCCAGCAGTCGATACCCAACTCTGCCTATGGGCCGACGTTGTGGCGCAACGAGACCACCGAACGGCTCTTCCCGGCGACGGTCGGCGAACCGTCCAACATGCACGACGCGTCGGACAAGAAGGTCGCGCAGTGGAGCCGTATGGGCATCTCGCAGGAGACCTCGTGCTCCAAGGCCCTCAGCGGAAAGACCGAGCAAACCGCGGAGCGTCTCGGCTGCGAGGCCGTTCTGCGTGCCACGTACGTCGATCTCACCGGTGAGATGCTCGCCACCGTCGCGATCATCGTCGTGCCCGAGGGCACTGCCAGCCAGGAGATGGGCGAGTATTTCGACAGCCAGGAGCACGCGGACGTTCCTGACGCGGCCGTGGTGCCGTTCGCGGTGCCGGGCACGCTCGCAGCGAAGTGGCAGGGGAACAGGCGCAACGGCATGGGCGGAGAAGCCCTGGGAGGCTATGCCGTCGCTGTCACGACCGGCGCGGTCAACGGCCGTACGTCGGGCAACCTGCCTGGCGAGTTCGGCGACTACGGCGCGAACGACGAGGACAGGAAGCCCTGGATGGACACGGCGAACGCCCTCAGCAAGACCTTCTACATCCATCTCGGGAACCTCGAAAGGTGAGTCCCGCAGTGAAGTTCCGGACCATACGCGCAACATCAACCGCGGTCGTCCTCACCGGGATGCTGTGCACCCTGGCCACCGCGCCGGCGCAGGCGGCCACGCCGGTCGGATGGGAGGGCGCGGCACTCAGCCTCTCTGCGGCCCAGCAGCTGAGCCAGGGCGACGGAGTGACGGTTGCGGTCCTCGACAGCGGCGTGTACGCGGACCATCCCGCCCTCAAGGGCAAGGTCACCACCGGGCCCGACTTCTTCAAGGACGGGCTGAAGGCAGGCGACCCGAAGTGGGGGCAGCACGGGACGGCCATGGCCTCGGACGTCCTCAAGGTGGCCCCGAAGGCCAAGATCCTCTCGGTTCGTGTCATCGATGACAAGCACGAGGAGGAACGCACCCAGGAGGAACTGGAGGAGGCCTTCAGGAAGGGCAACAACCCGATCGCGGACGGCATTAACTACGCGGTCCAGAACGGTGCCGACGTGATCTCCATGTCGCTCGGCAGCGACAACCTGTTCAGCTCTTACGACGAGGACGAGGCCGCTGCCCTGGCCTATGCCGCACGCCGAGGCGTGACGGTGCTCGCCTCGGCCGGCAACGCGGGCGACGTGCTCAACGGGGCCTCGTACCCGGCCGGTTACGCGGGTGTGATCGCCGTCGCCGCCACACAGCAGAACGGCACGCGCGCCGATTTCTCCTCCGTGCATACCTACAACGACGTGGCCGCGCCCGGTGTCGACATCATCAGCGCGACGAACGCCGGCGGCTACAGGCAAGGCAACGGCACTTCTCCGGCTTGTGCGCTGGCCGCCGGCGTCGTGGCGCTCATGAAGGCAAAGAACCCGAAGCTGACCCCCGCACAGGTCAACAGCGTCCTCACCGCCACCACCCATCGCCCGGCGGGCGGCGGCAGCGCCGTGCTCGGCTACGGCCGGATCAACGCGGCCGCAGCGGTGAAGGCAGCCGCCTCCCCTCCCGAGGACAAGACAGCTCCGGTGGCGTACAAGGGCAAGGAGCACCTGGCGACTCCGGACGGCACACCGAAGACGACGCACCCGGAGATGGATCAGTCCCTGTGGCTGACGGGCCTGATCGCCGCTGGAGTGGGCCTGGCGCTTCTGGCCGGGGGTGTGCTGCTGGCGTTGTCGGGCCGGCGCAAGCCGACTCCGCAGGCGCCCAGCCTGATGCGGCCTCAGGGGTCTTACCCCGGCTGAGTCCCGCCGCCCTACGACAAAAGCTCTCGTTGCCAGGCGCCACATCCTGGCAACGAGAGCTCTCTCCGTACGTCAGGGACGCGAGGCGACCAGCGTCAGCGTGCCGCGTCCATTCGGCGATCAGCGTTGCCTGGACGGGGCGGGCCCTCCGTCACGCGAAGAGCCTCACCAGCAGGCTGGTGATGAGGCCGATCACGGCCACCACGGACGTGATGAGGTAAGGGCGGGCCCGGCGTCGGCTCCACGGATACGAGGAGGAGAGGCCGGTGATGGCGGCCAGTACGCCCATCGACAGGGGCATCAAGCCACCGAAGAACCAAGCGCACCCGGTGGCGATCGCGCCGACCCAGCCATGGTCCAGCTTGTAGGTGGTGTCGCCGGTCTTGATGGCCTCGATGACGTAGCCGCGCTGGTGCAGGTCGCTCTTGAGCTCGGCGTTGAGGTCCTTGACCGAGCCGTCGTTGGACGTGAAAGTGCCGTAGCACCACCTGGTCTTGGTCTTCTTCCGGGAGCTGCTCGACGTGCTCGATCGGTACTTGTAGTCGACCGTGCACGTGTCGACCGTGAGCTTGCCCGGGGTGGACGTGGCGTAGGTGTAGGGGCCGAGGTAGGCGCCGAGGGCCATGAGGACGACGCCTACGAGGATCAGGCCTGCGCCGATGAGGCGGTACAGGCTCGAACGGTCGCCCGCTGCGGCGGTGTTCGGCGCGGGGTTCCCGTGTACTTGGGTCATTGAGGGTTCCTCAGAGTGGGGATACGGATGTCACAGGACGAGGGCGCAGACGAGCGCCCCCAGGGCGCCCAGCGTGAAGAGGCCGCCCAGGACGGGGCCGGTGACGGTTCGGGCCGGCAGGCGCTGCCAAGAGGCCCCCGGGCCGGGGCCGTTGCGGGCGCCGAAGCCGGTGAGCAGGCAGTAGATGCCGAAGGCCAGCAGCGAGAGGCAGAACGCGAGGATCGCGGCGTCGTCTCCGGGGTCCCGGTCCTGCGGTTGCTCGAAGGTGTCGTCCACCTGAATCACCGGGATTTTCGCCCCGGTTTCAAAACGCGACGAGGTTTCCACCACCACGTCTTCGTACGTGGCTTTACTGTCGTCCGCGCGCCAGTTTCCGGTGCAGCTGAACTTGAGTTCGGTGGAACGCCTGTGTGTGCCGTAGTGGGTCTTCGTGTGTGTCTCGCATGAAGAAATGGTGAGGGTTCCTTCGGTGCCCTCACCGGCGAGTTCACTGCGCAGTTCCGGAATGGTCACCGCGGCGACGACCGTGGCCACGAGAAGCAGCCCCAGGCCGAGGAGTCTTCCCATCCACAGACTTCTCGCGCTGCCGGAATGTGGCTGTGTTGTGACCACTTTTGGTGTCCCCTTGAATGACTTGACGATCTCTTGACTTACGGGCTTGGCGGGGCAGTGCGCGAGGAGTCTAAGGTATCGGTCTGTCGTCCAATATGAACTACGGCAAGGGGAGTCCGGGGGAGAGCCATGGAGTTCGACACCTTTAACGTGGAGACGGATGTACTCCGGCGGCAGGGAGGGAAGTTCGTCGACCTCGGCGGCGATTTCTCCACCGCGTCCAAGCGGCTTCAGGACGCCCTCGAAGCGCTGGGAGAGCCGTGGGCGGACGCGGACTTCGGGGAGATCTTCGGTCAGGTCTACACGCCGATTCGCGACGGAATCTTCACATCGATGGACAGTCTTGCGGAACGACTGCAGAAGGTCGGGCACAACCTGCAGGACATGGCGCGCAACTACGACGCGGCGGAAACTTCGAACAGCGGCCAGATGGACGGGCTCACCGGCCAATTCTGAATTTGCCGGTCAACTCTAATTAAATTCGGGGGATATTGGCATGTCGCTCACACTGCCCGGTGAGCTTGTCTGGGTGCTCGACCTCCTCGGCTACACCTGGCCCGAGGTGGACGAAGAAGCACTGCACAAGGTCGCGGAGACCTGGCGGGCTTTCGGCGAGGAACTCGAAGACATCCAGAGGGACGGCGAGGGCCTCGCCCGCACCATCGTCTCCCACAACTTCGGTACCGCTATCGAAGGTTTCAGCAAGGAGTGGGGCGCCTATACCGGCGCCAACGGCGAGGACAGCTATCTGCCCGACGCGAAGACCGCGTGCGAAGTGATTGCCTTCGCATTCGACGCGGCCGCCGTCGCGGTACTCACCGCGAAAATCGCCGTCATCGTCCAACTCATCGCCCTGGCCATCGAGATCATCGCCGCGCAGGCGGCGGCACCCTTCACCTTCGGACTCTCCGAGGTCGGCGCGCTGGGCGCGACACAGGCCACCCGGCTGATCGTCCGGGAGCTGCTCGACAGGCTCAAGAAGGAGGTCATGGAGGCGGTCACCAAGGCCATGGAGCACGCCACCATGGACGCCCTCAAGAAGGTCGCCAAGGAGCAGCTGGAGAAGATCACCAAGGAGAAGGTCAAGCAGTTCGCCAAGGACCAACTCAAGGAGCAGGGCAAGCAGTTCGTCCAGGAGAAGGTGGTCGACGCGGCCAAGGAGAAGGCCACGGAAGCCGCCGTCGGGATGGCGCAGAACATCGGCCAGCAGAGCATCGAGACCTACTTCGACGCGCGCTCAGGCGTCGACCTCGGCGAGACGGCCGACGTCGCCAAGAAGGCGGCCGGCGAGTATGTGGACGGCCTCAAGAACGAGGTCACCGGCGGCGAGGGGTCGACCCTCGCCGACTATGTCGACCCCGCCACGCATGTGAACAACGCCGTCGACACCGCGACGGAGCGGGTCACCGGGGCGGCCGGGGACCGTGTGCAGCAGGGCGTCGACGCGGTGTCCGGACACGGTGCGGGCGCCGCTCACTCGTCCCAGTCGGCCCAGGCATCCGAGTCGTCCCAGGCATCCGACGGGGGCACCGACACCGCCGCCGCGGCGAGTTCCGGCTCCTCGAACAGCACGCAGAACACCACGCCTGCGGCCGGCAGAACCACAGCCGCCGCCCCCTCCACTGCGGGCTCCCGCTCCTCGAACACCTCGGGGAACGCGCAGGATTGGGCTCGCAGCGAGTTCGGATGACGAACCCGCCACATACGGAATCGACAGGCAGCAGCCACAGGAAGGATGTGCCGGACCCATGACCGCGGACCGGGAGATCCAGGACGAGGAACTCATGGGCGTCGCCCAGGACCCCGAGCAGGCCCTGCGGCTGCACCGCTCCCTGCGCACCATCGCCGACACGACGTCGCTCGACCCGGCCCTGCGCGACATGGCCCGTTCGGTGCTGAGCGGGCACGTCGACGTCAAGGACGCCTTCCAGGACCCGCGTTACGCCGAGGCCGTCTACCAGCGGATGCACGAGATCCGCCGTGCGGCCGACGACCAGACGTACGCCGAACGCCAGCAGTCCAAGGTCCGGTTCGCGGAGTGGGACGCACGGCAGCAGGAGGAACTGGACCGCGCACGTGCCGAGCGGGACGCGCCCGCGCACGACTCCGGCCGGGAAGGGCGGCGGGGTCAGCGCTGAGGCGTCGTGGCGGGCGGCCGCCCTCGCCCTCCATCTCTGTCGCGAGGCTCAGCGCGTACGTTCCCGGTCGTTGCCCCTTGCGATCCGGAATGCACACCCAGGGGAAGCACCCGCTGCCATGGGAGAGCACCCGCCGCGAGGCCCGGGGCGGCCAGTGTGTACGACAGTGGCGGACCGGACCAGTGTGTACGACAGTGGCGGTGTTTATGGGCGGAGTGCATGGAACGTCTGAGCGCCCCCGTCGTGTCGGGTGCCGACCGCTAGGCTCCGCTTCATGACCACGCATGGCGATGAGACGGCGGCGAACAGGCCGGGCGGGACAGGCGGTCAGCCGCTCTCCTCCGGCTCCGGGGTGAGCGCGGACGAGTTGCGGGCGCAGTTCCAGGAACAGGGGCGACCGGGGCTCGCGGAGAGCAGGCGGCGCGATCTGCGGCAGGCGCGTTGGACGTACGCCGCACTTGCCGGGCTGGTCGCCGTCGTCTGCCTTGTCCTCATCGTCGTACGACTCGCCCAGGGCGACGCGGCGGGGGTCTGGGTCGCCACGTATGCCGTGGGTGTGGCTCTGGGCGGGTGGGGTTTTGTGCTCGCGAGGATCGGCCACACCCGTTGGGCGATGATGGTCACCTGTATCGGGGCGGCGTTGGCGGGGCTCGGCGACAGTCCGGCGTTCCGCTGAAGGCGGTTCGGGCCGGGGAGGTGCCCCGTCGTCGACATTCAAGTGAAGCCGACTGGGGTCAGGCTGCCGACCGGGGACCAGGCGGTGGTCCGGGTCGGCGCCTGACCAGCGATCACCTCTGACGGCGCCTGTTTCCGATGAGGTAGGCGAGCCCCCAGGCGGTGACCGCGGCCAGCACGAGCCCGAGCGGGGAGAACCAGTCGACTCCGCCGCCGATTTCGTCGTTCCACCACGCCTTGGCGGGGATGAAGGGGTCGGCCTCCATCATGTCACCGATGGCAGCGGGCGATTGGGCGTCGGCGATGACGAGCGGGAAAGCGTTGGTGTAGCCGAAGAAGGCGCCGAGCGCGGCGATCACGGCTCCCCAGATCCAGGCGCCATGGTTACGGTGACCCACCGCACCGATCAAGGCGCCGACGACCGCTCCGTTGATCAAGGCGTGGCCCAAGTACATGGTGTTGGCCACGGTGATGGTCTGGTCCTTGTACGTGAGCAGGATGAGGCCGCTGTAGAGCATCGAGATGATGAGCGAGACGAAGAGCGCGAGGAAGACCGCGCCGACCGGATGGCCGCTCGCGTTCGGCTGGTGCCCGTAGGGCATCCCCTGGAACGGCGGTGCGGGATACATCGGCTGCATCGGCGGCTGGCCCGGGGCAGGCATCGGTGGCTGGCCTGGAACAGGCGGCTGCCCAGAGGCATGCGACGCCGGTCCGAAGCCCGGCGGCTGCTGCGGCGGGGTCGGCTGGTTGTACGGGTTGTAGGCGTTCGGCGGTTGCTGTGGCGGCTGCGGGGGTTGCTGGGGCGGTTGGAAGGGCGGCTGACTCATCGATTTCCCACTGAGTGAATTGATAGGAACAGCAAGTTATCAGTGAGATCAGGAGGGGCTCGTCGGAGTCGGAGCGGGCTGCGTGAAGGGCGCCTGTCACCGCTCCCGGCTGAATGTGCTCCCCTCGTATCCGTCCTCCTGGTCCATCCACCGGTACGCCTCGTCCAGTCGCAGGACGAGTTCGCGGGCCCAGCTGGCGAGAAAGCGCGGGCATCCCCATACGTCGGCGACGGCCTGGGCGGCCTCCGGTGCTGGGAACGAGTCGGGTGCGTACAGGTGGCGGAGGTGTGCGGCGAATCCGCGCTTGTCCCAGCGACGTAGGCGCTTGTCCAGGTGAGTGTCCGCGTGCCCGTCCGCGTGCTCGTCGCCGTGCTTGCAGGCCGTTTCGAGTGGCGCGGGGTCGACGGTGCTGAGCAGTGCCCGAACCTCGCGGCCGACGCCGTAAGGAAGGTCGCGGACCTGGGTGACCCAGAGAGTGAGGAGCAGCAGGACCAGTCGCTCGTGGGGGTCGTCGGACGACGCGTGCCGGCGGGCGGCCCATACTGCGATGTTCTCCGGTGCCTCGTCGAATTCGTCGCCGTCGATGACGCACCGGGTCAGCGCGTCGATGTCGAGAGACCCGTCGGGCTGTACGTACATGCCGTCCAGGGCGGTGGTGTCGCGCACCCCGAACTTCGAGGTGTGCGCTGTGCGCAGCTCGGTGAGCGCCTCGTCGGCGAGGTCGCGTAGATAACGCGGGCACAGCCATGCGTCGGGCGGGTACTCGTCGAGCGCCTCCCGAAGCTCCGCCCGGCCTCCGGGGCTGCGCAGGTGGAAACCGATCTCGGCGATGTCGGCCGACTCGAACTCGGGGTCAGGATGCTCGTCGTCGCCGTGTGTGCAGGCCGTCGGGTCCCCGAGCTTCGGCAGCACAGTCTCCAAGCCCTCGATCATCGCGTCGAAGACCGACCGCTCCGCGATCCGGTAGACGGCGTACCAGCAGCTCGCGTACTGAGTGATGACGTAGCCCGCTCGTGCCCCCTTGGTGGCGAGCGAGTCGTCGACGCCCGCGTTGGACTCAAGGGTGGGGCCGGGCTCCCGGTTGGGGTAGTCGCAGAGGATCGAGGACAGGCGCTCCACCGACGAGGTGTGGTCGTCCGGTACGACCATGGGTATGCCGTCGGCGGCCGAGAAGGGCCTGATCATGTCGGCGGTGACGCGGGCGATTCCGGCGATGTTGGCGGGGCACAGATCGGCGTCCTGGCGGGGCCGTTGGGGCAGGTCGGCGAACAGATACGAGGTGGGCAGCCCGATCCAGGCAGGGTCGTCCTCGGCCAGGTCGCCGAACTCCTCCTCGTATGGGTGGGTCTCGTGCGCACAGCTTCGCTCGCCGAACGCCGAAGCGGCTGCCAACAGCGCCTCGACCGCCGCCCGTTCGGCCTCAGCGGTCGGTTGCCCCGCGAGATACCGCACCATTTCCGCGAGCCCGGCCACCCACACGTGTGCCGTATCGCCGCCGGGGTCGGCGGTGAGGTGACGTGCGCAGTCGAGTACGAGGGGCTCGGCGTCGTCGGGGCTGGTGTCCGCGTTGACCCTGCTCCAGCTTTCGAAGGTTTCGAAGGGTTTGAGTAGATCGGCCGTAGGAGATGTGTCGGGGTTCTCGGGGATATGGATCATGTCCTGTATCGACGTGTGATCGGCGATGGCGGTTGCCGGCGTTCGGCTCCAGGCAGTTTGACCTGCACGAAACGATCTCGCCAAGATCTGGAGTCGGCCGGGGGCGCAAGCCTTGCGTATGTCGCACGTACGGCACACGGCACACGGCACACCTACGAACTACGAACTACGACCTACGACGCCACACCAAGGGAACGGGACAGCGATGAAGACGGACGCGAGCGGCCAGCCGAACCTGCGAAAGGACGGAGCCGGAGTGCCCGGCGTCGGCCCGGCTGCTGCGAAGAGGGGTGTCGGCAGCCGCATCGGGGCCGGAGTGGTGGGCATCTTCTTCGTGCTCTTCGGCCTGGTCCTCATCGCGTCCGGTTACGAGGAAGGCCCCGCGAAGGTGCGCGGCGCCACGCAGGGGACGGTCACCATCGAGCGTTGCGGCAAGGACGACATCGGGGACGACGTGGAGTGCACCGGCACCTTCCGACCTGACGACGGCGGGGCCCGCCTCGACGTGGAGGACTTCGAACCCGGTGCGGACCGAGACAGGGGCGAGAAGGTGCAGGCGGTGGTCGACAGGTGGGGGTCGTTCCGCCCCGGCTCGTTCGCGTCGTTCTACGTCGAGGCTGTGCGGTTCTGGTGCATCGGCACGTCGATGTTCGGCGTGGCCATGTTCCCGCTGAGCGCTGCCTTCCGTTCAGGAAGCCGGCCCATCCGGCGCGGGACGCGAATCACCGCCCTCAGCCTGCTTTTCGGCGGTCTGTTGGGGTGTGGCCTGTGCGTCTTTGTGAGCTCCGTGGTCCTTTAGGGGCCGGCCTCAAGGGCATGGCGTCGTGGGGCTCCGTCCCTGCGTTACGTGGGGAATTCGCCATACCAGCCGCCGTCGAGGAGGTACTTGGGCAGGTACCCGATTTCGACTTCGATGGTGAAGCCCGAGTCCCGGGCCAGGCAGGCGATGGCCAGGGGGCCGAGGGCGATGAGTCCGTCGGAGTCGCGGGCCCGTTCCTCGTCGCCGGTCCAGTAGTCCTTGTGCCATTCGATGGTCTTGGCCAGTTCGGTGTTGAACCGGTCCTGGTCGCCGCGTACCAGCTGGGTGAGGAGGTTCATGGGCGGGTACATGAGGTTCAGTACGGCGCCGCGTGATGCGGGGCGGAGCAGGTCGGGGTCGCTGGCGTCCACCGCGGCGAGGAGTTTGTCGCCGAGTTCCGGCGCCTGAGCCAGTACGGTGTGGGCCCAGGCCCCGGTGCCGGAGCGGAAGACGTGCCTCTCGTGCCTGACCTCGCATCACCTTCAGCACCTGAGGCAGAGTCCCCATAGGGACTTCATGACGTGGAATCGTGATCATGTTGGTCCTTCAGCGTCCTTCAGCCCGGTAGGAGGCCAAGTCCCAGGTGCTGTCCTCGAAGTCGTGACCCTCAAGGATGAGCGTCCAGGCCTCGGCACGTGCGGCGGCACCGTCGATCTGTTCGCACCACCTGGCGAGGTTGTGCCGCGCGTCCTCGTGGTCGGCGGCGTAGGGGAAGTGTGTCCTGCGGAACTCGTCGTACAGCCGGACCATGGCGAAGAACTGGGTGAGGCTGCTGCCGGCGACGGGGTCGGGTGAGCCGCCCGTGGTGTCCCTGAAGAGCCGACCGGTGCTGCCGTCGAGCAGGAGCCTGGAGTACATCCAGGTACCGAGCTCGTCGAACGGGCCGTTGCTGGGCGCCTCGCTCCTGGCACGGCGTTGCCGGGGCACGTCCCGGCCCCGACCGGGCCAGGCCACTTCGGGCAGGGGGCGGTCGCCGCGCGGGGTGATGGCGAGATGCAGGAAGTCGCTGATCTCCGGCAGGCCTGTCTCGGTGAGGAAGCGGCGCGCGGCAGGGTCGTCCAGCCCCTGGGGGAGCTGATCCCCGGCCAGCCGATGGCAGGCCCCTGCGCCAAAGGTCTCCTCAAGCCAGTCCCGCGTTCCGTCACCGCGCAGAGCAGCGGACGCGGACGGCGGCAGCGGCCATGGAGCGGGCCGGGTGTGTGCGGCGACCATGGGCCGCTTGCCGTATGTGTCCTGCGCCGAACTTCCAGCTGCCTGGACGGATACGGCGAAGAGGCCTCCGGAGCCGGTGAGTACCCAGCGTCCATCGACGTAAAGGCCCTGCGTCACCGCGGACGGGCAGTTGGGCGGATCAGGGAGCGTCCCCGCCACCGCCCCCAGTTGCCAGCCGCTGTCCGTGTGTTCGGCGAAAGGGGCGGTGGGCGTTTCGGGACCCGGAGAGTGGCGTGCGTTGCTCCAGGGGAGATCCCCCTCCGACAGGGAGGCGCGCACCTCGACCGGAGCTGAGGCAGGCTCTCCGGTGGCCGGGAACCACTCCTGACGGATGTACCGGTGTTTCGGGTAGGCGTTGTTGCCCGTGGTCACGTCCCGGGCCGTGATGACGGTCGGGCCGGACTCGCCGACTGCCACGCCGAGTTCGTCGACACGACCGGCCTCGCCCTGGATTCGGCCGAAGACGCCCAGGGGGCGCCAGTGGGTCCAAGTGGTCCGCCACGGCAACGGAACCCCCGAAGCCAGTAGCTGCTCGGCCAGCTCCACGCGCCCCGCGCTGAGCGCCGCGTGATGGAGCCAGGCCACCCACTCACCCTGTGACAAGGGGGAGATGCCTTGAACCTCCAGATAGTGCAGCATCGCGGCCACGCTCGCATACGGCACTCCGTCGGGGTGGGCGATGGCCAGGGCCTCGCGCAGCGCGGTGGCCGAGCATTGGGCCAGCATCCGACCGTCGTCCAACAGGCGGGGGAGCGCACCAGCCAGCGCCGCATGGAGGGGGAGAGCTTGGGCGGCGTACCGGCCCAACGGTCCCTGCTGGGACCAGAGCCCCGGGCTTCCGTCCGCCGCCCCGGCCATCAGCGCCTCTACGGCGCGGGACTGAGCCACGGAATCCCAGGGCTGCCTGCGTCGCCATGAGTGGAGGAGAGCTTCGGAGCGGAAAGCGACTGATGACCGGTCCTCGTCCATGACCAGGACATCGGGTCGCTGCTCGGCGAAGGAGAGGAGCGTTTGCGCCGGTGTGGGCGCACCGCCTGCGGAGGACAGCAATTGCCAGACGGACAGTGGCACTTGACGTAGCTCGGCTGCGGCCAGTGCCCCGAGCCGGCGGGCCGTGGCCGGTTCCTCCACGGCAGCCCCACCCGCCGACGCCGGTGTGGGGAGGGTGACTTCGTACTCGGCGATCCGGGGAGGGGCTACGAGGTCCGGGTCGTACTCCGCCATGACCCAGACCTCACGGCCCTCGAACCGTCTGAACCCCGGGGCCAGGATCTCCGCCACTCGGGCCGGTTCGGTCGACGTCAGGACCTCACCTGCGTACTGCACATCGGCGAGGAGGAGGACACAGGGACGACCGGCAGGGGCGGCACGGCACTCTTCGCGCATGCGAGTAGCCACCGTGTCGGCACTCATACCCCGGCAGTCGATGAGTGTGGCGCTGGGCCAGCGGTCCTGGACTGCTCGTAGAAACGCGGTCTTGCCGCTGAGCGTCGGACCTAGAACAGAGAACACCCTCCGCTGCCGTGTGGGCAGCTCCCGCCAGATCTCGATGCGAGCCCAGTCCTCGGCGTTGATCTCGGGCACTGGGGTGAATCCCTTCCATTCCGTGGGCGGCGGATCCCCGGTCCGTCAGCTCCGGTCGTCGAAGTTGTAGTCCTCGAAGACCCTTTGCCAGCCCTGTGTCTGAAATGCCTGAGGGTCGATGAGGTTCAGCCAGTGACGTACGTCCGACTCCGTGTCCTCGATCGACCAGTCGGAGGCGCGCCACCAGTAGTAGAGGCGGACCATCGCGACGAACTGACCGAGACTGCTTCCGGCCAGTTCGTCGTCGATCCCCGACGAACCGTCCTGCAGCACGCGCCCGTCGCGGCCGTCGAGGAGGAGTCGCGCCCCCTGCCAGTTGCCGAGGGAGAAGTACGTGGACTCCGCGTCGTCCGCCTCGTCCGCCTCGTCCGGCTTTCCGAACGGCTCGGCAATGGGACGCAGGCCCATGTCCGCAAGGCCGGTGGTGTCGAGTTCGAGGAAGCCGGTTACGCAGGGGAAGCCGACTGCGGAGAGGAATTCGCGCGCACCGATATCGGAGAGAGCGGCTGGCAGGGTCTCCTGCGGGAACCGTTTGACCGCCGCAGATCCCCAGACATCGGTCAGCCAATCGGTCGTGGGGGCCAGGGCCGGGGTCGGCAGGTCCGCCCGAGCGAGCTTCGTGTCGGTGTCGACCAGACGCTTGAGGAGGCGGCCTGGTGCGGCTTCCTGTCCGGCGCTCTGATTGACCTCGACCACGCACACCCCGTCCATGGAAGCCAGGGCGATGCGATGGCCTGAGCGCACGCCTCGACGGATGTACTGGGGCATGCAGGGCAGATCTACTTCACCGCCGGCGGCTCCAGCGGGGCGCCACCCTTGAGGCCCCTGATCCGCCTGCGTCGTGCCGGACGCGTCCGTGGTCTCGCCGGGCTCGGGCCGGGGCGCGCCCGTGGCCAGGTCCCAGGTGCCGATGTGGTCGTGGCGGGTGCGGGCTGTGACCAGGTCGCCGGTCGGGGTGTGCACGATCCGGAGCGTCCGGACGATCGGGCGCCTGACCAGGGCGTCCGTGCTGAACACGCCGGCACCGACGCCTTCGGCCCAGAGCGTCCGCCAGGGCAGGGCCACGGGCCCGGCAGCCGACAGGAGCCGATCGGCGGCTGCTGCCTCCGTCGGCCCGGCCTGCATCAGGGCCAGGTGCAACAGCGCCAGCCACTCACCCTGGGACGAAGGCCGAACACCGCGGCGAGCCAGGTAATGGAGGCGGGCCCCAGCGCTCCCCTGAGGGATGGGCCGTCCGTGAAACGCGGCCTCGAACGCCTCGAAGAGCGACTCATGGCAGACCCCGGCGACTGCTGCCATGTCCTTGAGGAACGCCTCGAACTGGCCGGCGGCCGCCGCAGCGTGGCCGGCCAGGGCGCGACGGGCGTACCAGCGCGTCGCCTCGGGGGCGTCTGCGGCTGACAGTGCGGTCACTGCGCGCGCGTGCCAGGACCTGGCCTCCTCGGCGGGCATCTGCGTACGCAATTGCCGGGCCACTGCCTCCTGCTTGAAGGAGACCAGGGGAGTGCCTGTCCCGTCGTCCGACCGGTGGATCCACTCCCCGGCCGCGTCGTCGCCGAGCAGCGAGTCGAGCCGGGACTCCGGGACGTCTCGGCCGAGGGCGGAGCAGAGCAGGGACCACACGGGCATGGGAACGAAGCGGTGCTCGGCCAACGCCAGCGCGCGGAGGGCGTACGACAAGGCCGTATCCCCGTCCGGCTCCGCGAAGGCGGGCAGACTCCCGAAGCTCCCTTGCAGGGTTAGATGTCGTCCGCCCAACTCGGCGGCCGTGGCCTGAGCATCGTCGACTTCGATCAGCAAGCGCATCCGCAGCCCGCGCCGATGGTGCCTGATCAGCGTCCGTGCCACCTCGTCGAGCACACGCACTGGTTCGCGCGAGGTGCGCAACCGGCCCGCCCACTGCGTGTTCGCGAGTACGACCACGGGATCGTCGCTGATCCGGCGGGTCATGGTGGCGAAGTTGTCGTCGAAGGAGTCCGTGGCGGCGATACCAAGGGCCGTCGCCACCTCCCGGGCCACCTCCTCCGCGGACCGGCCGACGCAGTCGACGCGGACCGCGGCCGGATGGCGGGCAACGACTTCCCGCAACAGTGCCGTTCGACCGCTGCCCGAGCGCCCGCCGATCCACAGCCAGGCGCTGGTGTCGCGAGGCCGGTCGATCCACCACAGTGCACGGTCGAGCGCGAGTTCTGCCGTGACTTCAGCGCGTTTCGGGGCGGCGGTGGCACTCATGCGTCGGGTCTTTTCTACCGTCAGATCTTCTCGGTATCGGGGGCGGTCAGGGGGATCGATCAGTCGGTGGTTCGAAGTGCGGCAGTCCAGAAGGCAGTGTCTGCGCCCGCGTCTGCGCCTGTGCCTGTCTCTGCGCCGTGGTCGAGGTCGGGCAGCGTGTCCTGCAGATCGTCCCTGATCGCGACGCGCTCGATACGGCTCCCCGCCGAGGCCAGCATGCACCGAGCCACAAGGTAGTGCTGGAGCAGGTCGATGAACGCGGCCAGACTGCTGGCGATCAACACGGCGCTGGATTGCTGCTCGTCGTCGGTCTCGTAGGTCTCGTAGGTCTCGTCGGTCTCGTAGGCTTCCTCGGCCTCGTCGTCGAAGTAGGCATCGAAGTCGTCGTCTACGCCCCTCCAGTCGTCGGCACCGAACAGGACGACCTGCCCCGTTCCGCCGTGCAGGACCAGGTCGCCGGCACCCCACGTACCGATCTTGTAGTACGCACCTGGGACGGCGTCTGCCGACAGGTCGCCAGGGGCGATCCGGGGCAGACCCACTACGTCCAGAGCCTCCAGCCGGATCGCCGCGCCTTCGAAGGCGGGCAGTCCGACGTCCGTGAGAACGCGGCGCGCCTCGGCGTCCGTCACCCCCTCGGGCAGCAGGCCGGTGGGCAGGCGGCGTACGACGCCCGGTTCGAAGTGGTCGGGGTCGTACGAGCCTCGGCGCCGTGCTGTCCCGTGGTGCAGTGCGGGGAGGAAACCGGAGTCGTCGAAGAGCGGCTCCCCGTGCACCTTGCTGAGGCGCGGACTTGCGGCGGGGTCGTGGAGCTCGACCGCGAAAATGCCGCCGAGCCCTGTCACGACCAGGAGGTCGCCGACCTTCACCTGATCCGACACGAAGGGAGGTTCCAGGGTGTCGAACACGGTCAGATCGTCCCAGTCGGGTGTGACGTTGCGTTCCACGTCGGTGAGCCAGAGCGGCTCGCGCCGCCCCGGTGCGGGCAGCGCTTCCGGCCAGGGGCCGGCCAGTTCCTCGCCGGTTTCGGCGTCCCAGACCCGGTATCGCTCGTCCCATTCCCCCGGAGCGCAAACGGCGTGCCGGCCAGGGAGATAGTCCTCAGGGGCGATGACCGGGTCCCCCAGTGGACCGGGCCGAACGTACGCGGCGTTCACGGCACCCGGCGGCCGCCAGTGGGCCCAGCGCACCTGCCACGGCAGCGGCCGGCCGGACGAGGCGATCTGGGCGGCGGTCTCCGTGTCGCCACGCACCGTGCTCATCAGGTGCAGCCACGATGCCCATTCACCCTGGGACAGGGAATCGACGCCGCACATCCACAAGTTGACCGCGTCCCCGGCCGGCGATGCACCACTCACGACATACGAGTCGTCGGCGTGGGCCGCGTCGATCAGGGCGACTTGATCGATACGGGCGACGAGCCGGCCGGAGCGCTGAACGGAGTCGAACTCGCCGGCCTGTACGGCGTGCATCGCCAGTCCCTGCGCCAGGTACTGGCCGGTCGTCGCTGCCGCGGGCTGATCGCGCAGCCATGCGACCAGCTCCACATTCACGGCTCGTACGATCTCGGCATCGGTGGTCAGACGCAGCGTCTCGGCGTGCCGCTCGTCACGGAAGCGGACCCAGCCGTCGCCCTCCACCTCAAGTAGCTCGCTGGAAGCCTCCAGCGTTGTGGCGACATCCGGAGACCGGCCCACATGGGACCCCAGCGCCTGGGCGAGGACGGTCCACACAGGCAAGGGAGTACGACGGACCTCGGACAGTGCGAGTGCCCGCAACGCTTCGGTGTCCGTGCCGTCGGGCAGGTGCCCCACAGCCTCTTCATCCTCTTCGGAACTGCTCGGTTGCAGTGCTACGACCAAGTGATCGTGTGCCGACCGGACATCCGGCAGGTCCCGCTCGATCACGACCTTGAGACCGCCGCCAACGGCCAGTTCACCGGTGAAGCGGCGCACCATGCGCTCGGGTTCCGTGGAGCGCCGAGTACGTCCCGCACGGTGGGCATTGACGATGATGACCAGCCCACCCCCGAGCGGGGAGTCTTCGAGCTCGAATCCCCAGTCCGCCCGCTTCTCCGGCAGAGCGGTGAACCCAGCGGCCGTCATGACCCGATCGATGAGGTCCTCACAGGTCAGCCCGGTGGCATCCACGAGCACCGCCTCACGGCGGGCCTCACTCAGCCGCAACAGCGTCTCTGTCCGTCCGGACCCAGGAGGACCGGTCAACTCGGCCACTCGCTGGGTGCCGGTGTCCGACCATTTCAAGAGCTCGGCCAGGGCTTGCTCTGGTGATACAGGTGATGAGGTGATACACGCGAAAGGGCGGCTGTCTGATGCCTCATCGCCTTCAGTCGTTGTCATCGAGCGTATAGTTCCAGGCTCGGGAGGCTCCGCCGTCCTCGTCGATCGCGGTCAGCAGGTTCTCGATCTCATCCCGGATATCCTCGCGCTCCGTGCGGCTTGATGCCATGGGCAGCAGGCACCGCCCCAGCACGTAGTTCTGCAACATGGCCACGAACTGCCCCAAGCTCGCCGCTACCTCGGGGTCGGAGTCCTCGTCCTCGCCCTCCGCGGGGAGGCGATAGACGGTGCCGCTGTCGCCGCCGACGACGATGCGGCCCTTCAGCCAGGTTCCGAGCTGGTAGTACATGCCGCTGCCATCGTCCTCTCCCCACACCTCTTCCGCCGTCAGCTCGGTGAGTCCCTCCTCTGCGACGGCCACGAGACTCATCTCGGCGCCGGTGAAGGCGGGCAGGCCCACTTCGCCGAGCAGGTGCCGGGCACCTTCGTTCCGTAGCCCTGGCGGTAGCTCCGTCGCACGGAGTCGCTGTACTGCCTGTGGCTCGAAGAGGTCCTCAAGAACCGTGCGATCCGGCTCTTCCCAGAAGTCCTGAGCGTCGTTGTCGACCAGCCCGAAGTGGCCGAGCAGAGCGGCTCCATAGGTCTGTTCCGGCTGAATGAATGTGCTCGGTTCGCGCGGAGCGACCATCACCACGCCGCCGATCCCGGCAAGGGCGACACCGTCACCCACCCGCAGGGCCTCGGTGAACTGAGGACCGGCCAGACTGCTGCCGAACGCGTTCAACTCCGACCAGGGCTGGGTCAGTTGATTGTCCTGACCTCGTGGCCAGAGCGGCTCCGACTGTCCTGGTTCCGGAATTCCGTCGCTCCACGGCCCGGCGATGAGATCACCCGACTCGACGTCCCACAGCCGGACCCGTCGGTCCCATCGCCCCTTCCCCGCTACGGCGACGCGTCTGCCCACCTGGACTTGGGTGATCTCTGTCAAAGAGCTGGCACGAAGGTATGTCTTGCGCCAGCCGTATGGAGGGCGCCAATGCGCCCAACGGGTGCGCCATGGAAAGTCGATCCCTGACTGCTCCAGCGCCTGTACAGATTGCGAATCGCCGCGCGCGGTGGCCATGAGATGGAGCCAAGCCGCCCATTCAGGCTGGCTGACCGAACCCACACCCCCCACCCACAGTGCGGCTGCGTCGCCGATGAGGGTTTCGTTGGGGATCGCCGAGGCCTGCTGATTCGCTGCGTCGAGGAGCGCTGCCGGATCGAGATGCGCGACCAGGCGCCCTTCACTCTGTACTTCCTCAAGTCTGTCAGCCTGAAGTGCATGTACGGGTAGGGCATGAGCGATGTAGTGCCCAACGGGCCCACTTGCTGCCCAGCCCTCCAAGGGGGCCAACTCCTCTGCCATGGAAAGCAGTTGACTCACCAACCGTGTGTGGATCTGGCGCCTGTCCGAAGGGGCCGTCTCCTCTCGTAGCGCATCGACGATCCGCTCGTCCACGAATCGGGCCCGACCCTCGACGGCTTCAACAATGTCAGGCAGGTCCCGGGCCAGGGTGGCCAGGAAGTCCTCGCCGATACCCACGCCGCCGACGGCCTGTGCCAATGCCGACCACACCCGGAAAGGTGTCCAACGCAACTCGGCGAACGCGAGTGCACGCAAAGCCGGTTGGCTACGCGCGGCACCAAGGCCAGTAGGTGGGCCCGCTGATGCATCCACACGGAGAGTCAGCCAGTCCCGCAGCCAACGGTCCTCTGGGCGCGATTCGACGATCACCTTGGCTCCCGCATCCATTACCAGCGGGCCCAGCACGCGCTTGATGAGGCGGCTGGGCTGGATGGACTGACGCGTACGCCCGGCCCGTTGCGAGTTGGCGATGAGAAGAGGTCTGCTGCCCACTCCCGCACGCTTGAGCTCCCACACCCAATCCACCCGTTGGGACGATAGATCGGGCACGTTGAAAGCGTCGAGGATCTTTCCCAGGATCTCCTCGGCGGTGAGCCCGGTGGCGTCCACCCATACAGGGGTGGGGAGTGCGTCCCGCAGTCGCAGGAGGACCCCAGTCTTTCCGGTCCCGGTAGTCCCAACGAGCTCCACGGATCGCTCAGGACCACCATCGTGCCACCACGACTCAATTCGGGAGACGCGGCGTTGGTCTACGGACGATGCAGAACCAGTGGGATATGGAGCCATGACGCCCTCTCAAGGTGCCGGAGGGTTCCCCTCTCCAAGCAGCCTAACTGAGACTTTCCTACACAGGTTCGACGGTCTCAGGTACATGCAACCCTCTACGCCCTCGGTGACGACGGTCCAGAGCAGCCAGCGCCTCAGCTCCGATACATTACATCGCGACCCAGGCGTTCAGATCTGTATCGAGGGCGTGCTGCCAAATGAGGGCGTCCTCCGTGAGCGGTTCGATTTTGTTGGCCCATTCCTGCAGGCTTTCGAGGGCGTCCCCGCGCTCGTAGTTCGTGGCGAAGTCACTGACAAGGAACTCGTGGCACAACCGAAGCAGAATGAAGAAATTTCGGAGACTGCTCGCCAGGATCGCATCGCCATAACCTGTGTTGCCGTCCGCGACAACAGCTCCGGTCCCTCCGTCAAGGAGGACGATTCCTCCGCCCCAGCACCCCAAGTGGTAAAAGGGTCCCGTGACATCGGCGGGTATCGCATGCTCCGGCCATAGCATGGGAACCAGCCCTGTCTCGGCGGCATCGATGGTGCTCATGAATGGCAGGTGGTGGGCCAGGACAGGCAGCCCGGTCTCCATGAGGAACTGTCGGCTCTCTGTGTGCACGAGGCCGGCCGGTAGTTCATCTTCCTGTAGGGGGCGGCATGTTCCGCGGCCGAAGGTTGCCTCCAGCCATGCGCGGCTTGGCGCGCCCTCGGCCAATGCCGGTGGTGGGCATTCCCACACACCGGCCCGGGTAATGGGTGAGTCCATGAAGGGGTTCGGCATGGCGGGCAGGTCCGGCTGCAGCTCGGGAACGGCTTGCACGTCTACGATGAAAGCCCCGGATGCGCCGGCGAACAGCCAGTGTCCTGATTCCAGCCGCTTGGATCGGAAGTAGCCGATGTCGTCGCGGCTCTCCCACCCGTCGAAGATGTCGCGGACAGGAGGCCCCGCCGCAGGGATCGGCCAACTACGGCTCTCTGCGGCTTGCGCTGCAATGTCCTCCGTCGCGAGCTCTGCGCTCGACGGGTAGCCCGAGGCCCCGTTGTCCGATTTCCCGAAGCGACCGAACACGCCGTAGGGGCGGCAGTTGGACCAGATCGTGCGCCAAGGCAGCCGTGCCCCGGCTTCTGCTGCGACCGACTCCACGAGCTGCTCCTCTCCGCGGCTCAGCGCGCAGTGGTGCAGCCAGGCCACCCACTCGTCATGCGGTGCCGCGGCCAGCCCCAGTCGCTCCAGGTAGTGAGCGTCGATAGCGATACCGCCTTGGGGCACACCGTCGGACCATCGGACAGCGAGGGCTTGCAGGAGACCGGTCGCTTCCAGGTTCGCCAGGACTCGGCCGTCACTCAGCAAGTCGTCGAGCATGCCCGCATGGACGGCGTGGAGGCCCAGGACCCGGGCTGCGTACGCCCCCACAGGTCCCGCCGCTCGCCAGGGTCCAGCTGCTCGTTCACTGTGGGAGTCCACAAGCGCTGTGACGACGGCCGCGTGATCGACCCGGCTCAGTTCCCGGATCCGGTGGCGTACAGCTTCCGCCTGGAAGCGGACCCGTACCTGGCCGTCCCCATCGGCAGACACATGCAGCACCGTCGGCAGGCGTGCCGGCAACCTGCTCAACTCCTGCTGTGACACCCTGATCTCAAGGATCATGCACAGCTTTTCCCAGACGCTCAGGGGCACGTCGCGAAGCTCGGCGGCAGCCAGAGCCAACAGGGCTGGGTGAGCCGCAAGCGTGTCGGCCAGGGTCGTATCGGCGGGCTGTGCGTCGAATGACGACTGGAGAACCAACTCATTCCGGGTCGGCAGGAAGACCCATGGCCTGTCCGCTGAGCGTTCGATGACGAATCGGATGGCCGCCCGAGAGGTCCGGGTGAAATGGGCGACCAGATCTCTGGTGATCCGGCTTGCTTCACCAGAGGTCACGAATTCGTCAGCCCACTGGACATTCGCCAGCAGTGCCACCCCGTCGCGCGTCAGCCGGCGTACGCCATCGCCCAGGGTTTGATTCGCATCGTCGACTCCCCATGCCTGCAGCAGACGATGAGCGATGTCCTCCGCCCGCAGGCCCCGGCAGTCCAAGTAGACAGCATCCGGCATTTGTTCGGCGAGTGTCCGAAGAAACTCGGTCTTGCCCGAGCCGACCGTGCCGCGGATCGCCAGAGTGCGTTGTCCCGGGTGCGGTGGCGCCGCCAGCCATGCCTGAGCCCGTTCCAAGGCCTGCTCAAGGGTCAACTCCACGTGTCCTCGATTCATGTCTAGCTTGGCTCGCCGCTCATGTTAGGCCATGGATCTCACGCTCTCACTCGGCGTTTGAGGCGGCGGCTTTCCAGACTCGCAGCCATTCGCCGCGGTATTTGATCATCTGTTCATCGGTGATGGCCTTGACTCGATTTCGCTCCGCATTGTCCATTTTCCTTGCTTCCTTGACGGCTGCATCACGCTCGGCAGCCGTGGCGTACTCGGCGGCGGCAGCTTCGGCTTCGTAACCGAAGCGATCGCCTCGGCGGTATCCGATTCCATAGGAAATGCGGAGATCGCTCTTTGGTGGATTGTTCTGCACCTCAGGGGGGCGGTTCTCGCGATCGTCCTTATTCCTGGCTCGGGGTGATCCGGAATCCCGCTCGCGATCATGGCTGAGATAATCCGAGCAGTTGGAGCCTCCTGTGCCGGTCACGTTGCCGCATGGTTCGAACTCTGTGAAGAGCCTGACGGCCTTGTACTTGCCCGGTTCCGCAGCCTCCACCTGCCTCATCCACTCACCCAGGTGAGGCTCGGAATGGTCCTGATGATAATTGGCGCCTGTCGGGATCGATGAGTCGATGACATAGTGAACTTCGGTCTTGTCTCCGACCTTTTCGTGCACCTCAAGAACGGCATAGTTCTTGCCGGACATGTCGGGGCGCAGGTCACCGTCCTTGTGGTCATTCCATATCTTGTCGAAATCCTCGTGAGCCTTGTCCCTCGCCTCCTTCGAGGCGTCGGGACCGATTTCCTGTGCGACGAGATATCTTCTGGCTCGAACGTCGGCAGGGCCGGTTGTCTTGGCATCGTTGCCGCGGCGAACCCGGTGGTTGTCGTGCATGCCGACTCCCGGTAGCGGGTTCACTCCCCGCTCTATACCCTTTTCCCGGCGTCGATCCGGGTCCTGCTGTATCGGGTTGTTGCCGACGGCATGCTGTTCGTGGAACGTGTTGCTGATACGCGCGATACCGGCTACGACGGCCATCTTCTGGTCGTCGTTGAGCTGCTGGAATTTCTTGCCAAGAATCTCATTCAGGCGGGACTGAGTGACATGGCCCTTTTCTCGCGCTTCTTGTACCACGCGATCCAGCGAACCATCCTCGGCCCAGCGCCGGGCATTCGCGAGGACTGGCCCGAGGTCGACCTGTGACACATGATGCGTCTGACGGAGAGTTGCCTGGGACTCTTCCATCGGCATGCCATCTACATGGGTGTGATCGGTCTGCTGCCGCTCACCGAACTCGGCGGAGCCGCGTACCTCTTCGGGGTCGAACCTGGAGTCTTTGGAGGGCGGAGCGCCGGCAGGGTCATCCGGCGGGCGTCGGTCAGAGCCTGCCGGAGTGGTCGATGCCGACCGAGACAGGGGTCGGTTCTCCGGTGCCCCCGTGCTGTCGGGCGTCACCGGCTGCCGGTTGGAGTCCAGCGGAATCGCGAAGACCCCGTGGTCCCCGCTGTGCAGCGGCTTCGAGCTCTGCTGCCCCGTCTGGGCGTCGATGTAGGTGATCTTGCCGTTGTGGTTGACGGCGTTCCACGCGTGGGCCCGCCCGTTGGCGTCCTGGGTGATGATCACGGCCTGTGAGCCGTGGCCGCTGTCGCGGAGGGTGTTCTCCAGGCGGTTGAAGGCGTCGGGCCCGTTGCCCATGTCGCTGAAGCGGGCACCGAGCGTGTTCTCTATTCGGTCGCGGCCGCCCTTTTCGCCGCGGTCCGAGGGGTTGCCGTCGGCGTCGTGGTCGGGGGTGCGTGCGCCTGCGGCCGTAGGGTTGCCGGCGTAGGTGTCGACCGTGGACAGGGCGGTGTCGACGCAGTTGTTGTTGCGGCCGGGGGCGTCCCGGCCTTCGCCGTTGATGCGCTCGACCCAGCGGCCGTCCGCCGGGTTCGGCGGTCGGGTCGGGTCGCCGTTCTCGTCTCGCGGGACCGAGTTCTCCAGGGCGTCCTGCTCGGCGCGGGTGGGGTCGGTGACACCGCCTGGGGGGTTGGTGTTGCGGGTTTCCGAGGCCGGGGTGGGGGTGTCCTTCGGCTTCGGGGTCTCCGAGGAGTCCTGCTGGTTGGGGGTGGCGTGCGGGGTCTGTGAGGTGGGCTGGTTGTTCGGTGCCGGGGTCACGTGGTGGATCGGGACCGGGACGACCTGCGGGTGCTGCTGTTGGTTCGGGGTGTTCGCCGGGGGCTGCTGGGTGTTGGGTTGCGCGCCCGGCTGGTTCGGGGTGTTCGGCGTGCTGCCCGCGGGCTGGTGGGGCGGTTTGTTGGGGGTGGAGCCGGCGTTCGGCTGGTTCGGGGTGCCGGGCGTGCCCTGAGCGGTGGGGTTGTGGGGGGCGGGACCGGGCTGGGTCGAGGAGTTCGGGGTGCTGTTGCTCGGTGTCGAGGAGCTCGGCGTACCACTGCCCGGTGTCGAGTTGCGCTCAGGCCCGCCGCCCGTCGACGGGGACGGTGACGTCGTGGGAGTGCTCGTGGAGGGCGATGCGGTCCTGGGGGGAGCCGACTGGGAGGGGTTCTGGTTCGGATTGGTCGTACCCGGGTTCTGGCCCGGAGTGTGGGTACGGCTGCCGCCGGTCGAGTCCGTGCCGTTGCGGGGCGGAGTGCGGTCGCCAGGTGACGTACCGGGGGTGTTTCGCGAGGTGGTGCCGTCGTTCGGGGTCGTGGTCCCGGGGGTGTTGCGCGGCGTGGTGCCGTCCCCCGGTGTGGCGGTCCCAGGCGTGTTACGTGGCGGAGTGCGGTCGCCGGGCGTCGTACCGGGCGTGTTCCGCGGCGTGCTGCCCTCGCCCGGAGTCGTACTCCCGGGACGCTGGGCCGGTATTCGACCGTCCGGCGTGCCCTGCGTACCGGGAGTACGGCCGTCCCCCGTACCCGGAACTCGCCCGTCCGGCGTTGAAGCAGGCGTACTCCGAGGCGTCGTAGGAGATGTCGGGCTCGGCGTGGAAGCAGGCCCCGTCCCCGTCGCGGAGGGCGTTCCTGGCGTGCCGGCGGAAGGGTTCCTCGCCGGACCGGAGCTCGGATTCGGGCTGGTCGCGGACGGGGTGCCGGCACCGCCGGAAGTCCCCGGGTTGTGGTGCCCACCCGGAGTCGGCCCCCCGGTCGAAGGCGCAGTGGGCGATGTCGGCATGCCCCCGCCGCCGTCCGAACGGCTGCCGGAACTGGCGTGAGAGGGGTCGGCGGTGGTCGGCGTCGGTGCCGCGTTGGACTGCGTGGGAGCGCTGGCGGCCAGACTGTCGATCTGGGTGCCGAGCGAGCCGCCCCCCGGCGAGGACGACGTACCGCCGGACGACGCGGACCCGGGAGTGGGCGTGGACTGCGGGCTCGGGGACGACAGTCCGGACACGGGGGAGCCGCCGCCGGAGTGTGACGGGCCGGACGTGCTCGGTGTGCTGGACGAGCCGTTGGAGTCGGAGCCGTTGGACGAGGGACTGCCGGACGACGGACCGCCGGACGAGGGGTCGTCGAAGTCCGACAGGGACGGCCCTGCGGAAGGCGTCGGCCTGGAGTACGGGCTGTCCGAGGAGGACGGATCGCCGGAGTCGGAGCCCGGCCCGGAGCCGGAGTCGGGGCCCGCGCCGATATTGGGTGCGGGGATGTCGGCGCCACCTGTGTCGGCGGATATGCCGCTGCCTATGTTCGCCCCGGGGATGCTGCCGTTGCCCGAGCGCGTCGAGTTGGAGGAGTCCGACCCTGACGAACTTGAGTCAGAGGACGACGAGTTGGAGGATGAGGAGTCGGAGGAAGACGAGTCCGAGGATGAGGAATCCGACGAAGAAGAGTCCGAGGATGAAGAGTCCGAGGATGAAGAGTCCGCGGACGAAGAGGACGATGAAGAGGGCGATGAGTTGGAACTCCCCGGCCCGGAGTCGCTGCCGATGTCACCCCCCGACGGACCGTCGTACCCATCGATCCGGCTGTCCACCGCATGCCGGGCCCGGCTGCCGGCCTTCTGGCCCAGGCTGTCGCGGATGCCCTCGGCGAAGGTCTGCGGGCTCTGCCTGAGGGCGTCCAGACCTGCCTCGCCGCCGGCTTTCATGGTGGCGCCGATGTCGTAGCCCTCCTGGGCGCCGAAGCCGACGTTCACCGTCTGCCGGATGAGGTCGGTGACCATCGCCTCGACCGCCGAGATCGCAGGCTCCTTCAGCATCTCGATGAACGCCTCGATCATGGCTTTCTTGAGCTCGTCGAGGAGGCGTCGGACGATCAGGCGGGTGACCTGGGTGGCGCCGAGGCCGGCGACCTCGGACAGGCCGAAGGTGAAGGGCGCAGCGGCGTGCGCGGCGACGATCTCGATCGCCAGGGCGATGAGCTGGGCGATGACCGCCCACTTGGCGAACTCGACGAGGTAGGCGCAGGCCTCCAGCACGTTCGCAATGAGGAAGGCGGCCTCGGCGGCGCTGCGGAGGTAGCCGTCGTTGCCGCCGCCACCGTCGAACTTCTCGTAGGTCTTGGTGAACTTGTCGATCGACTCACCGGCGTTGTGGGCCGTGACCTGACGCGCGCTGTTGTTGGCGGTGGTGTGGAGCTCGTTGACCTTCTCGCCGAACTGCCGCCACACGGTGGCGCAGTCCCTGAGCTTGTCCTCGTTCGCCGTGGGCCACTTGTAGCCCAGCATTTCGAGAACCCATTCGAGCTCGTCCGGCAACATCATCGCCACAGCAGAAAGCACCCCCGTCAGCCAGCACGGCCGTACAACTCCCTCACCCGTCGAGGGAAACCACACAGATGTACAGCCGTGCCCATAGCTTACGGACTCATCAGCAGGCGACTTCAGAGTGTTGCTGTCACAAATTCGTTCCAGGGCAGGGCCGTTGCGCCCGGCGGCACTCGTCCCGTATGAGCAGCTGTGTCACTGCGTACGGCCCCGGGTCCGCTCCTTGTGCCCCTTCACGTCAGGTCGGCCGATGTGCCCCTGCGCGCGCTCCGACTCGCCGAGCCAGAGGTGCGGGACGTACTGCTGGACCGCCGCCACCACCTGCTGTTGGCAGCCACTGGGGAACGGGACGCGGTAGTGCAGCCGGGGCAGGCCGGGATGGAGCGGCTCCTCGTCGCGGACCAGCGTCCACAGGACCGGGTCGTCCCGGTCGATGGGGCCGCTGGGGAACAGCTCCAGGGAGTAGAGCTTCTGGCGCTGGCCGAGCTTGCTCCAGTAGAGGCCGACCCCGGCGAGGCTCTGCCAGGGGATGACGTTCCGCAGCCTTCCGCCGTCGAGCCACAGACCGGTGCTGTCGACGAGGATCCTCGTCTTGCGGTTCGCCCAGTTGGTGATGAAGAGGAACACGCCGAGCACGCCCAGCGCCAGCATGAACACCAGACCCGCGTACCCGCCGGGCGTGGACTCGCCTTTCTGGTTCCCGGTGGCAATCACGACGGCACCGAAGACGCCGACGGCGCCCATCGCGATGAGGAGGACGGAGCAGGGAAGTCCGACCATGGCACCGCGGCGGCCGGTCCGTATGACCGTGGCGTCCGGCGCGGGGGAGGGCGTGTGCGAAGGCAACATGGTGCGTGAGCTTAGCGAATTCACCTACGCTGCCTCGTCATGACTACGCACGGCCGGGAACTCGGCGGGGAACAGGTAGAGATGCAGATGCGAGACGGCGGGGGCGAGCCGACCCCGCCCGGCGTGGATGAGCTCAGGGCGAGTTTCGTAGAGGGAGTTGACCCGGGGTTCGCGAGACAGCGTTCACAGCAGGCGCGGAGCGCTCGCGGTGGCCTCATGGCCGCCGGGGCGCTGGTGGCGCTGGTCTGCCTCGTCGTGATCGTGGGACGTCTCAACAGCGGGACGCCGGCGGGTGTGGGGACCGTGGTGTACGGCCTGGCGCTCGCTTCCGCCGGTCTCAGCGTGGAGTTGGCGCGGCGCGCACGCACCCGCTTGGCCATGATGGCGATCATTCTCGCGGCGGCGGGTGCGTCGCTGGCGGACGCGCTGCCCTGACCTGCTCGATCAAGGCGATCAGCCGGCGCCAGTACCGGTCGCCGCCCGCTCGTGCGGATGGCCACCGCTCGTGCGGATGGCGCCGGTACTGGTCGGCGGTCGGCGACTCGTGGGCCGACTCAGCCCACTCAGCCGACTCAGCCGACTCAGACCTTGGTGAAGCACAACTTGTAATCGAGACCCCGACTGCTGCTGTACTGAATGCCGTAGTCGTACTTCGCGTCGCACTCCAGCTGGGTGCCAGGCAGCATCTCGCCCGTCTTGTACTCGGCCTCGGGCGAGTCACAGTCGACGATCGTGGGCAACGGCTTGCCCTGCGGGTCCGCGACCTTGACGCAGTCGCCGACCTGCGGGTCGTGCGTCTTGGCCTCCTCGGCCTCCGCCGACGCCGAGGCCTCCGCCTTCGCCTTTCCGCCGGTGGGGCTGGTGTTGTAGTCCCAGACGTAGTAGGCCAGACCACCGAAGATCGCTATGACGACCACGGCGGCCTTCAGCATCCGCAACAGACCTCCCGGCTGGGGACGCTGCGGTCCCCGAGGAGGCTGCGGCGGCTGCGGGCCTCCGTAGGGCTGCTGCGGTTGCTGCGGGTACCCGTACGGCTGCTGCTGTCCATAGGGAGGCGGGTGCTGTCCGTACGGCTGCTGTCCGTACGGCGGCTGATTCTGGTACTGCGGCGGAGGCGTCGACATGCCTGCAAGACCCCGTGGTTGACTGAACGAAGAGAGATCAACGCGAAGTTGACCGGCGCAGACTACCGTCCGACGGCAGCCGGGGCCGACACCGGGTGCGCTGTCAGAAGACGTAGCTGACGAGGAACGACACCCCGGCTCCGACGAGGCCCACGCCGATCACCCCGACCAAGGCCGCTCGCGTCGCTCCCCGCCCGGCGGCCTCCCACGCCGCGTCGAACGAGACACGGCTCCGGCCGAACGGGGCGAAACCGGTGGCGAGGCAGAAGACGCCGAGGCCCGTGAGGACCCACCCGCCGAAGAACGCTCCGAACCGGCGCCAGGCCCGGTCCATGCCGGTCTGGACGTAGTCGGCATCCGCCGCGTCGGCCGCCGTCAACGGCTCCGTCTGCTGCACCGCCAACTCGGTGCCCGGCGCGTAGCGTTGCCTGACCTGCACGGTGGCATGGGCGTCCGTACTCTTGCCGCCCTCGGCGACGAACGTACCCTCGCAGCGCACGGGCCGACGGTTCTTACGGCTGCTGCGGGAGGCGTTGCCCGGGTAGCTCACGTCGCACTGCTTCACGGTCAGGGTGCCGTGTGTGCCCGCCCAGCCCGCCGCATACGCCCCCTCGTACGCGCCCCACCCGCTCACCACGAGCCCCGCGAGCAGAAACACCAACCCGCCCGCACGCCCGAGGCGCCCGAAGACTCCGCCGACCAGACCGGCGAGGGAACGGTCGACGCCGGTGCCGCTTCCTGAGCCTTGCGTCCGAGCCATGACGACGCGGTCCCTCTCCTCGGTCCTTCGCCTCGGTTCGCCTCGGTCGTTCTCCTCAGGCCTTCTCCACCTCGGCCGGCGGGCCCCAGCATGGCACCCATGCGTGACGGGAGATACTGAGGGTGTCGAGAGTCGAGGAGAAGCGAATGACCAGGAAGCCCGAGAACTCACCCCACCCGGACGGCTCTTCGCCAGACCGCGGTGTACTCGACGAGGCACTCGAACCGGACCAGATACGTTCCCTGAACTCCGCTCTGCGCAGGCTGTCCGAGACCGAAGGCGCGGGCAAGGACATGCAGGAGGCCGCCAAGAGGCTGCTCTCCGGCCGCCTCGCCCTGCGTGACGCCCTGGACGACCCCGCGGTGGCACGCGCCCTCGGCGGAGGCATGGAGTCCCTGCGCGGTCAGTGGGAGTCGCTCTCGGATGAGGAGCGCGACCAGGTCAGGCACGGCGAGCCGCTTACCGGAGGTGGCCCTTCCGTCGGGTCGTCCGAGCCGCGGCGGTCGGAGGGCGAGGGTTCGCAGTCCGGGAAGAAGAACCAGGGGCGGCACAGCGGAGGGTTCTCGCTGTACTGATCACCTGTACGACGTACGGGTCACGTACGGCTCACGGCTGGCGCTGCTTGCGGTACAGCGCGATGGCCGCCTCGGTCGGGTAGTTGGGGACGGTCACGGTCTCGCCGGTGTCTTTGGCGACCACGATCTTGCTGCCGCCGGGCGGAGCGGGCTGAGGCCGCCCGGCGGCGTCCGTGACAGGCGGGAACACCGCGTACACCAGGTACCCGATGTCGAACTCCTCGACGCGCATCTCGGCAGCGGTGCCGTCCGGCAGGCTGGGCTCTGCATACCGGCTGCGCACGAGGGCGAGGGCCTGCTCGGGCGTGGTGGGCGGCGGCGTCGCCGGGTCGTCCGGGGTCACTGGTTGCTCTCCTTGTCGCCCGGGTGGGGATGGTGCAGTGAGCCGGTCAGAACAACCCGTGCCACATCTGCTCGACGATCAGCGACCACCACGTCTCCGCGTTTCCCAGCGCGGACGCGTCGACCGCCGCCAACTGCTCCTGCAGCGCCGCCACTTCCGCACCGGCCGCGACCGCGTCCAGACCGTGCATCCGCTGCCTGACCGTGGCGATCAGGGCCAGGGAGCGGGCGAAGGCGGCAACCGAGACATTGACGTAACGCGCCTCGGCGGTGACCGGGTCCACCGCCCAGACCGCGCCGAGACCGTCCGGCTGCCCCGTCCCCGGCAGGCACTGCACCGCGATGACCGCGACGCCGTCGAAGCCGATCCGAGTCAGGTACGACAGGGCGCCGATCTTCTCCTCGCCTGCCGGGCTGCGCCGCTCGCGCAGGTTCGTGGCGACATCGGTGAACAGGCCACCGGCCGGAGGGCTGTCGGGCCGGTCGGCGGTGAAGAACAGCGGCAGGTCGGCGGGGAGCCCTGCCCACGTGAGCGACGACTTCGCGGCTTCGGGCAACTGGCTCTCGGCCACGTCGTCGGCGTCGTGACGACGTACGCCGTCCTGGCCGAAGACCTCGACGAGATGGCGGCCCAGAGCCACGTCGCGCATTGGCTCCGCGGGCGTCACCTGCGCGGGAACCGGCAGCCGGTGCGGGCGGGGCGGCGGCTGCTGACCGGCGATCCGGTGCATGGTCTCGACCTGCTCGACCAATGCCGTGATGCCCTCCGCACGCGCCTCGGGGCGGGCCCCGTAGCTCTGCGAGCAGGAGAGCTGGGCGTTGGGGAACGCGTTGAGGAGCTCGGCCGTGTAACCGCCGGGGAGCAGGCTGGGGCGCAGGTCGGTGTGGATGGCCACGACGTTGTCGACGGGTACGTTCATCCGCCGCAGCTCGGCCCACGCCTGGTACTCGGCGGGGGGCAGGCCCGGAGCGGAGGTCCTGAAGAGCGTGGTCTCCTCGCCGTTCGCCGGGTCGACGTATGTGAAGACGGCGGTGTTGCCGGGGCCGGTGACCGGACGGGCACCTTCCGGGGAGCCCGTGCCCTGAGTCCCGCCGCCGTGCTTCTGCCGGTACATCCTGACGACCTCGTCGACCGGCACCGACGGCCAGACCGTCAGCTCGCCACTGCGGCGGTCCACAACCCCGCACGCGTCGCCGATCTCGGCAGGCGGCCGCCGCTCCCCGGTCACCGGGTCACGCTCGGGCTCCGCGGGCGCCGCCCACACGACCCAGCCCAGGTCGAACTCCTGCGTCCGCACCTCGCGGCGCGGCTCCGCCGACCCTTCCGGGTTGAGCCAACGGTCGGCGATGGCGAGCGCCTGCTCCTGGCTGGTCACGGGGAGGCTCCTTCAAAGGGATGGTTGCGGGCGACAGGGAGGGAAGGTGGGCCTGCGGCACGGTGTCCGCAAGGCCGTCGTACGTGCCTACGAGGCTATCCCCGCGTCCGCCGCGCGAATACGGAGGGCCTTCGCCCCGCGCTCGGTGGCGAGCAGGAGGATGCCGTCGGGGGAGAGGTCGGCGGCGGTGAAGGGCGTGTCCGAGATCAGAGCGGCCACGACCTGCTGATCCGCGCGATGCCAGACACGCAAGTAGTCGGCGCCTCGGCTCAGGCCCAGCGGGGCGGCGGCGCGTTCCTCCTCCGAGGGGCGAAGAATCTGCTCGGGGTCGACGTCACCGAGGGGGTCGGACTGCAGGAGGCCATGGACGAGCACCGCGGAACCGGGCCCCTCGCCGGGCGCACCGACCGGCCGTGCGCCAGGTGTGCCCGCGGGGACGACCAGTACGGCGACCGGGGTGGCAGGTCCGTCGGGGCGAGGCAGGCTGCCGACGGTCACGGCGCTGATGCCGGGGACGGACAGGCTCCACAGGGTCTGCCAGGGCAGTTCCAGGCCGAGTCGCCGGTGAATCGCCTCGGCGTACTCGGGCAGGCCGTCCTCGACGAACGCGGTCTCCAGTAGAGCTGCGCGCACTGTGGCGGGCGCCTGGGTGCGGGTCAGCAGAGGCGCCGTACGCAGGTACGTCCGGGCCGGTGCGCCCAGCTCCCCGGCCGGTACGGCTTCGATGGCGGCCCGCAGCGGCACCGGATCGGCGTGGACGAACAACCCCGGATCCGTGAGGAGTTGGGGCAGCAGACCTGCCTCCAGAGTGTGGCCCGCGATGTGGTCGCGCACATACGGGTCGGCCTTGCCCCAGTCCTGGTCCGGCACGGCCTCCAGCAGGGCCATCGCCAGCTGGGTCTGAGCGGCCCGGACGTTCGGCAGGCCGGCGCGGATCTCGTCCCCTACGGCCGGGTGCAGCAGCCGGAGCAGCGTACGCCCGCCGTGCCCCGGCTCGCCCTCTGCCGCATCCGCGTCCTTTTCCTCGGGCTGCACGAACGGCCCGGCGAGCAGCATCCCGTCCGCGATGGCCTGGCTCATGTCCTGCCCGGCGACCGCGCTCGCCACCCGTGCCCACAGCTGGACCGGAATGCCGTCGCCCTCGGCCAGGGCCAGTGGGGCCAGCAGCAGCCGGAGCGTCTGAGGCTCGGCACCGAGCCGCCTGGCATGCAGGTCGAGGGCCTCACCGACGGAGGCCGGCAGCACGCTCTCGTCGGCCGGGTCGAAACCCTCGGGAGCCATCAGGAGGCAGTTCACGGCGAGTTGGACGACCAACGGACTGGTCCCGGCCCGTCGGCCGATGGCCGCACCCAGGGCGAGACGGACGGCGGGATCCACCGTGAACGGCAGTTCCGGCGCCCCGAACCGCGGGTCGAGCGCGGCCTGGGCGTGCAGCACCAGGCCCTCGGGGTCGGCCCAGGCCGGCTGATCGAGATCGATGACCTGCACGATGCCCGGCGGCAGCCCCTGGGCCAGCTCGGCGGCCTGCGCAAGCGGCACTTCGGCCAGCAGCCGGACCGTCTCGGTGGCGGCAAGCGGGGCGAGCACCTCCCGTACCAGCCGTGCGGGCTCGTCCGCGGCTCGTACCGGCCCCGCGCGGTCGACGTCCGGCACCACGACGGTCACCGGACCGTCGAGCGCGGCCAACTCGGCGTACACGCCGTCGACGCTGGTGGCGTTGAGGTCGTAGTGGTCCGCAAGCAGCCACAGGACCTGGGCGGCGGTCCATCCTTCAGCGGTCGGTACCGCCGGGGCCGGCAGGTCCGGCGGTACCGTCGACGGATCCATCTCGTCCAGCGGCAGTTGCTTGCGGTATTCCGGCTCGCACAGCATGAGGAAGCCGGTCAGCAGCCGCGAACGCCCGCTGCCGGGGCTGCCGGTGAGCAGTACGACACGTGGGGCGCCGGGCGCTGCCGCACGCCACGCGGCGAGCGCGCGCAGTGCCGCGGCCCGGCCGCCTATGTGGGGGTGCGGTGCGTAGTCCTCGTTCGAGCCGGTCATGGGTCCCCGTCCTCCGCCGTCGCGGACGCAATCACATACGGCCCTGATCTTAGGTGCCGAGCCACGCCCCGGGGCGAGCGGACGACGCCCCCACCAGGAACACCGGGGACACCAACGCGCGGACGGCTACTCCGCCGGCACCCCACCGTTGTGCGGCGCCGGCTCCAGGTCGAACTCCCCGTCCCGCGCCCCCAGCACGAACGCCCGCCACTCCGCCTCGGTGTACCGCAGCACGGTGTCGGGGTCGAGGGACGAGCGCATGGCCACCGCGCCCTCGGGCAGGTACGCGATCTCGACCCGCTCCTCGTGCTCCTCGGTGCCGGGCGCGCAGTGCCACTCGACGCCGGAGATGTCGAGGGCGTAGAGCTCGTCCCGCTCCCGCTCCTTGCGGGCCTTGATGTCCTCGGCCTGCGTCCCGACCTCGTTGTCCCGTGCCTCGGTCATGCTGCTGGGCCTCTTCCTGACGTGCGAACGGCTACGCGTCTCAGCCTACTTGTGAGAGCGCCGCACCTGTGGGCGACCGCGGCACATGTGGTATGGCTCAGGGGTGCTGCGGCGCACGCGTGATCTTGCCCTGCGCGACTCCGGGCGGCACCTCCACCTGACCGTCGTACTCGGACATCGTCTGCTTCCAGATGGCGTCCTGCTCGGCCTCGTTCTGCTCGTGCGCCACGCCCATCTTGCCGAAGGCGACGCCCATCCCGGCGATGCGCTCCGCCAGGCTGCCCATGGAGTCGTACATGCCGTCGCGAAGACCCTCGTAGACGACGCCGAACTTCTCGCCGATGTCGTCGTCGCCCCAGGGCGGGGTGTCGCCCTTCTCCAAGGCGGTCAGGCCCTTCTGCAGGGCCGCCGCGGCCTTGGAGAACTCCACCCCTACGTTGAACATGGCGAAGCCCTCGGTCTTGAGTACCTCGGGATCCGAGTCCATGTAGTCCGACGGCACAACTGCCCCCCGTGGCTCGTCATTTCTCTCGCGAAGCCACTGTAGCCGCGGCACCCGCGACGCACCCAGCCCCACCGGCCACGACGGAGGGGCGGCACCCAAGCGGGTACCGCCCCTCCGACTACAGCGACCGACTGCACCGACCGGTTCTCAGAATCGGGGCGGCAGCCACCCCGTCTGGATCAGCTGGCCACCGCGGCGCCGGGTGTGGAAGTTTCCACGGCCGGGCGGCAGTTGCGACGGCGAGATGTTGCCCAACAGGGCACCCTCCGACCGGTCGCCGGAGAGCACGACGCCCTGGGCACCGAGCTCGCGCATACGCTGCATGACCGGCTCGTACAGCGACCGGCTCGCACCGCCCGAGGACCGCGCGATGATGATGCGCAGACCGACGTCACGGGCGAACGGCAGGTACTCCAGGAGCGGGGCCAGCGGGTTCACGCCGGTCGCCACCAGGTCGTAGTCGTCGATGATGACGAACGCGTCCGGGCTGTTGTACCAGCTGCGGTTGCGCAGCTGCTCGGGCGTGACGTCCGGTCCCGGCATACGGCGGTTCATCGAACCGGCGAGGCCCTCCAGCGTCTCCGACAGGGCCGGCGCCGAAGCGCAGTACCGCGACAGGTGCGAGTCGGGCACCCCCTCCAGGTGGGCGCGCCGGTAGTCACCCATGACGATCTTCGCCTTGTCCGGCGTGTAGCGCTCGGTGATCTGCTTGACGAGCAGCCTGAGCAGCGCGGACTTACCGGACTCGCTCTCACCGAACACGATGAACAGCGGGTCCGTCTCGAAGTCGACGAAGACCGGCGACAGCGACGACTCGTCGATGCCGATGGCGATACCGCGGTCCGGGTGCTCGAAGCCCTTGGGCAGCCGGTCCGACGGCATCATCGTGGGCAGCAGACGGACGGCCGGGGCGTGGCTGCCCTGCCAGTTGTCGTTGATGCCGCGGATGAGGATCGACGTCGCCTCGGACAGGTCCTCCGTCTCCGAGGAGCCGTCGACCCGCGGCAGCGCCGCCATGAAGTGCAGCTTCTCCTGGGTCAGACCACGGCCCGGAACGGTGGCGGGGACGTTCTGCGCGACCTTGCGGTCGATCTCCGACTCCGTCGGGTCACCGAGCCGGAGTTCGATGCGGTTCTGCAGCATGTCCTTGAGCGCGGGCCGCACCTCGGTGTAGCGGCTGGCCGTCAGGATCACGTGCACACCGAAGCCGAGGCCGCGCGTCGCGATCTCCGTGACGGTGGCCTCCAGCATCTCGTAGTCCGTCTTGAAGGTGGCCCAGCCGTCGATGACGAGGAAGACGTCGCCCCAGGGCTGGTCGGGCAGCTGGCCCGCGGCCCGGCGCTGACGGTAGGTCGTGACCGAGTCGACGTTGTTCGCGCGGAAGTACTCCTCGCGCGCGTTCAGGATGCCCTCGACCTCGCTGACCGTACGGCGCACCTTCTCGGCGTCGAGACGGTTGGCGACGCCACCGACGTGCGCCAGCTCCTCCATCGCGATCAGACCGCCACCACCGAAGTCCAGGCAGTAGAACTGCACTTCGGACGGCGTGTGGGTGAGCGCGAACGACGAGATCATCGAGCGCAGCAGCGTCGACTTGCCGGACTGCGGACCACCGACGAACAGACCGTGACCCGCACCGCCGGAGAAGTCCCGGTACAGCACGTCACGCCGCTGCTCGAACGGCTTGTCCACCAGACCGACCGGCACGTTGAGCCGGCCGAGCGCCGTGTAGTCGGGCGCGGTCAGGCCGCGGTCCTGGCTGACGGCGAGCTGCGGGAGCAGCTGCTCCAGCGAGGGCGCCTCCTCCAGCGGGGGCAGCCACACCTGGTGGGCCGGCGGGCCCTGGTTGATCATCCGGCCGACGAGGACGTCCAGGACGGTGTCGGCGAGCGCGTCGTCCACCCGGTTGTCCGGCTCCGGCTCCTCGACCACCGGCTGCGGGGGCAGCGCCACGTGCTCCGCGGTGAACAGCGCGGGCCGCAACTGCGTCGAGCGGTGCACCCGGGAGGGGCCCTCGCCGTGGTACGGCCCCGACACGTACGCCGCCTTGAAGCGGACCATGGTGTCGGTGTCGTACCGCAGATAGCCGGAACCGGGGATCGACGGCAGGTGGTAGGCGTCCGGCACACCGATCGCCGTACGGGACTCGGCGGCGGAGAAGGTCCGCAGACCGATCCGGTACGACAGGTAGGTGTCCAGGCCGCGCAGCTTGCCCTCTTCCAGTCGCTGCGACGCCAGCAGCAGGTGGACACCCAGCGAACGGCCGATACGGCCGATCTGGATGAACATGTCGATGAAGTCCGGCTTGGCGGTGAGGAGCTCGGAGAACTCGTCGAGCACGATCACCAGCGAGGCCATCGGCTCCAGCGCGGCACCCGCCGCCCGGGCCTTCTCGTAGTCGTGCAGGTTGGCGTAGTTGCCCGCCGAGCGCAGCAGCTCCTGACGGCGCTGCGTCTCACCCATGATCGAGTCGCGCATGCGGTCGACCAGGGTGAGGTCGTCCGCGAGGTTGGTGATCACGGCCGCCGTGTGCGGCATGTCCGCCATACCGGCGAAGGTCGCGCCACCCTTGAAGTCCGCGAGGATGAAGTTCAGCGTCTCCGAGGAGTGGGTCACCGCGAGACCGAGCACCAGCGTGCGCAGCACCTCGGACTTGCCGGAACCGGTGGCGCCGACGCACAGGCCGTGCGGGCCCATGCCCTCCTGTGAGGCCTCCTTGAGGTCCAGCATGACCGGCTCGCCGTTCTCCCCGACACCGATCGGCACCCGCAGCCGCTCGTGCAGCGTGCGCGGACGCCAGGTGCGGGAGACGTCGACGGTGCCGACGTCCCCGATGCCCATGAGGTCGGTGAAGTCCAGGTTGGACAGCAGGGGTTCGCCCTCCTCCGCGGAGCCGACCCGGAAGGGGGCCAGCTGCCGCGCCAGGGACTCGGCCTGCGCCGCGTTGAGCAGGTCGGGCTTGCCGGTGTACGCGGACTCGTGGCCGACGAACAGCCGCATCCGGTCCGGCTTGGCGTAGATCGTCAGACCCGCGCGCAGCTCCTCCTCCAGCTCACCGGGGGCGATCTCCAGGAAGGTGACGCCCTGGAGGCCCTCGGCGCCGGCGAGTTCGGAGTCCGGCGGCACGGTGCCGCCGTCGAGGATCACGATCAGGTGCGGCTGGTCGTAGACGGGGTTCGCCTCACGGTTCCAGCGGGGCCGGTCGTCCAGCTGGTCCGCGAGCGCCTCCTCCAGCTCGCCGAGGTCGTCGAAGAGGAGCCGGGTCGAGCCCGCCCCGTCCTTGGCCTTCGGGTGCTGGCTGTGCGGCAGCCACTTGATCCAGTCCCAGTCCGCCGCCGCCGAGGGATGCGCCACCACGGCGATCATCAGGTCCTCGGGCGAGTGCAGCGTCGCCAGCTGGGCCAGCGAGGCGCGGGCGTTGCCGTAGACCGTGTCGGTGTCGCCGCAGACCGTCACGTGGTAGAAGGCGCGCAGCGAGATGGAGACGGGCAGGTCGTGCAGACTGCCGTGCGCGTCGAGGAACGCCTTCATGGCCGCCGCGGTCAGCGGCTCCAGCTCGTCCTTGGGAGCCGTCTCCGGCGCGACCAGCGGAGTGTTCAGCTGCTGGGTGCCGCGGCCGATCCGCACCGAGGCGAAGTCCGCGTCGACCGGGCGCCGTTCCCACAGCCGCTTGCCGTCGGCCGCCACCGCCCACAGCTGCTCCGGGTCGGGGTGCTGGAAGAGCTGGCTCTGCCGCTGCAGCTCGGCCGTCTTGTGCACGTCCTTGCGGACCTGCTCCAGATAGCGGAAGTAGTCACGCCGGTCCTGGGCCATGCCCGCGCCCGGACCCTGACGGGCCTTGGCGATCTGCGCGACCATCATGGCCACGGTCGAGGCGAGCATGAGCCCGCCGACCACCTTCATATAGGACTGGCCGGCCGTGAAGAAGAAGGCGACAGAGCCCAGCATGCCCATCATGGGCAGCATGTTCATGAGCATGCTGTCGTCGCCCTCGCGAGGAATCTCGGGAGGCGTCTCCAGTTTGACTTCGCCGTCCGGGACGGCCGGGGGCACTATCCGCGGTGGTCGCTTGATGATGACGACGCTCACCGATGCACTCATCCTTCGCGATTGATACGTCCTGGCAGCGACGCCCCCGTTGATCGCGACGTGTTCTCGTTCGCGCAGGCGTCGTTCGCGTAGGGATTGATCCTACTGATGCGGAGAGTGCCCGAGGGAGGCAGGAGGATGGAGATGCGGCGCAGGTCCTGGGAGGAATGGGGGAGGGCGGTCCTGTAGCGGGTGGGGCAACGGATATGGTGGCGCTCCGCGTCGTACGAGCGGCGCGAGGAAGCCTTGTCTAGCAGGGGGAACACCAGGTGAGCACGGGGACTTCGACAGGTTTCTGCCGAATCACCATCGCAGCACCGGACAGCCGTGTCGACGTCGCGCTGCCCGAGGACTTGCCGATCCAGGACCTCTTTCCCGAGATCGTGAGGCTCTCGGGCCTGGTCCAGTCGGACAGCAGTCCCTCGGGCTACCACCTCGTGACCCGCGAGGGCCAGGTGCTGGACGCGAGTCGTTCGTTGCTGGAGCACCGGGTCAGGGACGGTGAGGTGCTGCTGCTGCGCACCTTCGCCGACTCCCTGCCGCCCGCCGTGCACGACGACGTGGTGGACGCGATCGCCGCCGCGGTCAAGCAGGACGTCCGCAGCTGGAACGACAACCTGATGCGGGTGGCCGGCCTCGTCGCGGGCTCGCTGCTGCTCGTCATGCTCGGCTTCGTCTTCTGGTTCGCGGACCCGATCCGGCACGACATGCACGGCCTCCAGGGCATCCTCGCCGGCGTGACGGCGCTCGCCCTGACGGCCCTCGCCGGCGTACGGGCCCGGGTGTACGACGACCGGGGCGCCGCCGTCGCGCTCGGTGTCTCGGCACTGCCGCACGCGCTCATCGCGGGCTCCGGCGTGCTGCCCCAGGACGCGGGCGAAGGCCCCGGCCGGATCCAGTTCCTCGTCGGCTGTGTCGCCGTACTGCTCTGCTCCGTCGTACTGATCATGCTGCTGCCGCAGGGCGACGCCCCGTTCGTGGCCGCCGCGCTCGCCGCCGCGATCGGCACGCTCGCCGTGTTCTGCGGTGTGCTCACCGAGGCGGCGCCCCGGGAGATCGCCGCGGGCACCGCCGTCGTCGCCGTCGCGGTCGTCGGCTTCCTGCCCGGCTGGTCGGCCCGCTTCGCCAAGCTGCCCATCGGCTTCCGCAACCCCGAGGACCTGGCCCGTGCCCGTCGCGAGGGCGACGAGGGCGACCTTGAGGCCGTCGACGTCCAGCGCATCGTCGCCCAGACCAGCCGGGGCCACGAGCTGCTGCTCGGCCTGGTCGGCGGCTGCGCGGCCGTGATCATCGGCGCCGGCGGCGCGGTGCTCGGCTTCAGCGACAGCGGCTGGGCCCAGCTGCTGGCCCTGTGCACCGGCCTCGCCGCGATGCTCCGCGCCCGGCTGTTCCGCTACACCGCGCAGGTCACCTGCCTGTTCGTGGCCGGTGTCGTCACGCTCGCCCTGCTGGTCCTCGGCCTCGCGATCTCGCCGCCGGCCGACATCATCATCGAGCTGCTCCAGAACAACTCCGGCCCGGTCAACGTACGGACCCTGTGGCTCGGCGCCTCGGTCGGTGTCGGTGTGCTGCTGCTGATCGCGATCGCCCTGATCGTGCCGCAGAAGGGGCTCTCCCCCTTCTGGGGCCGCATGCTGGACCTCGCCGACTCGCTGGTGCTGCTGTCCCTGGTCCCGATCTGCCTGGCCGTCCTCGACGTCTACGGCAAGGTCCGCGGCGGCTTCTGACCGCGGAGCCGGTGGTCAGGAGCGTGCTCATGTGCTGGTACGCTGTGTGACGGCCGTTTGTGTACGCGCCCCCGGTTCACCTGGGGGACGCGCCCAGCGGATCCCAGCCTCCCGAGTCACGGAAGCTCTCCTGAGAAGCAGACCAGGGGCACTCGGCGGCAAACCACAGATCATGAGGAGTACGCGTGTCGCTCGACGCCGCTACGAAGAAGCAGATCATCGAAGAGTTCGGCCAGAAGGAGGGCGACACCGGCTCCCCCGAGGTCCAGGTCGCCATGCTCTCCCGTCGGATCTCCGACCTGACCGAGCACCTCAAGACCCACAAGCACGACCACCACTCGCGTCGTGGTCTGCTGATCCTCGTCGGCCAGCGCCGCCGTCTTCTCCAGTACCTGGCGAAGAAGGACATCCAGCGCTTCCGTACGCTGGTCGACCGCCTCGGCATCCGTCGCGGTGCGGCGGGCGCCAAGTAAGACGCCATGAGGGGAGCGGTTCCCGGACGATCGGGAGCCGCTCCCTTTGCCGTACGTGCGGAAAGTCAACCGTACGTGCGGAAACATGCGGAGTGTCACACACGCTTTGTAGTGTGGTAGCACAACGCAGTACGCACGAAACAGAACGACGTACGACGCAGAGCAACGACGTACGACACCGCACGAGGAGAAGCGCACCTAGCCGCCGCCGGTCCTCGGTAGTGGCCCCCGGGGGGAAGCGAGCCCCGGGTGCTTCGATCGAAGACCGGCCCGCATCGCACGGAGCGCTTCTCCGCCACCGTCCCCCTGCCACACGGGCAGCACGGGACAAAAGACGACAAGTAACGGAGAAAACGCTAGTGGAGAACGAGACCCACTACGCCGAGGCCGTCATCGACAACGGCTCCTTCGGCACCCGCACCATCCGCTTCGAGACGGGCCGCCTGGCCAAGCAGGCCGCCGGCTCCGCCGTGGCGTACCTGGACGACGACACCATGGTGCTGTCGGCCACCACCGCCTCCAAGAACCCCAAGGACCAGCTCGACTTCTTCCCCCTGACGGTGGACGTCGAGGAGCGGATGTACGCCGCCGGCAAGATCCCCGGCAGCTTCTTCCGCCGTGAGGGCCGTCCCTCCGAGGACGCCATCCTCACCTGCCGCCTCATCGACCGCCCGCTGCGCCCGTCCTTCAAGAAGGGCCTGCGCAACGAGATCCAGGTCGTCGCCACGATCATGGCGCTCAACCCCGACCACCTGTACGACGTCGTGGCGATCAACGCCGCCTCCGCGTCCACGCAGCTGGCCGGCCTGCCCTTCTCCGGTCCGATCGGCGGCGTCCGCGTCGCGCTGATCCGCGGCCAGTGGGTGGCGTTCCCGACGCACACCGAGCTTGAGGACGCCGTCTTCGACATGGTTGTCGCGGGCCGCACCCTGGAGGACGGCGACGTCGCGATCATGATGGTCGAGGCCGAGGCCACCGAGGGGACCATCAAGCTGGTCCAGGGTGGCGCCGAGGCCCCGACCGAGGAGGTCGTCGCCGCCGGTCTGGAGGCCGCGAAGCCCTTCATCAAGGTGCTGTGCAAGGCCCAGGCCGACCTCGCCGCGAAGGCCGCCAAGCCGACCGGCGAGTTCCCGATCTTCCTCGACTACCAGGACGACGTCCTGGAGGCGCTCACCGCCGCCGTCAAGCCGGAGCTCGCCTCCGCGCTGACGATCGCCGGCAAGCAGGAGCGCGAGTCCGAGCTGGACCGCGTCAAGGCGCTCGCCGCCGAGAAGCTCCTGCCGGAGTTCGAGGGCCGCGAGAAGGAGATCTCCGCCGCGTACCGCTCGCTGACCAAGAGCCTGGTCCGTGAGCGCGTCATCAAGGAGAAGAAGCGCATCGACGGCCGCGGTGTCACCGACATCCGCACCCTGGCCGCCGAGGTCGAGGCCATCCCGCGGGTCCACGGTTCCGCCGTGTTCGAGCGTGGCGAGACCCAGATCCTGGGCGTCACCACCCTCAACATGCTCCGTATGGAGCAGCAGCTGGACACCCTCTCCCCGGTGACCCGCAAGCGCTACATGCACAACTACAACTTCCCGCCGTACTCCACCGGCGAGACCGGCCGCGTCGGCTCCCCGAAGCGCCGCGAGATCGGCCACGGCGCTCTCGCCGAGCGCGCTCTCGTGCCGGTCCTGCCGACCCGCGAGGAGTTCCCCTACGCGATCCGCCAGGTCTCCGAGGCGCTGAGCTCCAACGGCTCGACGTCCATGGGCTCGGTCTGCGCCTCCACCATGTCGCTGCTGAACGCCGGTGTGCCCCTGAAGGCCCCCGTCGCCGGTATCGCCATGGGCCTGATCTCGCAGGACATCGACGGCGAGACGCACTACGTCACCCTCACCGACATCCTCGGTGCGGAGGACGCCTTCGGTGACATGGACTTCAAGGTCGCCGGCACGAAGGAGTTCGTGACCGCCCTCCAGCTCGACACCAAGCTGGACGGCATCCCGGCCTCCGTCCTGGCCGCCGCTCTGAAGCAGGCCCGTGACGCCCGCCTCCACATCCTCGACGTGATGATGGAAGCGATCGACACGCCGGACGAGATGTCCCCGAACGCACCGCGGATCATCACCGTGAAGATCCCGGTCGACAAGATCGGTGAGGTGATCGGCCCCAAGGGCAAGATGATCAACCAGATCCAGGAGGACACCGGCGCCGAGATCACGATCGAGGACGACGGCACGATCTACATCGGTGCCGCCGACGGCCCGTCCGCCGAGGCCGCCCGCACCACGATCAACGGCATCGCCAACCCGACGATGCCCGAGGTCGGCGAGCGCTACCTGGGCACGGTCGTGAAGACGACGACGTTCGGCGCCTTCGTCTCGCTGCTCCCCGGCAAGGACGGTCTGCTGCACATCTCGCAGATCCGCAAGCTGGCCGGCGGCAAGCGCGTGGAGAACGTCGAGGACGTCCTCGGTGTGGGCCAGAAGGTCCAGGTCGAGATCGCCGAGATCGACTCCCGCGGCAAGCTCTCCCTCGTGCCGGTCATCGAGGGCGAAGACGACGCTGACAAGAAGGACGACGCCGACAAGTGACGTCGAGTAGCTCCACGACGACGGCCCGCACCTCCTCGGAGGCGCGGGCCGTCGCCCGTACCCAAACCCTGATCAAGGGCACCAACGGCATCGGCACCGTTCGCAAGACCACCCTCCCCGGTGGCCTGCGCATCGTCACCGAGACGCTGCCCTCGGTCCGCTCGGCGACCTTCGGAATCTGGGCGCACGTCGGCTCCCGCGACGAGACGCCGTCCCTGAACGGCGCCACGCACTACCTGGAGCACCTGCTCTTCAAGGGCACGACCCGGCGCAGCGCCCTGGACATCTCCGCCGCCATCGACGCGGTCGGCGGCGAGATGAACGCCTTCACGGCGAAGGAGTACACGTGCTACTACGCGCGCGTGCTCGACACCGACCTGCCGCTCGCCATAGACGTCGTCTGCGACATGCTGACGGGCTCGCTCATCCTCGAAGAGGACGTCAACGTCGAGCGGGGCGCCATCCTCGAAGAGATCGCCATGACCGAGGACGACCCGGGCGACTGTGTGCACGACCTGTTCGCGCACACCATGTTCGGCGACAACCCCCTCGGCCGCCCGGTCCTCGGCACGGTCGACACCGTCAACGCCCTCACCGCCGACCGCATCCGCCGCTTCTACAAGAAGCACTACGACCCGACCCACCTGGTCGTGGCGGCCGCCGGCAACATCGACCACAACAAGGTCGTACGACAGGTCCGTGCCGCCTTCGAGAAGGCGGGCGCCTTCAAGAACGGCGACGCCGCGCCCATCCTCGCGCGGGGCGGCCGACGTACCCTGCGCACCGCGGGCCGCGTCGAGTTGATCGGCCGCAAGACCGAGCAGGCCCATGTCGTCCTCGGCATGCCCGGCCTGTCCCGCACGGACGAGCGCCGCTGGGCACTGGGCGTCCTGAACACCGCGCTGGGCGGCGGCATGTCGTCCCGCCTGTTCCAGGAGGTCCGCGAGAAGCGCGGCCTGGCCTACAGCGTGTACTCGTACACCTCGGGCTTCGCCGACTGCGGCCTGTTCGGCGTGTACGCGGGCTGCAGGCCGTCTCAGGTCCACGACGTGCTGAAGATCTGCCGCGACGAGCTCGACCACGTCGCCCAACACGGTCTGTCCGACGACGAGATCGACCGCGCCATCGGCCAGCTCCGCGGCTCCACGGTCCTCGGTCTGGAGGACACCGGTGCGCTCATGAACCGCATCGGCAAGAGTGAGCTGTGCTGGGGCGAGCAGATGTCCGTCGACGACATGCTGGCCCGGATAGCGGCCGTGACCCCGGACGACGTCCGCTCGGTCGCCCGCGACATCCTGGGCCGGCGACCCTCGCTGTCGGTCATCGGCCCGCTGAAGGACAAGCAGGCGTCCCGGCTGAACGACGCCGTGGCCTGACCCGATCCGCCCTCGGAACATCCGACGTAAGGAAGCAACAGAGATGAGCAAGCTGCGCGTGGCGGTCCTCGGCGCCAAGGGCCGGATCGGCTCCGAGGCGGTACGGGCGGTCGAGGCCGCCGAGGACATGGAGCTGGTCGCCGCCCTCGGCCGGGGCGACAAGCTGGAGACCCTCGCGGAGACGGGCGCCCAGGTGGCCGTCGAACTGACCACACCGGACTCGGTGATGGCCAACCTCGACTACTGCGTGAACCGTGGCATCCACGCGGTCGTCGGCACCACGGGCTGGACCGACGAGCGCCTCGCGCAGCTGAACGGCTGGCTGGCCGCATCCCCGGAGACGGGCGTGCTCATCGCGCCGAACTTCTCCATCGGGGCCGTGCTGAACATGAAGTTCGCGCAGATCGCCGCACCCTACTTCGAGTCGGTCGAGGTGGTGGAACTGCACCACCCGAAGAAGGTCGACGCCCCGAGCGGTACGGCTACGCGCACGGCCCAGCTCATCGCCTCTGCCCGTGCCGAGGCGGGCACGGCCCCGGCACCGGACGCCACGGAGACGGCTCTGGACGGCGCGCGCGGTGCGGACGTCGACGGCATCCCCGTCCACTCCGTAAGGCTGCGCGGTCTGCTGGCCCACCAGGAGGTGCTGCTCGGCGGCGAGGGCGAGACCCTCACCATCCGCCACGACTCCCTCCACCACAGCAGCTTCATGCCGGGCATCCTGCTCGGCGCGCGCCGCGTGGTGACCACTCCGGGCCTGACCTTCGGCCTGGAACACTTCCTGGACCTGGGCTGACACGGGGCTCAGCGATGCGCGCGAAGATCACCTACGCCATAACGGCCGCCGTCCTGGTCGTCTACTTCGTCCTGGTCGGCAGCCGAGGCGTGATGCTCATCCAGTCCGGCACGGTTCTCACCGTCACCTTCGGTGTGGCGGTGCTGATCCTGCCGGTCATCGGCCTGTGGTTCCTTTGGAAGAACACCCAGTTCGTCCGCAGGGCGAACGCCCTCGCCGCCCAACTCGACGCCGAGGGCGGCCTGCCCGTCGACGAGCTGAAGCGCACGCCCGGCGGCCGTATCGACCGCGACTCGGCCGACGAGGTCTTCGCCAGGCGCAAGGCCGAGACGGAGGAAGCCCCGGACGACTGGCGCAGCTGGTTCCGCCTCGCCATCGCCTACCACGACGCCCGTGACACCCCACGCGCCCGCAAGGCCATGCAACGGGCGATCGCCCTGCACGACGGCAGGATGATCGAGGCCTGAACAGGCCTCACGCCGAATCGGCCGTAGTTCGAAGGGCCCGTACGTCGAAGGGGCCGGTCCGCTCTCACCGCGGACCGGCCCCTTCGACGTACCGCCACGATCAGCCGCGGTTGTTCTCCGCGGCCCACGCCTCGACCGCGTCGGCGGCCCGGTCGAAGGCCGCCACCCGCCCGAGGAAGTCCGCGTTGTGCGTGGTCATCAGCATCGGCATGTCATCCGTCCCACGACCGCGCCGTACGAGCATCAGCGCCTGCCCCTGCACTGTGCGGGGCAACCCCAGCCAGCGCACCGGCTGCTGCACCGTCCGCACGGCGGTGACCTGATCCCAGGGCGCCGTACGCGTCATGAGGAAGCCCACCTGGCGCAGCCCACGCGCGCTCACCCACACGCCCATGCGCAACAGCCGCAGGGCACCGGCGATGACGGCCAGGGCGATGCCGAAGACGACGGCCGCCCCGGTCACCGTGCCGGTGAGGGCGATGATGACGGCCGCGAACAGCACGTACGAGGCGAGCAGCAGCCACAGCGCCGCCACGCCCACCCGCCACGGACCGGGACGGTAGGGCCGCCGCCAGCGGTCACGGTCCTCGAAGGGCAGCGCGACATCGTCGGCCGCTTCGAAGGTACGGTCGGCCGTCAGGAAGGGCAGGGGCACGACTGGTCCTCACTCAATCCGTGCTTGGGCTGTGCCCGGTGAGGCTATCGACCCGCGTCCCTGCTCACCACCCTCGGGGGTCCATGGGGGTGCCTCCCACGCCATTCGGCCAGCGGGGCAGGAGTCAGCGCCCCTGTGAGGCCTGTGACTGCTGGGCCGGTGTGGAGGTATCGGTGGACAGCGCAGGCATGCCGAGCACCAGTGAGCCCACCAGCCCGGCGACGATGGTGAGCCCCAGCAGCCAGCGCCCGGCTATCTGACCGGCGGACGCCCGCTCACGGGGCGGGGGAGTGACATCGCTGCGGAATCGGTCGGCTTCGGCGAGGAAGGCGAAGGGTACGGGCTCGCGCCGACGGAACATCGGGAAGCTTCTCCTCTCGGGATCGTATGAGTGACCGTCACCGAGACAGACGAGCGAACGCCCCAAAAGGTGCCCGGTTTCGCCGAATTCACAGAAATTCGCCGAAGTTCGCCGGTGTATGTCGCGACCCGGCACCGAACGCCCCGTTGTCAGTGCCGACCCGTAGAGTGGGCGCCGCCCACAGAAGTGATGGAAGGACCCTCCGAGCCGTGACCGACACCCCCGCCGACGACCTCAAGCCCAGCTTCCGCAGCGATGTCACCGTCGAGCTGGTCAAGCACAGCGCGGCCGACTCCGACGTGCTGTGGGCCGCCCGCGTCTCCACCGCCGGCGAGCAGTCCCTGGAGGAGCTGCAGAAGGACCCCGAGCGCTCCAAGGGCCTGATCAACTACCTGATGCGGGACCGGCACGGCAGCCCCTTCGAGCACAACTCGATGACCTTCTTCATCAGCGCCCCGATCTTCGTCTTCCGCGAGTTCATGCGGCACCGCGTGGGCTGGTCGTACAACGAGGAGAGTGGCCGCTACCGGGAGCTCCAGTCCGTCTTCTACGTCCCCGACGCCTCCCGCAAGCTGGTCCAGGAGGGCCGCCCGGGCAAGTACGTCTTCGTTGAGGGCACCCAGGCCCAGCAGGAGCTGGTCGGCCGTGTGATGGAGGACTCCTACCGGCAGGCGTACGAGGCCTACCAGGAGATGCTCGCCGCCGGCGTCGCCCGCGAGGTCGCCCGCGCGGTCCTCCCGGTCGGCCTCTTCTCCTCCATGTACGCCACCTGCAACGCCCGCTCCCTGATGCACTTCCTCGGCCTGCGCACCCAGCACGAGCTGGCGAAGGTCCCGTCCTTCCCGCAGCGGGAGATCGAGATGGTCGGCGAGAAGATGGAGGCGGAGTGGGCCAGGCTCATGCCGCTGACCTACGCCGCCTTCAATGCGAACGGCCGGGTGGCGCCGTAGCGCGATCCGTGCTCATCGACCCACGGCAGCGGGGTGGGTCAGCCTCATGAACTGTCCGTATTGCGGCATTTAGAGAAGTTCATCTAGCCTGATCAAACGGACCCGGCACTGCTTGAACCCCCGAGCAGGCAGTGCCGGGCTCCATATTTGTCCTGACTTTCCCGCACCCCCCGAGGGCAGACCAGGCCGTGTGCAACGAGTAGCGTGTAACCCATGGCTCCGACCTCCACTCCGCAGACCCCCTTCGGGCGGGTCCTCACTGCCATGATCACGCCCTTCACGGCGGACGGCGCACTCGACCTCGACGGCGCGCAGCGGCTCGCCACGCACCTGGTGGACGCAGGCAACGACGGCCTGATCATCAACGGCACCACCGGCGAGTCCCCCACCACCAGCGACGTGGAGAAAGCGGATCTCGTACGAGCGGTCGTGGAGGCCGTCGGCGACCGGGCGCACGTAGTGGCCGGAGTGGGCACCAACGACACCCGCCACAGCCTGGAGCTCGCCCGCGCGGCCCAGAAGGTCGGCGCACGCGGTCTGCTGGTCGTCACGCCGTACTACAACAAGCCCCCGCAGGAGGGCCTGTACCGGCACTTCAAGGCCATCGCCGACGCCACCGAGCTGCCGGTGATGCTCTACGACATCCCCGGCCGCAGCGGCGTCCCGATCAGTACCGAGACCATCGTCCGCCTCGCCGAGCACCCGCGCATCGTCGCCAACAAGGACGCGAAGGGTGACCTCGGCCGAGCCAGCTGGGCCATCGCCCGCTCCGGCCTCGCCTGGTACTCCGGCGACGACATGCTGAACCTGCCGCTGCTCTCCGTGGGCGCGGTCGGCTTCGTCTCGGTCGTCGGCCACCTGGTGACCCCCGACCTGCGCGCGCTCGTCGAGGCGTATGTCTCCGGCGACGTCCAGAAGGCCACGGAGATCCACCAGAAGCTGCTCCCGGTCTACACCGGCATGTTCCGCACCCAGGGCGTCATGACGACCAAGGCCGCGCTCGCCCTCCAGGGCCTGCCCGCGGGCCCCCTGCGCGCGCCCATGGCCGAGTGCTCGCCCGAGGAGATCGAGCAGCTCAAGATCGATCTTGCCGCAGGCGGGGTACAGCTCTAACACCAGACTTCGCGCGCCGGCCGCGCAGCAGACTCCACAACTGAATAAGCAGGCCACCGGTGCCTGCGCACTACACACAACGACAACTGCTTCTGCACGAACGTCACGCGCGCCACGTGCCCGACCGGTACGTGGCGCGCGTGGTGAGGAGAGTCTTTTGAGTCATCCGCATCCTGAACTCGGCTCGCCCCCGCCGCTCCCCGAAGGCGGCCTCCGGGTCACCCCACTCGGCGGTCTCGGCGAAATCGGCCGAAACATGACGGTCTTCGAATACGGCGGCCGCCTGCTGATCGTCGACTGCGGAGTGCTCTTCCCCGAGGAGGAGCAGCCCGGAATCGACCTGATCCTGCCGGACTTCTCGTCCATCAGGGACCGCCTCGACGACATCGAGGGCATCGTCCTCACCCATGGCCATGAGGACCACATCGGTGGCGTCCCCTACCTCCTCCGCGAGAAGCCGGACATCCCGCTGATCGGCTCCAAGCTGACCCTCGCCCTGATCGAGGCCAAGCTCCAGGAGCACCGCATCCGCCCGTACACCCTTGAGGTGGCGGAGGGAAACCGCGAACGGATCGGTCCCTTCGACTGCGAGTTCGTGGCGGTCAACCACTCCATCCCCGACGCCCTCGCCGTGGCCATCCGCACGCCCGCGGGCATGGTGGTCCACACGGGCGACTTCAAGATGGACCAGCTCCCGCTCGACAACCGCCTGACCGACCTGCACGCGTTCGCACGGTTGAGCGAGGAGGGAATCGACCTCCTCCTCTCGGACTCGACGAACGCGGAAGTCCCGGGCTTCGTCCCGCCCGAGCGGGACATCTCCAACGTCCTGCGCCAGGTCTTCGCCAACGCCCGCAAGCGGATCATCGTGGCGAGCTTCGCCAGCCACATCCACCGCATCCAGCAGATCCTGGACGCGGCGCACGAGTACGGCCGCCGGGTCGCGTTCGTCGGCCGCTCGATGGTCCGCAACATGGGCATCGCCCGCGACCTCGGCTACCTGAAGGTCCCGCCGGGCCTGGTGGTGGATGTCAAGACCCTGGACGACCTCCCGGACCACGAGGTGGTCCTCGTCTGCACGGGTTCCCAGGGCGAGCCGATGGCGGCCCTGTCCCGCATGGCCAACCGCGACCACCAGATCCGCATCGTCCAGGGCGACACGGTGATCCTCGCGTCGTCGCTCATCCCGGGCAACGAGAACGCGGTCTACCGCGTCATCAACGGCCTGACCCGCTGGGGCGCGAACGTCGTCCACAAGGGCAACGCCAAGGTCCACGTCTCGGGCCACGCCTCCGCGGGCGAGCTGCTGTACTTCTACAACATCTGCCGCCCGAAGAACCTGATGCCGGTGCACGGCGAATGGCGCCACCTGCGCGCCAACGCCGAACTCGGCGCCCTGACCGGCGTCCCGCACGACCGCATCGTCATCGCCGAGGACGGCGTCGCCGTCGACCTCATCGAGGGCAAGGCGAAGATCTCCGGCAAGGTCCAGGCCGGTTACGTGTACGTCGACGGCCTCTCGGTCGGCGACGTGGGCGAGCCGGCTCTGAAGGACCGCAAGATCCTCGGCGACGAGGGCATCATCTCGGTCTTCGTGGTGGTGGACTCCTCCACCGGCAAGATCACGGGCGGCCCGCACATCCAGGCCCGCGGCTCCGGCATCGAGGACTCCACCTTCGCAGAGGTCATCCCGAAGATCACGGAGGTGCTGGAGCGTTCGGCCCAGGACGGCGTGGTCGAACCCCACCAGCTCCAGCAGCTGGTGCGCCGGACCCTGGGCAAGTGGGTCTCGGACACCTACCGACGCAGGCCGATGATCCTGCCTGTGGTGGTGGAGGTCTGACGG